>CAWFOB010000009.1:0-215476 GCA_963817375.1 uncultured Thermoleophilia bacterium | reverse complement strand
ATGTTGTGTGCTCTATGGTTCGGTTCCGTATTGCTTTGTCATCGCGGAGATCGCCTCGCTCCGCGAGGTTCTCGGGCCGGAATCCGCGATCTTCGTCGAGCCGGATCAGCCGGCTCGTCTCGCGGAGGCGATCACGCGAGTGCTGAACGATGCCGGCCTCGCGCAACGGCTGGCGGCGAACGCGTTCGACGACGTTCAGTCGTTCACGTGGGATCGGCGGGCGGAACGCGTGCTCGAGTTCGTCGATCGCCTCGCGGCCCAGCGAGCGGCATAGCCCTGCCCGGAGGCGCCAGCTACTCGGGCGGCTTGGTCGCGCGAACGAGCAGCGTGTGCGCCATCCAACCTGCGGTCGCAGACGGAACGCGGACGTGCACTCTGGGGTGCTTCAGAAGCTTGTTCCAGAAGAGGTTGAAGCCGATCGCGGGCACAAGATCAGAGGATGCATCGACCGTGAGGCCGGCGTCGCGTACTCGCGACCGAAGACGGCCGGATTGAAGAAGCGGTAGTGGTAGCCCTCGTCGGCGCTCAGCCGCCCGCGCAAGATGCGCAGCCGGTTCAGGAGGAACGAGAAGTTCGGTGTGCTCAGGATCAGGAAGCCGCCCGGCTTGAGAACCCGCGCGACCTCGGCCGAGCAGCTGCTCGGCGGCGACGACGTGCTCGATGACCTCGAGCATCGTCACGCCCGTCGAAGCTCGCGTCCTCGAACGGGAGCGGGAAGTTCAGGTCGAGCCGTGCGTGCTCGAACCCGGCTTCGGCTGCGCGCTCGACGATTCGCTCTCGCTCAGATCGGTGAAGGCGACCTCGTAGCCACGTGCCCGCGAGCCGTTCGGCGAACGCCCCGATCCCGCCGCCGAGCTCGAGAAGCGTGCCGCGGCGCGGCTCAGGAAGCAGCCGCTCAGCCGCGCCGTAACGCGCCTGGTTCGGGTCGTGCTCGCGGACGCGATGCACGTCCTGGCGCGGATCGGCCGTGTTGACGAACGGGCTCGGGAGCCGCGTGCGGCTGTCATCTCCTCGACCACTCGGTCGTCCATTCACGTCGCGCAGCCAGACATCGGCTCCTCTAGCGTGCGAGCGACAGCCAGCGGCGCCGCTCGCGGATCTCCGGGAGCAGCGAGGCATCCTCGGCGAAATGGCGGTGGGCGCGCGCGCAGCCCCTCGTCGAGGCGGATCGTCGGCTCGTACGCCGAGCAGCCGGCGCGCCTTGTCGATGTCGGCCAGTGACATCCGTACCTCGCCCACGCGCGCCGGCTCGTGAACCGGCTCCAGCGGGCGACCGACCAGGCGCGCGATGTGGCGCGATGAGCGAGTTGACCGAGTGCGTCTCGCCGCAGGCGACGTTGAACGCCTCGCCGGCAGCGCCGGCCGGCCGCGGCCGCCGCGAGGTTCGCCGCGACGACGTTGTCGACGTACGTGAAGTCGCGCGACTGCTCGCCGTCGCCGTAGACGACCGGCCGCTCGTCCATGAACGCCGCGGCGAAGAAGTTCGGGATGACGGCCGCGTACTCGGAGATCGGGCTCTGGCGCGGGCCGAAGACGTTGAAGTAGCGCAGCGAGACCGTCTCGAGCCCGTAGACCTGCGTGGAAGCTCGAGCAGTACGCCTCGCCGGCGAACTTCGCGACGCCGTACGGGCGACAGCGGCGCGACGGGCATGTCTTCGCGCTTGACCTCGCGTCGGCGCCGTCGAGCCGTAGACGGACGACGACGACGCGTAGACGACGCGCCGGACGCCCGCGTCGCGCGCCGCGAGCAGGACGTTGAGCGTGCCCGTCGACGTTGACCTCGCTCGAGCTCGAGCGGATCCTGGATCGAGCGCGGGACCGACGGCAGCGCGGCCTGGTGGAAGACGACCTCGCACCCGCTGCACCGCGGTCAGGACGCGCTCGAAGCTCCGTAGGTCGCCCTCGACGATCTCGATGTGCTGCGCGACGTGCAGCAGGTTGCGCCGGTCGCCGGTCGAGAAGTTGTCGAGCACGCGCACGTCGTCGCCGCGCGCGAGCAGCGCGTCGACGAGGTGCGAGCCGATGAAGCCCGCCGCCGCCGGTGACGAGCACCTTAGACATGGGCCACCGAGTCGTCGAATTGCGCGCCGAGCCCGTCGCCGAGGCTGCACCCGCGGCGCCCAGCCGGTCGCCTCGCGGAGCCGCGCTCGTGTCGGCCGCCGTGCGGTGCACGTCGCCCGCCGCGGCGGTCGGTGAAACGCGCGTCGAGCTTGCGTGCCGGCGTGCTCCTCGAGCAGCTGGATCGCCTCGAGGAGCGTCGTCTCGCTGCCGCCGCCGACGTTGTAGTCGCGCCTGCCGTGCGCCGCGCTCGAACGCCGCGATCGTCGCCGCGACCGCGTCCGTCGACGTACGTGAAGTCGCGCGACTGCTGCCCGTCGCCGAGCACGAGGAACGGCCTCTCCGCGCAGGAGCGCGCGACGATGCGGGCGAACGCCATGTCGGGCCGCTGGCGCGGGCCGTAGACGGTGAAGTAGCGCAGCGACGACGACGTCGCAGGCCGAACGATCGCGGCGTAGACGCGCGCCAGCTCCTCGCAGGTGAGCTTCGTGACGCCGTACGGCGAGACGCGGCGCCGGCGTCGCGTCCTCGCGCGTCGGGTAGCGCTCGGCGTCGCCGTAGACGGACGACGACGACGCGAAGGCGACGCGCGACGCCTGCGGCGCTCGCCGCCTCGAAGCAGCCGCTGCGTCGCGCGGATGTTGTTGTGGACGTAGACGTCGAAGCCGAAGCCCCAGCTCGCGCGCACGCCCGGCTGCGCGGCGAGGTGGAAGACGCCGTCGACGCCGTCGAGCAGCGGCGGCAGCTCGGTCTCGGCGAGATCGGCCTCGACGCAGCGTGAACGCCGGCGTGCTCGCGCGCGGCCGCGAGGTTCCGCTCCTTGAGCTCGCGCTCGTAGTAGTCGGTGAACGCGTCGACGCCGACGACCTCGTCGCCGCGCGCGAGCAGCGCCTCGGTCAGGTGCGAGCCGATGAAGCCGGCGCAGCCGGTGACGAGGTACCGCGCCATCAGGCGGCCAGCTCCCAGACCGGCTCGATCGTGATCGGCATGCCGCCGTTCGCGAGCGACTCGTCGACCGCCTCGACGACCTGGATCACGTCGACGCCGATGCGGGCCGACGAGCGCGGCTCGGCGCCGGTCCGGATCGCGTGGCAGAAGTCGAGCAGCTCGAGCGACAGCGGCTCGGTCGCGTCGACGCGCGGCGAGACGATGTCGCCGGTCCGGTAGGTGAGCCGGTACTCGCCGAACGTCTCGGGATCGCGCGATGTCGACGCCCGAGTCGAAGACGCGCACCGGCTCGGCGCTCGTGTCGTCGTAGACGACCATCTGCTCGCGAGCCGACGATCGCCGTCCGGCGCAGCTTGCTCGGCGCGAGCCACGAGAGCTCGACGTGGGCGATCGTCGCCGACTCGGATACGTCGAGGTGGATGAAGGCGACGTCGGGCGTGTCCGGGATGACGCAGCCGCGGCTCGTCGCCGCGACGCGGACCGGCGTCTCGCCGAGCCAGTAGCGGAGGATCGAGAAGTCGTGCGGGCCGAGATCCCAGACGACGCTGACGTCGGGCTGGTGCAGGCCGAGGTTCACGCGGCTCGTCGAGATGAAGTAGATCTCGCCGAGCTCGCCCGCCTGGATCAGCTCGCGGACCTTGTTGACCGGCGGGCTGTAGAGGAACGTGTGACCGGGCATCAGCACGAGGCCGCGCTCGCTCGGCGAGCTGCGACGAGCGCGTGCGCCTCGGCGGACGACGCCGCGAGCGGCTTCTCGACGAAGACGTGCTTGCCGGCCTCGAGCGCCGCCTCGGCGAGCTCGAAGTGCGTCGAGACGGGCGTCGCGATCGACGACCGCGTCGATCGTCTCGTCGTCGAGGATCGTCGTCGAAGTCGCGTCGTCGTGGCGACAGCCGGGATAGCGGCGCGCGATCGTCGTCAGGACGTCCGGCCGCAGGTCGCAGACCGTCGACGACCTCGGCCTCCTCGAGCTCGCTGCAGGTTGCGGACGAGGTTCGGCCCCCAGTAGCCGAGGCCGACGACGGCGACCGACCGGCTCATCCGGGAAGACGGCCGGCTTCGCAGTTCCTGCCGTCTGACGCTCACTGCGTCGCCCGCCTGCCGAGCAGCTGCGATCGGCGTCAGCAGCAGGAGCCTGAGGTCGAGGCCGAGCGACCAGCTGCGCGCGTAGGCGACGTCCATGTCGAGCGCCTCGCCGAACGTCGAGCGCGCGCGCGCCGTGACCTGCCAGAGGCCGGTGATGCCGGCCGGGACGAGGAAGCGCTCGAAGTGGTGCGGCTCGAAGTGCTCGGTCTCGTACGGGATGCAGGGCCGCGGGCCGACGAGCGACATGTCGCCGCGCAGGACGTTGATCAGCTGCGGCAGCTCGTCGAGGCTCGTCTTGCGCAGCCAGCGGCCGAACGGCGTGACGACGTCGTCGCGCTCGAGCTTGTACAGGCCCGTTCGACTGCGGCGGCGCCTTCGAGTCGAGCGCGCTGCGCGATGTACTCGCGATGCGCGGCCGTCGACGTCCCGTCCTTCATCGTCCGGAACTTGAGCGCCGTGAACGGGCGCTGGTTCATGCCCGAGCCGCGTCTGGCGGAAGAAGACCGGGCCGGGCGAGTCGCGCTTGATGCGCCAGGCGGCGTAGGCGAAGAGCGGCGCGGTCACGACGAGCATGACGGCGGCGACGACGACGTCGAGCGACGCGCTTCGCGAAGCGCGCCGAGCGGCTGATCCGCGAGGCGGGCAGCCCGATGAGCGGGAGGCCCTCGATGCTCGTGCACCTCCGCGCGCGGCCCGACGACGTCGAACAGCCGCGGCACGATGTCGACCTGGACGTCGAACTCGCCGCAGCGCGCGCACCATGCGGATCACGTCCGGGCGTCGGCTCCTTCGAGAACGCGACGATCACGCGCTCGACGTCGAGCAAGGCCGACGAGCTCCGGCAGGCGATTCGGGCGTGCCGAGGACGCGTGAGGTGCTCGAGCTCGGACGCGGCGATCCTTCGGCTCGGCGTCGACGAAGCCGACGAGGTTGATCCCGTACTCGGGATGCTGCAGGATCTTGCGGCCGAGCAGCTGGCCGACGTCGCCGGCGCCGACGATGATGCAGTTCTGAACGTACGAGAGGCTCAGCCGCGCGGCCGAGCGCGCGGCGATGCGGCCGAGCGTGACGAGCGCGAGCGCGAGCGCCCAGAACAGGGCCGTCTTCTGCGCGTCGACGTGGACGCGGCCGGTCGCGTCGCCGATGACCCAGAGCGCCCAGGTCGTCACGGTGATCAGGTGGAAGACGCCGACGAAATCGTCGGCGGTCGTGTGCTCGGTGCGCTCCTCGTCGTGGTCGTAGAGCCGGTAGAGCCGCGCGAGGACGATCCACGCCGGGCAGCGTCAGGGCGAAGAGCAGGAACTCACCGCGCGTCGAAATGCCGTGACGATGAGAACCGCCGGCGAGGACCTCCGTGAGGACGAACGCGAGGGAGAGACCGATGAGGTCCGCGACGAGGAGCAGACGGCGAACCAGCGCGCCGCGGCTGCGGAACGGCCGCGCCCGCCGGCGATGATCGAGGATCGCGAGCGTGCGCGCGTCGATATCGGCGCCGAGCGTCTGCGGCTGGGCGACGGCGCTCATACGGGCTCGCGATCCTTCTTGCGCGGGACGTACGCGTAGTAGCCGGCCGTCTCGTACGACTCGTCGCCGCCGGCCCCGGTGAGCACGAAGCCGAGCGAGAGCGCCGGAGCCGTCGAGAGTCATTCGGCGCACCTCGGTGACCATCGGGCGACGGAGGACGTTCAGACGCGTGACGAGCATGAGGGCGTCGACCTTCGCAGTCAGCGCCATCGCGTCGCCGACGTGCAGCAGCGGCGGCGCGTCGATGAGGACGAGATCGGCGCGGTTCTTCAGCTCGCGCAGGATCTCGCGTGACGACCCGGCTCTCCATGAACTCGCCGGCATCTGGCGGGAGCGGGCCGGTCGGCAGCACCTCGAGGAGGCCGTCGATGCCGACGTTCCCGTTGAAGTGCCGGTCGCCGTTGTTGTCGTCGTGCGGCTGCGAGATGGCGACCGACGCGAGCGCCTCGTCGAGATCGACGTGCCCGAGCGCGATGTCCGTGAGCCCTGGGCGCCCGTTCAGATTGAAGAAACGCGCGATCGACGGGCGGCGAAGGTCGAGATCGACGAGCGCGACCCGCTTGCCGGTGCGGGCGAACGCGACGGCGAGATTGGCGACCGTCGTCGACTTGCCCTCCTCCTCGAGGCCGCTCGTGACCATGATCGAGCGCGCGCCGCGCTCGAGGTTCACGAACTCGAGGTTCGTGCGCAGCATCCGGAACGCCTCGGCCTGGGCGCTCTCGGGCGCCTCGAGCATCACGAGCTTCCGCTTCGCGCGCAGACGCGCGCGGCGGCTCGGGGACACGGGCGAGCAGCGGCAGTCCGAGACGGTCGGCGACCTCCGCCGCGCCGCGGATCCGCGTGTCGAGCGCGTTCCAGAGGAACGCGAGCCCGACGCCGAGCATCAGCGCCGAGGACGAAGCCGAGGATCCCGTCCCGGACCGGCTTCGGGCCGTCCTTCGACGCGCCGCCGGCCTGGCGGGCAACGATGGTCGTCGCGCCCTGCAGCGTCTCGGCGATCTGCAGCGCCTGCGCCTGCTGCGCGTAGTTCGCGTAGAGCGCAGACCCACCGCGGCCCTCGAGCTGAAGCGTCGTCCATCTGGCCCTGGATCTTCAGCCGCAGCTGGTGAATGGACGCCGTCGTGCTGTCCGCTGCCAGTCCGACGTACTCCGTGGCGTACGCGTTCACGAGCTCGACCGCGTAGGCCGGGCTCGACGCAGTCGACTCGAACGAGAGCAAATCCGACGTATCCGACGAGGCTACGGAGACGCCGCCGGCGAGCGCGGCGCGGTTCTCTGCCCTGGAACTCGGGCAGCTTGTCGACGCGCTCGGCGACGGCCGGGCCGTTCGCGAGGAGCGACTGCGTCAGCGCGTTGCGGATCGGATCGGCCCTCGGGACGCCGTGCCGATGACGGCGAACGCGGGCGACGTCTGGTTGATCAGGACCTGCGCGCCCGCGTGGTAGCGTGACCGTCTTGTGCGACGACATGTACAGCGCCAGCGCCGTGACGACGAGCGTCGTCGCGATGACGATCCACTTGCGGCGCCGCAGCACGCGGACGTGGTCGCCCAGCGTGGACGCATGCCCGAATTGGTGTACTTCGGTCACTCCCCCGCCTCCCCGCGAGCCCCGCGCCCGCAAACGCCCCTAAAACACCTGCTCGGCACACTATAGGGCAGAAGTCCAGGCGCTTTCGACTCCGCGGACTCCAGCCCTTAACAGTGCGTTCTACGCGTTTCTACGTGGCCCGAAACTCGATCAGCCGCCGTCGCCGGCCGCCAAGTGGGCAGCGATGACGTCTCGGATGCGCTCCGCCGCGCGACCGTCCCACCCGGCCGGTGCGAGCGCCTCGGCGCGCGGAACGTTCGCGAAGGAGATGCGGGACACTCGGAGATCCGCTCGGGAGCCAGGCCGAGCAGAACGTTCGTGCCCCGCTCGACCGTCACCGGGCGCTCCGTGTTGTCGCGAAGCGTGAAGCACGCGACGCCGCAGATACGTCGTCTCCTCCTGGACGCCGCCGGAGTCCGTGAGCACCGCCGCGGACGACGCGACCAGGCTCAGGAACTCCACGTAGCCGACCGGATTGATCAGCCGGAGCCCGGGCGGAACGGCGCAGGCCGGCGGCCTCGATCGCCTGACGCGTCCGTGGATGCGCCGGGAAGACGACCGGCATCGTCTCGGCGAGGGCGCCGAGACCGGCGATCGCCGCAGCGAGCAGCCCGCCCTCGAAGAGCGCCGCGCGGTGGAGCGTCGCCACGACGTAGCGGCCAGGCTCGACGCCGTGCCGCTCGGGCGCGCCGAAGGCCTCGATCCGTGGGCGCATCGCGACCAGCGTGTCGATCATCGTGTTGCCGACGTCGTGGATCGCCTCCGCCGGCCGTCCCTCGCGCAGCAGGTTGTCGCGCGCCTCCGGCGAGTGGATGAACAGGAAGTCCGAAACGGTGTCCGCGACGATCCGGTTCAGCTCCTCGGGCATCGTCGCGTCGAAGCTGCGCAGGCCGGCCTCGACGTGCCCGACCGGGATCCGCAGCGTCGCGGCCGTGAGCGCGGCCGCCATCGTCGAGTTCACGTCACCGGGAACCAGCACGATGTCCGGGCGCTCCTCGCGCAGGATCGGCTCCAGCCGCTCCATCACCCGCGCCACCTGGACCGACTGAGCCGCCGATCCCACGCCGAGCATGTGCTGCGGCTCCCCGAGGCCGAACTCCTCGAGGAAGATCGCCGAGAGCTCGTGGTCGTAATGCTGGCCCGTGTGCACGAGCACATGCTCGAACGCATCCGGTTCGCGGCGCAGGACGGCCGCGATCGGCGCGATCTTCATCATGTTCGGCCGCGTGCCGACGACCGACAGCACTTTCAGGCGGGAACTGCCCACCTTCCGAGAATAGGTTGCGACTCGCCGCCCGTCGGGTTTTTGGCGCCCCGGCGGGCTACGGTTGGTAGGTGAATCGCCTGCACACCGTCCGCTCGAGCGGTGTCGGCGTCTGCGGCGCAGCACTCGCGGTCATCAACGCGTACCAGCTCGTGTTGCTCGCGGCGGCGGCCCTGCCGTCCGCGCAACCGCCGGCCGGCGAGCCACGCCTGCGGTTCCTCGTCCTTATCCCGGCTCACGACGAGGAGGCCGCGCTCGCGGCGACGCTCGCCGCCGTCGCCGCGCAGGACTATCCCGCCGATCTTGTCGAGGTCGTGGTGCTCGCCGACAACTGCTCCGACGGGACTGCCGCGATCGCGCGCGAGGCCGGCGTCGACGTCCTCGAACGCGACGATCCCGCCCGTCCCGGCAAGGGTTGGGCGCTCAGCTGGGCGTTCCAACGCATCGACCGGCCGTTCGACGCGGTGTTGATCCTCGACGCCGACTGCGAGCCGTCCCCGAACCTCCTGGCGGCCTCGGCAGCGCTGCTGGCCGACGGCGCCGACGCGACGCAGAGCGACAACATGGTGAAGAACGTCGACGACTCGCCCGCAGCCGCTCTCCGCGGAGCGGCATTCGCCCTCAAGGGCCGGGTGCAAGCGCAGGGAAAGGATCGCCTCGGCCTGTCGGCCGGGCTGCTCGGCACAGGGATGGCGTTCCGGCGAGAGCTCGTCCAGGCGCATCCATGGCGCGGAGAGGCGCTCGCAGAGGATTTCGAGTACCACCTCGCACTCGTGGACGCCGGTCGACGAGTGCGCTTTGTCCCGCAGGCGTCCGTGAGCTCGCCGATGCCGACGAGCGACACGGCGAGTCTCGCCCAGCAGCGCCGCTGGGAGGCCGGCAAGCTCGATGCCGCCAGGCGGTGGGTCCCACGGCTGATTCGTGACGGTCTCCGCGAGCACGACATCGCGCGCCTGCACGCCGCCTTCGACCTGCTCGTTCCACCGCAGTCCCTGCTCGCCGGGCTGAACGTGGTCGGAGCTGTGGCGGCCTGTGTCGCGGGGTCTTCGCGGCAACGCCGGCTCGCGTTCATGAACCTCGGGGCCCATGCCGCGTTCGTGCTCGTCGGCCTCCGTGTTGCGAACGCACCGCGCGGGGCGTATGCGAGCCTCGTCAGCGCACCCGCCCTCGCTGCACGCAAGGCGGGTCTCTACACCCGCCTCCTCTCGGGCGAAAGCGGCAGTTGGCAGAGGACGCACCGGTGAGCGCACGGAGCGGCGAACTCACGGACGGCCGTGTTACGACCGAAAATGAGTCGGTGGTGCGCGACGAGACGCAACGGAGGAAGGCGGCCGGCGCCCGGACGGAGGGCCGGATGGTCCCGACGGACGTCGCGGGTGCGCCACGCGTCGCGTACATCGCCGGCCTCCACCCTGCGCTCTCGCAGACGTTCGTCCTCGACGAGATCGACGCGCTCAGGAAGCTTGGCGTGCACGTCGAGACGATCTCGATCAGGCAGGCAGCCGGCGCGGACGCTCTGTCGAAACGCAGCCGGGTCGCGGCCGACACGACCTACGCAATCCTGCCGCCTCGCTGGGGCGACGTCGTCGGCGCCCACCTGCGCGCATTCGCGCGGCGCCCGTTCCACTACGTCGCGACGCTCGTGCACGCGCTGCGGTTGGCGCCGCCGGGTGTTCGCGGCCTGGTCTGGCAGTTCTTCTACTTCGTCGAGGCGATCGTCGCCTGGCGCCGCTGCTCACTCGGCGGGCTCCGGCATCTCCATGCCCACATGGCCAACGTCGCCGCGGACGTGACGCTCCTCGCCGCCTACTTCGGCGACGGCGACCGGGGCGTCCGGTGGACGTGGAGCTTCACGATGCATGGCCCCCTCGAGCTCTGGGACGTCGAGCGCCACCGGCTGCCGCAAAAGGTGCGCTCGGCCGCCTTCGTCGTCTGCATCAGCGACTTCACACGCAGCCAGCTGATGGCCAAGGTCCCAGAGGATCAGTGGCCAAAGCTGCACGTCGTGCATTGCGGGCTCGACCCGGACGTGTTCGTGCGGCGCACGCCGTATGCCGAGAGCGGCGTCGTCCTGTCCGTCGGCCGGCTCGTGCCCGACAAGGGCTTCCCAGTCCTGCTCCAAGCACTACGCCGCGTGGTCGACGAGGGCGTGGACGGGCAGCTCGTCCTCGTGGGCTCGGGGAACGAGGAAGCGCACCTGAAGACGACGGCCGAGCGCCTCGGCATCGCTGACCGCGTCACCTTCACCGGCGCCGTCGATCAGGACCAGATTCGCGACCTCTACGAGCGCGCAGCCGTGTTCTGCTCGTCCAGCTTCGCCGAGGGCCTGCCGTTCGTCCTCATGGAGGCGATGGCGCTCGAGGTGCCCGTCGTCGCCACCCGGATCGCCGGCGTCCCGGAGCTCGTCGAGGACGGCGTCACCGGCCGCCTCGTCACGCCCGGGCGCGCCGATGAGCTCGCCTCGGTGCTCGCCGATGTCCTGCGCGATCCGGTGGGGCGGGACCGCATGCGTCGCGCCGGGCGCGCGCGCGTGGTTTCGGACTTCAACGCCGCCTCGTCGGCACGACGGCTGGTCGACCTGTTCTCGTCCGTTGAGACCGGGGCCGGCGCGTGAAGACGCTCTACGTCGCCAGCGCAGGAGGGCATCTGGCCGAGCTCTACCGGCTGGAGCCCCGGCTGCGCGGGATCCCTGCGGACGCGACCTGGGTCACGTTCGACACCCCGCAAAGCCGGTCGCTGCTCGACGGCCGGGACGTCGTCTTCGTCCGCCACACCTACCCGCGCGACGTCTCGAGCGTTCTCCGGAACGTGGCGACCGCACGGCGGCTGCTCGGTCGCGGCACCCAGTTCTCGGCGGTCGTCAGCAATGGATCGGGGATCGCTCTCTCTTTCCTTCCGCTTGCCCGCGCGCACGGCATCGCGTGTCACTACATCGAGAGCGGAAGCCGTGTCGACGGGCACTCCCTCACCGGTCGGCTGCTCGCGCGCGTGCCCGGTGTGAAGCTCTACACCCAGTACCCCGCGCACGACGGCGGCCGGTGGCGCTACGCGGGCTCGATCCTCGACGCGTTCTCGCCGGCGCCGGCCCGCGAGGTCGAAGTGCGCCGGATCGTCGTCACGCTCGGCACGACGCCCTACGGGTTCCGGCGGCTGGTCGAACAGGTCCTGCGGATCGTCCCCGCGGGCGTAGACGTCTGCTGGCAGATCGGCCCGACGGACGTGACCGGACTGCCGGTCGAAGAGCGGCGGCTCGTGCCCGTCCCGGAGCTCGAAGCGGACATCCGGAACGCGGACGCCGTCATCGCGCACGCCGGGTTCGCGACTGCGGTGACGGCGCTCGAGCTAGGCCATTGCCCGGTGCTCGTCCCGCGCCGCTCGCATCTGGACGAGAACGTCGACGATCACCAGCTCGAGATCGCGCGGGAGCTGGCGCAGCGCGACCTTGCGATCGACCGTGCGGTCGAGGCGCTCACGTGGGACGACATCGTCGCAGCGGCGTCGAAGCGCGTCGCCGTCCTCGACGACCTGCCGCCGATCGAGCTCGGGCCGCGGTTGAGCCCGAGCCCGGTCGTCGGTCAGGCTCGCTCGAGCTGACGCGCGATCTCGCGCATCACAGAGATCGCGCTTACCCGCTGGTCCTCGACCTGATCGAAGAGCGCGGCCCGGCGTGACGCGAGCTCCGCGACGAACCTGTCGAGCGCGGCGACTGCGGCTTCCGGGTCGATGGTCCTCAGGTCCTGCACGAAGTCGGAAAGCCCGAGCTGGCGGAAGAGCTCGTTCGTCTTGAACTCGTAGGCGATCGGCAGCACCGGCACGCCGGCGGCGAGCGCGACGATCCCGAAGTGCATTCGCGTCGCCACGGCCAGATCGAAGGACGCGACGCGTTCCCGGAGTGCGGGCGGTGAGAGCCAGGCGCCGTCGATCTCGACCGCGTCGGTGACGTCGGCCGGCAGCGTGTCCGCGATCGTGCGCGCAACCGCGGAGTCGTCGGTGACGTACTCCGGCACGCCCTGGCACGTCGACAGGAAGGTCACCTGGGCGCCGTGCTCGCGCACGACATGCGTGACGAGCGCGGCGATCGCCTCGCGGTAGCGCGCCATGACGCGCTGCGGATCGGCCACAAACGGCCAGTCCCGGACTGAGACCGCGACGCGGGGGTGCTCTGGAACCTGCCGCGTCTTCGCAGCGGCCAGGACGGCGGGGTCTGCTGCCGCAAAGGCCGTGTCGGCCCCGATGTGGATGACGTCCGCCGGCAGGCCGAGCTCGAGCAGGTGGTCGCGCGAACGCTCGTCGCGCACGTACACGGTCGCGCGGGCAAGGACCCGCCGAAGCGCGGCCCGTGACGTCGGCTTGGTAAACGGGCCGAGCGACTGCGGCGCGAGGACGAGCCGCTTCCGCAGCAGCGATGCCAGGCGGAAATCGAAGATGTGCGGGGCGAGGCGGTAGTGCTCGACCAGGTACGTGCCGCCCTTGCTCAGAACGAGATCGGCGCTTGCGTACTCGGTCAGGAACGACCGTTCCTCCGGGCGTAGGAGCGGGCGCGCGAGCCGCTCGGCGCCGCGCCCGATCAGCCACGCGGCGACCGACGCCCGGGCGAGCGCGAACGGCCAGGTTGCGAGCCGCACGATCCGTCGCCTGTGCGGCGAACAGAAGACCTGCCATGGCCACGGGCGCAGGCGGAGATCGGGGAAGTGACGCGCGGAGACGTCAGCCTGCTGGTCGAACACCGTGAACTCGACCGGTTCTTCCATGAGGTCGCTCAGCGCCGCAATCGTCGCCTCGACGATCGCGGCATCGCCCCCGTTCAGAAGCACACAGTTCGTGATGTTCACGCGGAGCGGGCTCATGCGGCCGCACGGTGGCGCAATTGCGTGACGATCGCACGCGCCTCGCGGTATGCGCTCAGCCGGGCGAGTGCCGCGATCGCGAGATATGCCGCGACGCCGGCGGCGAGATCGCCGGCGAGGCGCACGAGCGGTGACGCACCGGCGAGCGCGTAGTCGGCGGCCGCGGCCGCGACGGCCGCAAGGAGCGATGCCCCGATGATTCCACTCAGTGCGCGGCCGAGGTCGCGAAGGCCAAGCCCGACGAGGCTTCCCGCGATCGCGAGCACCGGACCGGCGACGACAAGCGTCCGGATCGCATAGGCCGCTGCAACGCCGATCGCGCCCCAGTGGACGCCAATCGCGACGGCGACGCACGTGGCAGCCAGGTTGACCACCCCCCAGCGCAGCATCCAGCTCGTGCGCCCGTGCGACTGGTACAGCCATCCCGCCGTCGCCGTCACCGACTGCAGGACGCCGACGACGCAGAGGATGCGGAAGATCGGGACGGAGCCCGCCCACTGACTGCCGAGCAGAACACGGATGAGCGGCACGGCAGAGACGAACAGGACGGCCATGAGTGGGAAGGTCACGAATGCGATGAGCGTCACGGCCCGGAGGTACGCGCGCCGAGCGCGCTCGGTCGCGCCGGCAAGCCGGGACAGCGCCGGGAACATGACGCGGCCGCCCACCCAGGTCACCTGGGTCAGCGGCAGGAGCATCAGCTGGTAGGCGCGCGAGTACAGGCCGAGCTGCCGCGCGCCGGCAAACGCGCCGACGGCGAACTGGTCGACCGAGCGGATCCAGTAGTTGAGCGCGTTGGCGCCGGCGAGGTGCCCGCCGAATCCGAGCAACTCGCGCACGGCCACGCGGTCCACGCGCGCCCGACGGCCGCCACGCGCTCGACCACCACAGCGCGACGGAGCGCACAGCCGCCTGCACGACGGGCTGAAGCACCAGGCTCCACACGCCGAGCCCGCCCAGGGCGGCGGCGATCGCGACGGCGAACGATACGACGACCGCGCCGGTCTCGACGTACGCGAGCCGGCGGAAGTCCATCGTCCGCTCTGCGAGGCCGATCTGGACGGCCGCGAACGCGGAGAACGGGAAAGCGAGAACGAGCACGAGCATCATCGGGATGACGAGCGGCTCGTCGTAGAGCGCGGCGACAACGGGACTGACCGCAGCGAGGACGGCGGCGAGGACGAGCGACGTGGCCACGTTGACCCAGAGCGCCGCCGTCAGGTGGCTGTCGGTCAGGCTCTTGCGCTGCACGAGCGCCGCCGTCAGGCCGAGGTCCGCGAAGACCGCGGCGAACCCGGTAAAGACGGCGGTCATGGCGAGCAGGCCGAAGTCGCGCGGGGTCAGCAGGCGGGCGAGCGCCGCCGTCGCGACGATGACGGCGCCATGCTGCACGACGCGCCCGCCGCCGATCCAGGCGAGACCGGCGAGCGTCGACTCGCGCAGCCGGACGTCGACGCCGGTCTCGGCTCCGGCGGCCTCTCCTGGCGGGACTGACTGTCCGACGGCCATAGCTCATCATGCGGCGACGGGCCGCGTGACGCGCAAGGGGCGGCGATTACCCGGCGCGAAGCGGCTGTATTGTCAGTGGAAATGGGGATCTCGGCTTCATCGCCGCGCGCAATGCCCGGCGCCGGCCCCGGTCTCAGCATCGTGGCCGTGCTTGCGGCCGAGTCCCGGCAAGCGCGGCGACGTTGTCGGCCTGCTGCGCGCAAGCGGCGTGCTGACGACAACCGCGTCAGGCAGCGGACTGGGCAGCGCGTTCGGCGGGCGCAGACGCCCTCGTCATCTGTGGTGCCACGGCGTCCGCCGCGACCCGGCTCGCCGCCGAGATGCGCGCCGCCGACGACGCCGTCGCGGCTCGTGGTCGTCGTGGACACGGCGTCGCCGCGCGAGCTTCGCGAGCTGCTGAATGCCGGCGTCGACGGCATCGTTACCGACGGACGCGCCTCCGAGACGCTGGTCGTCACGCTCTACGCGGCGTGCGCCGGTCAGGTCGTCCTCCCTGGCGAGCTCTGGCAGCGGGTCGCGCGCCCTGTGCTGTCGACGCGCGAGAAGCAGGTGATGGCGATGGTCGTCATGGGCTTCTCGAACGGCGAGATCGCCCGCAAGCTGTTCGTCACCGAGGCAACCGTGAAGAGCCACCTCTCGTCCTCGTTCTCGAAGCTGGGTGTGCGCTCACGAACCGAGGCGACCGCTCGGATCCTCGACCCCGACCACGGGCTCGGCACGGGGATCCTCGCGATCTCCGACGATGCCCGACGCCGCTGACGCGCCGCGCATCGCGCTCGCGATGATCACGAGAGACTCGATCGGCGTGATCGACCGCTGCCTCGACTCGGCGGCGGCTCACGTCGACGAGATCTACGTCTTCGACACGGGCTCGAAGGACGGCGACCGTCGAACACCTGGAGGCGCGCGGGGTCACCGTCGCCCGCGGCGAGTGGCGCGACGACTTCGCGTGGGCGCGCGAGCAGTCATTCGAGCTCGTCTCGCCGCAGACGGAATGGATCCTGTGGTTGGACGACGACGACGTCCTCGTCGGCGGTGAGCAGCTTCGGCAGCTCGTCGCGGCCGCCGAGCCGAGCGACGAGGGGCTCGCGCTGCTCTACGACTACACGCGCAACGAGCACGGAAAGACCGTCATGCAGCTGTGGCGCGAACGCGTGGTGCGGCGCGACGGGACGCTGCGCTGGCATGGCGTCGTCCACGAGGCGCTCCGGCACGACGACGAGCAGCCCGTGCGGCTTCGTCGCGTCCCGCCCGACACGGCGCGTGTCGTTCATATGCGGCCGTCCGGCCGCTACGACGCCGGCCGGAACCTGAGGCTTCTCGAGCGCGAGCGTGACCAGGCTCGACAAGCTGGGCGCCCGGTCGACAAGCACACGCTCGTGTATCTGGCCGCTGAGCACATGGCGCGCGAGCGCTACGAGGAGGCGATCCCGTACCTCGAGGAGTACCTCGCCAGGCCGGTGGCCTGGCGCGACGAGCGTGCTCAGATTCACCACCGCCTAGCGCTCTGCCGGCTGCACACGGGCGATCCGGAGGCTGCCGTCGCGATCGAGCTCGCGTCCGTGGTGGAGCGTCCCGACTGGCCCGAGACCGCCGCAGGGCTGACGCAGGCCTACGCGGCGCTCGGCCGCTGGGACGAGGTCGAGCGCTGGGCGACGCGCACGCTCGAGCTCGGCGTCCCCCGGTCAGAGCTGCCGGTCAACCCCGCCGAATTCACGTTCCTACCGCTGATCCACCTCTCCGAGGCCTGCTTCCGTCAGGGCCGGCCCGACAAGGGCCAGGAGTGGCTCGCGCGAGCCTGGGCGGCGCGCGACGCACCGTCCTAGAGCAAGACCTGCTCCCAGTCCTCAACCCGGTGGCTCCAGTCGAGCGTCTCGACGCCGTCGAGAGCACGGGCGTGCTGCATAGTCCACGCGGCCTCGTCCGCGAGCAGCTCGCTCACCGCGTCGACGAAGGCGGCGCGGTACTCGGCCGTGTTGTTCGGCCGCTCGAGCAACGGCTGATTCTCGTCGAAGCGCCTCTGAACGAGCCGCTCGTCGACCGGGATCAGCACTCCGTGATCGTGTCCGACGGTCTCGGACAGGGCGCCCAGGTCGGTGGTCACGAGCGCGAGACCGGCGGCACGTGCCTCCATCGCGCTGATGCAGCTCGTCTCGGGGAACCCGGTCGGGTACGACCAGACGCGCGCTCGGGTCATGGCGGCATGAAGCTCGGGTTGACTGACGCGGCCGCGCATGACGACGCCGCCTGCCTCGCCGCCTGCGCGGTCGAGCAGGTGGTAGAGCAGGACCTTGTAGCCGCGTAGCTGGTGACTTCGCTCGGCGATCTGGTCGTAGACGTCCCACCCGTAGTAGACGTCCAGCTCAGCCTCCGGAACCCGCCGCCGGATCTCGGGCCAGACCTCGAGAAGGACGTCGAGCCCGCGGTTAGGGAGCGATGAGTAGATGCAGCGCGGAGCGCGCTCGCCGAACCCTCGCTCGGCTCCCTCGTAGAGCATGCGCCCGTCGTCGTCGCGCAGCCGGATTCCGTTGCGGACGATCTGGAGCTTGTCCGCTACCGGCGGGTAATTGCGTGCGAAGAGGTCGCGCTGCCAGTCCGAGAGGACGACGACCGACGTCATGCGTGCGGCGCGCTCCGGCGTCAGCCCGTTGTAGTAGGAGTCGTGGCACCAGAACGTGCGGACCGGCGCTGCGATCTCGTGATCGAAAAGCTCCGGCAACCGCGAAACGACGACGGCGTCAACGGGATCGCGCGGGTCCCAGCGATCGACGAGACGGTAGACGACCCCGTCGACGATCCCCTCGAACGAGTCGACGTGCACGGTGACGTCGTGACCGCGGGCGGCAAGCGAGGACGCCACCCGCACGAGAGCCGTCTCCGATCCCCCCAGCCCCCTGCGCTCGATGGCGTCGGGGGACCAGCGTTCCCAGCCCTGGGCGTCGAAGAACAGAATCCGCCGGCTCCCGGGCCGTGAGCGATCGCGCATCCGCTCTCAGCGTAGACGGCGTGGCCGGCAGAGGAAGCGAGGGCGGCCGGCCCGTTGTCGAGCCGGCCGCCGAAAGGCGATTACCCGTGGCCCGGAATCGGGCCGCTGAAGACGAACGGCACGGGCGTGCCCGACGCCGTGTCGGTGTGGGTGCCCGATGCGTTGCCGGCGGTCAGCTCCCGCAGGTCGCCGTACTCACGAAGCTCGGGCTTCGTGTACTCCTCGTGGCCCTCGATCTTCTTCTCCATGTATCCCCCTCTCGTGGACTCGAGGTTGCGCCGAGAGAGAGTACGGCCGGCCCTCCCGGGCGGCAAGATGAGAAAAGTCGGAGGTCGCTCCCAGGACGAACGCGACGCGACGACGGCTTGGGAAGCAAGGGCGGCCGACCCACTGTCGAGTCGGCCGCCCTGAAGCCGATCTACCCCGGAATCGGGCCGCTGAAGACGAACGGCACGGGCGTGCCCGACGCCGTGTCGGTGTGCGTGCCCGACGCGTTGCCGGCGGTCAGCTCCCGCAGGTCGCCGTACTCACGAAGCTCGGGCTTCGTGTACTCCTCGTGGCCCTCGATCTTCTTCTCCATGTATCCCCCTCTCGTGGACTCGAGGTTGCGCCGAGAGAGAGTACGGCCGCCCCTTCCGGGCGGCAAGATGAGAAAAGTCGGAGGTCGCTCCCAGGTCGAACGCGACGCGACGCGACGACGGCTTGGCTAGCGAAGCAAGGGCGGCCGACCCACTGTCGAGCCGGCCGCCGCAGAAGCCGATTTACGGAATCGGGCCGCTGAAGACGAACGGTGCGGGCGTGCCCGACGCCGAGTCGGTGTGCGTGCCCGAGGCGTTGCCGGCGGTCAGCTCCCGCAGGTCGCCGTACTCACGAAGCTCGGGCTTCGCGTACTCCTCGTGGCTCTCGATCTTCTTCTCCATTTACTCCCCCTTTCAGGAGTCGAAGGTTGCCACTGGAGACTACGGTCGACCCGCCCGGGAGACAAGATTGAGAAAAGTCGGAGTCGGTCGGAGGAAGCGAGGGCGGCCGACCCGCGGCGGGTCGGCCGCCTGAGGCGAACTACCCCGGAATCGGGCCGCTGAAGACGAACGGCGCGGGCGTACCCGACGCCGAGTCCGTGTGGGTGCCGGACGAGTTTCCGGCGGTCAGCTCCCGCAGGTCGCCGTACTCACGAAGCTCGGGCTTCGTGTACTCCTCGTGGCCCTCGATCTTCTTCTCCATTTCTCCCCCTTTTCTGAGTCGAGGTTGCTCTCAGAGGGTGGGTCGGCTTTCCGTGGGCGGCAAGACGGAGAAAAGTTGGAGTCGCAACCGGGATCACGAACGCGTCGCGACCGACGACGACGGCTCGGACAGGTTCCAGCCGAGGATCTCCTGAATGGCCTCCCGATCCTCTGCGCGACGGAGCCAGAGCTCGAGTGCCGTCAGGGCCCAGATCGTGGTCAACCAGCCGGCGGCACGTCTGTCGCCTCGAGCCGGCTGGTCGGCGAGCAGCCGGGCGAGCTCGGACCGGTCGACGAACTCGAGGGCCCGGGCGTCACGATCACCCAGCAGGCGCCTGATGTGCTCGAGGTCCGCAACGAGCGCGTCGAAGAAGAAGGGCGAGATGTCGCTCTTTTGCTTGTGCAACCGCACCGAATCCGGCACGAGATGGAGAAGCGCCTCGCGGATGAGCGGCCGGTCGACGAAGGGGTCAAACGTCGCCTCCGGTGGCTGGCGGAGCACGTATTCCGTCAGCTCGACGTCGAGCAGCGGCGGCCGCGCCTCGAGACCGGCCGAGGCGGCCCGGCGGCGAAGAAACTCGGCGTAGTCCCCGCGGCCGCGACCGGCGAGCATATCGACCATCTGCGACCAGGCCCACGGAGCCGATTGCCGTTTCCATTGCCACGTGTCCGCGGCGTCCACATACCAGCGCGCGTGCTCTGCCCTCAGCCACGAGGGTGGCCGCTCAGCAACGCCCGGCCCCGGGAGCCGGGCGTGCACGGCGTGCGGGAGCGCTCCCAGGAGGACGGTATGACGCCAGGTGAGCCAGATGACACGCCACCGCCTGCCGGACCCTCCCGGAGCGCGCCCGATGGCGCGCCAGCTTTCGATCAGGCGGCCCCGGCGGACGAGTTCCGACGGCCCGTAGCGAAAGAACCCGAACGTTTCGTCGCCGCCCTGTCCGTCGAGGAGCGCCGTCGCCCCTTCATGAGCTGCCTGCCGCAATGTCTCGTGCTCGAGGAGGTAGCCGGGATACGGGAGACCCGTGCCCCACTGCTCGAAGAACTCGAGGCTGACTCGCAGCAAGCCGCGCGGCTCGATCTTCAGTTGCACGGCGGGGATGCCCGTGGCCTCGGCGAGCGTGGTGATTCGCTCCGACTCGTCGACGTGTGGATAGTCGGGGAACGCGGCCGCGTACCCGGTCACGTCGTCGCCAGCCCCGCGTGAACGCGCAGCCGCCGCGGCGACGGTCGACGAGTCGACGCCGGCGCTCATCATGATGGCCGTACTGCCGCCTCGGACCAGCCGCTGTGCGACGGCGGCCTCGACGTGGTCCCACAGGCCCGCGACGAGCTCGGCGCGCGATATCCGCTCGGGCGGAGCGTATTCCGGTCGCCAGTACGGCAGCTCCGCGACGCCGTCCGCGTGGATCTGCAGCGCGGAGCCAAGCGCCATCCTCTGGACGCCCGCGTACCAGGTCGTGTACCCGGGCACCCCGCCGCCGCCCAGCGTGGCGACGATGGCCAGCGGGTCCGGACGCGGTCGCCGGGGGAGCGCGTTCAGCAAGAGCTCCGGCTCCGTCGCGAAGAAGACGTCCTCGCCCGCACGCGCGTAGTAGACGGCGTAGCTCGCGAAGTGATCGCCTGCGACCACGGCGCGCCGGCTCGTGCCGTCGTAGAAGACGACCGCGTACGAGCCGCGAAGCGCACGGAGGACTCCAGAGCCATCAGCGGCGTACCGCGCCGCGAGCAGGTCTGCGACCTCGCCGCCGCGCTCACCGAAGACCTCACCGGCGTTCCAGACGTTGCCGACCATGACGCACGCGACGTCACCGGCGCGCCCGGCCTGGCCCCCGGCATGCGCCACGGCAAATGGCCCGGAGGCGACGACGGATCCGGCGTCACAGCCGAGCGCGACGGCGGCGGTCTCGGTCGTGAACGACCGGTGTGGACTGAAGATCCCGACGACGGCCGCGCTACCGGCGGGCAGTCGCGGCGTCAAACCTCGACCACGCGGCCGTAGCGCCCGGGCGGCAGAACGGCCGCCCCGTCGGCCTCGACCCACGCGTGGGCCGCGAACTCCGGCTCCGGTCGGACGCCGATCACCAACGACGACGGGATGCCGCGTCGCGCGAGCATCGCCGTCAGCACGAGCGACCGCATGAGGCAGCGCGAGTCGAACGGCAGCGGGTCAAGCACCTTCGCAACGACGAAGCCGAGCCGCACGGCGACGATCTGCTGTTCCCGTCTCACGGGCTCACGCTGCGCGGGCGTTCCCGGCCGCAGGCGGGCAACCGTCTGCCGGAGGCCCATTCGCGCGAGCAGCCACCGCACCCTGACGTACGTCGACGTGATCTCGGCGAGCAGAGCCGCCTTCTCCCGCGTGCTTCGCCGCTCGCCGGTGAGCTCGCTCGAGTGCCACAGAGCGGTCATGCTGCTCGGGCGGCGTCGACAGTGCGAATGTGCTCGGCGAGCTCACGCGAGACGGCGGCCGCACCGGACGCGCCGGGAACTCGCACCGTGAAGAGCCGGACCATGCGAGCGAGGCGAGCGCAGCTTTCGAGCATGGTGGTCAGGTACTCGGGCGTCCGCAGGTACGTGATGAACGCGCTCGCGAGCAGGTCGCGCGGGCTCGGCTCGCACTCCTCGATCTCGATCGTGCGCGTATAGAGCTGACGGTCCAGGAAGTACACGGCCGACAGTCGCACCGGCTCTCGAATGGGCGTGACGCTGACCTGCGCCTTCCCGTCGATCGCTGCTTCCACGGCACCGACGCGCTCGCGTTCGTGGCGATCGAGACCGGAAAGATCCTCCCTGTTCACGGCCACCGCCGACGCACCGGGATGGGCGAGGGCTGCGTTGTTCACCGTCACGGCAAGGACGTCGTCGGTGATCAGCGTCGCGCCCTGGCCGAGCAGATGGAGCGCCGTCGACGTCTTTCCCGTTCCCGACGACGCGGCAAAGGCGTACGCGCGCCCGCCCAGCTCGACCGCGCTGGCGTGCAAGAGAAGCGTCCCACGGAGCGCCGCCGTCAGCGGAAGCACCTGCGCGAAGAACAACCGCTGCCACTTCGCGGAAGGCGTGCGCAAGACGGCTGCCCGGATCTCCAGCGCGTCGTCCGAGACCACGAATCGCCCGTAGCCCGTCGACCAGATCCGGTAGCCGACCCCGGCAGCGTGGTCGATGCCCAGCATGAGCCGCCCGTCCGGCAGCCTGACGTCAGCGAGCACGTCCCCCTGCGGGTAGCGCCAGCGTCTGGCCTCGTCGGGTGCCAGCTCGCGGATCACCGTCGGCCGTCCCTTGCGGTTGTCGTCGACGTCGGAGAGCTGCGGAACCCTGATGCTGCTCAGCAGCTCGAGCCCGAAGGCCGAATACCGGAACCGAGCCCCGGCTCGATCGTCACGCAGAGTCACTCGGATGAAGCTCGAGCAGGCCGCGGCTCGTCAGGTCGGCGCAGAACGCCTGCAGATCGTCGTCGATCTCCGACCGCGGGCGCCCGTAGTGCTCTGACAGCCGTTGCGCGGCTTCCTCGACCGTCTGCGCGTTGACGAGCTCCTCGAGCATGCGCCCGCCCGTGGGATTGACGCCGAAGTACCGGCCGGTCTCGAGGTTCAGCAGGACCGTCTCGGTGACGAACGCGCGATACACGACGTGCTCCGGCGTGCGTGCGGCGGCAGCCAGTAATGATTTGTCAGATAGCTGGTCCGCCATGCCCGCTTCCCCCTTCACAGCGTTAGAACTCCGTGCGACTCAGAGCCGCCTCGCTCGTCAAACAGTACATAGACCCTCGGCAGATTCAACGGGCCGGCCGCTCAGTACAGCCCAAGCGTCCCGCGGCGGCGCTCGCGACGGACTCCCACTCGGAACGCAAGGTTGCCGACCACGAGCGCGATGATCGCGGAGGGGATGATGATGGCGAGATCGTGGGCCATGTGGCCCCAGCCCGCACCGCCGATCAGCGCCTCGCGGATCCCGGTCATCGCAACCGCCAGCGGATTGCCTTTCGCGGTGCTCGCCAGCGGGCCTGGAAGCACGCCGACCGGGAAGAACGCGCCTGACCCGAGCATCAGGAAGGCGACTCCGAGGCCGACGAACGCTGCGCCCTTCCGGATCGTCATCGTCAGGCCCGCGGTGATCAGGCCGAGCCCCCAGACGAACGGGATGATCGCGAGCAGGTAGATCAAGGCCTGCGGGATGCCTCCCGCAGTGAGGTGCAGGCCGAACAGCAGGGCGAAGGCGCTGATGAAAATGACCAGCCGGATCGGCAGGAAGATCAGGTCGTACATGACGGATCCGAACTGCACCGTGAACGAGGCGGTCGGCGTCATCAGAAGCGACTCGAGCGTTCCCCCGAACTGCTCCTGGCGCATCACCGCCGACACCCGGTTGAGTGCGATCTGGATGAACGCGCCGAGCACCATCCCGATCAGGACGAACTCGAAGTAGCTGCTCCTGTGGCCGTTGTAGACCGGCAACTTGCCGGCGTCCACGAGACGGCCTGTGAAGTAGAACATGAACGCCGTGACGGCAAGCCCAAGCCACTCACCGACGAACGCCGACTTGTAGCTCAACGCGGTGACGAAGTCGCGTCGCAGGAACGCGCCAAGCTTGCGCATCTCGATGACGAAGATGCGGGCGCGCGCGACGAGCGCGTCGGCCTTCGCCCGCTCGACCGCGACGATGCTCATCCGGACGCCTCGCCCGGCGGCCGGCCGTTCCCCGTCAGTGACATGAACGCCTGCTCGATCTCCGACTGCTCTTCCGCGCAGCCGACGACCTGGAAGCGCGCGGCGTTGAGCGCGGCGATCGCCTCGCCGAGGACGGTGTCGTGGTCGAGGACGAGCAGGAAGTGGTCGTCGTCGTCGTAGGGCAGGTGCATGACGCTTCCATGGCCGGCGACGGCGAGGTTCAGCGCGTCGAGCCCCGGCCTCGACGCCGCATCTGCGTGGCCGAGCTGAACGATGTAGCGGCGCGGGTTCGAATGCGCCATGAGCGCAGGAACGGTTCCGTGGAACGCCACGCGGCCGCCCTTCAGGAGCGTGACGTGATCGCAGAAGCCGCGGATCTCCTCGACGCGCTGCGTCGTCCAGACGACGGCGACGCCGCTCGCCGCGAGGCCAGCGACCAGCTCACGCACGCGGGCCGCGCCTTCCGGATCGAGATCGTGCGTTGCCTCGTCGACGAGGAGCACCGAGGGATCGGAGAGGAGCGCCCGAGCCACCCCGAGGCGCTTCTGCATGCCGTGCGAGTAGTAGCCCACGCGGACGTTGAGCGCGTCTTCGAGCCCGACGTCGGACATCACCTTCTTCGCACGGGCCACGGCGTCGCGCTTGCGCATGCCGTAGAGCCGCGCGAAGAAGGAGAGATTCTCGAGCCCCGCCAACCGCAGGTAGAAGGTGCGGTCGCCGGATGGAACGAGCCCGACCCGCTCCCGCAGTCCGCGCGGATTGTCCGCCGGATCGAAGCCCGCGGTCGTCACCGAGCCGCTGTCGGCGTGCAACAGGCCCGTCAGGATTCGAAGCAGAGTGGTCTTGCCCGCCCCGTTCGGCCCGAGCAGCGCGTGGATCTGGCCGGCCCCGACGCGGAAGCTGACGCCGTCGAGTGCCTGCTTCTCCCCGAATGCGCGGGAGACGTCGACCGCGTCGATGACGGGCGCAGCACTGTCTGCACTCGCCGCGACTCCGGGGTCCGCAGCCGCATCCCAGTCGTGAACGGCTTCCACAGCCACCGTCTTAACGTAGCGGGGGTACGAACCATTGGCCAAGGGCCGCCGGCTAGCCGGCCGTCTGGCAGCGCGGGCAGAACCAGGTGCCGCGACCACCTGCGCGCGTCTTCGCGATCGGCGTCCCGCACCGGTCGCACGGCTCGCCGAGGCGCCCGTAGACGTGGAACTCATGCTGCATCGCCCCGGTTTCGCCGTTCGGCCGCCGGTAGTCGCTCAACGTCGCGCCCTGGCGCGCGATGCCGTGGCGCAGTGCCGCGCGGATCGTGCGTTGAAGCTGCCGAACGTCGTCCCGGTCGAGCTCGCCCGCCGGGCGGAGCGGATGGATCCGCGCACGCCAGAGCGCCTCGTCGGCATAGATGTTGCCGAGCCCGGCCACCGTCCGCTGGTCGAGGATCGCGGCCTTGACCGGCGCTCGCCGGCCGGCGATCCGCTGCGAGAGCCATTGCGTCGTGAATCGCGGCCCGAGCGGCTCCACGCCGAGACGGATGCCCAGGTACGGCTCGACGTCGCCGGGTTCGAGCAGTCGCCAGGTGCCGAAGCGCCGGACGTCTCGGTAGAGGACAGTCTGCCCGTCGTCGAGCATGACCACGGCCCTCGTGTACGCATCGCGCCCGGCGCGCGCGAGGCTGAACGACCCGGTCATGCGGAGATGGCAGACCAGTGCGCTGCCCGATTCGAATCCGAGCACGAGGTACTTGCCGCGGCGCCCGACCCGGGCGACGCGCTCGCCCTCGAGATCAGCGGCGACGGCGCGCGGGTCGTCGGGCGCGACAAGCCGCGCGTCGACGATCTCGACGCTTTCCAGCGTCCGGCCGGTGAGCGCCGGCTCTAGCTCGGTGCGGACGGTCTCGACCTCGGGCAGCTCCGGCACGGGCTGCCAGAGTATGTGTGTGGACAAACCCTGGACCCGGATCGCGCGGTCATGCCCGCACTCGACCATCGGAGAGTGGGCAAAGGGACGCCCGCGGCTCAGGCATCTCGCCGCCCACGCCGCCATTCCACCGGTCCGCGCGATCGTCCGCTACTTCCCGTCGCGGCGAGTCCGCGCGACCGTCTGGAACCACGCCGTGCGGCCGCTCTGGGGCCATGATCACCCGTTCGCCGTCCGCATCGACGGCGGGAGCAAGGTCGGCGGCACGACCGCCGAGACGGTGGCGGCATCCATCTACTTCGTGGGCTCGTGGGAGAAGCCGCTCACACGGTGGCTTGCAACACGGCTGCGCCCGGGAGACACGTTTGTCGATGTCGGCGCCCACATCGGCTACTTCGCGATCGTCGCCTCTCGACTCGTCGGCGAGTCGGGCAACGTCGTCGCGATCGAGCCCTTGCGTAGGAGCTTCGAGCAGCTGGAGCAGAACGTGGCGCTGAACCACGCGCGCAACATCCGGGCCGTGAATCTCGCCGTGCTCGATCGCCAGTCGGAGCTCGTGCTCTGGGCGCATCCGCGCAACCCGGGCGCAACATTCACCGATCCCCCGAACCCTGGCTATCGACGCGAGGCGCCGGTCGAGGCTCGTCCGTTGACGGAGATTCTCGAGGCTGCTGAGATCGCCCGGGCGCGGGTGATCAAGATCGACGTCGAGGGCAGTGAAGCGGCAGTCGTCGAAGGAATGACGCCGCTTCTGAGCTCGACGCGCGACGATCTCGAGGTCCTCGTCGAGATTCACCCCGAGCACCTCGAACGGGCCGGAACCTCGCCCGAGGCGATTGCAGAAGCTTTCGAGCGCGCCGGGTTTCGCGGAGCTGCCTTACCGTCCACGCAGACCAGCACGGCGATCGGAGAGGACGGCGCCCAGGTCTTGACGACCGAGCAGGTCGTCTTCTCGCGCGGCCGTTCAGCCTGACGCCGACTGCGAGTCGTCCGTGTCGAACGGCGCGAGCCTGAGCTTCGTCTGATGCTCGGCGGCCTGCCCGCCGTCGACGGTGCGGCCACGGTAGTAGTCCCCTTCCCACGCGGTTGCGAGATCCTCGAACCCGGGGAGGCTGCCCGCGGCGTGCTTCAGGTACAGACGATCTCGACTCGTGAAGAACCGGCCGAGCGCGTCGCGAAGCTCAGGCTCGTCGGCTATGTCACGGACGACCGGGCTGAACGTCTCGAGCTCGCCCCTACGTTGCGGAACGACCATGCAGAACGGCTCACCGACGTCGAAGTGGACACCCTGCCCCGGTCGCGTCAGCTTCCAGTTCATGGTGAAGGTCGCGACCGCCCAGTCGGTCTCGATGACCCCGTCGAGCGCCCCGATGCCATCCTTCGGCCAGTTCGAGGGGCCGCGAGCGAGCAGGTTGTAGCCCGGCGGAGTGCGGAAGAGGTACGGGACGACCCACGTGATGATGCCGTAGCCGAAATGGCTCGAGACGGGATGCGGCGCCGGGACATCGTCTGCCTCGAACTCGATCGACGTCGCCGCGGCGTCCCGCCCGCCTGACCAGGTGGCGCTGAACGCGTGCGAGTTGAGGAGCATCCACCCCGACTCGTTGCCGATGAGCAGCGGGAGGCAGCGGTTCGCCCAGCGCTCGTCCGTGTCGTTCATCCAGCTGCGCCAGCGCGAGGCGGGCTCGAGGGGGGCGCGTCTGGCACGAGGCGGTACGCGACGAAATCGCTCGTCAAGGGACGGCGTACGGTACTAGCCAGGAAGGGGCTGTCCCCGCAGGGGGGCTGTCCCCAGTTGGCGGGTGCTGCGGTCTTTCGGATCCTCTTTCGGCCGATGAGGCAAATGCAACCACGGGGGACAGCCCCCGCTGACACGGGTACAGCCCCTAGCGAATAACTTCGCGGACGATCGAGCCGGCGCTGCTCGGCTCCTCGTCGGAGAACTCGTACGCGCGGAGTAGTTCCTCGGCCGCGGTTTCGGCGGCGGCGGCGTCCGCCGCGTGGATCTCGGCGAGCACGTCGCCGGCGCTGACGCGGTCGCCGCGCTTGCGCGCAGGACGATGCCGACCGAGTGGTCGATCGTGTCGCCCGCCGCCGCGCGGCCGGCTCCGAGGTGCAGCGCGGCGCGGCCGACCGCGATCGCGCCGAGCCGGTCGACCCAGCCGTCGGCGGGGGCCTCGACCGGCAGCACGACCGGCGCCGTCGGCAACCGCAACTCGTCCGGGTCGCCGCCCTGGGCGCTGATCCAGCGCTCGTAGGCGGCGGTCGCGGAGCCGTCGCGCAATCGCCTGCTCCGCGCCGCGCGCGGCCCTCCGTCGACGTCGATTCCGAGGTCGGACACCGAGAGCAGCCGGCTGACGGCCGCGAGCACGAGCTCGGTGAAGTCGGGCGGGCCGTCGCCGCGGATGGTCGCGATCGCCTCGCGGATCTCGAGCGCGTTGCCGACCGCGTGGCCGAGCGGCTGGTCCATGTCGGTGAGCAGGCAGACGACCTCGCGGCCGGCGCGGCGGCCGAGCTCGACCATCGTCTCGGCGAGCACGCGCGCGTCCTCGATCGTCTTCATGAAGGCGCCGTCGCCGACCTTGACGTCGAGCACGATCGCCTCGGCGCCGGCGGCGATCTTCTTGGACATGATCGAGGCGGCGATCAGCTGGATGCTGTCGACCGTCCCGGTGACGTCGCGGAGCGCGTAGAGCTTCTTGTCGGCCGGGACGAGGTCGCCGGTCTGGCCGATGATCGCGAGGCCGACCTCCTTGACCTGCGCGATGAACTCCTCGGTGGTCAGCTCGACGCGGAAGCCGGGGATCGACTCGAGCTTGTCGAGCGTGCCGCCGGTGTGCGCGAGGCCGCGGCCGCTCATCTTCGCGAACGGCACGCCGCACGCGGCGACGATCGGGGCGACGGCGATCGAGGTCTTGTCCCCCACGCCGCCGGTCGAGTGCTTGTCGACCGCCTTGCGTCCCAGCGCGCGCCGAGAGGTCGAGCGAGTCGCCGCTCTGCGACCATCGCGTCGGTCAGCGCGAGCGTCTCCGCCGCGCTCAGGCCGCGGAAGACGACGGCCATGCAGAACGCGCTCATCTGGTAGTCGGGCACGTCGCCGGCCGCGTAGCCGAGCAGGAGCTCGTTCAGCTCCTCCGCCGACAGCTCCTCGCCGTCGCGCTTGCGCTCGATGAGCTCGGCCGGGTGGATCACGCTTTGTCCGCCACGAAGACGGCGTTCATCGTGCGCGCCACGAGCGGCTCGGCGAGCTCGGGCACCTGGTCGACGCGGTCCTTGTGCGCGACCGAGGCGCCGATGTAGCGCTGCACCGCGGCCCGGTCCTCGAACACGACCTGCCCCTGGATGTCGCGCCGCTCGATGCGCGCGAAGTACGGCCGCAGCGCCGCCTCGCCGGTCTCGGCGAAGAAGCGGTCGGGCTCCATCCAGCGGTCGCGGCCGACGAGGTTCCACAGCTCGCCCAGGTGGTCGAGGCTGTTGGTCGCGGCGACGACGCGGCCGCGGGGCTGACAGCACCCGGGCGAACTCGGTGAATGCGCGGTCGAGGTCGAGCACGTGGTACAGCATCCAATTGGCGACGACGCAGTCGAACGAGCCGTCCGTGAACGGCAGCTCCTGCGCGTCGCCGACGCGGGCGTCGATGCGGCGGGCGCGCGTCAGCTCGACCATCCGCTCCGACTGGTCGATCGCGATCACGTCGGCGCGAAGCTCCTCGACGATGCGCTCGGCGAACTCACCCCGGCCGCAGCCGACCTCCAGCACGCGGCGCGGCGCGACCTCGGCGACGGCGTCGAGCGCGATCCGACGCGCATCGCCCTCGCCGAACTCCACGCCGCCGTAGACCGAGGCACGTGCGGCGAGCCCGTCCTCGGTCGCGTACTCGCGGCGGACGATGTCGGGTCGGCGAGGCTCATGCCGCGGCTTTCTCCGCGACCAGCACGGCCGTGCGCACGGTCGCATGGAACGGCTCGGGAAGCGTCTCGACGTCGACGGCGGCCGGCTCGTCGACCTCGCGCAGGAAGCTGCGGACAGCGTCGCGGGTCGGGAAGACGACGTCACCCTCGACGTCACGACGTTCGACCTGAGCGAAGTGCTGCTCGAGGGCTCCTGCGCCCTCCTCCGCCGAGAACGGGAACGGCCAGGGGCGAGCAGCGGCTCGAGGTAGCGCTCGGACGCGGTCAGCGCAACGAGGCGGCCGCCCGGTCGCAGCACGCGGGCGAGATCGGCGAGCACCATGTCGAGCTCCTGCACGCCCGGCAGCACCTCGTTCGCGACGACGACGTCGAAGCCGGCGTCCTCACATGGCAGCCCCACCGCGTCGGTCTCGCCGAGCCAGGCGGACTGGTCGACGGCGACGATCTCCACGGTCAGCCGGCGCGCGCACCACTCCGCGAACTCGCCGTCGCCGGAGCCGATGTCGAGCACGCGGCGCGGGCGGTGCTCGGCGACCGCCAGCAGCGCGTGCTCGCGCGGGTCGGCGCCGAGTGCGGCAGACCAGCGGCGGCGCGCACGCGCGGTGGCCGACGCGCGGGCGGTCATCGGGCCTCGAAGAGCTCGACCGCACCCAGGGGCTGTCCCCGAAGGGGGCTGTCCCTCGTGGTCGCGCAGATCACTGCCGGAACACGGGGGACAGCCCCTGCTTCGCAGGGACAGCCCCTCCGTCGTTCGAGGTAGCGGACGGTCGCCACGCCTAGGGCTCGACGATCGGCGTGCCGGGGATCCGCCGCGACGGCGACTTGCCGCCGAGCCAGCGGTTGACGGTGGCGCCGACGTCCGCGAACTCGCCCTCGTGGATGCGCCCGGCCGCGTTCTTGCCGTCGGCGTAGGCGATCAGCATCGCGTGCTCGCGCGAGTGGTCGGTCGACGGCGTCGTCGGGTCGCAGCCGTGGTCGGAGGTGATGATCAGCAGGTCTCCGGGCTGGAGCGCGTCGAGCAGGTCGGGCAGACGGTAGTCGAAGTCCTGCAGGCAGCGGTGGAAGTTGACGGGGTCGTTGCGGTGCCCCCAGAGCTGGTCGGTCTCGACGAGGTTGACGAAGATGAAGCTCCCGTCGCCCGCCTCGCGGAGCAGGCGCTCGGTGACCGTCGTGCCCTCGGCGTTCGACTTCGTCGGGCTCGACTCGTCGATGTCCTGGCCGGCGAAGATGTCGGAGATCTTCCCCACCCCGTAGACCGTGTTCCCGGCGTCTCGGATCAGCGAGAGGTAGTTCGGGCGACGGGGCACGAGCGAGAAGTCGTGGCGGTTCGCCGTGCGCTCGTAGTGGCCCGGCGTCCCGGTGAACGGGCGGGCGATCACGCGGCCGACCGCGTGCGGGCCGGTGAGGATCTCGCGGGCGATGCGGCAGCCCTCGTAGAGCTCCTCGAGCGGGATCGTCTCCTCGTGCGCGGCGATCTGGAAGACCGAGTCCGCGGACGTGTAGACGATCCACTTGCCCGTCCGCTGCTGCTCCTCGCCGAGCTCCTGGATGATCTCCGTCCCCGAGGCGGGCACGTTGCCGAGCACGCCGCGGCCGGTGCGGTGCGAGAACGGGTCGAGGACGTCGTGCGGGAATCCGTGCGGGTACGTCGGCATCGCCGTCGGCGTGACGATGCCCATCAGCTCCCAGTGGCCGCTCGTCGTGTCCTTGCCCTTCGAGCGCTCCAGCAGCCGCCCGGCGATCGCGGGCGCGCCCGGCTGCGGCGGGCAGCCCTCGAGCGGCTCGACGTTGCCGAGCCCGAGCGCCTCCATGTTGGGCAGGTCGAGGCCGCCGACGGCGCGCGCGACGTTGCCGAGGGTGTCGGAACCCTCGTCCCCGTAGTCGGCCGCGTCAGGCAGCTCGCCAGCGCCGACCGCATCGAGCACGATGACGCACGCGCGCGGCATGGCGCTACTCTAAACGGGCTGTGGGGACGTTCCTTGGACTGATCGGGCTCGCGCTCTTCGTCGTCGGCGTGATCGCGCTGGCGGCGGGCGTCACGTACCTCGTGATCAGGATCAGCCCGAGCCAGCGCACGAAGAAGAAGACGGCCGAGACGCCGACCTAGACGGGCGAGAGCGGCAGCACGTCGTCGAGCGGCGTGTACTCGAGGTCGTGCGCCTCGGCGACGGCCTCGTACGTGATCTTGCCGTCGACCACGTTGACGCCGCGGGCGAGCGCGCGGTCGCGCGCGATCGCCTCGCGCAGGCCGAGGTTCGCGATCGCCTCGACGTACGGCAGCGTCGCGTTCGTCAGCGCCTTCGTCGACGTGATCGGCACGGCGCCCGGCATGTTCGCGACGCAGTAGTGCGTGACGCCGTCGACGACGTACACCGGGTCGGAGTGCGTCGTCGGCTTCGACGTCTCGGCGCAGCCGCCCTGGTCGATCGCGACGTCGGCGAGCACCGAGCCCTGCTTCATGCCGGCGACCATCTCGCGGGTGATCAGCTTCGGCGCCAGCGCGCCCGGGATGAGCACGGCGCCGATGACGACGTCCGCGTCCGCCACCGACTCCTGGATCTGGAGTGCCGAGGACATGACGAGCGAGACGCGCCCGGAGAGGATCTCCTCCAGGTGGCGCATGCGGTCGATCGAGCGCTCCAGGATCGTCACCTGGGCGCCGAGGCCCAGCAGGATGACCGCGGCGTTGTAGCCGACGATCCCGCCGCCGATGACGACGCAGCGGCCGGGCGCGACGCCGGCGACGCCGCCGAGCAAGAGGCCGCGGCCGCCGAGCGGCTTTTCGAGGAAGTAGGCGCCCGCCTGCGCGGCGAGGCGGCCGGCGACCTCGCTCATCGGCGCCAGCAGCGGCAGCTGGCGGTCGTCGGTCTCGACCGTCTCGTAGGCGACGGCGGCGATGCCGCTCTCGACGAGCGCGCGCGTGAGCGGCTCGTCGGCGGCGATGTGCAGGTACGTGAAGAGCACGAGCCCCTCGCGCAGCCGCCGGTACTCGGGCTCGATCGGCTCCTTGACCTTCAGGAGCAGCTCGGACGCCTCCCAGACCTCGTCCACGCTGACGACCCGCGCGCCGACCGCCATGTACTGCTCGTCGGCGAAGGCGCTGCCGATGCCGGCCGTCGTCTCCACCAGCACGTCGTGGCCCTGCTTGACGAGCTCGAGCGCGCCCGCGGGGGTCAGCGCCACGCGGTACTCGTCGGACTTGATCTCCTTGGCGACGCCGACCTTCACGGCGGTGGAGCCTACCCTGCGAGCCGCTCGACGAGCCGCCGCTGCTCGGAGTCGAAGAACGGCGGCTCGCCGGCGCGCGCGTTCTCGCCGGTGCGCTCCGGCCGGCGGGTCGCCGGGATGACGAGGTCGACCCGCTCGTCCGACAGCGCCCACTTGAGCAGCGCCTGCGCCCACGTCTGGACGCCCAGTGCCTCCAGCACGTCCGGCTGCACCTCGCGCCGGGCGAGGCCGCTGCGGCTCCCGCCGAGCGGACGCATCACGATGACCGCCACGCCGAGCTCGGCCGCGAGCGGGAGGATCCGCTGCTCCGACTCGCGCTCGTGCGGGTTCAGCGGGATCTGGACGGTGCTGAAGCGCCCGGTGCGCAGCGCCCGCTCGAGCTCGCCGAACGCGGACGGGTCGTAGTGCGTGACGCCGATCCGCCCGATGCGGCCGGCCTCGCGCTCGGCCTCGAGCCACGGCAAGTGCTCCTGCCACGCCACGAGGTTGTGCACCTGCTCGACGTCGACGTGGCCGAACCAGGCGAGCTGGTTCGCGAGCTGCTCGCGTGCCTCCGTCGCGGACGGCGTCCAGATCTTGGTCGCGACCGTCGCCTCCGCGCGGCGCGCCTCGAGCGCGGCGCCGAGCGAGCGCTCGGCCTCGCCGTACATCGGCGATGTGTCGCAGACGCGGATGCCGGCGTCGAGCGCAGCGGTGACGACCTCGCCGGCGAGCGCCTGCGTCGCCGCCGAAGGTCTGCCAGGTACCGAGGCCGACGACCGGCCCGAGCCGCCGCTCGACCACTACCCGGCCAGCAGGTTCTCGGCTGCCCCCGATGGCTCCGGATCCGGTATGCGCGTCATCCGGAAGCCCTGGAGGACGCCGAGGATCCCGGCGAGCAGCGGGATGAGCAGCGCGATCTGCAGCGCGATCGGGCGCGATTCCGTGTTGATCTGGATGATCTCCGCCTGCACGTCGGTCGGCTGGCCGGCGAGGAGCTCCGCCAGGTGCGTGTTGGTCATCACCTCGGCGTTCTCGTCGAGCCCGTCGGCGACCTGCTGCTGCTCGGCCGGCGACAGCACGACGCTCTGATCGGCCTTGTGCGTGAACACGAGCGAGAGCGAGGCGAGCATGATCGCGCCCGCGAACGCCAGCCCGAACGAGAGGCCGAACGAGCCGCCCGCCGAGTTGACGGCGGCCGCCTCGCTGACCCGCTCCTCCTCGATCGGCGAGAGCGTGTAGTTGTTGAGCTGCGAGACGAGCAGGCCGAGCCCGGCTCCGGCGATCATCAGCGGGATCACCATCGCCCAGCCGGAGTCCGCACGCGGGACGACCGGGATCAGGATCGCGACGCCCGCAGCGAGCAGCACGAAGCCGGCGAAGATGATCTTGCCGGGGCTGCGCCGCCCCGCCCGCTTCCCGGCCAGGATCGCGACGGCGAACATCGTCAGCGACAGCGGCGCGATCGACAGCCCGGCCTCCAGGGCGTTGTACTCGAGCACCATCTGGAAGTAGATCGGGAGCGCGATCATCATCCCGCCGAGCGCGACCTGCTGGAGCGTCTGGGACGAGATCCCGAGCCGGAAGTACTGCGACGCGAACAGGGCGACGTCCAGCAGCGCGGGCTTGCCCTCGCGCTTGCGCTTCTTCAGCCACCACGCCAGCGAGCCGAGCGCGACGACGCCGACGACGAGGAGCAGGGCGACAGCCTCGCCGCCCGACTCCCACAGGAGGATGCCGAGCACGACGCCGCCCATGCCGAGCACGGAGAGCCCCGCGCCGACGACGTCGACGCGCTTGTCGCCGGTGAACGGCACCTCGCGGATGCGCCCGCTGCCGAGCAGGACGACGGCGATGATCAGGACCTCGCCGAAGAACGCGACGCGCCACGACAGGTAGGTCGTGATGAAACCGCCGATCAGCGGCCCGACCGCGGCGGCGATCGCCGCAGACGCGCCGACGAGCGCGTACGCCTTGCGCTGCATCGGCCCCTCGAAGTTGCCGTGGATGAGCGCCTGCATCGAAGGCAGCAGCAGCGAGGCGCCGAGCCCGCCGATGACGGCCCAGAAAATGATGATCGGCGTCAGTGTCTGCGCGAGCGTCATCGAGAGCGCGCCGAGGGCGTACGCGATCAGCCCGATGATGTAGGCGCGCTTGCGGCCGATCAGGTCGGCGACCTTGCCCCCGATGAGGATGAACGCCGCCGAGACGAGCGCCTCGAGCGCGATCGCGGACTGGACGCCGCTCGCCGTCGTGTCGAGATCGTGGACGACCGCGGAGATCGACACGTTCATCAGCGACGTGTCGACGACGAGGACGAACATCGCCATCGCGAGCAGAACGGCCAGGAGGTTGTCGCCGCTGCCGGCCTCCTCGACGGTGACCGTCGCATCGGCGCTCACGACCGCATCATCTCCTGCGCCAGCCGGCCGGCCGCGAACGCGGCTGCGAAGAACGCCGGCTCCTCGTCAGGCCCGCGGCCCATGTGCGAGAGCGGAAGCCCCGCGCATGCCTCCTCCCAGCCCTCGCCCCCGCCCTCGGGCACGGTCGGAGACGACAGCGCGAGCACGGCGCGGGCATGGTGCGAGACGCCGCGGTGGCGCTCGCGCTCGTCCCGCTCGGAGATGCGCACCGCCAGGATCGGCTCGCCGCCGAGCGCACGGGTGACGTTGGCGACGTCGGCCAGGGCGAGCGCCCCGTGGCCCCACGGAGATGCCGGTGCCGACGAGCCCGGGCCCGACCGAGGCGATCACCGCCTCGTAGCGCCGCGCCGCCCACAGCAGCGCGCCCGCCACGCCCGCGCACTGCACGTCGCCGTCGAGACACGGCGCGGCGGCGACCGCCACCTCGACGAGCCCGCGCGCCTTCAGCGCCCGCACGGCGTCCGACAGCGACACCGGCAGCGCCCCGCCCGCGACCTGCACGTACGCGACCCGAGCCCCCTCGAGCCCCGCGGCGACAGGCGCCACCTGGCTGTGCACGGTGCAGAGCACGACCGGCATGCCGTCGAGGCTCTCGGCGAGCTCGTCCGTCTCCTCGGCGAACTGCGCCGCAGCCTGCACCGGCGTGTACGGCAGCGTCATCACGTGCGCGCCCGGCTCGGGCGGGAGGCCCAGGCCGCGCGTCAGGTTCGCGACCAGCACGTCGAAGCCGCCCGAGCCGAGCCCGAGCTCGCGCGCCTGCACGTTCACGAGCACCTCGTCGCCGAGGGCCACCGGGCCGGTCAGCCGCGGGTACGCGACGCACGGCTCGCCGTCGACCTCGAGCCGCACGAGCCCTTCGGCGCGCTCGACGACGGCCGTGACCGCGCCGCGCCTGAGGCCGATCACCCGCGCGCGGCGTCGACCAGCGCGAGCGTCACGTCGACCATCGCGTCGAGGTCGGCCACCGCGATGTGCTCGTCCGACGAGTGGATCGCGGCCATGCCGTTGCCGAGGTTCAGGCACTCGAGGCCGCGGTCGTTGAAGACGTTCGCGTCCGCGCCGCCGCCGGTCAGCATGAAGTTCGGCTCACGGCCGACCGCCTGCAGCGCCTCGACGGCCATGCGCACCGGCGTGTCCGACTGCCGGAAGCGGTAGCCCGTGAAGTGCTCCTCGACGTGCGCCTCCATGTCACAGTCCGAGAGCGACGCGGCGAAGGTCATCGTCTCGAGCATCTCGCGGAGCAGGTCGGTGAGCGCGTCGTGGTCGTGCGAGCGCACGTCGCAGTCGAACGAGCACAGCTCCGGGACGACGTTCTTCGCGGTGCCGCCGCGGATCAGCCCGACGCTTGCGGTCGTGATCTCGTCGAGCCGCCCGAGGCGCAGGTCGGCGATCGCACGGGCCGCCGCGGCGATCGCCGAGCGGCCCTCCTCCGGCGCCATGCCGGCGTGCGCCGCCTTGCCGCGGAAGATCGCCTCGATCGACGCCTGGTGCGGCGCGCCGAGGATGACGTCGCCGATCGGCGACGCCTGGTCGAACACGAACCCGATCCGCGACGCGAGCCGTTTCTCGTCGAACGCGGAGGCGCCCTCGAGCCCGGTCTCCTCCTTCGGCGTGAAGACGAGCTCGATGCCGGCGTGCGGCCGCCCCTCGGCGAGGATCCGCCGCACGGCGTCGAGCATGACCGCGACCGCCGACTTGTCGTCGGCGCCGAGGATCGTCTGCCGCGCGTTGCGGATCACGCCCTCGTCGTCGACGACCGGCTCGATCGCCCCGTCCGGCGGCACCGTGTCGAGGTGTGCGCAGAGGAAGATCGGCGTGCCGCCGTTCTGCGCGGTCGGCTCGATGCGCGTGTAGAGGTTCCCCATCGTCGAGCCGACGCGAGCGCCGGCGTCGTCCTCGTCGACGTCGAGCCGAGGTCGTGCAGGTAGCGCGTCACCGCGTCGGCGACGGCCCGCTCCTGGCCGGACGGGCTCGGCATCGCGGCGAGCTCGACGAAGAGCTCAGCGACGTCGGACAGGCCGTTCTCGGGCACGGCCGGATCGTAGAGACGCTCAGCCGGCCGCGACGGAAGCGGCGTTCCCGGCGCGCGACCGCGCGCGCTCGAGCCCTGCGCCGACGAAGTCGCGGAACAGCGGCGCGGGCCGCGTCGGGCGGCTCTTGAACTCCGGGTGGAACTGGCTGGCGACGAACCACGGGTGGTCGGGCAGCTCGATGATCTCGACCAGGCGACCCTCCTGGTACGTGCCCGACACGACCAGGCCGAGCTCCTCGAGCCGTGGCCTGAGGTGGTTGTTGACCTCGTAGCGGTGCCGGTGGCGCTCGTGCACGACGGCCTCGCCGTACGCCTCCTGCGCGCGCGTGCCGTCCGCGAGCTCGACCGCCTGCGCGCCGAGGCGCATGGTGCCGCCGAGGTCCTCGATGTCCTTCTGCTCGGGGAGCAGGTCGATCACCGGGTACGGCGTCTCGGGGTCCATCTCGGTCGAGTTGGCGCCCTCGAGCCCCGCCACGTGCCGCGCGAACTCCGACACGGCGACGTGCATGCCCAGGCAGATGCCGAGGTACGGGATGCCGTGCTCGCGGGCGACGCGGCAGGCGAGGATCTTGCCCTCCCACCCGCGCGACCCGAACCCGCCGGGGACGAGCACGCCGTCGACGCCCTCGAGCGTGTCGACGGCCTCCTCGTACGACATGTTCTCCGCGTCGACCCACCGCACCCGGACGCGGCAGCCGTGGTGGACGCCCGCGTGCTTCAGCGCCTCGTGCACCGACAGGTACGCGTCGTGGAGCTTCACGTACTTGCCGACGAGCGCGATCTCGATCTCGTCGAGCCGGTCGCCGATGCGATCCGTCAGCTGCAGCCACTCGCCGAGGTCGGCCGGCGGGGTGTCCAGCCCGAGCTCCTGGCAGACAAGCTCGTCCAGGCCCTCCTCCTGCAGCAGCGAGGGGACGAGGTAGACGTCGGGGACGTCGCGGCACGAGATCACGGCGCGCGCGTCGACGTCGGCGAAGAGCGCGATCTTGTCGCGGATGTCGGCCGTGAGCTCGTCGGTCGAGCGGCAGACGACGATGTCGGGGTGGATACCGATGCGGCGCAGCTCGTTGACCGAGTGCTGCGTCGGCTTCGTCTTCAGCTCGCCGGCCGCGCCGATGAACGGCACCAGCGTGCAGTGCAGGTAGAGCACGTTCTCGGGGCCGACCTCGCGCCGGAACTGGCGGATCGCCTCGAGGAACGGCTGCGACTCGATGTCGCCGACCGTGCCGCCGATCTCGCTGATGACGACGTCGGCGGGCGACGCCTCGGCGGCGCGCTTGATGCGGTGCTTGATCTCGTTCGTGATGTGCGGGATCACCTGGACGGTCGCGCCGAGGTACTCGCCCTTGCGCTCGCGGCGCAGTACCGCGCTCCAGACCGCGCCCGCGGTGTGGCTCGCGTTGCGCGACAGGTTCTCGTCGATGAAGCGCTCGTAGTGGCCGATGTCGAGGTCGGTCTCGGCGCCGTCCTCGGTGACGAAGACCTCGCCGTGCTGGAACGGGCTCATCGTGCCCGGGTCGACGTTGAGGTACGGGTCGAACTTCTGCGCCTGCACACGCAGGCCGCGTGTCTTCAGCAGCCGGCCGAGCGACGCGGCGACGATGCCCTTGCCGAGAGCCGAGACGACGCCACCGGTGACGAAGACGTACTTGGTCGGGCGCGGGCTCACGCGCGTCCCAGCGCGTCGAGCTCGCGGAGCACCGGCGTGCGCTCGACGATCGCTCCGAGGGAGCGCTGCTCACCGAGAAGGGTCAGGCCTGCGAGGGCGCCAATGGCGATCCACCGGCCTCGTGCCGTGAGACGACTCACGGAACTCAAGCCTAGCAGCGCGCCCAGCGCGTTCGCCCCCGCGTCCCCCAGCATCCCCATCTCGCGGAGATCGTAGGGAAGCAGGCAGACGGCCGCCCGGCGCGGCGCCCCGACCGCGCTCGCGGCCACGAGGTACGCCTTGAGCGCACGGCCCGGCTTCGTGTCGAGCTGGTTGAGCGCGTTCGCCGAGAGCGCGACGAGCAGCGTCCCGGAGAGCGAGCGCGTGCGCGCGAAGGCGACCGCAGGGATGCCGACGAGCTTGAGTGTCCCGGTCGTTCGGCCCGAGCCGAGGTGCGCGCGGAAGCCGCGCTCGGGGCCGCTCCAGAGGTCGTCGGCGAGGCCGATCGCGGCGACGAGCCACACGTCGCGGCGCAGGCCGGCGAGCCAGCCGACGACCGGCAGGCGCAGGCCCCGGTGGTTGACGGCGGTCGGCCCGGCGCCGAGCAGCGCGTCGACGAGCTGGTGCGCGCGGTGCGCGAAGCCGCGCAGGTCGCGGCCGGTCGCCCGGTGCCCGAGCGGCAGCTCGACCTCCTCGATGCGCAGCCCGGCGCGGGCGGCGTCGATCGTCGAGCGCACCTCGCAGCCGAAGCCGGCGGCGAGTGGGAAGACCGCGCGGCGCGCGGCCGGCGAGAGCGCGCGCTGTCCGGAGAGCGGCTCGCGCGCGTCGATGCCCGACAGCGTCTTGATGAGCACGCGAGCCGTGCGCTTGGCGATGCCGAACCCGCCGCCCTGCCGCTCGGCGAACGCGGCGATGGCCAGGTCGGCGTCCGCCTCGTCGAGCGGCCGCAGATCGCCGGTCAGGTCGGCGTCGGCGAGCAGCAGCCGGCCCGGCGGCGCCTCGCGCTCGGCGACGGTGAGTGCTTGCCCTTTGCCGCGCCGCGGCAGGCGCACGACGCGCGCGCCGGCCTCCTCTGCACAGGTCGCAGTGGCGTCGCGTGAGCCGTCGTCGGCCACAAGGATCTCCGCCCCCGGGAACTGCTCGCGCAGCGCGGCGACCGTCGCGCCGATGCGCTCCTCCTCGTCGCGTGCGGCGACGAGGACGACGTCAGCCAACGGGATTGATCGGCGGCATCAGGGCGTCGTCCTCCTCGCGGAGGCCATAGCGCCCACCCTGACCGCCCTCGAGCAGCAGCGCCAGGGCGAGGCGGCCGGTGGGCTGCTCGAGGTCGTCCACCGTGGAGAGGTCGGCGGCACGCAGGACGGCAACGGCCGTCGTCGACGCGTCCGAGCTCTCGACGCCCACGGCAGGGACGCTCCCCGTGCCGAGACCGGCGTAGAGGCCTCTCAGAAAGCGCCCCGTTGGTCCGTGCTGCGGGCCGACCGTGCGGGTCACGACGACGCCGTCGGCCTTCCCGAACTTGCCGGTCTGCTCCTCGATCAGCTTCGTGCCGACGGCGTTCCAGAGCGGCGTCTCGCCGCCCGCGACGAGCTCCTGGGCGAGGCCCTGGCCGAGCTTCCCGAGCCCGTCGTCCCCGGCGTAGCTCGCGATCAGCTGGCGGCGGCGCGCGAGCGCGGACTGCATCGTCTTGCGGTCGACGGGCAGCTTCAGCGCGCGCATGAAGGCGACCTTGCCGCCGGCGTCGCCGACCGCCTTCTGGACGCTCGACCGAACGTCCTCGTCGACCGACCCGACGAAGAGGAGCGCGATGCGCTTGCCGTCGAGTCGGTGCGCCATCAGTGCCGGGTAGCTGGAATCGACGAAGTCCTGGGTCGCCTTCTGCTGGCGCTCGAGGAACGCCGACTTGCCCTGCGCCTGGTCGAGCTGGCTGCGCGCGTTGGCGAGGTCGCGTCGCAGCGCGTCCTCGCGGACGCCGCGGTCGGCGATCCCGACGCCGACGAGGATGCCGATGACGAGCGCGAGGAAGACGGCGACCAGCGACGCGACGTGGTACCGGAAGTCGAACATGGGCGCGCGGAGTGTCGCAGAAGGCAGGGGCTGTCCCCGAAGGGGGCTGTCCCCGGTGTTTGCAGGCAGATCGGCCTAGTCCGCGACGAGCCGTGCGCTCCAGGGATACTCGTCGGCATCGGCGACGAGCCCCGCGCGAGCTCGTGCCTGTTCTCTGTCCAAACACTGGGGACAGCCCCCTGCGGGGACAGCCCCTAGCCGTGTGCTGACGAAAGCAGCGTGTTGACGGCGTGGACTGTTCGCGCGCTGCGCCGAGATCCGAAGACGATCGCGAGGCGCACGGCCCTGTCCGCGAACCGGACGTGCGTGGACCACCGCCGGCGTGCCGGCACATGCGAAAGACGGAGCCGCGTGACGCGGGGCCAGCGCGCCTGGGCCGGGGTGTCGATCGGGAAGTCGCCGACGGAGACGAGGACATCCCCGGCGGGCACGCTCGGAAGGCCCTCATGCGCCGCAGCGTCGCTCGGAATGGAAAAGCTCGTGGCGAGAATCCAGGCGGCGGCCCGGCCGCGATCGCTCCCGAACCCGACCGATCCGTCCCAGCCGGGCGGAAGCGCGAGCGTGAGGGCGGCGCCGGAGACCGTCCTCGGAGGCGCGACGAGCCTCATGCCGTCCACGAGACGGCGATCCAGCTCGAGCGTCCCCTGGATGCCGTGCACGTTGTGAAAGCCGGCCGCATAGGAGTGCCCGCCAACCGTCCAGATCAGGACGACGTGGTTGGCGAAAGCGCTGCCGTCGTTGGTGTCTGGGGGGACGAACACGGCGCGAATGTGCCAGCCGTGGATGGTCATCCTGGCGACCGGCTTGACCCGCTCCTGCGGGTACCAGGCGGGGCCGTTGACCACTCTGGCGCCGTTTCGCAGCGGGCTCGGTGACGCGGTGAGCACGAGGTGGCCTTCCGACGTGGCGCTCGATCCGATGACCCAGCCACGCCACCCCTTCGCGCATCCGCCGGCGCCGCCGGGACCGATGGCGAGGAGCCTGCAGTTGGTTGGAGCGAGCGCAGAGGCCGCGGTCTGGCCGCGCGGCACCCGGGTCGGGCACGCGACCGGGTAGCCGACGGCCTGCGCCGTCCGCCGGCAGGCGGCGATCAGGGTCCGCGGGGCGGCGATGAAAGGCGCGATGCGGTTTGCGGTCGGGTCGCCTGTGCGTGAGCCGCCGCACCCCGCGGAGCAAAGGAGAACGGAGACTGCGATCAGCAGCGAGGCGCGCACGCGCTGCGCTCAGCTCAGGCGCTCTTCGGTGGGGGCGCGACGACGTACTCGAACCGGATCGGCCCCGCCGGCCCGCTGAGCTTGACGAGGCGCACGTGCCAGGTCGCCGCCGGCATCGGGCACCACTCCTCCTGCTGGGTGCACACGTCGAAGCCGCCTTGTCGCCGGCAGGCCCGCGAGGTCACGACGCGTGCCTCGGCGAGGCCTGGGATGCGAGCGTCCACGCGAGCACGGACGCCGTGTCGGACGGTCAGCCGGTTCACAAGGATCACGCCGTCGCGCTCGGCGAAGGTGAACGTGCGTACCGCGTGGCCTGCGCCGAGCCGAAGCGTGCGATGCGTCTGGAATCGGTTCCCGTCCGGCGCTGCGGCGCCGCTGGAGAACCCGCCGGCGAGCAAGAGAAAGACGGCCGAAAGCACCGCGATGCGTGTCACGAACAGAGGTACGTGCGTTCCGGCCGACGAGGTCCATATGCGAGACCGTCCTCGCGCAACCACGTGGGACAGCCCCCTGCGGGGACAGCCCCTAAGCGACACGAGGCGCCGCAGGCGAGGGGCTGTCCCCGAAGGGGGCTGTCCCCAGTGTTTGCCGACGGATCGGCCTAGTCCGTGACGAGCCGTGCGCTCCAGGGATAGTCGTCGGCGTCAGCGACGAGCCCCGCGCGAACCGGATTGTCCATGACGTAGTCGCGCACGTCGACGCGCCGTTCCTCGTCGATCTTCCGCGTTCCGTAGCGCCCCTGAAAGAGGTGCCCGTACCGGTGGTGGCGCCGGTTGAAGCGGCGACCGTAGGTGCCCTTCAGCGCGCTCATGCCGGCCGAGAGATCGCTGCCCCGCGCGCGGACGACGAGGTGAAAGTGGTTCGGCATCAGGCAGTACGCGAGGAGCGTCCAGGCGTGCTGCTTCGCGACGTCGCGCATGAGCGCCAGAAACGTTCGGTAGTCGGCGTCGTCGAGGTAGATCCTCATGCCGGCGTTGCCGCGCGCAGTCACGTGGAACAGGCCATCGCCGAGAGCGCTACGCGGTTGCCGGGGCACGCGGTCGACGGTACGCCCGGCATTCGCGCGAGCTCGTGACTGTTCTGTGTCTAAACACGAGGGACAGCCCCCTTCGGGGACAGCCCCTAGAACTGTCCCCCCGCCAGCCGGAACGCAGCGAGCAGGCACGGGCCGTCCCCCCGCCAAGGCGGGGCTGTCCCCGGTGTCAGACAGCGGCGATCGCCCAAGCACGAGGGACAGCCCCCTTCGGGGACAGCCCCTAGAACTGTCTCCCCGCCAGCCGGAACGCAGCGAGCAGGCACGGGCCGTCCCCCCGCCAAGGCGGGGCTGTCCCCGGTGTCAGACAGCGGCGATCGCCCAAGCACGAGGGACAGCCCCCTTCGGGGACAGCCCCTAAGAGCTGTCCCCGCAGGGGCTGTCCCCCGCCAAGGGGGGCTGTCCCACGTGTCGGGACTAGCCGATGCCGAGCGCGTCGCGCAGGCGCGTGCCGACCAGGTCGAGCACGTCGCGGATCGCCGGCGAGACGAGGATCGCCACGAGGATCGCGGCCAGGCCGGCGAGCGCGATCACGACCAGCGGCCACACGCCGACGCGCCGGCTCTGGAGCCGCGAGACGCCCTTCGCGTCGACGAGGATCTCCCCCACCCGCAGGCGCGTCAGGAAGGTCGACGACATGCCCGAGCGGTTCCGCTCCAGGAACTCGGTGAGGTTGAAGTGGGTGCCCACGGCGACGATCAGCTCGGCGCCCTTCTCGTAGGCGAGCAGCATGGCGACGTCCTCGCTCACGCCCGGCGCCGGCACGAGATGGAACGGGACGCCCAGCGCCTGCGCGCGCGGCGCTCCCGGCGCGACGCCGTCCTCGTAGGCGTGCACGACGATCTCGGCGCCCGAGCGCAGCGCCCGGTCGGAGACCGAGTCCATGTCGCCGACGATCACGTCGGGCTTGTAGCCGGCGTCGATGAGCGCGTCGGCGCCGCCGTCGACGCCGACGAGCACCGGCGCGAAGTCGCGCACGTACGGCTTGACGATGCGCAGGTCGCGCTTGTGCCCGGGGCCGCGCGCCACGACGAGCGCGTGCCGGTCGCGGAAGCGCGTCTCGAGCTGCGGAAACTGGATGCCCTCGGCGAGCAGGCGGCCCTCGTCGCGCAGGTAGCGCATCGTGTTCTCGGCGAACGCCGCGAGCGCCTCGGTGACGCGCGTGCGCTGGTCGGCGAGCGCCTCGGCGAGCTCGGCCTCCGTCAGCACGCTGCCGCTCGCGACCTGCACGCTGCCGCGATAGACGCTGCCGCCGCGGACGGTGATCTGGCTGCCCTCCGCGATTGTGTCGAACAGGTCGGCGCCGGGCGCGTCGATCAGGCACACGCCGGCCTGGACGAGCTGCAGCGGGCCGGGGTTCGGGTAGCGCCCCGTCTGCGATTGCGCCACGTTGACGACGATGCGGACGCCGGACTCGGCGAGCTCCTCGGCCGAGACACGGTCGAGGTCGGCGTGGTCGATGATCGCGATGTCGCCGGCCTCCAGGCGCCGCACGAGCTGCTTGGTGCGCCGGTCGAGCCGGGCCGTTCCGGAGTACTCGACGAACGACCGCGGGGTGCGCGGCAACGAGAAGACAGATTCCAGGCGCGCGTTAATGGTCATCGGCTACGACGGCCGCTACGAACTCTCGGCCGCCGAGCATACGTTCCAGCTCCGCGCTTCGTGCAACATCGTCCAGCTGCTCGATGCGCGTGTGGGTCGGGTCGCCCGGCACCTTCTCGACGCTGAAGTGCCGCTGCGCCCGGCTCGCGATCTGCGGGAGGTGCGTGATCGTGACCACCTGCGCCGAGCCCGCGAGCTCCTCGAGCAGCGCCGCGACCGCGTGCGCCGTCTGCCCGCCGATGCCGGCGTCGATCTCGTCGAAGACCATCGTGTCCCCGCCGGCCACGGCCGCGATCGCCAGCGCGATGCGCGAGAGCTCGCCGCCGGAGGCGGTCTGCGCGGCCGGTGCGAGCGGCATGCCGGGGTTCGGGCGGACGAGGAACGAGACGGCGTCATGGCCGGTCGCGCCGGGCTCGGCGTCGCCGAGCTCGGCCGCGAACTCGCCGGCTCCGAGGCCGAGCGACGCGAGCCGCTCGGAGACTGCCTCGGCGAACGGGCCGGCCGCCTTCGCACGCTGCTTGTGCAGCGCGCCGGCCGCCTTCTTCCAGCGCTCCTCGGCGGCGTCGGCCGCGCGCTGCGCCACGTCGACCGGGTCGAGGCCGGCGTCGCGCGCGTCGAGCTCCGCACGGGCCTCCTCGAGACGCTCGAGCAGCTCGTCGTACGTGGCGGCGCCGAAGCGGCGCCGCGCGGTCGCCATCGCGTCGAGCCGCTCCTCGACGTGCTGGAGGCGTCCCGGGTCGGCGTCCAGCGAGGCGACGAACCCGCGCAGGTCCGCGCTCGCCTCGCGCAGCCGCACATCTGCGTCGCGGAGCTCCTCGGCGATCCGGCCGAGCTCCGGCGCGATCGCGCCGAGCGGCAGCAGCGCGCGCTCGGCCTGCGCGACGAGCTCGACCGCGCCCTCGCCGTCGTCCGGTGACAGTGCGGCCGCCGCCGTCGACACTCCCTCGCCGAGCTCGGCGACATGGCGGACGCGCTCGCGCTCGGCGCGCAGCTCGTCTTCCTCGCCCGGCTGGAAGTCGCCCGCGTCCTCGACGAGCGCGCGCAGCTCGGCGAGCCGCTCCTCGGACCGGCCGGCGTCGCGCTCGGCCTCGGCCAGCCGCTCGCGGGCGGCCGCGAGCTCGCGCCAGGCGGCGCGCGTCTCCGAACGGTCGGCGCCGGCGAAGGCGTCGAGCACCGCGAGCTGGAACGCCGGGCGCGAGAGCCGCCGCTGCTCGAACTGCCCGGACATGGCGATCAGCCGCTCGGCCGCGGCCGCCACGTCCTCGCGGGCCACGCTGCGTCCCCAGGCGTAGGCACGCGTGCGCCCGTCGGCGAAGACGCGGCGGGCGAGCACGAGCGTCTCCTCGCCCTCGGGCCTGAGCTCGGCAAGCTCGCCGAGCGCCTCCTCGTCGGCGGGCAGGTCGAGCTCGGCCTCGACGTAGGCCTCCGTCCCGGCCGGCCCGATCACCGACGCATCGGCGCGCGCGCCGAGCAGCATGCCGAGCGCCTGCGCCAGGATCGTCTTGCCGGCGCCCGTCTCCCCCGTGATCGCGTTCAGCCCCGGGCCGAGCTCCAGCTCGGCCTCGCGGATCAGCACGAGGTTCTCGATGCGGAGGCTACGAAGCAAAGCTCTCGCGGTAGCGGCGGAAGAAGACCGACTCCGGCAGCATCGCGAGCCGGCTGCGCTGCTCGCCGAGCCGCACGTGCACCTCGGGGCCGCGGCCGATCTCCGCGGTCGTGTGGCCGTCCACCAGCACCGACGCGAGCACGTCCGCCGTGTAGTTGCGGATGACGACCTCGGCGTTCCGCCCGATGACGAGCGGCCGGACGCGGAGCGAGTGCGGCGCGATGAACGTGATCGCCATCGCGTCGAGGCCCCAGGCGAGCACCGGGCCGCCGTTCGACAGGTTGTAGGCAGTCGAACCGGACGGGGCCGAGCAGACGATGCCGTCGCACGGCAGCGTCCCGAAGTCCTCGCCGCCGACCTCCCAGTTCAGCTCGACCATGCGGCCGAGCGACGTGGCGTGGACGACGACGTCGTTGACCGCCACCTGTGCCTCGCCGTCGACCCGCACGTCGAGCGTCGGCAGGTCGGCGACCTGGAACTCGCCGGCGAACGCGCGCTCGAGCCCTTCGTCGAGCTCGGCCGCGGGAATCGAGGTCAGGAAGCCGACACGCCCGAAGTTGACGCCGAGCACCGGCACGTCGGTGCCGAGGTACCGCCTCAGGGCACGGATCATCGTGCCGTCCCCGCCCAGCACGACGGCCAGGTCGGTGTCCTCGCCGTCCTCGACGAGCTCGACGCCGGCGCGCGCGCGCGATCTCGCGCAGCCGGTCGTACGCGGTCGCCACCAGGTCGCGCCTGCCGTGCAGGAACACGGCGGCTCGCCGGACGGCGTCAGCGGACTTCGGCGTCGATCCGGTCGTCGAGGTCATCGGGGAGCCCGGGATTCTCGGTCTGGACGAGGTAGAGGAAGGTCTCGCGGTTGCCCTTCGGGCCGGGCAGGCCGGAATCGGCCACGCCGCGCGGCTCGGCGCCCCACGCGAGGGCGGCCTCGGCCACCTCGCGCACGACGCGGCGGCGCGTCTCGACGTCCCTGACCACGCCGCCCCGGCCGACGTCGCCGCGGCCCGCCTCGAACTGCGGCTTGACCATGACGAGCGCCTGCCAGCCCGGCTTCGCCAGCCGGAGGACGGGCGGCAGCGCGGTGCGGACGCTGATGAAGGAGACGTCGCAGGTGACCAGCTCGGGCGGGAACGGGAGCTCCTCGACGGAGCGGGCGTTCGTGCGCTCGAGCACGGTCACGCGGGCGTCGTCACGCAGCCTCGCGTCGAGCTGGCCGTGGCCGACGTCGAGGGCGATCACGCGCGCGGCGCCGCGCTGGAGCAGGCAGTCGGTGAAGCCGCCGGTGGACGCGCCCACGTCGAGGCAGTCGAGGCCGCGGACGTCGAGATCGAGACGCTCGAGGGCGTGCTCGAGCTTCTCGCCCGCCCGGGAGACGAAGCGCGGCGGGGCCTCGACGACGACGTCGGCGTCCTCGTCGACCTGCTCGCCGGCCTTCGCGTGGCCGGGCACGCGGCCGGCCATGACGAGCGCCTGCGCCTGCGAGCGCGAGGCAGCCAGGCCGCGCTCCACGAGCAGGACGTCGAGGCGCTTCTTCATCCGGTAGAGGGTAGGCGCGCCGGCGGCGCGGACGGAGGGCACGGCGCAGATTCGGCTCATTCGGCGCGGGCGGCGAGGTCGTCGAGCAGGGCGCCCACGACGCGCGTGTCCGCGTCCACGCGGCCGAGCGCGCCGCGGGCAAGCGCGGCCTGGTCGGACGCGAGCTCGTGCACGCGGGGGGCGCCGTAGCGCTCGACCGCGCCGTCGCCGTCCGAGAGATCGTCGACGAGCTGGAAGAGGCGGCCGAAGGCCTCGCCGAACGCCGCCCAGTCCGCATCGTCCGCGCGCCCGGCCACGGCGAGCGGGAGCCGGACCGCGGCGGCGAAGAGCTGCGCGGTCTTGAGCCGGTGCAGCTCGAGCACGTCGACGTCGGCCGCCGTGATGTCGAGGTACTGGCCCTCGATCATCCCGAGCGTCGCGTCGGCGAGGACGGCCGCAGGCCCCGGCCCGTCGTACGTGGCCGCGAGCGCGAACGCCTTCGTGAGCAGCGCGTCGCCGGCCAGGATCGCGACCGCCTCGCCGTAGCGGACATGCGCGCTGGGCCGGCCGCGGCGCTCGTCGTCGTCGTCGAGCGCGGGCAGGTCGTCGTGGACGAGCGAGAAGGTGTGGATGAGCTCCAGGGCGGTGGCCGCCGGGAGCAGCCGCTCCGCGTCGACCCCGACCGCCTCGCCGACGGCCAGGCACAGCACGGGCCGCAGCCGCTTGCCGCCCCCGTCGACGGGGTAGCGGAGCGCCTCGCCCAGGCCATTCGCGCCGTCGGTCTGCCAGTGCTCGGGCCGGCGGAGGTAGGCCTCGACGAGCTCGCGGAGCTCGTCAGGCGTCCGCATCCGCCGCCCGCTTGGCGCGGTTGAGCTCGGAGTCGACCTCTTTCGCGATGCGGCTCAGCTCGCTGAGCATGTCGATCGCCGCCTCGGGGTCCTCGGTCGCCTCGAGCTGCGCGCGCACCGCCTCCAGCTGCGCAAGCAGCTCCTCGGCGCGCGTCAGGGCGTCTTCAGCTTCGCTCATGCAGCCTCCAGCTCCCTGGCGATTCTGCCCAGGATCCCGTTCACGAGGCGTGCAGCATCGGGGCTGGCGTAGCGCTTCGCGAGCGCGACGGCCTCGGCCATGGCGACGTCGCGCGGCGTTTCGCCGGTGTCGAGCTCCTGCACGGCGAGGCGCAGCACGTTGCGCTCGACCGCGCCGAGCCGGTCGGCCGTCCAGTCGTCGGCCGCCTCGGTGATGCGCGCGTCGAGCGCCGGCGCGTTCTCGACCACGGGCCGCGCCAGCTCGAGCGCGAACGGGTCGATGTCGCCGAGGTAGAGCGAGCCGAGCGGCTGCCCGGTCAGGTCCCACTGGTAGAGCAGGACAAGAGCGGTGCGCCGGGCCTGGCGGCGGCTACTCATGGGCGAGCGCCGGCAGCCGCCCGGCCGCCTCCTCCAGGAACGAGGTCGAGTACCGGCCCTCCGCGAACTCCTCCGTGCGCATGACCTCTGCGGCCACGCCGGCGGTCGTCGCCACGCCGCGCACCTCGAGCTCGCCGAGCGCGCGCAGCGAGCGGGCGATCGCGCTCGGCCGGTCGACGTCCCAGACGATGACCTTGGCGAGCAGCGAGTCGTAGTAGGGCGGCACCGACGCGCCCTCCTCGATGTGCGTGTCGACCCGGACGCCCGGGCCGAGCGGCACGCGGAAGCGCTCGACGCGGCCGGGCGAGGGCATGAAGTCGCGCGCCGGGTCCTCGGCGTTGACGCGCACCTCGATCGCGTGGCCCTGGCGCGCCGCGCGGCCGGTGTGGCTGAGCGGCTCGCCGGCCGCGACGCGGAGCTGCTCGCGCACGAGGTCGATGCCCGTGATCAGCTCGGTGACCGGGTGCTCGACCTGGAGCCGGGCGTTCAGCTCGATGAAGTAGAACCCGCCGTCTGGCGCGAGCAGGAACTCGAACGTGCCGGCGTTGCGGTAGCCGAGGCGCTGGCAGGCGCGCTCTGCAGCCGCCTCCATCTCCTCGCGGCCCTCGGGCGTGAGCGCCACCGACGGCGACTCCTCGATCAGCTTCTGGTGGCGCCGCTGGATCGAGCACTCGCGCTCGCCGAGCGTGAGCACCCCGCCGTGCGAGTCGCCGAGCACCTGGATCTCGACGTGCCGCGCGGGCGCGACCACCTTCTCGACGTAGATGGAGCCGTCGCGAGAACGCGGCCTCGGCCTCGCCCGACGCGAGCGCGTACGCCTCGGCGATCCGGTCGGGGCTGTCGACGCGGCGCATGCCGCGCCCGCCCCCGCCGGCGACCGCCTTGAGCAGCACCGGATAGCCGACCTCCCCCGCGACCTGTCTCGCCTCGGCCGCGTCCACCGGCCCCTCGCTGCCCGGGACGAGCGGGACGTTCGCGGCGCGCATCTCCTCCTTCGCGCGCACCTTGTCGCCCATGCGCGCCATCGTGTCCGGCAGCGGGCCGACGAAGACCAGGTCGTTGTCGGCGCACGCCTCCGCGAAGGCGGGGTTCTCGGCCAGGAAGCCCCAGCCCGGGTGCACCGCCTCGCAGCCGGTCGTCACGCCGGCGGCGATGACGGACGGGATGTTGAGGTAGCTGCCGGCGGCCGCGGGCGGGCCGATGCGCACGGCCCGGTCGGCCATGCGGACGTGCAGCGAGCCCTCGTCCGCCGTCGAGTAGATGGCGACCGCCTCGGCGCCGACCTCGTGCAGCGCGCGGATCACGCGTACCGCCACCTCGCCGCGGTTCGCCACCAGAACCCGGTTGAACAACTAGTGCCCCTCCGGGGCTGTCCCCGAAGGGGGCTGTCCCCCGTGACTGGGCGCTAACTCGTCTTCCGGCGCTGTCCCATGCATGCACTGGGGACAGCCCCCGCACCGCGGGGACAGCCCCACGTGGTAACGGAGGGGCACTAAACGGCGTCGAGCGGGGCCGCGACCGGCGCCGGCTCGATCTCGAAGAGGAGCTGGCCGAACTCGACGGGCTCGCCGTTGCCGACCGCGATCGTGCGCACGGTCCCGGCCGCGTCGGCCTTCACGTGGTTCATCAGCTTCATCGCCTCGAGGATGCACAGGGTCTGGCCCGGCGAGACGACGTCGCCCTCCTCCACGAACGCCGCCGACCCCGGCTCGGGCGCCCGGTAGAAGGTGCCGACCATCGGCGACTCCACACGCAGGAAGCCGTTGGACGCGGCATCGGGCGCGGGCGCCGTGGACGGCGTGGGCTCGGCGACGCCGATGTGCGTGGGCGCGGCGACGAGCGCCGGGCGGTCCTCCGTCCGGCGCACGGTCACCCTCAGGTCGCCCTCCTCGACCGTGATCTCCGCCACGCCCGACTCCTGGACGACGCGGACGAGATCCTGGATCCGCTGCGCGCGCGCCTGGTCGACGGCGCCGCCGAGCATCGTCTCCTCCCCGGTCGCGCGGGCGCGGATCGCGCGCAGGAGCGGCTCGGCCTCCTCGCCGAACATGGCGAGCAGGATCAGCTCCTCCTCGCTTGACGCCAGCCCCACGGAGTCCTCGCGCAGCTCGTCGAAGTCGAGCTCCTCCTCGGGGTCGTCGTCGGCGGTGAGCGCGACGGCGCGCTGGATGTCCGGGTCGAACGGAGTCGGCGGCGTTCCGAACTTGCCCTCCATCAGGTCGCGGAACTCGTCGACGACGGTCGCGTAGCGCTCCGCCGAGAGGACATGCAGGAGCGCCTGGGAGGCGAGCACCTGGCCGATCGGCGCGGCGAGCGGCGGCGAGCCGGCCTCGGCGCGAATGCGTTGCAGCTCGGCGAGCACGTCGTCGATGCGGTCCTCGGCCGCGTGCGCGCGCAGGTGCGTGTCGAGCGCGGCGACGAGGCCCGCCGGCAGCCGGTGCCGGGCGGCGCGGACGGAGATGCGCGGCGCGAGCGGCGTCACCGGCTGGTCGCCGATGAACTCGTCGACGAGGTCGGAGGCGCGCCAGAGCGCGTCCACGTCGACGCCGGTGTCGATGCCGAGGCCGTTGAGCGCCTGGGCCAGCGACTCCCCGGAGACGCGGTGGACGGTGAGCGCGACCGGGAAGATGGCGCAGGCGATCCGGTCGGCGCCCGCGCGGGCGGCCTCGAGCGCGGCGACGAGGGCGTTGCCGGCGGCGCCCTGGCAGTAGAGGCCGACGGGCAGCCCGCTCGCCTCCTGGATGGAGCCGAGCAGCTCGTGCACCTTGTGCGGCTCGAGCGCGCCCGACGGGTCGTGCACGAGCACGCGGGCGGCGCCGAGGTCGGGCAGCCGGCGCGCGGCCTCGACGAGCGTCCCCGACGCCGTGCCCGGGCTGTAGATCAGGCCCGCGTCGAACTCGCAGTCGAGGCTCGTGATCGCCTCCCCCGCCTCGCGCAGGTTCGAGACGTCGTTCAGCGGGTCGTGCAGGCGGAAGACCTCGATGCCGCTCTCGGCCGCCGAGGCGACGAAGCGGCGCACGAACTCGACGCCGAGCGGGCGCGAGCCGACGAGGAAGCGGCCGCGCAACGCGAGCGCGAGCGGCGTCTTCGTGCGCGCGTCGAGCGCGCGGATGCGCTCCCACGGGCTCTCGACGCCGCGCCGGACGGCGCTGTCGAACACGCCGCCGCCGGAGACCTCGAGGTACGCGAACCCGGCGCCGTCGAGGATCTCGGCGAGGCCGAGCAGCTCGGCGGTCGGCAGGCGCCCGGCGAGGGGCTCCTGGCTGAGCAGCCGGATGGAGGTGTCGACCAGCGCTGGCACGGCGGTGAGTTTAGGCCTCAGCGAGGCGCGACGACGCTGAATCGGACCGTCACGGTCGGCCCTGTGACGCCCCCGCTGAGCGCCTGGGCGCGGAAGCGGTGCCGGCCCGGCGCGACCCGGTACGCGGCGGGAGAGCGGCACGGCCGCAGGACGCCGTTGTCGATCGCGCAGCGGAAGGTGGCGCCTGCCGTGTCGGCGTGGAACACGAAGACAGCCTTGCTCGCCGGCGGGCGGCGGGTGACGGTCACGATCGGCCGGCGGACGGGAGCGTTCGCGGGCAGGCGCTCGACGACCGCGTCGCCCTTCTCGGTGCCGGCGACCAGCAGCTTGCCGTCGGGCTCCACGGCGACGGCGACGGGATCGACGCCGCCGAGGCCGGCCGTCCCGCCCGCACCGAAGGTGCCGTCGGGCATCAGCGTCGCGGTCAGGCGGCGGATCCCGCCCGGGCCTGCGGCCACGATCCGACCGGCCGCGTCCAGCGCGATCGCCGGCCCGGGGACTGCGCCCGGGGTCTCGAGCGCGCCGGTTGGGAGCAGGCGCTCGACCTGGGTTCGGGTGGCGACGTCTATCCGGCCGTCGGGCAGCACGGCGAGCGCCTGCGGGCTGCCCGGCCCGAGCGCCGCGTGGAATGACGGGTCGAGCGTCCCGTCGGGCGCGTAGGCGTCGAGGAACGGACTGCTCCCGCGCGTGCCCGCGACGAACGTGCGCCCGCCGGGGCCGAGCGCGAGCGCTCTCGCAACGTCGGTCGGGCCGAAGTCGACGCGGAAGTCCGGGGACCCGTCGGCGTTCAGGCGGATCAGCGCGGTGCCGAGCAGGACGACGATGCGCCCGTCGGGCTGGACGGCGATCGCCTCGGCCCCGGCCGGGCCGCCGCCCTGCAAGCCGGGCGCGCCGCCGTTGAACAGGTCGACATTCAGATCCTGCGTGCCCGCGGCCGAGAGGCGCACGAGCCGGACGTGGTAGATGACGGTCTCGCCTCGGGTCGTCAGCGTCTGCCAGGCGGCGAGCAGCCGTCCGTCGGCCTGCTCCGCAAGCGCCGGAATCTGGTCGACGCCGACATCGTCGGGAGTCAGCCGTAGGTCAGGCGTGCCGCTCGCGGTGAGCCGCGCGAGGAACGCCGGGCTCGTGCCAGAGCTCGACGAGCCGGCGACGACGACCTTCCCGTCCGACTGGAGCAGCATTGCCTCGGCCACCTCGGCGCCGCCGAGGTCGATCCGCGCCGTGCCAGCCTGGCCGAAGGTCTGGTCAAGCCGCGCGGGCGCGAGGGCGACCAGGACGGCGGCCAGCGCGAAGGCCGCGCGCACGGCTCAGGCGCGAGAGATGTAGCGGCCCTCGGCGGGAGCGACCTTTATGCGGTCGCCCGTGTTCACGAAGAGCGGCACCTGGACGGTCGCGCCGGTCTCGAGCTTCGCCGGCTTGGTCACGTTCGAGACCGTGTCGCCCTTGATCCCGGGCTCCGTCTCGACCACCTCGAGCTCGACCGAGGCGGGCAGTGACACGCCCGACGGCTTGCCGTCGACCGTCAGCACCTGCACGTTCGAGGACGGCTGCATGAAGTCGATCACGTCGGAGACCGAGTCGCGCGAGACGTTGAACTGCTCGTACGTGCCCGTGTCCATGAAGACCACGTCGTCGCCGGCGTCGTAGAGGTACTGCGCCTCCTTGACCTCGGTGTGGATGCGCGTGAACTTCTCGCCGGCGCGGAACGTCCGATCGACGACGGCGCCCGAGTCGAGGCTCTTGACCTTCGTGCGGACGAACGCGCCGCCCTTGCCCGGCTTCACGTGCTGGAACTCGACGATGCGCCAGACGCCCCCGTCGATCTCGATGTGCATGCCGTTGCGAAACTGGTTGGTGTTGACGGTCTCGGCCACGGCGGACGAGTGTAGCGCCCGATGATCCGGGCACTTGGTGTGGGCGACGCGGCGCTCCTGCAGGAGACGTGCCGGCGCTTCAAGGAGCGCGTTCCGTCGGACGAGGAGGCCGTCCGGTTTCTGGCGCGGGACGACATCCACGTCTGGGTGGCGGAGGTCGACGGCGAGCCGGCCGGGTTCGCGTACGCGTACGTGCTCCTGCGTATCGACGGCGACCGGAGCGTGTTCCTGTACGAGCTGGGCGTGGACGAGCGGTACCGACAGCGGGGACTTGGCCGCGCGCTGGTCGACGAGGCGCGGGCGCTCGCCGAGCGCGAGGGCGTCCTGAAGATGTGGGTGGACACGTCGTACGACAACGAGCCGGCGCGGCGGACGTACGAGGCCGCGGGCGGGACGCCGGACGACGAGCCGACGCTCGTCTACGGCTGGCGGTTCCGCTAAGCCCGGTCGCGCGCCTCGGGCTCGAACGAACGCTCACCGCTCGCAGGCGACCGCAAGGGCGAGCGCGTCACACACCTCGCGCATGCGCGCGTCTCCCAGTCGCCCGACGCGCTCGACGAGCGTGGCAACGGACACACTCTCGACCGAGTCGAGATTGACGACCGAGGTGCGCGGGATCGGATCATCTCCGGGCTCGAGCCGCACCTCGGTCGGGAGCCCGCGGATCGTGGTCGTGCAGGGGCCGATCAGCGTTCGCCGGAGGCGCGGGATCGCCGAATTCCGGGACAGCACGACCACGGGCCGGCGGCCGACGTCGGGAAGCTCGCACCACCAGACCTCACCGCGCTCCGGCAGTGTCATCAGGACGACGCTGCGGCGGTGTGGAACGAGTCGAGGTCGCCCCATTCGTCGCTCTCGCCGAGCGGGTGCTCGTCATACACGGCGTACGCGGCATCGACTTCCGCCGCTCGCTCGCGCGCGAGCAGCGCGGCAAGAGCTTCATCGATCAATACCGCGTCGGAGACGCCGGTTCGCGCGCGCCGCGCGCTCGCGAGCAGCGCTCCGTCCACGGTCGTGCTGATCCGTGTGCGTGCCATGGCATTATCGTAGCATGAGTATGCCACGGATTCGTGCCGGACACGTCACGAAAGTGTCACGAGCTCCTTGGTGAAGCTGGTCAGGATCTCCGGCCCGCCGTCGCGGACGACGACGAGGTCCTCGATGCGGATGCCGCCGGAGCCCGGCAGGTAGATGCCCGGCTCGACGCTCGTGACGTTGCCCGCCGCCAGCGTCTCGGTCGGACTCCGTGGAGAGGCGCGGCAGCTCGTGGACGTCCATGCCGACGCCGTGGCCGAGGCCGTGACCGAAGAACGCGCCGAAGCCTGCCTCCTCGATCATGTTGCGCGCGGCGGCATCGGCGTCGAAGCCGGTGACCCCCGGGCGCACCGCGTCGAGCCCGGCCAGCTGCGCGCGCAGGCAGGCGAAGTAGGCCTCGCGCAGCTCGCCCCCGAGCTCGCCCGCCGCGAACGTGCGCGTGCAGTCCGAGCAGTAGCCGTCGAGCGTCGCGCCCGCGTCCACGATCAGCGTCTGCCCCGCCTCGACCACCCGGTCGCCCGGCGTCGTGTGCGGGTTGGCGCCGTTCGGGCCCGGCGGCCGCGATCGTCGGGAAGGCGAGGCCGTCGGCGCCGAGCTCGTGGAAGAACGTGTCCATGCGGAACGCGAGGTCGCGCTCGGTCTGCCCGATCACGGGCTCCCTGGAGAAACGCTCGAAGGCCGCGTTCGTGATCTCGGTCACCGCCCGGAGCGCGGCGATCTCGCCCTCGTCCTTGACCGCGCGCAGGCCCTCGACGAGCCCGTGCGTCGGCACGAGCTCGAGCCCGCCCGTGGCCAGCACCTCGTAGTGGGCGTACGGCAGCGAGCCTGCTTCGAACCCGAGCGCGCCCTGGGCGCGCGTCGCGATGTCGACGGCGAGCGCGCGCTTCGTGATCTCGAACTCGACGCCCGGCACCTGACGGCCCGCCTCCGCGTAGCGGAAGTCGGCGAAGAGGCGGACGCGCTCCGGCTCGACGATCAGCGCCGCGTTCGACGAGCGGAAGCCCGTCAGGTAGCGGACGTTCGTCAGGTTGGTGACGAGCAGCGGCTGCTCGAGCAGCTCGCGCAGGCGGTCGACGCGCGGGTTCACCCGCGCTCCACCAGATAGGCGAGCGCCTCGCGGTAGCCCTCGGGCCCCTTGCCGATGACGCGGTGGGCGCGCACTCCCTCGAGCACCGAGAACCGCCGCCACTCCTCGCGCTCGTCCACGTTCGACAGGTGCACCTCGACGACGGGCTTGCCGGCGAGCTCGAGCGCGTCGCGGATCGCCCAGCTGTAGTGCGTCCAGGCGGCCGGGTTGACGATGATGCCGTCGGTGACCTCGGCGTGCGTCGTGGCACCACGCGACGAACAGGCCCTCGCTGTTCGTCTGGCGGCACCGGACCTGGCAGCCGAGCTCGCTGGCCCACTTGTAGATCTGCGACTCGAGCTCCTGGAGCGACAGGCCGCCGTACATCTCCGGGTCGCGCCGGCTGAGCACGTTGAGGTTCACGCCGTTGAGGACGTCGATCCGCACGGGCGCCGGATTATCGCCGAGATCAGCGAGTCGAGCGCCGCATGCACCTCGTCGAGCGGCACCTCGTCGGTCACGACCGGCCGGCCGGGCGCCTCGAGCAGGACGAGCCGCGGCCGGCCGTCGACGGCCTTCTTGTCGCGGACGAGCGCGCGCCCGCGCGGCGTCGCGGTCGACGGCGACCGGCTGCGGGTCGAGCAGCTCGCGGACGCGCACGCGCCAGCCGGCGTCGAGGCCGTAGCGGCGCTCGGAGAGCTCCAGCGCGGCGGTGAGGCCGAGCGCGACCGCGTCGCCGTGGCGGACGGCGTAGCCGCTCGCCGCCTCGAGCGCGTGGCCGAACGTGTGGCCGAGGTTCAGGATCGCGCGCTCGCCCTGCTCGGTCGGGTCGCGCAGGCAGACGGCGGTCTTGAACGCTGCCGCGCGGCGCACGAGCTCCGCGTCGGGCAGCTCCCAGAGCGGCTCGCCCGCGAGCAGGCCCGTCTTGACGACCTCGGCCATCCCGGCGCGGCGCTCGGCCGCCGGGAGCGTCTCCAGGAACGCCGGGTCGATCACCGTCCGCGCGGGCCAGTGGAAGGCGCCGACGCGGTTCTTGCCCGTCCCGGTGTCGAGCCCGGTCTTCCCGCCGATGGCGGCGTCGACCTGGCCGACGAGCGTCGTCGGCACGGCGACCCACGGGACGCCGCGCAGATGCGTCGCGGCGACGAAGCCGGCGACGTCGGTGACGCAGCCGCCGCCGAGCGCGACCACCGTGCCGGCGCGGTCGACGGCGAGCTCGTCCCAGAGCCGGCCCGCGACGGCGAGCCGCTTCCCCTCCTCGCCGGGCGGCAGCTCGTGCTCGGACACGAGCCGCTCCCCGAGCGCGAGCTGCGCGTCGGCGCCGTAGATGCCGGCGACGTGGCGGTCGCTGACGAGCGACGAGCCGGCCGTCGCCGGGGATCAGCGCGCCCAGCCGCTCGAACGCGCCGGTCTCGACGTGGACGCCGCCGGCCCCGAGCACGACGCCGTCCAGCGTCGGTTGCACGCGCGTCTGCGACCTCCTCGTACATGCGCCGGCGGGCCTCGTAGAGGACGCGGAACTCGCGATCGTCCCGGGCGAGCGGGCGCCCCGACTCGCGGACGCGCTCCCAGGCCGTGTCGACGTCGACGTCGACCAGCACGGTGAAGTGACGGTCGAGCTCGGCGCGCGTCGCAGCCGACAGCACGGCCCCGCCGCCGAGCGCGACCACGGCCGGCTCCGGGGCGCGCAGCACCTTTGCCGCGGCCCGCTCCTCCGCCTCGCGGAACACCGCCTCGCCGTGCGCGAACATGACCTCGATGCTCGTCCCCGACTGCGCCTCGACCTCACGGTCGAGGTCGACGAACGGGCGGCCGAGGCGCTCCGCCACCTGCTTGCCGAGCGTCGTCTTCCCCGCGCCCATGAAGCCGACGAGCGCGAGGTGGCGGCCTAGCGCGGGCGCCACGGAATCCGCTCGCGGTACGCGGCGGCGGCTGCGAGCATGTCCACGAGCGCGTCGCCCCCGAACTTCTCGCGGGCGGCCCGCGCGAGCTCCCAGGCCACGACCGCCTCGGCCACGACGGCGAGCGCCTCGACCGCGGAGACGTCGCTGCGCTCGACGAGCGCCTCGCCCTCCTCCCCGGTCGCCAGGTCGACGGATCTCAGCGGGCGCATGAGCGTCGGCAGCGGCTTCATCGCGGCGCGGACGACGACGTCCTCGCCGTTCGTGACCCCGCCCTCGAGGCCGCCGGCGTGGTTCGTCTTCCGACCGAAGCCCGGGAAGATCTCGTCGTGCGCCTCGGAGCCGCGCCGCCCCGCCAGGTCGGCGCCCTCGCCGATCTCGACCCCCTTGACCGCCTGGATGCCCATCAGCCCGCCCGCGAGCCGGCCGTCCAGGCGATCCTCCGGCGTCGCGTAGGAGCCGAGGCCGGGCAGCACGCCCGACGCGCGCACCTCGACGACGCCGCCGAGCGTCTCGCGGTCGGCGCGCGCCTCGTCGACGGCGGAGCGCTGCCGCTCGTCGTCGGTCTCGCCGCCGACCGAGACGACGGTGCTCTCCACGCGGGCGCCGAGCTGGGCGAGCAGCGCCTTCGCGACCGCGCCCGCGGCGACGCGCACCGCCGTCGAGCGGGCGCTCGCGCGCTCGAGGACGTTGCGCACGTCGGCGTGGCCGTACTTCATCGCGCCGGCGAGGTCGGCGTGGCCGGGCCGCGGCAGGGTGACCGGCCGGGCGCCCTTGCCGGCGGGCTCGCCCTCGGGCGGCCACGGGCTCATGCCCCACGTCCAGTTCGCGTGGTCGCGGTTTCGCACCACGAGCGCGAGCGGCGTGCCGAGCGTGTAGCCGTGGCGCAGGCCGGCCAGCACCTCGACCGTGTCCGTCTCGATCTTCTGCCGCGGGCTGCGGCCGTAGCCCGCCTGGCGGCGCGCGAGGTCGCGGTCGATCGCCGCGCGGTCGAGCTCGAGCCCCGCGGGCAGCCCGGTGACGATCGCGACGAGCGCGGGGCCGTGCGACTCGCCGGCGGTCGAGAGCCTGAGGGTCACGCCGGAGACACTACGGCGCCGCGCATGACCTCGATCGGCGCAGGGACGCCCGTCCAGCGCTCGAAGCTCAGCGCGCCCTGGCGGACGAGCACCTCGACGCCGTCGACGACCACCTCGCAGCCGGCGGCGCGCGCCGCCTCGACGAGCGCGGTCGGCGCCGCGTCCGGCCGGTAGGCGAGATCGACGACCTGCTGGCCTGCGTGCGGCGCCACCGGAACCTCGTCGCGGAGCGGCGTCGCATTGACGAGGATCTGCGCAACCTGGCCGTCGGGCGGCCAGTCATCGTCGCGGCGTGAGGCGACGCGCACGTCCGCTGCGCCCGCGTGCGCGAGCGCGGCCGCGACCGCGCGCGCGGCACCGCCGCGCCGAGCACCAGCACCCGTGCCCCCGCGGGTCGGACAGCCCCGACGACCGCCTCCCCGTCGGTGCTCGAGCCGAGCACGCGGCCCTGCTCGAAGACGAGCGTGTTCACGGAGCCCCCGCGCTCGGCCGCGTCGTCGAGCTCGTCGCAGAGGAGCGCGACCTCCTGCTTGTGCGGCGCGGTGACGTTCGCGCCGGCGAAGCCCAGCGCGGCGAGCCCGCGCACCGCCGTTTCGAGCTCGGCGGCGTCCACACGGCAGGCGACGTAGCGCCAGTCGAGCCCCCGGGCGGCGAAGGCGGCGTTCTGCATCCGCGGTGAGAGCGAGTGCGCGACCGGGTCGCCGAGCAGCGCGACGAGCTCAGTAGCCGTGCTTGACCTGGTAGGCGTCGAAGGCGGCCTTGTTCGTGAAGAACGCGTGGTGCAGCTTGTCCGGCTTGCGCACGTAGTAGAGGTACTTCGTGTGCTGCGGGTTCGCGGCCGCCTGGAGCGACGCGAGGCCCGGGTTGGCGATGGGGCCCGGCGGCAGGCCGACGTGCACGCGCGTGTTGTACGGGTTCGGGTCGTGGATCTGCGACTCGTGCAGCGGCTCGGTCGCCGGGATGTTCAGGCCGTAGCGCACGGTCGCGTCGATCCCGAGCTGCATGTGCGCCTTCAGCGGTTGTAGATCACCGAGGAGACCAGCGCGCGCTCCTCCGGCGCCGCAACCTCCTTCTCGATCATCGACGCGATGATCAGCACGTCCCACGGGGTCAGGTTCTTCGACCGCGCGTACTCCATGTGCACCTGGGACCAGTTCTCGCGGAACGCGTCGAGCTGGTCCTTGACCAGCTGCTGCGTCGTGGTGCGCTTCGTGAAGTCGTAGGTCGCGGGGAAGAGGAAGCCCTCGAGCGTGCGGCGCTTGCCGTCGCGCGCGAACTGGCCCGGGAACTTCGAGCTCGCCGTCAGCTGCAGGTAGCGCGCCGGCGACAGCTTCGGCGTCACGTGCCGCTTCTGCTCGGCGATCGTGTTCACGTCGCCGATCTGCTTGGCCATGTCGGCTCGCGTGTAGCCCTCGGGGAACACGATGCGGAGCACCTTCAGCGGCGCCGCCGTGGTCGCGGGCGGCGTCGAGGAGCCCTTGTCGCGAACGAGCGTCGTCACGGCCCAGCCGGCGCCGGCGAGCACGCCGACGATCACGATCACCGCCAGGAGCCGCCGCAGGACCATCACCGGCGTCGACGCCCCCTCGGCATTCACCGCTCGCCTCGCGACTCGCGCCACTCGAGGTAACCCGTGAGCAGGACCGCGGCCGCGCGCGCGTCGTCGCCGCCGGGCCCGGCGAGCTTGGTCGTGAAGCGCTCGTCGAACGTCTCGACGGGGACGTCGACGTGCGTGCGCAGCTCGGCCAGGAACTCCTCGGTCTCGCGCGCCTGCTCGCCGATGTCGCCCGAGAGCGTCAGCGGCAGGCCGACGACGATCCGCTCCGGATCCTCGTCGCGGATGAGCCGGACGAGCCGTTCCAGGCCGGCGCCGCTCCCGGCGCGCTCCACGACCTCGAGCGGGCGGGCGACCGTCCCGGTCGGGTCGGAAACAGCGACGCCGGTGCGCGCGGACCCGTAGTCCAGGGCGAGCACCTTCACGAGGTGGCGGATTCTAGTGGCGGCCTACGACAACGCCGCGGAGATCAGCTCTTGCGCCTTGTCGAGCGCGTCGCCGAGCCGCTCGGGCTGCTTGCCGCCGGCACGCGCCATCGTGGGCCGGCCCCCGCCGCCTCCGCCGATCAGCGCGGCCGCCTCCTTGATCACCGCGCCGGCGTTCAGCCCGCGCGCCTCGAGCGAGGTGTCGAAGTTCAGGATGAGCGTGGCCGTGCCGTCCGAGCGCGCGCCGGCGACGACAGCGGCAGGGGCGTGCCGCTGCTTGAGCCGGTCGGTGATGTCGAGCAGCTCGTCGCCGCTGACGCCGTCGAGCTCGGCGCGGACGACGTTGACGCCGTTCACCGCGGTGATCTCGGGCGCGATGTCGACCTCGGCTGCGGCGCCCGTCTTCGCCTGCTTGCGCGCCTCCTTCTTCAGGCGCTCGACCTCGGCGCGGAGCTCGCCCGCCTCCTCGGCCCGGGCGTGGAGGAGCGACCACGCCTCGCCCGAGGTGACCGCCTCGATGCGCCGCGTGCCGGCGCCGACCGAGCCCTCGGACGTGATCACGAACGGCCCGATCTCGGCTGTCGCGCGCACGTGCGTGCCGCCGCAGAGCTCGCGTGAGACGCCGTCGATGTCGACGACGCGCACCTGGTCGCCGTACTTCTCGCCGAAGAGCATCATCGCGCCGAGCTTGCGCGCCTCCTCGATGGGCGTGACGTACGCGCGCACCGGATGGTTCTCGAAGACCCGCTCGTTGACGATGCGCTCGACCTCGGCGCGCTGCTCGGTCGTCATCGCCTCCGGATGGGTGAAGTCGAAGCGCAGCTTGTCCGGGCGCACGGCCGACCCGGCCTGGCGGGCGTGGTCGCCGAGCACGTCCTGGAGCGCGCGGTGCAGCAGGTGCGTCGCGGTGTGGTTCGCCGTCGTCGGGAAGCGCACGGGCCACGGCACGACCGCGCGCACGCGGTCGCCGGCGGAGAAGCCCTCGCCGCGGAAGACGAGCACCTGGTCCTCCTCGATCCGGTACGCCTCCTCCAGGTCGGCGCGCGGCGGGCTCGGCGGCGGGCCGTGCGGCCCGTCGAGCTCGATGAAGCCGGCGTCGGTGACCTGGCCGCCGCCGTCCGGGTAGAACGGCGACTCGCGCAGCTTGGCGAGGAACCGCCCGTCCTCGAGCGGCTCCAGCGCGCCGATCTGCGTCAGCACCTCGGTCTTCTCGTAGCCGACGAACTCGGTCCGGAAGCCGGCGTTGCCCGCGAAGTCGGCAGCTCGCTGCGCGTGGGTGCTCGGCCCGCCGGCACGCGAGATCTCGCGGTGCTCCTCCATGAAGTGCGTGAAGCCCTCCTCGTCGACGGCGAGCCCGCGCTCGCGCGCCAGCTCACGCGTGAGCTCGACCGGGAAGCCGTACGTCGTGGCGAGCTCGAACGCGTCGCGCCCGGTGACCTCGCCCTTCGCGGCCACCTCCTCGAACAGGCGCAGCCCGCGCGCGAGCGTCTCGGAGAAGCGCTCCTCCTCGGCGCGCACGACCTCCTGGATGTGCGCGCGGTGGTCGACCAGCTCGGGGAACCACGGCCCCATCTGCTCGGCGACGACGTCGGTCAGGCGCCAGAGGTCCGAGAGCCCGATCGCCTGGGCCTGCTGGACGGCGCGCCGGATGATGCGGCGCAGCACGTAGCCGCGCCCCTCGTTCGACGGCACGACGCCGTCGCCGACGAGGAACGTCATGCCGCGGCCGTGGTCGGCGAGGACGCGGTGCGCCTTGGTGGCGCGCGCGTCGGCGTCCCAGGCGACGCCGCTCTGCTGCTCGATCCAGGCCATGATCGCCTGGTAGCCGTCGGTCTCGTACACCGACCGGTTCGGGACGTCCTGCAGGATCGCGGCGGTGCGCTCGAGCCCCATGCCGGTGTCGACGTTCTGCTTCGGGAGCGGCGTCAGCGTGCCGTCCGTGTGCAGCTCGTACTCCATGAAGACGAGGTTCCAGAACTCGAGGAAGCGGTCGCAGCGCGGGCAGGCCGGCGCGCAGTCGGGCTCGCCGCAGCCGTGCTCGACGCCCCAGTCCCAGTAGATCTCGGAGTCCGGCCCGCACGGCCCGGGGCCTCCGACCGACCAGAAGTTCTCGCTGCTCGGCAGGGCGACGATGCGCTCCGGCGGCATGCCGATCGCCTCCCAGAGGCCGCGCGCGGTCTCGTCCTCGCCGAGCCCGAGCTCCGGGTCGCCCGCGTGCACGGTGGCCCAGACGCGCGACCAGTCGAGCCCGAGGCGCTCGCGGATGAACGTCGAGGCGAGCTCGATGGCGCCGTCCTTGAAGTAGTCGCCGAACGAGAAGTTGCCGAGCATCTCGAAGAAGGTGAGGTGGTGGCCGTCGAGCCCCACCTCGTCGATGTCGGGCGTGCGGAAGCACTTCTGCGAGGTCGTGGTGCGCGGCGCGGGCGGCTGCTCGCGGCCGAGGAAGAACGGCATCTGCGGCTGCATCCCGGCCGTCGTCAGCAGGGTCGAGTGGTCGCCGGCGCGCGGGACGAGCGGCCACGACGGCAGCCGCTTGTGCCCGTTCTCCTCGAAGAACGAGAGGTAGCCCTCGCGGAGCTCGGCGGTCGTCTTCATGCGTGCGATTGTGCCCACTTGTCGCGCGGGATCGCGCGCACCTCGAGCTCGAGCTCGCCCTCCGGCCACCAGACGCTGCGCCACGGCTCGATGCCGAGGCGGGTCATGACCGCGATCGACGCCGCGTTCTCCGGGTGGACGATGCTCACGACCCGGTCGCGGCCGAGCGCCGTGAACGCGTAGTCGAGCGCCGCGCGGCCGCCCTCGGTGGCGTAGCCGCGGCCCCAGACGGCCGGGTCGAGGGCCCAGCCGACCTCGACGTCCTGGGGCCAGAGGCGGTGGTGCGACAGGCCGATGCGCCCGATCAGGCGCCCGGTCGCGCGCTCCTCGACGGCCCAGACGCCGTAGCCATGCGCCTTCCAGTGCCCCTGCCAGCGCGCGAGCGCGGCACTCGACTCCTCCGGCGTGAACGGCGCGCCGGTCGGGCTCAGGTAGCGCGTGAACACCGGGTCGGCGTTCAGCCGCTCGACGTCCGGCGCGTCGTCGTCGCGCCACTGCCGGAGCAGCAGGCGCTCGGTCGTCAGCTGCGTCAGACGCCGCCGGCCGCGCTCTGCGGCTCGTCCTCGTCCTCGGCGATCTCCTCGCGGATCTTCTCGAGGGCGCGGCGGATCAGGCGCGAGACGTGCATCTGCGAGATGCCGACCTGGGCGGCGATCTGCGACTGCGTCAGCCCCTCGAAGAAGCGCAGCTGGAGGATCCGCCGCTCGCGCTCGTCGAGCACGCGAAAGCCCGGCTCGAGCATCGCGCGGTCCTCGGAGATCTCGTACTCGCGCTCGATGGTGCCGATCGTCTCCAGCGGGTCGAGGTCGCCGTCCTCGTCGCCGATCCCGCCGCCCGCCGACAGCGAGACGGAGCTGTACGCGCGGCCGCTCTCGATCGCCTCGAGCACCTGCTCCTCCTCCACCCCGGCCTCCTTGGCGATCTCGGCGATCGTCGGCGAGCGGCTGAGCTGCACGGTCAGGTTCTCGACGATCTTCGACAGCTGGACGGACAGCTCCTGGAGCCCGCGCGGCACGCGCACGGCCCAGCCCTTGTCGCGGAAGTGCCGCTTGATCTCGCCGATGATGTTCGGCGTGGCGTAGGTCGTGAGCTCGACGCCGCGGCTCATGTCGAAGCGGTCGATCGCCTTGATCAGGCCGATGGCGCCGATCTGGACGAGATCGTCCAGCTGCTCGCCGCGGTAGGCGTAGCGACGCGCGAGCGAGCGGACGAGCGACATGTACTGCTCGATCAGCTCATCCCGGGCGGCGAGATCTCCCTGCTCGTGGTAGCGGCGCAGGAGCGCGGTGTCGTGCGGATTCGGCATCAGCCAGGGCGCGCCTTGGTGAGCAGGACCCAGTCGCCGTCGTCGCGCGTCTCGACCGAGTGGGAGTCGACGGTCGAGTCGAGCACCCGCCGCAGCCCGAGCTCGCGCTCGCCGCCCGGCTCGAGGTCGTGGCGCAGCACGCTGCCCTCGAACGGACCGAGGCGCGCCTCGATGCGCCCGTCGAGGAGCTCCAGCTCGAGGGTCAGGTGGCCGTCGCCGCGCTCCCGCTGGAGCACCTCCTCGACGGCCAGCTGGAGATCCTCGAGCGCCTCGATCGTGAAGTTCTGGCGCACTGCGACGCCGCCGAGCACGAGGTGGGCCACCCCGAAGTACGGGCGCGCGCGCGGGACGGTGAGGGAGATCCGGTCGCTCATCGGGGGCATCTTGCCGCGTCTATGCGGCCACGGCGTCGATCGTTCCAGCGCCGACGACGGCGTCGCCGTCGTACACCACCGCGGTCTGCCCGCGGGCGGCGCCGTGAAACGCCTCGGCCAGGTGAAGCGTGAAGCCGCTGCCATCCTCGGCCAGGCGGGCGGCGACGAGCGGCGAGCGGGCGCGGAGCTTGACCTGGACCGTGGCGGCGGGAGCGTAGAGGCGGCCCTTCACGCGAACGGTGGTCGTGCCGAGCGCCGCGCGCGGACCGACGACGACGGTGTTGCGGCGAGCGTCGGTGCGCAGCGCGTAGAGCGGCTCGGCGGCCGCGACGCCCAGGCCGCGGCGCTGTCCGGGCGTGAAGCGCCAGAAGCCGTCGTGGCGGCCGAGCTCGCGGCCGTCCTCGTCGACGATCGCGCCCTCGTGCGCCTCGAGCCCGTGGCGCTGGAGGAAGTCGCGGTAGTCGCCGCCGGCGAGGAAGCAGGCCTCCTGCGAGTCGGCGCGCCCGGCAACCTCGAGCCCGGCCGCGGCCGCCTCGGCCCGCGTGTCCGCCTTCGCCTGGTCGCCGAGCGGGAACCAGAGGCGGTCGAGCAGCTTCGGGTCGATGGTCGCGAGCATGTACGACTGGTCCTTCCCGGGATCGGCGGCGCGAGCGATGAGCAGGCGCCCGTCGCGCTCGACGATGCGTGCGTAATGGCCGGTCGCGAGGCGTGCCGCCCCGGCGCGGCGGGCGAAGCGCAGCAGCTCGGCGAAGCGGAAGCGGCCGTTGCAGCGCGTGCACGGGTTCGGCGTCTCGCCGCGGCCGTAGGCGCGGACGAACGGGGTCACGATCGCGCGGCGGAAGTCCTCGCGGGCGTCGAGCGTCACGTGCGGGATGCCGCGCTCGTGGCAGGTGCGCCGCGCGGCCAGCACGGCCTCGGGCGAGCAGCACGCCCGCGCGGCGTCCGGCCCTTCCGGGTCGAGCCAGAGGCGGAGCGTCACGCCGACCGCCTTCGGCCCGGCGCGCAGGAGCGCGACCGCGCTGTCGACGCCGCCGCTCATCGCCACGGCGACCCGCTCGGGGTCGGGATCGGCGCGGAAGACCTGTCCGAGCGCCGCCGCGAGCGCGTCGACCGCGAGCTCGTCCCCGCCGACGGCCGCCGCCTCGAGGAGCGTCAGCCCCGCGAGCGGCCCGGCGATCCCGGGTGCGTCGGCGTCGACGATGCGATCCCCGTCCACGGCGAGGCGGACGAGCGCCCACTGCCCGTCACGCGAGGAGTCTCCGACGACCTCGACCATCGTGCGGCCACCGTAGCGACCCCTGGCGCTACCATGTGCTCGCTCGACCTCGTGCGTGGTTCCGGGGACGCAATTGGAACCAACACCAAGGAGAAGGGAGTCCGGGTCCGGCCGTAGGCCGGCAGGGCACCCACCTGCCAGTGGCAGGTTCTCAGCGCCCCGGTCTCATCGGCGAGGTGGAGCAGTTTTGGGGGCCGGCGCAAGCCGGCCCTTCTTCTTGGGGCTGTCCCCGAAGGGGGCTGTCCCCAGTGATCGGGCGATATCCCGGTCTTCGGGCGCCGTCCTGTGCACGCACGAGGGACAGCCCCCGCTGACACGGGGACAGCCCCTTACGGGTTCGCGGCGGCGTAGCGCCAGCGGACGATGTCGGTGCTCTGCAGGCCGAGGAGCTTCGCGACCCTCGGCGTGACTGCGAACTGGACGCCGGCCGGGACGCGTTTCGAGATCACCTGCGTCAGCACCTCGTGCGACCCGAACTCCAGGTAGAGCTTCGTCCCGCACCCGAGCACCGGGTGGGCGATGCCTGCGGTGCGGTTCTTCAGGACGTAGCCGCAGCCGGTCCTCGTGCCGGTCTGCTGGTCGAGCTTCGGCGCCGCCGAGCCCTCGTACCAACCGCCGCCCATGGCGGGCACGGACGCGGGCAGCGCAAGCTTCTTCGGCTCGGGCTTCCGCTGCTCGACGATCGCGACGCCGGCGACGGCGGCGAGGATGGCCGCCGCCCCGAGGGCCAGCGCCCGCTGGAGCAGCACAAGGCCCACGTCAGAGCCGGCCGGCGGTCAGCAGCTCGCCGAACGACGAGCGGATCAGGTCGTCGAAGTCGGCCGGGAGCATCCCGTCCGGGCTCGCGTACTCCCGCAGGTAGACGAGGAGCGCCGACCACTCCTCGTCGCGGTAGTGGTCCACCCCGTAGCGCTCACGCGCCCGGCGCTCGAGATCCCACAGGTTCCACTCGCGCGGGCCGGCGCGCAGCGGCAGCTCGACGACGGCGCCGCCCTCGGGCTCGGGTGGCGCGACCGGCTCGGGCTCCGGCTCGGGCTCCGGCTCGGGGGGCAGCGGCGGGACGACGACGAGCTCCACCGGCTCGGGCTCGGGCTCGGGCTCCGGCTCCGGCTCCGGCTCCGGCTCCGGCTCGGGCTCCGGCTCCGGCTCGGCTACAACGGGCGTCTCCGGCTCGTGCGGCGCCTCCTCGGGCTCCTGCGGCTCGGGCAGCGTCTCCTCGCGGACGACGCCGCCCTCGTGGACCGGCAGCGACTCTTCCTTGACCTCGTGCTGAGGCGGCCGCAGGCCGAACACGAGCATCTCGATGCCGACGAGCACGAGCAATGCGCCGATGACCACGCCGGCGTAGATCGCCGTGCCGACGCCGATCGAGGTGAGCACGACCGCGACGGCGACCAGCAGGATCGCCTCGAAGACAAGCCGTATGACCCGGTTCGAGCCCATGGACTACGCGCCCTCGGCCCGCTGCTCGGGCGTCTGGTGCGTGCCGGTGTCCTCCTCGTCGGAGCGCTCGATCAGCCGCACGTGGCGCGGCGGCTCGGCCGGCTCCTCGACGGGCGGCGCGGGCTCCTCCTCGCGCGGTGCGCGGCGGAAGAGGCCGCGCTTGCGGGGCGCCGGCTCGGGCTCCGGGTCCGGTGCCGGGATCGGCTCCGGGGCCGAGCCGGCCTCGCCCGCCTCGGGCTCGGGCTCGACCAGCGCCTGCGGCGCCGCCGCGGCGGCCGGGTGCCGGACGGCGAGACGCCACGAGACGAGCTCGATCAGGACGGTCACGACCCAGCCGAGCGCCATGACCCCGATGATCTGGGACGTCGTCAGATCGGCCAGCCCGGCCGTGACGGCGAGGCAGGCAAGGAAGATCGCCTCGAGGACGAATCTGCGGCCGGATCCCGCCATCTGCGGGACGGAGGCTAGCTCGCCGGGCTGCTGCCGCTGGTGTCGGCCGGCTCAGGCGCGGCCCGAAGACCGGCGGGCGGCGCCGCTGCGCCGTCGCCTTCTGCCTCGCGCTCTGCCTGCGCGAGCAGTGCCTCGACCACCCGGCTGATCGCGGGCTCGCCGAGACCGGCGGCTGCGAGCAGCTGCTCGGCGCCCTGCTGGGCGCGCGACATGATCGTCCCCGCCTGGCCGCGTGCCCACTCGAGCGTCTGCTCGACCTCGGCACGGGCGGCGTTCGTGAGCTCGGTCGCCTGGTGGCGCGACTGCTCGAGCAGCCGGGCCGAGCGGGCCTCGGCCTCGCGCAGCTCCTGGCTCGCGTCGCGGTTCGCGTCGGCGAGCAGCTGGCGGGCCTCGTTGCGGGCCGCGTTCAGGGTCTCGGCGCGGAGCCGCTCGCTCTCCTGGCGGAAGCGCTCGACGTCGGCTTCGCCCTGCTGCATCTCCTGCTGGCGGCGGCGGATCTCGGCCTCGGTGCGGCGCAGCTGCGCAGCGGATGCCCGCTGCGCGTCGCGCTCGAGCACGTCGGCGAACTCGGCGGCCTCGCGGATGAGGTGGAGCGCGTCCATGCGCATGGCGTGCCCGGTCGGCTCGACGTCGGCCGTGCGGCCGGCGGCCTTGAGCACGCGCAGCTGCGCCTGCAGCTGGACGACGTGCCGGCGGTAGGCGTCGAACGCGTCGCGGACCGCGTCCGGCTCGTAGCCGTTGTCGGTGGTGCGGAGATCCTCGAGCCGCGGCAGCGACTGGATCGACGGGCTGGGCGTGCGGGCAGTGTCTTCGCTGGCCATGTGCTGTTGCTCCTCGGTGGGGTCGACGCGAAGTATGACGTGCGTTTCGGTCTACGTCACCCGGCGTCCGGGTCCTGCGGGAGCACCGCGATCCCCAGCTCGTCGAGTTGGTCCTGTGGAAGCTCTATCGGCGCGCCGGTCATCAAATCAAGCCCGGCCTGATTCTTCGGGAACGCCTGCGTGTCGCGGATCCGCGGCTCGTGGAGCAGCGCCATGACGAGCCGGTCGATGCCGGAGGCGATGCCGCCGTGCGGCGGCGCGCCCATCGAGAGCGCCTCGAGCAGGAAGCCGAACTTCTCCTGCTGCTCCTCCGGGCCGATGCCGAGGTACTCGAAGACCTGCTGCTGGAGCGCGGGCTCGTGGATGCGGAAGGAGCCGCCGGCGAGCTCGCTGCCGTTTCCGACCAGGTCGTAGGCGACCGCGCGCGCCGACGCCGGGTCGGTCGCGAAGAGGTCGAGCGTGTCGTTGGTCGGGCGCGTGAACGGGTGGTGGGCGGCGTTCCACGTCTCCGTGTGCTCGTCGAACTCCGCGGCGTTCATGTCGACGATCCAGAGGAACTCCCAGCGCGACTCGTCGATCAGGTCGAGCTCGCGGCCGAGCTGAATGCGCAGGAGCCCGAGCACCTTCGCGACCTCGCGCGGGTCGCCGGCGCCGAAGAGCAGCGTGTGGCCGGGCTGCCGCCAGCGCTCGAGCAGGTCGTCCGAGAGGAACTTGGCGATCGGCGACGACACCTCACCGTTCTCGCGGAAGACGATGTAGGCGAGGCCCTTCGCCCCCCACGAGCGCGCCTGGTGCTCGAGCGCCTCCACCTCCTTGCGCGAGAGCTCCTTCGGCACGGCGATGTAGCGCACGGCGGGCGCGTTCGCGAAGACGCCGAACTCGGAGCCGCGCGTGTCGGCGGTCGCCTCCTGGATCTCCATGCCGAAGCGCAGATCGGGGCGGTCGATGCCGAAGCGGAGGATGGCCTCGTCGTAGGCCATGCGCCGGAACGGCGTCTCCAGCTCGACCCCGATCGTCTCGCGCCAGATGCGCTGCACGATCCGTTCAATGAGCACGAACAGGAAGTCCTGGTCGGGGAACGCCATCTCGACGTCGAGCTGGGTCAGCTCCTGGAGCCGGTCGGCGCGGAGATCCTCGTCCCGGAAGCAGCGGGCGATCTGGTAGTAGCGCTCGAAGCCGGACATGACGAGCAGCTGCTTGGCGATCTGCGGCGACTGCGGGAGCGCGAAGAACTTGCCGGGCTGGAGGCGCGACGGCACGACGAAGTCGCGCGCGCCCTCGGGCGTCGGCTTCCAGAGGATGGGCGTCTCGATGTCGACGAAGCCCTCGCGCTCCATCTCCTCGCGGATGATCCGGACGACCTGAGCGCGGGTGCGGATGTTGCGCTGCATGTGCGGGCGGCGCAGGTCGAGCCAGCGGTAGCGCTGGCGCAGCGACTCGTCGACGTTGTCCTCGTCGAGCTGGAACGGCAGCGGCGTGCTCGTGCTCAGCACCTGCAGCTCGTCGACGAAGAGCTCGACCGCGCCGGTCGGCATCTTCTCGTTGACGGTCTCGGGCGAGCGGCGGACGACGTTGCCGGTGGCCTGCAGCACGTACTCGTTGCGGACGCCGTGCGCGACCTCCGCCGCGCCGGTCGCGTGCTCGGGGTTGACGACGAGCTGGGTGATGCCGGTCTCGTCGCGCAGGTCGATGAAGACGAGGCCCCCGTGGTCGCGGCGGGTGTTGACCCAGCCGGCGAGCGTCTGCCGCTGGCCCTCGTGCTCGGGGCGCGGCTCGCCGCAGCGCAATGTCCTCCAGTGGCTCATCGTCGGGCGAGCGTAGCGGTGAGCTCGTCGAGGGCGACGCGCCTGTCGTCGGCGCCGCGCGCACGGATCGTGGCGGCGTCCGCGGCGACGAAGACGGTGGCGCCGGCGCCGAGCCGGCCGGCCTGCGTGAGCTGCCCCTTGCGCGAGCGGCCGGCGTAGTCGGTGTCGGCCGCGATGCCGGCGGCGCGCAGCTCCGCGAGCAGGCGGAGCAGGGTCTCGCGCGAGCCGCCCTCGTCGAGGACGAGGAAGGCGTCGACCGGCGGCTGCCCCGGCGGGTCGTCCGGGCTCGCGGAGAGCAGGAGCCGCTCGATGCCGGCCCCGAAGCCGATGCCCGGCGTCGGCGGCCCGCCGATCGCCTCGATCAGCCCGTCGTAGCGGCCGCCGCCGCAGATCGTGTCCTGGGCGCCGATCGACGCGTCCTTGAACTCGAAGGTCGTGCGCGTGTAGTAGTCGAGCCCGCGCACGAGCGTCGGCACGAGCTCGTAGGCGACGCCCATCGCGTCGAGGAAGGAGCGCACGGCGGCGAAGTGCTCGCGGCAGTCGTCGCAGAGCGACTCGCCGATCGTCGGCGCGCCGCGCAGGAGCTCCTGGACGCGCTCGTCCTTCACGTCGAAGACGCGGAGCGGCGAGGTCGTGCGCTTGGCGCGCGCGTCGGCGTTCAGCTCCCCCTCGTGCTCGTCGAGCCAGGCGGAGAGCTTCTCGATGTACGCGGGCCGGCAGTTCGCGTCGCCGATCGAGTTCAGGTGCAGGATCCGGTTGCGGACGCCGAGCCGCTCGGCGAGCGCGTCGTACAGCTGGATGATCTCCGCGTCGACGGCGGGATCGTCGGAGCCGATCGCCTCGGCGGACAGCTGCCAGTGCTCGCGGTAGCGGCCCTTCTGGGGCCGGTCGTACCGCCACATGGGGCCGACCGTGTAGAGCTTCTGCGGCTGCGGCTCGCGGTGCAGGCCGTGCTGGAGGTAGGCGCGGCAGATCGGCGCCGTCGCCTCCGGGCGCAGCGTCAGCGAGCGGCCGCCGCGGTCCTCGAACGTGTAGGTCTCCTTCTGGACGACGTCCGAGCCCTCGCCCGAGGTGCGGATGATCAGCTCGGTGTCCTCGAACCCGGGCGTGTCGATGCGGCGGTAGCCGTAGAGCGCGCAGACCGTCTCCAGCTCCCGGCGCGCCCACTGCCAGAGCGGCTGCTCGGCCGGGAGGATGTCGTGGGTGCCGCGCGGCGCCTCGAACGTCACCGAGCCGCCCGCAGCTCGGTCAGGAACGGGTTCGATGCGAGCTCCTCGCCGAGGCTCGTCGGCGGACCGTGGCCGGAGTACACCGTCGTCTCGGGCGGGTAGCGCTCGGCGAGCAGGCGGATGGAGTCGAGCAGCGTCGGCCAGTCGCCGCCGGGCAGGTCGACGCGGCCGACCGAGCCGGCGAAGAGCACGTCGCCGGAGAAGAGCGCGCCGTCGGCGGCGAAGGCGAGGTGGCCCGGCGAGTGGCCGGGCACGGGGATCGTCTGCCACTCGATGCCGGCCAGCTCGAAGGCCTCGTCGCCGGCGAGCCGGTGCTCGGCCTGCCACGGGCGGATGTGCACGCCGTAGGCGGCGTAGATCTCGTCCGGCCGCTCGAGCACGAACGCCTCGGTCGCGGAGACCCAGACCGGCGCGCCGGTCGACTCCGCCAGGTCGGCGATGCCGCCGAGGTGGTCGAAGTGCGTGTGCGTGACGAGGATCCCCGCGAGCCGGGCGCCGTGGCGGTCGAGGTCCGCGCGGACCTCGGTCGCGTCGTCGCCCGGATCGATCACGACCGCCTCCGGCGCAGCGTCCGAGGCGCGCACGGCGTAGCAGTTGGTCCCGATCGGGCCGAGCTCGTAGCGGTCGACGGCAAGGGCCACGGTCGGGCGAGTCTAACTTCGGCCCTCGCGTGGTAGAACGCCCGCCATGGACGCGTGGAACCTGCTCGAGCTCGACGCGCCCGAGGGCACGCGCGACCCGATCGTTCTCCATTCCACGGACGAGGCCCGCGCGGTGCTCGTCGTCCTCAACGCGGGCCAGGAGCTCGGCGACCACGAGGTCAAGGAGAACGCCTGGATCACCGTCGTGGACGGCACCGTGCAGCTCGACGCGGACGGCGAGTCGCGCGAGGCCGGGCCGGGGACGCTCGTCAGGTTCGCGCCGGGCGAGCGCCACGCGCTGCGCACCGAGGGCGGCGCCCGGATCCTGCTGCTGCTCGCCCCGTGGCCCGGCGCGGGCCACTACCGCGGCGCCTAGCGGGTCTTCGGCTTCGCCTTCGGGGTCTTCGCCGCGCCCTGCTTCTTCACGTAGGTGCGGTACATGACCCGGTCCATCAGGTACCCGAACGGGATGAAGAAGGCGAGCAGGACGAGCGTGTTGAACACGATGGCCACGGGCTGCTGCTTGCCGCGGTTCAGCACGTAGAGGATCCCGAACATCGCGGGCGCGAAGATGAGGCCGCGGCGGGCCGCGCGCTGCCAGCTCGGCGGCTTGACGACGCGGCCGCCGGCGACCCGGATCGGGGCGTCCTTCTTGGCGCCGCGCGTGCCGGTCCCGTTGCGGCTCGGCTGCGGGACGTCGTCGGCGTCGACCTCGTTGCCCTCGTCGTCGACGTAGACGTACTCGTAGTCGTGACGGGTGTTCTTGGTGCGCCGTCTGCGCTGCTTGCGTGAGGGCATGGAGCCAGCCTAGCGCCGCGATTAGGGGCCGAGGTCGAGCTCGAGGTAGCGCGTCCCAGGCACCGGGTTGAAGCGGTAGGGCTCGATCTCGCGGAAGCCCATGTCGCGGTAGAGCGCGTAGGCGGTCTGCATCGTCGGGAGCGTGTCCAGGCGCATGCGGCGGTAGCCGAGCCGGCGGGCGGCGCCGATCGCCTCCTCGGTCAGGGTACGGCCGAGCCCGGCGCCGCGGCCGGACGGGCGGACGTACAGGCGCTTCAGCTCGCAGGCGTCGCCGTCGAGCGCACGGACGGCCACGCAGCCGACGATGCCGTTGGGCGTCTCGGCGAGCAGGAGCGCGCCCGTCGGCGGGACGTAGCCGGCAGGGAGCGCGGCCAGCTCGTCGTCGAAGCCCTGGAAGCCGAGGTCGACGCCCAGCGAGGCGGCGTACTCGGCGAAGAGGGCGCGGGCGGCCTCGACGTCGGCGGGCGAATCCGGGTCGAGCCCGCGGACTACTGCGCCCATCCGACCCGGCCCGCCTGGATGACCGCGGCGACGACCGGCCCGGCCAGGTGGTAGGCGAGGTGGCGCCAGTCGGGGGCGTCCAGCAGGACGAGGTCGGCGGCGTAGCCGGGCGCGATCCGGCCGGCGCGGCCGGCCTGCCCGAGGACGTGCGCGGCGTTCAGCGTGCAGGCGGTGAGCGCCTCGGCCGGGCTCAGGTGAAGCTGCGTCGCCGCGAGCGAGCAGACGACGGGGAGGCTCTCGCAGAACGCCGAGCCCGGGTTGAAGTCCGTGGCGAGCGCGACGGCGGCGCCGGCGTCCGCGAGCGCGCGCGCCGGCGGCATCGGGCGGTCGAGGAAGAGCGCGCTCGCCGGCAGGAGCACCGCGGTGACGTCGCTCGCGGCGAGCGCGGCGATCCCCTCCGGGCCGGTCGCCTCGAGGTGGTCGACGGAGCGCGCGCCGAGCTCGATCGCGAGGGGCACCGCGCCCGACTCCGTGAACTGGTCGCCGTGCAGGCGCAGCGCGAGCCCGGCGTCGCGGCAGGCGGTCAGGTAGCGGCGCGCCTGGGCGGCGTCGAAGGCGCCGCGCTCGAGGAAGACGTCGGCGGCGTCGGCGACCTCGGCGGCGGCCGGCAGCACCTCGGCGAGCGCGAAGTCGAGGTAGGCGTCCGCGTCGTCGAACTCCGGCGGGACGGCGTGCGCGCCGAGCCAGGTCGGGCTGCCGCCGGCGTCGCGGACGGCGCGCAGCGAGGCGAGCTCGGTCTCGCGGTCGAGCCCGTAGCCCGACTTGCCCTCCCAGGTCGTCGTGCCGGCGCGGAGCATCCAGTGCCGGTGCCGCCGGACGGCCTCGCCGAGCCCGCGCTCGCCGGCCGCCCGCGTGGCGCGGACGGTCGAGAGGATGCCGCCGCCCGCGGCGTGCAGCTCCTCGTACGACGCGCCGGCCGCGCGCAGCGCGAACTCCTCGACGCGGTCGCCGCCGAACGCCGGGTGCGTGTGGCAGTCGACGAGGCCCGGCACGGCGCTCAGGCCACGGCCGTCGAGCTCCTCGATCTCGCCCTCGAGCGGGCGGAGGTCGCGCATCGGCCCGGCTGCCGTGATCAGCCCGTCCTCGCAGAGCACGTAGGCGTGCTCGACGACCGTGACCTCGCCGAGCCGGGCGCCTCGCGCGGGCGCGCCGCCCGGCGCCGGCGTCGCGAGCTGCTCGAGGTCGCGCACCAGGAGGCGGCTCACGGCCGCACCGTCACGCGTCGCGCGCGGGCAGGCGCAGGCCGTGCTCGCCTGCGGCGGCCACGGCGTCGTCGTAGCCGGCGTCGGCGTGGCGGAGGACGCCCGTCGCCGGGTCGGTCGTCAGCACGCGCTCGAGCCGGTCGTGAGCGTCGTCGGTGCCGTCGGCGACGACGACCATCCCGGCGTGGATCGAGTTGCCGATGCCGACCCCACCGCCGTGGTGGACGCTCACCCACGTCGCGCCGGCGGCGACGTTGACCAGCGCGTTGAGGATCGGCCAGTCGGCGATCGCGTCGGAGCCGTCGGCCATCGCCTCGGTCTCGCGGTAGGGCGAGGCGACGGAGCCGGCGTCGAGGTGGTCGCGGCCGATGACCACCGGCGCCGACACCTCGCCGCTCCGCACGAGCTCGTTGATCGCGAGCCCGGCGCGTGCGCGGCCACCGAGCCCGAGCCAGCAGATCCGCGCGGGGAGCCCCTGGTAGGCGATGCGGTCGGCGGCGAGCCGGAGCCAGCGTCCGAGGAGGGGATCGTCCGAGAAGAGGTCGAGGAGCATGCGGTCGATGGCCTCGATGTCCTTCGGGTCGCCGGAGAGCGCGGCCCAGCGGAAGGGCCCGACGCCGCGGCAGAAGAGCGGCCGGATATAGGCCGGGACGAAGCCCGGGTATGAGAAGGCCTCCGTTACGCCTCCCTCATACGCCTCCCCTCTGAGGTTGTTGCCATAATCGAAAACGTAGCTGCCGCCTCGGACGAGCTCGAGCAGCGCCTCGACGTGGGCGACGATCGACTCGCGCGCGCGGCGGAGGTACTCGTCGGGGTCGCGCTCCCGCAGCCCGGCCGCCTCGTCGACGGAGAGGCCGCGCGGGACGTAGCCGGTGAGCGGGTCGTGAGCCGCCGTCTGGTCGGTGACGAGGTCGAAGCGCTCCCCGCGCCGGGCGAGCTCCGGGACGACGTCGGCGGCGTTGCCGAGCAGGCCGACCGACAGCGCCTCGCCGCGCTCGGCGGCGCCGCGCACGCGCGCGAGCGCGTCGTCGAGCGACTCGGCCGCCTCGTCGAGGTAGCGGGTCTCGAGCCGCCGCTCGATCCGCGACGGGTCGACCTCGACGCAGAGGATGGCGGCGCCGGCGAGCGTCGCGGCCAGCGGCTGGGCGCCGCCCATCCCGCCGAGCCCGGCGGTCAGGATCGTGCGGCCGTGCAGGTCGGGGCTGCCGAAATGCTGCTCGCCCGCCGCGCAGAACGTCTGGTACGTGCCCTGCAGGATCCCCTGGCTGCCGATGTAGATCCAGCTGCCGGCGGTCATCTGGCCGAACATCGTCAGGCCGAGCGCCTCCAGCCGGCGGAACTCGTCCCAGGTCGCCCACCGGGGGACGAGCAGCGAGTTGGCGATGAGGACGCGCGGCGCGCCGCGGTGGGTGCGCAGGACGCCGACGGGCTTGCCGCTCTGGACGAGCATCGTCTCGTCGTCGCCGAGCTCGAGCAGGGTGCGGACGAGCGCGCGCAGGGCCGCGTGGTTGCGCGCCGCCTTGCCGGAGCCGCCGTAGACGACCAGGTCCTCCGGCCGCTCGGCGACCTCGGGATCGAGGTTGTTCAGCAGCATGCGGAGCGGCGCCTCGGTCGACCACGACCGTGCGTTGAGCTCCGTGCCGCGCGGCGCTCGGATCGCGCTGAGGTCGCCGCAGAGGCGCTCGACGGTGCTGTCGAGGACGGCCGTGCTGCTCACGGCCCCGGCTCGCGCTGCGCGCGGGCGCGGAGGCGCCACCAGTTCCACGCCATCGCGACCACGAAGGCGGCCGCGGCGAGCACCGCTGCCAGGACGACGTTGCCGCCGCTGATCACGGCCACGACGACGACGAGCACTGCGAGCACGCCGTAGAGGATCGCGCTGTCGCGGAGCTGCCTGGTCACGCGAGCGGCCCCACGGCGTGCTCGACGGCCCGGATCAGCGACCCGTCGCGGATGGCGGCGGCGACCGACTCGATGTCCTCGGCAAGCGGCCGGTCCTCGCGCAGCCGGGGCGAGACGCCGCGCACGAACACGCGCGCTGCGCGCACGCCGGCGCCCGGCTCGAGCGGCGCGAGGAACTCGACGCCCTGGCAGGCCGCCAGCAGCTCGATCGCGAGCGCGCGCTCGACGTTGCCGAGCACCGTGAAGGCCTTGAGGCCGGACGCGTTCCCCATGGACACGTGATCCTCCTGCCCCGCGCTGGTCGGGATCGAGTCGACGCTCGCCGGGTGGCAGAGCACCTTGTTCTCGCTGACGAGGGAGGCGGCCACGTACTGCGGGATCATGAACCCCGAGTTGAGCCCGCCGTCGGGGGTGAGGAAGGCGGGCAGCCCGCCGGACAGGCTCGGGTTGACGAGCCGCTCGATGCGGCGCTCGGAGATGCTCGCCAGCTCGGCGACCGCCATCGCGAGCGCGTCGAGCGCGAACCCGACGGGCTGCCCGTGGAAGTTGCCGTTCGAGACGAGCAGCTCGTCGTCGACGAGGACGAGCGGGTTGTCGGTCGCCGCGTTGACCTCGATCTCGACCGTGGCCCGCACGTAGGCGAGCAGGTCGCGCGTGGCCCCGTGCACCTGCGGCGCGCAGCGCAGCGAGTAGGCGTCCTGCACCTTGTCGCACCAGCGGTGCGCCTCGTTGATCTTCGAGTCCTCGAGCAGCCGGAGAACGTTCGCCGCGGCGGCGGCCTGACCCGGCAGCGGCCGGAGCGCCTGGATCTGGGGCAGGAAGCTCGTGCGCGAGCCCTGCAGCGCCTCGAGCGAGATGGCGCAGGCGATGTCGGCTGCGCGGGCGGCTCGTTCGGCGCGGAGGAGCCCGAGCGCTGCCATGGCGGCCATGAACTGCGTGCCGTTCACGAGCGAGAGGCCCTCCTTGGCGAGGAGCCGGATCGGCGCGAGGCCGACGCGGCGGAGCGCCTCCGCGCCGGGAAGCAGCTCGCCCTCGATCCAGGCCTGACCCTCGCCGATGAGCGGAAGCGCAAGGTGGGCGAGCGGCGCCAGGTCGCCGGAGGCACCGACCGAGCCGCGGCTCGGCACGTGCGGCAGCACGCCGCGCGACACACACTCGACCAGCAGCCCGGCGACCTCGGGCCGCGCGCCCGAGTAGCCCTTCGCGAGCGTGTTCGCGCGGAGCAGCATCGCCGCGCGCACGACCTCGGCCGGGTAGGGCTCGCCGACGCCGCAGGCGTGGCTGCGGAGCAAGCGCACCTGCAGCTCCTCCGTCAGCTCCTCGGGGATGGTCTGCGAGACGAAGCGGCCGAACCCCGTGTTGATGCCGTAGGTGTGCTCGCTCGTCCCGTGCGCGGCGCGCTCGACGAGGTCTCGGGCGGCCGTCATCCGCGTCCGCGCCGAGTCGGCGAGCTCGACCGTCGCGCCCTCGACAGCGACCGCCCAGACGTCCTCGACGGTGAGGTCGTCCCCCGTCAGGACGGCGGTCGCGAGCACGCGGCCGAGTCTAGCCCCGCGCCTTGACACGCTCCTGGTGCAGTCCCGTCACCCACGCGTGCGCCGCTCCGGATTACCGTCGAGACCGGAGGGAGGCACGCGGCCGGCCCCAGGGTTCTGTCCGGCGGGGACATGTCTTCCGGCGTCAGGGGTCGAGGAGCCGGAGCTCGAGCAGCCGCGAGGCGTCGAAGCCGTCGATCCCCAGCGCGCCGCCGGCGGCGGCAGCGGCTGCGCCTGCCGGCATCAGCCCGACCAGCTCGGAGCCGGCGACCTCCGCGCCGTGCGCCTCGGCCTCGAACTCGATGCGCGCGACGATGTCGGCGAGCGCGGCTGCCTCCCAGTCCTCGACGTTCATGCTCACCTGCGTCAGCCCCGCGTGCTTCAGGTCCATGCCGAGCGCGCGCACGCCGGGGAAGCCGCCGCCGGTCTCCCGGATGACCGCGGCGATCTCGCGCGCCGCGTCCGGGTCGCCGCCGCGCAGGTTGACGTTGAACGCGATCAGCGGCTTGCGCGCGCCGACGAGCACGGCGCCTGCGCGCTCGTCCAGGCGACCCGGGCCGAAGTCCGGCGCGAGCTCGCCGGCGTCGATCCGCGCCTGCAGCCCCTCCGGACCGCCGCGGCGGAAGAACGCCGGGCCGCGGCCCGGTGCGAGCTCGGCGTACAGGAACACCGGCAGCCCGAGCTCCCCGCCCACCCGCTCGGCGACCCGCAGCGCCGCCTCCCGCGCGCGCGGCATCGCCTCCGGCCGGAGCGGCACCACCGGCACGACGTCCGCCGCGCCCACGCGCGGGTGCACGCCCTCGTGGCGGCGCAGGTCGATCCGCTCGGCCGCGACCCCGACGGCCGCGACCAGCGCGTCGACGAGCGCGCCGTCGTCGCCGACGACCGTGAACACCGACCGGTTGTGATCCGTGTCCGCGTGCACGTCGAGCACCGACACGCCGCCGAACGCGGCGCGGATCGCGTCGAGCACCGCCCGGGTCGCGGCCCTCCGAGAAGTTCGGCACGGCCTCGAGCGGCAGCTCCACGCCGCCTACTCTACGAGCGCGTGAAGGAGTACTACGACATCCGCGCGCCCGAGTACGACGAGTGGTACGAGGGCACCGGCCGCTTCGCCGAACGAGAGCGGCCCGCGTGGAACGAGCTGCTGGCCGAGCTCGCCGACGCGCTTCGCGCCCTTCCGCCCGCGCGCACCCTCGACGTTGCGTGCGGCACGGGCTACGCCACCCGCTGGCTTCCCGGCGAGATCACCGGCCTCGACCAGAGCGCCGGCATGCTCGGCATCGCGGCCGAACGCCTGCCCGACGCGCGCTTCGTCCAGGGCGACGCGCTGGCACTCCCATTCGCGGACGACAGCTTCGACCGGGTCACGACCATGAGCTTCTACGGCCACCTCGAGGGCTTGGACCGCGAACGCTTCCTCGCCGAGGCGCGGCGCGTCGCGGGGGAGCTCGTCGTCGTCGACGCCGCGCTCCGCGACGACACCGAGCCGGAGGAGCAGCAGGAGCGGATCCTCAACGACGGCTCGAGCTGGACGGTCTACAAGCGCTACTTCACGGCGGACGAGCTGCGCGACGAGCTCGGCGGCGGCGACGTCGTCTACGACGGACGGTGGTTCGTCGCCGTCCGCTCCCCGCGATGACGGAGGTGATACCCATTCTGCGCGTCGCCGACGCGCACGCCGGCGCAGCGTTCTACGCCCACCTCGGCTTCCGCGTCGAGTGGGAGCACCAGTTCGAGCCGGGCTTTCCACTCTTCGTCTCGATCGCGACCGCCGACGGCGCGCGGATCTTCCTCTCCGAGCACATGGGCGACGCACTCCCGTACACGCTGCTCTACCTCTGGGTCGACGAGGTGGACGACACCTACGCCGCCCTGCGCGAGGCCTCCGTCGACGTCGCGCCGCCGGAGAACCAGCCCTGGGGGCGCGAGCTCGAGGTCCGCGACCCCGACGGCAACCGCCTGCGGATCGCGACGCACGCCGCCGCTTGACCCGCCGCCGCTCGGCGTACCGCTCGATCGCCTCGCTCCAGCGAGACAACCGGGGCTGCCGCGCCTGTGCCGAGGCCGGGTACCCGATCGAGTCACTGCCGATCGTCCAGCCGTACAGCGGCCAGCGCGCGTACATGTTCGGGCAGGCGCCCGGCTACGAAGAAGGCATCGCGCGGCTGCCCTGGCAGGGCAGAGCGGGCAAGACGCTCCGGCTCTGGCTCGGAATGACCGAGGAGGCGTTCTTCGCGACGTTCTACTGCGCGTCCGTGACGCGCTGCGACCCGGGACGGGCGGTGTCCGGTCGCGGCGACCGCGTGCCGACGCCGCGCGAGCAGGAGCTCTGCGCGTTCTGGGCCGGCTGCGAGCTCGCCCTGATCCGGCCCGCGCTGATCGTCCCCGTCGGCCGGCTCGCGATTACCCGGTTCCTCGGCGAGATGCCGCTCGCGCGCTGCGTCGGCCGGCGGTTCGACGACCGCACGCCGCCGGTCATCCCGCTCCCGCACCCCTCGGGGGCAAGCGCGTGGCCCTACCAGAACCGCCCGCTCGTCGAGCGCGCCGTCACCGCGATCCAGGACGAGCTCAGGGCTGCCGCGTCGCCACCGCGATCATCCGCCGCCCCTGCGCGGTGAGCGGCTCGCCGGCGCCGTCGGTGAAGCGCACCTCGTCGAAGCCGGCCTCGCGCAGCCAGTCGCCGAGCTCGACGGCGACGAACATCCGCACGGAGAAGGCGAACCGCCGCGTCCGCCCGTTGCGCACGACCGTCCGCTCCGTGTCGGCCCGGCCCGTGACCGGCTCGAAGACGCTGTGGTCGACCGCGAGGTCGTCGCCCTTCTCGATCACCACCGCCGGCAGCCAGCGCGGCAGCAGCTCGGCGAGGTTGTTGCCCTCGATCAGCACGGAGCCGCCGGGCTTGAGCGCCTCGTGCACGCCGCCGAGCACCTCGCGGTTCGCCTCGTCGTCGAAGTAGCCGAACGACGTGAACCACGAGACCACACGGTCGAACGCGCCCTCCCAGGGCAGCTCGCGCATGTCGCCCTCGACGTAGTCGACCTCGACACCGCGCGCGGCGGCGTCGCGCCGCGCCCATTCGAGGAAGAGCGGCGTCCGGTCGAGGCCGGTCACGCGCGCGCCGCGCTCGGCGAGCCGGTTCGCGATGCGCCCGTGGCCGCAGGCGAGGTCGAGCACCTCCATCCCCGGCTCGAGCGCGAGCAGCCGCCAGATCAGGTCGGCCTCCGCGTCGGCACGCTCGTCGAGCGCCTCGGCGAAGAAGTAGAGGTAGTCCTCGTCGAAGATGCTCGTCGACGTCGAAACGAGGCCGGCTCACGCGCCGTCCACAGCGTAGAGGCGCCACTCACCCGGCACGCCCTTCAGCTCGGCGACGCCGCGGTCGGCGAAACGGATGCCCGAGCCGGCAACAAGGTCCTTCACCGTCGACGACACCAGCACCTCACCGGGCGCTGCGCGCGCAGCCACGCGCGCGCCGATGGAGACGGCGATTCCCGCCACCTTGTCGTCCAGCAGCTCGCACTCGCCGGTGTGCACGCCCGCACGCACCTCGAGACCGAGCTCGCCGACCGCCTCGCCGACGGCGCACGCGCAGCGGATCGCACGCGCCGGCCCGTCGAACGTCGCGAAGAAGCCGTCCCCGGCCGTGTCGACCTCGCGGCCGCGAAACCGCGCCAGCTGCCCGCGCACAGCCTGGTGGTGGCGCTCGAGCAGCTCGCGCCAGCGGCGGTCGCCCAGCTCTGCGGCGGTCGCCGTCGAGCCCACGATGTCCGTGAAGAGCACCGTGGCGAGCACCGTGTCCAACTCGACCTCTGCGGTCGAGAGCGTCGCGACGAAGCGCTCGATCTCGCCCACGATCGCCTCCGGGTCCTCCGCGACGAAGATGTGATCGCGGCCGGCCAGCTCGACGAGCCGCGCCCCAGGGACATGAGCTGCGAGATACCGGCCCTCGCCGATGTTCACCGCCCCGTCGTCGGTCTTATGCAGCACCAGGGTCGGCGTGCGGAGCGCGGGGAGCACGGCGCGGACGTCGATCTCGAGATTCATCCGCACGAGGTCGAGGCGCGCACCGGGGCTGATGCTCATCCGCATCAACGACGCCCAGAAGCGGACGAAGTCGTCGTCGTTCGCCATGGATGGCATCGAAACGGCGAGCGAGCCGCGAGCCGACTCCTCCGTCATCTGCCGCGGCGAGCGCTCCTGCTCGGCGAACCAGTTGCGAATCTCGTCGTCGGTGTCGCCCCACGGGTAATCGGGCGACCACCGGCTCGTCGCGTGAGCCCCGTAGAGGATGAGGCCGAGCGTGCGGTCGGGGTGCGTGGCCGCGAACATCACCGCCATCGGCCCGCCCTCCGACACGCCCATGATCGCCGCCCGCTCCGACCCCGCGGCGTCCATCACCGCGCGGATGTCGTCGGCCCGCTCCTCGAGCGACGCGATCGACCTCACCCGGTCCGAGAGCCCCGTCCCACGCTTGTCGAAATGGATGACGCGCACGAAGGAGCCAAGCAGCTCGCTGTACCGCGCGAACACGGGGTGATCCCACATGAGCTCGACGTTCGATACTGCCCCCGGTGTGTGGACGAGGTCGATCGGTCCGTCGCCGCCGACGCGGTAGGCGATCGCCGTATCGCCGCTCATGGCGTAGCGCGTCTCCGAAAGGTTCATCCGCCTAGCCTCCCACGCCCTCGACCGCGTACAGCCGCCACTCACCGGGCACGCCCTTGAGCTCGGCGGCGCCGCGGTCCTCGAACGTGATCCCCGAGCCGGCGACGAGGTCCCTGACCGTCGACGAGACGAGCACTTCGCCTGCCTCCGCCCGCGCCGCCACGCGCGCACCGATCGCCACGGCGAGCCCGGCCACCTTGCCGTCGAGCACCTCGCACTCGCCGGTGTGGACGCCGGCGCGCACCTCGAGATCGATCCCGCCCAGCGCGCCGCGGATCGCGCAGGCGCAGCGGATGGCGCGTACGGGCCCTTCGAAGCGCGCGAAGAAGCCGTCGCCTGCGGTGTCGAGCTCGATACCGCCGAACCGGGCGAGCTCGCCTCGCACGAGCGCATGGTGCCGCTCGAGCAGCTCCCGCCAGCGGCGGTCGCCGAGCTCGGCCGCCATCGCCGTCGAGCCGACGAGGTCGGTGAAGAGCACGGTGGCGAGCACGCTCTCGCGCGCCGGCCCGCCTGCCGCGGAGACGGCCTCCACGAAGTCCCGAACGGCGGCGACGACGGACTGCCAGTCGCCCATGAACGTGAAGTGCGGCCCGCCCGGCAGCTCGACGAACCGTGCGCCCGGGATCTGCGCGGCCATCCAGCGCGCGCCCTCGATCGGAATGTGGTCCTCGATCCTGTGCAGCACGACCGTGGGGACACGGACGGTCGAGAGGATCGGCCGGACGTCGATCTCCGCATTCATCCGGGCGAGCTGCACAACGGCACCCGGGCTCGCGCTCAGGCGCTGGCGGCGCCGGAAGAGTGCGACGACCTCATCGCTCGCCGGCACGCCTATCCCGTCGAACATCGCGCGCACCCCCTCCTCTGTGCCCCAGAGGCGCGCGTCCTCCTCCGCCTCGGCCAGGAATTCGTGCTTGGGCTCACGCCACGGGAACCCGGGCCCGCGCACGAAGCGCGGCAGCGTGCCGTACAGGCCCAGGCCGATCGTCCGCTCCGGGTAGGTCGCCGCGAACATGAGCGCCATCGGGCCGCCCTCCGAGACGCCGACAATCACGGCGCGCTCTGACCCGGCGCCGTCCATCACGGCGCGGATGTCGTCCATGCGCGTCTCGAGGTCGGCGATGCCGGCGACCCGATCGGACAGGCCCGTCCCGCGCTTGTCGAACAGGATCACGCGCGCGAACTCGGCAAGCGCGAGGTAGAAGCGCGTGGCCGCCTCGTCGTCCCAGGTGAGCTCGACGTTCGAGATCGACCCCGGCGTCCACACGAGGTCGACCGGGCCGTCGCCGACCACCTGGTAGGCGATCGACACGTCGCCGCTCAGCGCGTAGCGCGTCTCCGGTGGCACGCGCCTAGTCTCCGGCGCGCGGCCCGGCGCGGCAAGGGGCCCGCGGTACCCTCAGAGCATGGCCGTTCCGTACCGGCAGACCTTCGTGCGCTTGCTCGCGTTCCTGCGACCGTACAAGTGGTCGCTGTGGGTGTCGGTCGTGCTCGCGGTCGGCTCGCAGGCCTGCGCCGTGCTCATGGCCTGGCTGACGGGGACGACGCTCGAGTCGGTGCTGACCTCGAAGTCGACCCACGACCTCTGGGTGCTGATCGGCCTGGTGTTCGTCGTCGGCCTCATGCGGGCGGTGCTCATGCTCGGCCGGCGCCTCATCTCCGGCAAGCAGGCGCTCGGCGTCGAGTTCGACATGCGCAACGCGCTCTACGCGAAGCTCGTGCGGCTCTCGTTCGGCTTCTACGACCGCCACCAGACCGGCCAGCTGATGTCGCGGGCGACGGTCGACCTGCAGACCGTCCGCTTCTTCCTCGGCTACGGCCTGATCTTCTTCTTCCAGCACGTCCTCACCGTGGTCGGCGTCACGGTCGTCATGTTCTTCGTGAACTGGAAGCTCGCGCTCGTCGCGCTCGCGATCACGCCGTTCCTCATCGTGCTCGCCTACCGCTACAGCCACGTCTCGCACCCGGTGCTGCGCGACGTGCAGCAGCAGCTCGGCGACGTCGCGACCGTCGCCGAGGAGAACATCGTCGGCGTCCACGTCGTCAAGTCGTTCGCCCAGGAGCGCGCGGAGTCGGAGAAGTTCGAGTCGCGCTCGGAGGCCGTCTTCGACCAGAGCGTGCGCGCGAACCGGCAGCGCGCGCTCTACGTGCCGCTGCTCTCGTTCCTGCCGCTGCTCGCGCAGGCGGCGGTGCTGCTCGTCGGCGGCCACATGGTCGTCGAGCGGCGAGCTCACGCTCGGCGACTTCTTCTCCTTCAACCTCCTGATGCTGATGCTCGTCATGCCGCTGCGGATGCTCGGCATGTGGATCGGCCAGGCCCAGCGCGCGACCGCCTCCGGCGAGCGGATCTTCGAGATGATCGACGAGCCCGAGGAGATCGCGCGACGCGCCCGACGCCGGCGAGCTCCCGCCGGGCGAGGGCCGCATCCGCTTCGAGGACGTCTCGTTCGGCTACGCCGGCGACCGGCCGGTGCTGCACGACGTCGACCTCGAGATCGAGCCCGGCGACACGGTCGCGCTGATCGGCCACACCGGCTCCGGCAAGACGACGCTCGCCTCGCTCGTGCCGCGCTTCTACGACGTCGAGCGCGGCCGCGTGACGATCGACGGCGTCGACGTCCGCGACGTCACGCTCGCCTCGCTCCGGCGCGACGATCGGCGTCATCGCGCAGGACCCGTTCCTCTTCTCGGCGACCGTGCGCGAGAACATCGCGTTCGGCGTCGTCGAGGCGACCGACGAGGAGGTCGAGCGCGCCGCGCGGCTGGCGCAGGCGCACGAGTTCATCGAGCGGCTGCCGGACGGCTACGACACGGTGATCGGCGAGCGCGGGATCACGCTCTCGGGCGGCCAGCGCCAGCGGCTCGCGATCGCGCGCGCGCTCGTCGTCGACCCGCGGATCCTGATCCTCGACGACGCGACCGCCTCCGTCGACGCGACGACCGAGGCGCGGATCCGCATCGGGCTGCGCGAGGCGATGCGCGGCCGGACGACGATCATCATCGCCCACCGCCTGTCGACGATCGCGCTCGCCGACGAGATCGTCGTCCTCGAGCGACGGCCGGATCGCCGCGCGCGGGCACGCACGACGAGCTGCTCGAGACGAGCCCGGTCTACCGCGAGATCCACGAGCACGGCCTGCTCGAGCGCGAGTTCGCCGAGCGGGTCGAGGAGCGCGGCGGCGCCGACGCCGTGCCCGTCAGCGGGGACGAGGTGGCCGCGTGAGGGTCTGGCAGGCCGGCAGCCACCTGACCGATGCAGCGCGGCGGCGAGGTCGAGCGACTGGTCGTGGCGCGCACCGCGCGGCGCGTCGACGACGCTCGCGCGGCTCGCGACGCCGTACAAGCTGCGCACGGCGCTCGCGCTCGCGGTCGCTCGCTCCTCGCGGCGCTGGCCGCGCTGGTGCCGCCGCTCCTGGCGCAAGCTCGCCGTCGACCACGGCATCCACGCAGGCGACCTGAACGCGCTCGGCTGGATCGTCGCCGCCTTCGTCGTCGTCGGGCTCGTGCTCCTGCTCGCGAGCTCGCGCGCAGACGTACTTCACCGGCTGGATCGGCGAGCGGATCCTCGCCGACCTGCGCAACCGGCTCTTCCGCCACCTGCAGCGGCTCTCGCTCGGCTTCTACGAGCGCAACCGCGCCGGCGTGATCATCAGCCGGATCACGAACGACGTCGAGGCGCTCGACCAGCTCGTCACCGACGGCGTCACCTCGCTCGTCCAGAACTCGCTGATCGCTCGTCGGCTCGATCGTGATGCTCTTCGTCCTCGACTGGCGGCTCGCGCTCGCGACGCTCGTCGTCCTCCCGCTCATGGCCGTCGCGACGGTGCTGCTTCCGCTCACGCTCGACGCGCGCGTACCGCGAGCGTGCGCGAGCGGCTCGGGCTCGTCACGGCGACGCTCGCGGAGGACATCGCCGGCATGCGCGTCGTGCAGTCGTTCACGCGCGAGACGCCGCAACATGCGCCGCTTCCGCGAGGTCAACGAGCGCTACCGCGGCGCGAACTACGAGACCGTCGTCCTGAACGGCCTCTACTTCCCGTTCGTCGACTTCCTCTCGTCGATCGCGACCGCGATCGTGCTCGGCTACGGCGGCTACCTGCGTCTTCGACGACGCGATCACGATCGGCACGCTGTTCGCGTTCATCCTCTACCTGTCGAACTTCTTCGACCCGGTGCAGCAGCTGTCGCAGCTCTACAACACGTTCCTGTCCGCCGACGGCCGCGCTCGACAAGATCATGGACGTGCTCGACGAGGAGCCGGAGATCGTCGACCGGCCGGGCGCCGGCGACGCTGCCGCGCATCGACGGCCACGTCCGCTTCGACGACGTGCGCTTCGGCTACGGGCGCGGCGCCGAGGTGCTGCACGGCATCGACCTCGACGTCCCGGCCGGAACGACTGTCGCGCTCGTCGGTCACACCGGCGCGGGCAAGTCGACGATCGCGAAGCTCCTCGCGCGCTTCTACGACCCGCGCGAGGGCCGGATCACGATCGACGGCATCGACCTGCGCGACGTCACGCAGGCGTCGCTGCGCCGCCAGCTCGGCGTCGTGCCGCAGGAGGGCTTCCTCTTCGCCGGCACGGTGCGCGAGAACATCGCCTTCGGCCGGCCCGGACGCGAGCCGCGAGGACGTCGTGCGAGGCGGCGCAGACGGTCGGCGCCCACGACTTCATCGAGCGAGCTCGAGGACGGCTACGACACCGAGCTGCAGGAGCGCGGCATCCGGCTCTCGCTCGGCCAGCGGCAGCTGGTCGCGTTCGCGCGCGCGCTGCTCGCCGACCCGCGCATCCTGATCCTCGACGAGGCGACGTCGTCGGTCGACATCGGCACCGAGCGGCGGATCGAGGCGGCGCTCGACGTCCTGCTCGCGCGACCGCACCGCGTTCATCATCGCCCACCGCCTCTCGACGATCCGGAGCGCCGACCTGATCGTCGTGCTCGAGCACGGGCAGGTCGTCGAGCAGGGCACGCACGCCGAGCTGATGGCCCGTCGCGGCCTCTACACCGCGCTCTACGGCGACTGGGCCGACGCGGCCTAGTAGGCTCTCCCGCCATGGCCGGCGAGGTTTTCGGGCAGGCGTGGGGTCTCTACAAGCGCTTCTGGCGGCACTTCCTGCCGATCGCGCTCGTCATCTTCGGAGTGCTCTCGGTGGTGTCCGTGGTGCTCGGGGCGCTGTTCGGCGCCCTCGGGCTCTTCCTCGCGTTCGTGGCCTCGCTCGTCGGCATCTTCTGGCTCCAGGGCGCGCTTGACGCTCGCAGTCCAGGATGTGCGCGACGGGCGCGTCGACCTGTCGATCGGCGAGACGATCAGCCGCGTCGGCCCGCTACGTCGGCACGCTGCTCGCCGCCGGGCCTGCTCGCGGGGCTCGGCATCGTCATCGGGCTGGCCCTCCTCATCGCGCCGGGCCTCCTGCTCGCGACCTGGTGGGCGCTGATCGTCCCGGCCATCGTGCTCGAGCACAAGGGGGTCTTCGAGTCGTTCGGGCGCAGCCGCGAGCTCGTCCGCGGGCACGGCTGGCAGGTCCTCGGCGTCATCGTGCTCGGCTTCCTGATCTCGATCGGGGCCAGCCTCCTGCTCTCGCTCCTGCTCATCTGGATCCCGGGCGCCGGCGGCGCGTACGTCGCGCAACCTCGCCTCGAACACGCTGATCACACCGTTCATCGCGGCGGCGTGGACGCTGATGTACTTCAAGCTGCACGACGAGCAGGCCGAGCCGGTGCCGGACCCGGCCCCCGCGCTCTAGCGCCGTGGCGCTCGACCGCGAGACCGAGGAGCGCATCGAGCAGCCGCTGTCGCCCGAGGCAGAGCGCGAGACGCGCCTGCCGCCGTCGAGCCGCCGTCGAGCAGATGCGCATCAACGTGCCGGTGCGCGGCAACCGCAAGCTGCGCACGGTCATCTCGAGCGCGTCAACGAGGACAAGCAGCTGAAGGCGTGGTGGCACGTCGCGAACGTCAACGCGGTCGTGCGCCTGGAGATCAACGACCACTCCTGGGTGCACATCCAGATCGTCGCGAACATCGCCCTGAAGCTCCTGCGCCAGCTGACGAAGCACGGCGTCGAGCCGGCCGTCGTGCGCGACTACGGGTTCGAGACCGACGACGCCGAGATCGTCGTCACGCTCGGCGCGCTGCTGCACTGCATCGGCATGGCCGTGCACCGCGACGGGCACGAGGACTTCAGCCTCTTCCTGGCCGAGCCGAAGGCGCGCGACCTGCTCGCCGGCGTGTACGAGGAACCGGACCTGACGGTGATCGTGTCCGAGGTGCTCGACGCGATCATCAGCCACCGCGAGTCCGGCCATCCGCTGACGATCGAGGCGCGGCATCGTCCGCGTCGCCGACGCGCTCGACATGGCGAAGGGCCGCTCCCGCATCCCGTTCGAGCGCGGCGCGCGTCTCCATGCACTCGCTGTCCGCGGCGGCGATCGAGGACGTGGAGATCAAGGACGGCGAGCGAGCGCCCGTCCTCGTCGAGGTGCACATGAACAACTCCTCCGGGATCTACCAGGTCGACGGCCTGCTGAAGGCGAAGCTGCGCGGATCCGGCCTGGAGCCGTACGTCGAGGTGGTCGCGCGGATCGACACCGAGGCCGAGAAGCGGCTCGTGCCCGTGTACCGGCTCGAGACGTAGGACTCAAGGGCGGCCGCGCCGCGGCCGATCCCTACGCGGTGGTCCTGGATTCGCCTGACGCCAGCTTCGAGCTGCACGCCAACCGCGTGCTCGCGTTCCTGCGGGAGCGCCTGCCGTTTGCGATCTGGATGGTGACGCGGGCGGCGGGCAAGGACCAGATCGTGCTTCAGGCCGAGGGCAGCGCCTTCGGGATGGCGCCCGGCGATCGCTTTCGCTGGTCGGACACCTTCTGCGCGCGGATGGTCACTCGCGAGGGCCCTCGCGTCGCCGCGCAGTCACGCGACTGGCCCGCCTACGCCGAGACCCCGTTCTCACGCGAGCTCGGAGTCAACGCCTACATGGGCGTCCCGATACCCGACGAGGACGGGCAGCTGTTCGGCACGCTCTGCGCGTTCGACCCGGAGCCGCAGCCGGCCGAGATCGCCGCTGAGCTCCCCACCGTCGAGCTGGTCGCCGAGCTGCTGGGCGCCGTCATGGCGGCCGAGCGTGCGCTCGACGCCGAGCGGCGGCGCAGCGAGCGTGCGGAGCGCAGCTCGCGAACGGATGCATTGACCGGGGTCGGCAACCGACGCCTCTGGGACGAGGTCGTGGCCGCCGAGGAGGCGCGCTGCGCGCGCTACGGCGACCCGGCCGGGGTGCTCGTGCTCGATCTCGACGGGCTCAAGAAGTGCAACGACGTGCAGGGCCACGCGGCCGGCGACGAGCTCATCCGCCGCACCGGACAGGTGCTCGTGGCGGCCGTCCGCACCCATGACTTCGTCGCCCGGCTCGGGGGCGACGAGTTCGGCGTCCTCGCCATCCGCACGGATGGCGACGGCCTGGATCAGCTGCGACGCCGGCTCACCCGCACGCTCGAGGAAGCGGGGATCCACGCATCGCTCGGCGCCACTGCGCGGAGCACCGACGTGTCGCTCGAAGAGGCGGTCACCGCCGCGGACGCCGCGATGTACGAGGCGAAACGGGCCCGGCTACAATCCGACCCGGCCTTGCGGGGTCGTCTAACGGCAGGACACCCGGCTCTGGACCGGGCAGTCTAGGTTCGAATCCTAGCCCCGCAGCTTCGAAAACCCCCGCTCCATCGGGGGTTTTTTCATTCAGGCTGCGACCGTCTCCTTCGGCTTGACCGCGTCGATCCGCTCCAGCCAGCGCTTCGCACCCATGCGCCCGAACAGCTCGCGCGCCTCGTCGAGCAGCGGCTCGGCCTCGGCGGCGCGCCCGCATTCGACGAGCCACGCGCCGTAATCGGCCAGCAGCGGAGCGAGGTGGCCGTTGCGCCCCAGGCTCCGCGCCGCTGCGAGTGCCTCGGCAAACGCGTCCGCCGCGACGTCCTCCTCTCCGGCTGCGCGGGCCCGGAGCGCGCGGACGCGTCCACCCTCGATCCGCAAGAACCGGGTCAGCGCCGACGGCGGCGCCGTGTCATACAGGTCCGCGAGCGGTGCCGCAGCAGCGGGCTCGCCGAGGAGCACAGCGCCGTTGGCGGCCCACTCGAACGCGCCGGCGGCGATCCCCATTGGTCCCTCGAGAGCGAACGTCTGCGCGGCGCGCTCGAGCTCGCTCACCCCGTCCGCGGCGCGCCGGCCGAGGAACGCCTCCACCGCATCGGCGAAGACGGCCCCGATTGCATTCTGCAAGTCGGTCGATTCGGCCAGATCCGACGGTATCCGGGAAAGCCAGGCCGCGCGCCCTCATCGTCCGCGCGTTCGAAGCTCGCCATCGCGGCCGTGACCGCAGCGCCGATCGCATTCCCGGTATGCATCGTGCCCTCGGGGAGCGTCTCGCCTGCAAGCGCGAACGCCTCGTCCCAGTCACCGTTCTCGAAGTGCTCGGTGACGAGCCCCGCGCCGAACCACGTCAGGTAGGCCCGATGCCCCCGTGCGCGTGCGATGTCGATGGCTTGCTGCAGCAGGGCCGCGGCCTCGGCGGGCCGGTCGTACGCCTCCGCATGGACGATCAGGTTGTTGATCGCCCTGATCAGCTGCTCGGTGAGGTCGTGCTCCTCGGCGATCCGCAGCGCCTCGCGCAGGAGCGCATGCTGCTCGGCCTGCCGCGACGCCGGCAACAGCAGGCTCTTCGTGTTCAGGGCCTCGGACAGGAGGGCCATGTCGCGGTGCTCCTCGGCCACGTCCAGTGCGAGCTCGACGCACTCGTACGCACGCGCCTGCTCCCCGGCGAAGTGCTCGATCCGGGCGAGCGCAGCCGCGAGCTTGCCCACGTCGACGTCGTGGTCCTCGTGTGAGAGCGCCTCGAGGGCGGGGCGCATCGTCGCGAGCGCCTCGTCCGAACGATTGAGCCTCCAGAGCGTGAGGCCCAGGGAGGATGCGGCACGGGCGGCGGCGTGCGGGTCGCCGACCGCCGTAAAGATCTCGACGGAGGCCCGCAGGCGTTCCTCGCCTTCGGCGAACCGGCTCGCCTGCTCGGCCAGCCTGCCGGCCCGCTCCAGCAGGCGCGCCCGCTCCGCCGGATCCTCCGCGATCGCCGCGGCGTCGTCGAAGGCGCGTTGTCCGTCCTCGGGTGCACCGAGCGACGCCGCCCGCTCGCCGGCGCGCTCCAGCCAGGCGCCCGCTGCAAGCCGGCTTGCGGCCGCGTCCGGTCCGTTCGGGTCGGCCTCGAACGCGTCGCGATGGTGGGCGGCGATCACCTCGGCGATCTCGTCGGGATCGATGCCTGCCTCGTGCTCGAGAAAGGAGGCCGCTGCCCTGTGCAGCCGCCCGCGCTCGCGTCGCGCCAACGTCTCGTAGGCGACACGCTGGACGAGTGCCTGCAGGAAGCCGTACTGGCCGCGTTCGGGGGAACGCGGGTCGGCGTCGATCGTCAGCAGCTCCTTGCGGACGAGTCGCTCGAGCGCGGGTGCGACCGATTCCTCGTCGGTGTCGCTCAGCGCCGCGAGACCGCGTGCGCCGAATGTCTTCCCGAGCACCGCGGCGTGCTGGATCAGCTGCCGCTCCTCCGGCTCCAGGCTGTCGAGGCGCGCGGCGATAAGGGCATGCAGCGTCTCCGGGACATCGAGATCGTCCAGCGAGCCGACGACCCGCAGCGTGTCCCCATCCCGGGTCAGCGCGCCGCGGTCGAGCAGCATGCGCACCGTCTCGACCGCGTAGAGCGGGATGCCGTCGGCGCGGCCGCGGATCTGCCCGCGCACCTCGCCCGGCAGGCCGGGCACGAGCCCGTCGAGGAGCGCGTCCATCGCGTCGTCGTCCAGCGGCTCCAGCGCCAGGCGCGTCGCGCTGCGCCCGTGGACGCCGAAGTCGGGGCGGCTTTCGAGTAGCTCGGGACGCGTCAGGGCGAGCACGAAGATCGGCTTCGCCCGCGACCACTCGAGCAGGTGCTCGATGAAGTCGAGGAGCGCCGTGTCGGCCCAGTGCAGGTCCTCGAAGACGAGCGCCACCGGCGCGGTGTCGCTCATCCGCTCGAAGAAGAGCCGCCAGGCGGAGAACAGATCGGCCCGTTCGACCTGTGGGCGCTCGCCGAGGCCGAGCAGGTGGCGCAGGAGGGGCTCGACCCATTCGCGCTCGCCGTGGTCCGTGATCTGCTCCTCGACGGCTGCGGCGAGTTTCGCGGTGCGCGCTCTCCTCGGGCTCGTCCTCCGTGATCCGTGCCCGCATACGCACCATCTCGGCCAGCGCCCAGAAGGCGACGCCTTCCCCGTAGGCGAGACACCGGCCGCGGTGCCACCAGACGAGGTCGGCCAGGCCGTCGATGTGCTTTTCGAGCTCCCACGCGAGCCGCGACTTGCCGATCCCAGCGACCCCGACGACTGTCGCGAGCGTGGCACGGCCGTCGTCCCCCGAGGCGTGGAAGATGTCCTTGACGAGCCGGAACTCGCGGTCGCGCCCGACGAACGGCGCCTCGAGGGCGCTTGCCCGACCTTCGCCGCCACGATTGGCGACGACACGGAGCGCGCGCCAGAGATGGGCGGCCTCGGCCTTGCCCTTGAGATCGTGCTCGCCGGCGTCCTCGTAGGCGACGGCCGCCTCGGAGGCGCGCTTCGTGGTCTCGCCCACGAGCACTCTGCCCGGCTCGGCCGCCGACTGGATGCGCGACGCGGTGTTGACCAGGTCGCCCGCGACCATGCCCTGGCCCTCGGCGCCGAGCGTGACGGCAGCCTCGCCCGTCAGGACGCCCGCCCGGGCGCGCAGCGATTCGTCGAGACGCTGGCACCGCGGCGACGAGATCGAGCGCGGCGCGCACGGCGCGCTCGGCGTCGTCCTCCTGCGCGACCGGTGTCCCCCACACCGCCATCACCGCGTCGCCGATGAACTTCTCGACGGTGCCGCCGTAGCGCTCGACGAGCGTCCGCGCGGTGTCGAAGTAGCGGGAGAGGAGCTCGCGGGTCTCCTCGGAGTCGCGGCCCTCGGAGGCGGTCGTGAAGCCGACGAGGTCGGCGAAGAGGACGGAGACGAGCCGCCGCTCGGCGGCCGTAGACGCCGGCTCGCGAGTGGGCGAAGCAGCGGTCGCGCCAAGCGCCGTCCCGCACTCGCCGCAGAACCGCTGCCCTGGCGGGTTGGCAGCGCCGCATGACGAGCAGACCGCCGCGAGCGCGTGACCGCACTCCCCGCAGAACTTCTGTCCGGCGGGGTTCTCGGCACCGCAGCTCGTGCAGGTCACGTCGGGCACCAGAAAAGCCTAGGCGGGTTCACCCGCGCCAACAAGCATCCGGGAGGTACCGGAGCGGGTAGAGGTACGCGAGATGCGCCCGCGGCTGATCCTCGCGCTCGTGCTCGCGTTTATACGCGCCGGCGATCGCTCTCGTTCGTCCGCAGCGCCGGCGCGACGAGCCGCGCGCGTCCAGACGCTGACGTTCTCGTACACGGCCCACGACGGCGCGGCGCGAACCGCCTACCTCGTGCTCCCCGCGTGGTACGGGCCCGACCGGCACCCGGCGATCCCGCTCGTGATCTCGCCCGCACGGCCGCGGCGTCGACGGCTGCCTACAACCTCCGCTTCTGGGGCGACGTTCCGGCCGACGGTCCGTTCGCGCTCGTCTCGCCGGACGGACAGGGGCGGCGGCTGCCGCTGTACTCGTGGGGCTACGGCGGCCAGATCGACGACCTGGCACGGATGCCCGAGCTCGTGCGAGCGGCGTTTCCGTGGCTCGAGCTGAACGGCCGCACGTACGCGATCGGCAGCAGCATGGGCGCGCAGGAATCGCTCCTGTTGCTGGCGCGCGACGACGCAAAGCTCGCCGGGGTCGTCGCCTTCGACCCGGTCACCGACATGGCCGCGCGCTACCGGACAGTGGCCGCTCACGCCGGGCGAGCACCAGCTCCCGGCGCTGGCGCGTACCGAGTTCGGCGGCTCGCCTGCACAGGTCCCGCAGGCATACGCCGCGCGGAGCCCCGCGAGCCGCGTGCGCGCGATCGCCCGCTCGGACGTGCCGGTCCAGCTCTGGTGGAGCCATGCCGACGCGGTCGTCACCGATCAGGCGCGGCAGACGGGCGCGCTTCTACAGCCGCCTCCGCGCGATCGCCCCGCGGGCGCCGGTCCACGAGATCGTCGGCCACTGGCAGCACGCGCACGAGTTCCATCCCGAGACGCAACTCCGGGCGGCGCTCGCCTGCTTCCACCTCGTTCCGGCCGCGGGCATCCGCGTGCCGGCCTACGTGAGACGGCGAGACGGCACGATCGACGAGCTGCCCCCGCGCAGCGGCCGGCCGACGGTGCCGTTCACGCGTGTGTTCTGTGGCTAGGGGTCAGACGGCTTCGAGCTCGGACGCCCGCATCGCGCCGACGCGGCTCGCGATGAGGTTCTCGGCACGGTCGGAGCTCTCCGCGTGGCCGGTCACCGCGGTCAGGAAGTCGTCGCGCTCCAGCGCGTAGAGCGCGATGGGCGTCGCCGCCGTGACGGTCGCCGTGCGCGGGACGTCGCGCAGCAGGGCGATCTCGCCGAACCCCTCCCCCGGGCCGAGCGTCCGCGTGTGCTCGCCGTCGATCGTGACGTCGACCCGCCCCTCCGAGACGAGGTAGTAGCGGTCGCCGTGGTCGCCCTGCCGGAAGATGACCTCGCCGGCCGCGGTTTGCACCGGGGTCAGCCGGCCGGCGAGGAGCTCCACCATTGCCTGCGGCAACGCCGCGAAGATGTCGTTGGCCCGGAGCAGATCCAGCTCGCTCTTCGCGACGATGGCGCCGCGGTCGAGCGCGGAGAGCGGACGGAAGAGCAGCACCGTGAGGATCGGGAGCAGCGCGCCGGTGACGACCAGCGCCCAGCGGACGCCGATCCCGCTGATCAGCACGGGGGCGAGAATCGAGCCGAGTGCGAGCGCGCCGGTCGTGATCGAGTTGACAGCGCCGAACACGCGCGCGAGCACCTCATCGGGGACGGCCCGCTGAAGCAGCGTCAGGTCGGTCACGTCGACGATGGTGTTGCCGATTCCGACGAGCAGGAGCAGGGCGAATGCGAGCGCCGAGTTGGGCCACACGCCGATGAGCGCGATCGGGACGCCCCAGAGGAGCATGCCGAGGGCGAACTGGTTCGACACGCGGCCGTAGCTGACGAGCAGGGCGGCAGCGACGGCCCCTGCCAGGCCACCGATGCCGACCGCCGAGTTGAGAGCGCCGAGCCCGCCGGAGCCGAGGTGGAGCAGGTCGAACGCGGCAACGACGACGAGAACGTTGAACGCGCCCGCGACCAGTGTCTGCGCGAACATCAGGCCCTCGAGTACGCGGAGAGACGGATCGGTCACGACCGTGCCGAACCCCGCGAACGCCATCTTGAGCTTGCCCTCCCGCGCCGGCGCGCGCTCGCGTGCCGGCTCCGCCGAGATGCGCGCGACGAGCAGCGCGGAGAGCAGGGCGGTACCGGCAGTCGCCAGGAAGACGACGCCAGTGCTTGTAACCGCAAGCAGCACACCGCCGATCGCAGGCCCGACGAAGAGGCCGAGGCTCTCGATCGTGCTCGCCGTGACGTTCGCGGCGGTCAGCTCTGACGGCGTCCGCGCGAGCGAGGGCACGAGCGCCGCCTGCGCCGGCCGGAACGCCGTCACGACGACCGCGTTGAGCGCGACCAGCGTGTAGACGACCGCGCTGGGCCCGTCGCCGAGGATCACGACGCCCGCGGCGCCGATCGTCGCCGCCTGCGCGAGGTTGGTCAGGAACATCACCCGCTTGCGCGAGTAGCGATCACCGAGGATCGAGGTGAAGGGCGGCGGCGAACGCCGACGGCAGGAGCCTGATGACGGCGACAAGACCGACGGCAGTCGCCCCGCCGGCGTCGAACGCGTACACGGCGATCGCGATGAAATATGCGAACCGGCCGAGCTGGGTCGCCGTCCACGCCAGCTCCAGCCGGCGCAGATCCGGATTGGCGAAAACGTCGCGAAAGGCAGCCAACGACTCGCCGACGCTCCCCCTGATCCGACCGAGCACCGGCGAACAATTGCAGCGCTCGTTGCAATTTCCTAGTGAGGAGGGAAGATTCCTCCGAGTACCATCGTCTAGTTGGGCGTATGACCCGGCAGGCGAACACAGAAGGAGGAACACCAGTGGAGGACCGCGAGGACATCGGAACGGAGACTGAGGACGACGTGCAGGCACACTCGCTGCTCGACAACAAGGCGCAGGGAGATGGCAAGGCCCAGGGCGACGGCAAGGCCCAGGGCGACGGCAAGGCCCAGGGCGACGGCAAGGCCCAGGGCGACGGCCGCCTCTAGCCGCTACAAGTCTTCGACGCACTTTTGACCGGGGCCGAAAGGCCCCGGTCTTTTTCATGTAAGGAGCTGCTCGAACCGGGCCGCGTCGTCGTACGGCCCGATGATGGAGAGGTAGAGCCCGGCGCCGACGATGTCCGCGGCCACGCGCTGAACGTCCTCGGCAGTCACGGCGTTTAGTGCGTGCAGCTGCTCATCGGGCTCGCGCACTCCCCCGCCTTTGACCTCATCCCAGAGCGCGCGCGTGAGCAGGTCCTGCGGCGTCTCGGTCGAGAAGACGAACCGGCTCTTGGCGTAGGTGCGGGCCTTCTCCAGCTCGTCGCTTGGGATCGGCTCTTCCGCCGTCCGGCGGAGCTCGCCGGCGATCACCGTGATCGCCTCGTCGACCTTGTCCGCGTTGACGCCGCCCTCGGCCCAGAGCGCCCCGGTGTCCGAATGGTTGAACGCCACCATGTAGATCGAGTAGACGAGCCCGCGGCGTATCGCCAGCTCCTCGTAGAGCCGCGACGACATGCCGCCGCCGAGCACCGTCCCGAGCAGCTGGACCGCCGGACGGTCCGGATGCGACTCGGCGTACGAACGCACGCCGAGGCACAGGGCCGCCTGGTCGATCGGCTTCGATTCGAGCAGCACCGTGGCACCGCCGTCCGGCGCGGCCGGCGCGAAGTCGGGCGCGCGCGTCCCCTGGAGGTCGCCGAGCAGTTCCTCGACGCGGGCCAGGAGGGCGTCGTCCACCCGCCCGGCCAGGCCGACGACGAGCCTGGACGGTTCGTACATTCGGCCGGCGAAGTCGACGAGCCGGTCACGCGTCATCCCGCGCACCGTCTCCTCGGTGCCGATCCGGATGCGGCCGAGAGGGGTGTCGCCGTAGACGAGCAGCTCGAAGTTCTCGTCGACGTAGTCGAGCGGCGCGTTGAACTTCGAGCGCATCTCTTCGACGATCACGCCCTTCTCGCGCTCGATGTCCTCCGGGTTGAAAAGCGAGTTCCTCAGCATGTCGGTCAGCACGTCGAGCGCCTGGGGCGCGTACTCGGACGCGCACTTCACGTAGTAGTAGGTGCCCTCCTTGCCGGTCGAGGCGTTGAACAGCCCGCCGATCGCATCGACCTCGCCGGCGAGCGCCTTGGACGTCGGCCGGCGCGGCGTGCCGCAGAAGACGACGTGCTCGACGAAGTGCGCAAGCCCCTGGTCCTGCTCGCGCTCGTAGCGCGACCCTGCCTCGAGCATCAGGTAGCACGCGGTCGACTGGACGCTGTCCATCGGCGCGGCGATCACGCGAACGCCATTCGACAGCGTTGTGCGCTCGTAGGCGGTCACCGCAGGATCTTCTCGATCGCCTTGATGAGCTGCACGCCGGCGGTCCGCCGCTCGTCCTCGAGCTTGTCGACCGTCTCCGCGAGCTGCGCGACCGCGGCGACGTCGTCGCCCGTCTCGCCGTCCATGAGCGCGCGCACCCGGCGGGCGCGCCGAAGCAGCTGCAGGGCGATCGCGGCCTGGTTGCCGAACAGTCCGAGCAGGTCCATCTCGGCCAGCGTGAAGCGGGAGTTCGTCGGCCGGTCGAGCACGTAGAGCACGCCGAGCGCCTGCTCGTCGTGCAGGAGCGGCACGCACATCATCCCCTCGGGCACGTAGCCGGTGCTCTCCGCGGTCGTGCGCGAGAAGCGCGGGTCCTGGCGCAGGTCCTCGATCACGAGCGGCTGCCGCGTGACCAGCACCCAGCCGGCGATGCCGGTGCTGGACGGGAAGCGCTGGCCGATGAGGGTCGTCGCTGCCCTCGCCGGCGACGGCCTCGAAGACGAGCTCGTCCGCCTCCTCGTCGAGCAGCATGAGCGACGACGCCTTGGCGCCGAAGATCGACCGCGCGACCTCGACGATCGACTGCAGCAGGGCGCGGTAGTCGTCCTCCGATCCGAGGACGCCGGCGCTGACGGCGTCGCGAAGCTCGCCGTCGTTCACGCGTCGCCTGCCACGTTCGAGGCCGTCAGGTAGAGCACGTTCTTGAGCTGGAAGGGCGTCAAATCGCGGTGCTTACTCAACACGAGCGCGCAGATTCCCGCCAGGTGCGGGCGTCGCGAAGCTGTTGCCGGTCGCGCGGATCTGCCCGCCGCCGCGCCACGCCACGTCGAGGTTCACGCCGCGCGCGAAGAACTCGACCGGCGGGTCGGGGTTGTAGAAGAAGGCGTGCGAGTCGTCCTCCTCGTGGCTCCCGACGGAGATCACGGAGGAGAACCGCCACGGGTAGCTCTCCACCGGCATGTTGTGCGCCGACGCGACGAGCACGGTGCGCCGGAAGTAGGCGCTGTCGGCGAGCTCGTGCAGCACGCCGGCGAACTGGCTCTTCGTCGTCGAGAGGCTCATGTTGATGACGTGGTAGTCCTGGTCGATCGCCCAGCGCAGGCCGGCGAGCAGCACCGGGCCGCTGCCGGTCGCGCCGGCGCCGAGCACGCGCACGCTGTAGAGCTCGGCCTTCGGGGCGAGCGATGTGGATGATCCCCGCGCACGCGGTGCCGTGGCCGCACGACGTCGCCCTCGGTGTCGTCCTCGACGTTGGTCTCGCCCTCCTCGCCGATCGAGACGACCTTGGCGCCGGCGATCGGGCCGACCAGCGGATGGTCGGGCTCGACGCCGCTGTCGAGGATGCAGACGCGGACGCCCTCGCCCGTCGGCGCCGCCCACGGCCCACTCGCGCGTGACGTGCTCGGGCCACTGCATCTGGATGCGGATGCGTTCGGTGTCGCCGAGCGGCAGGCTCCACGCTGGGAGCGGCCCTCGGTCCGCGCGCTCGGGCTCGGACATGGGGCGATCCTACGGTGCGTCGGCGGTGCTATCGAGCAGGATGCGGGCGCAGTCCTGCGCGGAGTCGGCGAGTGAGCGGGCGCGGATGACGCGGTCGTCGTCGGGACCGGTCGCGAGGTTGATCTCGACGAGGTGCGCAGCCGCCCGCGCCGACCCGGCGGCGAGCAGCGCCGCGGCGGTCGCGTCGGGCCGCAGCGCCGGCTCGCCCCAGTGCGCGGCCTCGGCGGCGAGGTAGGCGACGTCGTTGGCAGCGGCCACGATCCGCAGCGGGATGTCGGCGGCGCGGTCGAGCGCCGTCACGATCGCGTGGCTGCGCGCCTCCGGGTGGACGGAATCGGGCAGCGAGAGCGAGGCGAGCGCGTCCTCGTAGGCCTGGGCGTTCGCTGCGGCCAGGGGCGCGAGGCGACGGCGGAGCGCGGTGGCCTGCGCGGCCACGGCCGGCGCCTCGGCCCAGCTCAGCGAGGCACCGGCGACCATGCCGACGAGGCCCGCGGCCATCGCGGCCGTCAGCGCGGCGACGGCGCCGGCGCCCGGCGTCGGCCCCTCGGCCGCGAGGCGGTCGAGAAGCTGCGCGAGCGGGAGCTGAAGCAGATCGTCGGCGGCGCGCGCCATCGGCGCGCATCATCGACTCAGATCTGGGTGAGCGTCCGGCGGAGCGCGTTCACGAGGTGGCGGTCGGGCTCGACGCCGGCCGCGGCGAGCGCAGACTCGAGGTCGGCGATGACCTGCTCGCGGTACTCCGCATCGGCCCGGGCGCGCTCGACGATCGCCGTCCAGCGACGCGCGCACGGCCGGCAGCTCCTGCGCCGCCTGCACCCACGCAACGGGCGCCGGCGGGAGGGCCGCGATCAGGTCGGCCAGGCGCTGCTCGTCGTACGCCTCTCTACTCACGATCCTCCAGACGGGGACGGAACCTCGTTTTCTTCCCTCGTACGCGTCGCGAAGCTTGACCAGGCAGCGTGAGATGCGGCTCGCGATCGTCCCGGCCGGCAGCTCGAGCGCGTCGCCGATCGTGCGGTAGCTCTCGTCGCGGGCGAAGAAGCGGTCGAGGATGTCGCGGCAGTTCTCGGGGAGCTCGGCCATCGCCTGGTGGACGGCGAGCGCCTCGTCGAGCGCGCCGATGCGCTCCTCGTCGGCGAGGCCCTCCTCCAGCTCCTCGGTCGCCCGCTCGCGCGTGCGCGCACGGATCGAGTCGATGCACAGCCGCCGGGTCAGCTGCGCGAGCCACGGCCGCAGCGCGTCGTCGTCGCGGAGGCTGTCGAGATGCTCGTACGCGCGCATGAAGACGTCCTGGAAGACGTCCTCCGCCTCGGGATCGGGCAGCCGGAAGCCCTGGAGGGCGATGCCGTAGACGTAGCGGGAGTAGCGCTCGACGAGCTCCGCCCAGGCGGTCTGGTCGCCTGCGCGGCAGCGTGCGACGAGATCGCCGTCGGACCGCTCTTCGCCTGCCATGAAGAGATCCTGGCAGGGCGATCGGCCCGATGGAAGTGACAGCCCTCCGACGAACCCTTTATGCTCCCGCGCCGTGGACAATCCGCAGACCCCAGCGAGCGAGCCCGCCGAGTCGGTCGTCGTCGTGGAGGAGATCGAAGAGGTCGACTCCGGCGGCGGTGGCGGCATGGGCGGCATGCTCTGGGACGAGCCGCTCGACGCCGTCCTGCGGTCGGTCGCCGAGTTCATCGGCTCGTTCTTCTTCTTCTTCATCGGGATCGGTGCGGGCGTCTCGGTCACCATCGCGGGCGAGCCGAGCCTGCTGCTCGTCGCGTTCGCGAACGGCCTCGCGCTCGCGATCGCCGTCACGGCGCTCGGGCACATCTCGGGCGGCCACTTCAACCCGGCGGTGACGATCGGGTTCCTCGTCACGCGGCGGATCGCGCCGCTGCTCGCGCTGATGTACATCGTCGCGCAGCTGCTCGCCGGCATCGCAGCGGCGGCGATGGTGCGCTGGCTGTGGCCTTCGACGTTCGCCAAGGCGGCCGGCTACGGCGCACCGGCGCTCGACCCGAGCCTCTCGTCCGGCGAGGGCCTCGTGCTCGAGGCGCTGCTGACCGCGTTCCTCGTCTTCGTCGTCTTCGCAACGGCAGCCGACATCCGCGGCGCGTTCAAGATCATCGCCGGCTTCGCGATCGGCCTCACGATCTCGGTCGACGTCATGGTCGGCGGGCCGCTGACGGGCGCGATGATGAACCCGGCCCGCGCGTTCGGGTCGCAGGTGATCGACAACAACTGGACGCATTCCTGGATCTGGTGGGTCGGGCCGATCCTCGGCGGCGCCATCGCCGCGCTGCTCTACGAGCTCCTCTACCTCAGGCCGCTTCGGCCGCCGCCACCCGGCGTGCCCGACAGCGGTGTGGAAGAGGAGAGCGTCGCGACCGCCGCGTTCGAGTAGTCCTAGGGCGCGCGCTCGCAGCCGGCGACGTGGTCGTCGACCAGCCCCGCTGCCTGCATGAACGCGTAGACGGTCGTCGGGCCGACGAAGCGGAAGTCGCGGCGCTTGAGCTCGCGCGCGAGCGCCACCGACTCGTCGCTCGCCGCCGGGATGTGAGCGTCGCTGCTCGGACGCGGGCGCGCGGGCGGGGCAGCCGCCCAGAGCAGATCGGCGAGCGGGATGTCGAGCGCTTCGATGGCGCGCGCGTTCGCGATCGCCGACTCGATCTTGCCGCGATGGCGGACGATGTCCGCGTCGGCGAGCAGGCGCTGCACGTCCTCGTCGCCGTAGGCGGCCACGCGGGCGGAGTCGAAGCCGTCGAAGGCCCGGCGGAAGCCCTCGCGCTTGCGCAGGATCGTGCTCCACGAGAGCCCGGACTGGAACGACTCGAGCGTCAGCAGCTCGAACAGCCGCTCGGGACGGCGCTCCGGCCTTCCCCACTCCTCGTCGTGGTAGGCGACCATCAGCGGGTCCTCGCCCGCCCACCAGCAGCGGACGGTTCCGTCGTCGCTCGTGCGCAGGCCGGCCATGGCGGAAGACTGCCAGGGGCTGTCCCCGAAGGGGGCTGTCCCCAGTGAATGGGCGAGTCTCTGTCGTCAGAAACTCGGTTCCGGGCGTTCTCCTATGCAGGCACGAGGGACAGCCCCCTTCGGGGACAGCCCCACGGGTCGCCCGCGCTCACACACCCCCGGCGGGATTCGAACCCGCGGTCTCCTGGCTGAGAACCAGGCATCCTAGGCCACTAGACGACGGGGGCTAGCCGACCGGACTTTAGCAGCGGTCACGCGCCGCGAGCCGCAACCAGCGGCCGCGTGTCGAGCGCGTCGTAGCCGAGCCGGCCGGCGATCTCCTCGCTCGTCGGGCGCGTCCCTTCCGCCCACAGGCCGCGCAGGAAGTCGCCGGTCCGGGTATTGCACCACCAGTCGTCGCCGACCTCGCGCTCGAGGTACTCGCGCAGCTGCGACGAGCGGATCCACGCCCGGAGGTAGTCGGCGGAGTAGAAGCCCGCGTCCATGTCCGCGAGGTAGTTGTCGGGCGCGTAGCGCACGCCGCTGGCCTCGGTCAAGAGCTCCGAGTAGCGCGCCGGTGCGTCCTCGTCGACAGGCTCGCCGAACGCCGACCAGAACTCCAGCTCGAAGCGCAGCTTGGCCTCGTAGCGCCGGAAGAGCAGCGTCTCCACGAACTGCGACGCCTCCGCGTTCTCGGCCGCCTGCTCCGGTGTGAGGCCGAAGTAGCGCTCATGCCAGCCCGGCTCACGCGAGAGCGCCTCGACGATGTACGAGTAGATCTCCGTCAGCGCGTGGTCGCGCGACACGGCCCGGAACGTGAAGGGCAGGTCGTCGGCCGAGCCGGCGTAGTGCAGCGCGTGCCCGGCCTCGTGCAGGAACGCGGCGTAGTCGTGCATGCCGCCCTGCGCTCGCGTGATCAGGTGCACGACCGACGGCGGGTCTGACGGCACGACGCAGGCGCGCGGGCTCTTCTGCGGGCGGTCGTCGAGGTCGAGGCGGATGTTGGGCTGCGCCTCCAGGTCGAGGCCGATGCGCTGGAGCGTGTCGAGGCAGACCTCGACGCAGCGCTCCTTGGTGTACGTGGACTCGAGCGGCGACAGCCGGCGCACGTAGCCGACGTGGAACGACGCCGGGACGGCCTCGCGCTCCGGCCCGAGCAGCCGCTCGAACCAGCGCTCGCGCAGCTGCTCGAACGGGCCGGTGAGCTGATTGCTCGCGGCCTGCAGCGCCGCGGAGAGGTCGGAGAGCGAGATGCCCTTCTCCTCCTCGTTCCGCTCGACCGGGTCGCCGATCCCCGTCACCTCGGCGTCGATCTCCTCGATGCGGCGGATCAGCTCGAGCCGGTCGTCGTTGAACCCGGCTGAGACCTTCTGCGTGGCGGCACCGAGCTCCTCGCGCTCGGCGTAGCCGGGCAGCACGGCGAGCTTCGCCTGCGCCGTGCGCAGCGGCACGTCCTCGCCCTGGAAGGGCACCCGCGCGGCCAGGATGCGGTTCTCGACCTCGTCGGCGAGCTCGGCCACCTCGCGCGAGACGAGCCCGCCCTCGCAGGACTTGCGCAGGCGGTACAGGCGCTCGAGCTCGTCTGGATCGCCGGCCTCCCGCTCGGCGGCGAGCAGCGCGTCGCGCTGGGCGTACGATGAAGAGGTCCTCGTACTTCGCGACGATGGCGGCGCCCTCGGAGGTCTCCTTCTCGCCGACGCGCACGGCGCGCGCCTCCTCCATGCGCTCGAAGCGGTACTGCCGCAGCCGCTCCTCGAATGCGGCCGCGTTCAGGACGGTCGGCGCGCTCACCGCGCGTAGCCGTCGAGCTCGAGATTGACCCGGCAAAGCATCCGCAGGGCGGGATCATCGTCGACGACCAGGACGGTGTGGGTGCAGCCGTCGCCGTCCTTCATGCGAGCGCCGCCCGGATCCGTTCGAGCGAACGCTCGCGGCCGAGCAGCTCGAGGCTCTCGAAGAGCCCCGGCGAGACGGTCGAGCCGGTGACGGCGACGCGGATCGGCGCAAACGCCTTGCGCGGCGAGAGGTCCAGACGCTCGGCGACCGCGCGCAGCGCCTCCTCGATCCGCTCCGCGGTGAAGGGCTCGAGCGCCGCGAGCGCCTCCGCGGCCTCTGTCAGCACCGGCCGGCCGCCGTCGACGTCCGTGGGCGGATCGATCTCGTGGAAGAGGAAGCCAATGTAGGTCGGGTACTGGCCAAGCGTCGAGATCTTGTCCTTGACGACGGGGACGGTCTTGCGAAGGAGGGGCTCAGGCCAGTCGATGCCCCGCTCGCGCAAATACGCAACGAGACGGTCGCCGTACTCGTCGTCGGAGAGCGCGCGCAGATGCACGCCGTTCAGCCACTCGAGCTTCTCGTAGTCGAAGGTCGCCGGGCTCGAGCCGACGCGTCCGAGCGAGAAGCGGTCGATGAGCTCCTGCGGCGTCATGACGGTCGTGTGGTCGTCGTACGACCAGCCGAGCAGCGCCAGGAAGTTCATGAGCGCCTCGGGGAGGTAGCCCGCCTCCTGGAACTCGTCGACCGACTGGGCGCCGTGGCGCTTCGAGAGCTTCTTGCCGTCGTCGCCGAGCACGTCCGGCACGTGGGCGTAGACGGGCAGCTCGGCGCCGAGCGCGCGCAGGATCTGGATCTGCTTGGGCGTGTTCGACACGTGGTCGTTGCCGCGGATCACGTGCGTGATGCGGTCGTCCATGTCCTCGACGGGCGAGGCGAAGTTGTAAGTGGGACGCCCGTCCGACCGGACGATGACGACGTCCTCGAGCTTCTCGTTCGGGAACTCGATCCAACCGCGGACGGCGTCCTCCCAGCCGGTCACGCCCTCGTCGGGCATGCGGAAGCGGATCGCGCCCTCGTCCTCGTACGCCTTGCCCTCGGCGACCAGCCGGTCGGCGAGCTCCCGGGCGCGCGGCATGGCGTCGAGCTGGAAGGTGACGGGACCGTCCCAGTCGATCCCCAGCCACCGGAGCGAGCGCTGGATCTGCTCGACCGACTCGGCCACTTCCCGGCTCGTGTCGGTGTTCTCGATGCGGAGCAGGCACTCGCCGCCGCCGCCGCGCGCGAACAGCCAATTGAAGAGGAACGTGCGCACGCCGCCGATGTGCAGAAAACCGGTCGGTGAAGGCGCCATGCGAACCCTGGAAGGCACGCGGGTAGGTTACTGCCGTGCTCCTCGGGGCCCATTGCTCGGGCGGGATCAAAGCCTCGCTGGACCGGGCCGAGGAGATCGGCGCCGATGCCGTCCAGCTGTTCGCGCAGAGCCCGCGCGCGTGGCGGTTCCCCGAGCACGAGCGCGCGCAGCTCGAGCTGTTCGCCGAGCGGATCTCGAAGGGGCCGGTGCGCGCCGCGCTGGTGCATGCGCTCTACCTGATCAACCTGGCGACTCCGAACGACGAGATCTACGAGAAGTCCGCGTCGACGCTCGGCTCGACCGTCGACGCCGCGGCCGCGATCGAGGCGGACGGCGTCGTCTTCCACGTCGGCTCCCACCTCGGCGCCGGCTTCGAGGCGGGCCTGAAGCGCGTGATCCCCGCGATGCAGCGGGCGCTCGACCGCACGACCGACACGACCTGGCTGCTGATGGAAAACTCGGCGGGCGCCGGGGCAACGATCGGCCGCTCGGTCGAGGAGCTCGAGGTGATCTTCGACCGGCTCGACGGCCACCCGCGGCTCGGCGTGTGCCTCGATTCGTGCCACCTGTACGTGAGCGGGACCGACGTCACCGACCCGGACGTGTACGCGACCGTGCTCGACTCGCTCGACCGCGCGCTCGGCCCCGACCGCGTGCGCGCGCTGCACGTCAACGACTCGGCGGCCCCGCTCGGCTCGAACCGCGACCGGCACGCGAACGTGCTCGAGGGCGAGATGGGCGAGAACCTCGGTGTCTTCCTCGCCCACCCGGCCGTGCAGGACCTGCCGGCCGTGATGGAGACGCCGGGCATCGAAGGGCACGGGCCGCGCGCCGAGGACATGCAGGTGCTGCGCGACCTGTACGCGCGCTGGAAGCCGAAGAAGAAGCGGTCTAGCGCTCGGCGTTCGGCGCCAGGCGCGCGAACACGCGGAAGCTCGGCCGGTCGAGCGGGAGCTCGAAGAACTCGGGGTTGACGCAGCCGAGCTCGGCGCCCTTCGCCTCGTAGCAGCTCGACACGTCCGCCTCGCACATCGGCAGCGGCGCCCGAACCGCCTTCACCGCGCCGAAGCCGTCACGCCGCCGCTCGGCCTGCTGGAGCATGGCCAGGTCGATCTCGACCGAGAACACCTTCTGCATGCAGCCGACGTACCGGCGGCCGAACTCCTCGTAGGCGTAGACGAACGGGCACGCCCGCTCGACGCAGGCCGCCGGGTACACGACCTTGTCGCAGTGGACATCGCATCTCCGGCACTCGACTTCCTGCTGCGGATGGAGCGGCAGGCGCTTTGCCGGCGACGCTGAGGAGATGTCCATACGCCGGATTGTCGGCACGTCCGGGGGCCTCCGCAAGACTTGACAGCCCCGGCCAAAAATGCTTGCTCAGAGCCCGCCGTTCAGCCGCCGGACGACGTTGAGAACGTCCATCATTGTGTATGCCTCATAGTCCGGCTCGATCCCGTCGGGATGCTCGTCCGCGCGGCTCCAGAGGGCCTGCACCGTCACCATCCCGGCGTCGTGGGCGCCACGCACGTCCTGCCGCACGCGGTCGCCGACGAAGAGCGCGTTCGCGGCCTCGACGCCGAGCTCGTCGAGCGCGCGCCGGAAGATCAACGGGTGCGGCTTGCGCTTCCCGACGTCGGACGAGAAGACGGCGGCGTCGATGCGTGAGGCAAGCCCCTGCTTGGCGAGCACGGGCTCGAGCAGCCATCCCGGCACCGACGTGTTCGACACGATCGCGGTCTTCAGCCCGCGCGCGCGCAGCGCGTCGAGGAGCGCATGCGCGTGCGGGAACAGGAGCATCTCGCTCTCCCAGTTGCTCGCCTGCGCGTAGAGGCGGACGTCCTCGTCTGTCGGGTCGGCCCCGAGCTCGCGGAAGCAGCGGGCGAGCATCTCGAGGTGGTCGAAGTCCTCCTCGGCCTCGGAGGCGAACAGCTCGTCGAAGTGCTCGCGGAACCAGCCCGTGACCGCTTCGGGCGCGACATCGACCCGCCCGTCGAGCGCGGCGAGCCCGGCACGGGTCCGCGCGAGCACGAACTCGTCGCTGGCCTGCGCGTCGTAGGGCATCAGCGTGTCGCCCCAGTCGAAGAGGACGGCCTCGATCACCACGCGTGTTCTACCGCGCGGGCGGCCGGGAGCAGGCCGATACGCTGGCGCGCGTGGTCCGCAGGATCCTCTGGGCGTCGCTCGCCCTCGCGCCGGCCACGCTCGCGATTCACTACTTCGCTTCGCCCGGCGACACCGCCGACTTCATCCTCGCGGCGATCTCGCTGATCCCGCTCGCGTGGCTGATCGGGGAGGCGACCGAGCACGCGGCCGCCCATACGGGCGCCGGCATCGGCGGCTTCCTCAACGCGACGTTCGGGAACGCGCCCGAGCTCGTCATTGCGCTGATCGCCGTCAACTCCGGCAAGTTCGACGTCGTCCGCGCGTCGCTGATGGGCTCGATCGTCGGCAACCTGCTGCTCGTCCTCGGCTTCTCGCTGCTCTTCGGCCCGGCCGCGTCGATCGACCGCCGCTCGAGCTTCACGTCGCTCGGGCTCGTCGCGATCGCGGTCGTCGGTCGCGCTCATCCCCGCGATTCCGGCCTTCCACGGCAACCCGGAGCGCCACGAGATCGCGCGGCTCTCGATCGCGCCGGCGGTGATCCTGCTCGCCCTCTACGTCGTCGTGACCTGGCGCAACCTGCGGCGCCACCGGCGGCAGCACGTGTCCGACGATCCGCCGGAGGAGGCGAGCTGGAGCCTCGGCGTCTCGCTCGCCGTCCTGGGCGCCGCCACCCTCGTCACCGCCCTGATCGCCGAGATCCTCGTGGGAAGCATCGACACGTTCGCCTCGAACGCCGGGCTCAGCGACTTCTTCGTCGCCGCCGTGATCGTCGCGATCGTCGGCAACGCCGCCGAGCACGGCGGTGCGGTGGTCGTCGCGCATCGCGGAAACATCCGTCTCGCCTCGGAGATCGCGCTTGCCTCTGCGGCACAGGTCTGCGTCTTCCTGATCCCGGCGGTGGCGCTGGCCGCCTGGGCGCTGAAGCCGCTCGCCCTTTCCTTCCGGCCGTTCGAGCTCATCGCCGTCGCCGGGGCAGTTGCGCTCACCGCGGCGCTGCTCGCGCAGGGACGGTCGTCCACGTGGCGCGGCGCCGTGCTCGTCGCCGCCTACGCCGGGTTCGCGGCCGCGGCGTTCGCCGTCGGCGACCGCTAGACGGCGCGAACGCGTGCCTCGAGGTCGAGGAGCGCGCGCTTGATCTCGAGGCCGCCGCCGTAGCCGGTCAGGCTGCCGTCGGCGCCCAGGAGCCGGTGGCAGGGAAGGACGATCGGCAGCGGGTTCCGGCCGTTGGCCGCGCCGACGGCGCGCGCGGCGCCCGGTGCTCCGATCCGCCGCGCCTGCTCGCCGTAGCTGCGCGTCGTGCCGTAGGGGACGTCGGCCAGCGCGAGCCAGGCACGGCGCTGGAACGGCGTGCCGGACAGCTCGAGCGGGAGATCGAACTCGCGCCGCTCGCCGCCGAAGTACTCGCGCAGCTGCCGCGCAGCCGCAGCGATGACCGGATGCGGCTCCTCCGCCGGGCCCGTCTCGCTCCCGAAGAGCACGGCCGCGAGGCCGGATTCACCCGCGACGATCGTGAGCGACCCGACCGGCGTCTCAACCGTCCCGCGGCTCACCCGTCCGTTCCTACGGCGCCATCGGCAGCGAGGTGCGCGTCATCGCGTAGGTCGCCCAGCTCAGCTTCACCGGGCGGCCGTCGCCGTCGCGCTGGATCTCGAGCAGCTCGCCGCGCTCGCGGCCCGCCACCGTCCGGTAGCGGTCCGGGCCGGCGGGCTCGAAGACGGCGGGCTCGCGGCTCGAGCCGGCGGCCGCTGCGCGGAGACGCCCGTCGCGGTAGGTGAGGACGAACTCCCACCCCTCCGTCCACCAGTTGCCGAGCACGCCCTCGAGCTCGGGCGGCGGCGGCTCGGTCGGGCGCCACGGCTCCGGCATCGGCTCCATGAGCTCGGCCGCCTGCACGGCGAGCGCGATGCCCTCCGCGTCGATCGACATGCTCGGGCTCGAGTTCGTGAAGAGCACTGCGCCGGTGCGGCCGCGGGTCTCCCAGGCGAGGTTGGACAGGAAGCCGTTCATGCCGCCGCTGTGCCCCGCGAAGACGCGGTTGCCGTCACGCCACATCAACAGGCCGAGGCCGGAGCCGTATGTCCAGGCGGCGTGATCGGCGATCGTCTGCACGCGCTGCATCGCCGCCGCGGTCTCGGGCCGCAGCACCTCGGGGTCGGGGTCGCGCAGGAAGCCCGCCCAGCGGGCGAGGTCGGCGGTGGTGCTCCAGAGCTGCCCGGCGGCGCGGCCGGCGTTGAGGTCGACGTTTCGCTCCACGTGGAGGAGGTCGCTCCAGGGCTCGGGGTGGTAGCCGACGGCCGCGCCGTCATCCGGCTCCCAGGTCGTGCGCCGGAGGCCTACCGGCCCGAAGAACCACTCCTCGATCGTGCGCTGGTAGTCGCCGGTTGCGCGCGCCACCAGCTCGCCGAGCAGCGTGAAGCCGATGTTCGAGTAGTGCCACTCGTCGCGCGGCTCGAGCACGCGGCCGACCTCGCCGAGGCGGGCGAGCAGCTCGTCGCGCGTGAGGAAGGCCATCTCGTCCCACGACGAGCCGGGCTCCTCCCGCTGCAGGCCGGACGCGTGCGAGAGCACGTCCTTGACGCGGACGCGCTCGTCCGAAAGCTCGGGCACGTACTCGCGCAGCGGCGCGAGCAGGTCGACGGCGCCCTCGTCGGCGAGCCGCAGCACTGCGGCCGCCGTGAACGTCTTCGTGATCGAGCCGATCCGGTACTGAGTGCCGGGCGTCGCCTCGCGGCCGGCCGCCGCGTCGGCGAGGCCGACGGCGAGCTCCCAGACCACCTCGCCGTCGACGAAGACGGCGGCGCTGACGCTCGGCAGGCGGCGCTCGGCCTGGAGCGCCCGGACGCGGCGCTCGAGCTCGGCCTCAGGCGGGCGCAAGAACGCCGAGGGCGCGTGGGATGAGCTCGATCGCGCGGTCGATGTCGCCGTCGCCGACGTCGAGGTGCGTGACCGCGCGCAGGACGTTCGGGTGGATCGTCATCGACATGCCGATGCCGGCCTCGCGCAGCCGCCCGATCGCCTCGGCGGTGGTCAGGTCGAGCCGGCCGACGTCGAGCTGGACGAAGTTGGTCTCCACCTGGTCGATGTCCACCGGCAGCCCGGCCGCGGCGAGCCCCTCGGCCAGGCGCCGCGCGCGTGCGTGATCATCGGCGAGGCGGTCGATGTTGTTCTCGAACGCGTAGACACCGGCCGCGGCGACGATGCCGGCCTGGCGCATCGCGCCCCCGAACAGGAACTTGTAGCGGCGGGCGGTCCTCATCCGCTCCGCGTTGCCGGCGACCAGGGCCCCGAGCGGGCAGCCGAGCCCCTTCGAGAGGCAGATCGTCACCGTGTCGAAGTGGCGGCCGATGTCGGCGGCCGGCACGCCGAGGGCGACGGCGGCGTTCATGATCCGCGCCCCGTCGAGGTGGACGGCGAGCTCGAGCTCGCGGCACGTCTCGGTGACGGCGACGATCTCCTCGAGCGGCCACACGCGCCCGCCGGACGCGTTGTGGGTGTTCTCGAGCGACACGACCCGGGTGAGCGGGTGGTGGACGTCCTCGTCGTAGCGAACCGAGCGCCGGATCTGGTCGGGGGTCAGGCGCCCGTACTCGCCCGGCAGGCCGCGCGTCACGAGGCCCGAGTGCACGGCGGGGCCGCCGAGCTCGTAGAGCAGGATGTGCGAGTGCTCGTGGGCGAGGAGCTCGTCGCCGGGCTCCCCGAGCACGTGCAGCGCGATCTGGTTGGCCATCGTCGCCGTCGGCAGGTAGACGGCCTCCTCCTGGCCGAGCAGCGCCGCGGCGCGCTCCTCCAGGTCGAGGACGGTCGGATCCTCGCGCTTCTGCTCGTCGCCGACGACGGCCTGCGCGATCGCGGCGCGCATCCCGGGCGACGGCTGCGTGAGCGTGTCGGAGCGGAGGTCGATCACGGCCGGCCCATTCTGCCAACCGCCCCGCCGACGGCAACGTTTCAGCGGGTGGTGCCCCAGCGGTAGGGCTCGAGCCTCGGCGGCTCGGTGGCGACGAGCAGCAGGGGCGCCGACGTGCGGCGGGTGGACGGCGCCGGCCACGATCTCGTGGCCGACGCCGGTCCGGAGGTCGGAGACCTCATTGCGCAGTGGCTGGCGCAGCGTGGGGCTCTGGAGCCGGCGCCACGTCCAGCAGGGTGAGAGCCAGGTTCGACCCCGCGGTCGCGGCGGCGATCGTCGTCAGCAGCGCGAGCATTCCATCAGCGGCGTTGAAGCCGAGCGAGCCGCCCACGAGCGCGCCGACCAGGGCGGCGAGGAGGCCGGCGGCCTTCCGGTCGTCACCGAGCCAGCCGAAGAACACACCGAGACCGATCGGCACCCCGACGGATACGACGGAGAGCAGCTCGTCGTCGAGCGGCGTCCCGGGGAACCACTTCATGACCACGAGCACTGCGAGGAACCAGCCGCCGAAGCCCAGCACGACCGGGTAGACGGCCCGGAGCACGATGCTCATCGAGCGCCCATGGCGCCGGCGGCGGACAGCCATCCAGGCGAGCGAGGCGAGCGTCAGCAGCGCGAGCCCGGCGATTGCGGCCGCGAAGCCCTTGCCGAGCGCAGTCTGCGTGACCTCGGGCGTGAAGTCGACGCGCTGCGGCTTGTAGAACGAGCGGTCGACGCGGCCGCTGTCGAAGAACGTGTTCACGAGCCGCGTGCCGGCGCTCTGCTGCTCCGTCCAGAACGAGGTCGTGTGGCCGAAGCCTGGCAGGACGACCTGGTGCCCGTTCGGCAGAAACGGCAACAGCTCGCGTCTCGCGATCTGCGGCGGGGTGGCCATGTCGAGCGCACCGCCGACGAGCAGCGTCTCGACGTTCGAGCGCCGGACGCGGCTGTACGCGTTCTCGTCGGGCGTCGCCGGCCACGCGTCCGCGAGCCTGCCGTCCGCCCAGACGAACCGCGTGCCGGGGTTGCCCCAGATGGCGCCGTCGTGCCGCTCGCGGGAGAAGTAGCGCCTCGCGGCTGCGGCATCAGGGCGGCCCATTGCCGCAAGCTCGCCCCAGACGAACGACTCGGGGAACGCGACGCCTGCAAGGACCGACTGGAACCAGAACCCGCTCGCGTCGCCCCGGTCGGCGGAGATCCAGGACCCGAGCGTCATGGGCGCCGAGAGCGGTGCAGCGTCGGAGCCGGATTCCATCAGGCCGTAGAACGAGGCGATGCGGACGTTGCCGGGCCGGATCGGCAGGCCCATCCAGCTCTTCGGCACATGCGTCTCCTTCAGGAGACCGGCGAGGTCGCTGGTCTGCCGGCTGCAGTGCTCGTCGCGCTCGCAGGCGGCCGCGTAGCGGCGGATCTGCTCGTCGGTCGTCCGTCCGCTCCAGAGGAAGTTCCCGGGCGGGTTCACGCCGATCATCACCGAGCGGTGGACGCTCGCCGGGTGACGCCAGGCGTAGATCATCGCGGTGCGCGTGCCGGCGCTCTCGCTGAGCAGGTCGACGCGCCGGTAGCCGAGCGCGACGCGCGCAGCCTCGAGGTCGTCGACCAGCTGCGGGATGCTGTAGCCGCGGAGGTCGACCCCGTCGGCCGAGAGGCGGTCGGCGCAGGCGCGGAAGCCGTCCGCATAGGCACGCATGGAGGCCTCGCCCAGCAGGTCGGTCGCGTGCTTGAGCGCCGAGACGACTTCCGGGCACTGGAGCCGGGACGAGCCGTCGACGCCGCGGTAGCCGACGAGGACGACGTCGTGGTGGTCGGCGAAGCGGCTCGCCTTCGCGAACTGCATGTTGCTGAGCCCGGGGCCGCCCTCGAGGCGGAAGATCGGATCGCCCGGATGCGGCGAGCGGGCGCGGATGCGCGTAACCGGTAGCGCGATCAGCCGCGACTGCGGGTCGACGCGGTTCTCGGGCACGACGAGCGTGCCGCAGTCGGCCGCGTAGCCCCCGCGCTCGGTGTCGTACGTACACGGGTGGAGGAGGAGCTGCCCGGCATGGGCGCCGGGCGGAACGGAGACGCGGTCGTCGCCGGTGCCGAAGCGGAGGTAGGCGAGGCCGGCGGCGACGAGCGCGATCAGGACGAGCGAGGTGATGCGGGCGGGCGTGAGCGTGTGGGTGTTTGGGGTCATGCCCCGACGGTGGCGTGTGCCGAGCCGCAGGGGAATGCGGCGGACACGAGACTTGCGGTGCGGGTAGCTACACCGCGGCTACCCTCGACCGATGGATCTCGAGCTGCTCGAGCACGCGCTCGCCGACGCGGGCGAGCCGGCCTACCGCGCCCGCCAGGTGTGGCGTTGGACCGCGCACGGGGCGGCGTCGTACGACGCGATGACCGACCTCCCCGCCGCGTTGCGTGCGCGGCTTGCCGAGCGCGTGCCGTTCTCGTCCCTCGCCGTCGAGGAGGAGGCGCAGTCGCGCGACGGGACGCTGAAGGTGCTGTTCCGGACCGGCGACGGTCATCCGGTCGAGGCCGTGCTCATGCGCTTCCGCGACGGGCGGCGCTCGATCTGCGTGTCGTCACAGTCGGGCTGCCCGCTGACGTGCACCTTCTGCGCGACGGGCTCGATGGCGTTCGGCCGCAACCTCACCGCGTCGGAGATCGTCGAGCAGGCGCTCCACTTCCGCCGCATCGAGCCGATCGGCCACGCGGTCTTCATGGGCATGGGCGAGCCGATGGTGAACCTCGACAACGTGGTCGCGGCCGCCCGCCGGCTGCCCGACCTCGGCGTCACGCACCGGCGGACGACCATCTCCACGGTCGGGTGGATGCCCGGGCTGCGCCGCTTCGTCGACGAGGTCGAGGCGCCGATCCGCCTCGCGCTCTCGGTGCACGCGCCGGAGGACGCGCTACGGAGCGCGCTCATGCCAGTGAACGAGCGCTACCCGCTCGCGGACGTGCTCGACGAGTGCCGGCGCTACGTCGAGAAGCGCCGCCGCAAGGTCTTCGTCGAGTACGTGATGCTCGCCGGTGTGAACGACCGGGTCGGCCAGGCGCGCCAGCTGGCCGCGCTGCTGAAGCCGAGAAACGCGTTCAAGGTCAACCTGATCCCGTACAACCCCACCGGCGGCGCGTTCACCGGGTCGTCGCCGCGCGCGATCGACGCGTTCGCGGAGACGTTGCGCTCGGCCGGTGTGCCGGCGACGGTGCGCCTCACGCGCGGTCGGGACATCGCCGCCGCCTGCGGGCAGCTGGCGAGCGCGCCGCGCGGGCGCGTCGCGGTTCCCGGCTAGGACTCGGCCTCCGCCGCCCCCCGCAGGTTCCCGTTGCGCCGCGCGAGTGCCGAGTGCTCCTGCACGAGCTCGAGCTGCGCGGCGGCGCTGCGCAGGTGGCTCGAGAGGATCTCGAGCCGCTCCGGCTCCGAGACGGACTCGAGCAGGTCCTGCTTCACGCGCACGTCCATCTCCACCCGACGCGCGATGGCGTACGACAGCGCCGGGTCGTTGACCTCCGGAGACTCGACATCGGCGCCGACCGCGTCGCGCAGCCCCTCGAAGAGCTCCAGCGCCGTCTGCCGCTCGCCCTCGCCCGCCTCGGCGTCGCCGTCCGCGACCGGCTCGACCTCGCCCGTGCGGAACGCGCGCCCTTCGGTGAAGCGCAGGAGCCGGAAGCGCTCGCCGCCCTCGACGACCACGACGAAGCGGCCGTCGTCGAAGCGCTCGACCACCTCGGTCACGCGGACGGTCGTGCCGACCTCGCGGAGCCCCTCGTCGTCGGTCAGCAGGATCCCGAACGGCGTCTCCAGCTCGATCGCCTCGCCGACGAGCTCGCGATAGCGCGGCTCGAAGATGTGCAGGGGCGTCGACTCGCCCGGGAGGACGACGATCCCGAGCGGGAAGAGGCCGATCTCGTCAGGCATCAGGCGCCTTTGGGCGCTTCGGCGGCGACGCGCTGCGACACCTCGCCGCTCAGATCGGGATGCTCCTCGAACCCGTAGCGCACGATCACCCGCTTCGCCGCCTTGACCTCGTCGAGCCGCCCGACGACCGCGTTCGTCGGCGCCCGCTTCAACGCGTCCGGGTCGTCCACGGCCTCGCGCGCGATGTCGGCCATGGCATCGGCGAACGCGTCGAGCGTCTCCTTCGTCTCGGTCTCGGTCGGCTCGATCATCAGCGCCTCGCCGACGACGAGCGGGAAGTAGATCGTCGGCGGGTGGAAGCCGTGGTCGATCAGCCGCTTCGCCACGTCGAGCGCCGTGACGCCGTGCTCGCGCTTCAGCCCGCGTGCGGAGACCACGAACTCGTGCATGCAGAGCCGGTCGTAGGGCAGGTCATAGTCGTCGCGCAGCCGGGCGAGCAGGTAGTTCGCGTTCAGCACGGCCGTCTCGGACATCTCCTTGAGCTGCGGCCCGTAGGCGCGCATGTACGCGTAGGAGCGGACGAAGACGCCGAACGGGCCGCCGAACGCCCTGACCCGGCCGATCGACTTGGGCCGCTCGTCGTGCCAGCGGAAACGGGCGCCCTCGAAGTCCCGCGCCACCGTCGGCACGGGCAGGTACGGCTCGAGGATGTCGCGGACGGCGATCGGCCCGCCGCCCGGCCCGCCGCCGCCGTGCGGCTGCGAGAACGTCTTGTGGAGGTTGATGTGGACGATGTCGAAGCCCATGTCGCCGGGGCGGGACTTCCCGCAGACCGCGTTCAGGTTGGCGCCGTCGTAATAGAGGAGCGCGCCGGCGCCGTGGAAGATGCGCTCGATCTCCTCGATGCCCTCGTCGAAGAGGCCCAGCGTGCTCGGGTTCGTGAGCATGAGCCCGACCGTCTCCTCATCCACCTTCTCGCGCAGCTCCTCGAGGTCGACGTTGCCGCGCGGGTCGGTGGAGACGTGGACCATCTCGAAGCCCGCCATCGTGACGCTCGCCGGGTTGGTGCCGTGCGCGGTATCCGGGACGAAGACCTTGCGCCGCTGCGTCTCGCCGCGGTCGGCGAAGTAGGCGCGCATCAGCATCAGCCCGGTGACCTCGCCCTGCGACCCGGCGGCCGGCTGGAGCGAGACGGCGTGGAGGCCCGAGATCTCGGCGAGGATCTCCTGGAGCCGCCACATCAGCTCGAGCGCGCCCTGCGCGCCCTCCTCGACCTGATGCGGATGGAGGTCCCGGAAGCCGGGCAGGCCGACCACGCGCTCGTTCACCCGCGGGTTGTGCTTCATCGTGCAGGACCCGAGCGGGTAGAAGCCGGTGTCGACGCCGTAGTTGCGGCTCGACAGCTCGGTGAAGTGGCGGACGAGCTCGGGCTCGGCGATCTCGGGCAAGCGCGGCGCGCGCTCGCGGCGGAGCTCGGCCGGCACCTCGGCGGCCGGCAGGTCGTGGCGCGGCAGGGAGTACGCGGTGCGGCCGGGGCGGGACTTCTCGAACAGGAGCTTCACGCCGCCACCTCCTGGAGCACCTCGGCAAGCCGGTCGATGTCCGCGGGCGAGCGCTTCTCGGTCACGGCGACGAGCAGCACGTCGTCCATGCCCTCGTAATCGCGGCCCAGCGCGTAGCCCGGGTTCACGCCCCGCTGCCGTGCTGCGGCGATGACCTCGCGTGCGGGTCGTCCGAGCCGGATGCCAAACTCCTTGAATGTTGCCTGATCGGGAAACGCCAGTGGAAGACCGAGCCGGTCCTTCGCGTACTGGGCGAGGCCCAGGCAGGTCTCCCCCAGCTCGCGCAGGCCCTCTGGCCCTAGCCAGCTGAGGTAGACGAGCCCACCGAGCGCGAGCAGCGTCTGGTTGGTCGTGATGTTCGACGTGGCCTTCTCGCGGCGAATGTGCTGTTCGCGCGTCTGCAGCGTCAGCACGTAGCCGCGCTGGCCGTGGACGTCGGTGGTCTCGCCGACGATCCGCCCGGGCATGCGCCTGATCAGGTCGTTACGCGCCGCGAGGAAGCCGTAGTGCGGGCCGCCGAACGCCATGTGGTTGCCGGCGCCCTGGCCCTCGCCGATCGTGATCGCGCACCCGTAATTGCCGGGCGCCTCGAGGATGCCGAGGGAGATCGGGTCGACGTGCGCGACCGGCAGCGCGCCGGCATCGGCGGCGGCCGCAGCCAGCTCCGGCGCGGGCTCGAGGCAGCCGAAGAAGTTCGGCTGCTGGAAGAAAACCGCGGCGGCGTCCGCCGAGGCGGCGGCGAGCCGGTCCGGGTCGGTGACTCCGCCGTCGTGCGGAACCTCGACGACCTCGAGGCCGAACCCGGGCGCATACGTCTTCACGACCTGGCGGACCTGCGGGTTGAGCGTCTCGGCGAGCACGACCTTGGAGCGCCCGGTGGCGTGCTTCGCGAGGAAGCAGACGTCGGCCGCGACCGTCGTGCCGTCGTAGCCGGACGCGTTCGACACGTCCATGCCCGTCAGCTCGCAGATCACGGTCTGGTACTCGAAGATCGCCTGGAGGACGCCCTGGCTGACCTCGGGCTGGTACGGCGTATAGGCCGTCAGCAGCTCGCCCCGCGAGAGCACCATGTCCACGATCGCCGGGACGTAGTGGTCGTAGATGCCGGCGCCGAGGAACGACAGCTCGCGCCCGGTGTCGACGTTGCGGGCCGCGAGCTCGGAGAGGTGGTCGACGAGCTCGAGCTCGGACAGCGGCGGCTCGAGGTCGAGCTCGCGCCCGAGACGAACTCCGGTCGGGATCTGCTCGAAGAGCTCGTCGACGTCGTCGATGCCGATCGTCTCGAGCATCGCCTCCCGGTCGGCGTCGGTCAGCGACAGATAGCGGGCCGCGCTCACTGCTCCTCGAGCGCCTTGCGGTAGGCGTCGACGTCGAGGAGGGCGTCCGCCTCGGACGCGTCCGCCAGCCGGATGCGCACGAGCCAGCCTTCGCCGTACGGATCCTCGTTGATCGTCTCGGGTGCGTTCACCACGGCCTGGTTGACGGCCACGATCTCGCCCGAGAGCGGCGCGATCACGTCGGAGACCGCCTTCACGGACTCGACCTCGCCGTAGGACTGGTCCTTCGTCACCGTCGCGCCCTCCTCGGGGGCCTCGAAATGGACGAGATCGCCGAGCGCGTCGGCGGCGAACCACGTGATCCCGAGCGTCGCCTCCTCGCCCTCGATGCGCGCCCAGTCGTGCTGGGGGTGGTAGCGCAGGTCGGCGGGGTAGCTCTCGTCCGCGGCCATCAGCTCTCCTCCTTGCGATAGATCGGCTTGCGCACGACGGTCGCCCGCCGCGGCTTCCCGCGGACGTCGATCGTCAGTCCTGTCCCGGGCTCGGCCGAGGCGGCCGGCACGTAGCCCATGCCGATGCCGCGCTCCAGCATCGGTGAGTGCGTCCCGGAGGTGACCTCGCCGCCGCCGGCCTGCGAATCGATCGCCATGCCCTGCCGCGGGATCGCCTTCTCGTCCATCACGAATGGGACGAGCCGGCGCTCGAGGCCTCCCTCCTTGACCCGGCGGATGACGTCCACGCCCGTGAACTCCTTGTCGAGCGCGCACGTCCAGCCGAGGCCGGCCGAGATCGGGTCGGTGTCGGAGCCGATGTCGTTGCCGTGCAGCGGGAAGCAGACCTCGAGGCGCAGCGTGTCGCGTGCGCCGAGCCCGCAGGGAACGGCGCCCCGCCGGAGCACCGCGTCCCACAGCTGCGGCGCGTCGTCAGCCTCGCAGAGCAGCTCGACGCCGCGCTCACCGGTGTAGCCCGTGCGGTTGACCATGCAGGGGACGCCGTCGATCTCCGCCTCCGCAAAGCTGAACGCCGGCCGGTCCGGGAGCTCGAGCCGCTCGATCGACCGTGGCCCCTGCACCGCGAGGAGCGCGTACGCGTCGGAGATGTCGCGCACGTCCGAGCCGGAGATCTCGCGCTCCTTCATCCACGCGAAGTCGAGCTCCCGGTTCGACGCGTTGACGATGAGCAGGAACCGGAACTGGTCGAGCTGGTAGACGATCAGGTCGTCGATGATCCCGCCGTGCTCGTTGGTCAGGAGCGTGTACTGCGCCTCGCCGGGCGCAATCCGCCCGAGGTCGTTCGACAAGAGCGACTGGAGAAGCTCCGCGGCGCGCGGCCCCTCGACCTCGATCTCGCCCATGTGCGAGACGTCGAAGACGCCGCAGTCCGCGCGTACCGCTCGGTGCTCGGGGACGACGCCCTCGTACTGCACGGGCATCTCCCAGCCGGCGAATGGGACCATGCGCGCGCCGGCCGCGAGGTGCTGTTCGTACAGGGGCGTGCGCCGGAGCGTCTGCATCCCGGCGCGATGCTAGTGCCTGCCCCCGGCCACAGGGGCGAGGGAACTACGGATCCGGGCTAGTTGTCGTCCCGCAGGAACGACGGGATGTCGATCTCTTCGCCCGCCGGGGATTCGAAGCTGTCGCGCTCGCGCGGGCGCGGCGTGCGTGCCGGCACCGTCTCGGTGAGCAGCGCGGAGGTGCGCCGGCGGCGGGCGGAGCGCGGCGTGCCGAATCCGGTGGCGATCACCGTGACCCGCACCTCGTCGGCGTGCTTGTCGTCGACGACGGCCCCGAAGATCACGTTCGCGTTCTGGTCGGCGGCGCCGGTGACGACCTCGGCCGCCTCGTTGACCTCGAACAGCCCGAGATCGGGCGGGCCGGTGATGTTGAGCAGGATCCCGGTCGCTCCCTCGATCGACGCCTCGAGCAGCGGCGACGACACCGCGGCCCGCGCGGCCTCGCCGGCACGGTTCTCGCCCGAGGCGATGCCGATGCCCATCAGCGCCGACCCGGCGTCGCGCATGATCGTGCGCACGTCCGCGAAGTCGAGGTTGACGAGCCCGGGCACCGTGATCAGGTCGGTGATGCCCTGGACGCCCTGGCGGAGGATGTCGTCGGCGATCCGGAACGCGTCGAGGATCGAGGTCTGCTTCTCGACCACCTGGAGCAGCCGGTCGTTCTCGATCACGATCAGCGTGTCGACGCGCTCGGAGAGCTCCTGGATGCCGCGCTCGGCCTGGTCGCCGCGGCGCTTGCCCTCGAACGAGAACGGCCGCGTCACAACGCCAACCGTCAGCGCGCCCAGCTCACGCGCGAGCTCCGCGACGATCGGCGCGCCGCCGGTGCCGGTGCCGCCGCCCTCGCCCGCGGTGACGAAGACCATGTCCGCGCCCTTGAGCGCGTCCTTGAGCTCGTCGCGGCTCTCCTCGGCCGCGGCGCGCCCGACGTCCGGGTCGGCGCCGGCGCCGAGGCCGCGCGTCGCGTGCGAGCCGACCTGAACCTTCAGGTCGGCCTCGAGCATGAGCAGCGCCTGCGCGTCGGTGTTGACGGCGATGAACTCGACCCCGGCGACACCCGCCTCGACCATGCGGTTGACGGCATTCGTCCCGCCGCCGCCGACGCCGGCGACCTTGATGACGGCGAGGAAGTCGCGGCTGTCGTCGTGGGGTCTCATGGCTCAGGTTCAGGTTGAAGGCTAGCCCCGTCTCGGGGCAGAACCGGAAGAGCGTACGTCGCCGATTCCCGCGTGTCAATCCGGAAAACTCGGCGAGAGTCTAACCCTCTACCTTAGAGTTTAGAGTTTGTTCCGGTCACCGGCCTCGAGGGTAGCGCGAGGTCGAGGTACTTGATCTTCTGCCGTTCCTCCGGGCTGAGCGTCGCAAGCACGCGGTCGGCGACGGCCAGTTTCAGCGCGACGTCGCGCGCGTTGCCGAGCCGGAGCTCGACGTGCGAGCGGAGCACGAAGGTGAGCTCGCCCGCCACCGAGCGAACCTTGCGGATGTCGGGCAGGAGGGCGCTCCGCGACTGCCGGGCGGCGGCGAGCCCGCGCAGGGCGATGTCGACCGTCGCGGGGAGTGCGGCCCGTCCGTGCCGGATCGTGTCGCGCGAGACCCAGATGCTCGGGAACTCCCGGGTGAACGGGCGGCGCAGCTGCTTGAGGATCGCGCCGTGCTCGGAGACGAGCCAGCCATCCCGGCCGCTGAGCAGGAGGGCCGCCGGCGCATCGGGCTCGACCACGATCTTCAAGGTGTTCGGGAACGCGCGGTCATACGTCGCGCTGCGGATCTGTGGAAGGGCCTGGAGGCGGCGCTGCACCTCGGCGCCGTCGAGCGCGACGAGGCTCGTCCCGATCAGCGGGGCGAGCGCCTCGCGCACCTTGCGCTCGAGCGACGGCTGGGCGCCGACCACCTGGACGTTGCGGATGGCGAAGATCGAGGACTGCCGGGCGATCGCGAAGGCGGCCATGCCCGTCAGCAGCAGCGCGACGCCGGTGACGATCGAACGGGTCGACGGGACGAGGCGCGAAAGGTCCGCGCGCGCAGGCGCGAGAGAACGTGCACGACGGGACTCCACGGACGCTCTTTCGGCGTCCGCGGCCCCTACCCTGCCCGGACTACCGGGGTCAGACCCCGCAGCACTGATCGCGTGACGCGTCTGTGCCAACTCTGTAGCGAGGCAGCCCGCCGGGGTCAGACCCCGCTGCCACAGATCGTGCGACGTGTCTGTGCCGAAAGCGAGACGAGTTAGGGCCCGGTTGCCAGGACGGGGATCTCGATCCCGCCGAGCAGCTCGACCTCGTGCTCGAGCACGACGCCGAACCGTTCGTGGGCGCGGCGCCGCGCCTCGGCCATGAGCGCGAGCGCATCGGCGGTCGTGGCCTCGCCGGCGTTCTCGATGAAGTTCGCGTGGCGCGGGGAGACGACCGCGCCGCCGATCGCGAAGCCGCGCAGGCCGCAGGCTTCGAGCATGCGGCCTGCGGAAAGCTCGTGCTCGGGGTTCTTGAAGACGCTCCCGAACGTGCGCTTGTTCGTCGGCTGGGCCGCCTTGCGCTGCGCCTGCATCTCCGTGACCGTCGCCTTGATCTCCTCGACCGGCCTGGGGTGCAGGCGGAGCTCGACGCGGGCGACCACCTGCCCGTGCCGGAGCCCCGAGTGCCGGTAGCGCAGCCCCAGCTCGGCGGGCGTCAGCCAGCCGGCCCCGTCCGCGGAGACGACGAACGCCCGCTCGAGCACGCCCGAGATCTCGCCGCCGTACGCGCCCGCGTTCATCCACACGCCGCCGCCCGCCGTGCCGGGGATCGCGCACGCAAACTCGAGGCCGCCGAGACCCGCCGCGCGGGCGCGGTGCAGGCAGACGGCCAGCGGCGCCCCGCCGCCCGCGACGACCATCTCGCCCTCGACGTCAGCGGAGGCGAGGTCGCCGCTCAGCTTCAGGACAAGCGCGTCGACGCCCTCGTCGGCGACGAGCAGGTTCGAGCCGAGCCCGACGACGGCCGCCTCCGCCCCGCGCTCGGCCGCCCAGGCGAGCGCCTGCTCGAGCTCCGCGACCGTGGACGGCCGCGCGAACCAGCGCGCCGGGCCGCCGGTGCCGAGCGTGGTGAAGCGAGAGAGGGCGACGCCTTCCTCGATCACTGGAGCTCCTCGAGCAGCGCGGGGACGACCGCGTCCACGTCGCCGGCGCCGACCGTCGCGACGACGTCGCCCGGCCGCGCGCGCGCGGCGAGGAACCGCACGCCGTCGGCGGGGTTCGGCGTCCAGGCGACCGGCATGCCGGGCCGGACGTCGAGCAGCGCCTGCACGACCGTCCGCCCGTCGACGCCCTCGAGCGGCTCCTCCCGGGCGGCGTAGACCTCCGCGACAGCGACCGCGTCCGCGCCGGCGAGCGCGGCCCCGAGCTCCCGGGCGACGTGGCGCGTACGCGAGGGCAGGTGCGGCTGGAAGAGGACGAGCACGCGCCCGGGCGCGGTCTCGTGCAGCGCCGCCACCGCCGCCTCGACCTTCGCCGGATTGTGCGCGTAGTCGTCGTAGACGGCCACACCGCCCGCCTCGCCGCGGCGCTCGAGGCGGCGGCCGACGCCGGCGAACGCGGCGAGCACGGGCTCGGCATCGGCGCGCGCGACACCGGCGGACTCGAGCGCCGCGAGCGCGGCGGCCGCGTTCCGGCGGTTGTGCAGCCCCGGCACGGCGAGCTCCAGGTCGACCGGCTCGGGCTCGCGGATGACGGTCGGTACCTCCGCCAGCCACCCATCGAAGAGCGCCTGCACCTCAGCGCGCGAGGCGAACTCGCTGTGGTGGTCGAGATCGACGTTCGTGATCACGGCGATGCGCGGCCGGAGCGCGGCGATCGTGCGGTCGGACTCGTCGCCCTCGACCACGAGCCACCCGCTGCCCGCACCCGCGTTTCCGCCGAGCTGCGGGACGTCGCCGCCGATCACGTAGGCCGGGTCGAGGCCGAGCCGGTCGAGGACGAAGGCGATCATCGCGGCAGTCGTCGTCTTGCCGTGCGCGCCCGCGACGACGATCGCGTCGCGCGCGGCGACGAGCTCGGCGAGCAGCTCCGCGCGCGAGCGGCCCTCGACGCGGTCGCGGTACGCCGTGGAGACGACCGCCTCCCACCCGTCCGGCGGATCGGGCTCGGGCGAGACGGCCACGTCGATGCCGGCGGCACGCACGTGCTCGAGGTACGGCGTCTCGGCGCGGTCCCAGCCGCGCACGTCGGCGCCCCACGCCTTGGCGAGCACGGCGTAGCCCGAGAGCCCGGCTCCGCCGATGCCGGCGAACCAGAGCCGCCGCCCGCTAAGCGGCAGCGAGCTCAAGCAGCTCCTCCGCGATATCGACGGCCGCGTCCGGGCGGGCGACGGCGAGCATGGCCTCGGACATGCGCTCGAGCCGATCGGGGTCGTCGATCAGCGACCGCACGAGCTCGGGCACCTGCCCCAGGTCGGCCTCCGGCACGCAGACGGCGCCTCCGGCCTGCTCGAAGAAGTGCGCGTTCTTCGACTGGTGGTCGGCGGTCGCGAACGGGTACGGGACGAGCACGGCGGGCTTGCCGGCCGCGGCCAGCTCCCACACCGAGCCGCCCGAGCGCGCGAGGACCAGGTCAGCGGCCGCGTACGCCGAGCCCACCTCATTTGTGAAGGGGATCAGCCGGTAGTCGTCCCGCTTGACGCGCTTCACGAGCGCGTCGTAGTCGCGCTCGCCGGAGAGGTGCAGGACGGCGGGGCCGACCTCGCCGAAGCTCTCGATGACGAGCTCGTTGAGCGCGCGGGCGCCCTGGCTGCCGCCGAAGACGAGCAGCACCGGCCCCTCGAGCGGCAGCCGGAAGAGCGTGCGCGCCTCCTCCTGCGCCGGCGGCTTCGAGCGCCGAGGGATCGGCCGCCCGGTGACGCGGTACTTGCTTCCGGTGCGGCCTTCGATCGGGAACGAGAGGAAGACGCGCCGGGCGAGCGGCGCGGCGAGCCGGTTCGCGAGCCCGAGGTGCGCATCGGACTCGAGGAGCGCCGTGGGAATGCGCCGCCTCGCGGCCGCCGCGACGATCGGCCCGGCGACGTAGCCGCCGCCGCCGAAGACGACGTCCGGAACTGTTTCGCGAACGATCCGGCCGGCGGCGCGCATCGCCTTCGCGTCGGTGACGAGCGCGCGCACGAGCTCGAGGCTCGGCCGGCGCGGCAGCCCGCTCACCTCGTACGGGTGGAACTCGAACCCGGCCTCAGGGACGAGCCGCGCTTCGAGCCGATCCGGCGACCCGGCGAACATCACTCGCGCGCCGCGGGCGGCCAGCTCCTCGGCGACTGCGAGCGACGGCAGCACGTGGCCGGCGGTCCCGCCGGCGGCGATCAACACTGACGACGACTCGGTCATCGGCCCCGATGTTAAGGAGCAGCCCGACGGCGGCGAGCGCCACCACGAGGCTCGACCCGCCTGCGGACACGAACGGGAGCGGGATCCCGGTCAGCGGCGCAAGGCCGAGGACGGCCGCGATGTTGATGATCGCCTGCGCGCAGATGAGCGTCGTCAGGGCGACGGCGAGCCGCTTGCCGAACGGATCCTTGCACTGGATGGCGATGCTGTAGCCGGCCCAGGCGAACACCGCGTAGGCGGCGAGCACGAGCATGACGCCGACCAGGCCGAGCTCCTCGCCGATGATGGCGAAGATCATGTCCGTGTGGGCCTCCGGCAGGTAGTTCATCTTCAGGAGGCTCTCGCCGAGGCCCTTGCCGAGGACGCCGCCGGAGCCGAGCCCGATCATGGCCTGGACGCTCTGGAAGCCGGCGCCGAGCTGGTCGTGCCAGGGGTTCAGGAAGCTGAGGAAGCGCTCGCGGCGGTACGGCTCCATCCAGATCGCGGCCAGGCCGACGGCCGAGACGAGCAGGGTCGACGTGGCGACGAGCCGCATCGGCGTGCCCGCGACGACGAGCACCCCGATCAGCATCAGCATCAGCGTGATCGTGGTGCCGAGGTCGGGCTCGAGCATGATCAGGAGGGCGAAGACGGCGAAGACGAGGCCGAGCGGGCGGGCGAGCTCGCGGAGCGTCTTCGGCGGCTTGCGCTGGGTGAGGTAGGCGGCCGCCCAGACGGCGATCGCGACCTTGGCGAGCTCGGACGGCTGGAAGACAGCCGGGCCGACCGTGAGCCAGCGGCGCGCGCCGTTCACGGAAGCGCCCACGCCGAGCACGACCAGGCACAGGAAGGCGGAGCCGGCGACGAGCAGCGGCGACATGTCCTTGAGCCGGCGGTAGTCGAAGCGCGTCGCGCCGAGCAGCAGCCCGAGGCCGACGAGCGCGTACACGGTCTGCTTCTTGAGGTAGTAGCCGGGGTCGCCCCCGCCGAGCGTCGCGGGCGCCGACGTCGCGCTGTAGACCATGACGAGCCCGAACGCGACGAGGCTCAGCGTGACCAGGATGAGCAGCGTCGAGGAGACCTGGCCCTTCTTCATGCGAGCTCCTCCACGAGGCGGCGGAAGTCCTCGCCGCGCTCGGCGTAGCTCGGGTACTGGTCGAAGCTGGTCGCGGCGGGCGAGAGCAGGACGACGTCGCCCGCCCGGGCGTCGCGCGCCGCGGCCGCGACGGCGCCGGCGACGGTGCCCGTCCGCTCGTAGGGCCGGCCGGCGGCGTCGAAGGCGTGCGCGAGCTCCTCGGTGAGCTCGCCGACGAGGTAGGCGGCGACGACGTTCGGGGGCAGGTCGCGCACGAACGGGCCGTAGTCCTCGCCCTTGGTCTGCCCGCCGAGGATGAGGCGCACGGGCGCGTCGAACGCGCCGGCGCCGGCGAGCACGGCGAAGGTGTTGGTCGCGATCGAGTCGTTGACCCAGCGCACGCCGCCGCGCTCGGCGACGAGCTCGAGCCGGTGCGGGACGCCGCGGAACGTGCGCAGCGCCTCTGCGATCGCATCCTCCGCGACCTGTGCCGCGCGCGCGGCGAGCGTGGCGGCCGCCGCGTTGGCGCGGTTGTGCCGGCCGGGCAGCGCGGGCTCGGCGGGCAGCGGGTCGTCGGCGGTGAAGACGGTGCCCTCGTAGCCGGGCGGCACGATGCGTTTGCGCGCGCGCTCGAAGATGCGGAGCTTCGCGTTGCGGTAGGCGTCGAAGGTGCCGTGCCGGTCGAGGTGGTCGGGCGCGAGGTTGAGCAGGACGGCGACCTCGAGCTCGAGCTCGTGCACGTCCTCGAGCTGGAACGACGAGAGCTCGCAGACGATCCAGGCGTCCTCGGACGGCTTCGACGGAGGTGAGCGGGCGGCCGACGTTGCCGGCGACCTCCACCGGCCGGCCGGCGGCGCGGAACATGGCGCCCAGGAGCTCGGTCGTCGTCGTCTTGCCCTTCGTGCCGGTGACGCCGATGAACGGGCGCGGCGCGAGCAGGCGCCAGCCGAGCTCGATCTCGCTCCAGACGGGGATGCCGCGCTCGCGCGCGCGGGCGACCGGCGGGGCCTCCGCCGGGACTCCAGGGCTCTTGATCACCAGATTCACGTCCCCCGTCGCTCCCTCGTCCGGACCGAGGCGCACTTCGACGCCGGCGGCCGCAAGCCTCCCCGTGTCCACCTCCGGATTGCGGTCGACGCCGACGACCTCCACGCCGCGCTCCGCCAGCGCGAGCGCCGCCGCCTGCCCCGACCGCGCGAGCCCGACGACCAGCGCGCGGCGCGGGCAGCATCACCGTCCCGGGAACTCGAAGAAGTACTGGAAGTACACGGCGAACGCGGTCGCGCAGAGGATCGCCCCGAGGATCCAGAAGCGCACCATGATCTTCGTCTCCGACCACGCCTTCATCTCGAAGTGGTGGTGGATGGGCGCCATCAGGAAGATCCGTCTCCCCCAGTACTTGAAGCTGATCACCTGGAGGATCACCGAGAGCGCCTCGATCAGGAAGATCCCGCCGATCAGGAGCAGGAGCAGCTCGGTCTTCGTCATCACCGCGAACGCGCCGAGCGCGCCGCCGATCGCCATCGAGCCGGTGTCGCCCATGAACACGTCCGCGGGGAACGCGTTGAACCACAGGAACGCGATGGCTCCGCCCACGAGCGCCCCGCCCAGGATGGCCATGTCCAGGTAGACCAGGTTCGGCTCGTGCACCTGACGGAGGCGGATGAACGTGAAGATGCAGATCGCCGTGAAGGTGATCAGGGCGATGATCCCCGTGCCCGCGGCGAGGCCGTCGATGCCGTCCGTGAGGTTGACGCCGTTCGCGGCCCCGGCGACGACCAGGAAGATGAGGACGTACCAGAACCACCAGATGTCGATCGTCCCGAGCGCGGGGATGTAGATGTGCGAGTCGAGACCCTCGCGGTTGGCCGCGTAGCCGAGGACGGCGCTGATCGCGGCGAGCAGCAGCAGCTTCCAGCGGCCTGACAGGCCGAGCGAGCGCTTGTGGCGGAGCTTGATGAAGTCGTCGAGGAAGCCGACCGCACCGCACCCGAGCGTCACGAAGAGCACGGCGAGGCCCGGCAGCGTGTAGCGGCCGACGAGCAGGAACGGGATCAGCGCGGCGAACAGCATCAGGAGGCCGCCCATCGTCGGCGTGCCCTGCTTGGCCACGTGGCGGGCAGGGCCCTCCTCGCGGATCTGCTGGCCGAGCTCGCGCTCGCGCAGGAAGTCGATGAACTTGGGCCCGGCCAGGATCCCGATGACCATCGCGAGGATGGCGGCGGCGATGACTCGATCCATCTAGGCGTGAATCTTTGTCAGGTGCTCGGCTAGCGCCTCGAGGCCGAGCGCGCGCGACGCCTTGATCAGCACGCACTCGCCGGGCTGGACGAGGCGCGTGATGGCCTCGCGGGCCGCGTCCACGTCCGGCACGGCCTCGCCGAAGCCGGCGCCCTCGACGTAGCCGGCGGCGAGCGGCCCGACGGCGAGCAGCGAGGCGACGCCCGCCGCGCGGGCGTGCTCGCCGATCTCGCGGTGGAAGCGCGGGGCGTCGGGGCCGAGCTCGGCCATGTCACCGAGGACGGCGACCGTCGTGCGCCCGTCCGCGATCTCGACCAGGTGGTCGATCGCGGCGCGCATCGAGAGCGGGCTCGCGTTCCAGGCGTCGTTGATGAGCAGGCCGCCGCCCGGGAGCGCAACCTCTTCGCCGCGCCAGCGCGACAGCTCCACGTTCCCGGCGCCGGCGTGCGCCTCGTCGAGCGGCAGCCCGAGCGCCTCGTAGGCGAGCAGCGCCGCGAGCGCGTTGTCGGCGTGGTGGCGGGCGCGCACGCTGAGCTCGAGCGTCACGCGGCGGCCGAGCACGTCGGCGGTCAGCCGCGCGCCGTCGTCGAGCGGCTGCCAGGCGACGACCTCGGCGTCGCCGGGGAAGCGGCGCACGGTGAGGCCCGACGGGACGAAGGCATCGAGCTCGGGCGAGACCGGCAAGACCGCGGTGGCGCCGGGCGGCAGCGCCTCGAGCAGCTCCGCCTTCGCACGGGCCACGCCCTCGAGCGAGCCGACCAGCTCGAGGTGCGCCGGCGCGATCGTCGTGATCACGCCGATGTCCGGCCGCGCGATGTCGCAGAGCGCCGCGATCTGCCCGAAGCCGCGCATGGCCAGCTCGAGCACGCAGACCTCGGTGTCTGCTTCCAGGCGGGCCAGCGTGAGCGGGACGCCGAGCTCGGCGTTGAAGCTCGCCTCGGCCGCGACGGTGCGCGCGTGCGGCCGGCAGAGCGCGGCCAGGATGTCCTTGGTCGAGGTCTTGCCGACGGAGCCGGTGATGCCGACGACCCGCGCGCTCGAGCGGTCGCGCACCGCGCGGCCGATCGCGGCCAGCGCGGCGTGCGCGTCGTCCGGGATCAGGACCGCGGCCGCCCCTCGCGCGAAGGCGTGGTCGCGGAAGTCGGCGCCGGCCCCGACGGCGACGAAGAGGTCGCCCTCCTCGACGCGGCGCGAGTCGATGTGGACGCCGGTGGCCTCGTCCGTCCAGCCGGCCCGGGCGAGCCGGCCGAGGCCTTCGATCTCGTCGAGCGCGAGCGGGATCACGCCGGGGTGACCAGGGCTCGGATGGCTTCGCGCGCGACCTCGCGGTCGTCGAAGGGCTCGATACGGCCTGCGGTCTCCTGCCCCTGCTCGTGCCCCTTGCCCGCGATGACCACGACGTCGCCCGGGGCGGCCACCTCGACGGCGCGGCGGATCGCCTCGCGGCGGTCGAGGATCAGGTCCAGCTCGCCCGGCGCGCCGGAGGCGACCTCGTCGGCGATCGCGCGCGGGTCCTCGCTGCGTGGGTTGTCGGAGGTGAGGATGGCGACGTCGGCGAGGTCGGCCGCGATGCGGCCCATCACCGGCCGCTTCGCCCGGTCGCGGTCACCGCCGGCGCCGAAGACGCAGATGACGCGGCCGGTGGCGAGTGCCCGGGCCGTCTCGAGCACGTTCGCGAGCGCGTCCGGCTTGTGCGAGTAGTCGACGACGACGGTGAACGGCTGGCCCTCGTCCACGGCCTCGAAGCGGCCGGGCACGCCCGTCGACGCGGGCGAGGCCGGCGACGATCGAGTCGTCCTCCACGCCGACGAGCCGCGCCAGCGCGATCGCCGCCAGCGCGTTCTCGACGTTGAACCGGCCGCGGAGGCTGGTGCGGATCTCGAGCCCGCCGGCCGTGAACGCCGCGCCGGCCGAGGTCAGCTCGAGCCGCTCGGGGCGCAGATCGGCGTCGTCGGCGAAGCCGAACGTGAGCAGGCGGTCGCCCGGCAGGCCGGCGGCGAGGCGCCTCCCCCACTCGTCGCCCACGTTCACGGCAGCGGGCGGGCCGGCGTCGAACAGCCGCCGCTTGGCCTCGAAGTAGCGCTCCATCGTCCCGTGGAAGTCGAGGTGGTCCTGGCCGAGGTTCGTGAACGCGAGCGCGGCAAAGCGGACGCCGTCGAGCCGGTGCTGCTCGGAGCCGTGCGAGGTCGCCTCCATCGCGACCGAGCGGTTGCCGGCGCCGACCATCGCGCGCAGCGTCCGCTGGACGTCGACGGACTCCGGCGTCGTGCGCACGGCCGGAAAGCGGCTGTCGCCCACCCTGCTCTCGATCGTGCCGAGCAGGCCCGGCCGGCGGCCCGCCGCCTCGAGGATCGCGTGCACGAGGAAGGTCGTGGTGGTCTTCCCGCTCGTGCCGGTGACGCCGGCGACGTCGAGCTCCGCGCTCGGGTCGCCGAAGAAGCACACGGCGAGCTGCGCCATGGCGACGCGCGTGTCGGGGACGACGATCTGCGGCGCAGCCAGGTCGAGCTCGTGGTCGACGGCGAGCGCGACGGCGCTCCGGTCGAGCGCCTCAGCCGCGAAGTCGTGCCCGTCCGCGGTGGCGCCGCGCAGGCAGACGAAGAGTGACCCGGGTGTGGCGTCCTGGGCGCGGTATGCGAGGTCGGCGACGGGCGTGGATGCGCCCACGACGCGACCGGAGGCTGCGGCGGCCAGCCGTGACAGCTCCATGACCGACTGCAGGTTAGGCGTCCGGAGGGACGCCGAGGTACTGCAGGTCGTAGCGGGCGATACGAGCGAACGCCGGCGCCGCGACGGTGCCGCCGTAGATCTGGCCGTGCGGCTCGTCGACCGAGACGAGGATGACGAGCCGCGGCGCCGTCGCCGGGACGAAGCCGACGAACGACGAGACGTACTTCGTCTTCGAGTAGCCGCCCGCGTCGGGCTTCTGGGCCGTGCCGGTCTTGCCCGCCACCTGGTAGCCCTGCACCCGTGCGTTGTCGCCCGTGCCGCCGGTCGCGACGACGTCCTTCAGCATCGAGACCATCTCGTTTGCGACGTGCGGCGACAGGATCCGCCGCTTCTTCGGCCGGAACGCCTTGTGGCCGCTGACGCTCGTGACGAAGTGCGGCTGGACCCACATGCCGGTGTTGGCGATCGCGGCGTAGGCGGATGCCATCTGGAGCGCCGTGACGCCGATGCCCTGGCCGATGGCGAGGTTCCCGATCGACGACCCCGACCACTTGAGCTCGGGGCAGCAGGATCCCGGCTGACTCGCCGGGGAAGTCCACCCCGGTCTGGCGACCGAAGCCGAAGCGGCGAATCCAGTGGTAGAAGCGCTTCTGGTTCACCAGCTCGGCGAGCGTGACGGCGCCGACGTTCGACGACTTGGCGACGATCTGCGCGACCGACATCTGCTCGGTGAAGGTGCGGTCGCTCTCGTGGATCGTGCGGTCGGCGACGTGGATCACGGGCGGCAGCGTGAACGAGTTCGAGGGCGTGACCAGCCCCTCGGAAAGCGCCGCGCTGACCGGGACGATCTTGAAGGTCGAGCCCGGCTCGTACGTGTCTGTGACGGCACGGAGCCGGGTGACGTCGGGGCTCGTCGTGCTGAAGTTGTCCGAGGAGAAGGACGGGCTCACGGCCATCGCCATGACACGGCCGTTGCGCGGGTCGAGCACGATGCCGGTGGCGCTCTTGGCGCGCCACTGCGCCATGGTGTCGTCGAGCACGTTCTGCAGGTTCTCCTGCATGATCCGGTCGAGTGCGAGGTGGACGTTCCGGCCTTCGCGCGGCGGGACGGAGTTGACGGTGTCCACGGCGCGCCCTGTTGGGTCGCGGACGATCGTCTCCGTCCCGGGGCGGCCCGCGAGCACCTTGTCGTACTGGCGCTCGAGGCCGGCGAGCCCGACGTTGTCGACCCCCGCGTAGCCGAGGACGTGCGCCGCGATGTCGTGCATCGGATACTCGCGCTTCTCCTCCGCGTAGAAGCCGAGCCCCGGGAGCCGCTGCTTCTGGAGCTTCGCTGCCTTGTCGGGATCGGCCTGCCGCTCGATGTAGACGAACCGCGTCTTGCGGTCGGTCAACGACTTGCCGATCGTGTCGCTCGGCAGGTCGAGGGCCCTGGCGGCCGCCACCGCCGTGGCCCAGGGGTTCCGCACCCGCAGGGGGTCGGCATAGACGGTCTCCGCCTGGGTGCCCATGGCGAGCGCGGCGCCCTGCCGGTCGAGGATCGCCCCGCGCCCGGCGGGGAGCGCGACGGTCACCGTGTTCTGCGACTCGCCGAGGCGCTCCAGCGACGCGGCCTGGACGCCCTGGAGCCAGACCGCGCGGCCGAGGAGGCACAGGAACGCGACGGTCGTCCCGAGCAACAGCAGGCGGATGCGCCGGTTCGAGAGGCGCGGGCTCACCGTGCGGTCGGCTCGAGGTCGACGTAGCGGGTCTTGTTCGGGCTCTGCCAGTGGTAGCCCTGGAGCACCGCCTGCGAGCGGATCGTGTCCGGCACCGCGCCCTGGGCGACCTGCTGGCGCAGCTGCGCGTTGTCGGTGCGGAGCTGCGTGCGCTCCTCGCCGAGCCGGTCGAGCCGCAGGTTCAGCTTCAGCACGGCGACGTTGACGGCGACGATGCCGGTCAGGAGCACGGCAACGAGCACGATCCAGACGACGCCGCCGGCGACGCGCCGCTTCGGGACGCCGCGGGGCTGTGTCCGCCGGCGCGGGCGCGCGGGCGGCGCCTCGGGCAGCGCCTCGGTGCGGGCGGCGTCGGCGGCCATCAGGTTTTCAGGGCCGCCCGGAGACGCGCGGATGACGAGCGCGGGTTAAGGGCAAGCTCCTCGGCGGACGGGCGCACGGCGCGCCGCGTGAGCAGGCGTAGCTCCGGCTCCTGGCCGCACCGGCAGACCGGGAAGTCCGGCGGGCAGACGCATCCGCGCGCGAGGTCGCGGATGAAGCGCTTGACCGTGCGGTCCTCGAGCGAGTGGAAGGCGATCACCGCCAGCCTCCCGCCCGGCCGCAGCATGTCCACGGCAGCCGGGAGTGCGTCTTCGAGCTCGGCGAGCTCGTCGTTGACCGCGATCCTGAGCGCCTGGAAGACCCGCTTGGCCGGATGCCCATCGCCGAAGCGCGCCGGCGCGGGGATTGCGCTCTTGATGGTCTCGACGAGCTCGCCGGTCCGCTCGAAGGGTTGCTGGCGACGGCGGCGCCCGATCGCGCGCGCAATCTGGCGCGCGTAGCGCTCCTCGCCGTACGCCCGGAAGATGCGCGTCAGCTCTCGCTCGCTCGCGTTGTTGACGATGTCGGCGGCCGTTTCCTCGCCGTTCGTGTCCATGCGCATGTCGAGCGGCGCGTCGTGCGTGTAGGAGAACCCCCGCTCCGGTCGGTCGAGCTGCATGCTGGAGACGCCGAGGTCGAGCAGGATCGCGTCGGCCTTCACGTCGTTGTCGGCCAGCTGGCCCATCACGACGGAGGCCTCGCCGCGCAGGAAGCGCGCCTGGACGCCCGCGTGGCGCTTGAAGCGCTCGAAGTACGGCCGCGCGTCGGGGTCGCGGTCGATCGCGATGAAGCGGCCGCGGCCGCGCAGCTCGGCGGCGAGGACGGCCGCGTGACCGCCGGCGCCGAAGGTGGCGTCCACGACGGTCTCGCCCGGCTGGACGTCGAGGAGGTCGCGCACCTCCTCGGCCAGCACGGGGACGTGGTCAGCTCCGTTGTCGCGCAAGACGTTCGGCAACATGCTCCGCGCTCCCTTCGAACTCGTCACGCTGTTTTCTCCAGGCCTCGCGATCCCAGACCTCGAGCCGGTTGCGAACACCCGCGACGACGACCTCCCGCCCGAGCTTCGCGTACGTCTGGAGCGGCGCCGGGATCATGACCCGCCCCTGCCGGTCGACCTCGACCTCGACCGCCCCCGAGTAGTAGTAGCGCTCCATCTCACGGGCCTCGCGGCTGAACGGGTCGAGGTCGTCCAGCCGCCGGCTGACCACGCGATCCCATTCGTCGCGTGCAAAGACGTTGAGGCACTCGTCCAGGCCGCGGGTGACCACGACGCCGGCCCCCAGCTCCTCGCGGAAGCGGGCCGGGAGCGTGAGTCGGTTCTTGTCATCGATCGTGTGCTCGTGCTCGCCAAGCAGCATGAAGGGGTCTCGTTTCTCGCCGCGGTTGCCCCACTTTAAACCACGATTCCCCACTACGCAACACCCAAGCGCCACGCCGCTACCGTTGGGCCCATGGCCCGGGTCGAGCTGCACGACGACCACCTCGTGATTCGCAACGAGGGGCTGCGCCGCCTGCTGACGATCGTGGGGTCGATCAGCCTCCGCTACGAGGCCGTCGCCTCGGTCGATGTCGGGCTGGACGAGGTACCGCCCTGGTTCACGTGGCGGGTCGGCTTCAACGCCGGCATCGGCACGCGCCGCGCGGGCATCTTCTGGTGGGGTGGGAAGAAGTGGTTCCTCGACCTCACCGATCCCGCCCGGGCGCTGGTCGTCCACCTGAAGACCGGCGCCGGCTACGACGCGATCGCGGTCAGCGTGGACGACGCCGAGGGGCTGGCCGCCGAGCTGCGCGCGCGCTTGGGCTAGTCGTCCACGGCGGCGGGCGGCGCCGGGTGGACGCCGGATCCGGTCGTCGCGTAGGCGCCGCAGCGGGCGGCGAACGCGAGTGCGCGGTCGACGTCGTCGCCGCGGCCGAGCGCGAACGTCAGCCCGGCGGCGAAGCAGTCGCCGGCGCCGTAGGTGTCCACGATCGGCCCCGGGAGCTGTGCAGCCGCGTACGTCCCCTGCTCGCCGCCCGCGTACCAATCGCCGCCCTGCGTGCCGCGCGTCGCGACGATGAGACGCGGCTCGGCGTCGAGCGTCCCGAGCGGGTAGTGCTCGGACGGGTCGTTCGCGCTGCTCACGAGAGCATCGAGCTGGACGCCGGCCTCGCGGATGGTCGGCAGCTCGCGGGCGGTAGCGACGAGGACGCGCGCGCGACGCGCTTCCCGGAGGGCGCCGGCCTCGCGCCCGGTGAAGTAGACGGCGTCGACGCCGTCCAGCTCCTCCCAGGGCAGCGCATCATCTCCCCGGGGCGTGAGCTTCTGCGTGAAGAGCGTGATCGTCCGCTCGCCGTTGTCGTCCGTGAACGTGACGGCGCGGCGCTGGGGCTCGTCGCGCCGGGCCGCGAGCACGCGGACGGCCCGGTGCGTCAGCTCCTGCTCGAGGCGGCGGCCGATCTCGTCGTCGCCGAGCGCGGTGAAGAAGTCGCACGCCCCGGCCAGGCGGGCGAGCTGCTGCGCGGCGACGCCGCCTCCCCCGCCCGGCTCCTCCCACGCGCGCGAGGCCTGCGTGATGTCGCCCGCGACCGGCACGCGCGGGATGCGCAGGAACTCGATCCACTCGGTGTGGCCCACGACGGCGACGCGCATCTCGGGGGCAGTCTCACATCGGACGGCCGTCGCACGTTTGTGTCCATGATGGCCGCAGTGACCGTCCCGCCCTTCGAACGCTTCTACGCCGAGCACCGTGACGCCGTCTTCGCGTTCCTGCGTGGGCGCGTCGGACCCGTCGCGGAGGACGCGTTCCAGGAGACGTTCCTGCGCGCCCTGCGCGGCTACGGGTCGCTGCGCCACGGAGAGCACCTGCGCGCGTGGGTGTTCACGATCGCGGCGCGGGTCGTGACCGACGAGCACCGGCGCGGCCGGCGCGTCATCGTCGCCGAGATCCCGGATCTCGAATCGGTCGACGAGCGGCCGAGCTACGAGGAGCTCGAGGAGCTGACCGACGGGCTCCCGCCGAAGGAGCGCGCCGCCGTCGTGCTCCGCTACGGCTACGACCTGGACTACGCCCAGATCGGCGACGCGCTCGGCTCGAGCGCCGAGGCCGCGCGCCAGGCGGCGTCCTCGGGCGTCCGCCGCATCCGCCGAAAGGAGCAACGCTGATGTCTCCGACAATCTCTCCTGACCTCGACCGTCGCTTTCGCGAGGCCGCCCTGGAGCAGGGGCTCCTGGACGTGGCGTACGACATCGCCGACACGCCCGTCGGGCCGCTGCTCGTGGCCGCGACCGACCGCGGCCTCGCGCGGATCTCGTACGACCCCGACGCGGACGCGGCCGAGGATCAGCTTGCCCGGGTCTTCGGGGCGCGGCTTCTGCGCGTGCCGCGCGCAGTCGACACCGTGCGCCGCCAGCTGGACGAGTACTTCGAGGGTGAGCGGCACGACTTCGACCTGCCGATCGACCTCCGCGTGGCGAGCGACTTCTCGCGCACCGTGCTGGAGGAGCTCGCGCACGTGCCGTACGGCCGGCTGACCACGTACGGCGCGCTCGCGGCGCAGGCCGGGCGGCCGCGCGCGGCGCGGGCGGTCGGGACGATCATGAACCGCAACCCGATCCCGATCGTGCTGCCGTGCCACCGCGTCGTCGGGTCGACGGGCAGCCTGGTCGGGTACGGAGGCGGCCTCGAGCGCAAGCAGCAGCTGCTCGCGCTCGAGGGCGCGATCGTCGGCTAGCTAGGCGGGCTCGGGGGGATGGCCCTCGTCGCAGCGGTGCGCTGGACGTTCCCAGGCTAGGACGCAGGGCGCGGGCGTATTCACATACGGGCGCAACCGAGGACAACGCATGGGAGCGTCCAGCGCGGCGCGGCGGCTCAGGTGTTATCCCCCCGATCCCGCCTGGTTCAGGCGCTCGACGCCGTCCAGCAGCGTCCAGTTCGCCTCGAGCGCCGCCTCGGCCGCATCGACGAGGCGGTCCTCGTCGGCGTCGGAGGCGCGCTCGCGCAGGATCTCCTCCGCGCGGGCGGCGTGCTCCTTGTCGAGCTCCGCGTGCACCTGGAAGTACGAGAGCGCAGGCGAGTCGGGCCGGTAGCCGTAGTGCTCGACGAGGCCGGCCAGCTTGGTCTCGGCGATCGCCGGCTGCGCCGACTCGACCGCGTAGAGGACGGCGGTCGCCGCGAGCGCGTCGTCCGGGCTCCAGGCGTCGACGCACTCCTGGGTCTCCGGAGCGGGCGCGGCCCGGTCGGAGCCGAGGCTCGCGGCCCAGGCGTCCCAGAGCATCACGTGCGCGGCCTCCTCGGCGGCGTGCGTGTCACCCGGGCTCGCGGCCGTGCGCGCGGCGGTCGCGACCGCGGTGACGGCGTGCCGGTACTGGCCGGCGTAGGTCTGCAACTCCTCGCGTGAGAGCTCGCCTTGCTCCCAGCGGGTGTAGAACGGGTGTCTCAGGACGTTCCAGCGATCTCGTGCCTCTGCGATGCGCTCGATCAGGGCCATCGCTCCTCCTCTCCACGGGGGTCGAGGAGCTGACCCTACCGGGCCGGCCGGTAGTTCCTGCGGACGGGGCTCAGGGCAGGTGCTGCCAGAGCCCGTCGTGATGCTGGTGGTGCGTGTGCGTGAAGGGGCGCACGAGCGCGTACGCGACGACGCCGAGGGTCAAGACGACGAACGCGAACACCACGATGACGCCGAAGACGTCATTGGAAGTCGCAAGCATGGTCAGCCTCCTGGCTCGATACCCCATGGTCGTACGGCGTCGCGATCGTGCCGTCCCGCACAATCACGGATCTCGTATCGGGGGATGCGCGTACCGTCGCCCACCGCCTGATACGGGGGTTCAAGGAATCGCTCGTCTGGCCGACACAGGGATGTGTCGCGTCGACGGTCGGCGCGCCCCACACCGATCCGGAGACGACCATGACGAAGACCCTTGCGGCGATCGCGGCAGTCGCCACGCTGGCGCTCGCGCCGGCTGCATGCGCAGCGTCCTGGGACGCGGCGCTGCTGGCACAGGACGACAACAACAGCGTGCACGTCGCGCGCTACGACTTGCTGCTGAACCGGCTTCAGCCGAAGTGCCGCCAGAAGCGGAGCGCGATCGCGCGCCTCACGGTGAGTGCCAAGCGGGTCATGAGCGCGGACGGCTACCGCTACTCGAACCTCACACTGCTGCTTGCGCTCTGGGGGACGATCCCGAACCGGCTGGCGCCGGTCGACTGCGTCGGGCAGTACGCGTCGATGGTGGTGCTGCTCGAGCGGCGCCGCTGACGCGGTTCGTCACACGTACCGCACCTGCCGTTGAACGTGTCGGGACACCTAGGTGCAAGCGCGCGAGAAGCTCGTCGCGTAACAGCTACTTGTCGCGATATGTCCAGACCGCGAAGGGACGGGTGGGCGTGTTGTGCCTGCCGTACTTTCTGCAGTCCTTGCACGCGACGTACTGCTCGCCCTCGCGAACGAACGTCACCCAGCGGTGGAGTCCCAGCCGGCAGCGAAGCTTCTTGGCCACGTGTCCAACCTCCGTCACGCCGGGAATAGCGCGCGGGCGGGGAAACCGCATCGGTCAGAACTACTACCTCTCGAGTTCTGCGCCTACTCGGGCTCCACCAGCCTGTAAGCCAACGCCCCACTGGTTGACGACCCAGGGGCGCGCGCTCACCGCAGCGAGCTTGCGCCGCAGCCGTGACGCATGGCTGTCGAGCGTCCTGGTTCGTCCCCGTAGACGGTCGGTTGTACCCGAATCGACTTACGGCCCCGCCGCTCTGGAAACCTCCGAAAAGCTGGCGCTCATGGGCTACTACGCGAGTGTGTCCGAGAGTCCGTCGGCGAACCCGACGGTGACGAAGCCGAGTCGTTCGAGGATCGGCCAGGACATTGCGCCTGCGCTGACGGTCAGTGCCGGCGTGCCGCGCTCGACGGCGGCGTCCCAGCGAGCGCGGACGAGAGCACGGTACGCGCCGCGACCGCGCATCTCAGCGCGAACCGAGCCGCCCATGAGATAGACGGCGTGCTCGCCGAAGAAGACAGCTGCACACCCGATCACCTCACCGTCGATCAGCGCAACGAACCTGCGCAACGCCGGCCAACGCTGCGCCCATTCCCACCGCTCCCGCTCCTGCGCTTCGAAGACTCGGCGATCGTGCTGGGACATGTCAGACGCGTCGCCGCCCACGCCGGCGCCGGCGAGAAACTCCTCGAAGCTGCGCGCGGGCCGAGCCTCCACGTCGCCAGGACCCGGCGGAGGCTCGGCGAGGAGAAGCATCAGAGCGGCGCGAGACTCCCAGCCGGGCACTTCCTGCGCGGGAGCCACCCCCAAGTCGGATAGCCGCGCGGCCAACCCGGGTGGCGCTGCCTCCTCGGCCACGCTCCAGACCGACCGCTGGAATCCCTCCCGGGCGACCAGCGTCCGAATCTCCGCCACGCGCGGCTCGACCGCGTCGGCCGGGAAAGCACGAACCGCAACGAGCGCATACGGGCCGATGAACGTGATGACGTAGTCATCACCCCAGACCCTTCTTACCGGGTGGCCCGGCGGCGGCTCGAGTAGATCGAGCTCCGGGAAGAGCGCCGCCTGCCTGACCGCCTCCGGAATGAGAAGCTTGGACAAACCGGCGTTCCCTCCCTCGCCCGTGAGTCCGGGAACGTCAACTCTAGCCTCCCGCATGCGTCCGGCCTCGCACGGTGCGGAGACCCCACCGGCGCCCGGCCGGTTGTCCGTGCTACTCAGGCTCGAGGAGCCGGTAGCCAACGCCCCACTGGTTGACGACCCACGGCCGCGCACTCACCGCGGCGAGCTTGCGCCGCAGCCGCGATGCGTGTGAATCGAGCGTTCTGGTTCGTCCCCGCAGACGTGCGGATGTACCCCACTCGCTCGCTACCCCACTCGCTCGGGACGCAGGGCTTGTACGTTTGACCCGATGTCCGCCCACGGCGACAAGTACGTTCTGGACGCGGGCAAATCCGGTCACGCGCGGCTCCAGGTCATCGGCGAGATCCATGACGATCGAACGCACGCATTGCTTCTCGATGCAGGGCTCGAGGCCGGCAATCGGTTCGTGGAGTTCGGCTGCGGCCTCGGCTACGTCACGCGCTGGGCCTCGTCCATCGGAGCCGACGCGCTCGGTATCGACCTCAGCGCGGATCACATCGCGGAGGCGAGTGATCTGGCCGACGCCAAGACCGAGTTCCGTGTCGGAAGCGTGTACGACCACGGCTTGACTCCTGAGAGCGTCGACATCTCGTACTCGCGCTGGCTGCTCATTCACCTGAACCAGCCGGTCGAGGCCATGCGCAGTATCTCCGCAGCGCTCAAGCCCGGCGGCCTCATGGTCTGCGAGGAGGCCGACCTGAGCGCGATCTATTCGGAGCCGCCGTCCGGCTACGACGAGTTCCTGGAACACGCCTTCGCAAGCGGCGTCGAGCGCGGCGTCGACTACGCCGGCGGCCGCCGCTTGCACCGTTGGGCGATCGAGGCAGGGTTCGACGTTCTCCGTGCTGACGCCTATCACCCGCACTACCTCACCGGCGAGCACAAGGGGTTCTGGGGATGGACGTTCCGCGAGTCCGGGGCCAACCTCGTCAAGGAGGGCGCGCTGACAGAGGCCAGGTACAACGAGCTAACCGACGGTATGCGCATGGCCGACGACGATCCGTGGACCCTGGTCGCGCACGCGCGTATGCATCAACTCGTTGCACGCAAGCCGATGCCGCCGTTCTGAGCAAATCGGGCCCCGTGGGTCCGTACGAGCCGCGCGCGACCTATTCGGGTTCGACCAGCCGGTACCCCACACCCCACTGGTTGACGACCCACGGCCGCGCGCTCACTGCCGCGAGCTTCCGGCGAAGGCGCGAAGCGTGACTATCCAAAGTCCTCGTGCGGCCGAGCGACCGAAAACCCCAGACTTCTCTCAACAGCTGCTCCTTCGTGAACACGCGAACAGGCTCCGACGCGAGCTTCAGCAGCAACTCGTACTCCTTCGCCGCCAGGACGACACGCCGCCCGCCGACGCGCACGTCGCGCGTGCGCCGGTCGACGACCAGCTCGCCGGCCTGCAGCCGGTCGCGCTCCGCCGGGCTCACCCGCCGCAGCACTGCGCGGATCCGGCTCAGCAGCTCGTCGTACACCAGAGGCCGCGCGACGTAGTCGTCCACGCCCCGCGCGAACGCGCGCACGCAGTCGACCGGGTCGCGGTCGCCGATCATGATCACCGGCACGTCGCGGTTCCACGAGCGGCCCGGCTCGCCGGCACGCAGGCGCGTGCAGACCTCGACGCCCGGCGCGTCCTCGAGCGAGCTCCCGAGCAGCACCAGATCCGGGTGCGCCTGCTCGGCCAGGTCAAGCGCCTCGGCGCCTGCCGCCGCGTGCAGCACCTCGAACCCGTCGCGCTCGAGGTGGCGGCCCAGCAGCTCGCGGGTCGTCTCCTCCGGCTCGGCCACCAGCAGCGCGTCCATGCGACCGACGGTAGAGCCGCATCCGCCGCCTCGCCAGATGTCCTTTCGCGCGAGTTCGTGCCAGACGATCGACAGGCGCGCCCACACCCGGCCGTGCCGGCCGCGGCTACAAGCGGCCGTGCCGGATGACGCCGACGAGCAGCCAGACGGCCAGGACCGTCGAGAGCACGAAGCCGAACACCGAGACGACGTTGATGCCGAGGATCTGGGGCCCCTCGGTCGCGAAGATCCCGATCAGGCTCGACGCTATCAACCCTGCGCTAACGACCAGTGCGACCACGAGCCGGTTGAACGCGACGTCCATCCCCTGCAGGAACTCGTCGACCCCCTTGTGCACGAAGCCGACCTCGATCTGGCCGTCGCGGGCCTGCTCGAGCACGTCGTTCAGCTGGTACGGCAGCTCCCGCGCGATGCGCACGAGGTCGGTCGTCTCGCGCCGCGCGCGGACGGCCATGCGCCCGGGGCTGTACCGCCGCAGCATCAGGTCGCGGGCGTACGGCTTCGCGACCTCGAACACGTTGAACTCCGGGTAGAGCTCCACGCCGACCGACGCGAGCGTCGCGATCGCCTTGTCGAGCAGGAGCCACCGCGCCGGCAGCTCGAGGTTCATCGAGTAGATCAGGTCGAAGCCTTCGCGGATGACCTGCAGCGGGTCGATCTGCGAGAGCGGCGCGCCGTAGTAGCGGTAGAACAGCTCGCGCAGCGCCGCCTGCAGCTCGGCTTCGCGCTCGCGCGGGTAGCGAACACCGAGCTCGGCGAGCCGCTTCGGCAGCGCGTCGACGTTCTCGTTCGCAGCGTCGATGAACAGCCGGGTCAGCTTGCTCATGTCCGCGTCGGTGAGCTTCCCGGCGAGGCCGAAGTCGACGAGGCCGATCCCCTGGCGGCCCTCGAGGACGAGGATGTTCGCCGGGTGCGGATCGCCGTGGAAGAACCCGTTCTTGAAGACCATGGTCATCCAGGTCTCGGTCATGAGCTCGGCGAGCCGGCGGCGCTCGATCTCCGGCGTCGTCGAGAACTCGACGTCACCCAGCTGGACGCCGTCCAGGTACTCGAGCGTCAGCACCCGCGCCCGCGTGTAGCTCCAGTAGACGCGCGGGATGCGCACGCGCGGATGGCCGGCGAAGTCCTTGCGGAACTGCTCCGCGTTGCGCGCCTCGCCCCGGTAGTCCAGCTCCTGGCGGATCGAGCGCGCGAACTCGTCGACGATCGCGCGCGAGTCGATGAAGTCGAGCCGCCGGATGCGATCCTTGGCCAGCTTCGCCGCCTGGTAGAGCAGCGCGATGTCGGACTCGATCTGCCGCGGCGCGTTCGGGCGCTGCACCTTCACCGCGACGCGGCGCCCGTTCGGGAGCACGGCGCGGTGCACCTGGCCGATCGACGCGGCCGCCATCGGCGTCTCCTCGAACTCCAGGAAGAGCCGCTCGATCGGCAGCCCGAGCTCCGCCTGGATGACGAGCTCGGCCTCCGCATAGGAGAACGGCGTGACGTCGTCCTGGAGCGCGCGCAGCTCGGTGATGATGTCCGGCGGGAGCAGGTCGGGCCGCGTCGAGAGCAGCTGCCCGAACTTCACGAACGTCGGGCCGAGCTCGTCGAGCATCGCCCGCAGGTGCGCGCCGCGCTGCGAGGGGGTGCCCTCGACCGGCTCGCGGCGGCGCAGCCGCCGGTTGTCGAAGAGGTAGCCGAACCCGTGGCGGGCCGCCACCTGCGCGATCTCCGACAGGCGGCCGAGGTTGCGTGGCGGCGCCGTCGCCATGGGAAAAGTGTGACAGGCGCTCAGGGGGCTCGACGAAACGACGTCTGAGTCGCCGGGCCGCGCTGGACGTCCCGATGCGTCGTCCTCGGTCGCGCCCGTGTGGCAAGCACACGAACGCTCCCTGCGTCCTAGCCTCGGAACGTCCAGCGCACCCCTGCGACGAGCGACGTTCCGCCGAGCCCCCTAGCCCGTAACGTTCTCGACCCTTCGCGCCATCTCCTTGACATGACCACGGACGCCGAGCTGCTCCGCCGCGCGCGGACGGATGCACACGCCTTTCGCGAGCTGTACGACCGCTACGCGGCGCGCGTGTTCGCCTTCCACCGCGGCCGCACCCGCGACCTCGACGCGGCGCACGACCTGACCGCCGAGACGTTCGCGGAAGCCTGGGAATCGCGGAAGCGCTTCCGCGACGAGGCGGGCGGCTCCGCCGGCCCGTGGCTCTATGCGATCGCCCGCCACGTGCTGAGCACCTCGGTGCGGCGGGGCCGCATCGAGCGGGCCGCGTGCACGCGGCTCGGCGTGCTCGAGCGGCTCGACCGCGAGCCCGCAACCGCGGAGCCGACCGAGGCGTGGCTCGACGAGGCGCTCGCCGAGCTCCCGGACGAGCAGCAGCAGGCGCTCGAGCTGCGCTTCGTCGACGACCTTGCCTACGCCGAGGTCGCCGCCTCGCTGCAGACGACGCCGGGCGCTGCGCGCGTCCGCGTCCACCGCGGCCTCGCCGCGCTCAGAGACCGACTGACCAGGGAGGAACGATGACCGAAGAGACCACACTGAACCGCCTCGGCGACGCGCTCGAGCACTCCGCCGAGGCCGATCTCGCGCCGCGTCGCCGGGTCACAGGCCGCCGGCTCGCCGTCGTGCTCGCCGTGCTCGCCGTCGTGGTGCCGGGCGCGGCGATCGCGGTCGGCACGCTGACCGGCCCCGACCAGGTGGCCCGTAGCATGCCCGCGGGGACGCTCGCGCTCGCGGGGACGCAGCCGAGCTGCACCGTCGTCTCCGAGAACGTCGAGTTTCACTGTGTGCTCGAGCGGGCGCCCGCGCCCGAGGTCTCCGACTGGAAGGGCACCGTCGAGCCGACGGTCGACGCGACGAAGCACGTAAACGGCGGCTGCCGCTCGCTCCGCTCCGACGGCCGCGAGTGGGAGTGCTACCTCGGCCAGGAGGCCGTGGCCCAGCAGATCATCGGCGCTGGCTTTCTTGGCGAGTACGCGCCGTCGCCCGGCCAGGGGTAGTAGGGGCTGTCCCCGCAGGGGGCTGTCCCCAGTGGCTGGTCATGTCTCGTCTTTGGCAAACGCTCTTGGCTGAGGCCGGGCCCTGTCGAACGCACCCACGAGGGACAGCCCCCTGCGGGGACAGCCCCGGGACAGCCGCTTCTAGGCCCGAGGCGGCGAGCCGTTCGGGCCCGGGAGAGGCGGCTCCAGGAGCCGCAGCCGGTGCTCGAGCTGCGCGACGCGGAGCTCGAGCTCCTCGTAGGAATCCTTCGTCACGAGCCCGAGGTCGGCCAGGACATCGGCGAGCAGCGCTCCGGCGCGATCGCCGACCCGGCCGGCTTCGGAGCGCCAGCGGCCCATCGAGTCCTCGATCACGGCGCGGACCTCTTCGCGGCGCATTCCACCGCGCCCCGCGAGCTCGTCGGCGAGGCGGTCGGCCCGGTCGGCGGTCAGCGACACGGCCCCGACGGCTGCCAGCCCGAGCTGCTGAACGAGCTCCCGGATGGCGCCGCGATCGTCCACCGCCGCCTACCTGGCGCGGCCGTGCGGGCGCGTCCGCCGCCGCTGGCGGCGCCGCTCGCGGCGGGAGTTCTCTCCGCCGCCGCCCATGATCGTCGGCGCGAACTCCGGCGCCGGCGCCTCGGCAGCAGCCTCCTCGGCGGCCGCGAGCACCTCGGCCGCCTCGACGCCGCTGACGACGGCCGGAGCGGCCTGCTTGCGCCGCGCGTACTCCGGCTCGCGCTCCTTGAGGATGGTCAGAAGCGGCGTGCAGATGAAGATCGTCGAGTAGGCACCCGAGATGACGCCGACGAGCAGCGCGAACGCGAAGTCCTTCAGCGTGGCGCCGCCGAAGAGCAGCAGCGAGATGATCGGGAGCACCGTGATGAGCGTCGTCGCGAGCGAGCGGCGGATCGTCTCCCAGATCGACACGTCCGCGATCTGCGCGAACGGCGCGCGCTTCATCAGCGGGATGTTCTCCCGGATGCGGTCGAACACGATGATCGTGTCGTACATCGAGTACCCGAGTACGGTGAGCACCGCCGCGACCGTCGACGTCGTCACCTCCCGGCCGGTGAGCGAGTAGATCCCGACGCAGATGAGCACGTCGTGGGCGATGCCGGCAAGCACGGGCACCGCAAACGTCCACTGGAAGCGCAGCGTGATGTAGAGGACGATCAGCAGGAACGAGACGAAGATCGCGAGGATCGCCGAGCGCGCGATCTGCGAGCCGAAGCTCGCCGAGACGCTCTTCACCCCGTACGAGATGTTGTCGCCGTACTTGTCGCTGATCTCCGCGCGGAGCTTCGTCAGCTTCGCGGTGTCGAGCGACTTCATCTGCAGCTGGAACGACCGGTACTGGCCATTCGTCGACGGGCCGCGTCCCTGGATGACGGCCGCCGGCTGGCCGATCGACGCCGTGATCTTCTGGAAGTCGCTCGTCGTGGCCGGCTGGTTGATCTTCCCGATGGCGACCTGCGTGCCGCCCTTGAAGTCGATGCCCAGGTTCAGGCCCTTGATGCCGAGCGAGAGGATGCAGATCGCAACCACCGTGCCGGAGATCGCGAACCACAGCCTCTTCTTGCCCATGTAGTCGATCTGGAGCCACTTCGCGTGCGCCTGGCCGGAGGCGCCCATGAACTTCGGGCTGTCGAACCAGCGGAAGCCGGCGAGCAGGCCGAGGAAAGCGCGCGTGACGGCGACGGCGGTCAGCATCGAGATCGCCGTACCGATCAGGAGCACCAGGGCGAAGCCCTTGACCCCCGCGGTCGCGACCGCGAACAGCACCAGGGCGGTGATCGCCGTGACCACGTTTGCGTCGACGATCGTGCTGAAGCCCTTCTGGTAGCCGGCCGCGACGGCCGCGCGCACGGATTTGCCCGCGCGTGACTCCTCTTTGATGCGTTCGAAGATGACGATGTTCGCGTCTGCTGCGACGCCGATCGTGAGGATCAGCCCCGCGAAGCCCGGCAGCGTCAGCGTCACGTTGAAGAGCAGGAGCACCGCGTAGAGGAGCGCCGCGTAGATGCCGAGGCCGAGGACCGCGACGACGCCCAGGACGCGGTAGACGAGGATCAGGAAGAGGGCGACGACCAGCATCCCGACGATCGCGGCGCGCACGGCCTGGTGGAGCGAGTCCTTGCCCAGTGTCGCCGAGACGGTCGTCTGGTCGACGACGCGGAACTTGACCGGCAGCGCGCCCGTCTGGAGCACGAGCGCGAGGTCCTTCGCCTCGCCGATCGTGCCGATGCCGGTGATGCGCGCGCCGCCCGAGCCCGAGATCCCGTCCGGGGTGCTGTTGAAGTCGATGTACGGGAACGACTTGATCTGGTTGTCGAGGACGATCGCGAAGTGCCCGAACGCGGCCGACTGGTCGGTGCCGGCCGGCAGCTGCGCGGCGCGGATTCGGCCCTCGCGCGCGATCTCGCGGGTGATCTCGTGGAACTTGCCCCCGCCCTTGCCCGTGAAGGCCATGAGGACTTCCGGCTCGCCCGTGTCCGGGGCGAGGTCGGCCTGGGTGCCGTCCAGCTTCAGGTCGCCGCCGCCCATCTCGGGTACCGGGTTCTTGACGAGCGGGCTGGTGTGCTTGAAGAGGTAGTAGTACGTGACGCCCGGGAGCGGGTTCGTGTTCAGGCCCGGGCAGACGCGGCCGCTGACGTCGCAGGTGATGACCGCCGTCTTCGCGGGGCGGCCGAAGATCGTCCAGCCCTTGGGCAGGCCGTCCGTGCCGGGCTTCGCGTTTGCCTTCGCCTTGCCGCCGGCCGCGAGAACCTTCTTGCAGCCGATCACCTTCTTGCCGGTGAGGCACTTGGCCGCCTTGCTGCTGAGCAGGCCCTTCTTCGTGAGCGCAGGCCCGGCGACGAGCTTCTTGTTCGGCCCGAACAGGTAGTAGGCCGAGCCCTTCGAGCCCGCCTGCGACGACACCGGCGCGAGCAGGTCGTACATCGAGGTGTGCGCGACCGGCTGCCGCGACAGCGGGTTGACCGACGGGTTGACGAGGTCGTCCTCGAGCTTGTACAGCTCGAGCGCGGCGGTCGAGCCGATGATGCCGACCGCGCGCTCCTGGTTGAAGACGCCAGCGAGCTGCACGGCGATCTGGTTGTTGCCCTGCTTCCGGACCTCGGGCTCGGACACGCCCAGCTTGTCGATGCGGTTCCGGATGATCGTCTCGGAGCGGTCGAGGTCCGAGGCCGTCAGCGTGTGGCCGGGCGGCGGCTGCGCCTGGAGCACGACCTCGATCCCGCCCTGCAGGTCGAGCCCGAGCGTGGGCGACTTGTGCACGGGCGAGACGGGGATCGCGAGCAGCGCGACGCCCGCCAGCGCGACCAGCGTGGCGAAGACCAGAAACAGCTGCGTGCGACGGTTTGACACCTAGAAAGACCCTGCCTCAGCGTAGTCGGGAACGACCGGATTGAAAGGGGCCGGCACCTACGTTCGCGCCGGTTCGGACGGTTCCTCGTCCGGGACGGCGGCCTCCTCCGGCTCCGCCTCGGCTTTCACGGGTTCGACGACGACGGCGATGGCGCGCTTGTCGAGGCGGACGATGGTGCCCGGCGAGATCTCGACGTCCAGGTCGCCCTCGCGAACCTCGTGCACGGTGGCGTAGATGCCGCCCGCGGTCAGGATCACGTCGCCCGGGTCGACGGTCTCGCGAGCCTGGCGCTGCGCCTGCTGGCGGCGCCGCTGGGGGGCGATGAGCAGAAAATACGCCAGCCCGACCAGCAGGACGAGAAACAGGATTGGGGTCAAGCCGCTTCCTCCGACGAGTTGAGACGGCCGAGGGTCTCGGCCTTGAACGATGCTAGCTCCCCGCGCCCGATCGCGGCGCGTGCGCGCGCGGTCAGGTCGAGGAGGAAGTGGACGTTGTGGAGGGTCAAGAGGCGCAGGCCGAGAACTTCATTTTGGTTCACAAGATGTCGGACGTACGCCCTCGAGAAACGTTGGCACGTGGGGCATGAACATTCGGTAAGAAGCGGCCGCGGGTCGCGCGCGAACGCCGCATTCTTGAGATTCAGGCGGCCCGTCGGGGTGAGCGCGGTGCCGGTGCGGCCGAGCCGGGTCGGCAGGACGCAGTCGAACATGTCGATGCCGCGCGCGATCACCTCGAGGATGCCCTCGGGGTCGCCGATGCCCATGAAGTAGCGCGGCTGCGCGGCCGGCAGCTGCGGCGCGGCAAGGGAGACCGCGTCCCAGGTGCGCGCGCGCTCCTCGCCGACGGAGAGCCCGCCGAGCGCGTAGCCGTCGAAGCCCAGCGCGGTGATCTCGGCGATCGAGCGCTCGCGGAGCTCGGGGTCGACGCCGCCCTGGCTGATGCCGAAGACGAGCTGGCCGTCGGCGCGCGACGCCTCGCGCTGCCGCGTCGCCCAGACCGTCGTGCGGCGCACCGCCTGCTCGAGCTCCTGGCGCGGCGCGCCGGCCGGCGGGCAGACGTCGAGGCACATGGCGATGTCCGATCCGAGCGCGGCCTCGGCCGCCGCAACGCTCTCGGGCGTGAACCGCGCGGGGTCGCCGTCGTAGACGGAGCGGAAGGTGACACCCTCGTCGTCCGCGCGCAGGATGGTGTGGCGGAGCGAGAAGACCTGGAAGCCGCCCGAGTCGGTGAGGATCGGGCCATCCCAGCCCATGAACCGGTGCAGCCCGCCGAGCTCGGCGATCACGTCGGTTCCCGGGCGGAAGACGAGGTGGTACGTGTTGGCGAGGACGATCGGCGCGCCGATCGTGCGCAGGTCGTCCGGGTCGAGCGTCTTGACCGTCGCCTTGGTGCCGACGGGCATGAAGGCCGGCGTCGGCACGTCGCCGTGTGCCGTGTGCAGGACGCCGGCTCGGGCGGCGCCGTCGGTGGCGGTTACTTCGAACATGGCAGCCAACGTAGTCAAGGGGCTGTACCCGCGACAGCGGGGCTGTCCCTCGTGTCAGGCAGTGCCGGTTGCCAGGCACGGGGGACAGCCCCCTTCGGGGACAGCCCCGCGAATGAGCATGGCGTCGCCGAACGAGTAGAAGCGGTAGCGCTCCGCGATGGCCACCCGATAGAGCTCACGCGTCTCCTCGACGCCGGCGAAGGCCATCACCAGCGCGAGCAGGGTCGACCGGGGCAGGTGGAAGTTCGTCAGCAGCGAGTCCACGCGCCGGAACTCGAAGCCGGGCGTGATGAAGAGATCCGTGCGGCCCGCGAGCGGCGCGCCGCGCGCCAGCGACTCGAGCACCCGGGTCGTCGTCGTCCCCACGGCGAGCACGCGCTCCGCGGCGCGGATCCGCTCCCACGCCGCCGGCTCGACGGCGTAGCGCTCGCTGTGCAGCTCGTGCTCCTCCAGCGTCTCGGCGGCGAGCGGCCGGAACGTGTCGAGGCCGACATGCAGCGTGACGCGCTCGACCGGCAGCGACGCGAGCAGCTCCGGCGTGAAGTGCAGCCCGGCGGTCGGCGCCGCCGCCGACCCTTCTTCACGCGCGTAGACGGTCTGGTAGCGCTCCGGGTCGCCGAGCGGCTCCGTGATGTACGGCGGCAACGGCATCTCGCCGGCGGGCGCGCCCTCGAGCCGGACGCGCCAGCGGCCCTCGCCGAGCGGCTCGAGCAGCTCCGCCGGGCCGATGCGGTCGCCGGGCCGCAAGCGCCGCGACGGCCGCGCGAGCGCCTCCCACTCCCCCGCCTCGCCGGCCGGCTCGAGGAGCAGCACCTCGGCCGCGCCGCCGGAGGCCCGCCGGCCCGTGATCCGCGCCGGAACGACCCGCGTGTCGTTGACGACGACGAGCTCGTCCGGCCCGAGCTCCTCGGGCAGCTCGGCGAAGGTCCGGTGCCGCACCGCGCCGGTCGCGCGCTCGTATACGAGCAGCCGCGACGCGTCCCGGCGCGCCGCCGGATGCTGCGCGATCAGCTCGGCCGGCAGCTCGTAATCGAGCTCGTCCGATCTCATCCGATGCCCACGCTACGTTGCCCGCCATGGACAACGAGGCGCTGAACAGGGTCCAGGAGCGCCTCGCGGACGCCGCAGAGGAGCGCACCCAGGCCGCCGACGTGGACGCCGCGCTCGAGCGTGCGCGCGCCCAGGTCGAGCAGCTCGCCGAGCTCGCCGCGAACCTCGAGTCGTCGCTGCCTGAGCGCGTCGGCAACGCCGTCCGCGACGGCGTCCGCGCGGAGGCGCTCCCCGTCGCGCGGCAGATGGCGGAGGTGCGCGGGCTCGCCGGGCAGACGATCCGCCGCCTGGAGCGGCTGGAGACCCAGCTGCTGGCCGAGCGGCGCGCCCGTCTCGACGACCTCTCGCTCCTCGTCGACCTCGTCTCGTCCGGTTGGAAGGGCGTCGACGGCCGCCTGGAGCGGATCGAGCAGGGCTTCGAGCGCTCGGGCGGCGCGATCGTCTACCGCATCGAAGAGCGCCGCGCGAACAGCTAGCTGCGTTTCGCCGAACGCCCCTACACCGCGGCCGGCTCAGCCACCGCCACGCCCGCCGGCAGCAGCAGCTCGAAGCGGCTGCCCTCGCCCGGCGTGCTCTCGACCCGGATCCGCCCGCCGAGCGCGGTCGCGAGCTCCCGTGCGATCGCCAGCCCGAGGCCGGTGCCCCCGCCGCCCCCGGAGACGAACGGCCGGAAGATCCGCTCACGATCGGCCGGCGAGATCCCCGGGCCCGTGTCCACGACGGCGACTGTCACATGGCCGTCGGTCTGCGCGAGATCGACCTCGACGCGGCCGCCGTCGGGCGTCCAGCGGAACGCGTTCGAGAGCAGGTTGGAGACGATCTGCAGCAGCCGGTCGCCGTCCGAGACGATCACCGGCCGCGCCGCGACGTCCGACGTGTAGTCGATCCCGCGCCGGCGCGCCTCCTCGCCGAACGCCTCGTACGCCTGCTCGATCAGCTGCGCCATGTCGACCTCCTCGTGGAGGACGGTGAACCGGCGCGCGTCGAGCTTGGCCAGATCGAGCACGTCGCCGACGAGCCGCTCGAGCCGCGACGCCTCGATCGCGATCACTTCCAGCGAGCGCGCGCGCAGCTCGGGGTCCTCGACGATGCCCTCGCGCAGCGCCTCGACGTGGCCGCGGATCGCGGTCAGCGGCGTGCGCAGCTCGTGCGACACGGTCATCAGGAAGTTGCGCTCGAGCACCTCGACCTCGCTCAGGCGCCTGGCCATCTCGGAGAAGCGGATCGAAAGCTCTCCGATCTCGTCGTCGCCCGGCGGCGGCAGCTGGACGTCGTAGTTGCCCCTCGCCACCTCGTCGGCCGCGTCGGCGAGCGCAAGCACCGGCCTCGTGATCCGCCGCGACAGCCACCAGCCGAGCCCGCCCGCGACAAACGCTCCGATCAGAAAGGCGAGGCCCAGGCGCTGCATGAGCGTGATCCAGCCGGAGCGCAGCGTGTCCTTCGGGGTCGCGACGACGAGCGCGCCCCACACCTGGCGGTCGAGCTTGAACGGCGTCGCGTACGCGAAGTAGGTCTCGCTCAGCCGCGGCGGAACGAACTCGAAGCTGCTCGACTTGCCGAGCCGCCAGTTCGGGAAGTAGCTGTCCGGCAGGTGGCGCAAGCCGGGCTGGCCACGCAGGAAGGCGTTCCCGCCGACGTAGTAGATGCGGTTGCCGCTCGCCTTCTCGAGGTCGCGTGCCGAGAGCGGCACCGGCCGCCGGTTCTGATCCTGCGCGGCGAGCGCCTGCTTCTCGTACAGGTTCGCGAGGCCGGCAGCGTTCCGCTTCAGCTCACTCCGTGTGCGGTCCTGGACGTAGCTCTGGAAGAGCCCGAACGCGATCACAGCCGCGATCACGCCCGACAGGACGATGCCGATGAGGAAGAAGGCAGGAAGGCGGAAGCGGAGGGAGCGGAACACGCCGCCGCCCTATGCGCTCACCGCGCCCCTGGCATGAGCGACCTTGTAGCCGACGCCCCACACGGTGACGATCGGCGACGCGTCGCCGAGCTTCCGGCGCAGCTGGCGGACGTGGACGTCGACGGTCCGGGTGTCGCCCGCGAAGGTGTAGCCCCAGACCCGCTCGAGCAGCTGGTCACGCGTAAGGACGATCCCCTTGTGGTCGAGCAGCTCCCAGAGCAGGTCGAACTCCTTCGGGGCGAGCTGGATCTCCTGCTCGCCGACGCGCACCTCGCGGCTTCCGGCGTCGATGTGCAGATCGCCGTACTGAAGCGTGCGCGGCTCCGCGGGCCGGCGGTCGGCGTTCGCGCGGCGCAGGATCGACTTCACGCGCGCGACGAGCTCGCGCGGGTTGAACGGCTTCGTCATGTAGTCGTCCGCGCCGACCTCGAGGCCGATGATCTTGTCCACGTCCTCGTCGCGCGCCGTGAGCATCAGGATCGGCACGTCCGATGCTTTCCGCATCCGCCGGCAGACGTCGATGCCGTCGGCGTCGGGGAGCATCAGGTCGAGTACCACGAGTGATGGCTTCGCCGCCTCGTGCTTCGCAAGCGCGTCCGCGCCGGTCGCCGCGGTCTCGACGCCGTAGCCGGCGTTGCGCAGATAGAGCGCCACGAACGAGGCGATCGATTCCTCGTCTTCGACGACGAGGATCGTCTGGACGGTTCCGGTTGCGGGCATTGCCTCGTCCAGCATGCCAGAGAGAGTGGTCAGGAACCGCGGCGCCGCGGCGGAGGCGGCGGCTGGGGCGCCTTGATCTGCACCCAGGTGCGGACGTCGGGCACCGGCACCGCAGGCGAGTCGTTCAGCTGGTAGGTGCCGTCCGACAGGCCGAGCTCGCTGTAGCCGGCGCCGAGCAGCATCGCCTTCCCGCGGCCCACGACGCTCAGCTCCACGCCGACGCCCTGGTCGATCTGGACGGTGAACTTGCCGCTCGTCCGGAAGCGGATGTTCTTGCAGCAGTAGACGGTCGTCGTCGGCGTCTTGATCTTGATCGTCTGGTAGCCCCGCACAATCGTCGTGCCGGTGTTCGAGTACGGGTTGGTGATGCTCACCTTGCCGCGGTCGACGCGGCCGAACACCGAGCCCTGCACGTTCTGGAGCTGGAACGCGCCACGGCCGTCCTGCACGGCGAAGATCCCGTCGCGCTGCCCGCGCATTCCGAGCGGCGCCGAGGCAGCCGCGGCCGACGCCGCGAGGGCGGCGACGAGCATGCCGAGAACGAGGGCGCGAGCTCCCACGACCTGAAGTATCGGGGTCCGCAGTGTGAACACGATGTGTAAGACGTAAGAAAGCCGTAAACGGCTGAACCTTCATAGCATCCGCCTACGTGCACGAGATCAACGCGTTCGGGACGATCGTGCTCATCGTCGGCGCCGCCTTCGTGCTGGCCGTGCTGGCGAGCAAGCTCACGTCGTACGTCCCGGTGCCCGCCCCAGCGATCTTCCTGCTCGCCGCGGCCGTGGCCTCGGACGTCTTCCCCCGCCTCGGCAACGAGCTCTCGATCTTGACGGTCGAGCGGGTCGGCGTCGTCGCGCTGATCCTGATCCTGTTCGACGGCGGCATGCACGTCGGCTGGCGGCGCTTCCGCGGGTCGATGGTGCCGATCGGGGTGCTCGGCGTGGTCGGGACGTTCGCAACTGCGCTGATCATCGCCGTGGCCGCGCATGCGCTCTTCGACTTCAGCTGGACGACCGCCGGGATCGTCGCCGCGGCGCTCGCTCCCACCGACCCGGCGGTCATGTTCGCGGTGCTCGGCCGCCGCGAGATCCGCGGGCGGAGCGGAACGATCCTCGAGGGCGAGTCGGGCGCCAACGACCCCGTCGCCATCGCGCTGATGATCGGGATGCTCGACATCGCCTCACATGGCGGCAACGTCTCGGTCGGGGTCGTCGGCGACTTTGCGCTCGAGATGGCCGTCGGCCTGCTCGCCGGCTACCTGGGCGCGCGGGTGCTGTTGCCGTTCATGCGCACCTCGCTGCCCCACGAGGGGCTGTACCCACTGCGCACGCTCGCCGTCAGCCTTGCCATCTACGGGGCGGCCACCGTCGCGCACGGCTCCGGCTTCCTCGCGGTGTTCGTCACCGGCATCCTCGTCGGCGACGCGCGCGCGCCGTACAAGGCCGAGATCGAGGGCTTCCACCGCGCGCTCGCCAGCCTGGCGGAGATCACGGTGTTCGTCGCGCTGGGCCTGACCATCGACCTGGGCGACGTGTTCTCCGGGTCCGACTGGCTCAGGGCGCTCGCGCTCGGCGTCGTGCTCGCGCTCGTGGCACGACCGCTCGTCGCCGGGCCGCTGCTCCTCCCCGTCCGCCTGCGCTGGGGCGAGCGGCTCTTCGTCATGTGGAGCGGTCTCAAGGGAGCGGTGCCGATCCTGCTCGCGGCGCTCGCCCTGCTCCAGGGCGTCGACCACGCGCAGCAGATCTACGAGATCGTCTTCGTGGTCGTCGCCTTCTCGGTGATCGTGCAGGGATCGCTCGTGCCGTCGATGGCGCGGTGGCTGCGGGTGCCGATGCGCATGTCAGACCTCGAGCCCTGGCACATCTCGATGCGGCTGCCGAGAGAACCGTCCGGCGTGCGCCGCTTCACGGTCGCGCCCGGCGGTCGGGCGGCCGGCGAGCGGATCGAGGACCTGCCGCTCTCCGAGCGCGCGTGGATCGTGATGATCGTCCGCGACGGCGATCCGGTGCGCGCCGGCGGGTCGACCGAGCTCCTGTCCGGCGACGAGGTGCTCGTCATCACCGGCGGGCACGACGCCGGCGTGCTCCGCCGGCTGTTCGAGCGTCAGTCGTCGTAGCGGTAGAAGCCGCGGCCGCTCTTGCGGCCGAGCAGGCCCGCCTGCTGCATGCGGACGAGCCGCGCCGGCGGCGCCATGCGCGGCTCGCGCAGCGCCTCGTAGAGCGCCTCCGAGGCATGCACGTGGATGTCGATGCCGACCAGGTCGACGAGCGCGCACGGCCCCATCGGCCAGCCGGCACCGCCCTTCATGCCGGCGTCGAGATCCTCGGGCGTCACGCGCGCCTCGTCGAGCACGCGGATGCAGTCGTTCAGAAGCGGGATCAGCACCCGGTTGACGACGAAGCCCGGCGTATCGTGACACCTGATGGGGGTCTTGCCGAGCCGCCCCGCGAAGGCGAAGGCGGTCTCGTAGACGTCGTCGTCCGTGAGCTCCGTGCGCACCACCTCGACGAGCGGCATCAGCGGCGCCGGGTTGAAGAAGTGCAGCCCCACGACCCGCTCCGGCCGGCCACTCTCGGCCGCGATCTCGGTGACCGGCAGCGCCGACGTGTTGGTGGCGAGGATCGCCTCGGGCCCGAGGATCCCGTTCAGCGCGCCGAAGACCTCGCGCTTGAGCGCCGGCTCCTCGAGCACAGCCTCGATCACGAGGTCGCAGCCGGCGAGATCGGAAAGCTCTGTGGCTACGCACAGGCGGGCGACCATGTCGTCGCGGGCCGTCGCCTCCAGCTGGCCCTTCTCGACCTTGCGCGTCAGGAAGTGCTCGATGCGGCCGCGCGCGCGGTCGCCGAGCTCTGCGCTGACCTCCCGGCCCACCACCTCGAAGCCGGCCTCGAGCGCCACCTGGGCGATGCCGGCGCCCATGGTGCCCAAACCGACCACGCCGACCGAGCGAATCTCCACGACCCCGATCCTATGAAAGGAGGAGCGCCCCCAGCGCGTCCTGAGCACATGCCCCGCTCGTTTGTCATCCTCGCCGCCCTCGCGCTGCTGCTGCTCGCCGTGGCGGGCGCCGTCGTCGACCTGACGCGCGGCCGCCGCCCGGCGCTCATCGGCGGCTAGCGAGTACCCACAGCCAGCGCACCTCGCCCTCGGGCTCCTGCATCGCCTCGACCCGCTGGTCGACGATCTCGAGGCCGGCCTCCGCGGCGAGCCGCAGCGTCGTGTCGGCGTCCCAGCCGCTGAAGAACATCTCGACGCCGAGCCAGTCGCCCTGCCAGGCCGGCAGATCCGAGGCGGCCAGGGACGCCAGGAACAGCCCGCCCGGGCGCAGCCAGCCGCGGATACGGCGGAAGAGCGCCGGGAGCTCCTCGCGCGGGAGGTTGTTGAGCGCGTACAGCGAGACGACGGCGTCGAAGCCGCCGCCGGGGAGCTCGACGGTCGCGGCGTCGCCGTGGATGAACGTCGCGGCCGGGATCCGCACGCGCGCTCGCCGGAGCTGCTCGGCGGAGATGTCGACGCCGGTCAGGCGGCCGTGTGCGGCGAGCCGCTGGGTCGTCGGCCCGCCCGCGCCGCAGCCGAGCTCGAGGATGTCGCCGCCGCGCGTGACGCGGCCGAGCAGGTCGTCGACGCGGGCGTCGCGCTCGGTGTCGTCGATCCGCGCCTGCCACTCCGCGAACCGGTCAGGGATCTGGTCCCAGCCGCGCTCGACGATCGCCTTCGCGATCAGGCCGGCCGCGAGCTCGAACTGCTCCGGCTTGAGCCGGATGTGCGAGTGACGCCAGATGCTCTGCGGGAAGATCCCGGCCGCCTCGACGGGCGGCGCGCCGTCGAGATCGTCGAGCACGACGACCGGCCGGATCGGGAACCGCCACGGCAGGCGCTCACGCTTCGGATCGTGCTCCGGCTCGCCGGTGATCTCGACGACGCCGTACACCGCCTGCCAGACCGCCGCGTAGAGAATCGCCCGCTCGCCCGGCTGGACGCTCGGCCGCTTCGACGAGCCGTGCGCCCGGATCGCGTCCCGGTCGATCTCTCGTGGGAGGGGCTGCGAGCCGCGCCCGCGGACGAGCAGCCAGTCCTGCGCGGTCACACAACCATCCCGGAGTCGGCACACATTGGTTACGCGCTACGTGGTACCGGGGTCTGACCCCGGAAGGTGGCCAGCGCAGCCGGGGTGCCCCGGGAAGCCGTGGCCCTCAGAAACGCTCGACGACGCCGGCGATCGCCATGCCGAAGCCGACGCACATCGCCGCGATGCCGTAGCGCTCGCCGCGGCGGTCGAGCTCGTTCAGGAGCGTCGCCGTCATCCGTGCGCCGGTGGCGCCGAGCGGGTGGCCGAGCGAGATGCCGCCGCCGTTCGGGTTGATGTCCGCCCAGCGGTCCTCGAGCCCGGCGTCGTGTGCGAACTGGAGCACGACCGACGCGAACGCCTCGTTCACCTCGATCACCGCGATGTCGTCCCAGGTCAGGCCCGCCCGGCCGAGCGCTTTCGCGCACGCCTGCGGGTTGCCGTGCAGCATCCGGTGCGGGTCGACGCCGGCGAGGCCGAAGGAGACGAAGCGCCCGCGCGGCTCGAGGCCGAGCCGCGTCGCCGCGGCCTCGCTGGTCAGCAGCACGGCAGCTGCGCCGTCGCAGATCTGGCTGGAGTTCCCGGCGGTGACGACGCCGTCGGGGATGAACGCCGGCGCCAGCGCGGCCAGTTTCTCGGGAGAGGTGTCGCGGCGCGGCGTCTCGTCGTGCACGAGCGTGCGCACCGGGGCCGCGACGGCCGCGCCACCGCCGGGCGCCGGCTGCGGCTCCGCAGCGCCACCGACCGGGTCGAGCTCGATGGGAACGATCTCGTTGTCGAAGCGCCCCTCGTCGGTCGCCGCGACCGCGCGCCGGTGGGACTCGAGCGAGTAGGCGTCGAGCGCCTCGCGGCCGAGCCCCCACTCCCGCGCGATCACCTCGGCCGAGATGCCCTGCATGACGATGTCGTGCCGCGCCGTGAGCTCGGGCGAGAGGTCGCCGCCGTTCGAGCCCATCGGGACGCGCGACATCATCTCGACGCCCGCCGAGACGACCACGTCGAGCTCGCCCGCCCGGATCGCGGTCGCCGCGTTGAAGTTCGTCTGCATCGACGAGCCGCACTGTCGGTCGACCGACGTGCCGCAGACCGTGTCCGGCCAGCCGGCGATCAGCGGCACCATCCGGCCGATGTTCCAGCCCTGCTCGCCGATCTGCGTGACGCAGCCCATCTGCACGTCCTCGACCTCGGCCGGGTCGACGCCGGCGCGTTCGACGAGCGCGTTCAGGATCCGGGCCGCGAGCTCGTCCCCGCGCGTGCCGGAAAGTGACCCGTTCCGCCGCCCGATCGGCGAGCGGACGGCGTCGACGATCAGCGCGTCGGCCACGCCTCGAGTCTACGCCGGGGACAGCTGCATAGAGCCCCCACTCGCCCGGGACGCCTTTCAGCTCGTGCGAGCCGCGTTCCTCGAACTCGAGCCCCGAGCCCGCAACGAGATCCCGGACCGTCTGCGAGACGAGCACTTCGCCGGGGCCTGCGCGCGCCGCCACGCGTGCACCGATCGCGACAGCGATGCCGGCGACCTTCGCGTCATGGAGCTCGCACTCCCCGGTGTGGACGCCAGCGCGGACCTCGAGGCCCAGGGCCTGGACACCCTCGACGATCGCCTGCGCGCACCGGATCGCGCGTGCCGGCCCGTCGAAGGTCGCGAAGAAGCCGTCGCCGGCCGTGTCCCGCTCCTCGCCGCGGAAGCGCGCAAGCTCGCGCCGAACGAGCGCATGGTGGCGCGCCAGCAGCTCGCGCCAGGCACGGTCGCCGAGCGCGGCGGCACGCTCGGTCGAGCCGACGATGTCGGTGAAGAGCAGGGTGGCGAGCACGGTGTCCGGAATGGACGGCGCCCGCTCGCCGGCGACGAATCGTTCCACCTCTTCCGGAATCTCCGGCGACAGGAAGATCCCCCATTCATCCGTGCCGGAGACGCGCAGCGCCTGCGCGCCGGGAATGAGCGCTGCGGTGTCGAGGCTGGGCTGCTCGTAGTAGTTGGAGGGGCGGTACAGCACCAGCGTGGGCACGCGGACGGCCGGCGTGACGTCACGAATGTCCGATTCCATCCACCCGCGGTTGAGCGCGTAGGCGACCTGCGGCGAGGCGCCGACCCGCAGCCAGTTGGCGAACCAGCGCCGGTCGGCCTCGTTGGCGAAGAGCGTCGGGCTGATCAGGCTGAGCATCCAGTCGCTGAACTCCTGCGTCCCCCAGTTGTCGCGCAGGCGGGGGAGCGAGGCCATGGACTCCTCACGGTCCTCGTCCGAGAGGTGCATGAACGGGTGGAACAGCACGAGCGCCCGGGTGCGCTCCGGGTACGTCGCGGCGTACAGGATCGCCATGGAGCAGCCGTCGTGCGAGCCGAGCAGCACGGCGTTCTCCGAGCCGACGGCGTCGAGCACGCTGCGCATGTCCTCCATCCGCGTCTCGAAGGTCGGAAGCTGACCGCCGTAGTCGGAGAGGCCGACGCCCCGCTTGTCGAACAGGATGAGCCGGAACGACCGGGCGAGCCGCTCGTAGAACGCACGCATGTGCGGCGACTCCCAGCCGTAGACAAGGTTGGACACGAAGTCGTGCACCCACACGAGGTCCGTGTCTCCCTCGCCGACGACCTGGTAGGCGATCGCCGCCCCGCCGCTGCGGGCGTAGCGGATGTCCGTCTGCACAGTCACGCGCCGAGGTCGCGTGGCTCGGCCACGTGCGCAATCCAGATGCGCCGCGGCTTGAGCGCCAGCAGCGCCTGCCCCGACTCGCTGCGGTCGAACTGCCCCCACGTGTAGCCGACGTCGCCCGCGACGACCACGAGCCCTTCACGCGTGGAGACGAGCACGGACTGATGCCCCGGCGTGTGCCCCGGCGTGGGCACGACGCGGACACCCGGGACGATCTCGGCCTCGCCGTCGTGCTCGACGTAGGCCGCGCCCTCGAACTCGACCCACTCGGGGATCGTGTAGTCCTCGGCGCGGGCGGCCTCGCGCTCGGCCCGCTGCACGTGGATCGGCACGCCCGCAAAGAGCCGGTTGCCGCCGCAGTGGTCGAAGTGCAGGTGCGTGTTGATCACGCAGAGCACGTCGCGGGGGATCAGGCCGGCGTTGAAGCGGACGCCCCATTCGGCCTCCAGCTCGGGGGTCGAGTCGATCATCCCGGTGTCGACGAGGATCCGCCCCTCGGGATGCTCGATCACGTGGATGCAGTTCGGCCAGCGCTCGCCCTCGACGAGCACGTCGCCGTACCGGATCGCGCGAACGTCGTCCAGGTGCACCGACGTAGACTCTCCCGCATGGCCACCACCGCTGTCGAGCGCCGCGCGTTCATCGACGGCGAGTGGGTCGAGACGGGCGAGTGGGTCGAGGTGCGCTCGCCATACTCGGGCGAGGTCGTCGGCCGGGTCACGAAGGCCGGCGCCGCCGAGGCGCAGCGCGCCGTGGACGCCGCCGCGCGCGCGATGGAGAGCCCGCTCCCCGCGCACAAGCGGGCCGAGATCCTCGTCCGCGTCGCCGGCTACCTCGGCCGTCGCCACGAGGAGGCCGCCCGCACGATCTCCGACGAGGCCGGCAAGCCGATGAAGGCCGCGCGCGTCGAGGCGGCGCGGGCGATGTCCACCTACACGATGGCCGCCGTCGAGGCGCGCAAGCTGGCCGGCGACGTCGTGCCGATGGACGCCACGCAGGCGGGCGAGGGCAAGTTCGCGTTCACGCTGCGGCAGCCGCTCGGCGTGGTCGGCGCCATCTCACCGTTCAACTTCCCGCTCAACCTCGTCGCGCACAAGATCGCGCCGGCGCTCGCCGCCGGCTGCGCAGTCGTGCTCAAGCCGGCGAGCGCGACGCCGCTCTCGGCGCTGCTGCTGGCCGAGCTCGAGGAGGAGGCGGGCCTGCCGGCCGGCTGGCTGAACGTGCTCGTCGGGCCCTCGGCGGAGATCGGCGACGTGCTCGTCGCCGACGACCGCGTCGGCGTCCTGACCTTCACCGGCTCCGGCCCCGTCGGCTGGAAGCTGCGCGAGCGCGCGCCCCGCAAGAAGGTGCTGCTCGAACTGGGCAACGCCACCCCGGTGATCGTCGAGGCGGACGCCGACGTCGACGCCGCCGCGGCCGCCGTCGCGGCGAACGCGTTTTCGTTCGCCGGCCAGAGCTGCATCTCCGTGCAGCGGGTGTACGTCGCGCGCGCCGTCTACGACCGCTTCGTGAGCGAGCTCGTCCCGCGCGTCGATGCGCTCGCCGTCGGCGACCCCGGCGACGACGACACCGACGTCGGGCCGGTCATCGACGAGGACGCACGCGACCGCATCCTCGAGTGGATCGACGAGGCCCGCAGCGCCGGAGCCGAGATCCTCAGCGGCGGCGAGCTTCAGGGCGGGCTGATCCGACCGACCGTGATCGCGAACGCGCCGGCAGATGCAAAGGTCTCGTGCGAGGAGGTGTTCGGCCCGGTGATGACCGTTGCGCCGTACGACTCGCTCGACGAGGCGATCGAGCGCGCCAACGGGACGCGCTTCGGCCTTCAGGCCGGGATCTTCACCGCCAAGGTGAAGACGGCGATGCGCGCCGCGCGCGAGCTCGAGTTCGGTGGCGTCATCGTCAACGAGGCGCCCACGTTCCGGGCCGACCAGATGCCGTACGGCGGCGTCAAGGACTCCGGCAACACGCGGGAAGGCCCCGCGTACGCCGTCCGCGAGCTCACCGAGGAGCGCGTGGTCGTGCTCCAGCTCTGACGTTTTCGCCAGCTAGGCTTGCCGCGCCATGGCGGGACGCTCGCTTTTCGGGCGCGACCGGCCGGTGCCGCCTGTCCCGGAGGCCCCGCCACGCGCCGCCACGCCGGGCCAGCTGCGGCGAGAGCGCCGCGCGCTGAGCCGCGTGCGCGAGGAGCGCATCCGCGATCTCGGCGGGCTCGCGCTGGAGATGGTCCGCCGCAACCGCTTCCGCCAGGACCTGCTCTTCGAGCAATGCCGCGAGCTGCTCGCGCTCGAGGACCGTATCCGCCTGCTCGACGAGGCGCTCGACCGCGCGTCGGCCGCGCGCCGCCGCCGCGGCGGGATGTACTGCGAGTGCGGGGCGCCGCTCGTCTGGGGCGCGCACTTCTGTGCCAACTGCGGGCGCGGCGCCGGTGAGACCGTCGTCAGCTGCGCGCGGTGCAGCGCGCCGCTGCCCGCGGACGCGCGCTTCTGCGGCAACTGCGGCGCGGTGGCCGACGAGACCGCGCGGTCCGAGCACGTCTCGGCGAGCTACGAGCAGACCGCGCACGGCGAGGAGTTCTGGCGCGAGGCGCAGGAGGGCGACCCGTGGGAGCGGTAGCGCCCGAGGCCGATCACTGCCCGCACTGCGACGCCGGCGTCGCGCCGGGGCAGGAGTACTGCCTCGAGTGCGGCGCGCGGCTGCCGCAGCCGCACGGCGTCATGCCGGCGCTCGCCGGCGCCTGGCGCGCACGGCTGCGCTGGTACCCGGGCGACTGGATCTGGGCCGCGCTGGTGCTGCTCGTCGTGGCGGCCGCGGGTGCCGCCGTCGCCGTCGCGTCCACCGGCACGAGCCCGACGCGCACCGAGCTCTACGTCGCGACGGGCGCGAAGCCCGTGCCGGTCACGCCGACGCACCAGGTGACGTCGACGCCGACGCCGGCGCAGCAGCAGCGGAACGAGAACCGCACACACAAGCCGCCGAAGAAGCAGACGACGGTGGTCACGTGGCCGTTCGGACGGACGGCCTACACGGTCGTGCTCTCCTCGTACCCCTCGGCGACCGCGTCAGCGGCGGCCAGCGGGCTGGCCCGGCGGGCGATGAACGCGGGGCTGACCGACGTCGGCATCCTCGACTCGTCGCGTTACTCGAGCCTCCATCCCGGCTACCTGGTGGTCTTCACCGGCGTCTACGAGTCCGCCGACGACGCCGCGAGCGCACAGCTCCACGCGCAAAAGCTCGGGTTCGGCAAGGCCTACACCCGCCAGATCGTCAGCTAGGGGCTGTCCCCGAAGGGGGCTGTCCCTAAGCGGCTTGTGCCGTCTCGAGGTGCTGGTGCGACGGGCAGAAGTCGCGGTCCGGCAGCGGGGTGCGCTGGCACGGCTTGCCCTTCCGGGTCGTCGCCCGGCAGCGCGGGACGCCGCCGTCGAACGCGCCTGCCTCGATCTGCTCCTCCACGAACGCGACCGCCGCATTGATCCCTTCCTGCACGATCCAGGCAACTTCGGCCTGCGCCGTGATCGGGAAGTAGCGACGAATGTCCTGGAAAAGGGCGCGATCCGGCTTGGAGAAGTACTGCGGGTCCTTTGCCAGTCGAGACAACGTTTGCTCGCATTCCCAGAGCAGCGCGCGCCGGTACTCGAGCCGGACTTCGTGCGAGACGTACGGGTCGATCAGCTCTCGAAGCGAGCGATACATGGCTCGCGAGTACTGATACATACATGCCTGGATGTGCTGGATCCGCTCATCCGTCTCATCCCGCTCGAAGGCGGTTTCCATGGGCGCAAAGGTCATTGTCATGCGGAATCTCGTGATCGACCGGCTGGGGCGGCCGTCAGTCTAACCGTTTCCCCTCGCTGTTACAAACTCGCGTGAAATGTTGCCCGTCGTGGCAATCCATGACCTCCCGGGGACGCCGACGGGGAGCCGAAGGGGTGTGAATAACGGATCCACAGTCGGATTGCAAGCACTCGTGCGAAATCCGCTTGAATAGGCTCCGCGTGTCCCACGACACCGACAAGCTCATCCGCCAGCTCTCGCTCGTCGCCTTCCTCATGGCCGAGCGCCGGCCGCTGACCGCGCGCGACGTCAAGCAGAACGTCGAGGGCTACTCGGAGATGTCCGACGAGGCGTTCGCGCGCCGCTTCTACTCCGACCGCGCCGAGCTCATCCAGCTGGGCGTGCCGCTCGACTCGCAGCGCGACGAGTTCACGGGCGAGGAGCTCTACAGCCTGCGCTCGGAGCGCTACTTCCTGCCGCCGCTCGAGCTCTCGGACGACGAGCTCGCGGCGCTGCAGACCTGCCTGTACCTGCTCGAGGGCCAGTTCGCGTACGCGGAGCCGCTGCGCCTCGCGCTCCAGAACCTCGCGCTCGGGCGGCCCGGGTTCCCGGAGCCCGCGACCGAGAACGAGGTGCGCGTCGAGGTCTTCGACCCCGACTACTCGGTGGAGATGCCCGGGCGGCTGGCGAAGCTGGAGTCGGCGATCTCGAAGCAGCGCACGGTGCGCTTCGAGTACTGGTCGATCTCGCGCGACAAGCAGGCCGAGCGGCTGATCAACCCGTACGCGCTGCTGAACGACAACGGCGTCTGGTACCTCGTCGGCCACGACGTGGAGCGCGAGGCGATCCGGACCTTCAGGGTCTCGCGCATCCGGGGCGACATCCGCCTGGCGACGCGGCGCGAGCGCGACTTCCGGCTTCCGGCCGAGTTCGAGGTCGAGGAGTACCGCCAGCGGCCGCCCTGGCAGATCGGCGAGACCGTCGGCGAGGCGCGGATCGCGGTCGGGGACGACACCGCCTGGTGGGTGGAGCGGGCGTTCGGCGACCGCGGGAAGGTGGACGGCGGCGTCTTCGTCACCGAGTACTCGAGCCTGCCCCTGCTCGCGTCGTGGGTGCTGCGCCAGGACGGCCGCGCGGTACCGCTCGAGCCGGAGGCGCTCGTCGACGAGGTGCAGGAGTCGCTCGAGCGGGTTCGCTCCCGCCACGAGGGCGAGCCGCAGAAGGTCGCGCGCGCGCGCCGCGCGAAGCCGGGCGAGCTGATCGACCGGCCGGCCGGCCCGGTGGCGCCGGAGCGCTTCGGCGTCCTGCAGGCGCTGCTCGCGTATCTCCTCGACCGCTGCGGCGAGGAGAAGTCGGCCGAGATCCCGGCGAGCGAGCTCGTCGAGCGCTTCCGCATTCCCGAGGAGTCGCTCGAGGAGCACCTCTCGCTGCTCAACCTCGTCAACTTCGGCGGTGGCTGCTACGCCGTCTACGCCCAGCTGAGCGGCGACACGGTGCACGTGGAGAAGGAGCTCTTCGGCGACGCGTTCCGGGCTTCGCCGCGGTTGACGCCGCTCGAGGCGCGCGCGATCCGGCTGGCGCTCGAGTTCGTCGGGCCGATGATCGCGGCCGACGCGAATACGCCGCTCGAGCGCGTGCGCCGCAAGCTCGAGGAGACGTTCGGCGCCTTCGAGCTGTCGCAGACGCCGGAACCGTCCGTCCGTCCGGCCGAGGAGACGCTCGTCACGACGCTCACGCAGGGGATCCGCGAGCGCCGCCTCGTCGAGCTCGAGTACCTGAAGGAGGGCGAGGAGCACCCGTCCAGGCGTGTGGTCGAGCCGTACGCGATCGAGCGCCGGCTGCCCTTCTGGTACGTGCACACGTGGGACCGCACGAGCGACGGCGAGCGGTCGTTCCGGCTCGACCGGATGCGCAACGCCAAGCTGCAGAAGCGGACGTTCGCGCCGCGCGAGGGCTTCGAGCCCTCGCGGATGCGCGACGCCCGGCGCGCGCGGGTCTGGTACTCGCCGGTGATCGCCCGCTGGAAGGTGGAGCGCGGCGCGCACCCGCTGACGGACGGCGCCGCGGTGTCGGAGACGCCGGTCGGGTCGCCGGAGTGGCTCGTCGGCGAGATCCTGTCCGACCGCGGTGAGGCGGTCGTGCTGGAGCCCGAGGATCTGCGCAGCCAGATGGCGGCGCGGGCGGCGTCGCTCGCGAGCGCTCTGCGCGCGGGCGCGCCGGTCTAGCTGTTCTCCAGGGCGATCGCGGCGTTCCGCTGCAGGTAGGCGGCCGTCGTTGCGCGGGACGAACAGGCGGTCGTAGCGGCGGCGGAGCTCGTCCGGGTCGGCCTCGAGCCACTCGACGAGCGACACCGTGGGCTCGGCGCCCTCGCGGCAGCGGCTCGCCGGCGCGGCGCTTCTCGATGCCGCGGTTCCACGGGCAGACGTCCTGGCAGATGTCGCAGCCGTAGACCTGGGCGCCGAGGTGCTCGCGGTAGTCGTCGGGGATGGGCTGCGCCGACTGCGTCCAGTACGAGAGGCACTTCGTCGCGTCGAGCGTGCCCGGCTCGTCGAGCGCGCCGGTCGGGCAGGCCTCGATGCACAGCGTGCAGCTGCCGCAGTCCAGGTCGAGCCGCGGCGTCTGCTCGACGGCGACGTCGGTGATCAGCGTGCCGAGCACGACCCACGAGCCGTGGCGCTTCGTGATCACCATCGTGTTCTTGCCGTAGAAGCCGATGCCCGCCCGGACGGCGCCCTCGCGGTCGACGTGCTGGTTGGCGTCGACGAGGACGCGGTACGCGCCGCCGAGGCGGCGGCCGAGCTCGTCCAGCTTCGCGCGCAGCTCGGCGTACGCGTCGAACCACGTGTAGCGCGGTAGGCGCCCCTCCCCCGGTCCCGGCTCCGGGCCGGGCGCGTAGTAGCAGAGCGCCGCCGAGACGACCGTGCGCGCGTCCGGCAGCAGCGTCTCGGGATGGCAGGACACATCCGGCCGGGCCATGGTGAAGCGCATGTCGGCGAAGAGGCCGCGCGCCTTGCGCTCGGCGATGTGGCGCTCGGTCTCCGCGTAGGGCTCGGCCGGCGCGGCGCCGACGACGTCGAGACCGAGCTCGTCGCCGAGGCCGGCCAGCTGGGCTGCGCTGATCAGCGTGTCCTCGCCAGACATGTCCTTGACCCTAGGGGCCGGCCGCGGGCCTCCCTCCGGTTTCACGGTAGCGAGGGCGGGCGCATGCGTCTGTGCCGGGACCGAGGCAAGAGCGTGACGATCACTCCACCCCCTAGCATCCACTCCTCGTGAAGGCGATCCGGATCCACGAGGACGGCGGCCCCGAGGTACTGCGCTACGAGGACGCCCCGGACCCCGAGCCGGGCGAGGGCGAGGTGCTGATCCGCCTGCGGGCGGCGTCGCTCAACCGCCTCGACCTCTGGGTACGCCGGGGGCTGCCCTCGGTTCCCAAGCCGCGCATCCTCGGCGCCGACGGCGCGGGCACGGTCGAGGCGCTCGGCGCCGGCGTCGACGGGTTCGCGCCCGGCGACCGCGTCGTGATCAACCCGGGCGTCGAGCACGGCCGGCGGATCACGGTCATCGGCGAGCACACCGACGGGACGCACGCCGAGCTGATCGCCGTCCCGGCCACGAACGTCTATCCCATCCGCGGCGACCTCTCCTTCGAGGAGGCGGCCGCGTTCCCGCTCGTCTACGAGACCGTCTACCGGATGCTCGTCACGCGCGCCGGCCTGGCCGAGGGCGAGTGGATCCTCGCGTGGGGCGTCGGCAGCGGCATCGGCAGCACGGCGCTCGTGCTCGGCAAGGCGCTCGGCGCGCGCGTCGTCGCGACCTCCTCGTCGCCCGAGAAGCTCGCGCGGGCGAGCGAGCTCGGCGCCGACGTCGTCGTCAACCATGCAACGGAGAGCGTTCCCGATGCCGTGAAGGAGGCAACCGGCGGCGGCGTGGACGTCGTCGTCGAGCACGTCGGCGAGGCGACCTGGCAGCAGTCGCTGCAGTGCGCGCGCCCCGAGGGGCGCGTCGTCGTCTGCGGGGCGACGACCGGCCCGAACCCACCCGCGGCACTGCATCGCATCTGGTGGAAGCAGCTCTCGGTGCTCGGCTCGACCATGGGGACGCGCGCCGACTTCGAGGGCGCCTACGAGCTGGTCGCAAGCGGGCGCGCGAAGCCCGTCGTCGACTCGGTCTTCCCACTCGCCGACGCGCGCGAGGCGCACGAGCGCATGGAGCGCGGCGAGCACTTCGGGAAGATCGTGCTGGCCATTCCCGGCTGACACCGGGAATGGTTAGTCAGCCAAAGCCCAGGATGAACTTCGCGTCGTCCGACATCCGCTCGGGCGACCACGGCGGCTCCCACACGAGCTCGACGTCGACGTGCTCCACGCCGGGCACCGAGCCGGCCGCGTCCGCGATCCCTTCCTGGATCATCGGCCCGACCGGGCAGCCCATCGAGGTCAGCGAGTGGATGACCTTCACGTTCGCGCCGTCGACCTCCACGTCGTAGAGCAGGCCGAGCTCGACGATGTCCATGCCGAGCTCGGGGTCCTCGACGACCCTCACGGCCTCGATGACGTCTTCCTTCGTGATCATGCGGCCAGTGTACGTCGGCATACTCGGTCGATGGCGTACGCGCCCCCGGCCCGCCACCTGCTCCGCGCCCGAGACCTCGCCGACGCGCGCTACTTCGAGCCGATCGGCGTCGACGACCTCGCCCGCGCCGCCGGGCTCTCGCGCTTCCACTTCAGCCGCGAGTTCCGCAAGGCGTTCGGCGAGTCGCCGCACGCGTACCTGCTGACCCGCCGCCTCGAGCGCGCGGCCGCGCTGCTCCGCGGCACCGACCGACGGGTCGCGCGAGATCTGCTTCGCCGTCGGCCTGCGCAGCGTCGGGTCGTTCACGACGAGCTTCACCCGCACGTTCGGCGTGTCGCCGACCGCGTACCGCGCGACGTTCCCGCCGGCCGCCGACATACGCGCAGGTGCCGACCTGCGTGCTGCGCTTCTACGGCCGCCCGCAACGCCGCACGTTTCGAGAAGACGCTTCCGCTGCGCGCGCCTAGCATCGCGGCCGACCCCGAGAAACGGAGGCAACGATGATCAAGATCTCGACCGTCCAGCTGTGGGTGAACGACCAGGACGAGGCGCTCGACTTCTACACCCGGAAGCTCGGCATGGAGCTGCGGCTCGGACGTGACGCTCCCCGAGATGGGCGACTTCCGCTGGCTGACCGTCGGCCCGGTCGAACCAGCCGGACATCTCGATCGTGCTGATGGCCATCCCAGGCCCGCCGGTCATGGACGCGGAGACGGCCGACCAGGTCCGGACGCTGATGGCGAAGGGCTTCGCCGGCACGGTGTTCATGACCACCGACGACGTGTACGCCGACTACGACGAGCTGAAGTCCCGCGGCGTCGAGTTCGTCGAGGAGCCGGAGGAGCGGCCGTACGGCATCGACACGGCGTTCCGCGACCCGTCGGGCAACAACATCCGCCTCACCCAGATGCGCGAGCTCGCGGCTGTCTGATCCGAATCGCAGGCTGCCGGGCGACTAGAAGCCCGGCAGCCGCACCTCCTCGCGCCGCTCGTGCGCGAAGAAGTGGATGCCGTCGACGAACCGCACCCAGTTGCAGCGCGTGCACATGACCAGCGAGGTCGTGAGCGCGCTGTCGGCGAGGTAGCGGACGCCGCGCAGCAGGTCGCCGTTCGAGACGCCGGTGGCGACGAAGATGACGTCGCCCGTCACGAGGTCGTCGCTGGCGAACACGCGGTTGATGTCCTCGATGCCCTGCTCGCGGGCGGAGTCGATCTCGCCCCGGGAGGTCGGCCACAGCTGCGCCTGCAGCTCGCCGCCCAGGCAGCGCAGCGCGGCGGCCGCGAGCACCGCCTGCCGGGTGCCGCCGATGCCGATCGCCAGGTGGTCGTTCGTGCCGCGGATTGCCGCCGAGATCGACGAGGTCACGTCGCCGTCCTGGATCAGCTTGATGCGTGCGCCTGCCTGCCGGATCTCCTCGATCAGGTCGTGGTGGCGCGGGCGGTCGAGGACGATCGTGGTGATGTCCTCCGGGCGCCGGCCGAACGCATCGGCGATGCCGCGGACGTTGTCGCCGACCGGCGCGCGCAGGTCGATCCGGCCGCGCGCCCGGGGGCCGACTGCCATCTTGCGCATGTACATGTCCGGCAGCGTCTGCAGCGACCCGCGGGACGTGATCGCGAGCATGGACATGGCGCCGCTCGCCCCGCGCGCGACAGTGCCGCTGCCCTCGATCGGGTCGACAGCGAGGTCGACCGGCTCGCCGCCGGCGCCGACCTGCTGGCCCGCCTGGAGCTCGTCGCCCTCCTCGGCGCCGATCACGATATGCCCGTCGATCGGCTGCTGCGCGAGGGCCTCGTGCATTGCCCGCGCCGCGCTCGCGGCCGCCGCCTGGTGGTCGGCCCGGCCCAGCCAGCGGGCGCCTGCCAGCGCGGCGCGGTCCGTCGCCCGCGCGTACGTCTCGCAGATGCAGGGCGGCCGCTGCCCCTTCTCCGCCTCGACCGTCTCCGGCGCAGTCTGGGTCACGAGGAAGGTTCTACTCGCTCGGCCGCATCAAGGACAAGGCCGATGACCTCGGCGACCGCCGACTCGACGGTCGGCCGGTCGACCACGGGCACCTCGTTCCGCCGCGCGCGCTCGACGATGTAGTCCTGCAGCGCGCGGATGTCGGCGAAGTGCTCCACGTACTTGTCGAGCGGCCGCATCCCGCCCGTGGCCGTGTCGCGGATCTGGAAGTGGTCGAGGTGCTCGTCCTCGTCGCCGATCGCGACCACGCACTCGACGACGACCGGACCGTCGATCGCCGGGATCATGCCCGGCACGAGGTGGACGCCCTCGATCACGATCGACCAGCCCTCGTGCAGCGCGCGGTCGAGCGCCGCCTGCACGCCGACGAGGACGTTGCGCGTCTGCTCGAGGAAGCCCTGGAGCATCTGCTCCGGCATGTCCACGTCGCCGACGCGCGCCTCGAAGCTCGAGTAGTGCACCGACGGCATGAAGTCGCGCGAGAAGAACGCCCGCATCGTCTGGCGGATGAAGTCGGTGGACGTGACGCGCGTGATCCCGAGCCGGTAGGCCGCTTCGGTCGCGATCGTCGACTTCCCGGTGCCGGTCGCGCCGCCGAGGAGCAGCACGATCGGCACGTCGAGCTCCTGGAGCCTCCCGTAGCGGCGCAGCCGCTGCGCCGCGTCGCGCCCGGTGTCGCCCAGCAGCTCGGTGGCGACCTCCTCGACGCGATCGAGCGTGATGCCCTCCCCGTTTCGGGCGGCCACCTCCCGCTCCAGGCGCCGCGCCAGCGCGTAGGCGGGCTCGGGCGCCAGCCCCGTGGCCATCAGCGCACGCGCCATCAGCCCCTTCGAGTAGCGGGGGCCGCCGTGCGCGCCGAGCGGCAGCGGCTCGAGCCGGCGCGGCTCGGTCACCGCACGCCCTCCCGGGCCGGGACGAGCGCGCGCAGGGCGGCGTCGAGATCGGGCTCGCCGGGCAGCACTCGCACGTCCGCGTCGGCCAGGACGACCGGGATCCCGCGGGCCAGCGCGGCCTCGGCGACCACGTCCACGGCGGCGGCCTTGAGCTCGACGAGGAAGACGTCGGCGTCGAGGCTCTCGACATCGTGCCGGAGCGCGGCGCGGTGCGCGAGGTTGCCGGACACGGCCACGTGCGTGGCGCCGTGCTGGTGTAGCAGGTGATCGGCGAGCAGCGGGTGCACCTCCTGCGGCGCCGTCGTGAAGAACGCGACGCGGCGCCCGGCCACCGGCTCGAGCGGGCGCGGGCGCTGCACCGTGGCGACGACCGGCACGTCCTTGACCGCGCGAACGGCGCCGGCAAGCGCGTGCGCCGCCGTTCGGTCCTCGCCATGCGTCACCACGACGAGGTCGGCGAGCAGGATCCGGTACGCGTTCAGGTAGCCGGTGGCCAGCTCGGGCGGCTGGTGCGCCGGCACGACGAGGACCAGCGCGTCCGCAGCCACCGGCGGCAGCGCCGCGCCGCTGCCGTCGAAGACCAGCAACTCGGGGTCGAGCGCCAGCGCCGCCTCGACGCCCTCCAGGACGTTCGAGCTGCCGACCGCGCCGGCCAGCCCGCCGCCGGCCCGGCGGCAGCCGACGGTGGGCACGCCGGTGAGCGCGGCCGTCTCGAGGTGGTCGGAGGCCCCGTGCAGGCCGGCGCGCGTGCGCTCGAGAAGCGACTCCAGGTCGGGGCGCTCCTCGATCACCTCCGGCTCGGGCGGCCCGCCCCGCCCCATCGCGACCACGACGACGCGGCGGTCCTGCGCCAGCAGGCGTGCGACGTGCCCGGTCACGGCCGTCTTGCCGACGCGCTTCCCGGTGCCCGCGATCGCGATCGACGGCACGCCGACCGGGGCGAAGCCAGGCGGGTCGAAGCGGAAATCAGGCCCCTGGTAGACGACCCCGGCGGCCAGCACCCGGCTCGCGAGCGCCAGCCGTTCGCGCGGGCCGAGAACCGGCTCGTCCGAGAGGTCGTAGACGACGTCCGGCTCCCAGGCCAGCGCCTCCTCGAGCGTCCCGGCCAGCGGGACCCCGTAGTCCTCGCCGCCGAGCAGCTTCTCGCCGCCGCCGGCGAGCCAGGCGCCGATGACCTCGTAGGGCAGCTCGGCGAGCGCAGCGCGCACGACGGGCGCGTAATGCTCGCCGTCGATGACGGCAACCGCGCGCGCTTCCATCAGGAGCGGGTGGTGACCTCGTCCTCGATCCGGTCGGTGTACTTCTCGTACGCCCGCGTCTCGGTCGAGAACTGGATGATCCGCTCCGACCCGTGGAACGGGTACTTGCGCCACACGTCCACGTGTGTGCCCGTGATCTCGACGATGTTGTAACAGGGCCGCGTGTTGCCGCGTAGGCGCGTGGTCGACACCGTGCCGGTGTTGACGACGAACAGATCCTCCAGCCGCCACGCGTACGGGACGTGCTTGTGCCCGGCCAGCACGAGGTCGACCTTCGACCGCTGCAGGCACTCGATCGCGTCGCCCGCGTCGAAGACGATGTTGCGCTCGCGCCCGGTGCCCGGGATCGGCAGCAGGTGGTGGTGCATCACGAAGATGCGCAGATCTGCCGGCCCGGAGAACTGCTCCTCGATCCATGGATAGCGGCCACGGCCGATCTGGCCCTCGTCCAGGTCAGGCTGGTCGAGTCGACCGCGACGACGGTGATGGCACCGACGCGCAGCACCGAGTTGCGGTCGCCGAAGAGTTCCTCGAAGTGCACGTAGCCGACGTTGCGCGAGTCGTGGTTCCCCGGGATGACGACGAACTCCTGGCACTCGATCTTGTCGAGGTAGCGCTTCGCCTCGAAGTACTCCTGCTTGAAGCCGAAGGTGGTCAGGTCGCCCGAGCAGATGACGATGTCGGGCTCCATCTCGTTGATCTCGGCGATCGCGCGGTCCATCAGGCTGGGCACGAAATGGGCCCCGCCGCAGTGGACGTCGGAGATGTGGGCGATGCGAAACGGGTTACCTGCCACCGTGGCGGGCATCTTAGGAGGCATTGACGAGGTGGACATCGTCACTCCGGCGTGCTGGTCGTTCCCAGGCAAGGACGCAGGGCGCGTTCGTATGCCGGCATACGGGCGCAACCGAGGACGCAGCATGGGGGCGTCCAGCGCGTCGGGGTGACACATCGGCCACCTCGTCAAGGCCTCCTAAAGGCATCCGAACGCGATGCTAGGCTTCCGTCGCGTGTGGAAATGCCCATTTTCCAGGCAAATTCGCAAATACCCGCGCCCCGCTTCCAGAATGACGTGGAACGCGAGTGCGCCAAGATCCTCGACTACTACGGGGTGCAGTGGGAGTACGAGCCCCACACGTTCGTGCTCGAACGCGACGCCGACGGCCGGGTGGTCGAGGCGTTCACCCCGGATTTCTTCCTGCCCGAGCAGGGCCTCTACCTCGAGCTGACGACGATGAAGCAGTCGCTCGTCACCCGGAAGAACCGGAAGCTCCGCCGGCTGCGCGAGCTCTACCCGGACGTGCGCGCGAAGCTCTTCTACAAGCGGGACATCGAACGGCTGGCGCAGCGATACGGGCTCGAGCTCGCGATGTAGTGGCGCCCGCGACGGCCGACCCGCGCGTCGGCGAGCTCTACCTCGGCGCCGACCAGATCGCCGCGCGCGTCGCCGAGCTGGGCGCCCAGATCGCGGCCGACTACGAGGGCCGTGAGCCCCTGCTCGTCGCGCCCCTGAAGGCGAGCCTCATCTTCTGCGCCGACCTGTCGCGCGCGATGCCGATCCTCCACCACCTCGACTTCGTGGAGCTGGCCGGCTACGACGGCGGCAACGGCGGCTCGATCAAGCTCCTGAAGGACCTGGACGCCCCGATCGCCGGCCGCCACGTCCTGATCGTCGAGGACGTGATCGACACCGGCCTCACGCTCAACTACCTCTGCAAGACGCTGTTGCTGCGCGGCCCGGCGTCGCTGAACGCGGTCACGCTGCTCGACCGTCCGTACCGCCGCATCGTCGAGGACCTGCCCGTCCGCTACGTCGGCTTCACCGCGCCGGACGAGTTCTTCGTCGGCTACGGCTTCGACATGGACGAGGGCTACCGGAACCTGCCCGACCTGCACGTCGCCAACGTCTAGGCGCGTGAGCGCGCAGGAGGAGATCGACCTGCTTCTCCGCGAGGAGCTCGCCGTGGCCCGCAAGCTGCTCGAGGAGAACGGCCGGTTCTACCCGACGGCCTCGTGGATCGACCGTGACGGCGAGCTCGCGTTCGTGGGCGGCCCCACGGGCGGCATGTTCGCGCGCGCGACCGAGATCCTGGACATGCTCTACGCCGCACTGCGGCAGAAGGCCGACGAAAAGGCAATCCGCGCGTGCGCGGTCGCCGTCGACGTCCGCGTCGTCCCGCCCGGCGAGACCCGGAAGACGGGCGCGATCCTCGTCACGATCGAGCACGCCGAGGCGGATCCTGTCGACGTCGTGCTTCCGTACAGCAAGCCGAGGTTCCGGCGCGCCATCGAGTACGGGGAGCAGTTCGCCGAGCCCGGCGCGCGGAAGATCTTCCTCGAACCCAGTTAGTGGCTGTCGGCTTAAGTGAAGTTAGTGGCTGTCAGCCACTAACTCGGCTGCTTGGGTCAGAGGTAGCCGAGCGGATCCACGGCGGTGCCGTTGACGCGCACCTCGAAGTGGAGGTGCGGGCCGAAGCAGTGGCCGGTGCAGCCGACGTAGCCGATCACCTGGCCCTGCTCGATGTGGGCGCCGTAGCCGGCGGCGAACCCTGACTGGTGCGCGTACGCGGTGTCGCTGTTCCAGAACCGCCGCCTTGACCGCCTGATGTACCAGTTCGACAGGTCATCGAGGTAAGACTCGAAGGCACGCAGCACGTTGACGGTCAGGTATTGCTCGTACCCGCGGGTGGCGTCCTCGATTAGCCGCGCGGTCCTGGCCAGAAGCCACCTGTCGAGCGGCTGCATCCCAGGCCACGGGTCACTGCCGTCCTGGCCGACCGTCGCGCCGAGGTCGGTGAGGTTCGGCGTGAAATCCGAGGTGTTCGCGTAGCCTGCCAGGAACGAGACGCTGTTCCACAGCGTGAGCAGCTTGCGCTGGATCTCCTTGCCAGGGCCGAACCCGAACAGCAGGTTCTGGTTCGGCGGCTGGGCGCTGTACTGCCAGCGCATGACGTCCGCGCCCATCCTGGCGAACGCCTCGTCCGCGCTGATCGCGTTGCCCCACGAGCCGTGCATCTCGCGGCCGCGCTCGTCGAGCATCTTCTCGTAGCCGAGCACCCGCTGGTACGGCGCGCGTCCGGTCAGGGTCACGGACATGAACAGCTGCGAGTAGAACCACAGCCTGATCTGCTCCCGCATCTCCGACACCCAGTCGGCCGGGAACCACTTCTCCCAGTACGCCTGGTTGGGAAGGTCGGCCGTGGTCAGGCCCTTGGCGGCACCGGTCGCGTAGCCCTCATCGACGTACTGCTCGTTCTCCCAGCCGAGCGTGGAGAACGGCACGATCCCGGCGTCCAGCCAGACGTCACCGACCTCGGTGATCCGCCGGACTTCCTCGCCGCATTCGGCGCAGCCTGGGCGCCGTTCGTCGGACAGCTGACGGTCGGCTCGGTCCACGGCCCTGGAGGCAGCTGAACGAGCGGCTCGACCGGGCGACATAGCCCGACCAGTTCGTCGTCGCCGGTGGACGACCGCTGGCGCGACGAGGGGCCGTAGCTTGCGGGTCGCGGGGCAGCCGGCGTGGAGCGGCGCGGCCGTTGGCGCCGCGGTCGGCGTCAGCGTCGGGCGGAGCGACGGCGAGGGGCTCGGCGGAGCGGCCCGGGATGGGGCGGCCACCGCAGGGTGCTCGGGCTGGCGGCCGGCGTCGCTGACGCGGCGGGCTGGCCGGGCCGCTGGCTCGGCAGCGCCGTCGGACCCGGACCGCAGGCGGCCACGAGCAGGCCGATGACGATCGCGGCGGACCGAGGTGCCGGCGGCGATCCGGTCAGTGCCGGAAATGGCGCACCCCCGTCAGCAGCATCGTGGCCCCGGCGCGTTCGGCCGCCGCGACCACCTCGGCGTCGCGGACCGAGCCGCCGGGCTGGACGAACGCCCCGACCCCGGCCTCGAGGCAGGCCTCGACCCCGTCGGGGAACGGGAAGTAGGCGTCCGAGGCGCAGGCGGCACCGACCGTCGAGTCGGCGCCCGAGATCGCCCGGGCCTTGGCGACGGCCTGGCGGGCGGCATCGACCCGGCTCGTCTGGCCCGAGCCGAGCCCGATCAGGCGCCGGTCGCGGACGAGCACGATCGCGTTGCTCGTCGCGCCCCGGACGAGCCGCCAGGCGAGGTCGAGGTCGGCCGCTTCGGCCGGCGTCGGCGGCCGGCTCGTGGCCACCGTCCAGCCGGCCGGGTCATCGGTCGGTCGTCCCGGCTGGTGACGAGAACGGCGCCGCCGACGGTCCGCAGCGAGCCGAACGGATCGGCGCGGCCGGGGCCGGCAGGCTCGCCGGCCAGGCCAGGATCGACGATCAGGCGCAGGTTCGGCTGCCGGCCGAGGACCGCCAGGGCCGCCGGCTCGAAGCCCGGCGCGACGACGACCTCGAGGAAGATCGCGGTCAGCGCCTCGGCCAGCGCCTCGTCGACCGGCCCGGTCAGGGCGACGACGCCGCCGAAGGCCGAGACGGGATCGCCGGCCAGGGCGGCCTGCCAGGCCTCGAGGAGCGTGGCTCGCTCGGCCGCCCCGCACGGATTCGTGTGCTTGACGATCACGCAGGCCGGCCCGCGCAGGCTCCGCCCGAGGGCCGCGGCCGCCGAGGCGTCGAGGACGTTGTTGTAGCTGAGGGCCTTGCCCTGGAGCGGCCCGGCGCCGGCGCAAAGGGCCCGCCAGGCTCGTCCGAGCCGCGTCCGGTAGCGCGCCGCGGGCTGGTGGGGGTTCTCGCCGTAGCGCAGGGTCTCGACCTTCTCGAGGCCGATCGTCAGGGTCGCCGGGTAGGGATCGCTGGCCCGGCAGGCCCGGCTCGTCGGGCAGCTCGATCCCGGCCCCGGCCATCCGGGCCGGGAGCGTCGCGGCGATCCGGGCGTCATAGGCGGCGGTGTGCCGGAACGCCTCGACCGCCAGGGCCGCCCGCAGGCCCGGCGGACAGCCGTCCGGCTCGGTCGAGGGCCGCCGAGGACCGCCGGGTAGCGCTCGGGCGTCGTGACGACGGCGACCGAGGCGTGGTTCTTGGCCGCCGCCCGGATCAGGCTCGGTCCGCCGATGTCGATCTCCTCGACCAGCTCGTCGAAGGCGATCCCCGGCCGCTCGGCGGCGGCCGCGAACGGATAGAGGTTGATCACGACGAGCTCGAACGGGGCGATCCCGGCGGCCACGAGCTGGCGGCCGATGGTCGAGCCGGCGGCGATCGGCCAGGATCCCGGCGTGGACCCGGGGGTGGAGCGTCTTGACCCGGCCGTCGAGCATCTCGGGGAAGCCGGTCAGTGCGGCGACGTCGGTCACCGGCAGGCCGGCGGCGCGCAGGGCGGCCGGCCGTCCCGCCGGTCGACACGAGCTCGAAGCCGAGCGCGACCAGGCCCCGCCCGAACGCCTCGAGGCCGGTCTTGTCGGAGACCGACAGGAGGGCCCGGCGGGGCACCGGCAGGGCCGCCTCCGCCCGCTCGATATCGATCCGCGACGCCGGACCTCGGGACCTCGACCGCGCCGGCCAGCAACAGCCCGACGGCCCGCGGCAGGAGCCGGTGCTCGACGGCCTGGATCCGCCCGTGGAGGGCGGCCACGATCGTCGCCGGGCAGGACCGGGACCGCCTCCTGGAGCAGGATCGGGCCACCGTCGAGGCGTGGCGTCGACGAGGTGGACGGTGACCCCGCTGACCGCGACTCCCCGCTCGAGCGCCTCGGCCACCGCATGGGCCCCGGGGAACGCCGGGGCGAGCGCCGGGTGGGTGTTGACGATCCGGCCCGGGAAGGCCTCCAGGACCGCCGGCCCGAGGATCCGCATGAACCCGGCCAGGACGATCACGTCGGGCCGGACCGCGGTCAGCGTCTCGGCCAGGGTCTGGTCCCAGGCCGCCCGGGCCGGCCCGGTCCGAGAGGGTCGGACCGGGGCAGCATCGCCGTCTCGAGGCCCTGCTCGATCGCCCAGTCGATGGCCGGGCAGGCCCGGTCGGCGAAGACGAGGACGATCGAGCCGTCCGAGCTCGCCCCGCTCGGCCGCGGCCGCCACGGCGCGCAGGTTCGAGCCGGCGCCCGACACGCCGACCGCGATCCGGCGCTCATCGGGCCGCTGCCGCGGCCCGAGCCAGCTTGCCCTCGACATAGCGCCGGCCGCCGAGCTCGGCCGCCTCGACGACCTCGCCGACCGACCAGGCCTCGATGCCGGCCGCGGCCAGCGCTGCGAGTGCCGTGCCGGACGGCGGCGGCTCGACCGCGACCACCATCCCGAGGCCGCCGTTGAACGTCGCCCGCAGCTCGTCGTCCTCGAGCCCGCCGAGGGCCCCGAAGCAGGCGGCATGACCGAGGGCATCGGCCAGCGCCCGGGGTCGAGCCGAGGCCGCGAGGTCGGGCGGCAGCATCCGGGCGGCATTGCCGGGCAGCCCGCCGCCGGTGATGTGGGCGACGCCGTGCAGGTCGTGGCCGGCGGCGTCGAGCGCCGCCCGCAGGTCGAGGATCGCCGGCGGCGTAGATCCGGGTCGGGGTCAGGAGCACCTCGCCCAGGGTCACCAGGGCCTCGCCCGGCGTCGCGGCCAGGACGGCTGTCGTGGCCGCCTCGCCCAGGCTCAGCCGGAGCCGCTCCTGGTAGGGCTCGGCGAGGTCGAGGTCGTGCTCGGCGAGCAGCGACCGGACGAGCGAGTAGCCGTTCGCGTGGAGGCCGCTGGCCGGCAGGCCGATGATCGCATCGCCGGGCCGGACCCGGCTGCCGTCGATCAGCCGGTCGCGCTCGACGATCCCGGTGCACGAGCCGGCGAGGTCGAAGGCGCCCGGATCGAGCAGGCCCGGGTGCTCGGCGGTCTCGCCCCCGACGAGCGCGCAGCGCGCCTCGCGACAGCCGTCGGCGACCGAGCCGACGAGCTCGGCCACGCTGGCCGGGTCGAGCCGGCCGACCGCGACGTAGTCGAGGAAGAAGAGCGGCGCCGCCCCGCTGCACACGACGTCGTCGGCGCACATCGCGACGAGGTCCCGGCCGATCGTGTCGTAGCGGCCCAGGGCCGCCGCGATCGCGCGTCTTCGTGCCGACCCCGTCGGTCGAGCTGACCAGGACCGGCTCGCGGTAGCCGGCCGGGATCGCCACCGCCCCGCCGAAGCTGCCCAGGCCGCCGATCACGGCCGGCCCGTGGGTCGACTCGACGGCCGCCCGCATCAGGGCGACGGCCCGCTCGCCGGCGTCGACGTCGACCCCGGCCCGGGCATAGGCGGCCGCGGGGTCCGGCTTCCTTGGCCATCGGGCCGGCCCTCGCTCAGCCCCGGACGACCGGCAGGACGAGCCCGGCCGACGCCTCGAGCGGGTCTTCCTCGAGCATGAACTTGCGGCTGGCCGCGTCGTACGGGACGGGCTCCGGATAGCGCCCGTCGAAGCAGGCGAAGCAGAACTGCTCGTAGGGCAGCTCGAGCGCCGCGAGGACGCCGGGGATCGACAGGTAGCCGAGCGAGTCGGCCCCGATGAACGTCCGGATCTCCTCGAGCGAGTGGGTCGCCGCGATCAGCTCGGTCTCGATCTGGGTGTCGATCCCGTAGAAGCAGGGATGGAAGATCGGCGGGGCGCTGATCCGGACGTGGATCTCGGTCGCGCCGGCCTTGCGCAGCAGGCTGACGATCTGCTTGGTCGTCGTGCCCCGCACGATCGAGTCGTCGACGACCGTCAGGCGCTTGCCCGCGGACGACCTCGCGCAGCGGGTTGAGCTTGATCGTGACGCCCCGCTGGCGCATCGTCTGGGAGGGCTGGATGAACGTCCGGCCCGAGTAGCGGTTGCGGACGAGGCCCTCGCGATAGGGAATGCCCGAGGCCTCGGCGTAGCCCGCCGCGGCCGGGGCCCCGGTGTCGGGCACGGGCATCACCAGGTCGGTCTCGACCGGGTGCTCGAGCGGCCAGCTGGATCGCCCATCTTGCGCCGGACCTCGTACAGGTTGCGGCCCTCCATGTACGAATCGGGCCGGGCGAAGTAGATCAGCTCGAACACGCACAGGGCCGGCTGGGCGCGCGGCGTAGCGGACCGAGCGGGGCTCGTGGCCCTGCTCCAGGACGACGATCTCGCCCGGCTCGACGTCGCGCACGAACTCGGCCCCGACGATGTCGAGGGCGGCCGTCTCCGAGGCGAGCACCCAGCCGACCCGGTCGTCGTCGCCCCACAGGCCCGGCCCCGGTCCGCCGTCCGGATCGGCCAGCGGCAGCCGGCCGAGGACGAGCGGCCGGAACCCGTGCGGATCGCGGACCCCGATCACCTGGCGCTCGTCGAGGATCACCAGGCTGAACGCGCCCCGGACCCGGGGCAGGACCCGGACCAGGGCATCGACCGTGTCGGCCGCCGGCTCATCGGCGATCAGGGCGGTCAGCAGCTCGGTGTCGGTCGAGGCCGACAGCCGCGACCGGCCGCCCCGGAGCTGGCCGAGCAGCTCGCGGGTGTTGACCAGGTTGCCGTTGTGGCCGAGCGAGATCGCCCGGCGCGGCCCGAGGCGAAGGGTCGGCTGGGAGTTCTCCCAGACCGTCGAGCCGGTCGTCGAATAGCGGCAATGGGCGATCGCCAGCTGGCCCGCGCAGGCTGGGCAGGCGTCGCTCGTCGAGGACCGAGCTGATCATCCCGAGGTCCTTGTAGACCATCAGCTGCTCGCCGTCGCTGACCGCGACGCCGGCCGACTCCTGGCCCCGATGCTGGAGGGCGAACAGGCCGAGCGCCGCGACCGCGGCCGCCTCGGTCTCCGAGCCGGCCGGGACGACCGCCCCGAACACGCCGCACATCGTCAGCCCTCCCCCGGGGGCCGCGGGCCCCCCGCCCTAGGCCGTGGTCCCAGGCGTGGCCCAGGTCGGCCAGGCCGAACGTCGAGTGAATCGGCGACCGGGGTCCCCCGCTCCTCGTCGTCGCCGATCGCGCCGCGACCACCCAGCTCGATCACCAGGCGGTCGCCGCCGACCTCCCCGATCTCGGCCGCGGGCAGGTCGTGCTGCCGGGCGAGACTCGAGCAAGGCCTCGACAGCCGGTCGGGCAGGGCCGTCAGGACGAGCCGCGACGGGCTCTCGCCGAACAGGTCGGTCGCCGGCGTGCCGCCGATCAGCAGCCGGACCCGGGCGCCCAGCGCCGCCCCACATCGCGCCCTCGGCCAGGGCGACCGCCAGGCCGCCCGCCGGAGACGTCCTGGGCCGAGCGCGACGAGGCCCGTTCGCGATCGCCTCGCGGACGAAGCGCTGGACGCCGGCCTCTCGGGCCAGGTCGAGTGCCGGGCGGGCCGTCCTCCGGGGCGACTCCGGCCAGCTCGGCGTAGGCGCTGCCGGCCAGGCCGGGGGTCGCCTCGCCGACCAGGACGATCGCATCATCCTCGCCGGCGAACGCCGGGCCGATCAGGCGAGCGACGTCATCGATCAGGCCGACGACCCCGATCTCGGGCGTCGGCGCGATCGCGCCGGCCGGCGATTCGTTGTAGAGCGAGACATTGCCGCCGGTCACCGGCAGGTCGAGCGCGCGGCAGGCATCGGCCAGGCCGCGAACCCCCTCCTGGAGCTGCCAGAACGCCTCGGGCCGGGTCGGATCGCCGTAGTTCAGGCAGTTCGTCACGCCGAGCGGCCGGGCACCCGTGATCGACACGTTGCGGGTCGCTTCGGCCACGCTCAGGGCGGCGCCCAGCCAGGGATCGAGCACGCCGACGGCCTGGTTCCCATCGGTCGTGGCCACGAGCGCCCGGTCCGAGCCCTTGAGCCGGAGGACGGCCGCACCGTGGCCCGGCCCGACGACCGTGTTCACCTGGACCGTCGAGTCGTACTGCTCGAACACGAACCGCCGGCTGGCCAGGTTCGGGCTGGCGATCAGGCCGAGCAGGACGGCCCCGGGGTCCATCCCGCGCTCGGGCAGGAAGTCGTTTGGTTCGAGCGGGACGCCCGGCGCGGGGGCCGCCCGGCGATGGGCCGGCGGGGTGGCCAGCCGCTCGTGGACGATCGCGTCCGAGGTCAGCGCCGCGGCCGGGATCCGGGCCAGCTCGATCGCCCCTGGGTTCGGGCGGCCGGCCTCGTCCAGGCCGCCGGTCACGATCGTGATCTCGCCGTCGGCGGTCACCCGCCCGATCATCGCCGCCGGCAGGTTCCAGCGGGCGCAGACGGCCCGCACGGCGGCCTCGCACTCGGGCCGGACGATCGCCAGCATCCGCTCCTGGGACTCGCTGATCATGACCTCGAAGGGCTCCATGCCCGGCTCACGGGTCGGGATCGCGTCGAGGTCGATCAGCATCCCGGTTCCGGCCCGATCGGCGGTCTCCGAGGTCGCGCAGCTGATCCCGCCGGCGCCGAGGTCCTGGAGGCCCTCGACGAGGCCGGCCTCGATCAGCTCGAGCGAGGCCTCGATCAGGAGCTTCTCGGCGAACGGGTCGCCGACCTGGACGGTCGGCCGCTTGGAGGGATCGTCGTCGGCGAACGTCGCGCTGGCCAGGACCGACGCTCCGCCGATCCCGTCCCGACCGGTCCGTCGAGCCGAACAGGATCGCCAGGTTGCCCGGGCCGGGGGCCTGGGCCAGGGTCAGCCGGCCGGCCGGCAGCAGCCCGATCGCCATCACGTTGACCAGCGGGTTGCCGGCATAGGACGGATCGAAGACGAGCTCGCCGCCGACCGTCGGCACGCCGACGCAGTTGCCGTAGCCGCCGACCCCGGCCACAACACCTCGCAGGAGGTGCCGGGTCCGGGCGTCGGCCGGGTCCCCGAAGCGCAGGGCGTCGAGGACGGCGATCGGCCGGGCGCCCATCGTGAAGATGTCGCGGAGGATCCCGCCGACCCCGGTTGCCGCACCCTGGTACGGCTCGACCGCCGAGGGATGGTTGTGGGATTCGATCTTGAAGGCGACCGCCAGGCCGTCGCCGAGGTCGATCACCCCGGCGTTCTCGCCCGGTCCGGCGACCACGTCGGCGCCCGCCGGTCGGCAGGGTCCGCAGGAGCGGCCGGGAGCTCTTGTAGGAGCAGTGCTCGCTCCACATCACGCTGAAGATCGCCAGCTCGAGGTCGTTCGGCGGCCGGTCAAGAGCCGGTCCTCGATCGCCTCCAGCTCGACGTCGGTCAGGCCGAGCCGGCGATGGAGCGGGAGCCGCTCGGGGGCGCTGGCAAGAGCGCTCATGGCCGGCCGCCCACGAGGACGGGTCCGCCCGCCGCGGCTCGCTCGCCCGCGGCGCTCGACGAGCGAGCGGATGATCGCCAGCCCGTCGGCGTTGCCGCAGGACGGCCTCGGCCGCCCGTTCGGGATGGGGCATCAGGCCGGCCACGTTGCCGGCCGCGTTGATCACTCCGGCGATCGCCCGGAGCGAGCCGTTCGGATTGGCCCGGCTCGTCGTCGGTCCCGGCCGGGCTCCGCCCGCTCGCGGCATAGCGGAACAGGACCTGGCCGTCGCGCTCGAGCTGGTCGAGCGTCGCCTCGTCGGCGTAGTAGCAGCCCTCGCCGTGGGCGATCGGCATCCGCAGCGGACGCCGGTCCCGCGAGGGCCCGGGTGAACGGCGTGTCGAGCCGCTCGGGCAGGACCGAGACGTCGCGGCCGAGGAAGCGCAGGTCGCGGTTGCGGAGGAGCGCCCCGGGCACGAGGCCGGCCTCGGCCAGGACCTGGAAGCCGTTGCAGATCCCGAGGACGAGGCCGCCCTCGGCGGCGAACGCCGCGACGGCCCGCATGACCGGGCTGAACCGGGCGATCACCCCGGCCCGGAGGTAGTCGCCGTAGGCGAAGCCGCCGGGCAGGATCACCGCGCCGACCCCATCGAGGGTGGCCGACTCGTGCCACAGGCGAACGGGCGTGGCGCCGGCCAGGCCGATCGCGTGGAGGGCGTCGTCGTCGCCGTTCGAGCCGGGGAAGATGACCACCCCGACCCGGGTCATCGGCCGGCCTCGACGCTGCTCGAGGCAGCCCCGAGCAGCTCGACCTGGAAGGCCTCGATCAGGGGGTTGCTGAGCAGCTCGCCGGCCAGCCGTTCGACGACCGCCCGGGCTGCGGCCTCGTCGAGGGCGTCGACGGTCAGCTCGACCCGCCGGCCGACCCGGACTGCCGAGACCCCGGACAAGCCGAGGTGGTGCAGGCTCTGCTCGACCGCCCGGCCCTGCGGATCGAGGATGCCGGCCTTGGGCGTGACGTTGACGGCGAAGCGAAACGAGTTGGCCTCATCGGGCGATCACGTCCTCCTCCAGGTACCGCTCGAAGCTGGCCCCGGTGATCCGCTCGAACGCCTCGACGTAGCGCCGGCGGGTCCCGGCCACGACCTCGGCCGGCAGGGCCGGCCCGGGTGCGGTCTTGTCCCACGGCTGGGCCTCGAGCCAGTCGCGGACGAACTGCTTGTCGTAGCTGGCCTGGGCCCGGCCCGGCTCGTAGTTCGAGGCGTCCCAGAAGCGTGACGAGTCGGGGGTCATGACCTCGTCGATCAGGAGCAGCTCGCCGTTCCCGGACAGGCCGAACTCGAACTTCGTGTCGGCCAGGAGGATGCCCGCCCGGGCCACGATCGCGGCGCCGTAGCCGTAGAGGGCCAGGGCGATCGAGCGGACCCGCTCGGCCAGTGCTCCGGCCTGCTCGAGGTCGTCGGCGATCGGGCACGAGCCGGTCGATCATCTCGTCGAACGAGATGTTCTGGTCGTGGGTCCCCAGCTCGGCCTTCGTCGAGGGGGTGAAGACCGGGGCCGGCAGCCGGTCGCTCTGGCGGAGGCCCGCGGGCAGGCCGACCCCGGAGACGGCGCCCGGTCCGGCGGTAGTCCTGCCAGCCGGAGCCGGCCAGGTAGCCCCGCACGATCACCTCGATCGGCAGGACCCGGGCCCGGCGGCAGATCATGATCCGGCCGGCCAGGTCGGCGGCCGCCGGCCGGCACCGCGTCGCGGGTCACCAGGCCGGATCCCGGGATCGAGCGACTCGGTCACGATCGAGCCGGGCGGCAGGTCGGCCGGCGAGGTCGAGCGCAGGTGGTTGGGCACGATCCCGGCGGTCTCGGCGAACCAGAACCGGGACAGGCCGGTCAGCACCCGGCCCTTGTCGGGGATCGCGCGTCGGCAGGACGACGTCGAAGGCCGACAGCCGGTCCGACGCGACGAGCAGGAGCGTGTCGGCGTCGATGTCGTACAGGTCGCGGACCTTGCCCGAGCGCACGAACGACTCAGCGAGCGGCATCGACGACCTCCGGCTCGGGGGCAGGCCCGGCTCGCGGCGCGGACGCCGCGTCCCGGCCGAGCGGCGCCGAGCGCGCGGCCCGCACGGCCAGCTCGGCCTCGAGCCGGTCGAGTCGGCCGATCCCGACCGAGGCGTGGCGCAGGAACGTGGCGTCGTCGAAGCAGGCGTCGAGCCGGGCCGAGGCTCAGCCGGGCGGCGACCGTCGGCTCGGTGGCCAGCAGCTCGCGCAGCGGCCGGCGCTCGTCGGCGGCCCGCAGGGCGGCGGCCTGGACGATCGCGTAGGCATCCTCGCGGGACAGGCCGGCGTCCTCGACCAGGGCGACGAGGACGCGGCTGCTGGCGTGGAGGCCGAGGCCGCGCTCGATGTTCTCGCGCATCCGCTCGGGCCGGACGACCAGCCCGCCGACCAGCCCGGTCATCTTGACCAGCATGTAGTCGAGCAGGATCGTGGCGTCGGGCAGGAGGACCCGCTCGGCGCTCGAATGGCTGATGTCGCGCTCGTGCCAGAGCGGCTGGTTCTCGAGCGCCGCGCCGGCGTAGCCGCGCAGCAGGCGGGCCAGCCCGGCGATCCGCTCGGCCAGGATCGGGTTGCGCTTGTGGGGCATCGCCGAGCTGCCCTTCTGGCCGGCCCGGAACGGCTCCTGGAGCTCGCCGATCTCGGTGTGCTGGAGGTTGCGGACCTCGGTCGCGAAGCGCTCGAGCGAACCGCCCAGGATCGCGATCGCGGCGAGCAGCGCGGCATGCCGGTCGCGCTGGACGATCTGGGTGCTGACCGGGTCGGCGTGCAGGCCCGAGGCCGGCCAGGACCTCGGCCTCGAGCTCCGGATCGAGATGGCTGTAGGTGCCGACCGGCCCGGAGATCTTGCCGGTCCCGATCTCGTCGACGGCGCCGCCAGGCGCGTCGCGGTCGCGGGCCAGCTCGAACGCCCAGCCGGCGATCTTGAGGCCGAGCGTCGTCGGCTCGGCGTGGACCGAGTGGGTCCGGCCCATCATCACCGTGCCGGCCTCGGACCGGGCCCGGGCGATCAGGGCGACGAGCAGCCGGTCGGCGTCGAGCAGCAGGCGCTCGCCGGCGGCCCGCAGCTGGAGGGCCAGCGCCGTGTCGACGACGTCGCTGCTGGTCAGGCCGAGGTGGAGGTAGCGACCGTCCGGCCCGACGCTCTCGGCGACCTGGCTGACGAAGGCGATCACGTCGTGATCGGTCGACTGCTCGATCTCGGCGATCCGCCCGACGTCGATCCGGGCGCGGGCCTCGATCGTGGCCAGGGCCGCGGCCGGGATCAGGCCCCGGCCCGCCTGGACCCGGGCGACCGCCAGCTCGACCCGGAGCATCTCCTCGAAGCGGGCCTGGTCGGACCAGATCGCGCCCATCTCGGCCAGGGTGTAGCGCCGGATCATGCCCGGGCTCCCCCGGCCGGACCGGCACGGCCGGTCCCCGACGGCAGCCCGCGCCGAGCGGCCGGCGGCGATGTCGTGGCGGCGCTGGACGCCGTCGAAGGCGATCCGCGTCGGCCAGCGCTCGGCGGCGGCCCGGGCCGCCGCCAGGTCCGGGCCCCGGCCGACCACCGTCAGGACCCGGCCGCCGTTCGTCCGCAGGTGGCCGTCCGCATCGACGCTCGTCCCCGACTGGAAGACGAGGCCGCCCGGCTGGCCGCCGGCGTGGGCGGCGTCCGCAGCCGGCTCGATCCCCGTGATCGCGTCGCCCCGCCGGGGACGCTCGGGATAGCCGGCGCTGGCCAGGACGATCCCGACCGTCGCCCCGGGCAGGACCGGCAACGAGCGCGCCCGAGCTCGGCCGGGCCGAGCGCGCCGCAGCTCGCGGCTCGGCCGGCGGCCCGCAGGAGCGGCCCGAGCGGGACCGCCAGGCGGGGCAGGATCGCCTGCGTCTCCGGGTCGCCGAAGCGGGCGTTGCATTCGAGCAGGACCGGGCCGTCCGCGGTCAGGATCAGGCCGGCGTACAGCGCGCCCCGGAACGGGCTGCCGCGCCGGGCGAGCTCGGCCAGGATCGGCCGGTGGACGCCGGCGACGATCGCCTCGACCGCCGCGTCGGGCAGGTCCGGCAGCGGGCTGTAGGCGCCCATCCCGCCCGTGTTCGGGCCGTGGTCGCCGTCGGCCAGGCGCTTGTGGTCGCGGGCCGCCGGCAGGGCCAGGGCATCGCGTCCGTCGCACAGGGCGATGACGCTCGCCTCGAGGCCCGTAGAGGCGCTCCTCGACCACGACCCGAGGCGCCGGCTCGGCGCCGTCCTCGGCCGGCGCCGAGGTCCGCGCCGCCGGTCGTCGAAGATCGCCTCGAGGGCCGCCTCGGCCTCGGCCGGCGACGCGCAGATCGTCACGCCCTTGCCGGCGGCCAGGCCGTCGGCCTTGACCACGACGCCGTCGCCGCGGCGCGGCCAGCTCGGCGGCGAATGCCAGCGCCGGTGCGAGCCGGCCTGAACGAGCCCGAGCGCGGCCATCCGGACGCCGGCCGCCTCGGCCACGTCGTGGCAGAACGCCTTGCTCGTCTCGATCCGGGCGGCCGCCCGGGACGGGCCGAAGACGGCGATCCCGGCCGCCGTGCAGGCATCGGCGACGCCCGCCGCGAGGGGTGCCTCGGGGCCGACCACGACCAGCTCGGCCGCGACCGACCGGGCCGCCGCCACGACCGCAGGCCGGGTCGAGCGGATCGACATCCGGCAGGCAGTTGACCCGCGGCTCGTTGCCGATCGCGGCCGAGCCCGGCGCGACGAAGACCTCGTTGACGCCCGGCTCGCCGGCCAGCTTCCAGGCCAGGGCATGCTCGCGACCGCCGCCGCCCACGATCAGGATCCGGGTCGGCATCAGCGCGGCGCTCACGACGCTCGGCCGGCCCCCGTCCGCCGGCCATCGCCAGGTTCGGCGCCGGGCGCCAGCGCCGGTCGCCGGCGCATCGGCCGGAACGCGCGCTCGATCGTCTGGCTGCGCTCCGGGCCGACCGAGACGAGGACGATCGGGACCCCGGCGGCGCGTCTCGAGGGCGCTGACGTAGCGCCGGGCGTTCTCGGGCAGCTCGGCCAGCGTCCGGGCCGCGTGGATCGGCTCGGTCCAGCCCGGGAAGCGCTCGTAGATCGGGCTCGCCCCGGCCAGCTGGTCGGCGCTCGACGGCCAGGCCTCGACCCGCCGGCCGTCGATCTCGTAGGCGACGCACAGGCAGATCTCGTCGAGCCCCGACAGGATGTCGAGCTTGTTGAGCATGATCGAGCTGACGCTGTTGACGGCCACCGCGTAGCGCAGCGGCACGGCGTCGAACCAGCCGACCCGGCGCGGCCGGCCGGTCGTCGTGCCGACCTCGTTGCCGCGGGCGGCGATCCCGGCCCCGATCGCGTCGGTCAGCTCGGTCGGATACGGGCCCGACCCGACCCGGGTCGAGTAGGCCTTCATCACCCCGATCACCTCGTCGACCTGGAGCGGGCCGATCCCGCCCCCGGTGCAGGCGCCGCCGGCGATCGGGTTCGAGCTGGTGACGTAGGGATAGCTGCCGTGGTCGAGGTCGAGCAGGGTGCCCTGGGCGCCCTCGAGCAGGACGTGGTCGCCCCGGGCCAGGGCGTCCTGGACCAGCCAGACGGTATCGGCCAGGTGCGGCCGGAGGCGCTCACCCCAGGCCATCGCCTGGGCGACGAGCGGCTCGAGCTCGAACTGCTGCGTCGCCCGGGCAGCCGGCCGAGCAGGGCGTTGCGGTCGGGCAGGACCCGCTCGAGGCGGGCCCGGAACGAGCGCTCGTCGACGAGGTCCTCGACCCGCAGGCCGATCCGCAGGGCCCGGTCGGCGTAGGCCGGGCCGATCCCCCGGTGGGTCGTGCCCACGGCCGCCCCGCCGAGGCGGGCCTCCATCGCCGCGTCCTGGGCGACGTGGTAGGGCAGGATCAGGTGGGCGTTCCGGCTGACCCGGACCTTGCCCGTGTCGATCCCGCGCGCGGCGAGCATGTCGAGCTCGGCGATCAGGGTCGCCGGGTTGACGACCACGCCCGGCCCGATCACGCAGCTGATGTGCGGATAGAGCACGCCCGACGGGACGAGGTGGAGCTTGAAGACCTCGTTGCCGAGGACCACGGTATGGCCGGCGTTGTCACCGCCCTGGTAGCGGACCGCCATGCTGACCTGCTCGGCCAGGAAGTCGGTCGTCTTGCCCTTGCCCTCGTCGCCCCACTGGAGCCCGACGATCACGGTGGCCGGCATCAGGCCCCGCCTCGCGCCGCGTTCCGCGCCGCGGCGATGACATCGGCCCGCGCCGTGGCCCAGGCATGAAAAAGCCCCGCGGCCGGACGGCCCGGGACCTGGATAGACTGCGGCCCTCGTCGAGTCGCCGGGCTTCCGGCAACCCCCGGGGTGAAGGTGCGCGCTCGACTCACGGGACGAACGTTGCGCCTTCCTCGATCAATGGGCGTTCTCCGTGGTGGGCTGCACCCGTGGTTTCGAGGACCCGCCCGAGTATACCGCGCTCGGAGTGGGCCGGAGGTCAGCGATCGCCGCCCTCGGCCCAGCGCAGGACGCGAAGGGCGCGCAAGGGTGATCCAGCGGCTCGGCTCGCCCTCGGCCTCGCTGCCCTCGACCTCGAGCCGGTCGCGATGACGGGTCTCGAGCAGCCAGCGGCCGTCCGCGCCGCGCTTCGCAGCGACCACCGTCGAGCGCGTCGTCCATGCGCGGGTCGGACGGCGTCCCACGCGGCGCGAAGTAGTCGAGCGCCGCGCAGGACGTCGTAGTGGTAGCCGGTCGGGAACGCGAGCCGGCTGAACGTCGGGATCGATCACCTCGCCCGTCGACAGCCGGCGGAAGCAGGCGGCGCTCGAGCAGGTACTCCTCGCCCCGCTGGCGCGCCGCCGCGACTCGCGGCGTGCCGCCGGTCGCGCGCTCGTACTCGAGCAGGCCCTCGAGGACGTTGATCGTCGTGTCGAACGAGCCGCGCGTCGAGCCGTTCTCCTGCTCGCAGTTCCAGCCGCCGTCGTCCATCTGCTCGGCCAGCAGGCGATCGACGAGGCCGGGCACGTCCTGGCCGAAGTAGGCGCCGATCGCGAGCGACGCCGGCCGTTGATGCACGGCTCGACCTCGCCGTCGAAGAACGGCCGGTGGTCCCACCACTGCCAGGTGACGTGTTCCCGGACGAGGTCCGTGGCCCGGCGAGCCGCGCCGGAAGCCGGATCGAGGCCCATCTCGCGCAGCCACTGCAGGCTCATCAGGCAGAACCACTCCGGGCTGGTCGTCCAGGAGGTGGCGTCCGGCTCGCCACCCCAGCCGCCCTTGGAATCCTGGCGGGCGAGCAGGTCGGCGGCCCATCCCTCACCGGGCAGCCTGCCCCGCTCGGCGGCGACCTCGTCGGCTGGCGCAGCGGTCAGGTCGCGCAGGACCTGCCAGCGAATGACCGGATCGGAATCGAGGAGCCACTCGACGACGGCCGGGTCCGGGGTCCCGTCGCCCATCCTGCTGACCTGTGGGCTAGAAGGCGCGGCGGAGGACGAACAGCCCGAGGACCACCACGACGACCGCCAGGATCACCTGCTCGGCCAGGGGCATCGTCGAGAAGGTGTGGGCGGAATTCGTGAAGAACTGGCTGATCGACGTCCCGACGTCGACCTGCTGGCTGCCGCCACCATGCCCGCCGGCGACCTGCCCGGCGACACCGCTGACCCCGTTGCCGTACTCGACCATCGATGGATCATCTCACCCGACGCAAGGGCCCAAATGCCGGGCACGTCGGGTACCCGTCTCGGCCCGGTTCATTCGTCCGATGGTCGTCAGACTGGAGCGATCCACAGTCTGATCGCGAGAGCAAGGCCCGCCACTCCGACGAGCACCCGGATCGCGTCGCTCGGCACACGACGGGTGATCGACGGGCCAATCATCGACCCCACGAAGAGCCCGATGGCCATGCTCACGGCGGCCGGCCAGGCGACCGGACCGAACAGGGTGAATGCGATCGCGATCACCAGGTCCGTCACGCCGATGAGCATGTTCTTGAGAGCATTGGCGTGGGCGAAGTCGGCACTGACGCTGAACATCAAGACCGCGATCGTCAGGACGCCGGCCCCGGCACCCCAGTAGCCGTTGTAGATCGAGGCGGCGAGCAAGCCGGCTGGGAGGACCCACCGATCGCTCCCGTCGACGTTCGTCCGCAGGAACGCCCGGATCCTGGGCTGGAACAGCAGCAGCAGTGCGGCTGCGGCGATCAGGATCGGGACGATCCGCCCAAACGTGCTCGGCGGCGTGACCAGCAGCAGGGTCGCTCCGGCCGCTCCGCCGGCGGCCGCGAGGATCGCCCAGCGGCGGAGCCAGGCCCCCTGGCCGCGAGCTCGGGCCTCGAGCCCAGTGCAGATCCGGGCCAGGCGGCGACAAAGGCGACGAAGTCGTCACGTTGGCCGGGAGAGGCGGGATCCCGACCGCGAGCAACGCGGGAAACGAGATGAGCGACGCGGTGCCGCCGGCCGACCCGGATCCCCGCGAGCAGGCCCGCGCCGGCAAGCAGCACGAGCTCGGCGGTTGTCATCGCGAACACCTGACCGAGGATAGCCACGCGCCCCGGCTGAGGCGCGTCGAGGGCGCTGCCGGGAGGTTCCGGTCGGTCTCCCGGTCGCCGTCAGGGGTTCGAGTCTCACGATCTCGCGATCGGTCCTGACGTAGTCGAGCTCCAGCTGGACCGGGGCGCCGTAGGCGGCCGACAGCGAGGTCGCCAGGGTGGCGGCAAGGGCGGCGTATCGGGGCCCGCCAGGTCGATCCGGACGTGATCGCCCTGGACCGACCAGGCGGTGACCCACAGGTCCCGCCCGCCGATCCAGCTGGTGACGATCGGATCGCCCTCGGTCGTCCGGATCGTGTCCTGGAACTCCTCCAGCGCGTGCCAGACGAGCGGGATCGCGATCAGGACGAGGCCGATCGCCGCGATCACGAAGCCCTCGCGCAGGCGGTGGCGCTCTCGCAGCATGTCCCGGCTGGGGGCCGCCCCGAAGGCGACGAACACGATCACGGCGACGACGACGATGGCCGAGAAATTGGTCAGGAACAGGATCAGCGCTCCGCCGGCGTCGTCGACCCGGCCATAGGCCAGGCACACCCCGACGGTCGCCAGGGGCGGCGCGAGCGAGACCGCGATCGCGACGCCCGGCAGGGCATCGGCACCGGTCCGGCGGACGGCGACGTAGGCCCCGGCCCCGCCGGCGGCCAGGGCCACCCCGAGATCGAGCAGGCCCGGCGAGGTCCGGGTCTCAAGCGATGGGGTCAGGGCGAGCGGGTTGGGCAGGATCCAGGCGATCGCGAATCCGATTGCGATGACCACCAGCGATCCGAGGATGACCTGGATGAGACTGGTCAGCTGCCAGCGGCTGCGGCCCGTTACCAGGGCCCCGGCGAAGGCCATGATCGCGCCGCCCATGGGGGCCACGATCATCGCTCCGATGATCGCCGCGACGGAGTCCTCGAGGAGGCCGAAGGTGGCGATCAGGGCGGCCAGGGCCAGCAGCAGGAAGTAGGACTCCAGCGCCCGGCGGTAGGCGGCATCGTCGGGAAACAGGCCGTCGAGCAGGGCTGGACCCCGGACCGGCTGGTCCGTCCCGGCCGGCCCTGCGACCGCCTCCGGGCGGGTGCTCACGAGTGGTTGGTCAGGCGCTGGCGGGCCCGGCCTCGGCGGCCACCACGACCGGCAGCTCGACGGTCCGGATCTTGAGCAGCTTCTTGACCTCCGCGACGACCACGATGGACAGCGCCACGAGCAGCAGATGCACCCACTGGTCGGCGGTCAGGCTGACCGTGTCGAGCAGCCGCTGGAGGATCCCGAGCTCGGTCGCCAGGATGATCGTCAGGATCGAGAGCGCGGTCGTCTTGAGCAGCGTCGGGTTCTCGAGCAGCTCGCTGCTGAAGATCGTCCGCTCCTCGTCGGCCGTCTCGAGCGAGAAGAACAGGTTGAACAGCGAGAACGTCACGAGGCCCATCGTGTGGGCGACGGCGGTCGCCGTAGGCGCCGTTGGCCCAGGTGATGACGGCCAGCGTGCCGACGGCCATGACCAGGCCCGACGACGACCAGCCAGGTCATGCAGCCGGCCGCGGCAGGATGGCGGTGTCCTTGGGCCGCGGCGGCTGCTCCATCAGCCCCTCGCGCGGCTTGCCGAAGCCGAGGCCGATGGCCTGGAAGACGTCGACCGTGAAGTTGACCCACAGCGTCTGGAGCGGCAGGAACGGGATGCCCGCCGAGGATGTTGAAGATGCTGGCGCCCAGGAACGTGCGCGATGAAGCCGAACAGGACGGCCATCTGGAAGCGGATGTAGCGCATCAGGTTGTCGTAGAGGGCGCGGCCCAGCTCGACCGCCTTGACGATGGTCGCGAAGTTGTCGTCGGTCAGGATCATCACCGCGGCCTCCTTGGAGACCTCCGTGCCGGTGATGCCCATGGCCACGCCGATGTCGGCCTTCTTGAGGGCCGGCGCGTCGTTGACGCCGTCGCCGGTCATGGCCACGATGTTGCCCTTCGGCGCTTGAGCACGTCGACCAGGCGGACCTTGTGCTCGGGCGCGACCCGGGCGATGACGCCGATCTCGTCGATCTGCCGTGGACGGCTTCGGCGTCGGTCATGGCGCGCGAACTCGGCGCCGGTGATCGCCCGGCCCTCGATGCCCAGCTCGCTGGCGATGGCCTGCGGCGGTCACGGCGTGGTCGCCGGTGATCATGCGCACCCGGATGCCGGCCGCTTGGCCTCGGCGATGGACGGCCTTGGCCTCGGGCCGCGGCGGATCGACGATGCCGACCAGCGCCAGCAGGGTCAGGTCGGTGATCGAGCGGCAGCAGGTCGGCGGCGGGATCGAACGTCGCCGGGTCGAAGTCGCTGCTGGGCCGGTCGCCATGACCCGCAGGCCCTGCTTGCCGAGGCGCTCGTTCTCGGCCAGGTACGGCGTCGCGCATCTGGTCGATCGGCACGTGTCGCCCCGTCGGGGCCGTGGGCGTCCGAGGCCCGCGCGAGGAGCTGGTCGGGCGCGCCCTTGACGTAGCAGCGGATGACGTCCTTGCCGGTCTCGTCCTTCATCGCGTGGAACGTGGCCATGAACTTGTAGGCGGCGTCGAACGGCACCTCGGCGACGCGCGGGTACTGCTCGCGGGTGAGCACCGGGTCGACGCCGCCCTTGGCGGCGAGGACCACCAGCGCGCCCTCGGTCGGATCGCCGACCAGCGTCGCCGTCCTTGACCACCGCGTCGGCGCACAGCGCCATCGGCAGCATGTACGGGTCGAGCGGCATGTCCGGCTGGCCGGCCGCGCTGGGTGATCTTGCCCATCGGTCGAGTAGCCCTCGCCGCGTGATGGTGTAGCGCCGGCCGACGATCGCCATCTGCGACCGCGGTCATCTGGTTGAGGGTGAGCGTGCCGGTCTTGTCCGAGTTGATGGCCGAGGTCGAGCCGAGCGTCTCCACCGAGCGCAGGCGCTTGACGATGGCGCCGGCCGTGGCCAGCGTCGTCGTGCCGGCCGACAGGATGGTCGTGACGACCGCCGGCAGGCCGGTCGGGATGGCCGAGACGGCGAAGGCGACGGCGGTCAGGAACAGGATCTGGAACGGCGTTGCCGCGAGCGAGGCCGATGCCGATCGAAGCCAGCAGCGCCACGCCGGCGATGACCAGGATCTGGTTGGTCAGCTTGTCGAGCTGCTTGGTCAGCGGCGTCTTCTCGATCTTCGTCGACCTGGAGCATGCCCGAGATGTGGCCGACCTCGGTCGCCATGCCGGTCGCGGTGACCAGCGATCGTCGCCGCGCCGCGGGTGACCTGGGTGTTCATGAACGCCATGTCGACGCGGTCGCCGAGCGGCCGCATCGGCGGCGACCGCGTCGACCTGCTTGGGCACCGGAGCGCTCTCGCCGGTGAGCGCCGACTCGTCGATCTCGAGGGTCGCCGCGCGGATGATGCGGCCGTCCGCGGGCACCAGGTCGCCGGCCTCGACGTTGACGATGTCGCCCGGGACGATCTGCTCCATCGGCGATCTCGATGAGCTCGCCGTCCCGGCGCACCTTGGCCTTGACGACCATCATCTTCTGGAGCGCGGCGACGCTCGCCTCGGCCTTGCCCTCCTGGTTCAGGCCCATCACGGCGTTGAGCAGGGTCAGCAGCGATCAGCACGACGCCGGTCGCGAACTGGCCGGGCAGGAACAGGCTGATCGATGCCGGCGACCAGCAGCACGATCTGCATCGGGTCCTGGTACTGGCGCAGGAACGCCTGCCAGCCGGCTCTCCTGCTGGCCCTCGGTGAACCTGTTCGAGCCGACCGCGGCGCGGCGCTTGTCGACCTCGGCGGTGCTCAGGCCCTGGTCAACCGTGACCCCCTGGGCCGCCAGGGCGTCCTCGACGCTCAGGGCATGCCAGGCGGTCGGGGGCTTCCCGCCGGCGGCATTCGGTGAGGCTGCGGCGGCAGCGGTCATGACGGGCCCTCCACGACGACGATCATCGGGAGATAGTACGGCGGGCGCCGCCCCGTCATTGACGCTGCGTGTCGCGAGACACCGGGCGGGACGGGCGCCGAGGGGCGGCGCCCGTCCCGCGAAGGAGCGAGAGCGCCGTCAGGCGACGGCCTCGATCGGCAACGGATCGGCGGGCGATCCCTCGCTCGGCTGGTCAGAAGGGGTCGTCGCCCTTCGAGCCGCGTCCGGTTGACCCGCCTCGGCGACCGACTGGGCCTCGTATTCCTTCTTGCGGCGGCCCGACAGCATCTCGACGTTCGAGGCGACGACCTCGGTCCGCCAGTGCCGGACGCCTTTCTCGTCGTCCCACGAACGGGTCTGGATCCGGCCTTCGAGGGCGACTTGCTGGCCCTTCCCGAGGAACTGGCCGCAGATCTCGGCCAGGCGGTCCCAGGTCACGATGCTGTGGAACTCGGAGCGCTCCTTGCCGCCGGCGTAGTCGTTGGTGGCCAGGCTGAACTGGGTGACCGACTTGCCGCTGGCCAGGCTGCGCAGCTCGGGATCCCGGGTCAACCGTCCGGTCAGGAACACCTTGTTCATTTGCGTCTCCTTCCGGGTCGATCCGAGGATACCGAGCGGCGCTTCCCGGGCGACCCCAGATCTGGGGCGGTCCACCCGGCCGGCGGCGGCTCCAGCGGGTCGTGCCCGGAACCTAGCGCGGGGCGCTCACCCGCGCTTCGACGCGCCTCGCCTGGCGCTGCCGGGTCGGTCTTGGCCGCTGCCTGTCCCGACGCCGCCGATCTGGACGGTGTCCCGATCGGCAGGCTGGCGCGCCGGCGGTTCGCGGCCTGGGCTTCGCTGATCCTCGTCTCCGCGAGCCGGGACACGCCGCCGCCAGATCCCGGCCAGGTACCGCCGGGACTGGGGGCGCCTCCAGTACGCCACCCAGCCTCTACGCGCCGCGCTCGATCCCGACGCTCGCGGCCACTCGGGACTCCACGAATCGTGGTCGCGGAGCCAGTCGAACCACGGCTCGGCCCTCGCGTACCCGCACGCCGCGCGCGATCTGGGCTGGGGCTCGAGCGCCCAGCGATCCGGGCGGTCTCGGGTCCGGCTCAGCGGGTCCGGGCGCTCGGCCTCATGAATCGACCCCGACCAGCACCCCGCCGATCTCGGTCCTCGCCGCCGGCCGGACCCACTCGCGGCACCGCCTGAGGTGCCCTCAGCGACTCGGTCCGCGCCGTACAGCTTGCGCCGGGGGATCCCGGTCGCGGCGGCGACCCGGCGGGCCGCGTCACCGCGGGCGACTCCGGCGGCCACGAGCCGCTCGACCTCGGCCCGGGCCAGCGGCCTCGGGATCGACGCCGATCGCGGCTGCCGGAGCCGCGGTCGCCCTGCCCCGCCCCGACGACGATGACGAACTCGCCCCGGGCCGGGATCGCGCCCGAGCGGGCCGGCTCGGCGAGCTCGGCCAGGCGTCCCGCGCACGATCGTCTCGTGGAGCTTCGTCAGCTCGCGGCAGACGGCGCCCGGCCGGTCGCCGCCGCAGGTCGGGGCGAGCTCGGCCAGGGTCGCCGCCACCCGGCCCGGCGCCTCGTAGAGCACGGTCGCCGCGCTCGTCCGCGGCGATGCGTGCCGAGCCGCTCCCGGCGCTCGCGGCCCGGCGCGGCAGGAAGCCCTCGAACGTCCAGCGCGGGCCGGCGACCCCGCTCGCGACGACCGCCGCCAGGACGGCCGAGGCGCCCGGGGACCGGCACGACCGTGCCGCCCTCGGCCGCCCAGGCCCGGACGAGCTCGTCGCCCGGGTCGCTGACCCGCGGTGTCCCGGCGTCGGTGACCAGGGCCAGGTCGGCGCCGCTCGCGCAGGTGGGCGAGCAGCTCCGGCAGCGCGGCCGCCGCGTTGCGGGCGTGGAAGCTGACCAGGTGGGTCGTGATCTCGTTGGGCGCCAGGAGCCGGCGCGAGTGGCGGGTGTCCTCGGCCGCGACCAGGGGCACCGTGCCGGAGGACCTCGAGCGCGCGCAGCGTGACGTCGGCGAGATTGCCGATCGGCGTCGCGACGACGTACAAGCGACCCGCACCGGCGACCTGGCGGCCGCCCGCCGGCGCGGCGCTGCCGCCGGCGCCCATTCGGGCCACGCCTGCCGGGCCAGGTCCGGGCCGAGCCCGGCCGGCGCCGCGGGTAGAGGTAGTCGACGCCCGACGTCCGCGGGCCGAGCTTGGCGATCGGCGGCACCTGGCGCTTGAACTCGGAGACGGCGACCGCCTCCGATCGCCCAGGCGATCCGCTCCGGGTCGAAGCCCATGGCCTCGAGCTCGTCGGTCGACCGGCCGGCGGTCGACCAGCCAGAACAGGAGCCGGTCCAGCTCCGGGTAGCTGAAGCCGGCCTCGGTCTCGTCGGTCTGGCCCGGCCACAGGTCGGCCGAGGGCGCCTTCCGGATGATCGCCTCGGGCACGCCGACGGCCACCGCCAGCTGGCGGACCTGGCTCTTGTACAGGTCGCCGATCGGATTGAAGGCGCTGGCCGAGTCGCCGAAGAGCGTCGTGTAGCCGATCAGCGACTCGGTCTTGTTGCCGGTCCCCACGACCAGGCCGCCCCAGGTCACCGAGCGGTCGTAGAGGACGGGCATCCGCACCCGGGCCATCACGTTGCCCCGGCGGAGCGGCGCTCGCCTCGAGGCCCTGCCGGCCGCCCGGCGGCGCCGACGGCTTGCCGTCCGGCTCGCCCGAAGTAGGCGTCGACGATCGGGCTGATGTCGACCAGCTCGCTCGGCACAGCCGAGCCGCTCACGACCGCCTCGGCGTCGGACCGCGACGCGGGCGACGACGTCCGGTACGGCAGCATCAGGCACAGCAGCCGATCGGCCCGATCGCCTCGGCGACCAGGAACGCGACGAGCGCCGAGTCGATGCCGCCCGACAGGCCCACGAGCGCCCGCTCGAAGCCGGCCTGGCTGGAGCTGGCCCCGGATGAACTCGGTGATCACCCGGCGGGCGACGTCGGTGTCGATCGCCAGCTCGTCCGGCAGCTCGAACAGGCCGGCGCCGTCGGGGATCCCGCTCGCCGGCGTCAGCGCGCCGGCCGCGCTCATCGCGGCGCCACGTCGAGGCCCGGCTCGGCGCCCTCGCCGGCCGTCGAATCCTCCGCCTGGCCGGCGCGCTCGCCGACGATCCGGCTCGAGCTCCCGGACCACCAGCTCGAGGCGCTCGTCGCGCAGCAGCGGCAGGCCGATCCGCTCCCGCCGGACGTCGGCCAGGTCGACGTCGACGAAGAACAGCCCCTCGTCGTAGAGCGGCGCGCTGAAGATCGCCGTCGCCGTTCGGCCCGATCACCTCGGAGCCGCCCCAGAACGAGATCGACTCGTCGACGCCGACCCGGTTGACGAAGACGACGAAGCTCGTCGTCAGCTGGGCATAGGTGCGCAGCAGCGTCCGCCAGGAGATCGCCGTGCCCAGGCCGACCTCGTTCAGCGCCGCCAGGTCGCGGCCGGGCGAGGACGACACGTTGACCAGCAGCTGGGCCCCGTCGAGGGCCAGCAGCTCGGGCACGTCGAGGTGCCAGAAGTCCTCGCAGATGCTCAGCCCGAGACCGACCCCGAGACGCGACGGGGTGGCCCGCAGGAGGTCGCCGGCCGCGAAGAAGCGTCGCTCGTCGAACAGCCCGTAGGTCGGCAGGAAGAGCTTGCGCTGGACGTGGCGGACGCGGCCGTCCTCGAGCAGGGCGACGGCGATGAACAGGCGGTGATCGTCCGACTCCTCGACGAACGAGACGATCGACCGACAGGCCCGAGCCGCGCTTCGAGCCGTTCGCCGGCCGGCCCGGTCGCGGCGGCCAGCGCGAGCAGGCGCGGATCGTCGAGGCGGATCGCGACCTCGGCCGCCAGGTCCTGGAGCAGGTAGCCGGTCAGGCCCAGCTCCGGGAAGACGACCAGGCCGGCACCGGCCGCGCGCGCTTCCTCGATCAGGTCGTGGTGGCGGGCGAGGTTCTCGTCGAGCAGGCCGAGTCGCGGGGCGAGCTGGGCGAGGGCGATCCGGAGCGGCTGCACGGCCCGAGTCTACTGCGCCGGCCGCCGGACCGCTCCGGGCGCGGCACGGGCAGGCGGACTCCGGCGGCCGGGCCGTCGCCGAGCCGGCTGGGCGCGTCCGGCGCCCGCCGCTGCCGTCCGCGGCGGCCGGTCACCTGGCGCTGCTCGGCCGAGCCGTCCACCTCTTCGGCGAAGTGGCAGGCGACCTCGTGGCCGGTGGCCAGCTCGCGCAGGGCGCGGCTCCTCGTCCACGCACTCGCGCCGGGTTGCCCAGCCGTTCGCGCGAGCCAGCAGCGGGTGTGGAAGCGGCAGCCGGGCGGCGGCGACGGCCGGGATCGGGACGTCGCCCGTCAGGATGATCCGGCGGCGGCTGCGACTCGACGACCGGATCCGGGATCGGCACGGCCGACAGGAGCGCCACCGTGTAGGGATGGAGCGGCTCGTCGTACAGCTCGCGCGACGGCGCCAGCTCGACGATCCGCCCGAGGTACATCACCGCGATCCGGTCGCTGATGTGGCGGACCACCGACAGGTCGTGGGCGATGAACAGGTAGGTCAGCTCGAACTGGCCCTGGAGCCGCTCCAGCAGGTTGACGATCTGGGCCTGGATCGAGACGTCCAGCGCGCTGATCGGCTCGTCGGCGACGATCAGGTCGGGGTTGACCGCCAGCGCCCGGGCGACGCCGATGCGCTGGCGCTGGCCGCCGCGGAACTCGTGCGGGATAGCGGTCGGCGAAGGTCGGGTCGAGGCCGACGATCTCGAACAGCTCCTCGACCCGCTGGCGGCGCTCGTCCTGCGTCGCCGATGCTGTGGATGTCGAGCGGCTCGCCGACGATGCCGCCGACGGTCATCCGCGGGTTCAGGCTGGCGTACGGGTCCTGGAAGATCATCTGCATCCGGCGGCGCATCGCCCGCAGCGCCGCGCCGCTCGAGCGTCGTGATGTCCTGCCCGTCGAAGACGATCCGCGCCGGCGGTCGGGCGGTACAGGCGCAGGATCGCCCGGCCGATCGTGCTCTTGCCGCAGCCCGACTCGCCGACCAGGCCGAGCGTCTCGCCGCGTCGGCAGCGTCGAGGCTGACGTCGTCGACGGCGCGGACGTCGCCGACGTGGCGCTCGATCACGATCCCCTGGGTGATCGGGAAGTAGACCTTGCAGCTCGGTCGACCTCGAGCAGCGATCGCGGTCGCGTCGCCGGCCGCGGCGGTCGACTCCGGCCGGTCCGGCGGCTCGTCCGGCGCCGGGCCGGCCATCGCTCGATGCGCCGGCGTCGCCGGGCTGGTCGCGGCCGGCGGCCGGCTCGTCGACGCGGCCTGCCGCCGGCGGCGGGGCCGGCACGAAGCCGGGCCGGAGCGGCGCGCCGGCGACCGCCTCCTCGGCCGTCGGCCGGGTTCCAGCAGGCGATCCGGTGGGTCGCGCTCGGGCCCGGTGGTCTGACCGTCGCTGCCCGGCTCGAGCGGGCTCGAGCGACGGGATCTCGGTCCAGCAGCGGTCGAGCCGCCAGGCGCAGCGCGGGGCGAACGGGCAGCCGACCGGGCGCGAGCCGCAGGTCCGGCGGGACGCCCTCGATCGGGATGAGCGGCTCGTCGGCGCCGCGCGTCGAGGCGCGGGATCGAGTGCAGCAGGCCGACCGTGTACGGGTGGCGCGGGTCGCGGCGAACAGGTCGGCGCGTCGTCGCCGCCTCGACGACGAAGCCGGCGTACATGACGTTGATCCGGCTGGTCATCCCGGCCACCACGCCGAGGTCGTGGGTGATCAGGATGACGGCCGTCCCGCTGCTCGGCCGGTCAGCCGCTGGAGCAGCTCCAGCACCTGGGCCTGGATCGTCACGTCGAGGGCGGTCGTCGGCTCGTCGGCGATGAGCAGCTTGGGCTCGCAGGGCGAGCGCCATCGCGATCATCACCCGCTGGCGCATGCCGCCGCTGAACTGGTGGGGATAGTTGCGCAGCCGTGCCGGCCGGCTCGGGATGCCGACCATGCTCGAGCAGCTCGATCGCCCGCGCCCGGGCGTCCGCCTTGGCTGACCTGCTGGTGGGCCCGGATCGTCTCGACGATCTGCTCCTCGATCGTGAGGACCGGGTTGAGGCTGGTCATCGGGTCCTGGAAGATCATCGCGATCTCGCTGCCCCGGAGGTCGCGCATCTCGGATCCTCGGCAGGGCTGATCAGGTCCTCGCCGTCGAACAGGACCTGGCCGCCGTCGATCTGCCCGGCCGGCTTGGGCAGCAGGCGCATGATCGCCAGGTTGGTGACGCTCTTGCCGCAGCCGGATTCGCCGACGAGGCCGAGCGTCTCGCCCTCGTCGAGGTCGAACGAGACGCCGTTGACCGCGTGGACGGTGCCGTCGTGGGTCCGGAAGTCGGACGACCAGGTCGCGGACGAGAGCAGCAGCATGGTCGGCCTAGCGCTTCAGGCGCGGGTCGATGGCCTCGCGCAGGCCGTCGCCGAGCAGGTTGAAGCCGACGGCGCTGATCACGATCGCGGCGCCCGGGAAGAGGATCAGGTACGGCGCGGACTGCAGGAAGCGCGCACGAGTCGGTCAGCATCTCGCCCCACTCCGGGACGCGCGGGTCGCCCGGGCCGAGGCCCAGGAAGCCCAGCCCGGCCACGTCGATGATCGCGGTCGCCGCGGCCAGGGTCGCCTGGACGATCAGCGGGCGTCAGGGCGTTGGGCATCATGTGGCGCAGCAGGATGCGGAGCGGGCGAGGCGCCCATCGAGCGGGCGGCGGTCACGATAGTCCGATTCGCGCAGGGCCAGCAGGCTGCCCCGCAGCAGCCGGGCGAAGATCGGCGAGTAGGAGATGCCCGACCGCCAGCATGATCTGGATCTCGCCGTGGCCCAGCCAGGCCACGATCCCGATCGCGAGCAGGATCCCGGGGATCGCCAGCAGGACGTCGGTGATCCGCATCGCCATCCTGTTCGCGACCATCCAAATCGCGGTGATCTTCCTCGCCCAGTCCTATTTGGACAACATGTCCGAAGACGCGATGCGGACGGTGCTCACCAACCAGTCCTACTCGCTCACACAGGCGCAATTCAAGACGAATGTGTGCGCAAACCTGACCGCGCTGTTCACCTGCAGCAACCTGATCGTCGACCTGGAACCCGCCCCGACCACCGCCGCCGGCATCTCCGCCGCGCTGCCGCAATTCACCAACAAGGGCGTTCTCGTCAATCCTACCAAGTTCGTTGTGGGGACGCAGAACCAGAGGATGATTCTGACGCTGATGTATCAGTGGCCGGTCATAGGCGGCCCGCTCGGCGTCAACTTCACCAACATTGGGAACGGAACTCATCTGCTGGTCTCGACCCAGGTGTTCTACAAGGAACCCTGCCTTGCCACCAGCGGTTGCGTGCAAACAGGTGGCTGACATGCTTCGCGCACTGGCGCATCGCGTCAAAGAACTCAGAGCGAACGACCTTGGCGTCGCCGCCGTCGAAACGGCGCTCATCGCGCCCGTCGCCCTCATTCTCATGTCCGTCGGCTTCGCCGGCGGTCAAGCGCTGGAAATCTATCACAAGACCGTGGTGACGGCGCATACCGTCACCGATCTCGTCTCGCGAACCGCCTACGCGCCGGACCCCAACACAGAATCTGGCGGAGCTGATCCCGCAGAGCACGCTCGACACCGATCTCGCGATGTCGCAGATGACCATGTATCCCTATGACACCACAAATCTCAAGGTGGTGATTTCCGAACTTCAGGTCAATTCGGCGACCAATCAAGGCGTCGTCGTCTGGAGCGAAGCCTACAATGGCGGGACCAAGCTCGCACCGGAACCAAGATCGCTCTCGACCCCGCCTATGTCGCCTCCGGCGCAACCTATCTGCTCTATGGGCAGGCGACCTATTCCTATCAACCCCTGGGCATCGTTCTCAAGCTCACTCCAATAACACTTACCGCCACCGAGATGCTGACCATACGCAACGCGCAACAAATCACCGTCAACTGGGGGTCGTGACGCCCATTCGACGCCGGCGACATAGTCGCCAAACGGTTAAATCGCTCCCCATGCCCTCGACATCCAATTTGAACAAAACTTTACGCGGCGACGCTAGGCTGATCGAAATCGCAACCTGCTGCGTCAAGCGACGGAGTCTTCAACAAATGTTCCCGTTCAAGAAACAAGGCCTGTCCCGCTTCGCCCAATCGCGCGGCGGCAACGTCACGATGATGTTCGCCCTCGGCGCGCCCCTGCTCATGTTCGGCATCGGCGTCGCGGTCGATTTCACCAACGCGACGAGTCGTCAAGTCCAAGCTCAACGCCGCCGCCGACGCCGCCGGCGCTCGCCGCGCTGACGCCGGCGATGATGCAGCAGAGCGACGACACGGCGCAGGCCGCCGCACTGCGCCATGTTCAACGCGCGCGCCAACGCGCTGAGCTCGCTCGTCGCCGGCCAGACCACACGTCACTGTGACCGATCACCCATCCCAACGGCGCCGACGCGCCGTCAGGTCGTCGTCGACTACTAGCGCGAACAACCGCACGATCTTCAGCGGGTTCTCAACAGAGTGCGATCGGCGTCGGCGGCACGTCGACCGCTCAGGCGCGACGGTGCCGCCCAACATCGACTTCTACCTGCTGCTCGACAATTCGCCGTCGATGTCGCTGCCGGCGACCGCGGCCGGCATCACCTCGATGCGGAACCTGACCTCCAACCAGGACGGCGGCAACGGCTGCGCCTTCGCCTGCCATCAGGCGAGCACAACAACAGCGACACCCAGGGCAATCTGTGCACTGTCGGACCCGGCCGGCGCCCTCACTCCAGCGGGCGCAACAAAGGGAAAGCCAAACGGCCAAGCAGTGGTGCACTAGGCGCGAACTGCTCCACGACCGTCAACAATCAGTATTCCAGCTACACGAACAAGCGCAAATCGACAACTACGCGATGGCGCGCCACAACAACATCCCGCTGCGCCTGGACGAGCTGACGAGCGGCGTCACACGCTGATGAACACGGCGAACGCCTATCAGAACTCCGGCATCTACTCGACGCCGCCGGTCTATCGGTTCGCCGCCTATTCCATGGACTCCCTCGTGGCAGATCGGCACCGGTCTCGAACACGACGAGCTAGACTATCAGCTGACCTCCAGCTACCAGACGCGGCTGGACACCGCCTCGGCGAACTTCGGCGTCATGCAGATGTACGCCAACAACTCGACCTGCGGCAATTCGTCGTGCACGTCGGGCGGCAGCACCGGCGACGTCGCCACCAACTACGACAACGCGATGAGCAGCATCAACACCACCATGCCGACCCCCGGCAACGGCACCAACGTCACCGGCGACAAGCCGCAGGAGGTGATGTTCTTCGTCACCGACGGCGTCGAGGACGAGACAGAACGTCAACCGCCGCTGATTGCAGACCGCATCAACGGCGACAAACGGCGCCAATTACTGCACGACGATCAAGAACCGCGGCATCAAGATCGCCATTCTCTACACCGCAGTATCTGGCGGTGCCGGCAAACACCTTCTACCAGACGCAACGTCGCGCCGTTCCAGTCGCAATATCGGCCCGCCTCTGCAGGCCTGCGCGTCGCCGAACCTCTACTACGCACGCGGCGTTCGGCGACCGACCTCGGCGTGGCGCTGTCGCCACGTGTTCAACTCGCCATCCAGCCGACGTCGCTGTCGCAACTGAACCGCGCGCCAAACCGACAACGCCCTCCGCGAAGCGCGCTTCGCGGAGGGCGTCGCCTTTCTGGCGCCCGCCTCATTCGACGAAGAAATGCTCGTCGAGCCGCTTCAGCTCATAGACCTCGGTCACCCGCACGCCGACGCAATGGCGCATCATCAGGCGTCGCCAGTTCGCGAGCCGTCGATCAGCACCACGCGCTTGGACACGCGGGTGACGAAGTCGTAGGCGGTCGAGGGAAAATAGGAGGTGGTGACGAACACGCCCTTGGTGGCGTGATGGCCCTCGAGGCCGCCGACGAAATCGCGCACCTCGCGGATCGGCACGCATTTCTCCTGCGCGAAGCCGCTTGGCCTGGACATAGACGACGTCGAGGCCGAGCTCGTCCTCCTTGATGACGCCGTCGACGCCGCCGTCGCCGCTGCGCCCGAGCGTCTTGCCCATTTCGAGCCGGCCGCCGCCATAGCCCATGCGGCACAGCAGCTCGACGATCAGCCGCTCGAAGAACGCCGGCGACAAGCGCATGCACGCGCGTCACCAGATCGCGCGCCAGCTTGGACTGCAACTCGTCGTAGCTGGCGGAGATGCGCTCCTCCGGCCGCTCGGGAAAATCGCATTCGGCGGCGGGGCCGCCGACGGGATAGCGGTCTCTCCAGGCGACGAATTCGGGATAGCGCGCCAGCAGATCGACGTCGATCTCGTAGACGCCTTCGGCGATCAGCGTGCGCGCCGCGCTCCGTGCCGCGCACATAGCCGCGCCGCGTCGGTTCGACGAGCGCCGGCCTTGACGAGATAGCAACGCGCCCAGTTCAGGCGATTGGCGAAGATCGATTGCTGCCCGCTCGGCACCAGGCGGCTCGAGCTCCTCCTGCGGAAATCCTCAGCGCCTTTACGAGATCCTCCTCGATCCGCGATACGTAGCTCTTCGAGTTGCTGACAAACGACAGTCGAAGCGTCGGAAGCATCAATTGCTGGAAACTCGGCAGCGACATTGCGATCCTCACATCCGAAACACCCCGAACCGCGTCGGTTCGATCGGCGCGTTGAGGCACGCGGAGAAGGCGAGGCTCAGCACGCGCCGGGTCTCGGCCGGCGTAATGATCCCGTCGTCCCACAGCCGCGCGGTGGCGAAATAGGGCGAGCCCTCCGCTTCGTAGCGAGCGCGGATCGGCGCCTTGAACGCCTCTTCTTCCTCCGCCGCCCAGGCCTCGCCCTGCGCCTTCCAGTCCGTCGCGCTTGATCGTCGCCAGCACGCTCGCCGCCTGCTCGCCGCCCATCACGCTGATGCGCGCGTTCGGCCACATGAACAGAAAGCGCGGGCCGTAGGCGCGGCCGCACATGCCGTAATTGCCGGCGCCGAACGAGCCGCCGACGATCGACCGTGATCTTCGGCACGGCGGCGCAGGCGACGGCGGTCACCAGCTTCGCGCCGTCCTTGGCGATGCCGCCAGCCTCGTATTTCCGACCGACCATGAAGCCCGAGACGTTTTGCAGGAACAGCAGCGGGATGCCACGCTGCGCGCACAGCTCGACGAAATGCGCGCCTTTGAGCGCGCTCTCGGAGAACAGCACGCCGTTGTTGGCGACGACGCCGATCAGCACGCCGGAGAGCCGCGCGAAGCCGGTCACCAAGGTTGTCGCGTAGCGCGCCTTGAACTCGTCGAACTCGGACCCGTCGACCAGCCGAGCGATGAGCTCATGGACGTCGTACTGCTTGCGCAGGTCGACCGGCGCAATCGCCTCCAGCTCCTCGGCCGGATAAAGCGGTTCGCGCACGGCGACGACGCCTGAACTCTCTTTCGGCCGACGGTTGAGATTGGCGACCACGCGGCGCGCCAGCGCGAGCGCCTGCGCATCGTCGCGCGCCAGCGTGTCGGCGACGCCGGAAACGCGCGTGTGCAAATCGCCGCCGCCGAGTTCCTCGGCCGAAACGGTCTCGCCAGTCGCGGCTTTGACCAGCGGCGGACCGCCGAGGAAGATCGTTCCCTGACCCTCGACGATGATCGTCTCGTCGGCCATCGCCGGCACATAGGCGCCCCCGGCTGTGCAGGAGCCCATCACCACGGCGATCTGGGCGATTCCCTTCGCCGACATGCGAGCTTGATTGTAGAAGATGCGGCCGAAGTGGTCGCGGTCAGGGAAACACCTCCGCCTGATGCGGCAGATTGGCGCCGCCGGAATCGACCAGATAGACGCAGGGCAGACGATTCTCTTCGGCGATCTCCTGCGCCCGCAGATGCTTCTTGACCGTCATCGGATAATACGCGCCGCCCTTGATGGTCGGATCGTTGGCGACGATCATCGCCTCGCGTCCTTCGATGCGGCCGATTCCCGCCACCATGCCGGCGCCGTGCACGTCGCCTTCGTACATGCCGAAGGCGGCGAGCGCGCCGATCTCGAGGAAGGGCGAACCGGGGTCGACGAGCCGCGCCACCCGATCGCGCGCCGTGAGCTTGCCACGCCCGACGTGGCGCTCGCGCGCCTGGCCCGATCCGCCCTCGGCGGCGGCGCGGCGGGCGGCGAGTTCGTCGAGCAAGGCCCGCCAGGCGGCGCGATTGGCGGCGTCGGCAGGAATTTGCGGCCTGGGCGGCGAACGCATCGTCGTCATTCTCACCATGTTGCTTTCATGTTGCCTTCTAAAAGTAATCAAATCGCCGACTCTTTATCGCAACTCTTTCAACGTCTTAGGTAATATTTACGTTACACCTTACCGATTTTCTTGCTGTGTACGTTTTAAAAGTTGACACGCGACCAAATTTTCTGGCCAATATGAAACATATCCACGAAATCGCGACGCCTGTGCAAAGCTTCATCTGGGTAAGCTGGCCGCCCCCGCGACGGCCTTTCCACGCACCCATCGGCGGCGCGCGCTCCCTCATCGCGAGACTTGCCGATGCCAGAGCCGGCCGACGGTCGTTCGGGAGAAGCAATGCCCCTGGCGTTGCGAAGGCGGCATCTTCCCGACTTTCCGCCGCCGCCCGGCGTCCGCGGTTTCGCGCTCGCTCTCCGCCGCGTTTCGAACTCCGTCGTAGCTCTCGATGCGCCACGGCTCCCCCTCCGCGCCGGCGATCCACGCCTTCCAGGCCGGCAGCGCCATGATCGCGTCCATATAGGCGCGCGTCCGCGGCCGACCGCGATGTCATAGGTATGGAAACGATTGACGACCGGCGCGAACATCGCGTCGGCGGCCGAAAAGGCGCCGAACAGGAACGGCCCGCCGGCGCCGAAGCGCGCCGCGCGTCCGCCCACGCCGCCTCGATGCCGCGCGACGTCGGCCTCGACCTCCGGGGTCAGCGCGATCTTGCGGACCGGCCGCAGGAATTGCGTCGGGCAATGGTTGCGCAGCGCCTGGAAGCCCGCCGTGCATCTCGTTCGCGAGCGAGCGCGCGAGCGCGCGCGCCGCGCTTGTCGGCCGGCCAGATCGGCAGAGCGGGAAACTTCTCGGCGAGATATTCGATGATCGCCAGCGATTCCCACACCACGATCTCGCCGTCCTTGAGCGCCGGGCATTTGCCCGTCGGCGAGAAGTTTGAGGATTTCGGCGCGCGTTTCCGGCCGCGCCATGGGAATGACCGTCTCCTCGAAGGGTATGGCGAAATGCGTCATCAGAATCCATGGCCGCAGCGACCAGGAGGAATAGGCCTTGTTGACGAGGACAAGTCGCAGGGTCATGCGCGGGGCTCCGTGGGATCCAGCGACATGCGACGCCGGCCCCCGCCTCGTCAACGGGGCCCCGGCGAGACGGCCCTTCAAATTACAGCCAAGTCTGCGTAAAGGCGGACCGGGGGAAGCCGGGGGATGGGGATGGCGGGATGGACGGGGGCGAGACCGACGAGCGCCGCGCGCCTATGCGCAGGCCAGCCTGGCGCATCGCCAATCTGCGCGGCGTGTTCATCCTGATCCTGCTGTCGTTCCATTCCTGCCTGGCCTATCTCGGCTCGACGGCGGGGCCGGCGGCGACGTTCGACCGCCGCCGTTTCAATGGCTCGCCTTCCCCGTCGTCGACGCGCAGCGCTTCTACGGCTTCGACCTCTATTGCGCGTGGGAGGACGTGTGCGTGATGGCGCTGATGTTCTTCCTGTCGGGGCTGTTCGTCGCGCCGAGCCTCAAGCGCAAGGGCGCGGGGCGCTTCGCCGCCGACCGGGGGCTGCGGCTCGGCGCTGCCGTTCCTGTTCAGCGTGTTCGCGCTGATGCCGGTCGCGATCTATCCGGTGTTTCACCGCCTGCAGCCGCGAGGCGGGCTCGCCGACTACCTGACCGCCTATCGCAACCTGCCGTTCCTGCCGAACGGGCCGACCTGGTTCTCTGTGGCTGCTGCTCGCCTTCTCGCTCGCCGTCGCCCTGCTCTACGCGCTCGTCCCGCCGCGCTCGACGCCGCTGGCCGCGTTCGGCGGCCGACGCGCGGCGGCGCCCGCAGCGCTTTCTGCTGGCGCTGGCCTCGGCCGCGACGCTCGCCTATCTGCCGCTGACGCTGCGCTTCGGGCCAGTTCGACTGGCTCGAGAGCGGGCCTTTCGCGTTCCAGCTATTCGCGGCCGCTGCTCTACGGCGTCTATTTCTTCGCCGGCGTCGCCGGTCGGCGCCGCGGGTCTCGGCGGGGGCTGCTCGCGCGCGACGGCGCGCTTGTGCGGAGCTGGCGCCGGCTCGCGGCGCTGTCGCCGCTGACGCTGTTCGCCTGGATGGGGCTGACCGGCGTCACGGTCGCGCATCCGGCCTTCGCGCCGCTGACGATGCGCGTGCTCTCCGCCCTCGCCTATGTCGCGTCGAGCGTCGCCGGGGTGATGGCTTCTGATGGCGCTGTCGATGCGCTTCTTCGCCCGCGGCGTCGGCTGGCTGGAGCTGCTGTCGCGCAATGCGCTGGGCATCTTCGTACTGCACTACGCGCCGCTGGTGTGGATGCAATCTCTGCTCGCGCGCGCGCCGCTGCCGGCGATCTCGAAGGCGCTGATCGTGTTCGCGACGGCGCTGCCGCTGTCGCTCGCGCTGGCGATGGCCATGCGCAAATTCGGACGTGTCGCCTGGCTGATCGGCGAGGAACCCGAGGAAACCCCGCCGCGCGGCCGCTCGAGCGCCTGACGCCGCGCTCACGCCGGCGCCTGCCGCCTCCTGCCATTCCAGCATGACGACCTTGCCGTGCTCGACGGTCAGCGCGAGCCGGCCGTGCTTGAGCTCGAGCGCGCGGGCGCCGAACAGCTTGCGCCGCCAGCCCTGCAGCGCCGGCACCGGCGCGCGGTCGCTGCGGGCGATGGCCTCGAGATCGTCGACGGTGGCGATCATCTCGCGCCGCCACGCCGCTCTCCTCGCTGGCCTGCCGCAGCAGCACTTTGAGCAGTTCCACCGTCGCCGCCGCCGCCGCTGCCGCGCCGTCGCGCTCGATCTTCGGCAGCGTCTTCGGGATCGCGCGCGAGCCCGCGTTCGATCGCCGCCAGAATCTGCTCGCCGGCGCTGCGAGCGCTCGATGCCGCGCGGCACGGCGCGCAGCGCGCCAGCGCTCGGCTGCGTGCGCGGCGCCGCGTAGCGCGATCTCGATCAGCACGTCGTCCTTGAGGACGCGCGAGCGCGGCACGTCGCGCGATCTGCGCCTCGGCCTCGCGCCAGGCGCGCGAGCTCCATCAGCACCGCCGAGATCGCGCGGCTTGCGCGCGCGCGCTCTTGAAGCGCTCCCAGGCGCGCTCGGGATGCTGCTCGTAGGTCTCGGGCGAGGTCAGCACCTTCATCTCGTCTTCGAGCCAGTCGCAGCCGTCCGATTCTCGCGAGCTTGTCGTCGAGCGCGCGGTAGATGTCGCGCAGATGCGTGACGTCGCCGATCGCGTAGTCGATCTGCGCCTGCGCGAGCGGACGGCGCGACCAGTCGGTGAAGCGCGAGGACTTGTCGACATGGGCGTTGGCAGATCGATCGCACGAGTTCGCTGTAGGAGACCTGATCGCCATAGCCGCAGACCATCGCGGCGACCTGCGTGTCGAACATCGGGCTCGGGCACCACGCCGGCGAGCTTCCAGAAAATCTCGACGTCCTGCCGCGCGGCGTGAAAAACCTTCACGACGTGCGCGTCGGCCATCAGCGCGAAAAGCGGCGCCAGGTCGATGCCCGGCGCCAGCGCGTCGATCGCGACCGCCTCGTCGTCGGCTGGCGAGCTGCACGACGCAGAGGATCGGCCAGAACGTCGTCTCGCGATGAAACTCGGTGTCGACGGTGACGAAGGGGTGGCGGGCCATCCGCTCGCAGGCGGCGGCGAGCTCTTGCTGGCGTCGTGACCAGACGCGACTCATTCCGTCGCGCGGCGGGCGCGGGCTTGCGGTCCTTGCGGATGCGGCGCGGGCGTGTGGCGCGGCATGCCGAGCCGCTTGTCGAGATAGCCGCCGACCGTCTCTTGCAAATCCTCGATGCAATCCTCGAAGAAGTGGTTGGCGTTGGCGATCACCGCGTGCTCGATCAGGATGCCCTTCTGGGTCTTCAGCTTCTCGATCAGCGCCTGCACTTCCTTCAGCGGCGCGACGCGATCCTTGTCGCCGTGGACGAACAGGCCCGAGGACGGGCAGGGCGCGAGGAAGCTGAAATCGAAGCGGTTGGCCGGCGGGGCGATCGAGATGAAGCCCTCGATCTCCGGCCGGCGCATCAGCAGCTGCATGCCGATCCAGGAGCCGAAGGAGACGCCGGCGATCCAGCAGGCGCGCGCTTCCGGGTTGATCGATCTGCGCCCAGTCGAGCGCCGAGGCCGCGTCCGACAATTCGCCCTGGCCGTGGTCGAAGCGCGCCCTGGCTGCGGCCGACGCCGCGGAAATTGAAGCGCAGCACCGAAAAGCCGCGCTCGGCGAAGGAGTAATAGGTGTTGTAGACGATCTGGTTGTTCATCGTGCCGCCGAACTGCGGGTGCGGATGCAGAATCGACCGCGATCGGCGCGCCGCGCTGCTTGGCGGGATGGAACCGGCCTTCCAGGCGGCCGGCCGGACCATTGAAGAACACTTCGGGCATCGCCGCCTCCAGACAGGTCGGCGCGTCTGCGCGGCGGGTCCTTTCAGGCGCGTGGGGCCGCCAGCCGCTTGCCGGCGACGGCCGCGCGCGCTCAGACCTTGGCAGCGGAAACGCGGGATCGGGTCGGGCCTCGTAGCGCGCGACGGCCCTGCGACTGCAAGGAAAAACAGCGAGACTGCGCGGCATTGCGCCGTGCTACGTAAAGATATGCGCGTCTATCTCGATTACAACGCCACCGCGCCGCTGCGCCCCGAGGCGCGCGACGGCGATGCTCGCGGCGCTGGACGTCACCGGCAATCCCTCCTCCGATCCACGCCGAAGGCCGCGCCGCGCGCGGCTCTGGTCGAGGAGGCGCGGCGCGAGGTCGCGGCGCTGCGCCGGCGCCTCGCCGGCGGACGTCGATCTTCTACCGCGAGCGGCACGGAGGCCGCCAATCTGGCGCTGGCGCCGGGCGTCTCGCCCCGGGGCGTCGCGCCGCTGCGGCGGCTGATCGTCGGCGCGACCGAGCACCCCTGCGTGCTCGGCGGCCATCGCTTCCCGGCGGCCGAGATCGCGCCCCGCTGGCGCCGGACGGCCGGCATCGACCTCGACGCGCTGGCGCGCGCTGCTCGATGACGGCCGCGGCCGGCGCTGGTCGCGCGTGCAGGCCGCCAACAACGAGACCGGGCGATCTGCAGCCGGTCGCGGAGGCCGCCGCGCTGGCCCACGCGCGCGGCGGCCTGCTGATCTGCGACGCCGCGCAGGCGGGGGGGCGGCTGCCGCTCGCCGAGGCCGCGCGCGGCGGACGATCTGCTGCTGTCGGCGCACAAGTTCGGCGGCCCGAAGGGCGCCGGCGCGTTCGTTGGCTTGCGCGCCGGGTTGCAGTCGAGCCGCTGCTGCGCGGCGGCGGGCAGGAGCGCGGGCGGCGCGCCGGCACCGAGAATGTCGCGGCGCTCGCCGGTTTCGGCGCGGCAGCGAGAGCGGCGCGCCGGGGTGGCGGCGGAGGCCGCGCGGCTCGGCGGCTTGCGCGACGCCTGCGAGGCGCGGCTCAAGGCGCTGGCGCCGGAGGCCGTCGTGTATCGGCGCGGCGGCGCCGCGCCTGCCGAACACGCTCGCCTTCGCGATTCCGGGGCTCGCCGGCCGGCGACGCTGCTGATGCGGCTTCGATCTCGACGGGGTCGCGGTCGTCCTCCGGCTCGGCCTGCTCCTCGGGCAAGGTCGGGCCGACGCATGTGCTGGCGGCGATGGGGGTCGCGCCCACCTGGCGGCAGGCGCCATCCGGGTCAGCCTCGGCTGGGCGTCGTCGCAGGCCGACGTCGAGGCGCTCGAGGCCGCGATGCGCCGGGCGCTGGCCGGCCTCCGGCGGAAGGCGGGCTGACGGGCAGCAGCGCCCGCAAATCCGCCAACGTATCGGCTTCGGCGACCGGCTTGTCGCGCGGGCTAGCGCAGCATGCGCGGAAAGCGCGTCGCCACGCCGCTCTTGTGCCGCTTCGACAGCGCGATGCCCTCGAAGCCGAGCTCGAACACCATCCTCGGCGTGCACGCTGCGCACCGGCCCGAAACTCTCCA
>CAWFOB010000008.1:0-140152 GCA_963817375.1 uncultured Thermoleophilia bacterium | reverse complement strand
GGGTCGCTGCTCAACCTGAGCGCGGTCGCCCGGGCGGCGGCCGAGCGCGGGGAGGACGTGGTCGTGCTCTGCGCCGGCTACAAGGGGGCCTTCGCGTTCGACGACGCCTACTGCGCCGGCCGGATCGTCCAGCTCATCGACGCCGAGCGCGGCGACGGGGCAAAGGCCGCGGTGCTGGCCGCGGAGGCGTACCCGAACGCGATCGACGGCATCAAGGCGCGCACGTACGGCCCGCCCGGGCTGGAGGAGGACATCGCCTTCGTCGCGCGCGTCGACGTGCTCGAGACGGTGCCGCGCCTGGCCCGGATGGTCGGGCCCGGCGCCGAGATCGTGGCCTCGCTCACCTCGTAGGGGCTGTCCCCGCAGGGGGCTGTCCCCCGTGCGTGCAATGAATAGCGCCCGGCCTCATCAAGGCGTGTGCCAATAGCCGGGACATGACCAGCCACTGGGGACAGCCCCGCTTACAGCGGGACGGCCCCTACTACTCGTCCTGGTCTTCGGGCGGCTCGGGCCGCTTGATCTCGCCGAAGACCTGCTCGTAGCGGGTCATGTTCTCGTTCAGCGCGCGGAGCACGTCGAAGAGGACGGTGACCGGGATCTTCACGCGCGAGACGACGCGGCACTCGACGCGGACGGGCGCGTCCGGGTCGTCCTGGTCGACCTGCGGCGGCTGGGTGACGCCGAAGTCCAGCGTGAACTCGTAGGCCGTGTGCCAGACGCTCAGGAAGTTCGCGTAGACGCCCGCCTCGAGCTCGTTCGGAACCTGGATCTGGAACTCGGTGGGGCGGTCCTCGTCCTCGTGCTCGCTCACGGACGGAGACCCTACAGACCCGGTCGGTAGACTTGGACAAAATGCGGACAGCGGTCGTCCTGTTCACGCGCGACCTGCGCGTCCACGACAACCCGGCGCTCGCCGCGGCCGTCCGGGAGGCCGAGCGGATCGTGCCGCTCTTCGTCCGCGATGACGGGATCGATTCCGTCGCCGAACCGGCTCGCGTTCCTGCACGAATCACTGGAAGACCTCGACCACTCGCTCCGCGAGCGGGGAGCGGCGCTCGTCGTGCGGCACGGCGACGCCGCGGTCGAGGTCGCCCGCGTCGTACGTGAGACCGGGGCGGAGGCCGTGCACGCGAGCCGCGACGCCAGCGCGTTTGCGGAGCGCCGCGGGTCGCGGCTCGCGGGCACGGTGCCGCTGCGCCTGCACGACGGGCTGACCGTCGTCCCGCTCGACGAGCTGCATACCTACCGGGTCTTCACGCCCTACTGGCGGGCCTGGCGCGAGGTGCCGCTGCGCGACCCCGAGCCGGCGCCCGAGCGCGTCGTCCTGCCGGACGGCATCGACCTCGGGCGGCTCGACGCGCCGCCGCGGAGGGACTCGCCGGGCCTGCCGCCCGGCGGCGAGCACGCAGGGCGGGCGCGGATGGCCGCCTGGCTGCGCGACGGCCTCGCCGGCTACGGCGACCGGCAGCGTCTCGACCTCGACGCGACCTCGCGGCTCAGCCCCTACCTGCACTTCGGCTGCGTCTCGCCGCTCGAGCTCGTCCACGGCGCGCGCGGGGCAGAGGACTTCGTCCGCGAGGTCGCCTGGCGCGACTTCTTCGCGCAGCTGATGCTGAACGAGGGCGCGGGCGAGCTGCGCGGCCGCGGCGACGCGTGGGACGGCGACCCGGAGCTGCTCGACGCGTGGCGCGCGGGCGAGACCGGCTATCCGGTCGTCGATGCCGGCATGCGCCAGCTGCGCGCGGAGGGCTGGATGCACAACCGCGCCCGGCTGATCACCGCCTCGTTCCTGGCCAAGCACCTGTACCTCGACTGGCGGCTCGGCGCGCGCCACTTCTTCGACCTGCTCGTCGACGGCGACCGGGCGAACAACATCGGCAACTGGCAGTGGGTCGCGGGCGTCGGCACCGACACGCGGCCGAACCGCGTCTACAACCCGACGCTCCAGGCCAGGCGCCACGACCCGGGCGGCGAGTACGTGCGCCGGTGGGTGCCCGAGCTGGCCGGGCTCGACGCCGGCGAGATCCACGAGCCGTGGAAGCTGCCCGCCGCGCGGCGGGGCGGCTACCCGGCGCCGGTCGTCGAGCACGCGGCCGCCGTGCGGCGCTTCCGCGAGCGGCGCTCGGGGCTCACGCTCGCCAACGCGTGAAGCGCGATTTCACCAATTCGTAATGGCGTGTCCGCGGCGCCCCTCTTACCGTCGGGTGCAGGCAACCAGGAGGTTCACAGCGTTGACACGGATGAAGACGTACCTCGTTCCGGTGGCGGCAGCCGGCGTCGCGGCGTTCGCGCTCGCGGGCACCGCCGCTGCCATGGGCATGCACCCGAACCTCGGGGCGAGCCTCTCGGGGATGGGCGACCACGCGGTCGTCAACCTGCACGTCACGTCGAAGTCGGGCAAGCTCTGCTGGACGTTCGAGCCGGGCACTGTCAAGAACATCACCAAGGCGGCCGTGCACGTCGGCAACTCGAAGCACGTACTGCTGGAGCTCGGCATGCACTACACGAAGACGGGCTGCACGACGGCGTCGGCGATGACGCTCGACCATCTCGAGACGAAGCCGGGCTCGTACTGGGTCTTCGTCGACACGAAGGGGCATCCGGGCGACCTCCGCGGCAAGCTGTTCGCCGGCATGGCGCACATGTAGCTCGGATGGCTTCACCCGAGATCCCACGCGAGAACCTCGGTGCGCGGCGGGTCGGCCGTGCCGCCTTCCTCGGCGTCGTCGGCGCGGGGGTGGCGACGCTCTTCTACGGCGACGCCGTCTCGCGCGTCGTCACCCGCTTCACGAACCCGCTCTCGGACGCGACCGGGCTCAGCCGGATCGTCCCCACCAGCGGCTGGCGGATCTACACGGTCGCAGACTCGATGCCGACGTTCGACCCGGCCACCTGGCGGCTGCGGATCGACGGGCTCGTGCGCAACCCGATGGAGCTCTCCCACCAGCGAGCTGCTCGCGCTCCCGAAGGCGACGCAGATCACGACCTTCCACTGCGTCACCGGCTGGGTCGTCGGCGGCGTCCACTGGGGCGGCGTCCGCTTCCACGACCTGCTGGCCGCGGCCGGGCCGCTGCCCAAGGCGCAGGCGCTCCACTTCATCTCGGCCGAGCACCCATACGACGACTACCTGAGCCTGCGCCAGGTCTCGCTGAAGAACGTGATGCTCGCCTACGAGATGGACGGCAAGCCGCTTGCACGCGAGCACGGCGCGCCCGTCCGCGTCGTGATCCCCGAGATGTACGGCTACAAGAACGTCAAATGGGTCGAGCGCATCGAGCTCGTCGCCCAGCCCGGGTCCGGCTACTGGGAGCAGCGCGGCTACGACGCCGACGCGTGGGTCGGGCGGTCGAATGGCTACTAGCGCCGCGGCCGTCACCCGCCCGCGCTACGTCGAGCGCTTCACGGTCACCGAGCGCGTCCTGCACTGGGTGCACGCGACCGCCTTCTTCGCGCTGCTCGCATCGGGGCTCGTGCTCTACCTGCCGTCGCTCTCGGCGGCGGTCGGCAGGCGGCCGCTCGTGAAGGACGTCCACTTCTATACGGGCATCGCCTGGGCGGGAGCGATCCTGCTCGTCGCCGTGCTCGGAAACCGGCGCGCGCTGCGGGCGACGATCCGCGAGATCGACATGTTCGATCGTGACGACGCCCGCTTCCTCGCCGGCAACACCCATGCGCCCCAGGGCCGGTTCAACGCCGGCCAGAAGGTCAACGCGATCCTCACCGCGGCCTTCGCGGTGCTCTTCTTCGTCTCCGGGCTCCTGCTCTGGTACGGCGAGCGCGACACGCGCTTCCGGCTGAGCGGCACCATCTTCCTGCACGACGCGCTGATGTACGTCTCGCTCGTCATCGTGCTCGGGCACCTCTATCTGGCGCTCGTGCACCCGACGACGCGCCACTCGCTCCGTGGGATGACGCTCGGGAGCGTGCGCGCCGACTGGGCGCGCCGGCATCACGCGAAGTGGCGCGCTAGCGGCGACTGACCCCGCGTCCGTCCCAGCGCCAGTCGTTCTCGGGCGTCAGGTGCGTGCCGCCGAGCCAGCGGTCGAGGCCGAAGCCGACGCGGTCGGCGCGGCCGGCCAGCACGGCGCGGCCCTCGTCGGTGAGCTCGAAGGCGGTCGCCGCGAAGACGCGGCCGTCGCCGCGTGGCGGCGGGCGTCGGCACGCGGCCGCCGCCGACCGGGGCGACGAGCGGCGCGAGCGCGGCGAGCCGCCGCCAGACCCAGGTGTCGCCGTCGAACGCCGCCTCCTCGCGCGCCTGGCTCGCGAGGAACAGCTCGTGGGGGCGGCGCGGGCCCGTCCTCGAGCGCCTCGAGCAGCTGCCGCTCGCTGCGCGACAGCCCGTCCCGCGCGTCGGGCAGCTCCTCGAGCAGCCGGCGCAGCGCCGGCCCGAGGAGCGGCAGCTCCGGCGTGCCGCGCGCGACGAGGAGCTCGAGCCCCGTCGGGTCGGGCGCGCGGAACGCGTCCCAGGCGCCGCGCGCGAGCGCGAGCTGCTCGTCGCTCACCCGGGCGCGCCGCGGCCACAGCGCCTCGAGCTCGTCCGCGCTCAGCGGGCCGAGGAACGTGCCGGCGTCGATCAGCTCCGCGAATTCGATCAGCGAGAGGACCTGGATCAGCTGGAGCTGGTCGTAGAGGTCGTGCTCGAACCAGAGCACGAGGCTCTCGGCCTCGAGCAGCAGCTCGTCCCGCCGCTCGAGCTCGGCGCGGACGGCGGGCATCGTCCCCCAGCCGGCGTCGGCGAGGAAGCGGGCGCGGATCCGGCGCAGCTCGGCGGGCGGCACGGGCGGGACAGGCCCCTCGTGGAGGGCGTCGTCCCAGGCGAGCACGGAGCCGCCGAGGCCGGTCTGGCGCAGCGTGTTGGCCGCGCTCTCGCCGTTCGTGACGTGGAGCATCGCCGCCGGCGTCGTGCGGCCGCGCCGCGCGAGGTAGGCGGCGCCGCAGGTGCAGTGGTCGAGCGAGGTGCACGCGCAGCCGACGACCTGCGCGAGGCTCTCGCGGACGCGCCGCAGGCTCGCGATCTTGCTGTCGACCTCGTCGATCTTCGCGGCGAGCCGGATGCGGAGGGCCTCGTCGGCCGGCCCCTTGACGCGCAGGAACTCCTCGATCTCGGCGAGCGTGAAGCCGAGCCCCTGCGCCTCCTTGATCGAGCGCACGAAGCGCACCGTCTCGTCGTCGTAGGAGCGGTGCCCGGACGGGGCGCGGTCGGGCGCGGGCAGGAGGCCGCGCCGCTCGTAGTAGCGGAACGTCTCGACGTTGACCCCGGCCCGGGTGGCTGCCTCACCGACACGCATCCCTTCGACTGTAAACCCGGACTCTGGTACGGATTGCAAGTGCATGATCGACCACGTCACGATCCGCGTCTCCGACCGCCCGCTCTCGGAGCGCTTCTACAACCTCGTACTGGCGCCGCTCGGGATCGAGCAGACGGCCTCGGACGAGGACGGCGTGGAGTGGGAGGACTTCGGGCTCTACGCCGTCGACCCGGGGCACGCGCTCACGCAGCGGCTGCACGTCGCCTTCCACGCGCGGTCGCACCAGGACGTCGAGCGGTTCTGGCGCGCCGGCACCGAGGCCGGCTTCCAGAACGACGGGCCGCCCGGCCTGCGGCCGCAGTACGACGTCGACTACTACGGCGCGTTCCTGCGCGACCCGGACGGCAACAGCGTCGAGGCCGTCCACAACGGCCGCGACCGGCCGGGGCCGTTCGACCACCTCTGGATCCGGGTGATGGACGTGCCGCGCGCGCAGCGGTTCTACGAGCTGATCGCGCCGTACTCCGGCTACGAGCTCGAGCACGCGCACGAGGCGTTCGCGCACTTCGTCGGCGAGGACGCGTCGTTCTCGCTCGTCGCCGGCGAGCCGACCGAGCACATGCACCTCGCCTTCGGCGCGGCCGACAACGCGACCGTCGAGGACTTCCACCGCGCCGGCCGTCGCCGCCGGCTACCCGGACAACGGGCCGCCCGGCGAGCGGGCGTACCACCCCGGTTACTACGGCGCCTTCGTGCTCGACGCCGACGGCAACAACATCGAGGTGGTGTGCCACAACCGGTGAGCACAGTGTTCGGCCGCCCGGAGGCGGCCGAACGACTCACCCGAGAGGCGATCGCTCAGGGAAGCACGGGGCCGTGGCCGGAGATCGGCAACGACGACCGGTAGTACACGCGCGGGTGCTTCTTCGCGGCATTGATGATGGTCTGCTGCACCGCGGCCGAGTACCAGCCGTCGGTGAGCTGCCGGGTGTTGGCGGAGACGAACGCCGGGGGCGCGTCGGGTGGGTCGATGACGGGCGACGCAGTCGCGGCGGAGACGATGGACAGAGAGGTCGCGAACGCGAGAAGGATGGTCTTGGGGAGGAGTCGCTTCATCTGAGGTGCCTACCTTTCTGATGAGCGGGTCTCTTAAGACGGCGGCGGGCCGGGCTTTCTTCCGAGCTCGGTGCTGCGCTCTACGAGCTGACTGCGCCACGATCTGCCAACAATGCAGCCAGGACGTTCCGCCGCGGAGGAGCGATTGGCTTCTGGAACTGACATGGCCGGGCGCGATCGCGAGCTCGACGCCGTCGCGCACCTGCTCGACCGTGCACGCACGCGTTTCACCGCGCTGCTCCTCGAGGCGACGCCGGGATCGGCAAGACCACCGTCGTCCGCGAGGCGCTCCGAATGGCCGAAGCGCGCGGCTTTCGCGTGCTCGCCTGTCGCCCGAGCGAGCCGCGGAGGAGTCGATGTCGATGGCCGCGGTCGGCGACCTGCTCGACCGCGTCCGCTATCCGTTGCTTCGACGACGCTTCCTCCGCCCCAGCGGCGTGCCCTCGACGTCGTCGCTCCTGCGCGTCGAAGCCTGGCACACGACGTGTCGACCGGCGTGCCGTCGCGGCCGGAGTGCGCACCCTCGTCGGCGAGCTCTCGCCGCCGAGCGACCGGTGCTGATCGCGATCGACGACGTCCACTGGCTCGATCACGTCCTCCGCCGCAGGCTCTGGCGTTCGTCGTACGCCGCCTCGACCCCGCAGCCGCGTCGCGCTCCTCGCCACCCGGAGGACGTCCGAGCCGGCGGCAGCTCGACCTCGACGCCGTCGTACCGTCCTACCGGCTCGTAGCGCGCGCGCCTCGGCGCCGCTCAGCCTCGCTGCGCTCCAGCGCGTGCTCGGAGACTCACCTCGGAACGACGCTCCCGCGGTCGACAACGGCTCGCGTCCACGCGGCCGTCACACACGGGAATCCGCTCTATGCGCTTGAGATCGCGCGCATGCTCGCCGAGCGGAAGCGCGTCTCGTCCGCAGAGCCGCTGCCCGTCCCGGACGATCTCCACGAGCTCGTACGCCTCCGCGTCGAAGCGCTGCCCGCCCCGACCCGCGACCTCCTCCTCGCCGCCGCGCTGCTCGCCCAGCCCACGCTCGGCCACGCTCCCCAGAGCCCTCGGGCGCATCCGATCGACGCCGCCCTCGAGACCGTGCGGAGGCGGGGCTTGCGCGACTCGACGGCGACGTCGTCGCCTTTGCGCACCCGCTCTACGCCGCAGTCGTCGTCGCCGCGGCCAGTGCCGCCGAGCGTCAGCGCGTCCACCTTCGGCTCGCCCCCGCGGTGGACACGCTCGACGAGCGCGCCCGCCACCTCGGCCTCGGCGCCGAAGGCCCCGACGCCTCCGTCGCCGACGCCCTCGAGGAGGGGGCCGCTGCGGCCTGGGCGCGAGGGAGCCCGGAGGCCGCCGCCGACCTCCTGAGCGCGCGCGTGCGTTCACCCCCGCCGACGTCGGAGACCGCACGTTCGAGGGGGATCCGGGCCGCCGAGCTGCACCTGCGCGCCGGCGACCGCGCTCGCGCGCGCGAGCTCCTCGAGGAGCTGGCGGCGCAGAGCCTGCCGCCCGCCCAGCGGACCGAGACCCTCCGTCTGCTCGCCGAGCTCGCCTTCAGCGAGGAGGACCTGCTCGAGAGCGAGCGGCTGCTGACCGAGTCCGTCGCGAGCGCCGACGACCCGCACCAGGGACTCGCCGCCCTGCTCGACCTCGTGTTCGTGACGACCGTGCGGCAGATGGACTTCGCCGGCGCGTCGGAGCTCGGGCGGCAGGCGCTCGCAAGCCTGGGCGCAAGACGAGGAGCCCGCGCTCGCTGGCGGAGGCGCTCGCGTACTCGTCGATGGCCGACTTCCTCGCCGGGCGCGGCGTCGACGAGGCCGCCATCGAACGTGCGGTCGAGCTCGCCGACGCCGACCGCATCGCGCCTCATCGGCCTGCCGGCCGACGCGGTGGCGGCCCTGATCGCCCTGTACGCCGGCCGTCATTCCGAGGCGCGCGAATTGCTTGCCGCCGTTCGCACCAGGCTGAGCGAGCGCGGCTACGAGGGCGAGCTCGCGTACGTGCTCTTCTGGCTCTCCTGGCTCGAGACCCGCTGTGGCGACTTCGGCGCGGCCGAGCAGCTCGCCGAGGAGGCGGCACGCGTGCGCGCTCCTCGCCGACGACCGCCCGCTGCATCGGTGGGCGGGCGCACAGCTCGCGTACGTCGAGGCCCATCGCGGCGAGGTCGACGCCGCTCGGGAACGCGCGGCGTCCGCGGTCGCAAGCGAGGGCCGCGGCGTCGCACAGGTCGCCCTCTGGGTCGCCGCGACGAATGCGCTGGCCGAGCTGTCGCTCGGCAACGCGCAGGCGGCCTGGGAGTCGTGCCGACCGCTCGTCGAGATGATCGAGCAGCGTCGGCCTGCCTCGCCGAGCCGATGCCCTTCTTCTTCCTTCCGGACGCGCTCGAGGCGCTCGTCGAGCTCGGTGAGCTCGAGCGGGCGGATGCGCTGCTCGACGCGCTCGAGGCCCGTGGGCGCGAGCTCGACCGCGTCTGGGCGCTGGCGACCGCTGCGCGCTGCCGCGGGTTGCTCCTTGCTGCGCGCGGCGAGCTCTCAGGAGGCGCTCGCCGCCCTCGATGGCGCCCTCGCCGAGCACGAGCGCATCGAGCTGCCGTTCGACCGCGCGCGGACGCTGCTCGTCAAGGGACATGTCGCTCGCCGGGCGCGGCGTCGCAAGCTCGCGCGCGACTCGATCGCCGAGGCCGCTGCCGAGTTCGAGCGGATGGGCGCGACCCTGTGGGCCGAGCGCGCTCGGTCCGAGCTCGAGCGGCTCGCCGGTGCCCGGTCGAGCACCCGCCGACACCCTCACACCGAGCGAGCGCCGCGTCGTCGAGCTCGCCGCTCAGGGGCTCTCCAACAAGGAGATCGCGATCCAGCTGGTGGTGACGGTGCACACCGTCGAGGTGCACCTGACGCATGCGTTCCCGAAGCTCGGCGTCCGCTCGCGCTCGCAGCTCGCCGCCCGCCTCGCCGAGGCTCCGTAACGCCTGAGACCTTGCAGGTTTCCGTTATAGGAAGCCGCACCAACGCGGGCTAGCGTCGGCGCGAGATGACAGGTCCGTACGGCACGACGATGGTCGCTGCTCGCACTGGGCGTGCTCGCGGTCGCGGCGACCGGCGGCGCCCAGCGGGCCGGCGCCATCGTGGGCAGCCACATCGCGGTGACGACGACGGCGCAGGACGGCTCGGGCGGCTGCTCGCTCGCCGAGGCGATCGTCTCCGCGAACACGAACAGCAACGCCGCCGCGCCGGAGTGCGTCGCCGGCTCGGCGGGCGTGGACACCATCGAGCTCGCGCCGAGCGCCACCTACACGATGACGGCGATCTACACCGACGGCCTGTACGGAAACACGTACGGCAGCTTCGTCGGCCCGACGGCGACCCCGATGATCACGTCCGACATCATCATCGAGGGCTCCGGCGCTCGGCTGCAGCACGCAGCCGAACGGCGTCGGCTTCCGCGCCTTCGCCGTCGTCGACGCCGGGAACCTCACGCTGCGCGAGACGTACGTGAAGGGCTTCGCCGTCAAGGGCGGCAACGGCGCCGGCGGCGGCGGCGGCGGGCTCGGCGCCGGTGGTGCGATCTACGTCCGCGGCGGCACGCTGACCGTCGAGAAGAGCACGTTCGAAGGAAACGGCGCCGTGGGCGGCAACGGGAGTCACAACGGCCCGACGACAAACGGGGGCGGAGGCGGCGGCCTCGCCGGAAACGGCGGTGCGCCGTTCTCGGCGGCGTTTGCCGGTGGTGGTGGCGGTGGCGGCGCACGCGGAAACGGCGGCCGCGGCGACGTCTACAGCTTCGCCGGGGGTGCCGGCGGTGGCGGCGGCGGGACGATCGAGGACGGCGAGAGCGGCGACAGCAACGCCGACCTCGGGACGGGCCAGCTGGCGGGCGGCCTCGACTGCGGAGGCGCCGGCGGCTACACCGACATCGGCTTCGGCGGCGACGACGGCGAGCAAGGGCAATGTCGCGGCGGCGGCGGAGGCGGCGGCGAGTCGTACCGCCCAATCGTCGGCTTCGGCGTCAACGGCAACGGCGGTGACGGCAACTACGGCGGCGGTGGCGGCGGCGCCGGCTACGACCTCGGCGACGGCGGCGACGGGGGTTTCGGCGGTGGCGGCGGCAGCGGCACGACCTACGAAAGCACCCTCGCCGGCTTCGGGCCGAACGGCGGCGACGGCGGCTTCGGCGGCGGCGGCGGCGCGGGCCACGGAGGGTTCATCTCCGGAGGACCGGGAGCAGGCGGCACCTTCGGCGGCCGCGCCGACGTCGAGAACGGCGGCGGCGGTGCTGCCCTCGGCGGGGCGATCTTCGGCGACGACGCGACCATCACGATCCTGAACAGCACGTTCACGGCGAACGCCGTCTCGCACGGGCTGTCCGGCGGCGGCACTGCCGACCCCGGCGCCGACGCCGGTGGGGCCGTCTTCCTCGTCGCGGGCTCGCTGACCGTCTCGAACGCCACGATCAGCGGAAACGAGGCCACCGGCGAGGGCGGCGGCATCGGGGTCTACCGGCCGACGACCGGCGCGGCGACGACGTTCGTCCTCAAGAACTCGATCGTCGCGAACAACGGGGCCAAGGAGTGCTTCTTCCGGAATTCGTCGGGCGGCTCGGTGACAACCACCGGCTCCACGGGCAACCTCGTGATGGCCAGCGCCGGCCTGAGCAACCCGGAGTTCGCGTGCCCGGCGATCGTCGCGAGCGCCGACCCGCAGCTCCAGCCGCTCGCGCTCAACTTCCCGGGCCGGACGCCGACGATGGCGCTTCCCTTCTCGAGCCCCGCGGTCGATGCCGTGACGAGCGGCGAGCAGGTCGATCAGCGGCTCGTGCTGCGTCCCTACGGCGTGCAGTACGACATCGGAGCCTTCGAGGCGGCCGACCTCCCGCCGACGACGACGATCACGCTCTCGCCCGCGTCGCCCGACGGCTCGAACGGCTGGTACCGGCAGGCGGTCGGCGTGAGCGTCTCGGCGACCGATCGCGAAGGCGCCGTCGCGCAGACGCGTTGCGTCCTCGATCCTGCCTCCGCGCCCACGACGTTCGCCGACCTGCCTGACGCGTCGTGCGCCGTGACGAGCGTCGGGAGCGACGGCCTGCACACGCTGTACGCGGCGAGCATCGATACGAATGGGCACGCGGAGAGCCCGCCGGTGACCGCGACGTTCCGGATCGACCGGACGAAGCCGGTGACGACTGCGGACGCCTCGCCGTACACGTTCGGTTCGTGGACAGCCCAGAACGTGACGGTGACGCTGAGCGCGGCCGACACGGGCGGAAGCGGCGTCGCCACGACCTACTACGACATCGACGACCCGACGTGCACCTCCGCTTCGGCCGGCAACTGCCGGACGTACTCCGGCCCGTTCACGGTGACGGGCGACGGCACGCATACCGTCACCTACTTCAGCGCAGACGGCGCCGGCAACATCGAGACCGCGCACACGGCCACGGTGCGGATCGACCAAGCGCCCCCGGTGACAAGCATCACGCTCGACCCGGCGAGCCCGGACGTGGGCGCCTGGTACGTGTTCGCGGTGAAGGTCTCGGTCACCGCGACGGACGGCGGATCCGGTGTGGCCGGTACGCGCTGCCAGCTCGACGTGCCGGCGACGGGCGACTACGGCAACCTCAACCCGGGCTGCGCCTACCTGGCCCCGGGCAGCTCGGTGCTGAGCGAGGGCCTGCACACCGTGTATGCGGCCAGCATCGATGCGGCCGGCAACAAGGAGACGATCAAGAAGGTCAGCTTCGGGATCGACAAGACGGGCCCAGCGAGCTCGATCGACCCGCTGGCGCCGTTCCAGGCGGCGGCGAGCTTCCCGGTCACCTGGTCCGGCGCCGACAACCTGTCCGGCGTGCGCGACTACACCGTCCGCTACCGGCAGGCTGCATCGGGCGGCGCGTTTGGCGCCGTCACCGGCTGGCTGTCACAGACGACTGCCACCGGCGCGAGCTTCACCGCGCCCGCCGGGTCGACGACCTGCTTCTCGGTGCGCGCGCGGGACAACGCGGGGTGGCTCACGACCGCCTACAGCCCGGAGCGCTGCACGACCGTTCCGCTCGACGACCCGGCGCTGAGCCGGATCGGCCTCTGGCAAACCGTCAGCGGGCCCGGCTACCACGGGCCGGGTGTCAGCCGCTCCACCGCCATCGGCAATCGGCTGAGCGCGTCGATGCGCGGCCAGACGATTGGCGTGCTGGTCACCAAGCAGCCAGGCGGCGGCTCCGTCGAGCTGCGCTGGAGCGGCTTCACCAAGCTGACCGCGAGCCTCAGTGCACCGACCGTGCAGAAGCAGCAGCTGCTCACGTTCACGCTCCCCGGCGTGCAGACGGGCACGCTCGAGATCGTGCAGACGGGCTACGGCACCGTCGACATCGACGCGGCCGGCGCGAACAAGACCAGCTGACCGGCTACTTTCCGCGCTGCTCGTCAGCACAGCGTTCGGCCGCCCGTAGGCGGCCGAACGGTTCAGCGAGAGGCATCTCGTTCAGGGAAGGACGGGGCCGTGACCCGAGATGGGCGCCGACGACCTGTACGAGGCCGGGTGCTTCTTCGCGGCATTGAGGCGAGTCTGCTGGAGCGCGGCCGAGTACCAGCCGTCGGTGAGCGGGTGGCTGTCGATGGGGACGAGCAGCGGCGGTGCCGGAGGATCGATCACGGGCGACGCCGTTGCGCCGGAGACGGTGAACAGGAAGATCGCGAACGCGAGAAGGGTCATCGTGGAGAGGAGTCGCTTCATCGGAGGTGCCTACCTTTCTGATGAGCGGGTCTTGTAAGACGGCCGCGGGCGGCGTCTTCTTCCCAGCTCAGTGCGCGTCACGCGCGAGGCGCATGAGCTCCGCGTCCGAGCTGGCGGCGAGGCTCTTCGGAACGACCATCCGCCAGGCGTCGTAGACCAGCTCGCGGAGCTCCTTCTTGCCGATCGCGTCCAGCCGGCAGACGACCCACTGGTAGCGCATGTCGGAGGGGCGCGGCATGCGGAACTTCTCGGGGTAGGTCTGGACGAGCGCGTCGCGCTCCTCGCGCGGGAAGGCGAAGCCCATCAGCGTCTCGTCGCGCGAGAAGGCGAGGTAGACGATCCGCCCGACGCGGAACTTGACGCGGCCGCCGACGACGACCTCGTAGGAGCGGGGGAGGGGCGCGGCGAGCGCGCGGACGTCGTCGATGGTCGCCACTAGCGGCGCCAGTCGAGCCCCGCGATCGCAGCATCGTCGTGCGTCAGGCGGCGCAGGCCGCTGCCGTCCGGCCTGACGGTGAAGAGGTCGTTGCTGTAGAGCAACGAGGTCGGCGAGAGGCCGCGAGGCGTGCTGGATCCCACGAAGACGATCCGCGTTCCGTCCGGCGACCAGGCGGCGGGGCCGAGCAGGGCGCCGCGGACAACGAGCCGACCTACGGCCGGCGGCCTCGCGACGATGAGGCCCTTCGCCGTCGCGACGGCAACGCGGCCGTCGCCTGACCACACGGGCCGGCCGGAGCTCACGTTGCTGCCGGGCATCGGCCAGAGCGAGCGCGCACCGGTGCCGTCCGGCGCGACGACCTTGAGGCCACCGCCGTTCGCGAGCGCGATCAGCCGTCCGTCGGGCGACCAGGTCGCCGACGTGCCGGCGCCGATGCGGCGCGGCGTGCCGCCGGCAACGGGCACCACATAGACGCCGCTGTCGCTGCCGTAGACGATCTGATCACCCGCGGGCGACCACTCGGGCAGGTAGTAGAACGTCGGCTTCGAGGACGGCGGCGTCAGCCGGCGCGGCGTTCCTCCGCGCGCCGGCATCACGACAACGCCGTTCTCGGGCGACTCCGAGAACGTCGTGTGGACGAACGCGATCTGCTGCCCGTCCGGCGACCACGCCGGGTCGGTGTCGACCAGGCCGGCATTGGCATCGGGAACGGTCAGCGCCGCCGGTGTCCCACCCGGCCGCAGGGTCGCGAGTGCGGGCTGGTACGTGACGTCGCAGCCACCGGCATGCCCGTTCGGAAAGCCCTCCTTGAAGAGGATGGTTGCTCCGTCGGGCGACCACGCCGGCGTCTCCTGCGAGAGCGATGACGTCGACAGCCGGCGCGGGCTGCCGCCGTTCGCCCCCTCGGTCCAGAGATTCCGCAGGTTCTGGCCCGCTCTCGTCATGGTGTAGAGCAACCGCTTGCCGCCGGGAAGCCAGGTGGCGGACTCGTACAGCAGCTCGCAGGGGCCGGCGCCGCGGGGTGCCAGGACGCGCACGGTCGCCGACCCCGGTGCCGAGACCGCCAGCAGCCCGCCCGCGAGCGCGACGCGTTTCCCGTCCGGCGACCAAACCGGCCCGGTCGCGTACGGCCAGGGCAGCGCGTGTGCGCCACCGGCGCGCGCTACCAGCAGCATCCCGGTGCCGTTGAACGCGACAAGGCTGTGGCCGTCGGGTGTCCAGGCGATGGCGGTCGGGTAATTCGGCCCGTGGGTGCTCAGGAGCTTTTTCACGGTCGTCCCCGCGACCAGCCACACGCCGGTCGGCCGCGTCAGGGCGAGCGCACTCCCGTCGGGTGACCAGAGCGGGTCTGTGCCTGCGAGCCTCAGCCGCAGACGGCCGTCGACGGAGTAGAGCGCAACCCGCCCTTGCTCGGAGACGGCCAGGTCGTCCCGTTTCGACCACGCGCCGCGGAAGCCCGGGACGCGCCACAGCACCCGGCCGCGACGATCGCGAACGGAAACGGCCTCGCTCGATTCGAACACGGCGACGCGATCGCCGGTGGGCGCGAACGCCGACCCCCATGCGCTGCGCGCAAGCCTCGTCCTGGTGCTCCGGGTCGCGTCCAGCAGCACGAGGGGGCCTGCCCCGTTGCCGTTCTGTCCCGTCACGATGTACGTCAGCGCGGTTCCTCGAGGTGACGAGGCGAGCTGGTCGAGGCCCGCATACTCCGGCGAGACCCGCCGCAGGCGCCTGCCGCCGGTCGTCATCGTCCAGACCGCGTCCTGGCCGCTTCGGTTGCTGAGGAACGCGATCGTCCGGCCCCCGGCGAGCAGGACCGGCTCCCGGTCGTTGGCGACGCTCCGGGTCAGGTTGCGGGCCGGCCCGCCGCCGGCCGGGCGCGTGTAGATCTCGCCCCACAGATTCGAGATCCGCGAGCTGGCGAAGACGATCGGGCCGGTCGCCTGCTGTGCGGTCGTCGCGTCGCCCGCGGTCGCCAGCGCCACGAGTGCAAGCACGAGCGCGACGAGCCGTTTCACAGCAAAAGCGTACGCCGGAGGCGTGAAGAAAAATAAAATTTCCTTGACAGGGGAACATGTGTTCGTGTAGAACATACGTTCCGGTGCTCGCCGCAATCGTCATCCCAGGGTTCGAGCTTCGTGCCGCGCTTCGCGAGCGGCCGGGGCTCATGCGGCGGCCCGCGGCGCTCGCACCGCTGCCCGGACGCGAGCCGCTGCTCGGCCCGGTGACCGCGGCCGCCGAGGCGGCCGGCGTGAAGCCGGGCATGCGGATGGGCGAGGCGCTCGCGACCTGCCCGGAGCTCGTGCTCGTCGAGCAGGATCCGGCCACGGCCGAGGACGCGTGGGAGGCGATCGTGCGGCGGCTCGAGGACTCTGGCTTCGCGGTCGAGCCGGCCGAGCTCGGCACCGTCTACTTCGAGACCAAGGGCGTCGAGCGGCTCTACGGCGGCGTCCAGGCGGCGCTGCACCGTGCGCTGGCGGCCGTGGGGGCGGGGTGGGATGCGCGGGCAGGGGCAGCCGGGCGTCGCTTCGCCGCCCTCGCGGCGGCCAGCGTGGCGCGTGCGGGCCAGGTGATCGTCGTCGCCGACGGCGACCAGGCGCGCGAGTTCCTCGCGCCGCTGCCGCTGACGCTGCTCCCGCTCGAGGCGGGACGGCGCGAAGAACTGCAAGAACTCGGCGTCCAGAAGCTCGGTCAGCTGGCAGAGCTGCCCGGTGCGGCGGTCGCCGAGCGTCTCGGACGGGACGGGCGGCAGGCCTGGACGCTCGCGCGCGGGAGGGGTGCGCGTCGCGTCGAGGGCCGCCGTCCGCCGGCCGAGGTCGCCGAACGGCTCGACTTCCCGGAAGCGGTCGGGAACGAGCTCACGCTCCGGCGGGCGCTCAACGTGCTCGTCGACCGGCTGCTCGAGAGCCCCGCCCGTGACGGCCGCTTCCTCCGCAAGCTCGCGCTCGTCGCGCGGCTCACCGGCGGCGGCTCGTGGCGGCGGACGGTCACCCTGCGCGAGCCCGTCGCCGAGCGCGACCGGCTGCGCGCCGCGCTGTGGCCGAAGATCGCCGAGCTGCCGGCACCCGTCATGCGGCTCGCGCTCGAAGCAGTCGAGCTCGCCGACTCGCGCGGCGACCAGCTCGCCCTCGTTGCCCCCGAGGGCGAGGACCTCCAGGAACGGCTGAAGGACGGCCTCCGCCAGGTGCGCGCCAGCACCGGCGGCGGCGCGGTGTGCACCGTCGTCGACATCGCTCCGTGGTCACGGCTGCCGGAACAGCGGGCACTGCTGGTTCCCAAAGACGCGTAAACGCTCCCCGGCCTGCGCTCGTCGAAGCGCACGCCGACGGGGCGCCGCGTCGTGTGAACCGCCAGGGCGTCGCCGTCGTGCGCGAAGAGTGGCGCGTCGTCGACCGCTGGTGGACCGAGGAGCCCGTCCAGCGCCGCTACTTCGAGGTCGTGCTCGAGTCAGGCCAGAACACCGTCGTCTTCCGTGACGACGACCGGGGCACGTGGTTCACGCAGCGCGGCGCCTAGGCGACCGGCGAGAAGAAGGTGACGGTGACGCCGTCCGGATCCTCGACCGAGATCTGGCGGTGGCCCCACGGGCGGTTCCGCGGAACCGCGGCGGTCATGTCCCGGGCGACCAGGCGCGCGTGCAGCGCGTCCACGTCATCGACCTCCACGTACAGGGTGACGCCGGCCGGCGCGACGTATTCCTGACCGTCGCCCAGCTTGATCAGCTCGACGATCCCGGCCGCGGCCGCGATCAGCGCGCCCTTGTCATCGCGGCCCGCGGTCCCAGCCGCCCACCTGCTCGAGCCCGAGCGTGTCGCGGTAGAAGGCGACCGCCGCGTCGTAGTCGCGCGGAGACCACACGGCGCGGAACTCACCCATAGCGCGATCGTAGGGGCTGTCCCCGCGAAGCGGGGGCTGTCCCCCGTGGTCGGGCGATATCTCGTTTTTCGGAAAACGTTCCGGCTGAATCCTGGCGCTGTCTTATGCACCCACGGGGGACAGCCCCCTTCGGGGACAGCCCCTGGGCGGAGGCGGTTGTTCGTGATCGTGAGTCTCGGCGCTGTCAGACAGCCCGCAGGGGCTGTCCCCGCGAAGCGGGGGCTGTCCCCCGTGGTCGGGCGATATGTCGTTTTTCGGAAGACGTTTCGGCTGTGTCCTGGCGCTGTCTTATGCACCCACTGGGGACAGCCCGCAGGGGCTGTACCCGCGAAGCGGGGGCTGTCCCCCGTGGTTGGGCGATATCTCGGCCTTCGGGAAGCGTTTCGGCTGAGTCTCGGCGCTGTCTTATGCACGCACTGGGGACAGCCCCCTTCGGGGACAGCCCCGGGGACAGCCCCGCTGTGAGCTACGTCGAGCTCCATTGCCATTCCGCGTACTCGTTCCTCGACGGCGCCTCCCGGCCCGAGGAACTCGCCGCCATGGCCGCCGAGCTCGGCTACGAGGCGCTCGCGCTCACCGACCACGACGGCGTCAGCGGCTCGCTCGAGTTCGCCCACGCCGCGAAGCTCTTCGGCATCCGCGCCATCACCGGCGCCGAGCTCACGCTCGAAGGCGGCGCCCACGTCACGCTGCTCGTCGAGACCGCCCGCGGCTACACGAACCTCTGCCGCCTGCTCACCGCCGCGCACGCCGGCACCCGCCCGGACCGGGTTAGTGGCGGAAAGCCACAAGCAGCGTTCTCGACCGCGTACCGCGCCCCGATCCCGCCGTCGCTCCCGCTCGACACCCTGCTCGAGCACACCGAGGGGCTCGTCTGCCTGTCCGGCTGCGCCCGCCACGGGCTCGCCGTCCGCAACCCGAACGCCGCCGCCCGGGTTGCGCGGGCGTTCGGCCGCGACGGCTTCTTCGTCGAGCTCCAGCGCCCGTACGAACGGGGCGACGCGCGCCGCAACGCCCGGCTGCGCGAGCTCGCCGAGTCGCTCGGCGTGCGCACGGTCGCGACCGGCGACGTCCACGCGCACCACGCGACGCGCATCGCGCTCCAGGACGTGCTTGTGGCTGTCCGCCACAACACCTCGCTCGAGGGCTGCGAGCCCGAGCGGCGCGGCAACCACGAGGCCGTCCTCCGCCCGCCCGCCGAGGCGGCCGAGCGCTTCCCCGACGATCGCGACGCCGTCGCGCGCACCGTCGAGCTGGCGGGCCGGCTCCGCTTCGACCTCACCGAGGAGCTCGGCTACCGCTACCCCGACTTCTCCGACGGCGACGTCCCCGCCGACGTCCAGCTCGCCCGCATCTGCAACCACGCCTTCGACGAGCGCTACAGCGGGCTGAACGGCCACAAGCAACGCGCACGCGAGCGGCTCGACGAGGAGCTCGCGCTCATCCGCGAGATCGGCCTCTCCGGCTTCTTCCTGCTCCACCACGAGGTGCTCGAGCTCGCCCGCGACGTCGCCCGCGAGGTGCGCGGCACCGACTCGCCGCGCAGCGTCCTGCCGCCGGGCCGCGGGCGCGGCAGCTCGGTCGGCTCGATCGTCTGCTACCTGACCGGCCTCTCGCACGTCGACCCGGTCGCCTCCGGGCTCTCGCTCGGCCGCTTCCTGAACCGCGAGCTCGCCGCCGTCCCCGACATCGACCTCGACTTCCCGCGCGACATCCGCGAGCGGCTCATCGTCCGCGTCATCGAGCGCTACGGCTCCGAGCACACCGCGCTCGTCTGCAGCTTCGCCACCTACCGCTCGCGCGGCGCCATCCGCGACGTCGGCAAGGCGCTCGGCCTCCCGTACGCCGAGCTCGAGCGGCTCGCCCGCTACTCCGACGGCTGGAACGCCCGCCGCGTTTCCGAGGAGGTCGCCCAGCTCCCCGACGCGAAGCGGAAGGTGCTGTCACCGCGCTGGCGCGCCTTCGGCGAGCTCTGCCGCGAGATCGCCGGCCTGCCCCGCCACATCTCCCAACACCCCGGCGGCATGGTCATCTCGTCGCGGCCGCTCGTCGACCTCGTCCCCGTGCAGCCCGCCGCGATGGCCGGCCGTCAGATCTGCCAGTGGGACAAGGACTCCTGCGACGACGCCGGCTTCCTCAAGATCGACCTGCTCGGCCTCGGCATGCTCTCCGCCGTCGAGGACTGCGTCGAGCAGATCGCCCGCCTCCGCGACGAGCCGATCGACCTCTCGCGCATCCCGCTCGACGACCAGGAGGTCTACGGCGAGATCCGCCAGGCCGACACCGTCGGCGTCTTCCAGATCGAGAGCCGCGCGCAGATGCAGATGCTGCTGCGCACCCGCCCCGAGAACCTCGACGACCTGACGATCGAGGTGGCGCTCGTCCGGCCCGGGCCGATCCAGGGCGGCGCCGTCCACCCGTACATCGCCCACCGCGAGGCGCTCCGCAAGGACCCCGCGTTCGTGCCGCCCGTCGACCACCCGTCGCTCGCCGAGCCGCTCCGCGACACGCTCGGCGTCGTCGTCTTCCAGGACCAGGTGCTCTCGGTCGCGATGGCGCTCGCCGGCTTCACCGTCGGCGAGGCGGAGGCGCTCCGCCGGGCGATGAGCCGCAAGCGCTCGGCCGAGGCGCTCGAGGCGCTGCGCGAGCGCTTCGTCGAGGGCGCGCTGCGCAACGGCGTCGACGAGGAGACCGCACACCGCGTCTACGACAAGCTCGCCGCCTTCTCCGGCTTCGGGTTTCCGAAGTCGCACTCGGTCGCGTTCGCGCTGCTCGCCTACCAGTCCGCCTGGCTGCGCCGCTACTACCCGGCCGAGTTCCTGTGCGCGCTGATGAACGCGCAGCCGATGGGCTTCTACCCGCCGGCCACGCTCGTCCGCGACGGCCAGCGGCGCGGGGTGGAGGTGATCCCGCCCGACGTCAATCGCAGCGCTGCGCGCTGCGTTATCGAGGAGGGTCGAGTTGTCGTCGGGCTGGCGTACGTTCGTTCGGTCGGCGAGCAAGACGCCGAAACGGTTGCCGCCGAGCGCAGCGCGCCGGCCCGTTCCACGGCGTGCTCGACCTCGCGCAGCGCGCGCCGCTTCCCGGCGACCGGCTGGCCGCGCTCGTCTCGGCGGGCGCCTGCGACTCGTTCGGGCAGCCGCGCCGCCGGCTGCTCTGGGAGCTCGGCCTCGTCCCGCGCGGCGCGTCGGTCGCCGGCTCGGGTGGGGAGGAGCGCCAGCTTGCGCTGCCGCTCGAGCCGACCGCCGAGACGCCCGACCTGCCCGAGCAGACCGTGTGGGAGCGGATGCTCGCCGACTACGGCGGCACGAGCCTCTCGATCGGCATCCACCCGGTCGAGCTGCTCCGCCCGCACCTGCCGCCCGGCACCGCGGGCAGCCGCGACCTGCCCGGACTCCGCAACCGCTCGACCGTCACCGTCGTCGGCATGGTCGTCGCACGCCAGCGCCCGTCCACCGCCAACGGCGTCGTCTTCATGCTGCTCGAGGACGAGCACGGGCACATCAACCTGATCGTCCCGCCGCCGGTCTACGAGCGGCACCGCGCCGTCATCCGCGGCGAGCCGCTCATCCTCGCGCGCGGCCGCTTCGAGCACGTCGGCCGAAACCGCAACATCGTCGTCTCGCACCTCGAGACGCTCGGCCCGCTCGCCCGCCAGGTCTCGCAGGCTGGCAGCATCACGGCCTCGCTCCCGAACGCCCACCACTTCGGCCACCGTTGATCCCACTCCTCGAGCCCGGCGACCACGAACCGCTCACCGAGACGCCCTGGAACCCGCCCAGGGCCGAGGCCGCGATCCGCGCGATCGTCGACGACGCCGAGCGCGCCTTCAGCCTGCACACGCTCTGGCCGCTGCACCCGCGTGACGCCGACCCCGGCGACGCGCCCGACCGGTACACGATGCTGTACTTCGGCGCGGCCGGGATCATCTGGGCGCTGCACCGGCTCGGCTCGGCGGACGACTGGTCGGCCGTCGCCGCAAGCCTGCCCGACCGGTACCGGGCAGGCCCGGACTTCCCGGACTACGGAGTGATCCCCTCGTTCCTCTTCGGTGAGGCGGGCGTCGTGCTCGTCGCGCATTCGCTCAGACCCTCCGCCACGTTCGAGGAACGGCTGCTGGAGGACGTGCGTGCCAACGCGACGCACCCGAGCAACGAGCTCTGCTGGGGCGCGCCCGGCACCATGCTCGCCGCGCAGGTCATGCACGAGCGGACGGGCGCGCCCGAGTGGGTCGAGGCGTGGAACGAGTCGGCCGACCGCCTGTGGGCCGCCTGGGACGGCGACGTCTGGACGAACGAGTTCAGCGGCCACCGGAGCCACGTGCTCGGCCCCGCCCACGGGTTCGCAGGGAACGTCTTCGTGCTCTCGCGCGGCGACCTGCTCGACACGGCGCGGCGCGCAGAGCTCGAGCGCCGCGCGATCGACGTGCTGCACCGGCACGCGCGCCGGGAGGGCGGTCTCGCACAGTGGCCGGCCTCGCTCGAGGAGGCTGAGCGCGCGGACAAGATCCGCACGCAGTGGTGCCACGGCGCGCCCGGGATCGTCACGTCGTTCGCCGCGCTCGCGCCCGCCGACGATGCGCTCACCGAGCTGCTCGTCGCCGGCGGCGAGCTCACGTGGCTGGCGGCCCGCTGAAGAAGGGCGCCGGCCTCTGCCACGGGACGGCGGGCAACGGCTACGCGTTCCTGAAGCTCTTCGAGCGGACGGGCGACGAGCGGTGGCTCGAGCGTGCCCGCGCGTTCGCGATGCACGCGCTCGAGCAGGTCGACCGCATGCACGCCGTGTACGGCCACGGCTGGCACAGCCTCTTCACGGGCGACGTCGGCACCGCGCTCTACGTGCAGAGCTGCATCGACGAGGCCGCGGTCTTTCCGATCCTCGACGTCTGCTGAAGTCCGTACAGTGGCCCCCCGTCGTGCGGGGGCGCGCAATCCAGAAGGGCATCCTCGGCCTCGCCGTGGCCTGCGCACTCGCGCTCGTCGGCCTCGCGGGCGCTTCGGCACTGGCGCCGCACAGGGCCGCGGTCACCTGCACGCAGGCGCAGAAGGCGAAGCGCCAGCAGACGCTTGCGCGTTTCAAGGCGTCGATGGCGGCGAACCGGGCCGCGTTCTTCCGGCACCACAAGAGCCGGAAGGCGCGCAGCCGCTTCGTGCATGCGCAGCAGGAGACGCTCGCTCGGCTCGCCGGCGCTGCGCGATGCACGGTCGTCAGGCCGCAGACGACGGGCACCGGCGGCGGGCCGACGACCAACGCACCTACCACGACGCAGCCCACATCTCCGACGACCACGACCCGCGGAGGGTCGACGACGACAACGACGACGACGCGGTCGACCTCGACCACGACGTCGACCTCGACGACCACGACGTCGACCTCGACGACCTCGACGACCACGACGTCGACGTCCACGACGACCACCGTTCCGCCGCCTCCGCCCACGACGACCACGCCCACGTCACCCGGCCCGGCCAACGTGATCGTCGTCAAGAAAGGGTTCTCGCAGGCGCACTTCCCGTCAGTCGAGCGAGGCGGACTACGGCGTGATCCTCGCGAACACCTCGTCCGACCACGACGCGAAATCGGTGCAGGTCACCGTCAACCGCTCGAACGGGAGCAACGCTGTCATCAACACCGACACGACGGTACTCCTGGCGATCCCGGCCGGCACCACCTACTACCTTGGCGGGGAGCTGGTCGGGCCGAAGGGCGTCACGACCGCAGGGATCGACGTCCAGGTGAGCGTCGGGCAGAGCGTGGCGAAGGCCCTGTCGCTCCCGCCACCGGCAAATGTACGGATCGAGGCGTCGACACCGTCCGGCGTGGACATCGTCGGCGAGGTCTCGAACGCGGCCGCGGCCCCGCTCAACACGTTCGCGCGGGTCACGGCCGTCGTGTTCGACGGCGCCGGCAACCCGATCGGCGGCAACTCGACCTACCTGCCGACCGACGTCCCGCACGGCAACCGCATCGGCTTCAAGGTGCACGTCGGGGCGGTGGCGCCGGGGAACGTCGCGAGCGCAGCCGTCTCGATCGAGCCGCGCTACCAGCCCGTGCTCCCGTCCGGCCCGCCGGTCTCGGTCGTGAAAAGCGGCTTCAGCGACGCGGCCGGTGGATCCACGCGCGAAACGGACTACGGCGTCGTGCTGCACAACACATCCACGACGCTCGACGCGGTCGACGTGACCGTCACCGTCAACGCCGTCGACGCGAGCAACGTCGTCGTCGGCACCGAGGGCAGGATCGTGTCCGCGATCCCCGCGGGCGCGACGTACTACTTCGGCGGCTCGATCATCCACTCCGCCAGTCGCGCGACCGCGTCACTCGAGGTCTACACCCAGGTAGCCGTCGGCGGGACGCCGTCGCTCGCGCTTCCAGGGAACGCGAACGTCCACGTGGTCGCGGCCGGCGCCGGCTCGCAGATCGCCGGCGACCTCGTGAACACGGCCGGCAAGACGCTCTCGTCGGCTGCGCGCGTCTCAGGCGTCGTGTTCGACGGCGCCGGCAACGTGATCGGCGGCGGCGGGGTCTTCCAGCCCGCGAACGTCCCGCCCGGCCAGCACGCCGCCTTCACGATCACCATGCCCAGCGTCCCGTCCGCCGGGGCCGCGTCGGCGCAGGTGTCAGCCGAGCCGAAGTACAACTAGCGGGCGGTGCCCGGCGCTTCTGGCTGATCTTCGCCGTCGCGCTCGCGATCATCGGCCCGGGTCGTCGTGGTCGGAGGCATGAGACTCCACTCCGAGACCCGTCAGTAGTCGGTGATCTGCAGCGCGAACCGCGGCAGCCGCTTCTTGACCGCCCGGTTGAACGCCACCTCGTACTGCTCGGCCGTCTCCTCGTCGAGCGTGCGCATGTACGCGTCGCGGATCTCGGCCAGCATCTCGGTGCCCGTCTCGACCATGTCCCACAGCTGCTCGTACGCCGCCTCGGCGTCCTCGCGCGGCGCCTTGTCGTAGGCGCGCTCGGCCTCCCGCACCTCGGCGATGAGCTCCGCCTCGTCGTTCTCGAACAGGTCGAGCTGGCGGCGGATCACGTCACGAAACGGATCGCGCCTGAACACGTTCGTAGAGTAGTGCGCTTGCTGTGGCTCTTCTCGTCCGAACCTGGAACGTCTTCCACGGGGACTCCGTCCCGCCTGAACGGCGCTCGTTCCTGCCCGAGATGATGGAGCTCGCGACGCGCGACGACCCCGACGTGCTCTGCCTGCAAGAGGTGCCGCCGTGGACGCTCTCCCACCTCGAGACGTGGAGCGGCATGCAGGTGTTCGCGGCGATCGCGGCGCGCCCGACCATCGGGCCGCTCCCCTCGACGGCGGAGCTGGGACGCCGGCTGAGCCGCATCGACCCCGGGCGGCTGCGCTCGCTCTTCACCGGGCAGGCGAACGTCGTGCTGCTCGCTCTGCGCCACCACGGGGAGCACGCTGGCGAGCTCGTGCTGAACTCGCGGCGCTTCCGCCGCGCGCAGACGCGCACGCTCGGGCTCGACCTCGTCACCCGGCTCGCGTGGGCGAAGGAGCGGCGCGTCGCGCACGCCGTGCGCGTCCGCTTCGAAAGCGGGGAGCGTGCGGTCGTCACGAACGTCCACGCCACCGGCTCGCACGACAAGCGCCTCCCCGACGCCGAGGTGCGGCGAGCCGCCTGGTTCGCCGAGGCCATGACCGAGCCGGACGAGCTGTCGGTGCTCGCCGGCGACTTCAACGTCCGCCCGCCGATCTCGCGCACCCTTCCCGACCTCTGCGGCCCGGAGTGGGGCTACTCGCGGCCCGGGCCGGGGATCGACCACGTGCTCGTCCGCGGCGCCGAGGCGACGCCCGGCCGCCCCTGGAAGCTCTCCGTGCGCCAGTTCGAGCGCCGGTTGCTCTCCGACCACGCGCCGGTGGACGTGACGATCACGTGAGCTGGGAGGAGGCACGCGCGCAGTTCCCGGTGCTCGAGCACCTCGCCTACCTGAACGCCGGCAGCGTCGGGCCGCTCGCCCGCGCGACCGCCGACGCCGTCGAGGCGCAGCTCGCGCAGGACGTCGACGACGGCCGCGGCTCGAAGACGCGCTTCGAGGAGGTCATCGCGATGCGCGTGCGGGTGCGCGAGGCGATCGCGCCGCTCGTCGGCGTGACTCCGGAGCACGTCGCGATCACGTCCTCGACGAGCGAGGCGTGCCGCATCGTCGTCACCGGGCTCGCGCTCGGCCCGGACGACGAGATCGTCACGACCGACAGCGAGCACTTCGGGCTCCTCGGCGCGGTCGGGGCATCGCAGGCGCGGGTCCGCGTCGCACAGGTGCGCGAGCGCGCCGCAGCCGAGGCAGTGGAGGCGGTCCTCGCCGAGGTCACGCCGCGCACGCGGCTGATCGCGCTCTCGCACGTCTTCTGGACGACGGGCCACGTTCTGCCGGTCGAGGAGTTGATCGGCCGCGCCCCGCTTCTCGTCGACGGCGCCCAGACCGTGGGCGCGATCCCGGTCGACGCCTCGCCGTTCGACTTCTACACCGTCTCCGGGCAGAAGTGGCTCTGCGGGCCGGACGCGACGGGCGCGCTGATCGTCCGCGACCCCGAGGCGCTCCCGGTCGCGCTCCCGAGCTACCTGTCGCAGGCGGGCTACGAGCCGGACGGCTCCTTCACGCCGCGGCCGGGCGCCGCCCGCTTCGAGGCTGGGTGGACGCCGGGCACGTCGCTCGCCGGGCTGCTGGCAGCGCTCGGCTCGGCGCCGGAGGGCCGCTACGAGCGGGCGCGCGGGCTGGCGGCGCGCTGCCGCGAGCTGCTCGCCGAACGCGTCGACGTCGTCACCGAGCCCGGCCACGCCACGCTCGTCACCTGGCGGTCGGACGATCCGGCCGGGACGGTCACGCGCGCGCTCGAGGCCGGCGTCGTCATCCGCGAGATGCCGGGGCTCGGCTGGTGCCGTGCGTCCGTCGGCTGGTGGACGAACGAGGACGATCTCGAGCGGCTCGTCGCCGCGGTCAGCTAGAACCGGGGTCAGACCCCGGTACCAGAGCTGCCTGACGCGCGCGTGCCGAAAGTGTGTCGATTTGTCGGCGCCTACAGCGGCGCGTAGAGCTGCACGGCGTTCCCGTCCGGGTCGTGGAGCTCGGCGTAGCGCTGGCCCCAGAACGCGTCCCACGGCTCCTTCGAGCCGCGATGGCCGGCCTCGACGGCCAGGTGGTACGTCGCGTCGACCTCGGCCGGCGAGCCGCACCGAAACGCCAGGGAGATCCGGCCCGGCCCGACCGGCTGCTCCCACGACGGGTCGAAGCTCCGGATCGCCTCGACGGTGTCCCACATCAGCCGCATGCCGCCGGGGAGCGTCGCCTCGACGTGGTCCTCGCCCGACGGTTCGAGCCCGAGCAGGTGGTAGAAGGCGAGCGACGCCTCCATGTTCGACACGGTCAGCCCGATCGCGTCGAGCTGCGGGGTCATGCCTCGGCCGTCTCGGCCGTCCGCAGCCCGAGCTCGGGCGCGATCGGCTGGAGCGCCTCGATCACGTTGCGGATGTGGTCGTCGAGCTCGAGCCCCAGCAGCTCCGCGCCCGCGTAGACCTCGTCACGGTGCACGCCGGCCGCGAACGACGGCTGCTTCAGCTTCTTCTTCACCGACTTGGGCTCGAGGCCGTCGATGCCCGTCGGCCGCACGAGCCCGCACGCATGGATGAACCCCGAGAGCTCGTCGCAGGCGAAGAGCGTCTTCTTGAGCGGCGTGTCGCGCGGCATCTGCAGGTGCTCCGCGTGCGAGAGGACGCCCTCGATGACGACCTCGGGGTAGCCCTCCTCGCGCAGGATCGGCGCGCCGTCCTGCGGATGCTTGTCCAGCGTGGGGTGGATCTCGTAGTCGAAGTCGTGCAGGAGCGCGGTGACGCCCCACAGCTCCTCGTCCTCGCCGAAGTGCCGCGCGTACCAGCGCGTCGACGCCTCGACCGCGAGCGCATGGCGCAGGAGCGCCTCGCTCTTCGTGTAGCGGGTGAGCGTGTCCCAGGCCTGCTCACGGGTCGGGTTCACGACGGTTAGCGTATCCACACGGCAACCCGCCGACCGGGGCGGCACACTACCCGGCTATGACGTCGATCGCCGTCCAGGAATCCGTCGTGGAGTCATTCGTCATCGAGGGGGGCCATCGGCTTTCCGGGCACATCCGGGCCGAGGGCAACAAGAACGGCGCCCTGCCGATTCTCGCCGCATGCCTGCTGACCGACGAGCCCGTCGTGCTGCACAACGTGCCGCGCATCCTCGACGTCGAGTCGATGCTGGCGCTGCTCGAGCAGCTCGGCGCGGACGTCGACTGGCTCGGCGCGAACGAGGTGCGCGTCCAGGCCGCCGACCTCGCCACGCACGAGGTCCACGGGGAGCTCGCGAGCCGGATTCGCGCATCGTTCCTGCTCGCCGGCCCGCTGCTGACCCGCTTCGGGCGCGCGAAGGTGCCGCCGCCCGGCGGCGACGTGATCGGGCGCCGCCGGCTCGACCCGCACATCCACGCCTTCGCCGAGCTCGGCGCCGACATCCACATGAACGGCGGCTACGAGCTCATCGGCAAGCTCCGCGGCGCGCGCGTCCACCTCGACGAGGCGTCGGTCATGGCGACCGAGAACGCGATCATGGCCGCGTCGCTCGCGCCCGGCCGGACGACGATCTCGAACGCGGCGTGCGAGCCGCACGTCCAGGACCTCTGCCGCTTCCTCGTCTCGCTCGGCGCCGAGATCGAGGGCATCGGCTCGAACATGATCCACATCACGGGCGTCGAGCGGCTGCGCGGCGGCGAGCACACGATCGCCGCCGACCACGTCGAGGTCGGCAGCTTCATCGGCATGGCCGCCATCACCGGCGGCGACCTGACCATCGAGGACGCCGCCGCCGACGACCTCGTCCCGATCCTGCCCGTGTTCGAGCGGCTCGGGCTCCGGGTCGAGATCGACGGCACCTCGATCCATGTCCCGCCCGGCCAGGAGCTCGCGATCCGCGACGACCTCGGCGGCGCGATCCCCAAGATCGAGGACGGCCCGTGGCCCGCGTTCCCGGCCGACATGACCTCGATCGCCGTCACGGTCGCGACCCAGGCCCGCGGCACGATCCTGATCTTCGAGAAGATGTTCGAGAGCCGGCTGTTCTTCGTCGACAAGCTCGTGTCGATGGGGGCGCGGATCATCCTCTGCGACCCGCACCGCGTGGTCGTGACCGGCCCGGCGAAGCTGTACGGCCAGCGCATGTCCAGCCCGGACATCCGCGCCGGCATGGCGATGCTGCTCGCCGCGCTCTGCGCCGAGGGCACGTCGACGATCGGCGACGTCGCGCAGATCGACCGCGGCTACGAGCGGATCGACGAGCGGCTGCGCGCACTCGGCGCTCACATCGAGCGCCGCAATGACTAACGTCGCGACATGAGCGACATGCCCACGGGGCTGCAGGTCCGCGCATCGCTGGGCAGCTCCGAGTCGGCGGTCTCGACCGGCCTGCCCGTGCTCGACCACCTGCTCGAGCTGATGGCCCGCACGGGCGGCTTCGGGCTGCGGCTGGAGGTCGCGCCGGGCGGCGCCGACGAAGAGGTGGCGGCCGCCGGCCGCGCGCTCGGCGAGGCGTTCCTCGACGAGCTGCACTCGTCGGGCGCGCGCGGCTTCGGCTCCGCGACCATCCCCGCCTGGGAGGCGCTGGCCCACGTGGCGCTCGAGGCCTCCGACCGCCCGCTCGTCGTCTCGAACGTCGATCTCACCCGCGCCCACGTCGGCGGGCTGCAGTTCGACGTCGTCGACCGCTTCCTCCGGGAGCTCGCCGAGGGCGCCGTGCTGACCCTGCACGTGCGCCTGATCCAGGGCGACGAGGCGGCGAACGTCCTCGAAGCGATCTTCAAGTCCCTCGGCGCCGCGCTCGCGCAGGCGTGCCGGCCCCTCCCGCGGAAGGAGTAACGCATGGCCGACAAGACCGCGATCCGCACCGAGCGTGCGCCGGCGCCGTTCCAGGGCGCGCCCTACTCGCAGGCGATCCGCGTGGGCGACCTCGTGTTCGTCTCCGGCCAGCTCGCGCTCAGGCCGGACCACGCCGAGATCGTGGGGGAGACGATCCAGGAGCAGACCGAGCAGGTCATGCAGAACCTCGGCGCCATCCTCGACGAGGCGGGCAGCGGGCTCGACAAGCTCGTGAAGACGACGGTCTACCTCGTGAACCTCGGCGACTTCGCCGGGATGAACGAGGTCTACGCGACCCATGTGGGTTCCGTGCCGCCCGCGCGAGCCACGGTCGAGATCTCGGCGCTCCCGTCCGGCGCCAAGGTCGAGATCGAGGCAATCGGCCACGTCTAGCCCCATCGCCGACTTCGTCCGCTCGCTCGGGCTGGACGCCTGGATGGTCGGCGGCGCGGTTCGCGACGAGCTGCTCGGCCGGCAGGTGCGCGACACCGACTTCGTCGTCCCCGGCGTCGGGCACGCCGAGCTGATGGCGGCGCTCGCCTCGTACGGGCGCGTCGAAGACCTCGTCGTCGCAGGGCAGAGCGTCGGCGTGCGCCTGCACCCGCACGACCGCGAGGTGCGCCGGCTCGCGCCGGCCGGCATCGAGTTCGCGCCGCCGCGCGTCGAGCGCTCCACCGGGCCGGGGCGGCACGACTTCGAGATCGTCGCCGACGCGTCCATCGCGCTCGAGCAGGACATGGAGCGGCGCGACTTCACGATCAACGCGATCGCGAAGCGGCTCGAGACGGGCGAGATTCTCGACCCGCTCGACGGCCGCGGCGACCTCGATCGCGGGGTGCTGCGCACGACCAGCCCGACGAGCTTCCGCGACGACCCGCTGCGCATCGTCCGCGGCCTGCGCTTCGTCTCCGAGCTCGGGCTCGAGCCCGACGAGGAGACGCTCGCGCAGATGCGCGAGTGGGCGCCGCAGGTGCGGCTCGTCTCCGCGGAGCGCATCGGCGGCGGCCTCGCGGCCGACGGGCAGGGCGAGCTGTCCAAGCTGCTGCTCGGCCCGCATCCGGCGAAGGCGCTCCGCCTCGCGCGGGACACCGGCGTCCTGACGACGATCCTGCCCGAGTTCGAGCCGGCGATCGGGCACGACACGGGCACCGAGCGGCAGGGCATGCCGGTCGACGAGCACGTGTTCGAGACCGTGCAGCGCGGGGCGGACCTGGGCGTGCCGCTCGAGGTGCGGCTCGCGCTCCTGCTCCACGACCTGGCCAAGCCGATTCCCGACCGCGAGCTGCCCCACGCCGAGGCGGCGGCGGAGCTGGCCCGGCCGGCGCTGAACCGGCTCCGCTACCCGGCCCGGCTGATCTCCGAGGTCGTGCGCGTGATCGCCGGGCACGCGTTCCCGGTCGAGCGCGAGTTCGACGGCGAGGCGGCGCGGCGGTTCCTGGCCCGGTGGGGCGAGCGGATCGCGCGCTTCCTCTTCCAGCACAAGCGGGCCGACCTGCTCGCGAAGAACGTCGAGCCGTGGGAGCTGCCGGCGCTCGAGGCGATGGAGCAGACGGTCATGCGCGAGCGCGAGCATCCGTACCGGGTGTCCGACCTGGCGATCGACGGCAACGACCTGCTGGCGCTCGGCATCCCGCAGGGGCCGCAGATCGGGCGAGCGCTCGACGCGCTGCTCGACGAGGTGCTCGCCGATCCTGCCCGCAACGACCCGGACTGGCTGCGCGAGCGCGCGCGGGCGCTCGCGTGATCCGCTGGGATCCCGGTGCCGCCTACGAGATCGCGTTCACGACGCGCGTCGGCGGGGTGAGCGAGGGGCCGTTCGAGTCTTTGAATCTCGGGCTGAAGACCGACGACGAGCCCGAGCGCGCGACCGAGAACCGGCGGCGCGTGTGCGCGGCCCTGGGAGCCGACCCGGCGGCGCTGGCGCTGAACTACCAGGTGCACGGCACGACCGTGAATCGCGCCGCCGCCGGCTCGCGCGGGGTGCACGGCGACGCGCTCTGGACGGACGAGCCCGGTGTGCCCATCGCCGCCTTGACGGCCGACTGCCTGCCGATCGCGCTGGTGAACGGCTCGGCCGTGGCCGTGGTCCACGCCGGCTGGCGCGGCCTGCTGAGCGGCGTCGTCGAGAACGCGGTCGCGACGCTCGGCGGCGACGTCGCCGCGATGATCGGGCCCGGGATCGGGCCGTGCTGCTACGAGGTCGGCGACGAGGTGCGGGAGCCGTACCGCGCGCGCTTCGGCGACGAGGTCGTGGTCGGGACGCACGTCGACCTGTGGCGCGCGGCCGAGCTGGCGCTCGCGGGCTGCGCGGTCGAGCGCCTGGATCTCTGCACGTCGTGCAACCCGGAGCTGTTCTTCTCGCACCGCCGCGACGGCGGGCGCACGGGGCGTCAGGGCGTAATCGCGGTCATCGGGGCTGTCCCCGCGTAAGCGGGGGCTGTCCCCAGTGTCAGGCAGTGCCGGTTGTCGAGGCACGGGGGACAGCCCCCTTCGGGGACAGCCCCTGAGGGCGTAATCGCGGTCGTCGCGTAGGGGCTGTCCCCGCGTCAGCGGGGGCTGTCCCCAGTGTCAGGCAGTGCTGGTTGTCGAGGCACGAGGGACAGCCCCCTTCGGGGACAGCCCCTGCTTGAAGAAGTAGGTGCGGTTGACCACGTCGCCGGCGTCCTGCTCGACGGAGTCGAGCACTTCGGCGCCCGCGGACTCGAGCAGCGCCACCGTCTCCTCGTACGGGATCGCGCGCATCGTCATCGCCGGCTGCCAGCCGAGGCGCTCGTACAGGAACTTCGGGTGGACGCCGAGTGCCCGCAGCCAGTCCTTGACGCGCCCGCGCCGGCCCACGTGCCCGGGCGGCGGCACGGCCGTGGGCAGCTGCACGACGGCGATGCCGCCCGGCGCGAGCACGCGCACGAACTCGCGCAGGTAGCGCTCGACCGCCTCGCGCGAGGGCAGGTGCTGCAGGACGAGCAGCGAGACGAGGAAGTCCACGCCGGCCCAGTCGCGCAGGTTGTCGTCCACGTGCACCGCGAACTCGGCGCCCGAGCCCGGGTCGAGCTCCCGTGCCCGCTCGATCATCGTCGACGCCACGTCGAGCCCCACGGCCCGGCGAAAGCGAGGCGCGAGCGGCCGGGTCAGCCGGCCCAGGCCACAGCCGAAGTCGAGCGCGAGCCCGTGCTCGACGGGCCGGCCGTAGTGCGCCGCATGGGCGAGCAGGTCGCGGATCGCCGCCTCGCCCGTCTCGAAGAAGCGCTCGACGTCCCAGTGGCCGTGCTGCGTGTCGGCGGCGGTCAACACCGCCCAGAACGGGTCGACCCGGCCCCAGTCCTCCCAGGCCGCGCGCTGCGCATCGGTCTCCGTCACACCCCCGATGGTAAGAACGCGACGTGCGCGCCGACGAGATCCGCCGCCGCTACGAGGAGATCCAGGCCGCCGCGCCGGGTGTGATCGTCGTCGCCGCGACCAAGTACGTCGCCCTCGAAGACATGGCCACCCTGGTCGAGGCGGGCATCGAGGTCGTGGGGGAGAACAAGGCCCAGGACCTCGAGCGCAAGCACGCCGAGTACGGCGACGCCTTCCGCTGGCACTTCATCGGCCACCTCCAGTCGAACAAGGTCAAGGTCGTCAACCGGATCTGCGAGCTCGTGCACTCGGTCTCGTCCGTCTCCGCTGCGCGCCGCCTCACCGTGCCGGCCCTCGTCGAGGTCAACCTCTCGGGCGAGCCGACCAAGTCCGGGGCTTCGCCCGAGGAGCTCGACGACGTCATCGCCGCCGCGCCCGACGTGCGCGGCCTGATGACGATGCCGCCGCTCGCCGGGTCACCGGAGGCGTCGCGGCCGTACTTCCGGCGCCTGCGCGAGCTCGCCGAGGCCCGCGGCCTGCGCGAGCTCTCGATGGGCACCTCGCAGGACTACGCCGTCGGCGTCGAAGAAGGGGCCACGCTGATTCGAGTCGGAAGCATCATCTGGAAAGAGAAAGGCGACTAACATCCCCGCAACCATGGGACTTGCAGACGTCTGGAGCCGCACGCTCGTCTACTTCGGCATCGCCGAGGAGGACGACGAGGACGAGTGGGACGAGGACGGCTACGCAACGCACGAGGAGCTCGAGCGCACGTACGCCGAGCGCCCGAACGTGCGCCGCCTCCAGCCGCGCCGCGGCAAGCGCAACGACTTCGACGACTGGACGGAGTCCGAGCAGGCGCAGGCCAAGGCGACCTCGACCGTCCGCTCGCTCTCGCGCCGCCAGGAGCGCAAGCTCGAGGTGGCGCCGGCGCCGGCCGCCGCGTCGCCGACGGCGCAGGTGCATCTCGTCATCCCGCGCTCGTTCAACGACGCCCAGCAGATCGCCGACCGCTTCAAAGACGGCGTGCCGGTCATCCTCAACCTCCAGGGCATCGACACCGAGCTGTCCAAGCGGCTGATCGACTTCGCGAGCGGTCTCACGTACGCCCTCGACGGCGGGATGCAGCGCGTCGCCGACAAGGTCTTCCTGCTCACGCCGCGCAACGTCTCCGTGTCGGCCGAAGAGCGCGCCCGCATGCTCGAGCGCGGCTTCTTCAACCAGGCTTAGAACCGCGAAAAATCCGGCTCGCTCCGCTCGCCATGACGATTTTTCGCGGGTCGTGAGAAGTCACACGCGACTTCGCGCGGTGTGACTGCGGCGGGGCAAGCCCGCCTCCGTCGGTAAGAAAAAGCTGAAAGTGCAGGATGGGCTCCATGCAGACCGAATTCATGGCCGTGTGGCCGGTCATCGGAAGATCAACTGTGCTCTTCGACGCGATCGGGAGCATCGAGACGTTCATCACCGTCTTCGTCTCGGTCTACGTCCTCCTGATCTTCGCGTACATCCTGACCAGCTGGATACGGCTCCCGTACTCGCCCACGCTGAACAGGATCCAGCGCTTCCTCTACGACGTCTGCGAGCCCTACCTGCGCCTGTTCAGGCGCCTGCTGCCGAACTTCGGCCCACTCGACCTTTCCCCGATCGTCGCCATCTTGGCGCTCTACATCGCGCGCACGGTCGTCATCTCGGTGCTCGACCGGCTGCACTAGGGAGGTGAGGAATTGGCAATCGCACCGGTAGAGATCCGGCATGTCACGCTCAAGAAGTCGTTCTTCGGCGGCTACCGCAAGAAGCGGGTCAACGAGCTGCTCGAGGAGGTCGCGGACAGTTTCGAGGAGGTGTGGCGCGAGCGCGAGGACTTGCGCGACAAGGTGCACCAGCTCGAGACCGAGCTGCGTCGCCACCGCGACCTCGAGAGCCTGCTCCGCGAGACGCTCGTCACCGCCGAGAAGTCCGTCATCGAGCTCAAGGACCAGGCGCGTTCCGAGGCCGAGCTGGTCGTGCGCGAGGCGCACACCGCCGCACGGTCGATCACCCAGGACGCACTGGCCGAGCGCGAGCGGCTGATGGGCGAGGCGATCCGCGTCCGGGCGCTGCTCCAGGCCGCGCTCACGAGCGTCGAGGAATCGGAGCCGGCACACGCAGAAGCCGCGTAGGGGACTCTGGCGGGACGCCGCTCGTTCGGCGGCACGCGATGCTCGCCCCGAGGCTAGGACGCAGGGAGCCTCGATAGCGGAGCCTATCGGGGCGACTGAGGACGACGCATCGGGGCGAGCAGCGCCTGCCGACGGACACAGCTGTGTCTCGCCAGAGTCTCCTCAAGCGCGCTCATATACTGACGCGGTGACGGGCACGAAGCTCCGCGTCCGCGTGATTCCGGGGTCGAGCACCCCCGGCATCGTCGGTCGGTACGGCGACGCGTGGAAGATCCGCGTGCGCGAGGCGCCCGAGCGCGGCCGGGCCAACGAGGCCGTCGTCGAGCTGCTCGCCGGGACCCTCGCGGTGCCGAAGAGCGACGTCCGGCTCGTCGGCGGGCACGGCACCCGGGACAAGCTCGTCGAGCTGACCGGGCTGTCGGCCGACGAGACCGACCGCCGCCTGGCCGCGGCCGAACAGAAGGGGCCTGCATGACGCCAGCCGACCTGGACCTCGACCACTTCCACGGGCTGCTGCTGACGCACCGCGCGCAGATCTCGCGCGCGCTCGTGGCCATCCATGCGGACTCCTCGACGTCGCTCGAGGACGCGACCGGCGAGCTGAACTCGAGCTCGCTCGACGACCACCTCGGCGACCTGGCCACCGAGACGCACGACCGCGAGGTGGAGTACGGGCTCGAGGAGAACGCCGACGAGGTCATCCTGGAGATCGACGCCGCGCTGAAGCGGATCGACGACGGCACGTACGGCATCTGCACGACCTGCGGCAAGCCGATCGGCAGGGAGCGGCTCGAGGCGAGGCCGTGGGCGACGCTCTGCATCGACGACCAGCGCCGCCGGGAGCTGGGGTGAAGGAGGCACCGGCGCGCGCCCCCGACATTCGTGTCGGCTCGTCGCCGCACGGGCTCGAGCCCGTCTCGGGCGCGTCGCGCGACACCTCGGCCACGCCCGCCCAGTGGATCGCGCTCGCCGCGATCGCCGTCGCGGCGCTCGTTGCCGACCAGATCACGAAGCACGTCGTCACGAGCTCGCTCGCGCTCGGCGACGAGACCAAGGTCGTCGGCCCGCTCACGATCCACCACGTCCAGAACACCGGCATCGCGTTCGGCCTGTTCGGCGGCGCGACGGCGATCGTCGCGCTCCTCACGTCGGCGGCGATCGTCTGGATGATCATGTTCTTCCGGCGCTCGGGCGCCCGTCACCCGCTGCTGCCGGTCGCGTTCGGCTTCCTCATCGGCGGGAGCGCGTCGAACCTGCTCGACCGCGTCCGGCTCGGCCACGTCACGGACTTCCTCGACCTCCGCTGGTGGCCGGCCTTCAACCTCGCCGACAGCTTCATCTGCGTCGGCGTGGCCCTGCTCGTCTACTCGCTGTTCGCCGCGGAGCGCACGCCGCCGCTCCGCGCCGTCGACTGATGCGCACTAGCGCCCCTCCTGGGAATGCCCTCCAGGTCCCTCGCGCGCGATGAGCGGCGCCATGCGTCGTCCTCAGTCGCCCCAATAGCAGCTGCTATTGGGGCTCCTTGCGTCCTAGCCTGGCTTGCTCCTCGCACGCGAGGAACGTGGCCACATCCCCAGGAGGGACACTAGTGCGCATGCGCGTCCGGGTTCCGGCCGAGGCGGCCGGGATGCGCCTCGACCGGGTGCTCGCGTCGCTGCCCGAGGTCGACTCGCGCCAGGAGGCGCAGCGGCTGCTTTCCGCCGGCGCCGTCACCGTGGACGGAGCGGCACGCGGGCAGAGCTACCGGCTGGCCGGCGGCGAGGAGCTCGAGTTCGAGCCGCCCGAGCATGCGGAGCCGGAGCTCCAGGCCGAGGACGTCGACCTGCGCATCGCCTGGGAGGACGAGCACCTGCTCGTCGTCGACAAGCCGGCGGGCGTCGTCGTCCACCCGGCCCCGGGCCACCCGGGCGGGACGCTCGTCCAGGGCCTGCTGGAGCACGGCGCCGCGGGCGGCGAGGCGGAGCGGCCCGGCATCGTGCACCGGCTCGACCGCGACACGTCGGGCCTGCTCGTCGTGGCGCGCTCGGCCGAGTCGCATCGCCGCCTGCAGCGGCTCGTCCGCCGCCACGAGCTCGAGCGCACGTACCTGGCGCTCGTGCGCGGCCGCCCGCGCTCCTGGCGCGGCACGGTCGAGGCCGCGATCGGCCGCGACCGCTCCGATCCGACCCGGCAGTCGCTCGACACCGACACGCCGCGCGCAGCCGTCACGCACTTCGAGGTCGAGCGCCTGCTTCGCGACCAGGCCCTGCTGCGGGTCACGCTCGAGACGGGCCGCACGCACCAGATTCGCGTGCACCTGGCCGCGATCGACCTGCCCGTGCTCGGTGACCGGGTCTACGGCGTGCCCGCTCCCGGCCTCCGGCGGCAGTTCCTGCACGCTGCCCGGCTCGCGTTCCCGCACCCGTTCACGGACGAGCGGGTCGACGTCGAGTCGCCGCTCCCGGCCGACCTCGCGGGCTACCTGGAGCGCTTGGCGTCGTAGAGGCGCGCGTCGGCGAGCTCGAACAGCGCGTCCGGCGTGCCCGCTTCGGCGGGGAAGCGGGCGGAGCCGGCCGTGAGCCACAACGAGGGCGGCATGCCCCGGTCGAGGCTGAGCCCGGACACGCGGCCGCGCAGACGGGCGATGAAGCGGGCGCCGGCGTCCGGCTCGCTCTCGATGAGGCACGCGGCGAACTCGTCGCCGCCCGTGCGCCCGACCACGTCCGAGTCGCGCGCCTCGTCGAGCAGCACCGACGGCGACGGCGCGCAGCACCCGGTCGCCGGCGGGGTGGCCGTACCGGTCGTTGATGCCCTTGAAGTCGTCGACGTCCACGTAGACGAGCGTCAGCTCGTGTCCGTAGCGCGCGGCGCGCTCGAGCTCCGTGCCGACCTCGCCCCAGAACGCCTGATGGTTCAGCAGGCCCGTGAGCGCGTCGGTGCGTGCCTGCTCGGCGAGCGCCTGCGTGGCGCGGTCGAAGAACGCGACCGCGAACTCGACCACGAGCACATCCACGGCGCCGTCGAGCCGGCTCTGCACGACGAAGGGGTCGCTGCCCTCGAGCAGGTCGGGCTCGCGCGACAGCGCGCGCCAGAGCACGCGCCGGAGCAGGAGGAACTCCATGAGCACCTCGCGGGGCGTGAACCCGAGCGCCTCCCGGTTGCGCGCGTGGGCGCGGGCGAGCTCGAGCAGCGGCCCGGCGCCGTCGAAGCGCTCCGCTCGCGGGTCGGCGATCTCGCGCGCCAGCTCGCCGATGAACGCGGGGATGTCGCCGACGCGATCGAGCGGGCCGAGCTCGCCGAGCCGCGGCACGGTGCCGGAGACGATCCCTTCCTGGACGGCCTCGACCGCCAGCTCCCAGGCGTTCTCGCGGAGCGTCGCCGACAGGGTCTGGAGCCCCGGTCGGTCTTCCATGTCGGCCCCCGCCATCGCTTTCCCTATCGACGCGGGCTGGGCAGATCTGTAGGGCGAGATCACCCTTCATGGGGATGTGCAGGCCTCAGTCCCGTTTCCCGGGGGCCGGCGGGCGCCGTGCGGCTAGAATCGGCGCGGTAAGACGTCCGATTCCCTTCGTCCCGGCGGAACGGACGGGTGGCGGTGCCGGCAGCGCAGCTGATGCCGGTGCACCCGCACCCTCCGCCGGCTGTACCGACACTCAACCGCAAGGAGGACATATCCGTGTCTGTCGTCTCGATGCGGGAGCTGCTGGAGGCCGGCGTCCATTTCGGCCACCAGACGCGCCGCTGGAACCCCAAGATGCGCCGCTTCATCTTCACGGAGCGCGGCGGCATCTACATCATCGATCTGCAGCAGACGCTCGACCTGCTCGAGCAGGCCCACGACTTCGCGCGCAACATCGCGAGCCGCGGCGGCTCGGTCCTGTTCGTCGGCACCAAGAAGCAGGCCATGGACGCGATCTCGAACCACGCGAAAGAGGCCGGGATGCCGTACGTGAACCACCGCTGGCTCGGCGGCCTGCTGACCAACTGGCGCACGATGTCGCAGCGCATCGAGCGTCTCCACGAGCTGCGCCGCCTGAGCGAGGAGGGCCAGCTCGAGCTGCTGCCCGCGAAGGAGCGCATCGCCATGCAGGCCGAGCTCGAGAAGCTCGAGGCGAACCTCGGCGGGGTCGCCGACATGCGCCGCCGCCCGGACGCCGTGTTCATCGTGGACCTGCGCAAGGAGCAGCTCGCGGTGCGCGAGGCGCGCCGGCTCGGGCTGCCGATCATCGCGCTCGTCGACACGAACTGCGACCCGGACGAGGCCGACTTCGTCATCCCGGGCAACGACGACGCGATCCGCTCGTGCGAGCTGATCGTGCGGGCGATCGCCAAGGGCATCGAGGCAGGCCAGAACAAGGTGACCGAGCAGGAGTTCACCGCGAACGGCAACGGCGGCCAGCCGACCGAGGCGGAGCCGGCGGCCGAGGCCGAGGCCGAGCCGGTAGCCGAGGAGGCGCCCGCGGCCGAGGCCGAGCCGGTGGCCGAGGACCCGCAGTTCGAGGTGATGGCGCGGACCGAGCACGCCGAGGGCGCCCGAGCCCGGGCCGGAGGATCCGATCCCGTCGGCCCACGAGCTGGCGGGCAAGACCGAGAAGTCCGAAGAGGCGATCAGCCTCGAGCAGACGGAGCGGGAGATGGAGAAGGAGGGCCTGTGACCGAGATCTCAGCCAGCCTGGTCAAGGAGCTCCGGGAGCGCACCGGGGCCGGGATGATGGATTGCAAGCGCGCGCTCGTGGAGACGGGCGGCGACATCGACGCGGCGGTGACCCTGCTGCGCGAGAAGGGCATGATGCAGGCCGCGAAGCGCGCCGGCCGAGAGACGACGGAGGGCCTCGTCGGCTCGACGCTGTCCGGCGACGGCGCGTCCGGGACGATCGTGGCCGTCGGCTGCGAGACCGAGCCGGTCTCGAAGAACGACGAGTTCCAGGCCTTCGCGGAGAAGGTGCTGAAGGCCGTCGACGCCGAGGGCGTCGAGGCCGTCGAGCGCTTCGAGCAGGAGCGCCAGGAGCTGGTCGCCAAGCTCGGCGAGAACATCGTCGTCGCGGGCGCCGCGCACTTCCACTCGGTGAACGGGGGCCGCATCTCGGCCTACGTGCATCCGCCGGCGAACAAGCTCGGCGTGCTCGTCCAGGTCAGCACGGGCGACGCCGACCTGGGCCGCAAGGTGGCGATGCACATCGCCGCCTCGGCGCCGGAGTGGATCACGCGCGAGGACGTCCCCGAGGACGTCGTCGCCGCCGAGCGCGACATCTACGCCAACTCCGACGAGGTGCAGTCGAAGCCGGAGCAGGCCCGCGAGAAGATCGTCGAGGGCATGCTCAACAAGCGCTTCTTCGCCGCCCAGGTGCTCTCCGAGCAGCCCTGGATCCACGACTCGGCGAAGACGGTCGGCCAGGCGCTCTCCGAGGCCGGCGCCGAGGTGCTCGAGTTCGAACGGCTCGCGCTCGCCTGATGGCGTTGACCGAGCCACGTTCGGCTGAGGCGGGCGCGCCGGGCACACGTGTCCGGCGCGTGCTGCTGAAGCTCTCCGGGGAGGCGCTGATGGGCGACCAGCCCTACGGCGTCGACCACCGGCGGATCGAGGCGATCGCGTCCGAGATCGCGGGCGTCCACGCCGACGGCGTGCAGATCGCACTGGTCGTCGGCGGCGGGAACATCTACCGCGGCATGGCCGCGGCCGCGCAGGGCATGGACCGCGCCACCGCCGACTACGCGGGGATGCTCGCCACCGTCCTGAACGCGCTGACGCTGCAGGACGTGCTCGAGCATCGCGGCGCCGACACGCGCATCCAGTCGGCGCTCGGCATCCCCGAGGTGGCCGAGGCGTACATCCGCCGCCGCGCGATCCGCCACCTCGAGAAGCACCGCATCGTCATCTTCGCGGCGGGCACCGGCAACCCGTACTTCACGACCGACACGGCGGCCGCGCTGCGCGCGCTCGAGATCGGCGCCGACGCGATCCTCATGGCCAAGAACGCCGTCGCCGGCGTCTACGACGGCGACCCGCGCGAGGACGCGAACGCGACGTTCATCCCGGCGCTCACGCATCTCCAGGCGATCGAGCGCGGGCTGAAGGTCATGGACACGACCGCGCTGTCGCTCTGCATGGACAACCGCCTGCCGATCCACGTCTTCGGGCTCGAGGCCGGCAACATCGGACGCGTCGTCCGCGGGGAGCGCGTCGGAACCATCATCACGACACCGCCCGCGGAGGAGGACCAGCAATGATCGACGACCTCGTCTCCGACGCCGTCCACCGGATGGCCTCGTCCGTCGACCACACGCAGCAGGAGTTCAACGGCGTGCGCACCGGCCGCGCGTCGACGGCGCTCCTCGACCGCGTGCAGATCGACTACTACGGCACGCCGACGCCGCTCAAGCAGCTGGCGACGATCAACGTGCCGGAGGCGCGGATGCTCACCGTCCAGCCGTTCGACCCGAGCTCGGTCAGCGCGATCGAGCGCGCCATCCAGCAATCGGACCTCGGCCTGACGCCGTCGAACGACGGCAAGATCATCCGCCTGCCCGTCCCGCAGCTCACCGAGGAGCGGCGCAAGGAGCTCGTCAAGATCGTCCGGCACATGGCCGAGGAGGGCAAGGTCGCCGTCCGCAACGTGCGGCGCGACGTCATGCACCACCTCAAGGAGCTCGTCGACAACGGCGACGTCGGCGCCGACGAGGAGCACCGCGCGGAGGAGCGCGTCCAGAAGGTCACGGACGACCACACGACCAAGATCGACGAGCTGCTGAAGCGCAAAGAGTCGGAGATCATGGAGGTATAGGGGCTGTCCCCCGCAGGGGGGCTGTCCCCAGTGCCGAGCCATTGGCGCTGTCGGCGGAACGCGTTTCAGCCCGGATGCCGTGTGTACGGGCTGGGCACGAGTGACCGCGATCTCGCCCTGACGCACCGACTTCTCCACGCAGGGGCTGTCCCCGAAGGGGCCTGTCCCTCGTGCTTCGCCGACCGGCATTGCCTGACACCGGGGACGCAGCCCTACGCGATGACCGCGATCACGCCCTGACGCTCGACAACCGGCATTGCCTGACGCTGGGGACAGCCCCCGCTTCGCGGGGACAGCCCCTATCACGAACGACTTCTCCACGCAGGGGCTGTCCCCGAAGGGGGCTGTCCCTCGTGCTTCGGCGACCGGCACTGCCTGACGCCCCGTGCGCCCGCCGCCTCGTGCCTCGACGACCGGCATTGCCTGACACTGGGGACAGCCCCCGCTTCGCGGGGACAGCCCCTTCACGAACGACTTCTCCACGCAGGGGCTGTCCCCGAAGGGGGCTGTCCCTCGTGCTTCGGCGACCGGCACGGCCTGACGCCCCGTGCGCCCGCCGCCTCGTGCCTCGACAACCGGCACTGCCTGACACGGGACAGCCCCCGCTTCGCGGGGACAGCCCCTTCACGAACGACTTCTCCACGCAGGGGCTGTCCCCGAAGGGGGCTGTCCCTCGTGCTTCGGCGACCGGCACTGCCTGACGCCCCGTGCGCCCGCCGCCTCGTGCCTCGACAACCGGCACTGCCTGACACTGGGGACAGCCCCCTTCGGGGACAGCCCCTAGGATCGGCGCGCGATGAATGCGCCCGCCGAGTCCCCCAACGCCGTCGCGATCATCATGGACGGCAACGGGAGGTGGGCCACACGCCGCGGGCTCCCCGTCGCCGACGGCCACCAGGCCGGCACGAAGGCGCTCCGCCGGACCGTCGAGGCGTCGATCGACCTCGGCATCCGCTCGCTCGCCGTGTACGCGTTCTCGACCGAGAACTGGGCGCGCTCGAGCGAGGAGGTCAGCGACCTCATGGAGATCTTCGAGGAGACGATCATCCGCGAGCTGCCCGATCTGACCGCGCAGGGCGTGCGCACGCGGTTCATCGGCCGGCGCGACCGTGCGCCGGCGGAGCTGCGCGCCCGCATGGAGGAGCTCGAGCAGGCGACGGCGGCCAACGACACGCTGCTGCTCTGGATCGCGTTCGACTACGGCGGCCGGGCCGAGATCGTCGACGCGGCGCGCGCGCTCGTCGCGAGCGGGGTGGAGGCGGACGAGGTCGACGAGGCGCGGTTCGCGGCGGCGCTCGACGCGCCCGACATGCCCGACCCGGACATCCTGATCCGCACGTCCGGCGAGCTGCGCATCTCGAACTTCCTGCTCTGGCAGATCGCCTACGCCGAGCTGTATTTCACGGAGCGGCTGTGGCCGGACTTCGACCGGCGCGACCTCGAGGACGCGATCGAGGCGTTCGGCGCGCGCGGCCGGAGGTTCGGAGGCCGGTGAGCAGCTTCGTCTCGCGGCTCGCCGTCGTCGTCGTCGGACTGCCGGTCGTGCTCGGCCTCGTCCATCTCGGTGGCTGGTGGCTCTTCGGGCTCGCCGCCGTCGCCGCCGTGCTCGCCCTCGACGAGCTGTTCCGGCTGACGCGCTCGCTGCACCCGGTCGCGATCGCGGGCTTCGTGGGCGGCCTGCTCGCGCTGTGGGGCGCGGAGGCGAGCGGCGTCACCTGGATGGTCGGCGGCTTCCTCGCCGTGATCCCGGTCGCCTTCCTGCTGCGCGGGTTCGCGCCGGGGCGGACCTCCGCGACTGTGGCGATCGCCGTCACGGCGCTGGGCGCGCTCTGGATCGGCCTCGGGCTCGGCTACCTCCTGCTGATCCGCGAACTGCCCGTGCACGGCGAGCTTGCGACGTTCACCGTCCTGCTCGCCGTGTTCGCGGGCGACTCGGCCGCGTACCTCGGCGGGCGGCTGTTCGGACGGCACCGCATGGCGCCGACCGTCTCGCCCGGGAAGACGTGGGAGGGCTTCGTGATCGGCAGCGCGGTGTGCGTCTTCGTGACGTGGGTCGCGCTGTACAAGACCGGCTTCGTGGACGGCTATCGCTCGTTCGTCCTCGGCGGCGCGCTGGCGGTCTCGTCGGTGCTCGGCGACCTGTTCGAGTCCTCGCTGAAGCGCGACGTCGGCGTCAAGGACAGCGGCCGGCTGCTGGCCGGGCACGGTGGGATGCTCGACCGCGTCGATGCGCTGCTCTTCTCCGGCGCGGTCGCCTACTACGTGATCGTGGCGTTTGGCGCTGGCTGACGTCCGAAGCAAAATGCAGTTTTGCTCCTGACTGGCGACGCGAACGACCCCTATCCGACCTACACTTCACCGCACCAGATGAAGCGAATCGCGCTCCTCGGCGCGACGGGGTCGATCGGGCGCCAGGCGCTCGAGATCACCGACGCGCACCCTGACCTCCAACTCTGCGCCGTTGCCGCCGGCTCGACCGACGTGCGCCCGCTCGCGGAGGCCCGCGGCATCGAGCACCACCAGACGGGCGGCGACCTCACCGAGCTGCTCGAGGCTGCCCAGCCAGACGTCGTCTTGAACGCCGTCGTCGGCTTCGCCGGCATCCACGCCACGCTCTGGGCGCTCGAGCATGGAATCGATCTGGCACTTGCCAACAAGGAGAGTCTCGTCGCCGCCGGCGACCTGGCGACCGCGGCGCACCGGAGCGGCGGCGGCCGCCTGCTCCCGGTGGACAGCGAGCACTCGGCCGTCTTCCAGTGCCTCGAGGGCCGCGCGCCCGAAACCGTCGACTCGCTGGTGCTGACCGCGTCCGGCGGCCCGTTCCGCGGCCGCACGCGCGACGAGCTCGCGGATGTCACGCCCGACGATGCGCTCGCACACCCGACCTGGAGCATGGGCCCGAAGATCACAACCGATTCGGCCACGCTCGCGAATAAAGGTCTCGAGGTGATCGAGGCGCACTACCTGTTCGGGCTGCCCTACGATCGCGTGCAGGTGGTCATCCACCCGACCTCCACGGTGCACGCCCTCGTTCGCTTCCGCGACGGCGCGGCGCTCGCGCACCTCGGCTACCCGGACATGCGTGTGCCGATCTCGTACGCGCTGACGTATCCGGAGCGTGCAGCCACACCCGTCCCGCCGCTCGACCTGACCCGCACGCCGCTCGTGTTCGAGGAGCCCGACCACGAGACGTTCCCGCTGCTCGAGCTCGCGCGGGCCGCGGGTGAGCGAGGTGGCACCGCGCCGTGCGCGTACAACGCGGCGAACGAGGTCGCCGTCGAGGCGTTCCTCGCCGGGCGGCTGCCGTTCCTCGGCATTGCCGCCGTCGTGCAGGAGACGCTGGCCGCGTGGGACGACGAGCCGGCCCGCGACCTCGACGACCTGCTCGAGGCCGATGCCAGGGCACGGTCGCTCGCCGAGCAGGAGCTCGTGGTGTCGTGAACGTCGCCATCGCCATCCTCGGCCTCGCGCTCCTCGTGCTCGTGCACGAGGCGGGCCACTTCTTCGCCGCCATCGCGGTCGGCATGAGGCCGCGGAAGTTCTACATCGGGTTCCCGCCCGCAATCGTCAAGCGGAAGCGGAACGGGGTCGAGTACGGGATCGGCGCGATCCCGCTCGGCGGCTACGTGCGCATCCCGGGCATGCACCGTCCGGCGGCGCAGGACGTCGACATGCACTTCGGGCCGGCCCGCCACGAGCGCCCGGAGCTCACGGTGCCGCTCGAGCGGCTGCGCCGGGCGCTCGTCGACAACGACCTGATCGCCGCGCAGCACGAGCTCGAGGTGCTGGAGCACGCAGTGCAGCGGGCCGAGCTGTCGCCGCAGGCGCTCCGCGCCGCCGACCGCGGGCTCCGCGACATCGGCGACGCGCTCGCCCCGGACGCCTACTGGCGCCAGGCGATCTGGAAGCGGATCGTCGCCATCGCCGCCGGCCCGGGCGCCAACATCCTGCTCGCCCTCGTCCTCTTCACGGCCCTGTTCGTGATGACCGGCGGCGCAGCCACGTCGCGGGTCGCCTCCGTGCGCTCGGGCTACCCGGCGGTCGCCGCCGGGCTGGTGGCCGGCGACCGGGTGATGGCGGTGAACAACCTGCCGGTCAGGCCCGACACGATCGCGAAGGCGATCAACGACACGAAGGGGAAGCCGGTCCCGGTGATCGTCGAGCGCGGGAGGAAGCTGATCGAGCTCGGCCCGATCCGCGCGAAGAAGGACACGGACGGCGTCTACCGGTTCGGCTTCATGCTCGACCGCAAGAACCTGACCTTCCCCGGCGCCGCGTGGCAATCCGTGCGCCTCACCGGCCTCGTGACCAAGGAGATCGGCCTGTCGCTGTCGCGACTCGTTCACGGCAGCGGGCGCAAGGACATCTCGAGCCCGGTCGGCATCGTCCGGGGCTCGTCAGCGGCGATCGACCAGGGCACCGAGAGCTACCTGTGGGTGCTCGGCCTGCTCAGCCTGTCGCTGGCGCTGCTGAACCTGCTGCCGCTGCTGCCGCTCGACGGCGGCCACATCCTGTTCTCGATCATCGAGGGCGTCCGCGGCCGCGCGGTCGGCCGGCGCGCCTACGAGCGGGTGTCCGCCGTGGGCCTCGCGCTCGTCCTGCTGCTCTTCTTCATCGGGCTCTCGAACGACATCGGCAGACTAGGCTCGTAATGGCCAGCGAGCTCGGCATCAGGGTCGGCGGCGTGCCCGTCGGCGGCGGCGCGCCGGTCGTCGTGCAGTCGATGACGCTGACGCCGACACGCGACGTCGAGGCGACCGTCGCGCAGATCGCCGCGCTCGCGTCCGCGGGCTGCGAGCTCGTGCGCTGCGCCGTCCCGAAGACGGAGGACGCCGAGGCGCTCCGCCGCATCGTCCGGCTCTCGCCGCTCCCGGTGATCGCCGACATCCACTTCAACGCGAGCCTCGCCCTGAAGGCGATCGACGCCGGCGTCGCGGCGGTGCGGATCAACCCCGGCAACATCGGCGGCCCGGACAAGGTCGTGCAGGTCGTCGAGGCGGCCAAGCGCGCCGGCATCCCGATGCGCATCGGCGCCAACTCCGGCTCGCTCCCGCGCCACCTCGACGATCTGGCGCGCCGCGACCAGGCGGAGGCGCTCGTCGCCGCCGCCCTCGAGGAGGTGGAGCTGCTCGAGCGCCTCGACTACCGCGACTTCAAGATCTCGGTCAAGGCGACGCACGTGCCCACGATGATCCGGGCCTACCGGATGCTCGCCGCGAAGGTTCCGTACCCGCTGCACCTCGGCGTCACCGAGGCGGGGACGCCGTTCGCAGGCTCGATCAAGAGCGCCGTCGGCATCGGCGCCCTGCTCGCGGACGGCATCGGCGACACGCTCCGGGTCTCGCTCACCGCCGACCCGGTCAAGGAGGTCGAGGTCTGCTGGGAGATCCTCAAGGCGCTCGGCCTGCGCGAGCGCGGCCCGGTGATGATCGCCTGCCCGTCCTGCGGCCGCGACAACGTCGGCGTCGAGAACCTGGCCGTCGAGGTCGAGGCCCGGCTCCGCGACTACCCGCAGCCGTTCGAGGTCGCCGTCATGGGCTGCGCGGTGAACGGCCCGGGCGAGGCCGGCGACGCCGACTTCGGGATCGCGGGCGGCCGCGACGTCGGCTTCATCTACGCGCACGGGCGCGTGCTGAAGAAGGTCGAGTCGCCCACCCTCGTCGACGAGCTGTTCCACGAGATCGACGCCTGGATCGAGGCGGGCATGCCGCGGCCCAAGCGGCTCAAGATGGCCAAGCCGGCCGCGCTCGCGATGGCCGAGGCCTCGTTGATTCCAGTCGAGTAAACGGCCCGGTCGCCGGGTCCACTAACCTCCTGGCTCGTGATCGCCCGGATGTCCCAGCTGTTCGTGCCGACCCTGCGCGAGGACCCTGCCGACGCGGAGGCGGTCAGCCACAAGCTGCTCGTGCGCGGCGGCTTCATCCGTCAGCTCACCGCCGGCGTGTGGGTGTTCCTGCCGCTCGGCTGGCGCGTGCACGAGAAGGTCGTCGGAATCATTCGCGAGGAGATGGACGCGATCGGCGCGCAGGAGATGCTGATGCCGCTGCTCACGCCCTGGGAGCTCTGGGAGCAGTCAGGCCGTGTCCATATCCCGGAGATCTTCCGGCTCCAGGACCGCCATGGACGTGACATCGTGCTGCCGCTGACGCACGAGGAGACCGTCACCTGGGTCGCGCGCGAGATCTCGAGCTACCGGCAGCTCCCGCAGATGCTCTACCACTTCTCGATCAAGGAGCGCGATGAGGCGCGTCCGCGCGGCGGCCTGCTGCGTGTCCGCGAGTTCATCATGAAGGACTCGTACTCGTTCGACCGCGACGAGGAGGGCCTGGACGTCAGCTTCCGCAAGCACGAGGACGCGTACAACCGCATCTTCCGGCGCACCGGGCTCGAGTACTCGGAGGTGCAGGCGGAGTCGGGGATGATGGGCGGGAAGGAGTCGATGGACTTCCTCGCGCCGTCGGGCTCCGGCGAGAACGTGCTCGTGACGTGCGAGAACGGCGACTACGCGGCCGACCAGGAGATCGCCCAGGGGGTGCCGCGCGACCCCGAGTTCGGGGCGCCGCTCGATGCGCCTGAGGCGGTCGACACGCCAGGCGTGGCAACGATCGACGAGGTGGCCGCGTTTCTGAATGTCGATTCTGCGGCAACAGCAAAGGCAATGCCGGTTGTGAGACAGGACGGAACGCTGGTGCTGGCGCTGATCCGCGGCGACGACCGGCTCGAGGACGCGAAGCTCGCGTCGGCGCTCGAGTCGGACTGGCGGCCCGCGACGCCCGAGGAGATCCAGGAGGGCTTCGGCGCCGACCCGGGCTCGATCGGCCCGGTCGGCTTCGACGGCGAGATCGTCGCCGACCTGACGTTGCGCGAGGGCCAGTTCGTGGCGGGCGCCAACGAGACGGGCCGCCACCTGCGCGGCGTTCAGGCGGGGCGCGACTACCAGGCGCGCTTCGCGGACCTGCGCCGGCCGGTCGAGGGTGACCGCTGCCCGGACTGCGGCGGGGCCCTGCGCTTCGAGACCGCGATCGAGGTCGGGCACATCTTCAAGTTCGGAACCCGTTACTCCAAGCCGCTCGGAGCGACGTTCCTCGACGAGGACGGGCAGGAGAAGCCGCTGGTCGGCGGCTCGTACGGCATCGGCCCCGGCCGGGTGATGGCAGCCCTCGTCGAGCAGAAGCACGACGAGAACGGCATCATCTGGCCCGCAGCAGTGGCTCCCTATGACGTGCACATCGTCGCGCTCCCCGGACTGGAGGAGCGCGCGCTCGAGGCGGCGCAGGTCCTGAGCGACGCCGGTCGCGACGTGCTCGTCGACGACCGCGAGCAGCGCGCGGGCGAGAAGTTCGCGGACGCCGACCTGATCGGGATCCCCGTGCGGATCACGGTCGGCAAGAAGACGCTGGACGACGGCGCCGTCGACGTGCGTGATCGCGCGAGCGGGGAGGAGCGCCGCGTGGCGATCGCCGAGCTGGGGGGCGCGGTCTAGTGGCGCGGCGCCGCCGGTTCAGCTCCGAGCCGTTCGGGCCGACGCTCGAGAAGCTCATGAACGAGACGGGCGTGACCTATCGCTCGCTCGCGGACGCTGCGGGCCTGTCGGCGGGCTACCTGAACCACATCGTCCACGGCAACCGCCCGGTGCCGGCGGACGACGTCATCGAGCGGATCGCGGCCGCGCTCGGCGTCGAGCCGGAGCACTTCCGTGAGTACCGGCTCCGCCAGATCACGCAGAAGCTCGAGGCGATGCCGGAGCTGATCGACCGGCTCTACAAGCGGCTGGCCTAAAAACTCCGCAAAGAGCGGAGTCGGCGCCGGACGGTGTCCGAGGGGTCGACTACCTTGGCCGGCATGAGTCGTTGGCGGCTGTGGCTGCGGCGGTCGCCGACGCGCGACGAGTTGCGTGCGCCGGAATGGACCGACGCTCCCGCCTGGGTCGTCAAGCACGCGCGGCGCGAGCGGTGGGGCACCCGCGAGTGGGTGCAGTGGGAGGAGATCCGGGACCGCTTCGCGCGGTGGCAGGTCGAGCTCGCCCCGGACGCGGCCGGCGGGCGCCTCGCCCTCCACGCGTGCTCGACGGAGAGCGGCTGGGTGAGCGGCGAGTTCATCGAGGCCGCTGATGAGATGCCGCTGCACGCGGCGCTCGTCCGGCTCGCTCGCCAGGTGGGCGAGCGGGTCCACCGCCAGGCCGCGTAGCGCCGTTTTCCCTCGAACGAGGGATGCCGCTCGCACACCCCTCGGAGCTACGGTGGCCGCGCCGGCGAGGGCGTGCCGCAGGCCCTCGCCGGACCGACGAGGGGTCCTTCCCCGAACAAAGGGCCCCTCGCGGCTCCTCCCGGCGGGGCCGGCCCGGTAATCGCGCTTACGGTGCCGGCCCCGCCCCTGGGGCTGTCCCCGAAGGGGGCTGTCCCCCGTGCTCGGGCGATGTCTCGGTCTTCGGAAACTGTTCCGTTGAATCCGGACGCTGTCCTATCCACGCACTGCGGACAGCCCCCTGCGGAGACGACCGTGCGCCGGGCAGCGACGGCCGGCATCCTGAAACGCAAAGGCGGCCCTCGTCTGGCCGCCTTTGTGTGAGGAGGGAGGGATGTGTTGAGCTCCTCCCGGACACTTCTGGGGTCCCCGGGCCGCGCCGATCCAAACCCTCGGACGGCGTGTCACGATTCGACCATGCGCAAGGGAGTTGTGCTCGCCATCGTCGCGCTGCTGGCCGCCGTCTCGGCCGGCTCCGCGTCGGCGAGGACCGTCCGCGTGGGCGCGAAGGCGAGTGGATCGAGAGTCACGCTCGTTCGCGGCGACCGGCTCCAGGTCAAGCTGGCGTCGAACCCGTCGACTGGCTACCGCTGGCAGATCGTGGGCGTCGGCCGGTCGGTGCTCAAACCGGTGGCGTCGACCTATTTCGGCACCGCCCGGCTCCCGGGCGCCGGGGGCACGCAGACGCTGACGTTTCGCGGGCTCGCGCGGGGCACGACGACGCTTCGGCTCGCCTACATCCAGTCGGGCAGCAAGAACGTCGGGAAGCGGTTCCGGCTCACCGTCGTCGTGCGCTGACGCTCGCTAAGGTGCAACAGCCACGGGGCGTGGCGCAGCCTGGTTAGCGCGCTTGTCTGGGGGACAAGAGGTCCCCGGTTCGAATCCGGGCGCCCCGACTGAGAAAAGCCCTCGTAGCAGGGCTTTTTCTTTTGGATGCGTTGCGGCGAGAGGTCTTGCGCGTACGGTGGTAGTACGGCTCCGTTGCGAAGGCCTCAGCGGACTAATTCCGGCGTAGCCTCATGGGCGAGGACGGCTGGGTTATCCCCACGGGCGAGACGAACCCGGCCCGGCCGCGGCGGCGGCAGGCCCGCCGAGCTCTACCGCGCCGGGCGGGCATGGCAGCACGGGGGACCGATCCACCGGGTCGGCGAGAGGACGTGAACGAATGAGAGCAGTGATCCACGATCGCTACGGGCCTCCGGAGGTGCTGCGTGTCAACGAGGTCGAGCCGCCCCTGCCCGCGGAGGACGAGGTGCTCGTGCGGGTGCACGCGTCGACGATCACGCGCGGCGACGCGATGGGGGTACGCCACGTCGACTACCGGTTCACCCGTGCCATGACCGGCATTCGCCGACCGCGTGATACGAGGTTCGGGTCGGAGTTTGCGGGCCGCGTGGAGGACGTCGGTGCGGCCGTGACCGAGTTCGGGATCGGCGACGAGGTGTTCGGCGTCAGAGCAGGTTCCAACGCGGAATTCGTATCCGTGCAGGAGAGCGGGGTGATCGCCCCGAAGCCGGCAGGACTGACGTTCGAGGAGGCGGCAGCCGTACCTGACGGCTCACTGCTTGGGCTGAGCTGCCTGCGACCCGCGTACCCGCCGCAGGGAAAGAGCGTGCTCGTCTACGGTGCCGCGGGCTCGGTCGGAACGGGCGCGGTGCAGCTGCTCGCGCACCACTTCGACGCGGAGGTGACCGCGGTGTGCGACACGAAGGACGTCGAGGTCGTGAGGTCGCTGGGAGCCCGGGACGTGGTCGATCGCTTCGCCCACGACTTCACGTGCAGTGGGGAGACGTACGACGTGATCTTCGACGCGGTCGGCAAGCACTCGTTCCGCCGCTGCCGGCGCTCGCTGAAGCCCGGCGGGATCTATGTCAGCATGGACCTCGGCTTCATGTACCACGTGCCGCTGCTCGCGCTTGTCACGAGGTTCGTCGGCAAGAGGCGTGCGACGGTCGGCATCGGCCGATATCGCCAGGAAGATCTGCTCCTGATCAAGGAGCTCGTCGAGGCGGGCAAGTACCGGCCGGTGATCGACAGGACGTACGCGCTGGACGAGATCGTCGAGGCGGTCCGCTACGTCGAGAGCGGCCAGAAGACCGGCAACGTTGTGCTCTGCATCGCGGCAACAGAGCGCCCCGGGCCCGCGCCCGCGGAGAAAGAGGAACCGCTCGGCTAGCCCAGCACCCGCGTCATGACCGGAAGTCAGAAACCCCGCCGTTTTCAGGCGGGTTTCAAGGTGGAAGCTGGCGGACTTCGACCACTCGAAGCGCGTCGGTGGCCCGGCTGAGAGAACCTGCTAGTCATCTCATCGCCCGTGTGCGCGTACGTGAAAGCCGTACAAAGAATCGGGCGCAGCCCGGATTCGGTTCCGCACGCAACTGGCAACTCTCACCGCACACCACCTATCCGAAGGAGCCACCGATGAGCGCCGGAACACAGACCATCGTTGCCTGTCCACGCGACGGAGCCGAGCTTGTGGAGGTCGAGCGCAACGGCGTCACGATCGACGCCTGTCCAACGTGCCGCGGAATCTGGCTCGACCGCGGAGAGCTCGAGAAGCTGATCGCTCAGGAAACCAAGCCCGCCGAGGACGACGACTTTCTCGCCGAGGTCCAGGGACGCCGCGCGTCAGGCGGTGACGTCGAGGACGAGGAGACGTCGAGCAGCGGCGGTCGCAAGCGCAAACGCGGAGGCTTCCTCGACAACTTCATGGATTTCGGCGGCGAGTAGGACGACCTACCCGGCTCAGCCACGTCCGGTCGGGTCGGCTCAGTCCTTGAGCGCTCGGAGCGCATTCACGATGACACCGACGTCGATTGCTTCTTGTAGCAGCGCGCCCTGAACCGGTGGCAGGTATCCGGCCGCGGCGACGACCATCGCAGCCATGGACACCCCCAGGCCGACGAGCACGCTCTGCCGTGCGATGTACAGCGCACGTCGGCTGACCCTGATCGCGTCTGCCACACGATCGACGCGGTCGACCAGGACGACGGCATCCGCGGTTTCGGAGGAGACGGTGGCGCCGGCCGATCCCATAGCTACGCCGACGTCGGCGAGCGCGAGCGCCGGCGCGTCGTTGATGCCGTCACCGACCATGACCACACGTCGGAGCTCCGGCTGCTCGCGCAGCGCACGTACAACTTCGACCTTCTGTTCAGGCGTCTGCTCCGCGAAGACCCGGTCGACGCCCAGCCTGTCTCCCACGACGGCCGCAACTGACTGCTTGTCGCCCGTGACAAGCGCCACGTAGCGCACGCCCACCTCGCGCAGCTTGCGCACGAGGTCGTGCGAGTCGGCCCGGAGCCGGTCACCCACAAGCGCGACGCCGGCGAGGTGATCGTCGACGGCGATCAGCACTTTCGCGTCACCCCCGTCGAGCCCCGGCGGGAGGAGCGGCTCGATCCCGTGCCTGCGAAGCCAGCCCGCGCTGCCGACGAGGACGCGGTGCCCGTCGAGCGCCCCACGGACGCCGTTGCCGAAGCTCTCCTCGACGTCATCGGGAATCGTCAACGCCAGATTGCGCCGCTCCGCGCCATCGACCAGGGCCGCCGCGAGCGGATGCGCAGACAGTCGATCAATCGACGCAGCGAGTCGTAGCACCTCGTCGGACGGGAGCCCGTCCGTCGCGACGACGCGGTCAAGCTCTGGATGTCCGAGCGTCACCGTCCCGGTCTTGTCGAGCAGCACGGAGCGCGCGCCACCGAGCTGCTCGATCGTCGCCGCGCCCTTGACGACCACGCCGGCGCGTGCAGCGCGGGACAGCCCGGACATGAGCGCGATCGGCGCCGCCAGGATGAGCGGACACGGTGTTGCGACCACGAAGACAGAAAGGGCACGAACCGGATCCCCCGAGACCGCCCACGCCAGCGCGGCGATGATCACCGTCAGCGGCAGGAAGAAGATGGCGTACCGGTCGGCAATGCGGACGAACGGCGCCCGCTCAGTCTCGGCCTGGGTGACAAGCCGGACGAGCGCGGCATACGCGCTTTCGGATGCGGGCCTCAGCGCCCGCAGCTCGAAGGCGGCGCCCGCTGCCGCTGTGCCGCTCTGGACGCTCCCACCGCGGTGAACGGTGACGGGAAGCGGCTCGCCCGTCAGCGCCGACTGATCGACGATCGCCTCCTCACTGACCACCATCCCGTCGACCGGGACGACTTCGCCCGCGCGGACGAGGACAACGTCGTCGGTCCCGACGTCGGCGACCGGCACGGTGACGAGCTCCTCGCCGCGCCGCACGAGCGCCGACCGTGGTGCGCGCTCCACGAGCGACCTCAGCTCGCGGCGAGCGCGGCGGTTGGCCGCCTCCTCGAGCGCGTTCCCGCCCGCGAGCATCAGCGCGATCACGGCGCCGGCGAGGTACTCGCCGAGCGCGAGCGCGCCGGCCATCGAAATGAGCGCGATCGCGTCGACTCCGACGTCGCCGCGGAGCAGGGAGCGCAGCACCGACCACGTCAGCGGCAGGAGCAGCATCGCCGTCGTCGCCGCCCACATCCATGCGGCGGGGCGATGACGGTCGAGGCCCGCAAAGGCAAGACCGGAGGCGACGGCCGCAAGGGCGGTGAGTGCGATGCCGCGGCCGGCGTTCGCACGAAGAGCCGCCGCTGCGCTCGCCACGGTTCGCCGGCTTCGGCGCAGCCGTGTGTGTCGACTGCTTTCCACACCCTCGTCCTCCGTCCGCGCGGTCGCTGCGGCTCAGGACAAATCCGCGGCGGACGCGCGGCTTCTCGCGGAACGCGCGAGGCCCGATCGGAGGACGACTTGAACGACAAGGAGGTGCACGATGAGACGGTTTCTCGCCCTTGCGGCGCTCGCGCTTGCGCCGGTCTCGCTCGTCGCCGTATCGAGTGTGGAGTCGGCTCAGGCCCCGACGTCGCACGCCATAGCCGTTTTTGCCCCCCGCGGCGTCGGCAGCGATTGCGCTCGCGTGTTTCCCTTGAAGCGAGCGGTTCGCGGGCCGCGAGTCCTCTTTGGCGCGATGCAGGGGCTGCTTGCTGGGCCGACGAAGGCTGAACGGGCGCGCGGCTACGGCGGCTGGTTCTCGGCGAGGACGGCGGGGCATCTGCGCAGCGCGCGCATCTTCTACCGGGTCGCCTACATCGACTTCGGCAACTTCGCGCCGCACATCCCGAACGCGTCCACGTCCTGCGGCAGCACCATGCTGCTCGCCCAGCTCGACCGCACGGCGAAGCAATTTCCGACCGTGAAGCGGGCGGTCTATTCCTTCAACGGCTCGCGCAGCGCTTTCTACGAATGGCTGCAGCGCGACACACCGCCAGCGCGTACGTGAAGGCTCCGATGTCGGCGGGAACGGCACCCGATACAAGCCGCCTAGGGGCGCCCGAGGGGCGCCTCGAGCCGCCGCCGTGCACGCCCGAACCAACGCAGTCCGGCTCCGACTGGCATACAAGAGACGTCGATCGTGTCGCGGTCGAGCTCGAGAGCTCGACGAGCGTCGGACTGGACGAGCCGGAGGCCGCGCGGCGCCTCTCCGTCCACGGCGCCAACGAGCTCGAGGTAACGCCTCGCGTCTCTCCCTGGCGATTGCTGCTCGCCCAGTTCGAGAACGTCCTGATCCTCATCCTTCTCGTCGGCGCCGGCCTGTCGGCGATTCTGGGCCACGCGACCGAGGCCGATCGTGATCGCTGTGATCGTCGTCTTCGCGGCGCTGCTCGGGTTCGTGCAGGAGTACCGAGCCGAGCGAGCCCTCGAAGCGCTGCGTCAGCTGGCCGCGCCGACTGCAACGGTCGTGCGCGGCGGACGTGAGCACGACGTTCCGGCGCGCGAGCTCGTTCCCGGCGACCTCGTTCGGCTCGCAGCGGGGGACAGGGTCCCGGCCGACGGCCGCGTCTGCGATCGCGTGAACCTCGCTGTCGACGAGGCGGCGCTGACGGGCGAGTCGATGCCGGTCGAGAAGAGCACCGCCGGTGTTGACGGCGCGCGGCCTGGCGATCGGCGATCGCATCAACATGGTCTACGCCGGCACAACGGTCACCCATGGCCGCGGCGCTGTCCTCGTTGTCGCGACCGGGAACCGAACGGAGTTCGGGTCGATCGCACGGATGCTCGAGGCGATCGAGGAGCGGAGGACGCCGCTGCAACAGAGCCTCGACCGCGTCGGTGTCGTCCTCGCGCGCGTGGCACTCGCCGTCGTCGTCGTGATCGTCGGGCTCGGACTCGCTCCGCGACGAGCCGTTCCTGGAGATGCTGGTGTTCGGCGTCGCCGTCGCAGTCGCGGTCGTGCCCGAGGCGCTGCCGGCCGTGGTCACGATCTCGCTGTCGCTCGCCGCACAGCGGATGGCGACACCGCAACGCGCTCGTGCGCAGGCTTCCAGCGGTCGAGACCCTCGGCAGCGTCTCGGTGATCGGCAGCGACAAGACCGGCACGCTTACGGCCGACCAGATGACCGTCCGCCGCATCTGGGTCGCCGGGGAGACGCTCGACGTCTCCGGCAACGGCTACGACGCCGGAGGGCGAGTTCCTGCGCGACGATACGCCGGTCGCGGTCTCGGAGCCGCTTCGCGAGCTGCTCCGCGCCGCCGCGCTCGCCTCCGACGCACGGCTCGTCCGCGCACGAGGATGGAAGCGGCAGCGATCCGCGGCGATCCGACCGAGGCCGCGCTGGTCGTCGCGGCGGCGAAGGCCGGCATCGAGCACGACGAGCTCATCGCGGCGCGCCCGCGCGTCGGCGAGATCGCGTTCACGTCCGGAGCGGAAGCAGATGACGACGCTGCACGAGACTCCCGGCGGCTGCGTCGCCTACTCCAAGGGCGCACCCGAGGTGGTGCTGCGCTCCTGCTCTCGCTGGCTGTCGCCGCGCAGGCGAGGAGCGACTCGACGAGGCCGATCGCGAGGCCGTGCTGGAAGTCGCCAAGGAGCTCGCCTCCGAGGCGCTTCGCGTCCTGGCCGTCGCCCGTCGGAGCCGAGGCGAGCCCCGAGAGCGCGGAGAGCGAGATGACCCTCCTCGGCCTCGTCGGGATGATCGACCCGCCGCGCCGGAAGGCGAAGGACGCGATCCGCACCTGCGCCCGCGCCGGCATCAAGCCGGTGATGATCACCGGCGACCACCCGCTCACGGCACAGGCGATTGCGGGCGAGCTCGGCCTGCTCGGTTCGGGCCGGGTCGTCACCGGAGCCGAGCTGGACGCGATGAGCGACGCGGAGCTCGAACGCGGAGGTCGAGTCGATCGAGGTCTACGCGCGCGTCTCGCCCGGCGCACAAGCTGCGCGTGGTCGAGGCGCTGCAGGCGAACGGCCACTCGGTGGCGATGACGGGCGACGGCGTCAACGACGCGCCGGCGCTGAAACGCGCCGACATCGGCGTCGCCATGGGCATCACCGGCACCGACGTCACGCGCGAAGCCGCCGACATGACGCTCACCGACGACAACTTCGCCTCGATCGTCGCCGCGGTCGAAGAGGGCCGCGGCGTCTTCGCCAACATCAAGAAGTACCTCATGTACCTGCTCTCGGCCAATCTCGGCGAGATCGGCCTCCTCACCATCGCGGCGCTCCTGGGCAAGCCGCTGCCGCTGAGCGCGGTGCAGATCCTCTACGTCAACCTCGCGACCGACGGGCTGCCCGCGCTGGCACTCGCGGTCGACCCGCCGGAGCGCGACCTGATGCACCGTCCGCCGCGCCGCCGCGGAGCCGGCATCTTCACGCGCCCCGTGGTCGGACTGATCGTCGCTCGGAGGCCTCTGGTCGACCGCCGTCACCGTCGGGCTGTTCACCTCGACTGCTCGCCTCCGGGAGCGACCTGAACGAGGCGCGCACGACCGTCTTCGCGACCCTGATCCTGATCGAGCTCTTCAAGGCATTCAGCTTCCGCTCCGACCGGCGCTCGACATTCGAACGGCCGTTCAGAAACCGGTGGCTGAACCTCGCGGTCGCATGGGAGATCGCGCTGCTCACGCTCGTCCTCAACGTTCCGTTCCTCGAGTCCGCGTTCGGGACGACGGATCTCTCGCCCGCCCGCTGGGCACTCGTCGTCGGCGCCGCGCTCACGATCGTGCCGGTGCTCGAGCTCGGCAAGCTGCTCGTCCGCCGACGCGCCCGCGAAGCCGGCCGGGCCGATCCGTAGTTCGCCCCCGTCGCTGACAGTGGACGACCCCGACGGGCGCCGGCGAGCGCTGCGCTATGAGAGGTCCGTACGAAGGGGAGTATCCCCGCGGCGCGTCTCCGTCACCACGGCTAGGGCCCGGATTCGCGTAGCCCACACGGGCCGGGAGAGACCTTCGGCACAACCGAGCCGAAGGAGGCCCATGCGCGCGAACGATCGCACTACTGGCCGCGCTCACCCTCGTCGTTTCCGCAACCCCGGCGACAGCACGGGGTCACATCGGCGGCCACTCCGAACGGCTAGCGGCGCGTGCGCGACGCGGAGACCGCCTCGCACGCACCCGCCTCGTCGAGGAGCACATGGGTCTCGTCCGGTCGGTCGCCTTCCGCTACCACGATCTCGGCCTGCCGCCGGAGGACCTCGTCCAGGAGGGAGCGATCGGGCTGCTGACGGCGATCGACGAGTACGACTCGGGTCGCGGTGCCAGCTTCTCGACGTACGCCTTTTGGCGCATACGCGCGGCAGTGACACACGCGCTCACAGCGCAGGGACACCTGATCCGAGTCCCGCGTCCCGTTCTCGAGCACCGCCGTGCAGTCGCGCACGCGCGCGACCGGCTCGCAGCCGGTGGGCGCGAGCCAACGGTCGGTCAGCTGGCGGAGGCAACGAATCTGTCGCCGACCGAGGTTGCGGAGTCGCTGGTCCCGGCCGCCATCGCCTCACTGGAGCAGCGCCCCAGCGACCGGCCCGCGCTCGAGGAAATAATCGCCGCGTCCGCGTCCGAGTCGCCCGAGGCGCAGATGGTCGACCACGAGCGCGCGCGGGCAGTGCACGGAGCCCTCCGGCACCTGCGCGGGCGCAAGCGGAGGATCGTCTGCCGCCACTTCGGGCTCACCGGCACGCCGGAACCGCTAACAGTGATCGCCGGCGACATGCACCTGAGCGCCGAGCGAACGCGGGCGTTGAAGGACGAGGCGCTTCGCGAGCTGGCGGCCGAGCTCGAGCCCGTCGTCGCGGCCTGATCCCTCACCTCCGTACTTCGTCCGCGCAGCCTGCGGCAAACCGCCGAACCCGGCCCGCCGGGCGGGTGGAGGAAGCGTCAAGACAGAAGGTTCGCGATGGCACTCATGATCCACACGACACGACTCGAGGCCGGCCGGCGCGTCTTCACCAGCGTTCTCGTCGGCGTCGACGGCTCCCGCCAGGCACTCGAGGCTGCGCGCCAGGCGTCGATCCTCGAGGACGTCGACGGACGCCTCACGCTTCTTTCGGCGTGGGACATCGCGCACGGCGTGGGCGGGACGGGCACGCGCGTTCCCTTCTACTACGACGATGACCTGCTGCGGTCGGCGGCCGACAAGGCGCTGGCCACTGCGAGCGACCACGTCGCAGCGAACGCGGCCGCGATCGCGAAGCGCGTGCGCGGCGATCCTGTCCGTGAGCTGCTTCGTGAGATCGAACGCTGCGAGCACACGCTCGTCGCGGTCGGCAGAAGCGGCGGGGGGCGCCTACTCGGGATCGTCGGAGGCGAGATCGCAACCGGGATCGTCCACCGCGCGCCTTGCTCGGTTCTCGTCGCGCGTGAGGCGGGCACCGGGTTTCCTCGCCGGCTCGTCGTCGGCGTCGACGGCTCGATCGAGTCGGCGGCGGCGTACGCCGCGGCCCGCTTCGTGGCGGACCGTTTCGGGGCCGAGTTGGGTGCGCTCGTTGCCGGAGGCGGCAAGGGTGTCGACGAGCGGCTCGTCGCCGTGATCACGGAGGGCGAGCACGAGGACAGCGCGGAGACTCCGGTGCACGCACTTCTCACGGCGGCCGGACGGGCGGATCTGGTCGTCGTCGGCAGCCGCGGGCTGCACGGCGTCCGGGCGCTCGGATCGGTCTCGGAACGCGTCGCGCACAGCGCACCCTGTTCGACGCTCATTGTCCGCGAGCCCGCGTGGCAGCGCATAGCCGACGAGCTCGGACGCTAGGGGCGGACGATGGCAGACACCGCGCGGGCAACCTCACAACAGCCTGATCCCAGGAGGCCCACATGACGACCACACCCATACCGACCCGAACGGCGAGACAGCCAGGTCGCCGGCAGCAGCTTCGAATCTCGGGGCTGCGCCGCGTCCTGATCGTCATCGACGAACCGTGTACGTCGCCCGAGCTCTGCGCCAGCGTGCGCACCGGCGCCGAAGGCCCGCCGCCCGAAGCGTTCGTCATCGCGCCGGCCCGCGAAGCGGCGGCGACGCAGTGGTACGTGGACGAGGACGCGGCCCGCGCGGACGCGATGCACAGGCTGCGCGGATGTCTCGCCTGCCTCGCGCGCGACGGCATCCGCGTGCAGGGCCGGCTCGGCGACCGCGACCCCGTGCGGGCGATCGCCGACGCGTTGCACGAGTTCCCCGCCGACGAGATCCTCATCGTCACCCCGCGGCAGCGCCCGTCACGCTGGTTGCACCGGAACGTGGTCGACCGCGCGCGGCGCACGTTCCCGCAGCCGGTCAAGCACCTCGTGATGCCGGTCACATCGGGGCCGAGCTTGCCGTGAACGTCCCCGTGTCCAGTCCGGTGCGGCAACGCTCCGCAATCGGCCGCAGCCGACCCGCGGCATGCCACCGAGCCGCTCCAACGGCACTCGAGGACGACTCCATCGAGGGAGGTTCGTAGATGGCGGTCGTGTCACAGCCTGTTGCGCCCACGGTCGAAAGCCGTGCCGGCGATGGGCCGGTCGTGGTGGCCGAGCATCTGACGAAGCGGTTCGGCGACGCTGGTCGCGGTCGACGATCTGTCGTTCGCGCTCGAGCGCGGCACCGTCACCGGCTTCCTCGGCCCGAACGGCGCCGGCAAGACGACGACGCTGCGGATGCTGCTCCACCTCGTCCAGCCGACCGCTGGGCGAAGCGCTCGTCTTCGGCCGCCGCTACCAGGATCTCGAGCGCTCGGCGAGCGCAGGTCGGGGCGGTGCTCGAGGCCGCCGACTTCCATCCCGGTCCGCTCCGGCCGCGACCACCTGTTCTCGCTCGCGCTGGCGCTCGGGCCGGACTGCAGACGGTGGGCAACTGGTTCCTGGGTCGTGAGCGGGCGGCCGGCAGCGTGTCGACGCGGTGCTCGAGCTCGTCGAGCTGAGCGGGGCCGCGCATCGCCGCGTCGGCGAGCTACTCGCTCGGGATGCGGCAGCGGCTCGGCCTTGCCGGTGCGCTGCTCGGTGACCCGGAGCTGCTGATCCTCGACGAGCCGGCGAACGGGCTCGACCCGGAAGGAGTCCGCTGGCTGCGCGACTTCATGCGCGGCTTCGCCGCCGAAGGCAAGACGGTCCTCGTCTCCAGCCACGTGCTCGCCGAGGTGCAGCAGACGGTCGACCAGGTCGTGATCATCAACAAGGGCACGCTCGTCACCTTCGAGCCGCTCGCACAGCTGACCGCGCACCTCGGCGGCGGCGTGCGCGTGCGCGCCCCGGGCGCGCACCGTCTGCAAAACGAGCTCGAGAAGCGACGGGATTCACTCGTCGCTGCTCGACGGCGACGAGCTGCTCGTCGATGGCGCGCCGAGCGCCGCAGATCGGCGAGCTCGCCTTCGCCGCCGGCATCCCGCTGCACGAACTGGTGCCGGAGTCGTCGAGCCTCGAGGACGTCTTCCTCGAGCTGACCGCGGAGGAATCGTCATGACCGACCAGCTGCTCGCAGAGCTACGCAAGATGCGCTCCACCCGCACCAACCTCGGCCTGCTCGGCCGGGATGGTCGCGCTGATCCTGCTGACGGTGCTGCTGAACGGCCTCATCACCGAGAAGCCGGAGCTCGCCGACGCTCAAGAACCAGTACGCCGTGCTCTCGACCGGCACCTCGGCGGCGCTGTTCGCCGCGCTGATCGGCGTGATGGCGATCACGAGCGAGTTCCGGCACGGCACCATCCGGCCGACGTTCGTCGTCACGCCGCGCCGAAGCCGCGTGATCGTCGCCAAGGTGCTCGCGAGCCTGCTGATGGGCGTCCTCTTCGGCCTCGCCGCGATCGGGCTCTCGTTCGGGATCGGCTACGCGATCCTCGCCGGCCGCGACATCCCGCTCGCGCTCTCCACCGAGCGACGTCCTCTGGCTCGTGCTCGGCACGCCGATTCTGACCGCAGCGTGGGCCGCACTCGGCGTCGGCTTCGGCGCGCTCGCTCCGCAACCAGGTCCTCGCCGTGATCGGGCTGATCTGCTGGACGATGATCATCGACAACCTGATCCGCGGCCTCGTCCCGAGCATCGGCGGCTACACGCCGGTCGGCGCGAGCTCCGCGATCATCGCCGACCCCGACCGACTACGTCCTCTCCGCCGCCGCAGGCGGACTGCTCCTGCTCGGCTACGTCGCCGCATTCGTCGCAGCGGGCGCAGTCCTCGTGGCACGTCGCGACGTCACGTGAGCCATGTTGAGGGTCGTCGACATCCGGAAGCGGTTCGGCGGGGTGCAGGCGCTCGACGGCTGCACCGTTCTCGGTCGAGCGCGGTCGGATGCTCGGTTTCCTCGGGCCGAACGGCGCCGGCAAGACGACGACGATGCGCGCGATCTTCGGGCTCCTCGAACCCGACAGCGGCGATCTGCTCTGGGACGGCCGGCCGATCACGCTGGCGGAGCGGCTTCGGTTCGGCTACATGCCGGAGGAGCGCGGCCTCTATCCGCGTATGCCGGTCGCCGAGCAGCTCGCCTACTTCGGCTGCCTGCACGGGATGCAGGAGGGCGCCGCCGCGCGCGGCCGCAGACGACTGGCTCGATCGGCTCGGGGTCGCCGCGCGCGCCAGCGCGAAGGTCGAGGAGCTCTCGCACGGCAACCAGCAGCGCGTCCAGCTTGCGGCGGCGCTGTTGCACGAGCCGGAGCTGCTCGTTCTCGACGAGCCGTTCGCAGGCCTCGACCCGGTCGCGGTGCACACGCTCGCGGACGTGCTCCGCGGCGAGGCCGTCCGCGGCGCCGCGGTCGTCTTCTCGAGCCATCAGCTCGAGCTGGTCGAGGACATCTGCCAGGAGGTCGCGATCATCGACCACGGCCGGATCGTCGCCACCGGCGATCTCGACGCGTTGCGGCGCCGCTCGCACCGACGGCGGATCGAGCTCCAGCTCGAAGGCGCGCCCGCCGCAATGGCTGCCGCCCGTCGCGGGTGTCGAGCTGGTCGAGCGCCACAACGGCGATCTGCGGCTACTGCGTGAACCGGGACGTCGACCCCGAGCAGGTGCTCGCAGAGGCCGAGCGCTCGGGTCGGGTCGTGGCGTTCAGCTACGGGCCCCCGTCCCTCTCCGAGCTGTTTCTCGAGCTGGTGGATCGATGAGCCCGCGGCGTGCGATCACGCTCGTCGCCCTGGCGCGAGATCCGCGAGCGCCTGCGCAGCAAAGTCTTCATCGTCTCCACCCTGCTGATGCTCGTGGTCGTGGGCGGGTCGAGCGCTCGTCGTCAACGCGCTCGACCGGACAACACCTACCGCGTCGCGGTGGTTGCACCGGCGCCGTCCGGACTGCACGTCGCACTGCAACGGGCGGCGAAGCCGTTCGACGACGCGAAGGTGCGGTTGCGTGTGGTCGCGTCTCCCGCGGCCGGACGGCGAGCGCTGCACGACGAAGGAGGTCGACGTGCTGCTCGTGCTGTCGGAGAGCCGGCTCGTCTTCCGCGCCAACGTCGACGCGAAGGCGGCAGCGATTGCAGACGACGCCGTACGCGCGGTGCGACGCCATCTGCCCTCTGCCCCCGAGCTCACGAGCAGCACGCTCGAGCCGCCGGCGAGCGAGCCGACGGACGCCGAGGCGCTCGCCGCGATCTTCGGCGCCGCGGCTCCTCTTGCGGCGCTTGCGATCTACGGCCAATGGGTCCTCACCGGCGTCGTCGAGGAAAAGAGTAACCGCGTCGTCGAACTGATCCTCGCGACCGTACGCTCGCGCCACCTGCTCGCCGGCAAGGTGATCGGGATCGGCCTGCTCGGCGTCTCTCAGCTTGCGCTGATCGGCGGCCTCGCCGCGGCGCTCTTCGCCGGCGGTGCCTTCGATGCCCCGGCGTCGCTCGGTACCAGCGTTGGGCTCGTCATGCCGTGGTTTGCGCTCGGGTTCGCGCTGTACGCCGTCGCCTACGCGGCCGCGGGCGCACTCGCCTCCAGAACAGAGGACGCCAACTCGGCCGGCATGCCGGTCACGTACACGCTCATCGCCGTCTACTGGATCGGCTACATCGCACTCAGCAGCGACGAGAACGGCCTGCTCGCCAACCTCCTCACGGTCTTCCCGCTGAGCGCGCCGCTCGTCTTGCCGGCACGCAGCGCGCTCGTCGGTGTGCCGGTCTGGCAGCACGTGGTCGCGGTCGTCCTCGTCCTCGCAACGATCTATTTGCTCGTCCGCTTCGCGGGGCGCATCTACACGCACGGCCTCCTCCGCAGCGGACCGCGCGTCGGACTGCACGCTGCCTGGCGGATTGCCCGGCAGCCGTGATTGAAGAGGGAGGTGTTCGCGTCGCGCGCCACCATTTTGTAGGCGACGACTCGCAGAACCCAGCGGTTGAGGCCCAGCACGAGGTCGAAGATGTCCCGCGGGTACCGATTCTTGAACAGCAGCACCCGATCAGCGGAAAGCCGCGGCGCAGGTTCTCCGGATAGTCGTCGGTCCCGAGCGCTCCGAACGTGTAGAAGCCGACGCGCCATGACCAGCGTACGGCGCGTTCATGATCCGCGACTACCGTGCGGAAGCGCGTCGCGGCAAGGCGCACCTACCACCGTTCCGGATCGATGCCGGCCCGCACGTGGTTCATCGAGGCGTTGTCGCATGTCCACCGACGGGTCGTGCGAGCGAGCCGTGGCCGCAGGGGACTCTGGGCGCCCCGCCCGGGCAAGTGGGGCGCCGTGCGCCTTACCACGACGGGTCGGCGCAGCGGCGAGCCGCGGAGCGTCATCCACGGCTACTACGAGGACGGGCCGAATCTCGTCTCGATGGCGATGAACGGCTGGGGCGCGGCCGAGCCCGCATGGTGGCTCAACCTGCAGGCCGATCCGCAGGCGGCCGTCGACCTCGCCGGCGGGAGCCGCCGCGAGGTGGTGCGGAAGGCGGCGGTCGGGGCTGAGCGTGAACGGCTATGGCAACGGTGGCGTGAAATCGACAAGAACCTCGACACCTACCCGGCACGCCGCCCGCGCGAGACGGCTGTCGTCGTGCTCGAGCCGCGAGCCGCCGACGAGTGAGCCCGAGGGCAGGCGGTTATTCGGCCCCGGACGGTCCGCTCCGCGGCCGAAGCCCAATTCGGTGACACCTAATCGGCCGGCTCATGCGAACGCCGTCGAACTCGGGAAATGACGGCTCGCGCTGCATGCCCCGGCGACCCTGCGCGTACGGATGCGCGTACGGCCTTGCTTCCATTTGTTGCAGCTCGTTACCGGGGACTCCCGTACGCGCACGCCTGATTTGCAGGCAGTTTCAATTCGTTGTGTCTTGTTCAGGTTGTTGGCTGTGACGAGAGGTCCCGGTTGAAATCCGGGCGCCCCGACTGAGAAAAGCCCTCGTAGCAGGCTTTTTCTTTGTGAAGCCGGATCGCTGCGCGCCGACGAAGTACCTGGCACCCGGCGGCGCTCTCGCACGTCGCGACACGACGTGCCGGGGCGCCGCTTAAGCTCGGCGCGTGACTACCGACGCCAACGCTGGACTGTCCGCCCCTTCCTCTCATCCCGTGGACGCCGCCCTTGCTCGCATCCTTGCGTGGGCGGAAGTGGAGGACGCTGTGCGCGTCGTTGTGGTCACAAGCACGCGCGCGCGGGCGGAAGGGCCACCCGACGAGCTTTCTGATTACGACGTCATCGTGGCGCTGGATGACCTCGACCGGTTCGACGCGGCTGCGGCGTACGGGACGCCTGCCGCACGCTGGGGAGACGAGCACGACGTGCACGGCACCACGACGTTCTTCCGCGGCGTCATCTACGACGATGGTGTGAAGGTCGACTGGATGCTCTGGCCCGCGAACGTCCCCGACCTCGTCGCCGAGCATGGGTTGACCGACCACCTCGACGTCGGGTACCGGGTGCTGCTCGACAAGGACGGCACAACGGCCCGGTGGGCGCAGCCGACGTACCGCGCGCACATTCCGCACAAGCCGACTGAGGCGGAGTACGTGGCGCTCGTCGAGGAGTTCTGGTGGAGCGCCACCTACGTCGCCAAGGGGCGCGCGCGGGGCGAGCGGTTCTTCGTGCGCTTCGTCCTCGATGTAGACCTCACGCACGGCGTTCTCCGTCCGATGCTCGAGTGGCTGATCGAGACCGGTCGAGGCTGGGAGTGGAAGCCGGGCGCGTACGGCCGCGGGATTGAGCGCGAGTTGCCGTTCGACCTCGCTGAGGAGCTTGCCGCTGCGCACGGCTCATTCGAGCGGACGGTTGCGCTCTTCCGCCGAGCCGCTCGCGAGGTTGGCGAAGCACTCGGCTATGCATATCCGCAATCCGCGGACGCCGCCGTCAGCGCCTACATCGACGAGCTCAGCTGAGGACTCGCAACTGCGGCGCGCCGTACCCGCGACGCCTTAGCACTCCGGCGTGCGCCAGTGCTCTGGAACGACGCCTGTTCGTAGGCTCGGCCGCCGCCTCGCAGGCCTGGTGTCTTCCGCAGTGAGAGCACGTGACGTGCGCCCGCGCGTACGACGCGCGTACGGGCTTGCTTCCACTTGCTGCAGTTCGTTACCGCGGATTCCGGTACGTGCACGCCTGATTTGCAGGCAGTTTCAACTCGTTGCGTCTCGTTGCAACTTGTTGGCTCGGACAAGAGGTCCCCGGTTCGAATCCGGGCGCCCCGATGAAGTCTTGGTGGCTGGTACGTGCCGCGTGCCATCCCCCGGTGGAATGTGCCGGTCCCGGCTGTCACGCTTGCGCCTATGGCGGAGCTGCCGAGCGGCGCGGTCACGTTTCTGTTCACGGACATCGAGGGTTCGACGCGCTTGGTCAAGCAGCTCCGCGAGCGCTACGCCGAACTGCTTGCCGACCATCAGCGGCTGCTGCGAGCCGCCTTCGCAGCCCACGGCGGTCACGAGGTCGACACGCAGGGCGATTCCTTCTTCGTCGCCTTCGCCAGCGCTCGGGAGGCAGTGCTCGCGGCGGTGGAGGGCCAGCTCGCGCTGCTGTCGCATTCGTGGCCCGACGGGGCCGAGGTCAAGGTGCGCATGGGGTTGCACACGGGTCAGGCGGTCGCGTCGGAGGGTCGCTACACGGGGCTCGCCGTACATCGTGCTGCACGGATCGGCGCGGCCGGGCACGGCGGCCAGGTGCTCGTATCGCAGGCGACCCAGACGCTCCTCGAGGACGAGGAAGAGGACCTGCACATCTTCCTGCGCGACCTCGGGGAGCAGCGGCTGAAGGATCTCGATCGCCCCGTCCGGCTCTACCAGGCTGGGGGAGAGGGGTTGCCGGAGTCGTTTCCGCCGATCCGGCTCGAGGCACCGCTTGTCGAGACGGCCGGGGCTGCCGTCACGCGGCCGGCCTGGCGGCGGCCGGTCGTTCTGGTCGCGGGAGCGTTGGGCCTCGCCGCCGCCACGGCTGCGACTCTCTCGGCCATCCTCCTCTCCGGGCAGGGGGACGGTGACGCGAAGCCGCTCGTCTCCGCAAGCAACGTGGTTGCGGCGATTCGCCCGGATGGCAAGCGAAGCCTCCGCACGGTCGCGGTTCCGGGGCGACCGGCGAGGATCGAGGCGGCGTCGCGTGGAGTCTGGGTCGGCAACGACGAGTCGAGCACGATCTCGGAAATCGCCGAGCGCGCAGCGTCGCCGTCGAAGCTGACGCCGATCGGCGGGTTCCCGAGCGACGTCGCCGTGGGCAAAGGTGCGGTGTGGGTCATCGACGGAAAGAGCGGCCTGCTGCACAAGGTCGATCCCGTGTACCGCACGGTCCTGAAGCGGCTCCGCGTCGCGCCGGCCAATCCCGTCTACGACCTCAGCCGGGAGAGCTTCGACCCCGTCTCGGTCGCGGCCGGCGTCGGCGCGGTCTGGGTGACCGACGGATCCTCATCGCTCGTTCGAGTCGAGCCGAAGACCGGGAAGGTGACCAAGCTCAAGCTGGGGAGCCCGCTCAACGCTGTCGCCGCGGCCGCCGGCGGAGTCTGGGCGATCAGCGGTGCGGCCGCGAGGGCGATCCGACTCGACCCTCGCGGTCGCGTGCAGCTGTCGATCCCGATCGCGTCGAAGCCGGGTCTGGAACTCGCCCGTATCCGCTGCAGGTTGCTGCTCGGCGACGGCGCGGTCTGGGTGCTGAACGGGAACACGGCCACCGTCACGAAGATCGATCCCGAGCAGCGCGCCGTCACCGCAACGGTCGCCGATCGGGATCGACCACCGCCCCGTCCGGCTCGCCGTCGGGCGCGGTGCCGCATGGGTCGCGAACCGCGACGGGACGCTCGCGCGGATCGACGCGAAGACGAACGCGGTCGAGCTCACCTGGGTCGCTCCCGGCCTCGCCGACGTCGCCGTCGGGCGGCGCGCGGTGTGGGTCACCACGGCGAGCGGGCCCGGCGGTACGCCGAACCTGGGCACGAGCGTCGACAGCGGCAAGCTCAAGGCACTGCCGACGTCGTTCTGCTCGCCGATCTACCACGGCAGCGCCCGGCCGCAGTACCTGATCGCGTCCGATCTCAGGCTCCAGGGCGACGGAACCACCGGAGCGCAGTTGAGCCAGGCGATTCAGCACGTGCTGAAGGAACGCGACTTTCGTGCCGGCGAGTACGCGATCGGCTACCAGTCGTGTGACGTCTCGGTCGCGGACACCACGTCCGATTCGGACGACAAGTGCCGTGCGAACGCAAAGGCTTATGCAGGAAGCTCGAGCCTCCTCGGCGTCATCGGCTCCTTCACGAGCGGCTGCACGCAGGCGGAGCTCCCGATCCTCAACAAGCGGACGAAGGGCACGCTCCCGTTGATCAGCTTCTCGAACACGTACACGGGCCTCACCCGCAAGGCACCCGGCACCGACCCCGACGAGCCGGGCTTCTACTACCCGGCCAAGAAGCGGAACTACGTGCGGATCGCGGCGGCCGACGACGTGCAGGCTGCGGCCAACGCGATACTCGCGAAACAGACGGGTGCGCGAACGGCCTACGTGCTGGTCGGTGACTTTCCCGGCGCCTCCACGCTCGCGGAGGCGTTCAAGTCGGCCGCCGGCAAGCTCGGGGTTCGCATCGTCGGCGAGCGAAAGGTCGTCAACGGGACGAAGTTCAAGGGGGTCGAGGCCGCGGTCGCGCGGGCCCGCCCCGACGCTGTCTTCATCAGCTGGTATCTGGATCCGACCACGGTCGGAGTCCTCACCAGCCTGCGCTCGGCGCTTGGCCCCGGCGTGAGGCTGCTGGCGCCGGACGGCTTCTCCAACTTCCGGCAGCTCGTCGAGCTCGGAGGGGTGGCGGCCGAGGGCATGACGGTCAGCGTGCCCATCGTGCCGCCCGCCCGGCTCCCCGACGCCGGAAAGCGGTTCGTTACCGAATTCACCACCGAGGTCGGCGAGCCGCCGGGCGCCTATGCGCCGCTGGCGGCACAGGCCGCCCACGTGCTGCTCGACGCGATCGCGAGATCCGACGGGACGCGCGCATCGGTGACCAAGGAGCTCTTCAAGACGAAGGTGCGGGGCGGGATCCTCGGCGACTTCGAGATCGACTCGAACGGGGACACGACGGCCGGCGCGGTCACGATCTACCGGATCGAGCGTGGATCGCCGCGGGTCTTCAAGGTGATCACGCCGCGTACGAGCCTAGTGCGCTGACGGGTCGCCTCGACGCTGGTTCCGCCGCCACCGTGCGAGATGGAAGTCCTCAGACCCGCACTCTGTCTCCTGTGCGAGCGTGCTCCCGCCTGGTCGATGACGGGCCAAGTCACGGAGAGCAACTGACCCTCAGCCGCGCGTACGGTGCGCGTACGGGCTTGCTTCCGCTCGTTGCAGCTTGTTACCGGGGATTCCCGTACGCGCACGGCTGATTTGCAGGCTTTTTCAGTTCGTGGCGTCTTGTTGCAGCTTGTTGTCTGGGACAAGAGGTCCCGAGTTCAAATCTCGGCGCCCCGACTGAGAAAGCCCTCATAGCAGGGCTTTTTCTTTGGGCGGAGCAAACTCTGCGCGTCCCGGCTATGGACGAAGGATTCGCGGACGGCGATCATCCCGACATGCGGCGCCGGCTTCCGAGCGCGACCGTCACGTTCCTGTTCACGGACGTCGAGGGGTCGACGCAGCTTCTACACGAGCTCGGCGCGGAGGCGTACGCGGAGGCACTGGCGGAGCATCGGCGAGTGCTTCGCGAGGTCTTCGCCGCCGAGGGCGGTGCCGAGGTTGACACGCAGGGTGATGCGTTCTTGTACGTGTTCACGGACGCACGCGCGGCAGTCGCTGCTGTGGGGGCGGCGAATGCGGCGCTTGAGGCCGGTCTGATCCGGATCCGTAGCGGGCTGCACACCGGCGAAGCGCTTGTGACGGAGGAGGGTTACGTCGGCGAGGACGTCCATCTCGGTGCGCGGGTCGCGGCCGCGGGGCACGGTGGGCAGGTGTTGTTGTCGGCCGCCACGCGAGCGTTGCTGGACGGCGGCGTTACTGACCTCGGCGAGCATCGGCTGAAGGACTTCGCCGAGCCGGTGTGGCTGTTCCAGCTTGGGAATCGTCCTTTTCCGCCGCTGAAGACGATCTCGAACACCAACCTGCCCGTCCCGGTTACGTCGTTCGTCGGGCGTGAGGCCGAGCTGTCCCAAGCCGAGGACCTGCTCGCTTCCACCCGCTTGCTGACGGTGACAGGACCTGGCGGGACAGGGAAGACACGGTTCGCGGTCGAGCTCGCATCCCGGCGGCTCGGCGCCTTCGAGCACGGGATCTTCTGGGTGCCGCTCGCGCCGCTGCGCGACTCAGCCGTCGTCATGGAGACCGCCGGGCAGACCGTTGGCGCGCGCGGGCTCCTCGCCGGGCACATCGCCGACCGGCGAATGCTTCTCGTGTTCGACAACTTCGAGCATGTCGTCGACGCGGCTGTCGAGCTCGGCGCGCTGCTCGCGGCGTGTCCGAACCTCACCGTGATCGTAACGAGCCGTGAGCTGCTGCGCCTTCAGGGCGAGACGGAGTATGCGTTGCCACCGCTCGAGGGCGTCGAGGGCGTGACGCTGTTCTGCGAGCGCGCCCGTCTCGAGAACACGCCGGCGGTTGAGGAGCTCTGCCGCCGTCTCGACAGCCTGCCGCTCGCGATCGAGCTCGCCGCCGCGTCGACCAGGCTCCTCTCGCCGGAGCAGCTGCTCGCGCGGTTGGGGAGGCGGCTCGACCTGCTCAAGGGTGGCCGCGACGCTGACGCGCGCCAGCGGACGCTGCGCGCCACGATCGCATGGTCGTACGACCTGCTGGCTCCTGACGAGCAGGCGCTTCTCGCCCGTCTCAGCGTCTTCGTCGGTGGCTGGACGCTCGAGGCGGCCGAGGCCGTGTGCGACGCGGAGGTCGAGGGGCTCCTCGCGCTGCTGGACAAGAGCCTTGTCCGGCGGAGCGGCGACCGCTACTGGATGCTCGAGACGATCCGCGAGTACGCGGCCGAGAAGCTTGGCGATCGCGAGACGGAGCGGCTGGGAAGGCGCCACGTCGAGTGGTTCGTCGCCCTCGCCGAAGAGGGGGCGGTGGTCGCGCGCGAGGCATGGTCCGAGCGGCTCGAGGCGGATCACGCCAACCTTCGCGCGGCGATCGACTGGACTGCCGACAGACGCGATGCAGACACCGAGCTGCGTCTCGTCACCGCGCTCTGGCAGTTCTGGGCCGATCGTGGGTACGTCGCCGAGGGGGAGCGGCGTCTCGACGACGCGCTCGGCCGCAGCGACGACCAGCCTGCGGCCGCTAGGCTCGGGCGCTGCTACCTCGGGTCGATGACCGGCAGGCCGTTTGCCGGCCTGTTGGCGGAGGCGAAGACCCTTGAGGCCGATTTCGCAGAGCAACGCGACCGCTTCAACCGCGTCCGTGCTCTCGTTTTGATCGGCGTGATCGAGCTGGCGTTCGAGGCGACCTCGGCTGGCGAGCAGGCCCTCCAGGAGGGGCTCGCGCTCGCAAACGGCGACTTCCCGGACGAGGAAGCCGAGGCGACGGGGTGGTTGCTCATCTCGGCCCTATTCGGCCCGCTCCCGACGGACCAGGGCATCGCTCGTTGCATCGACGCGTACGAGCGAGCCGGTCACAATGCGAAAGTGCGAGCGTTCGCGCTCGTCGAGCGCGCTCCGCTCGAGGCGATGCGCGGCGAGTTCGACGTCGCGCGCAAGCTGCTCGCCGACGGCAGGGCAATCTTCGACGAGCTCGAGTTGAAGGTGTTCGGCGTGAACACGGCGCACGAGGCGTACTTCGTGCATATGCTCGCCGGTGACCCGGTGGCGGCCGCCGAGGAGCTGCGTGCCGCTTGCGAGGTTCTCGAGGAACTCGGCGAGCGCGGGTTTTTGTCGACGAACGCCGGCAGACTTGCGCACGCGCTCATCGCGCTCGGCGACCTTGGGGGCGCCGAAGATGCGGCCGAGCTCTGCGCGAGCGCGGCCGCCGCCGACGACCTGATCTCGCAGAGCTTGTGGAGGGGGGCACGCGCGAGAGCGCTAGCGGCACGCGGAGAGACGACGCGTGCGATCGCGCTCGCAAAGGAAGCGGCTGAGATGCATCCGGGCGACGGGGACATCAACGCGCGGGCCGACCTGCTCAGCGATCTGGCCGAAGTGCTCAGCGTGGCGGGACGCGCGAACGACGCGGCCGCGGCGCTCCGCGAGGCCCTCGAGCTCTACGAGGCGAAGGGCAACCTCGTCTCAGCGGCGCGAACGCGGGCGGCGCTCGCGGCCCGCTGAGCGGTCCCTACTCGCTCACTCGAGGGGCCGCACGGCGAGTTACTCGGCCCAGCCGCCCACGCGCAACGGGTCGACGGGGCCGCACGACCCGCAGCCGCGCGTATGGTGCGCGTAGGCGCTTGCTTCCACTGGTTGCATTTCGTTCCCGGGGACTCGCGTACGCGCGCCGCTGATTTGCAGGCAGTTTCAAGTCGTTGCGTCTTGTTGCAGCTTGTCGGCTGGGACAAGAGGTCCCCGGTTCGAATCCGGGCGCCCCGATCAAGTGACCCCGTCTGCGGGGGCCGCTAAGTACGGTTTAGATCGCTTCCGCGCCGTTCCCCGGCCGGCTGAGGAGCGTGTACGTCTCCACTTGCCGGAAGCCGATCCGGCGATAAACCGACTCTCCCGGCTGGCTCGACTGCAGCCACGCGAAGCTCGCGCCTGCCTCGACGCCTTCCCTCACGGCCCGGGCCGTGACGGCTGCCCCGTATCCGCGCCGACGGTGCTCCGGCGGGGTGCCGACGTTGAAGATGCCGAGAGCTTCTCGCAGCAGCAGGCTGATCGCGGTCGAGACCGGCTCGCCGTCGACGCGGGCGACGTAGATCGAAAGCCCGGGCGCGGCGGCGACAGCCGGGGTGTAGAAGGTCGCGAACAGCTCCGACGAGACCTCGAAGCCCGCCTCCGCGACCGCCTGCACCTCGCCTAGCCCGGCGGCGTCGGCGACGCGGGTGATCTCCAGTCCCGGGCTCGCGGGCACGCGCAGGTCGTCCGCGCTCGCGACCATGCCCGGGAGAGACTCTTCGGAGCTCAGGCCGAGGCGTCTGGCCTCGGCCTCGAGTGCGGGCGTCCGTCCGCTGCGCGTCTGCACCCAGCACGGGAGGCCCAGCGTCTCGATTTCGGCGACCGCGCCTTCCAGCTCGCTGACCGCCTCGTGCTCCAGTTCCTGCCCCTCCGCCCAGATGCCGTTCAGCTGCGGCAGCGGCAAGGCCGGACAGACGAGGAACAGGTAGCCCCGCCGCTCCTCGATCCTGGCGCCCTCGAACCGCGGGAAGAAGGCCTTGAAAGAGGCTCGAAGCGCCTCGTGCAGCCGCTCGGCCGCGCCGCTGCCTGTCGATGGCTGCACGCTCATTTCGACGGAGACCTCGCCGCCTTCAGCTCATCCAGCAACGCGCGGGTCTTGCCGGCCGAGACGACGTCGCCTTTCAGCTCGTGGAGGCGCAGCGCCTCCTCGAGCTCCGCGGTGGCTTCCTGCGCGCGCGCCGCGAGGCGAAGGACTCCGGCCAGAGCGCTGTGCGATTCGGCTCGATGGACGAGGAAGTCGGTCGGTTCAACGATGGCGACCGCCTCACGGGCGAGCCGCTCGGCCTGCTCGAGATCGCCTTGCTGCGCAAGCGCGTGCGCCCGCACAGTTCGCCAGCCTGCCTGAGCATCGAGGTCGTCCGGCGCCGCTGCCCGTTCGCCCGCCTCGCTCAATTGCACCGCCTCCTCGAGGCGGTGCTGCGCGCGCACAGCCTCCGCGAGCAGGGCGGCTATGGTCGAGAGGTACCCGGTCGCGCCGAGGCGCTCCAGCGCGTCGTAGCCTTCTCGCAACTCTCGCTCGGCGCGCTCCGGGTCGTCCGCCAGCAGCTCGACGCGGCCCGAGAGCATCGCCGTCGCCGCCCACCAGAGGACGTTGCCGAGCTCTCGGTGGATCGCGCGGCCGGCGGCCATGTTCCGGCGCGCTTTTTCGAATTGTCCCTGCATCGCCTCGAAGAGCGCCTGGACGTTGAGCGCTGTTGCCTCCACTTCCTTGCCACCGTCGGGATCGCGTCGGACCTCCGCCAGGCGCCGATTGCCCTCCTCCGCCGGCAGCGGGCCGAAGATCCAGACGACGAGCAGCCACGTCAAGGTCTGCCGTCGCTCGCGCCGGTCGCCGGAGCGCTCGGACAGGACGAGCGCGTGCGCGAAGGCTTCCGTCCCAGCCTCGCAGCGACCGAGCCACATGCGCACCTTGCCCAGCTCGCGCCACGCTCGTGCGAGGCCTTGCTCGTCCCCGAGCCGCTCGAAGACCGCGATCAACCGCTCGGTCTCCGCACGGACGCCCTCCATGTCCAGAGCCGGATCAGTTTGAAGGTGAAGGTACGCCTGCTCGAGAAGTGCTCGCGCCTCGACCCGCTCGTCGCCCGTCGTCCGCGCCCTGTCGATGGCGTCCTGCAGGACAGAGTCCGCCCGGGCGAGCGCTCCCGTCTCGATCAGCGCCGAGGCGAGCTCCGGCTGCGTGCGCAGCCACAAGGCGTCATGCGCGGGCAGCAGCGCGCTCGCGCGCTCGAGCAAGTTCACGGTCGCTGGCATGTCCCAGCGAGCGGCGGCGGCCCGTTGTCCCGCCGTCAGCAGGCGCTCGGCCGCATGGCGCGCGAGCTCGCGCCCCTCGTTGTCCAGCGGCCCGAGCTCGAGGCGGTACCGATGTGCCCGCTCGAGGTGGTAACCGAGGATTTCGTCCAGCTCGACGAGATCGGCACCGCGCTCTTCCAGCCAGGCGGCGAAGCGCTCGTGCAGCTGGGCGCGGTTCGCTTTCGACAGTGCCTCGTAGGCTGCGTCGCGGATCAAGAGGTGCCGGAAGCGGTATGCGTCCTCGCCTGGAAGCTGCGGCGTGTCAGGACGGACGAGCTCCTTGCGCACGAGGCCCGTGAGGGATGTCGTCACCTGCAACTCCTCGGGGGCGAGCGCCTGGACGGCGCCGCGGTGAAAGACGCGTCCCTCGACCGATCCTCGTTCGAGCACGCCGCGCTCGGACGGACCGAGTTGGTCGAGGCGCGCAGCCAACAGCGCCTGGATCGTCGGCGGCACGGCAATGTCGCCGCCCGGCGAGTCACGGAGCATGGCGACCATCTCCTCGGCGAAGAGCGGGTTGCCTTCGGCCGCCTCCCGTATCCGGCGGCGTAGGTCGGCCTCGATGATGTCTTGACCGAGTAGGCGCTCGATCAACTCGTCCGTTTCGTCGACAGACAGCGCCTCCAGGAGCACGGTCGTCGCGTTCAGCTTGCCGCCGCCCCAGCCCGGCCGGCGATCGAGCAGATCGGGTCTGGCCATGCAGAGCAGGAGCATGGGCGCGTCGCGGCTGAGATCAGCCACGTGCTCGACCAGCTCGAAGAACGTCTCCTCGCCCCAGTGGATGTCGTCGAAGACACAGACGAGCAGCGTCTCCCCGGCGGCGCCCTCGAGCAGCTTGCGGAATGCCCAGGCGATCTCCTCCCCTGAGCTCGAGGCCTCCTCTTCGCCGAGCAGGCTCCTGACCACTGACAGCGCCAGCTCGTCCGTGATCAGACCGGGCAGACGGGGCTCGAGCTGCTTGAGCACCTCCACGACCGGCCAGTAGCTGATGCCCTCGCCGTAGGGGAGGCAGCGACCGCGGACGACGGTCGCCTCCTTCAGCGAGGAGAGGAACTCGTGCGCGAGCCGCGACTTGCCGACCCCGGCCGCACCGAGGATCGTGAAGAGCTGGCAGGAGCGGTCGCGTGCGGCCTGATCGAGGGCATCGCGCAACCGGCGCAGCTCGGTTTCGCGACCCACGATCGGCGCGTCCAGGTGACGCTCGATCGCGGCCGCGCCCGCGCGGACCGACTCCAGCCGGTGGGCGGCGACAGGCTCTGCTTTGCCTTTCAGCACGAGAGGGGCGACGGGCGCAGTCTGAATCGCATCTCGAGCCAGTCGCAGCGTCTCCTCCCCGAGCAGGATCTCGCCGGGCTGCGCCGCTTGCTCGAGCCGCGCGGCGACGTTGACCGCGTCCCCCGTCGCGAGCCGCTCCTCAGTGCCGGTGACAACCTCGCCCGTGTTGACGCCGATCCTCAGCTCGAGCCGTATGTCGTAGTCGCGCGTCAGCTCCTCGTTCAGCCGTCCGAGTGCGTCGCGCATCCCTGCGGCCGCGCTGACGGCACGGAGCGCATCGTCCTCGTGCAGTGCAGGGACGCCGAAGACGGCCATGACCGCGTCGCCGATGAACTTCTCGACCGTGCCTCCGTGGCGCTCGACCACCTGCTTCATCACCTCGAAGTAGCGCGCCATTACCCGCCGCAGGGACTCGGGGTCGAGCCGCTCGCCCAGAGCCGTCGAGCCCGTCACGTCGCAGAAGAGCACGGTGACGACTTTGCGCTGCTCCCGGGCGGGCGGGCTCTCTGCGAGCGGAGCGGCGCAGAAAGGACAGAACGGGAACTCTCCGGGGAGCTCCTTGCCGCATGCAGGACAGCTCGCCATCGGCGCGAGTCTACGGCGGCCCTGCGGCCGTCACCCTGCGCGTACGACGCGCGTACGGGCTTGCTTCCGCTTGTTGCAGCTCGTTACCGTGGATTCCCGTACGCGCGCGCCTGATTTGCAGGTTGTTTCAGCTTGTTGCGTCTCGTTGCAGCTTGTTGTCTGGGACAAGAGGTCCCCGGTTCGAATCCGGGCGCCCCGACTGGATTCACATGTAGAAGCCGAGCGTGGTCGTGCTGTCTGGTGGCCGAGGTGCGTCCCACACGAGGTCGGTCCGGTCTCCAGATGAAGATGGCGAGAGGGGGCCCTGGGTGACGCCTGCTGAACGGTCGCGCTGCCGGGCGGTCGCGCTCGAGTTGCAAGCGGCCTAGAGGCGGCCGCGGCTCATCGCTTCGCATTCGCGCGAATGCAGAGCGCGGCCAGGTCGATGCGGTCGCCCGCGAGGAGTTGCTGGCAGCCCATCCGGGCGGAGAAGAGGTTCTGCGTGCTGCCGGTGTTCGTTGCGATGAAGGGCGCGGCGTTCCTGGCGAGGTCGGCATCGAGCTTGGCATACGTGCTGTAGCGCGCCGGCCCGGTGATCCGCTCCGCCGCCTCCAGCCGCCGGTTGTAGGCGGGGTCGTTCAGGATCCCCGGCACGCCGAGGCCGACGGTGCTTCTGAGGTTGCCGTCGAAGAAGATGTTGAGGAAGTCGAACGGGTCGTAGTAGCCGTCCGTTATCCAGCCGCTCGTCGTGATATCCCAGGCGCCCGGATTCGATTGCTTCTTGTAAAGCACGTCTGGCGCGAAGGTCTTGACGTGGACATGCATGCCGATCGCCGCCAGGTTGCCCACGAGGATGCGAGCGCGCGCGATCGACCCGGGATCCTTACCGGTGTAGAGAGTGGCTGTTCGGCTTTGCGTGCCCGCCAGTCGGCGTGCCCGCGCAAGGTCAGGGTGGTCGAGCGGGTAAATGTGCGCGTCCCTGAAGCCGGCGAGACCGGGCGGCAGGTACTGGTCGGTGGGCAGGGCGACGTACGGGCCGAATGAACTCTGCTCGTCGGCCAGCGCCCGTCGGTTGACCGCGAAGTTCACCGCACGTCGCATGCGCGCGCTCGCGAACAGCGGGCGGGTCGTGTTGAGGACGAAGAACTGGTTCGCGAGAGCGGGGTATAGGAAGTACTGCTGCTTGCCCGCACGGCCGAGGGGGCTGGACGGTCCGTAGCGGGCGGCGAGGCGGGCTGTCTCGCTGCGTGGTGAGTCGTGCAGCGTCATGTAGTCGGCCCTGCCCGCCTCGACGTCCTTGATTGCCTGTGCCTCGTCGACGTTCAAGGCGACGTCGATCGCATCCAGCTTGTGTGGTCGCGGGCCGTGGTAGTTCGGGTTGCGCTTCAGGAGGACTGGTGACCAGGGTCATAGGAGGCGATGTAGTACGGGCCGGCAGCGGCGATCGCCGGCAGTCCTTTCGGGTCGACGGGTGTGTCGAGTGGGACGGCGCACGAGAATGGCATCGCAAGGCGAGACAAGAAGCTTCCCGAGACGTGCGTCAGGTGGATCGCCAGCGTGTCGCCGCGAACGCGGATGCCGGCCACGTCGCTCGCCGTGCCGGCTTCGTAGGCCTTGACGCCCTCGATGTCGCCCCACACGCTCGGCGCCGGGCCGTACATGCGCGGGTCGAGGCTGCGCTCGAGCGCATGCTTGAACGTCTGTGCCGTCACGGGCTCGTTCGAAGGTGGCGAGAAGCGGTAGCCGCGGCGAATCCAGAAGGTGTACGTGCGCCTGTCCCGGGACAAAGTTGGCAGCGAGCGGGCGACTTCGGGCACGAGTTGCGTGCCTGCGCGGCCCTGGAGGTCGGGGTAGCCGACGAGCCTGGCGCACGTGGCGAGCTCGATTTGCCAGTCGCTGTCGTTGTAGCTGAGCGCCGGATCGGTCTGGTCGACGACGGCGAGGTCGATGCGCGCCGTTCCACTCGTTCGGCTGGCCGCCAGAACGTCGCCCGGGCCGACCCCCGCCCCCTGCACGCTGACCCAGACGAGGCCGTTCGCCACCGCGATACCTGCCGGAGTTCCGCCGAGCTTCAAGGTCGTCGGTCTGTCGTTTCGGGGGTCGATTCTCGTAACCGTGCCGTCGCCGCTGTTCGCCACCCAGACTCCACCGGCGCCCACGGCAAGCGCCGTGGGGCTCCTGCCGACGTCAATCGTCGTGCGGCCGGAATTAGTCGTCGGATCGATGGCTTGCACCTTGTTGTCGGGAGTGTCCGCGACCCATACCGAGCGTTCACCCACCGCGATCGCGCTTGGGCCGTTTCCGACCGGGATCGTCTCGATGCGCAAGCCAGTCGGATCGAGCCGCACCACCCGGCGCTTACCCCCGTCGCTGACCCAGATCGCGCCGGCGCCGACCGCGATGCCCCTGAGCGACGATCCGAAGACGGCGCCGGAATCCCCGACTGTCTCCGGCCCGTCGCCGAGTCGAACCGAACGACGTCCCCGGCGGGGCTCGTAACCCAGACCGCCCTGCGCTCGGCGGCCACCGCGCCGACAACTCCAAGGAGGGCGGGGTGGTGGAGCACGGTCTCCGCCGCCGGCGTGTTGAAGGCCGGGTCGATGTGCCCAGCCGGAAGGTCGCCTGCGGGTTTCCCTTCACGTACGAGTTGGCGCCGGCGCTCGCATACCAGATGCCCTTGGCGCCGGCGGCGAGGCCGCGTCGGTTCGACGTTGATGGGGATTGCCCGAAGCACTTGGCGTGTCTGCGCGTTGATGCGGGAGACGGTGTCGTCGTCGAGGTTGGCGACCCAGAGCGAGCCGGAGCCGGACGACGATCTCGGCGGGGCGCGCGCCGACGCGCGATCTCGTCGACGACCTTGTTGGTATTCGGGTCGATCACGGCGACCGAGTTGCCTTGCACGACCTCGTCCGCCACCGCGCCCCCCTGGCCGAGGGCGAAGATGGGGATGGCGACCGCGGCGGCAGCGACGCCGATCAGGGCCGGCGCCGGCGTACATGCGCCGCCGTTTGCGCTTAGCTCGACGTCGAGCGTGCGCAGCGTGTGCGAAGCTCGCTCGGCGAGGCCGTCGATGACGAGCTGGTAGAGGTGCTGGCGCTGGTCGAGGTCCTTGAGCCGGTGCTCGCCGAGGTCGCGGATCGAGACGCCGGGCGGGAGGTCCTCCTCGGCCAGCTCCTTGGTCGTGGAGGAGAGCAGCACCTGGCCGCCGTGGCCGGCGGCGCCGATCCGCGCCGCGCGGTGGACGCCGATGCCGACGTAGCGCTCGCCGCCGACCTTCGGCTCCCCGGTGTGCAGGCCCATGCGCACCTTGACCTGCGGCGCCCTCCGGCCAGGCCTGCAGCGGCGAGGTCGCGCTGGGCGTCGACGGCGGCGGCGACCGCGTCCTCGGCGGTGCGGAAGGCGACGAAGAAGGAGTCGCCCTGCGTGTCGACCTCCTGCCCGCCGTGGGCGGCGAAGGCGGCGCGCAGGATGCGCTGGTGCTCGGCGAGCACCTCGGCGTAGCGATCGCGGCCGAGCTGCTTTGAGCAGCCGCGTCGAACCTTCGATGTCCGTGAACAGGAAGGTGACGGTGCCGCCGTGAAGCTCAGGCGTGGGCCACCTTGCGGAGAGGCTCCCACCTGCCTCGGTTAGTGTCAAGTCGCTCGAACGGAACCCACCAGTCTTTCAGCCCCGGCCTTCCGTGCGCGTACGCCGCGCGTACGCGCTTGCTTCCGCTTGTTGCATCTTGTTACCGGGGATTCCCGTAAGCGCACGTCTGATTTGCAGGCTGTTTCAGCTTGTTGCGTCTTGTTGCAGCTTGTCGGCTGGGACAAGATGTCCCGAGTTCAAATCTCGGCGCCCCGACTGAGAAAAGCCCTAGTAGGGCTTTTCTCTTGAGTGAATTCCGCGGCGAGCGAGGTCGTGACTGGGCCGAGCTCGTGGCGGCCGTGCTCCTCGCCCTCGCCACCGGTCGGGACGGCGAGCCCGCTCGCGGGCGCTTCAAAGTGCGATGTCGCGTCGGCTCCTTGGGTTCCGATGCTGCCACCCACAGTCGACCGGTCAGTGTGAGTGCCGCCCACCGAGCAGTCGCCGAGCAGAGCTATTTGCAGGTGAGCTCCCTCGTCGCCGTTCTTCTCAGGACTGCGAGCCGCGGGCCACACGTAGCCAGACGGCGGAGAGGCGGGGCCGGATCGAGGGACGCGCGCGCCTCGCCTGCGTCTGCGCGTGCGTGTCGTGACCGCGCGCCTGCGCGGCGAGCTGCCGGTTTTGCGCCTCGCGCGCGAGGTCTGCTTCGTGCTCCTTGCCCAGCATGCGATAGGTCTCGTCCATGGTCGCCTCCGTTGAGGGGTCGAGGCGAACCGTGCGCTCGGCGCCTTACATGGACCTAATGGCGACCTAACATGGGCGTGTGCCGCGGACGTAGGCGGCCGGCGGCGGCGCGGCCTAAGATGACTCGAGGCCGACTTGCGCGTGACAAAGCCAGGAGCCACACGCGCCGCCGTCCTGCTGCTCGGCCCGGTGGAGGTACAGGCGAACGGAAAGGCCGTCTCGCTCGGGCGAGAGAAGCTGCGGGCGCTGCTGGCGCTCCTGGCGCTGAACGCTAACCAGGTCGTCTCGACCGACCGCGCCATCGACGCGCTGTGGGGTGCGCGGCCTCCGCCGACGGCGTCGGTTGCCTTGTACGGGCTCGTATCCGCGCTCCGGAAGGTGCTCGAGCCCGCGGGCTGCGTGATAGTGACGCGGCCGCCCGGCTACGTGCTCGAGGTTCAGCCGGAACAAGTCGATCTCGGCCGCTTCGAAGAGCTCGTCGGGGAAGGCCGCCGGTCGCTCGAAGCGGGTGACGCGGAGGCGGCCGCGACCATGTTGGCCGAGGGGCTCGCCTTGTGGCGAGGGCCCCCGCTGCAGGATCTCGAGTTCATGCCGTTCGCGCAGGCGGAAATCGGCCGCCTCGGCGAGTTGCGGCTCGCCGCCCTGGAGGACCGGATCGAGGCTGATCTCGCCCGTGGGCGAAACGGCGATCTCGTCGCCGAGCTGGAGCCGCTCGTGGCGGCGTACCCACTCCGCGAGCGGCTGCGCGGACAGCTCATGCGCGCCCTGTACCGCGCTGGACGCCAGGCCGACGCGTTGGCGATATACCGGGACGCGAGCCTCTGCCGCTCGCTGCGATGCGCCGAACCCGACCGCTCAGAACGAATCCGTCTCCCCGGATCGGCCGATTCAGTCGAGGGACGCGATGGAAGGGCGAACAGGGTCATGGCGTCATCACCGAATGAAGCTACTATGTTTAGCACCATACTCGGTGTCAAGTGATCGCGAATGACATCCAGCCCGCCCAGTCCGGCACTTGCATCGCTTGGCGGGCGCCTAGCCGATCCCGGTGGGTCGCCAGGCGGGGCCGCCGTGCAGGAACTGGCCACGACCGTTCGTCCGGGTGACCAGCCCGAGGTGTGTGCCGTCGGCGTTGACGACGTACGTGCCGCTGTACGCCCCGATCGCGATCTGGTCGCCGCTCGGAGACCAGCTGGGGATTCCACGAACTCCGATCCCGGGGCACGCGACGGGGCCGTGCGGAAGAGGGGTCGCGTCGCGGCCTTGCGGGGTCACGAGCTTGATGCCATGGCAACTCGAGCGGCGAACGGCGATGACGCGGCCGTCGGGTGACCATGCGGGCGTGCCGGCATGGTCCGCCACCCGCCTGCGACCGGTTCCGTCGAGATCGACCACCGAGACCCACGTGTGCCCGCGCTGCTCGGTCGCGAAGGCGAGGTGCTTCCCATCCGGCGACCAGGACGGCCACGTGTCGTACGCGCGGGTGCCGGTCTTGAGCAACCGCGGCCGGCCATGCAACCCGATGACGTAGATGCCGCCCTTCTGTCCAGTTGCACCGTCCCCAGTGCTCGCGCAGCCGTAGGCTATTTTGGAGCCGTCTGGCGACCACGCGAGGCCCCGGTGGAACCAGCAGTTCTCGGCCAGCTCGCGGTCGGACCCGGTCTCAAGGTTGAAGACGTGCAGGCCCTCGGCCCTGGTCCCCCGGATCGAGGTCACTGCGAAGGCGAGTCGTCGGCCGTCGGGTGACCAGTCGAGTGCCTCGATCGCGCCACACGTGTCCGGGTCGTTGCGCGGACAGTGGAGGAACGGCTGCAATCGGCCTCGGTTGCCGATGATCGACATGTCGTACCAGCCGGACGCAGTTTCGTGTGGGAGTCCGATGATCGTGAGCGTTCCACTGAGCAGGGCACTGCTCACCAAGGGGGTGGCGGCGGCGATCCGGCGGCCGGTTGCGGGCGGAGCCGATTTCGGGGAGGCGTCGGCTGCGTTCCCGCCTTGTCCGAACCCGGACTCTCCGCCCGCCCCGCCGACTGCTGCGGGCGGCGGTGTGCTTCCGCCGCCGTGGCCGAAGCCGAAGTAGGCGCCCACCCCGAGCGCGGCAAGTACGAACGCGCACGCACCGTAGGCTTGCCTGCGCCGCCGGGCGCGCCGTCGTGCTTCCTCGATGAGCGCCTCCAGCGCATCCAGATCCCCAGGGGTGTCGAAACGGGGCGGACGGGGAGGGGCGGCAATGCTCACAGCTGAATGACGCTACTATGGTTAGCACCATGATCCGTGTCAAGGTCGACCGCGACGAACCGACTCAGCTGCACGATCAGGTGGCGGCGGACATCCGCCGAGCGATCGCGGAGGGTGAGGCGAAGCCGGGCGAGCGCCTTCCGCCCGCGCGCGACCTCGCGGCCGTGCTCGGCGTGAACACGAACACTGTCCTGCGCGCCCTCAGGACGCTTCGCGACGAGGGGCTGCTCGAGTTTCGGCGGGGCCGCGGCGTCACCGTCAGCGCGACTCCGCAGCAGGGTGCGGTTGTCGCCCAGGCAAGAGATCTCGTCCGCTTCGCGCGCCAGCACGGCTACCGGCTCGACGAGCTCGTCCAGATCATCGAGAACATCGGCTGACGCGCGGGCGTCGGTGACCCGGACAGATCCGTCGTGATGATCGACTTCGCCTCGGCGGGCGGAGCCGCGGGGTTTCCGTGGAGACCCGTTGTTGCTCGGCGCACCGCGTCAGTTACACACTGGGCCGCTGCGAGGAACTCGACGTTCTACTTATCAGTGGAGTGGGCCGTGGAGGACGAAGGTCGATAAGCAGGCCGCTGCGCTGGTCGGTGACCGGGAGGCCGTGGTGACGACGCGGATTCGACCAGGCGGTGGTGTACGCCCTCGCCTTCGCCGGCGCCGCGTGATACCGGATGAAGGCGCGCTCGTGCGGCACTGGTCGCCACATCGAGGCGGCGGTTCAGCTGGGACACGGCATGAGCGGCGCCGATAGGGGCGCCTGCGCGTACGCGCGCGTACGGGCTTGCTTCCGCTCGTTGCAGTTCGTAACCGGGGATTCCCGTACGCGCACGGCTGATTTGCAGGCTGTTTCAGTTCGTTGCGTCTCGTTGCGGCTTGTTGCCTGGGACAAGAGGTCCCGAGTTCAAATCTCGGCGCCCCGACTGAGAAAGCCCTCGTAGCAGGGCTTTCTCTTTGCAGGAAGCGGGGCGACGGGGCCGCGCGCGTAGCGCGAGTTCAGCCTCGTATTGCCGCGACGCTCACGGCGATAACCAGGCCGAGCGCGGCGAGTGCCCCGACCGACCTGGGCAGGTCGAGGCCGAGAGGGCCGGCGCCGGACAGCACCGTCGAGGCGATCAACGCCAGCGGGAGCGCGACGGAGAGCACGACGAGCGCGCCGCGGGCGACGGTGATGGCCTTGTTGCCGCCGGCCTTGCGGTCGGCGCGGGCGATGGCGAGGGCGTTGTCTGTGCGTTCGTCCCCGTAGCGGGTGATGACGCGTTGGCCGAAGCGGCGTGCGTCGCTTGCGCACGCCCAGGACATGACGATCATGAAGGTGATCGGGACGACCCAGGTCAGCACCCAGATCCCGCCGGCCACGGCGAAGCGCACCGCACGCAGGACTTTCTGGCCGGCGGTCAGGCGCGTCGGTCCGCTGTCGTCGGGGGCGGACATGAAGCCGGCGAGGATCAGGACGCTGACGACGGCTTGATACCAGGACTTCAGCGGCGTTCGATGGCGGTGCGGCGGAAGCGGGTTGGCGCGCACCGCGTTCAGTTCGGCGAGGGCTTTCTCGCTGTCCTTGTGGACGCCCCGCAGGACGAGGAAGTCGGCGGCGACGCTTGGGTCCGCGGGGTCGTTTCCGTAGATGGCTGCCACACGCAGGTGGAAGCGGATCTCCTGGCGCAGGAATGCAACGTAGGCCGGAACGAGGGCGATCAAGAACGGCGTCCCCGCGACGGCGCCGTCGACGCGCGCCGTGCCTACCGTGCGCCGGCGCTCGGTGTCGGCGAGCATCGCTACCGGCGTTTCCGGCTCCGCCTCCCGTGCCCGCTGCGCCCACGAGCGGGCACTGCCCGCATGCTTGTCGACCGAGTAGATCGTGAGCCGCTCGGGGATGTGTCCCGGGTCGTAGAGAGCAAGCCGCACCAGGACACCCGGGACGTGCAGGTCGGCGCGCGTGCGCGCCCACCAAGAGCTCGGCGAATCAGCCACGTCCTCGCCCGACCGGCCTGGACCGACGCCACTCATGCGGCGCTCCTCGGGCGCTCCTCTGCATTGTCTACGGGGCTGGACAACCTATCCGGTGGCGTTTCGAGTCGATGGCAACGCCGAGACAGGTCTGATCGTGGCGCCGAAACGAATTCGGCCCGGGAGGGGCCGGCGCGTCCGCCGGCCCCTGTGTCCTGTCGACTTACGACGTGACCGCGCCCGACACCTGGGCGGAGGACTTCGAGATCGCCTTCTGCAGTTCCTCGTAGTCGCCCGAGTCGATCGCCTGGTTGATCCTCTTGTCCGACTTGACGAGGGCGTTCTCGACCTTGTCCGCGTACTGGTCGTCGACGACCGCCACGACCGCTGAGGATCCCGGCGGCAGGTACTCCTCGACCTCGACGCCGAGCTTCTTCTCCGCGTGCCGCTTGTTGAGCGCGCCGATCCCGGCGCCGATCCCGGCGCCGATCGCGGTCGCCGCTAGCAGCGGCGGCGCGAACAGCCCGACGACGAGCCCGGCACTGCCGCCGAGCACCGCGCCACCGCCGGTGCGCCCGTCACCGTGCTCCTGCACGTCGACCTTGCCGCTGGCGTCGCGATTCATCACGACGGCCCCGACGACCTGGTACTCGCCGGCAGCCTCTCCGGCCTTGAGTGCCTTGAAGTCCTCGGCCGCCGCCCCGGCGTCGGCGTACGTGCCGGCCACCAGCATCAGATTGTCACTTTCCATTGCTCCTCCTTCGTCTCCGTTGGACGTCCGCTTGTCGGCGGACGTAAAGGGCGCAGGCCCACCCGTCCTGCTTCCTCTGGCTCATGCTCCTTCCTCGACCGCCGCCGCGATCTCCGCGGCCTCGAGCTCGAGGTCGAGTGCTTCGACGATCTTGCCGAGCGCCGAGACGATGCGTGCCGTCCCTACGATCGGAGCGATTGCGGCAAGGACGCCGCGAACCTGGTCCGGGTCGATGTCGAGGTCGCCGACGGCCTCGAGGTTGACGGCGTACGACGCCGGCGCGGCGTCGACCGCCACGAGCGCGGCGATGCGGACGAGCATCAACGTCTCCGGATCGAGGCTCGACGCCTCGATCGAATCGGCGGTCATGCTCGCCAGCAGATCGAGCACCGGTGTGTCTGCCATGTGATCCTCCTTTCGGGGTCGGGGGCACGCGAACGCCCGGCCGGTCGTGTGGTGTTCAGATCCCGCGCCGATCCCGCCGTCGCTCGCGCCGACGCACACCGCACACGGAAACGGGCGACAGCGGCCGCCCCAACGGGTCGATGAACAGCGTGACGGGTCCGGTGTGCGCCGGGACCGGCCCCTCGAGCACGTCGATCGCGTAGGTGAGATTGCCGTCGCCCAGGCTCGGCGCCGTGAGCACGACCACCGCGTCGACGGGCACGTCGGCCCCGGGCTCGAGGAACGAGAGCACCGCGTTCGGCGGGTCGGTCTCGAAGCTGTTGTCGCCGACGGCCCACAGGTCGACGAAGTCGGTCGTGGCCATCTGCCCGGCGACCCGCTGGGGCCGGTCGGAGAAGTAGAGCGTCGAGGGCGCGATCCCTCGCAGCGTCAGCATGGCGCCATCGCTGTCGATGCCCTGCGCGGTCTGCACGAACATCGACTGCTCGGTCTGGAGCTGTTCGGCTGTTATCTCGGTCATCGTCATACCTCCTTGTCAGCCCCGGGTCGGGCGGCGGGAGAATCCAGTGACGCCCACCGGCCCGTTCCCGTCGGTAGGTAGAACGCCGGCACTCTCAGCCAACTCCACGGCCTCGGCCCGGTTCGTCGCCCCGAGCTTCTCGTAGATGTGCTGGACGTGGGTCTTGACCGTTGGCCGACCGATGCCCAGGCGGTCGCCGATCGCGGCGAGCGTCCGATGCGTCGGGAGGAGCGTGAGGACGGCCGTCTCGGTTGGAGTCAGCTGAACCGGCGTGCGCGACGCTTGCTTGCGAGACGTTCTCGGCTGGCCGGCCATGCGCCCAAAGCTATGCCTGCGGCGGCTGATCTTCATCGGCCAAAGTGGCTGATATTCTCGCCCCGGGGAATCGCTTGGAACGCGGACGTCGCCGGGGAGCGCCCGCTGGTAGGAGGCGGGTGACTGTCGCCGTGATTCATGACTCCCATTTGGGAATTCGGAGCCTTCGCAGACCCTCCCTCGCGCTCGCGCCGCGGTGCTTGCCGGCAGCGTCACGCGTGTCTCAGGCTCGCGCCGGCTTGCGGTGCTACTGGGACGCAGGTCACAGCGATCGCTAGTTCCTCTCCTACTCTCGAGCGTCGGCGCCTGCTGAACACCTCGGCGGTGCTGGTTCCGCCTGTGCGGGCCGATGCGATACCGCGGACCCGCCTCGCTCCCTTGCAGGAGGTCGTGCAGCGCAGCCGGGTCGTGCTGGTCTCAGCTCCGGCGGGTTACGGGAAATCGACTCTCGTCGCGCAGTGGAGCGACCTGGATCCGAGGGTCAACGGCTGGTTGCAGGTCGCACACGGCGACAACGATCCCGTGGCGCTGCTCGCCCACGTTGCGGCGGCGCTCGAGCACACCGGCCCGGTCCGCGGTGACCTTCTCGAGGAGTTGTCACGAAGCACGCCGCGGATCGTCGAGGTCGCCCTTCCTCTTCTGGCTGCCGACCTCGGCGAGCGTGACCCGTTCGTGTTGGTGCTGGACGACGTTCACCTCGTCACGGCCAGGTTGAGCCGCTCGATCCTCGTGTTCCTTGCCGAACACGTGCCGTCCGGGTCTCAGCTCGTGCTGGTCGGGCGTGGTGATCGGGGGCTGCGGCTCGGCCGCATCCGCGCAAGTGGCGACCTGGTCGAGGTCGGGGCCGCGCTCCTCGCTCTCGACGCCGACGAGACGCGAGCCGTTGCCGCCCGCGGTGGTCTGAAGCTGTCGGCGGAGGCGGCCGAGGCTCTCCGCGACCGGACGGAGGGGTGGGCTGCCGCGGTCGCGCTGGCAACGCTCTCGTTGCGAGACCGCGACGATGCAGCCACGAGGGCAGCCGGTCTGACCGGCAATCAGCAGCAGATCGCCGACTACCTCCTGGAAGAGGTGATGGAGCGCCAGCCGAGCAAACTCAAGACGTTCCTGCTCGGTACGTCGGTCCTCGACCGGATGACGCCACCCCTGTGCGATGCGGTGCTCGGCACGGACGACGCGACCGATTCGCTCGAGGCCCTCGCGCGCTCGAATGCGTTCGTCGTCCCGCTCGACGATCGCGGCGGGTGGTACCGCTACCACCACCTGTTCAGCGACCTCCTCCGAGTGGAGCTCAACCGCCGCCATCCGGAATTGCTCCCGGCGTACCTAAAGCGGGCAGCGGATTGGTGCGAGCTGCACGGAAGCCCCGACGAGGCGTTCGCCTACGCACACGAGAGCGGCGATCTCGCGCAGGCCGGCAGGATCGCGCACGGGCACTGGGACGAGCTCGCAGGTCGCGGGCGGATCGAAACCTTGAGGCTCTGGCTCGACCGCTGCACCGACGAGGAGATCGAGTCGGACGCCCAGTTGTCGATCGCGGCCGCCTGGGCATCGGTGCTCCTCGGCGATCCGGTGCGAGCGAGGCGCTTCGTCGCTGCGGCCGAGCGGAGGCAGCTCGATGTGGCATCCGCCGACGGGGCGACGTCGCTTCGTTCGGCGCTCGCGAACGTCCGAACTGCGGTCGCTCCCGACGGAATCCACGGGATGCTGCAAGACGCCGAGTTCGTCTACGCCGCGGAGAAGCACGATGGCACCCGTCGGCTTCTCAGCGCCTGCCGCGCTCTGGGAACGGCGAACGTACTCCTGGGCCGGCCGCAAGAAGCGATCGACGTGTTCGGCGAGGCACTCGCTCTGTCGAGCCACCGGCCGGAGCTCACGCACGTGCGGCTCTACTGCCTCAGTTATATGGCCTTCGCGGCCACGGAGATTGGCGATCGGCGAAATGCACAGAGATGGGCGTTCGAGGCGCTCCGGCTGGTCGAGGAGGCGCGTCTCGACGCGGCAGCCCAGAGCGCCATCGCCTACGCGGCGGGAGCGCTGGCATACCAGCAGCGCGGCGACCACACGGAGGCCGTGCGCCAGCTCGAGAACGTTCGGCGGGTCCGCTCGTTGCTCCACGGGGTCCCATGGCTCGAAGCCGATTGCGCGCTGCGCTCCGGCCATATCAGCCTCGACCTCGGCGACCTTGCCGGCGCTCTCGAGTTCGCACGCGTTGCGAGCGACGCACTCCAGGGCTACCCCGACGCCGGAACGCTTCCCGCCCGGCTACAGCAGTTCGAAGAGCGCATCACGCGAGGGAAGGCCTACGCGCTCACGCCGGCCGAGCTCCGGCTCATCGGTTTCCTGCCGACCCATCTCTCGCTGCAGGAGATCGCCGATCGTCTGTACCTCTCACGCACGACGGTCAAGACTCAGGTCGCTTCGATCTACCAGAAGCTCGGCGTAAAGACCCGGTCCGAAGCCGTTGAGCTCGTCGAGCAGTCAGGCCTCGGAGCGGTCGACCGCCGGCTCACGATTCCCGATCCGGATTCCGACTGAGCTCCCGTGTGGGCGGCAGCGCGGGTGAGGGTCGACGATATCGGCCATTGTGGCCGATGACGGGTCGATCGTCTCCGTCGTAGCGTTGCGGCCGGGCCGCGGTGGAGCAGGTCCCGGCTCCCTCGGTACGTGCCTCCTGGTCGGCCAGCGGAGGCCAGTGCGACTTGACACCTATCGACGAGCCCGACCGTTCCCCCGACATCCTCGGTCAGCACGAGAGGAGCACCGAATGACTGACGCCGATCACACCACCGAGACCGGGGACGCGGCCGGCGCCTGGCTCCGCCGTCCTCGCGATCCGGAACGGCCCGAGCACGCAGCTCCCCAAGGCGACGAGGCCGGTCTTCCAGCTGCGGTCGAGGAATTGCCGCCGGAAGCCGAGCCCGCTCCACCCGAGCCGCCGGCGCCGAGCCCGGTCGCCGAGAAGCCTGTGCCCAAGCGGCGACCCCGATCACCGAAGCAGCGCGCAGCGAAGGCCAGCGCCCCACGAGGCGGCCGGCCCTCCAGGGCGAAGGTCGTGGCGCACCTCACGCCGGCCGAGCGGGCCGCGCAGGGCAAGGCTGCACGGGCCGAGGTCGGACGCTCGGTCCACGGCGAATGGTCTTCGCCGGCGAACCGGCGCGACCCGGTCGACCTGCTCGAGGCGCAAGTAGGCACCCGCGTACAGGAGCTCGTCCCGATTCGGTACGGGCGCATGCTCGTTTCACCGTTCACGTTCTTCCGCGGCGCCGCCGCCGTGATGGCGTCGGATCTCTCGGTTCTCCCGAGGACGGGACTGCAGGTCCAGCTCTGCGGAGACGCGCACCTCTCCAACTTCGGCGTGTACGCCGCCTCCGACCGGCGGCTTGTCTTCGACATCAACGACTTCGACGAGACGCTGCCGGGGCCGTTCGAGTGGGACCTGAAGCGACTCGTCGCGAGCTTCGCGATCGCCGGTCGGGACCACGGCTTCGACGCCAAGCAGCGACACGCGATCAACCGTGCGGTTGCCCGCGCCTACCGCGCAGCGATGACGGACTTTGCCGGCATGGGCACCCTCGCGGTGTGGTACGCGCGAATCGACGTGGATGAGGTCGTCCAGCTCTTCCAGCAGCAGTCGAGCAAGAAGCAGGCCGTGCGGATCGACCGTGACGTCGCGAAGGCCCGGACAAAGGACAGCCTTGCCGCGTTCGCGAAGCTGACGCACCTTGTCGACGGCGAGCCGCGGATCGCCGGCGATCCGCCGCTGATCACCTTGCCGCTCGCGAGGTCGCACAGCTGCACCGTCTTGTCCCGCGGGCACGATCCCGACTGCCTCGCAGCCGGTCCGGCAGTCGACCTTGAAATGCTCGCGGAACAAGCCGCTCGCTCGCGACCAGCAGGTCCGTCTCGTGCTCGATCACCTCCCCCGACGTAGTACGGCAGCCCGCAGTTCGCGTACGAGACGTAGGGCCCGCGCTCGACCATCACGATCTCGGCCTGCTCGCGTCGACCAGCCGCGCGCAGGCGCGCCGCACACGACGCGCCGCCGGCGACACCGCCGACGATGATCACCTTCATCGATCCCACCTCACTTTGCGCATCGACGGGTCACGGTTGGTCACCAGCTGGTTGGGTTCGCTGACATGGAGACGGCGGGAGGCACGGCCCGGAAGGCGCGTGGAGCATCGAGTGGCGCCGCGCCTTCCGGGTGATCGCAAGACTCAGGCGTCGGCGACTTCGTCCTCGAGCTCTGCGACTTCGATCGCAAAGCCGAGGGCGCGCACGATGTTCCCGGTCGCCTTGACGACCCGTGTCGTGCCGACGATCGGGGCGATGCCCATGAGGACGCCGCGGACGTCGTCAGCGTCGATGCCCAGCTCCGTGGCGACGCCGATGTTCAGCAAGTACGAGGCGGGCGGCGCATCAACCGCGATGAGCGCGGCGATCCGCACCAGCATCAGCGTGTCCGCATCGAGATTCGACGCCTCAATCGAGTCCGCTGTCATGCTCTTCAGCAGATCGAAAACAGGCCTATCGAGGGTTTGCTCTGCCATGACTCCTCCTGTTCCCGGCGATCTCTCCGATCGCCTCTGGACGGTTGTGACCGCGTGGGCCGGTCACAGCGATTCTTGACCCCTGGGTATCCGCGAGTTGGTGTGGCGGGGTCGTTCACCCGGGTGACTACAAGCCGCCGCGCGCCCCGGTCCAGAGAACGCCAGCGGCAAGAGGGCCGACGGTGTCGGCCCTAACCCGTGTGCATTAGGTGGCGATTGCCGAAGAGACCTCGTTGCCCTGGACTGTGTGATCGCCTTCTGCAATTCGTCGTAGTCGTCGGCGTCGATTGCCTTGTTGATCCGCTTGTCCGAGTTGACGAGCGCCTTCTCGACGTTGTCGGCCCAGGTGTCGTCGACGACCGCCGCGATTGCGGAGGAACCCGGGCGGCAGGTACTCCTCGAGGTCGACGCCGAGCTGCTTCTCGTCGTGTCGCTTGTTGAGCTTGCCGACGACGGCGCCGATTCCGGCGCCGATCGCGGTTGCCGCCAGAAGCGGCGGCGCGAACAGACCGACCACGAGCCCGGCAGTGCCGCCGAGCACCGCGCCACCGGCGGGTGCGACCGTCACCGTGCTCCTGCACGTCGACCTTGCCACTCGCGTCGCGGTTCATCACTACGGCCCCGACGACCTGATACTCGCCGGCGCCCTCGGCCGCCTTCAGCGCCGTGAAGTCACTGGCCGCAACTCCGGCATCGGCGTACGTGCCGACGACGAGAACGAGATTGTCACCATCCATGATGCCGCTCCCTTGCTTCGCTTGCCCTGTGCCTTCCCGACCAGCAATTCCGCATCAGGTAAGCTCCGCCGGTCGGTCACGGAGCCCGCGCTTCACCCGGGTGAGCCGCGAACGCGTACTCAGAGCTGGCGTCGGCGGACCGCTGCGGTCGCCCCGCGCTCGCAGGACCGCCACGATCGCGATCGCGAGATAGCCAATACGGCGACCGACGGGAGCCATGAGGCCAGCGCGATCACGCCGATGTAGAAGCCGATGTTCGGGGTCGTCGCCAGCGCGATCGCGTTGAACTCCTTCTCGCTCACCTCCGGCCGAAGGAGATGGCGGTCGCGTGCAACGGAGCCCCAGAGGGCGCTGAGCAGGGACGAGATGACGAGCAGCGTGCGCGCCGTAGAAGATGACCGCGGCCCGCTCGGCGTCGCAGCTATCGATCGCCTCGGCCATCAGCTTGGTCGGGAAGGGCAGGAACGAGACGGCCATCAGCAGCAACAGGTTGACGACCATCAGCGGCTTGTTCGCGTACTGCAAGCGCCGGAAGATGCCGTGGTGGGCGAGCCAGATCCCCCCGATCGTGATGAAGCTCGTCGCATAGGCCAGATAGGAAGGCCACTGATCGGCGATGCCCCGCCAGAGGTTGTCGAACGCCGTCTCGGGCACGTTGACCTCGAGAATGAGCAGCGTGATCGCGATCGCGAAGACGCCGTCGCTGAACGCCTCCGTCCGGCCGGTGCCCCAGAGGTCATCCACGTCGCCGACCGCCCGTCGCCGTCTCCGCGCTCAACTCCTGGTGCGGCTCCTCGGTTGCCACTGCCTCGAGCAGCGTGAGGCCGAGGTCGGACACGCGCTGGAAGAGGCCCTGGAGCTCTGCCTGGTCTCGCACCGCGACGGTCAGCGTCGTGTTGCCGTCGGCGCGCGTCAGGTTCGTTGCGTTGAGCTTCGGCGCCAGCGAGTCGGTCAGCTCGCCCTCGACGACCAGCCGATAGGTGCGCCTCGACATACCACGGACCATCACGCACCCAGCACGTTGGTCATGCCCCCGCGGGCTCGTTCACCCGGGTGAGTCCGGTTGCGTGAGCAGGCCGAGTGCAGCAGCGCGCGCGAGCGCATCCGGGCGCGAGTGGACGCCGAGCTTACGGTAGAGGTTGTGCCTGTGCGACCGGATCGTGTTGTGCGAGAGGAACAGCTGGTCGCCGATCGCTCGCATCGAGAAGTCGGCGGCCATGAGCCGAAGGACGCTGAGCTCGGCCTCCGTCGGCCGTTCGACAGCTCGCCGCTCTGCGCCCGGGTCATCGCCCTTTCGAGCTCTCGCGCCACCTCGTCGGCGAGTTGCGGCACCCGACCGCTGTCGCCGAGCTCGTCGAGAGCCTCGAGCGCGGCGCCGAGGGTCGCCGCCGCTTCGTCGAGGCGGCCGCGCCGGACACGGACGCCGGCGAGAAGAACCAGCAGCCAGGTGTGATCCAGGGTCGTGATCTCGTCGCGGAAGAAGTGCTCGCCGGTCGCGAGCTCCTGCTCCGCCGCGGCGAGGTCTCCCTCGGCGGCGAGGACGGCGCCGAGCGCGGCACAGGCGTGCGCGCCGATCCAGCTGCGGCCGCTGCGGATCCGGGCTACGGCTTCCTTCGCCTTCTCGGCGTGGCTGCGTGCCGAGGCAAGTCGCCGTTGCTCGACGGCAACGAGCGCAACCGTCGCATGTGCGACCGCCCGGGTCGGCGCGCGACGGTCGATATCTGGCTGCTCGAGCGCCCGCAGCGCCGTCGCCGATGCCTCGTCCAGAGCACCGGCGTGGAACAGCGATCGCGCAGAAGCCACCAGAGCGCTGGTCAGGGCCCTCGCCACGGCGCTCTCGTGGCTCTCCTGCGCGAGCTCGACCGCACGCCGGCCATCCAGCAGCGCCTGGCGAACGCCGCCGCTGATCGTGACGGCGCGCGCCGCCAGGGCCCACGTCGTGACATAGGGGTCGGGATGCCGGAGCCTTGAGCCGCATTGGCCTGGTCGGCGACCCGGAGGTACCGGCGCTGCTCGACCGTGCTCCCGGCGAGAATCGCGGCGAGCACCGCAGCGACCGCGAGTTGCGGATACTCCGCGAGACAGTCGTCCGGCAACGTGCCAACCCAACGAAGCAGCATGCGGCCCGAGCCGGCGCCTCCAGCCAGCAGATGCTGGTGGTGCTGGTCGAGTAGCTGCGCGACGAGCGCGTGGTCTTCAGCCGCGGAGGCATGCGCGACCGCCTCGAGAGGCATCCCTCGCGATCTCAGCCACTCCGCCGCGCGTCGATGGAGCCGGCGCACCGCGGTGGGTTCCAAGGCGTCGAGACGAGCCTGCGCGTACTCGGCAAAGAGCGCATGAATGCGAAACCACCCTCGCCTCGCTCCAGACGCGAGACGAACAGGTTTGAGCGCTCGAGCTCGGCAAGCTGCACCGCCGAGTCGGTGCGTTCGAGCACAGCGTCACCGAACGCGGCGGTCAGCTCGCCCAGAACGGCAGCCCCCTGGAGGAACGAGCGCCGGCTCTCGTCGAGTGACGCGAAGCACCTCGGCGGTCAGGTAGTCAGCTACGAAGCGGTTGTTTCCGCCGAAGCACGCAGGGCGCTCCGTCGGGTCGTCGACGGTTCGAAGCCAGAGCCCGGCGAGAACGAGTGCGGCGACCCACCCTTCCGTCCGCCTGACCAGCACGCCGACCTCATCGGCCTCAAGAGCAACCTGACCGTGCACGACAAGCAGCTCTGCGCCTCCTCGGCGGTGAACGCGAGCTCGCTCGGCGCGGAGCTCGGCAAGCTCGCCGCCGACCCGAAGCCGCGCAATGCCCAGCGCTGGGTCCATCCGCGTGATCACGATCATCCGTGCGTTGGCCGGCAAGTGTGCGAGGGCGAGATCGATCGAGGACAGGGTCTCCTCGGCCGTGATCTTGTGGAGGTCGTCCAGCACGATGGTTAGCGGGCCACGAACGCGGCAATCCCGTCCATCAGCTCGTCGACGGCATCCTCGAGCGGGCTGCCCGGCACGCTCAGCCGCTGGAGCGCCGTCCGTCCGAGTCCGGCGCGGACGCGATCGACCGCCGTCGCCAGGTACGTCCAGAACCGAACCGGATCGTTGTCACCGTCGTCGACCGTCAGCCACGCCAACGCGGCGTCCACGCTCGCGCACCAGGACCGCACGGCCGTCGTCTTGCCATAGCCGGCCGGCGCCGCGACGAGCGTCAGCGTCGCACCCTCCCCGCCTCGAGCATCCGTCGAATACGCGGCCGGTCCACCGCCCCGCGACGCACAGCCGGAGCAGCAAGCTTTGCCTCGACCAGCGGCGGCAGCGCAGCAGGGCTGTCGAGGTCGGAGCGGCCCGCAACGCGCCGCCTGGGCTGAGCCGTCATCCCTGTAGCCAGACGCCGCAGCGATCCCGCGACCGCGAACTGTGTCCAAGATCACGAAACGCTCCTCCTACATTCGATGTCCCGGCAGCATCGAATCCACACGGGGCCGTTGCGTCACCCTCACCGGATGATTCATCGCGATCGCCTTGCGCTTGAAGGTTTCGCCTCTGCGTCTGCAAAGCGCAATCACCCCGGTGATCGCCCCCGTCCGAGTGTTGCCGCACAGCGTTGGGTGGGAGGCTCGAGGCCATGGAGCGCGTTTCGCTGCAGATCGGTATCGAAGGAGCAACCGGCGACCGCCGGAGATCGTCTTCGAGCGCCTGGCTCTCGGCGTACGCGTCATCCACCCATCCCGCTAGTCAGGAGGTCTGACATGTTGCTCGCCGCGAACGGTGTATGGCTCTGGACAACCCTCGCCATCATCATCTGGGTCGCGCTCGCCTTCTGGCCTGCGCGTGTCGCAGGCCGCAAAGGCCACAGCTTTTTCGGCTTCTTCCTGTTCAGCGTCCTCGCTTTCCCCCTGGCGCTGATCGTCGCGTACCTCGTGAGCGACAAGACAGCCGGCACGGGCGCTGCGCTGGCCTGAGTGGGTCGAACCGACGTAACGCCATAGCAAGCGGATGACGCGGCCTTGGGGGATGTGTCGACGAAGAGCAAAGGAGGAGCCATGAATGTGCAGGAGCGGATTTCGGCTGCGAGCGATGTCCTGAGCGCCAAGCGCGTGTATGGGGAGCCCATGAGAAGAACGGGCTCACTGTGATTCCGGCGGCCACCGTCGCCGGTATCGGCGGCGGCGGTAAGGACGACGGCAGCGAGTCGGGTGCCGGCAGCGGCTTTGGCCTGGCAGCGCGTCCCTCAGGGGCGTGGATGGTCGAGGAAGGGGAAGTGACCTGGAAGCCAGCAGTCGACGTGAACCGGATCGTCCTGGGTGGGCAGATCATCGCGCTCGGCGCAATCCTCGTTGCCGGTCGAATCCTGGTCACCCATTCAGGACGCCATGCCTCGTCGCCGAGGTTCGCCCCGCAACTGGCGGGGCTCGTCCGGCTGCTCCTGCGCGTGAGGAAGTCGATCAGCTGACGAGAATGGATGACGGTCGGCCGCGCGTACGGTGCGCGTACGGGCTTGCTTCCGCTCGTTGCAGCTCGTTACCGGGACTCCTGTACGCGCACGCCTGATTTGCAGGCACTTTCAACTCGTTGCGTCTCGTTGCAGCTTGTTCGTCTGGGACAAGATGTCCCCGGTTCGAATCCGGGCGCCCCGATGAGAAAGGTCGACGGCGTCCCCGAGACGGGGTGCACTTGCCGCGGGCGCGTGGTACGGCTAGCGAGAGGGTGTCGCCGACGAGGGAGCGTGCGACAGGCGCAAACGTGACCCGGCTCGTCGTCCGCTGTGGTTGCGGCTCGTCGCGCTCGAGGAGTTGGGCGTGCTCGTTCGGCGCGCGCACGACGATCGACTCGGTGTCCGGGCACAGCTCGAGCACGTCGTCCGTCGGGATCAGGAAGGGTCGGGTCCCGTGGCTCGCGGGCCGCACGGACAACGCGACGGGCTTGCTTTCGTCCGGGGCCTTGACGATCTCCTCGACGTAACCGCGGATGCCCCGCGCCGATTCGACGCGGTAGCCCTCGCAGTGGGCGAGCAGGTACGTGGCGCTCCAGCACGAGTGCTCCAGATGGGCGTTCACCGATTCAGACTCCTTCTCGTCGCCTCTGAAGCGAGCATGCCTTGTTCGCGCAGGCTGCCATCGGGGCCACGCGCAGCATGGTCACGGACTGTCCGCAGGGTCGGGCGGCGCCGGCTCAGCGGAATGCTCCTTGTGTCGGTCTCACACGCAACCGGCTCGTCCCGTTGTTCGGAGCGACGCGGACGGGCACGAGCATGACCGGGCGATGTGAGCGCTCGAGCGCCGCGCGGACGACAGGCGCGCGTCCGGGCGCGAGCTCCTGGGCCCAGCCGAGCGCGATCAGGTCGCAACCCGATTCGGCTGCGACGCGCGGCACGAGCTCCTCGGCGCGGCCGATCCGGACCTCGAGCTGCACGCTGCCGACGCCCCAGGGGCAATAGCGCGCGATGAACTCCGTCGCCCAGGCGCTGTGCTCGTGCTGCGGTTGGTCGGTGAACGGGGGGATCTCGTCGACGCCGAGGACGTGCAGCGCGACCACGTCGATGTTGGCGCCATGTGCGAGCTCGATGACCGCGCGCGGTGACCGCGAGGACGCGGCCCCTTCGATCGGCACCAGGATCCGTCGCAGCACGGTGGGCGGTGTCGCGTCGGGCGGCACGACCAGGACCGGCCTGGCGACTCTGGTCGCGACGGCCTCCGCCGTCGCGCCGAGCGGCCTCGGGTCGGTCGGCAGACCGCGGGCGCCGATGACGAGCGCGGCGACCTCGTCGGCCGCGCCGGCCTCGACGAGCCGTTCGATGACGTCGCCGGTGACGACGCGCAGTGGCACCTCGGCGCGCTCCGCCGTTCGCAGCGCGGTGCCCCCGCCGTCAACCTTGACGTGGATCGCCTCGACCTCTGCGTCGAGGACGTTGGCCAGTGCTCGGGCCGCAGTCAGCACCGGGGTCGAGGCGAAACTCTCGTCGAGTGCTGCGAGGACGATCTTCATTTTCGAGCCACCTCCCAGATCCCATTTGCGCGTCGAAGCTCGAGCCGCTCGGACTCGATCTCGACGCTGTGACGGTGGATGGACAGGCGGAACGGCTCGCCGCGGAAGCGCAATGCGACCTCGAGTGCGTTCCACTGCGGCGGGAGCCGCGGGTCGACCACGAGGCGGTCGCCATGTGGGCGAACCCCGGCGAAGCCGTAGACGAGCGCCTGCCAGAGGCCGCCCATCGTTGCGAGGTGGAGCCCGCCTGCAGTGGTCGCCGTGAGATCCTCGAGATCCATCCGCGCCGCCAGCGACAGCGCCTCCAGCGCTTCGTCGAAACGGCGCGCGCGAGCGAAGAGCGCCGCGTGGATCGCGGGCGACAGCGAGCTTCCGTGCGCGGTGCGGGGCTCGTAGTACTCGAGATTCGGCAAGAGCGAGCCGGGCACGACCTCGTCGGGGACGAGGTGATGAAGCATGAGCACGTCTGCCTGCTTCAGCACCTGCGTGCGGCGCGTTCGCTTCCAGCCGAGGAGGAGGTCGGCTGCGATGGGCCGGTGCGGGGCGACCTCCGCGATCACGAGCGGCTCCAGCTTGTGGAAGCCCGCGAACTGCTCGTAGACGCCTGTCAGAGGGTCGTATCCGTCGACGAGTGCGTCAGCGACTGCGAGCCACTGCGCGCGCTCGTCCTCGTCGACACCGTCGAGCGCGGCGGCGCGGCGAAGGTTCCAGCGCGCAAGCACATTGGTGAACGCGTTGTCGTCCACGGGCTCGTGGTACTCGTCCGGGCCGACGACCCCGTAGATGTGTGCGCGGCCGTCGCGGGCGTAGCGAACGCGTGACGCCCAGTAGCGGGCCGTCTCCGCGAACAACCCGAGCGCGGGCCCGGAGGCGAAATCCTCATCCCCCGTCCAGTCGAGATACTCCGCGGCCGCCCACGCCACGTCCGCGACGATGTGCTCCTCGAGCTCGCCGGTGCGGATGCGGATGACCTCGCCGGAGGGAAGCCGGGCTGTCGCGGGAGTGACGTCGAAACCGTTGAGGGCCGATTCCCACGGGAACCTCGCGCCGCGGCGACCCCGCCTCGCGGCGGCCTCACGAGCGGCGGGGAGCCGGCGGAGCCGATACTCGAGCATGGCTCGCGCGGCCTGAGGATGGGTGGCGGCCAGGAAGGGAAGAACGAAGACGTCGCTGTCCCAGAACACGTGCCCTCGGTACGCGTCGCCGGACAGGCCGCGGGCGCCGACTCCGGCCTCGCCGCGGTCGGCCACCGACGCCATCACGTGGAAGAGCGCGAAACGGATCGCCCGCTGGAGCTCGTCGTCCCCGTCGATCACGACGTCCGCCTCACTCCACCGGCCGGCCCACGTCTCGCGCTGCTCCGAAAGCAGCCCTTCGAAGCCGGCCTGCTCGGCGTCGGCGAGGGCGGCGCGCGCGAGGTCGGCGTCCTGGTCGTAGGCGCCGAGGCGCTCGAAGACGTCATGTCGTCGTCGATCACGAAACAGCGCGGTGACATGCCGACCGACGCGCCTGCGCCGGCTGCGGGGAAGCACCGCCGCGTCGCCGGCCGCTCGCAACGCCACCGTTCCGGGTCGTGCGAGCGAGGAGAACCGAAGCGACGTGACGGGGCCGTCCTCGCGCAGCAGGCCCGTGTGAAGGTCGAGCGTTCGCCGCTGCGGATGGAGGCTCGATTCGGAAGACAACCGAGCCCACTGCGGGTTCCTGGCCAGCTCGGCGTCTGCTCCGTCGCCCTCGTACACGCCCGCGTACAGAACCTCGGGAGTCGTCGCGCCGTCTCCGGTCAGGGGAGCGCCGCGCGTCCCGAGTCGGCCGTCGGCGAGCGTGAGCAGCGACTCGTGCAGGCGCTCCAGCCCCGGGTCGAAGCCCTCCACGTCGATCGTCCAGCCCGGGTCGCGTCCGACGTCCGGAACCTCGCGGCGGCGTCGGCGATCACGCTGATCCGTCAGCAGGCGGCGGAAGCTGTCGGGCCCACCGGGAAGCGCCAGCACGCCCGCCGGCACGCCGGTCGGCTCCGCTCCGACCGACACGGCGGTCGCGCGGCTCGCCTCTGGCACCAGGAGGTAGGAGTCGCTACCGACGAGCTCACCGAGCGCCCCGAACTCGTCGCCCGCGATCAGCACCTGCCCCGGGCCGATGCCCCGCCGCCAGAGATGGTCGAAGACCCAGCGCGCAGAGTCCGACTTGTCGGTCAGGCCGATCTCGAGGTGCTTCGCGTCGCTCGTGACGCGCGGGTCGGAAACGCCGGCTGCGAAGGCAGCGTCGATCGCAAGGCCGACTGCCGCGCGGAGGCCGGACAGGCCGGCGTCGCGGAGCCGGCTCTCGACGGCGGCCAGAAGCTCGCCGATCAACGCCTTCGGCGGATCTACCCACTCCGGAATCACGTCGATCTTCCGGCGGTTCAGCCGCTCGGACACGATCTCGGCGTGCACTCCGCGCAGCGCCAGCGCAGCAACGGTCGCCGCCGCGGCCTGGTCGAGCGCCGCATTCTCGTCGCCGGTCGCCTCACGCCGGTACAGGAGGTCAAGGCCCTGCGAGGAGGCGCGGAAGACCTCCGATCCGCGGTTCACGAGGAAATGGAGGCGGCCCGGTCCGGCCGGACGGGCGCGCAGCTGGCCGTCGACGTTCCCCACGTGGGTCCCGGTGATGACGGCGAGGTCGAGGCCAAGCGCGCACAGTTCCTCGACGAGCTCGCGCAGAGCACTCGCGTCGGCCTCGCGGTCCGGAACGGCCGTGCCGTCCCAGTCGAAAACGACCGCCTCGAAACGGCGGTCGAGCGCCGCGTGGGGTGGGCTCCAGACCTCGCTGGTTCGACGACGCCGACCAACGGCCGAGCTCATCTCGACGGTTCCTCCTGTTCGGATCGCTCGGGGTGCACGATCGCCCCCAGGGTCTGCCACGGCATCAGTGCCGGCCGCGTGCTTGCTCGGAGTAACTACCGACGACACTTCCTGGCCGCCGGCCGTCGGGTTGCACCCGTCAGGCGTGGCTCGAGCGGCGGGCCTCAAGCAGGGCGGAATCCGCGCGCATGACCAGGTCCTGGAGGCTGTCGGCCGGTTCAGCCTCGGCGACGCCGAACGTGACCGAGTGGCCGCCGTCGAGAGCTGCCAGCGCTGCCGCGAGCTTTGCGAAGCGAGGTGCGGCTTCGGCGGGGGTCAGGTTCGGCATCGCGCACACGAACTCGTCGCCTCCGTAGCGGACGAGCACGTCGTACGAGCGGATGTTCGCGCGCAGGTTTTCGCCGACGAGCCGAAGCAACGCGTCGCCGGCCACGTGGCCTTGACCGTCATTCACCGCTTTGAGGCCGTCGACATCGACGAACGCGAGCACAAGCGTCGTGCCGATGCGATGTGCGCGCTCTAGTTCGCGCGACACCTGCGCGAGGCCGAGTTTGCGCGTCCACGCACCGGTCAACTCGTCGGTCGCTGCGAGAGTGAATGCTTCCGCTGCTGCGGCTTGGTCGTGATGCGCCTCCGCACGTTCCCGAGCTGCCTGTGCCCGATCGCCGGCAGCCCGCCTACGGTCGTCGGCTGCTTTGGCCCGATCGGCCGCCGCGCGATATCGGTCTCGCTGGGCCCGCAAGAGAGCATCCTCATGGCTCGCGCCGGCGTCATCGTCGAGGTCGTGGAGCCGTGCGAGCTCGTCGCGACCGGCGGCGCCGCGATCGCGAAGGTCCGCCGCCCGATCGCGGTCGTCAGCCGTCAGCAGCCGCGAGGCGGCCACTTCGTCGCGAAGCGTCGACACCAGGTGACGGTCGCCGGCCGACCGCTCCCGCGCACGAACACTCCGACGGTAGGCAGAGGCGTTGCCGCCGGCCGCGAAATCGTCGTCGGCAGCATGCTGATCCTGCTCGGCGCTCAGCTGATCGCGATCGCTCGCCGTCTGGTCATGATCCGACCACGTCTGATCCCGATCACTCGCGGTTTGATCCTCTTCACTCGCCGTCTGACCAACGCCCATCGCCGCACGAGTGCGCATCCGTTCGACCAGCTCATTCGGAAGCTCGGAACCGCAGGACGCACATACGAAAAGCGCCGCCGCCTCGCCGCAGGCCGGACACGTCACATCCTTCGTCACTCGGCCCTACTCCTCGCTCCGAGCAAATGCCCGGATAGAACCGCAGAGTAGCCGTGCTGGGCATCGGCCGTTTCCGGGCGTTCGTTCGCAACCGGCGGCGAGCGCCAATCCGTGACTCGCTGCGCCTGGTCAGCCGGCCGCCCCGCCGAGCGCTGCCGACCCCGGCGATAATCAGGCCGCGGTCGACAAGCTCGAGTTGGCCCTCGTAGACTTCGCTCGTGGCAGGCAGGGCAGCGACGGAGTGTGGCGGTCGGCGCGTGCGGGTGGAGGGGCGAGCTCTCCGTTGAGGAGGGCGACGTCGCGCAGTGAACGTCCTCGTCGAAGCCGGCCGCTTGGTGGAGGAAGGAGCGAGGTTCGTCCTCGCCACGGTCGTCGCGGTCGAGCGGCCGTCGTCAGCCCGTGTGGGCGACCGGGCGCTCGTGACCGCGGATGGCGAGCTCCACGGGTGGGTCGGCGGCGCGTGCACGGAGCCGGAAGTCATCCGGCTCTCGCTCGGGGCGCTCGCCGACGGCGAGCCGCGCCGTGAGCGGATCGAGAGCCGTTGCGCGTCGGAAGGCGCCGTCGACGTGCTGATCGAGCCACACCAGCCGGCGCTCCTGCTGGCGGTCATCGGCGACGCGCCCGCCGCCCGGACGCTACGCGGGCTCGCCGACGTGCTGGGCTGGAGAACGACCTCGGCGATCGAGGGTTCCGACGCTGTGGTCGTCGCCTCGATGGGCCACGGCGACGAAGAGGCTCTGGAGGTGGCCCTGGCCTCCGGCGCGGACTACGTGGGCCTCGTGGCGAGCGCGAAGCGCGCCGCGTCCGTGACGGCGGAGCTTCGCGAGCGAGGCGTGGACGAGGAGTCGCTTGCGCGCATGCGCAGCCCGGCCGGCCTCGACCTCGGGCCGTCGGCCCAGGAGGAGATCGCCGTCGCGATCCTCGCCGAGCTCGTCGCCTGGCGGCACCTGCGCCAACCGTCGCCGGCCGAGCTCGTGGAGGAGGCGGTCGACCCGATTTGCGGGATGACCGTCGCTGTCGCCACGGCGAAAGAGACGGCCGTTCGCGACGGCATCACGTACTACTTCTGCAGCGCGCACTGCCGCAGGCAGTTCGAAGCTGCGCACGTGTAAGTCTCTCCAGGCTCGGTTCAGACCTCGGCGTGGATCCGAGTGGTCGCTGCGCGCAGGTGGCCGCCTTCGCGGCCGGCCCGGACAGCCATGATCTCGGCGAGCATGGATATCGCCGTCTGCGCCGGTGTCTGTGCGCCGACGTCGAGGCCGCAGGGGCCGTAGACGCGCTCGAGCGCTGCTTCGTCGACCCCCGCCTCGAGGAGGTTCTTGCGCCGCCGCTCCTGGTTTCTGCGCGAGCCGAGCGCACCGACGTAGAACGCGTCGGTCGCGAGCGCTCCGGAGATCATCGGGACGTCGAACTTGTCGTCATGGGTCAGGACGACGACCGCGGTTGCGTGATCGGGCCGCACCTGGGCGAGCGCCTCCTCCGGCCATGCAACCACGATCTCCGCTGCGCTCGGCAGTCGCTCCGAGGTCGCGAAGCGGGCTCGCGCGTCGGCGACGATCGGGCGCCAGCCGATCTCCAGCGCCGCGCGGCAAAGCGCCTCGGCCGTGTCGACGGCACCGTAGATCAGGAGCCGCGGGGGTGGTCCGTACACGTCGGCGAAGACATTGCGGTCGCCGATCTCGACAACGCGGCTCCGTCCCTCGCGAATCAGCTGAGGCGCCCGCCGGGCGACCTCCTGCGGCACGTCGCCGACCCGGTCGTCGCTCTCGGTGACGAGAAGCTCCGCACCCAGGTCTTCACCGGCGAGCACCGTCAGCACGACTGCGCGCTCGTCGCGATCGACGACCTGTCGCACCCGCTCGACGAGGGCGCCTCGCGCCTCTTCCACGAAGACATCGATCTCGCCGCCGCACGGGAGGCCGACGCTCAGGGCGAGGTCGTCCGAGATCCCGTAGGTGAGGAGCCGGGGAGGCCCACCGGCGAGCACCTCGCGGGCATGCTCGTAGACCTCGTTCTCGACGCAGCCTCCAGACACGGAGCCGGCGAGCTCGCCTTCCGCCGACACAGCGAGCTTGGCGCCGACCGGACGCGGCGCCGACCGGCGTGTTGCCACGACGGTCGCCAGCGCGACGCGGTCACCGCGTGCGAGCCAGCGCTGGACGTCGGCCAGGACCTCGCGCATGTGAGGAATGTACGCGTCGCCGACAACTCGTCGAGACCTATGCTCTCGGTGGCTTGAACAGTGATCGTCCCCCGATCATGATGGCCCCGTGATCGCGCTGGCGTCGTCCGGCTGGTGGCAGCTCGGGATCGCGGTGGAGATCGCCGTGATCGCGGTGGCCGCAGTGATCGTGATCGTCATCGTGGCGCTCGCGCTCAGGATCGCCCGGCAGGCCAGGACGGCCGAGCAGGCCGTCGAAGTGCTACGGCAGCAGACTGCCGCGCTCGCCGGCATCACGCGGATCAACGACTCGGGCGTGCGGATCCTGCATGCCGCCAGGTCGCTCCGAAAGGTGGCGGTCGGGAAATGACGCTCGCCGTGTCCTTCAACACGTACTGGGGAATCGCGCTCGGCATCGGCCTCGCCGCCGCCCTGGTCGTCGCCGTGCTGCTCGGGGCGCTCATCTATGCCGTCAGGAGCATCGAGAAGTCGGTCGACGGGCTCCTCGACGTCGCGGGCAAGGTCGCCGCCAACACGGCGCACATCCCCGAGCTCCAGGCGACCGCACCGGTCCTCGCGCTCATCGTGGACGAGGCCGTCATCCAGGACGGCTACATGAACGCGCTCACCGACGGGTTCGGCGCGGCATGAGCACGACGCACCTGCTCGTCCTGCTGAGCGTCCTGCTCGCGGCCGTCGTCGTCGCCGTGCTGGCACTCGCCCTGATCGACGTGCGCAGGCGGCTGACGAGGATCTCCGCGGGGCTCGGGACGCTGGCCGGCGCGCTGGAGGGCGTCGAATCAGAGCACCTGCGCCCCCTCGAGGGCGCGGTGGAGGCGATCAACGCGCAGTTCGACACGATCCTGGGCGCGTTCCCGGGGATCGCGGGGAAGGCGGCGATCGTCGCCGAGCGGAGGCCGCGATGACGCTCTGGTGGATCGGCGACGTCGTCTTGCTCGTCGTCGTGCTCCCGGTCGTCGTCTACCTGCTCCGCGGCGTGCTGAACGCCGCCGGCAGCATCGTGCCGAGCGTGACGCGGATCTCGCAGGCGGCCGCCGCGGGATCGAAGGACCTCGACGCCGTCCCGCTGCTCCTGACGACGCAGGACCAGGTGGCCCAGACGATCGCGACGGCTGCCAACTACGGCGGCTCCCTCGACGTGATCCTGGACGACGCATGACACCGGTCCTGGCGATGGCGGCAGCAGGCGCGGTCATGATCCTTGCGGTCACGGTGATCGTCGCTGCGCTCGTCGTCTACCTCGTCTCGGTGATCGTGCAGCTCCGCAAGATCACCAAGGGGCTCGACGAGACCATCACGAGCGTGGGCGAGATCCTCCAGAAGACCGCGCCGGTCAACGACGTTGTGACGGCGATCAACCAGCAGCTCGACGCCGGCGTCGACCTGCTCGAAGGACTGCTCGTCAAGAAGGCCGGCCTCGTGGACGCGGTCGGCCTCGTCGACGGCCTGTACCCCGGCGCCGCCGCGGCCGGGTTCAGAAACTTCCCCGACAGCTCCGAAGTCGAGGCGCCGCGGATCGGCGAGGTCTACACGAGGGGCACGCTCACCCTGGCCCGGCTCGGCCGCGAGGCTCCGATTGCCGCCGGCAACCCGGCGGGACCCGCGCTGCGCGACGTCGAGCGGGGGAGCCTGGCGGCGCGGGAGTTGTACCCGGAGATCCGCCAGACGAAGCCGGAGACCATGCCCAGGTCGCCGGTCATCGGCACCGACGCGCCCGTGCAGTACGAACAGCGGGACGACATCGGGGCGCCGCGCAAGCGGCTTCCCGCCGGCGCCGGGCCGAACGCTTCCTGACACGAAAGGAGCTCTTGTTGCAGACCCCGGCGTCATTCGAGTACGAGCGCGCGACCAGTGTCGAGGGCGCGATCGCCTCGCTCCAGCGGCTCGGCCCGGGAGCCCGCGTGATCGCGGGCGGGCACAGCCTGCTGCCGATGATGAAGCTCCGGCTCGCGAACCCTGAGCACCTGATCGACATCAACGACCTGCACGAGCTCGCCTACATCCGCGAGCAGGACGGTGAGATCAGGATCGGCGCGCTGACCCGCCATGTCGACCTGCTGAAGTCCGAGCTCCTCGCCGAGCGGCTGCCGCTGTTCCGGGACGCCGAGAACGTGATCGCCGATCCGGTCGTGCGCAACCGCGGCACGATCGGCGGCTCGCTCTGCCAGGCCGACGCCGCCGAGGACCTCTCCGCCGTCTGCTCCGCCGTCAAGGCGAGGGTCGTCATCCTCGGCGCAGGCGGCGAGCGCATCGTGTCGATGGAGGAGTTCCACGTCGGGCCCTTCACGACCGCCGTCGGCGACGGCGAGCTGCTCACCGAGGTGCGCATCCCGCTCCGCCCGGGCGCCGGCAGCGCGCACGAGAAGGTCGAGCGGCGCGCCGGCGACTGGGCGATCGCAGCCGCATCCGCGGCCGTCTGGATGGAGGGCGGCACGATCGCCGACGCGGGCATCGCGCTCAGCGCCGTCGGGCTGACGACCATCCACCTGACGGGCGCCGAGGAGCTCCTGCGCGGCAAGGCCCCGTCCGAGGAGCTCTTCGCGCAGGCGGGCGAGATCGCATCGGCGGACTGCTCCCCGACCCGCGACGGGCGCGGCCCCGTCGACTACAAGCGCCATCTCGCCGGCGTGCTCACCGCACGCGCCCTCGCCCGCGCGGCCGCACGCGCGCTCCAGCAGGAGGCCTGACCCATGCACGTCTCAATATCCATCAACGGGGAGCCCGTCGCGCGTGAGGTCGAGCCGCGCCAGCTGCTCGTTCACTTCATCCGCGAGACGCCCGGGCTGACCGGCACCCACTGGGGGTGCGACACGTCCAACTGCGGCGCCTGCGTCGTGCTGATGGACGGAGCGCCCGTCAAGTCGTGCACCGTCCTCGCGGCGATGTCCGAGGGCCACGAGATCCGCACGGTCGAGTCGCTCGAGGTCGACGGCCGGCTCGACCCGGTGCAGCAGGGCTTCCACGAGCTGCACGCGCTCCAGTGCGGCTTCTGCACGCCGGGGATGCTGATGACGGCCCGGGCGCTGCTGGACGAGAACCCGAACCCGACCGAGCAGGAGATCCGCACGGCGATCTCCGGGGGTATCTGTCGCTGCACCGGGTACAAGAACATCGTGAGCGCCGTCCGGTGGGCTGCCGAGCACGAAGCCGCCGCTGCGAGACAGGGGGTCTGAGCATGGCCGTCACCGAGAACCTTCCGAGCCCGACGACCGAGCGGCCGATCGGCTTCGGCCGCCTGAAGCGCAAGGAGGACGAGCGCTTCATCCGCGGCAAGGGCACGTACCTCGACGACATCCGGCTGCCGGGGATGGTCTACGGGGCGATGCTGCGCAGCCCGTACGCGCACGCCCGCATCGTCTCGATCGACACCTCGAAGGCGCTCGCGCATCCCAACGTCGCGGCTGTCGTCACGGCCAAGGACCTCGAGACGCTCGGGCTGGCGTGGATGCCGACGATCTCGTACGACACGCAGGCCGTGCTGGCCGGCGACAAGGTGCGCTTCCAGGGCCAGGAGGTCGCCTTCGTGATCGCGACCGACGAGTACTCGGCAAACGATGCGCTCCAGCTCATCGACGTCGAGTACGAGCCGCTGCCGGCGGTCGTCAACGCCCGCAAGGCGCTCGATCCCGACGCCCCGCTGATCCGCGACGACAAGACCGGGCAGCGCGACAACCTCGCGAGCCCGCTCTGGGAGGCCGGTGACAGGGAGGCCACCGACCGAGCCTTTGCGGAGGCCGACACGATCGTGACGCGCGACATCATCTACCCGCGCTGCCATCCCGCTCCGCTCGAGACGTGCGGCATGATCGCCGACTTCAACCCGGAGACGGGGCAGCTCGACATCTACAACGGCAACCAGGCGCCGCACGCCCACCGCACGGTCTATGCGCACGTCGCCGGGCTGGCGGAGCACATGATCCGCATCCGCTGCTCGGACATCGGCGGCGGGTTCGGCAACAAGGTGCCGGTGTACCCGGGCTACGTGTGCGCGATCGCCGGCTCGATCGTCGCCGGCGTGCCCGTGAAGTGGGTCGAGAACCGCTCCGAGAACCTGATGTCCACCGGCTTCGCGCGTGACTACGTCATGCATGCCGAGATGTGCTCGAAGGACGGCAAGATCACCGGCCTGCGCGTCGACGCCATCGCCGATCACGGCGCCTTCGACTCGACCGCGCAGCCGACGAAGTTTCCGGCCGGGTTCTTCCACATCGTCTGCGGCTCGTACGACCTGGAGGCAGCCCACGTCCAGGTCAAGGCCGTCTACACGAACAAGGCGCCGGGCGGCGTCGCCTATCGCTGCTCGTTCCGCATCACCGAGGCCGTCTACCTCGTGGAGCGCATGGTCGACGCGCTCGCGCTCGAGACGGGGGCCGATCCGATCGAGTTGCGCATGCGCAGCTTCATCGCGCCCGAGCAGTTCCCGTACGAGACCACGACCGGCTGGACGTACGACTCCGGCAACTACGCCGAGACGATGCGCGTCGCCATGGAGATCGCCGGCTACGACGAGCTCCGCCGCGAGCAGGCGGAGAAGCGCGCCCGCGGCGAGCTGATGGGGATCGGGGTCTCGTTCTTCACCGAGGGCGTCGGCGCCGGGCCGCGCAAGCACATGGACATCCTCGGCCTCGCCATGAACGACGGCGCCGACCTGCGCCTGCACCCTTCCGGCAAGGCGGTCGTCAGTATCAGCGCCCAGACGCAGGGGCAGGGCCACGAGACGACGTTCGCCCAGATCGTCGCCGAGGAGCTCGGCATCCCGCCCGAGGACGTCGAGGTGCGCCACGGCGACACCGACCGCTCCCCGTACGGGCTCGGCACCTACGGCAGCCGCTCGACGCCGGTGTCGGGCGCCGCGGTGGCGGTCGTCTCCCGCAAGGTGCGCGACAAGGCGCGCCTGATCGCGGCGACGATGCTCGAGGCCCGCCCGGAGGACCTCGGGTGGGAGAAGGGCCGCTGGTACGTCAAGGGCGACCCCGAGAAGGGCGCCCTGATCGAGGAGATCGCGCAGTACGCGTACAGCGGCGACCCGATGCCGGAGGGCATGGAGGGCGGCCTCGACGGCCAGGTGATCTACGACCCGCCGAACCTCACGTACCCGTACGGCGCCTACATCGCGGTGGTCGACATCGACCCCGACACCGCGCAGGTCACTGTCAGGCGCTTCATCGCGGTCGACGACTGCGGCGTGCGGATCAACCCGATGATCGTCGACGGCCAGATCCACGGCGGCCTCGCCGAGGGCGTCGGCATCGCGCTGATGGAGCTGATCTCGTTCGACGAGGAGGGCAACTGCCTCAACTCGTCGTTCATGGACTACCTCATCCCGACGGCGCTCGAGTGTCCCGACTTCGAGCTCGGCGAGACCGTGACGCCGTGCCCGCACCATCCCCTCGGAGCCAAGGGCGTCGGCGAGTCGCCGAACGTCGGGTCGCCGCCGGCGATCGTCAACGCGGTCATCGACGCGCTGCACGCGACGCACGGCGTCGACCACATCGACATGCCGTGCACCCCGGCCCGCGTCTGGGCGGCGATGCAGGGACGTCCCGAGCCGCCGCAGTGATTTGAGCCCGCTCGAGGTCACGGGCGAGGCCGCCGGCGAGATCCGCCGGCTCGTCCCGGACATCGAGACGCTCGCGCGGCGCCTCGCCGACGTCGACTACCTCGTCGACGAGGGTCTCGCGACGTCGATGTTCCTGAGCCTGCGCCTCCCGCAGCCGCTGCTGCTCGAGGGCGAGGCCGGGGTCGGCAAGACCGAGGCCGCCAAGTCGCTTGCGGCCGTGCTCGACACGCCGCTGATCCGCCTCCAGTGCTACGAGGGGATCGACGCCGCCGAGGCGCTCTACGAATGGAACTACCCGCGCCAGCTGCTGAGCATCCGCCTCGCCGAGGCCAGGGGCTCGGAGCTCGGCGAGGAGGAGCTGTTCGGCGCCGACTACCTGATCCGCCGCCCGCTCCTGCGCGCGCTCGAGCACCCCGGTCCGCGGCCGGCCGTCCTGCTCGTCGACGAGATCGACCGCGCTGACGACGACTTCGAGGCATTCCTGCTCGAGCTGCTCGCCGACGCCAGCGTGACGATCCCGGAGATCGGCACGATCCGGGCCACGCACCCACCTGCCATCGTCCTCACCTCCAACCGGACGCGCGACCTCCACGACGCGGTCAAGCGCCGCTGCCTCTACCACTGGATCGCCTACCCGACGCCGCAGCGCGAGGTGGACATCATCCGCCGGCGCGTCAAGGGCGCCTCGGAGACCCTGGCCGTCCAGGTGGCGGACGCGGTCTCGCGCATGCGCTCCAGCGACGTTCAGAAGCCGCCCGGGATCGCCGAGGCGATCGACTGGGTCGCCGCGCTCGAGGTGCTCGGCGTCGAGCAGCTGGACGCCGCGGCGGTGGAGCGCACGCTCGGCTCCGTGCTGAAGTACGGGGAGGACCAGGAGGTGATCCGCGCGGCCGGCCTCGACCAGCTCGTGCGCGCCGGTGACTGACTTCCGGGTCGAGACGATCCATCTCGACCTGCCCCCGCTGGTCGAGGCCCTTGGCCGCCGGCTGCACGACGCCGGCGTGCCGGGCACGCCGGGGCGCTCGGCCGAGCTCGCCCGCGCGCTCACGCTCGTGCGGCCCGTCTCGCGCCGCAGCCTCTACTGGACGGCCCGCGCCGTGCTGGTGTCCGACCAGGCGCAGGTCCCTGCCTTCGACCGGGTGTTCTTCTCCGTCTTCGGCGACCGGCCGGTGGACGAGGTCGAGCTGGATGAGGTGCGGACCGCCCCGGCACCGCCTGACGAGCGGCCGCTTCGCGACACTGGTGGAACGCCCAGCGACTCCGCGCCGGGCGTGCCGGCCGCATCCGCCGGCAGCGGCGAGGACGACGCGGAGGCCGAGGTGCCGCTGGCGCTCGCCAGCGACGAGGAGCTCCTGCGGCGCAAGCGCTTCGACGCGCTCGAGCCGCACGAGCTCGCCCAGCTCTACCGGCTGATGTCGCGCCTCGAGCTTGCGACTCCGAAGCGGCGCACGCGCCGTTACGAGAAGGGGCGGCTCGGGGAGCGGATCGACCTGAGGCGCACGCTGCGCACCAGCCTGCGCACCGGCGGTGACCCGGTCCGCCTGGCCCGCCGGCACCGGCGCGTCGCCCGCCGGAGGCTCGTGCTGCTCTGCGACATCTCCGGCTCGATGGAGCCCTATGCGCGCGCGTATCTCCAGTTCCTGACCTGCGCCGCCGGCAGCGGCCCGAAGGCGGAGGCGTTCGTGTTCGCAACGCGGCTCACCCGCCTGACGCGCGCGCTGGCCTCCCGCAACCCGGAACGCGCCATCCAGCGTGCCGCCGCCGCCGCGCCCGACTGGTCGAGCGGGACCCGGATCGGAGACGCACTGCGGGAGTTCAACGACCGCCACGGCCGGCGCGGCATGGCCCGCGGCGCCGTCGTCGTGATCCTCTCTGACGGCTGGGAGCGCGGCGACCCTGCGCTCGTGGGGCGGGAGCTGGAGCGCCTCGCGCGCCTCGCCTACCGGATCGTCTGGGTGAACCCACGGGTCGGCGCGGACGCCTTCTCCGTCCGGGCCGGCGGCATGGTCGCCGCCCTGCCCTACTGCGATGCATTTGTGAGCGGCCACAGCTTCGAGGCCCTCGGCGAGGTCGCCGACGCGATCGGCGCACAGTCCTGGCGCGGCGGCTCGCCCGTGCCCGCCGTCGAGGCGGAGCAGGAGGAGCCGTGGGCCAGCGCAACGCCGGTCGCGGGCAGCTCGGTCGCGATGCCCAGCGGCTACGGCCCGAGCAGGGGCAACACGACCCCGGGGTGGCCCGAGCGATGAGCGACGCCCCGGCGAATATCTGCATCTACCCGGGGTGCGACCGGCCGGCCGTGCCGCCGCACCCGATGGGCGGGCCGCAGCCCGCCTTCTGCGACCTCGAGGAGCACAACGCGCTGACCGCCCACCAGGAGCGGAGGCGCCTCGAGAACGAGAAGAGCCCCACGACCAGCGAGAGCGGGAGGTCCAGCGATGGCCAATGAGGCGTACCGGGCGGTGTTTCTCCGCGTGCACCCCACCGGCAAGATGGTGCTCAGCCTGACGACCGCGTCCGACGGCAAGGAGGCGCAGTACGCGCGGCTCGTCGCGGACGAGCTGGGCGTCCCGGCGCTCGACGTGAAGGTCGTTCCCGCCGACACCGACCGGTTCGGTGAAGGTCACGGGTACAACACCAGCCCGTCCGGCGGCACGACCGCCGCGGTCGGCACCACCGCGGGGAAGATCCGCGCGAAGGCGCAGTTGCTCGCGGGCGCGGCGCTGGAGACCGACCCGGAGAGTCTCAGGTGGGTGAACGGGGCCTGGGTCGCCGTCGAGGGCAGCGAGCCGACGCAGGTCAAGACGATCGAGGACCTCGCGCTCTATGCCCACGGCACCGGCGCCCTGCCGCCGGGGGTCGAGGGCGGGCTCGACGCCCAGACCGTCTACCGCGACTGAGCCGCTATCGCAGCGGGATCCGGTACCTCGACACCGAGTCGTTCACGACCGCCCAGTCCAGGTTGCCGAGCACCGCGTCGACGTACGCGCCGCGGTCGGTCCCGAAGTCGAGTAAGTAGGCGTGCTCGTCGAGGTCGAGCGCGACGAGCGGGGTCGCGTTCCAGACCGGGAAGGTGGCCTGGCTGTCGCCGAGGTAGTTGAAGAGCCGGCGCTCGTCCCAGTCGTATGCGGTCCAGGCCCAGCCCCGGCTGGCCAGGGCGGTCGCCTTCAGGTCGGCACGCCAGGCCTCGACGGAGTCGAAGTCGCGGACCAACAAGCGCGCGATCCGGCCCCTCGGGTCGCCGCCGGGACCGCCGAGCTGCTCGAGGAAGAGCTCGTGGTTCTTGATCGCGCTGATCGCGTGCGTGAGCTCGACCTTCAGCGCCCGCACCGGCGAGGAGACCTGGTTGGCACTACCGCGGTCGGCGGCGGCGAGCGCGCGCGCGATCTCGTTCCGCCGGTCGACGTAGTCCCGGTAGGCGCCGTACACGCCCTCTATCGACGCGCGTGAGATCCCGTAGAGCTCGAGCAGGGCGGGCTTGAGCTCGCGGGCCTTGATCTCCCGGCTCGCCGCCCAGCTCTCGACGCTCGACGGCAGCCTGGCGTCGAGCGTGACCTCGACCTCGTCGCTGACCTTGAGCGCTCCGAACAGGGCCGAGTAGGGCGTCATGCCCCAGTCGGTCTGCCTGACGACGGTGCTGCCCTCGAGGTTCCCGTCCGGGCCGACCGTGAGCTCGAAGGCGACCGGCCGGGCGTTCCCGAGGAGCGTCAGCTCACCCTGGACGTGCAGCCGCCCGTCTCGGGCCTCCACGTCGGTCGAGCGGAATGTGATCGGGCGGCGCAGGAGGACCTCGTCGTTGATGGTCTGGTCGATGTTCGCCTTGTCGTCGTCGCCGAGCGGCTGCATCCCGCCGGTGCCGTGCCGGACGCGCAGCGAGGTGGAGTCCACGTCGAGCGCGACGGCGATCGCGGCCGGATCCTTTCCCACCTCGAGCGTCGCCTCCCAGTTCGTCACGTGGATCAACAGGTCGTGGCCCGCCTTGGCGGCGGCCCCGCCGTGTCCGGTCTTCACCGACAGCGTGCCGTCTCGGGGCCCGAGCCTGTACGTGCCCGCCGGGATCGACATGCGCCCGGGAGCCTACGGTTAATCTCCGCCCGTGGCTTTCGAGCTCGAGCACTCGTTCTCCACGGCGAAGCCGATCGACGAGATGTACGCGACGGTGCTCGACCTCGAGCAGGTGGTGCCGTGCGTCGAGGGCGGCAGCGTCATGGAGCGGACCGGCCCCGAGGCCGTCAAGGCCCAGATCCTCATCAAGATGGGCGCCATGTCGCTGACCTTCAGCGGCACCGTGGAGATCGTCGAGCAGGACCCCGCCGCCCACCGCGTCGTCTTGAGCGTCAAGTCGAAAGAGGCCGGCGGGCAGGGATACGCGAATGCCACGGTCGTGATCACGCTGAACGACGGCGGCGGCACGATCCACACCGACGCCCAGATCACCGGCAAGGCAGCGTCGATGGGCGAGGGCGTCGTCATGGGCGTGCTGGACGCGCTGATCACTGACTTCAGCAGCAAGCTCGCCCAGCTCTGATTCGCAGGGCCGGTCGATGGCGACCATCGTGATGCGGGCGGTAGGCGAGGGCGAGGTGCCCCCCGACGGCGGGACAGCGGTTCAGCTGGAGGTCGACCGGCCCGTCTTCCACGGCAACGGCCCGGACGACTACGTCTGCGTCGAGTGCGGCAGCCTCCTCGCCGCGTCGATGCACCCGGTACAGATGACGAAGAAGGTACGCGTCCGCTGCGCACGGTGCTCGACGGTCAACGTCTCGGTGATCGACGGGTACGAAGGGCCTGACAGGCGGCCCTAGCGCTACGCGTTGCCTAGTCCGCGCGGTCGCGCTCAGCTTCGTCTTCGAGCAGCGCCACGACGGCGTTCGCCCAGTCCCCGACGTCGTCCAGCGGCTCCTGATCGCGGATCGCCGTAAAGCCGGTGATCAAGACGTCCAGCTCGTGTCGGCTGAGCACGCGTCCGGGGCTGACGCGGGCAGGTTCCATCTGCCCGTCATCGACCTCGGCCTTCCGGGCCGTGGCGAACCTGGCGACGGCCTCGTGATCCCCGACGACCTCGGCCAGCTGATCGAGGAGCTCATCCACGCGCGCGTGCCCTTCGGGCGTCAGGGCGGCTATCGCCCTGGCCAGATACTCGGAGTGATGGTCCGTCGTCGACACGTCCGCCGGCCGTGATGATCGCACGCTGCCTGCCGGGCAGCGTCTACGCCGACGATCCGGGTCAGTTCTTGACGGCTTCGCAGCATTTCGAGCCCTGCGCGGACTTAGTGGCTGTCAGCCACTAAGTCCGGCCCGTCACGTGCGTCCGGGCTACCTACCCGAAGACAGTTCCGCCTGGATCGAGCAGTGATCTCACGACATCGTCCATTCGGTCGAAGCTCTCTTCCATGCCCTCGAATCTCGTCGGCCGGCCGGCCGCGTCGCTGAACGCCAGCTTGACCGTCAACGTCGTCACTCCGTGAGCTTCGTGCAGATCCTGGGACTCGATGGCGTCCCCACCTGGACGCCCTTCGTAGAGCCACGTCTCGACGGTCCGGGTCGGCGGCTCGACCTCCAGGTAGGTGCCGCGGAACGACATCTCGATTCCGTCTTCCGTCACGAAGACGAAGTGGTAGTTCCCGCCGACGCGCAGGTCGATCGAGCACTCCTTCATCTCCTCCCCGGGGCCGGCGAACCATTTGCGCACATGCTCCGGCTTCGTCAAGACGTCGAAGACGAGTGCGATCGGGGCTTCGAACTCGCGAGTGATGAGAACGTCGCGATCATTCGGTAGCTCGATGACTGTCGATCCATGCCCTGTGGGTGTCACTGCGGCTCTCCTTGTTGTTGAGTTCTTTGAGGTAGTCGTCCATCCGATCCAGTCGGTCGTTCCACGCCTGCTCGTACTTGGCCAACCAGTCGTGAAACGGCCGGAGGCGAGCGGGCTCCAGGCGGTACAGCCGACGACGTCCCTCCGCCCGGCACCTGACCAGTCCGACCTCGCTCAGCACCCGGAGGTGCTTCGAGACCTGAGGCTGGGACATCGAGAGGTCGTTCACGATCGCCCCGACCGCCTTCTCGCCTGCGATCAGCGTGTCCAGGATCTCGCGACGGTTCGCCTCGGCAATTGCGTTGAAGACATCCGACGTGGTGGAAGAGCGGGCCACGGCCTCAATATATTCGATATCGGAATGTGTCAAGGCCTGCCGTAGGCCGCTGGGCTAGCGGTGACGCCGGTACTCGAGCTCGACGATCCCGTTGCTGGAGGTGGAGGTCGAGACCAGGTCGAGCCGGTAGGACCTGGGGACGCCGTCGAAGAGCCGGGTGCCCTCGCCCGCCACGTAGGGGAACAAGGACACCTGGAACTCGTCGATCAGGTCGAGCTGCATGAGCGACCGCCAGAAGCCGACGCCGCCCCAGACCACGATGTAGCCGTCGCCGCCCAGCCTGAGCTTGTCGATCTCCCCTGCCGTGTCACCGGCGGCGATCGTGGTGTTGGCCCAGTCGGCCGTCTTCAGGGTCCTGGAGAAGACGACCTTGCGCCCGGCATTCAGGATGTCGGCGAACGGGTGGTCGGTGGACGTCGTCATGGCCCTGGCGATGCCCTCGTAGGCGGTGCGGCCCATGATGTGCGCGTACGCGCCCTGGAGAAAGTCGAGTTGCGCCGGGTCGTCGGGCTCACGGTTCTCGGGCAGGTCGAAGCAGAACTTCCAGAACTCGGTGTCCCTGTCGGCGAGCAGGCCGTCGAGTGAGTAGTTGAACACTGTCGCTATCAGCTTCCGCATGATCAGAGCTTCCTTGGTCTCGGGTCTTGCTTCAGACGCCACCTCCGTCCGAAAGTCATCGGTGCCACCGCGTCATCCGTTTTGGACGATGGCCGCAGGCGGCGCGCGTCCATACGTTCGGTTCGGTGCTTCCCGAGGCTACGACCAGGCGTCGAGGCAGTCGCGGGATCTCTCGTGCAAGCTGAAGCCGAGCGTGCGCCGCGTCCCGTCAACGTGACCGTCGTCGCTGTGCTCGCGCTCGTCTTCGGCCTGGACCTCGCCGTCACGGGCGTGCTCGGCCTCCTGGGCGCCGACGGCGACCGGAGCGAGGTGGTGGACGGTGTCGTCAACCTCGGCGTCGGCCGCGGTCGTCTTCGTCGTCGCGTTCGGCGCCTTCCGCCTGAGGCGTTGGGCGTGGATCCTGTTCATGAGCTGGGCGGTGGTCGCCCTCACGCTGCAGCTGCTGCGCGTCCTCTTCTACGACGATCCGCACTACACGCGGCTCGTCCTCGGGACGCTGGCCGTCTTCCTGCTCACGCCGCTCGACACGCAGGTCGCGTTCGGCGTTCGGAGCCCACAACGTGTCCGAACCGATAGCCCATCCACGAGTTCCCTCGACGGCGTCTGACCTCGAGATCCTGCGGGCGTTCGAGCCGGTCGTGCGGTACACGCACGGCGAGCGGTTCTTCCCGATGGACGTCGAGCGCTTCGTCGAGTCGTCCAGCCTCTGGATGTACCGCCCGGACGCGCGTGACGAGGAGGTGGTCCCCGAAGGCTCTCTGACGATGGAGGAGCTCGTCGCGTACCGGGAAGCTGCGTTCGGCTCGCGTTTCTACCTCCGCTTCGTCGGCCCGCTCGGGATCAACGACAGCGCCCGGGCGCTCGAGAGCGTCCGCAGGCTCTCGAAGGAGAGCGGGAATCGCTTCCACGCCGGGGTCGGCCGGCTCACTCGTGGCGGCCTCCTGCCGCGTTTCGGCGATGCCCTCTTCTCCGTCTCGCTGCTCCTGCGGGGAAGCGTGCCGGGGGCGACGGCCGCTGCCGCGGTTCTGAAGTACGCCGCGCTGCGGGAGGCCAACGGGCGCTACGTCTACCACGGGCGAGTGTGCCGCCAGGGCGATTGGACGATCTGCCAGTACTGGTTCTTCTTCGCCTACAACGACTGGCGGTCGGGCTTCCACGGCGTCAACGATCACGAGTCGGACTGGGAGATGATCTCGGTCTACCTCTACGAGGACGGAGGCCGGCTCGTTCCCGAATGGGTCGCCTACGCGTCGCACGACTTCCACGGCGCCGATCTCCGGCGACGCTGGGACGATCGCCGGGATCTCGGGCTGATCGGCAACCACCCGATCGTGAACGCCGGCGCCGGGTCGCACGCGTCGTACTTCAAAGCGGGGGAGTACCAGGCCGAGGTGCCGATCCCGGTCCCGAAGCGGATCCAGGCGCTTGCCGGCGCCCTGAGCCGCTTCTGGCATTCGACCCTTGGCCAGGGCGGCGCCGGCACGGGCTCGCCTCGTATCCCGTTCATCGACTTTGCGCGCGCGGACGGGCTGACGATCGGCCCGGGTCAGGAGCAGGAATGGACTCCAAACGTCATCTCGGAGGGCACACCGTGGGTGAGCCGCTATCGCGGGATGTGGGGCCTCTTCGCGCGCGATCCCATCTCCGGTGAGAACGCCCCGGGCGGGCCGATGTACAACCGGGACGGCTCGTTGCGATCGTCCTGGTACGACCCGCTTGGCTTTGCCGAGCTCGACCAGGTGCCCCCGCCGACCAGGGAGCTCGAGCTGCTCGAGGCTCAGATCGCCGAGCTCGAGGCGCGCAACCGGGAGCTCGACACGCTGATTCCAGCGGCGACGGCGGCGCTCCAGCAGCTGGGCAGCCGGCTGAGAAGCATGACGGGCGGCGCCCACCTCGGGGCACAGCACACGAGCCAGCAGGAGCGCGTGGCTGAGCAGGCGGCGCAGGTCGCAGAGCTGCGCAAGGAGCGCGCAGACAACGACACGCTGCTCGAGGGCGTCCGGCGGAGTGCGGACCGTGTCCGGCTTGGCCAGGCGGGCGACCCACGGGCGCATATCCGGACACCGATGGAGCCCGTTCCGGTTTCGGAGCTGCGCTTCGGTCGAGCCTCGGAGCTCTGGGCGGCGGCGAGCATCAGCCTCCTGCTCCTCGGGCTTGCCCTCGTGGTCGTGCTCGCGCCCGGGGATATCTGGCCGGCGTTCGCCGTCCTCGTCATCGCCGTCCTGGTCGGCGAGTCGGTGCTGCGCGGGACGTTCGTGCGAACCGTGAATGGGATCGCGGTCGTGCTGGCGCTCGTTGGCGCGGTCGTCCTGGTGGTTCAGTTCTGGAAGGTGACGGTCATCGCCGTCCTGGTCGGCTTCGCGGCGTTCCTCATCCTTCAACGCATCCGAGAGCTGCGGACCTGAACGTCGGTCAGCGGCCCTCTCGAGCTGTCCCGTTCGAGAGGGCCGCCCAGCGGTCGTGCGACGATCCGCCCGTGCGAGGGGCACCGGAACAGGCCGACGCGGGCGGCCGGCACCGCGTGGTCGTCGTCGGCGGCGGCTTCGGCGGGCTCCAGGCCGCGCTGAAGCTGCGGCGCGCGCCCGTCGACCTCACGCTCGTCGACCGGCGCAACTTCCACCTCTTCCAGCCGCTGACCTACCAGGTCGCGACCGGCGCGCTGTCGCCCGGCGAGATCGCCGTATCCGCTGCGCAGCGATCTTCAAGCGCGACCGCAACGTCCGCGTGCTGCATGGCCGAGGTCGCCGACTTCGACCTCGCGGGGCGCGAGCTCGCGGCTGCGTCCGGTCGCCGGCGTGCCCGCGCCGGCCGCGCTCCCCTACGACACGCTCATCGTCGCCGGCGGCTCGCAGTACTCGTACTTCGGCCACGACGAGTGGCGCGAGCACGCCGCCGAGGTGAAGTCGCTCGAGAGCGCGCTCGTCGTGCGCAGCCGGCTCCTCGCCGCGTTCGAGGCGGCCGAGTGGGAGCCCGACGCGGCGCGGCGCGAGGCCTGGCTCACCTTCGTCGTCGTCGGCGCCGGCCCGACGGGCGTCGAGATGGCCGGTCAGATCGGCGAGCTCGCGCGCGACACCCTGCGCCGCGACTTCCGCGCCATCGACCCGCGGAACGCTCGCATCCTGCTCGTCGAGGCGGCCGACCGGGTGCTGACGACGCTTCCCGCCGTCGCTCTCGCGCGAAGGCCGACGCGGTCGCTCGCGAAGCTCGGCGTGACCGTCCTGACCGGCCGCACCGGTGACCGGCATCGATCGCCGAGGCGCGTGTCGACCGTCGGCGGACGAGCGAATCCCGAGCCGGACCGTGATCTGGGCGGCCGGCGTCACCGCATCCGGGCCTCGCCGGCGAGGCTCGCCGAGCTCGCCGGGGCCGAGCGCGACCGTGCCGGCCGCGTCACCGTCGAGCCCGACCTGACGCTGCCCGGCCATCCCGAGGTGTTCGCGCTCGGCGACATGGTTCGCGTCCGGCAGGCCGGACGGCGAGCCGGTCGTGTACCCGGGCGTCGCGCCGGTCGCCATGCAGCAGGGCCGCTACGCCGCGAAGGTCGTCCGCGCGCGCCTCGCGCGGCCGCGACACGCCGCCGTTCCGCTACCGCGACAAGGGAAACCTCGCCACGATCGGCCGCGGCGCCGCGGTCGCCGACATCAAGGGGCTGCAGCCTCAGCGGCTTCATCGCCTGGCTCACCTGGCTGGTCGTCCACCTCTGGTACCTCATCGGCTTCCAGAACCGCGCTCGTCGTCCTGATCCGCTGGTCGATCAGCTTCTTGACGCACGGCCGCGGCGCGCGGCTGATCACGCAGACGAACGGCGAGCGGGGCCGAGAGTGAACGAAGCGGCTGATCCGACGACGGCCTCCGCGCCCACGCGCACCGGGTGGAAGCGCTACGGCCGCCCGGGCCTGCTGGTCGTCGTCACCGGCGTATCGCTCTACCTGCTCCTGCCCAGCCTCACCGCGGTCTTCTCCTCGTCGCGGTCGCTCGACCGGCTCACGTGGTACTGGGCGGGGCTCGCGCTCCTCTGCGAGGCCGGGAGCATCGTCTGCCTCTGGGAGCTGAACCGGATCGCATTGCACGTCAGGAGCTGGTTCGTCGTCGCGTGCTCGCAGCTCAGCGGCAACGCCGTCGGGAAGGTCGTGCCCGGCGGCGGGGCGACCGCGACCGCGTTCTCGGTCGGGATGCTCCGCCGCGCGGGCGTCGACACGGGGAACGCGGCCACTGCGCTGACCGCGACGGCGGTGCTGCAGCTCGGGACGGTGCTCACGCTGCCGATCCTGGCGCTGCCCGCGATCGTCGGCGGCGCGGCCGTCGATCGCAGCCTCGCCACGGCCGCCTACCTCGGCGCCGCACTGCTCGTGCTGCTCGTCGCCGCCGGGGTCGCAGCGTTCGCCTCCGACCGGCCGCTCCATTTCGTCGGACGGTGGATCGAGTGGCTGCTGAACCGGACCGTGCGGCGAGACCGCCCGCTCACGGGCCTGCCGGAGGCGCTCCTCGCGCAGCGTGACTTCGTGAAGCGGACCATCGGCCGGCGCTGGAAGGCCGCGATCGTCTCCGGGTCCGGCAGCACGATGCTCGACTACGCCGCGCTCCTCTGCGCGCTGCAGGCCGTCGGCGCCCAGCCGCGGCCTTCGCTGGTGATCCTGGCCTACACCGCCGGCAAGCTGCTCGCCCTGATCCCGCTCACCCCCGGCGGCCTCGGCTTCGTGGAGGCCGGGCTCGTCGGGACGCTGACGCTCGCCGGCGTCACGCCAGGGGACGCGCTCCTCGCCACGCTCGCCTACCGGCTCGTCTCGTACTGGCTGCCGATTCCCGTGGGTGTCGTCGCCTACGGCGCGTTCCGTCGCCGGTACCCGGACCGGCCTGGCGAGCCCTCGTGACGGAAAGGGCTTGGAGGGCCGGCATGCGCGGCGGCCCTCCCGCCTTCTCTGAGGAGGGCTACCTCAGACTGATGGGCGCGCAGCTCGGCGCGCTCGACTTGCCCAATCGGTTGCGGAGGACGACGCAGAAGCTGTAGTCGCCCTTCTGCGGGACGCGCGGGGGCGCGCCACCCGAGCCCGTAGGGGGAACCCGGCCGGACGGTGAAGAAGCCGGACGTCCGACGGACCAGGGTCACGCCGTTCCTCCGCACGGTGATCGTGGGAGCGACGTCGCGCGTGTCCTCGTCGACCCGGAACCTGAGGCTCAGAGGCTGGCCCCAGAGACCCGCGGCCGGGAGTGCGCCGGCGATGGGCGCGGCATTGCGGTCGGGCCACGTCGCCGTCTGGTCGCCGCCGGCCGCGCACGAGGTGCTTCCGGACTGCGCGGCCGCTGCCCATGCCGAGCTCGGGCGGCTCGTCGCCAGGGCGAGGGCCGCGCCGGCGTCGAGCACGCCGCAGCCTGCCGTCGCCGTCCAGCCCGCGGCTCTCCGGGTTGCAGAGGCCTTGATGATGTCGGCCACCTGGTAGTTCTTCAGCCCTGGCCGCGCCGCCCAGATGAGCGCTGCGACGCCGGCCACCTCGGGGGCGGAGAACGAGGTGCCCGAGAGGTAGGCGTAGCGGGCGCCGCCGTTTCCGGCCCACATCGGATAGCACGTCTGGTCGAGCTCGCTCACCGGTGTGATGGCGACCAGGACGCCCGAGCAGGGGCCCGAGTAGCTTCCGGGCGCGAGCAGCGAGAGATGCCTGCCCGAGTTGGAGAAGAGGGCGAGATTGCCGTCGAGATCCGACGCGCCGACGGCGAGCCCGTAGCTCCGGGTGCCCCCGCGCGGCTGGAGGTCGGCGGCCGGGTAGCCGACGAATGCGCGGTCGTTGCCGGCCGATGCGATCACGAGCACGCCGTCCGCGGCCGCCTTGTGGATCGCGTCGACCAGCACCGGCCCGTCCGGCTCGCTCCCGCCCAGGCTCATGTTGATGATGCGGACGCCGAGCGAGTCGAAGCTTCGCCAGCGCGACGGCGATCGCCGCGTCCGAGAAGCCGTGGTCGTCGACGCGGATCGCGATCACGTGCGAGGCGCCGCCGAAGCCGGCCATGCCGTAGCCGTCGCCGACGTTCGCCGCGATCAGCGAAGCGACGGCGGTGCCGTGCCCGGCCTCGTCGTTTCCCTCCGCCGACGGAATCGGCGTCAGCGTTCCGTCGAGCGAGATGTTCCAGCGCCCGTCGACCTTGCCCGTCAGGTCAGGGACGTCTCGCGAGGCCGGTGTCGATCGTTCCCACGACGACCGACGGGCTCCCCTGCGTGTACTGGAGCGCCTGGTCGACGTGCGAGACGGCGAACTGCCACTCGAACGGCAGCGCGCTCGAGGGATCGATGGTGCTCGAGCAGCGGGTCGTCCGGCATGCTCCGGGGCCGCCTGGGACCGCCGAACGGGCGAGACGTAGCGGATGCGGGAGTCGATGGGCGCGGCCGCAAGCAGCGCGCGCAGCTGCGCGCGGTCGACGCCGACCTCGGCAGCGCGAAGCTGCGAGATCGCATCGACGCTCCGGAACCCGTACTGCGTGCGGAGCGGAGCCAGGTCGCGCATCGACTCGAGCCCGACGATGACGCGGGAGCCGAACCGGCCTTCCTCGAGCTGTGCCGAGTGAGCCATGGGGTTCCAGTGGAACCAGTGCATCTGCCGCACGTGTGCCGGCGGCGGTGAGGTAAACGGCGTCGGCGTTGCCGCGGTTGCAACCGGCGCAAGGCCGAGCGCTGCCACGACGCCGACAAGCGTCTTGATGAACATTGTGCCCTCCTCGAGATCCGCAACCGCTTTGTGCGGTCGCTTGCTCGAGGCTCGACCCGCCCGCTAAACGGGCGTTTGCAGCCCGCTAAACGGGCGCTTGCACGGCGCGCCTTCTTGATCGGAAACGTGCCGCCGCGTACAGGATGTGCTTCGCGCCGCTACGCCGGTTTCCGGGAGGTTCGAGGAGTTTCAACTACCGGGGCCGCGCCGCAACCCGGGCGCGAAGGATCCGCTCGGGCTCGGTCGGATGCGAGAACCACGCGAGGTAGAGCAGCCGCGGCGGGGCGAGGTCGGCGAGGTTCGCCAGGGCGAGCCGCCGGTGCGTCGCCTCGAAGGCCGCGAGGTCGCCGGTGAGCGCGAGCGAGAAGTCGTCGGCCTGCCGCTCCCAGCGGCGTGAGAGCGCCGAGCCGAACGGCGCGAGCACCGCTTCGACGCATGCACCGAGCAGCAGCACCAACGGGATGACCCGCGGGTCGCCGACGCTGCGCCCGCCGGCGGCGTCGACCGCCCACAGCGCGAGGACGAACGCCGCCGCGCCGGCGATCCCGAGCGCGGTGCCCTTGGCGACGTGGCGCGCGCGGCGATGACCGAGCTCGTGCGCGACGACGAGCTTCACCTCCGCGTGCGGCGCCTCCGCGGCAAGCGTGTCGAACAGGACGACGCGCCGCGTGCTGCCGAGCCCGGAGACGTACGCGTTCAGCTTGCGCGTCCGGCGGCTGGCGTCGATCACGAGCACCTCGCGGACCGGGACCTGCCGCCTCGTCGGCCAGGGCGCGAAGCTGCGCCGCGAGCTCCTGGTCGTCGAGCGGGCGCGCGCGGTTGAAGAGGGGCTCGAGGACGACCGGGGCCGCCCAGCTGAGCAGCAGGACGAGGGCCGCAACGGCGACCGCCGCGACGAGCGGCCACCACGACGGGAAGGCGTGCGCCGCGGCGACCAGCCCGACCAGCGCCGCCCCGGCGAGGACCACGCCGATCGCCAGTGATTTGAGCCGGTCGCCAACCCACCCGCCGAGCGTCTGCGTCGAGAAGCCCCACGTGCGCTCGTGCACGTATCCGGACCAGAACGAGATCGGCAGGCGGACGAGCGTCCCGAGCACGATCGTCACGGCGGCGACTGCGACGGCTTCCGTCCACCACGGCCACCCCTCGAACGGCGAATAGACACGGTCGCCGAGCCATCCGAACGACAGCGCAACGAGCAGCGCCAGCCCGAGCGCGCCGTTCGCCAGCGCGCCGACGTAGCGCGGTCGCCAGTAGCGGCGCGCGCGTTCGACCTGCTCGGCGCCGAACAGCTCGACCGCGGGGTCTGTGGCGGGCGGCTGCACCGCGACGTTCATACCTGTCAGGCAGTCGCTCAGAGCGCTGTCCTCACCGCCACACCGAACGCCCAGCCGCCCGTGAACGCGGTCGTCCCGCTGTCCGGGCGGGCCGAGTTCGGCAGCAATGGGGCCGAATGGTGCCGGGACAAGGCGGCATGCGCCGGCTGCGGCGTCGAGTGTACCGCTGCTCTGTCCAGTATTTGTCCACCTCCGGAACCGTTGTCCTCCCCGCCGTTGCCTCGGTCAGGGCCGCCCAGGGTTCGCCCCGTGCCGGAACGGGTAGGACGCTGACATGCCTCTCTACCGCCTCCGCGAGGACGACCCGATCGCGACCCTCGGCGAGCTGAGCGCCCGCCCGGATGTACCGCGCCGTCCGCACCTGCGCCACGTGTCGCCGCCGCGGCCGCTCCGGCCGGCGAAGCCGGCGTCGAAGCGCGCTGCCTGACTCCTGCGCCGAATCCGCAGCGGTTCGAGCAGTGAGGCCGGTCAGCGGCCGAGCAGCCCCGCGACCGCGTTGATCGCGACGGCGAGGATCACGGCCCCGAAGAGGTACGAGAGCAGCGCGTGCTGGATCACCGCTCGGCGTGTCGCCTTGATCGACAGGTCGGTGTCGGAGACCTGGTAGGTCATCCCGACTCGTGAAGGCGAGGTACGCGAAGTCGCGGTAGTCGGGCGGGTCGTCGTCCGGGAAGTCGATCCCGCCCACCGGCGGGGCGTAGTACAGGCGCGCGTAGCGCAGCGTGTAGACCGTATGGACGCAGGCCCAGGCGAGCGCGACGCTCAGCAATGCGAACAGCGTCGTCGCGACGCGCGCCGCACCCGTGTCGTGGCCGGCGTGGGCGAGCGTGAAGACGACCGCGACCAGGCTGGCCACGCTCGCGCCGAGCAGGACCGACTCGGAGGCGGTGCGCGAGTCGTCCTCGCTCTGGGAGAGGCGGGAGGTTGCGTCGGCGTCCTTGCTGGCGATGTCGTGCCAGACGAGGGTGAGGTACACGATCGCGGCGCCGATCCAGCCGGCCAGCACGACTTCGGACCAGCGGGCGCCGAGGAGGATCGCGACGACTGCGCCGACCACACCGGCGACCGCGGCCATCGCCGCCCGGCGCTGCCCGCGGCGCACGTTCGCTCGAGCCTAGGCCGTCTCGTACGCCGACTCGACCGACGAGGTGCCGCGCTCGGCGACGCGCTGCTCCGCGTACCCGCCGGTGCGGAACGCCGCGACTGGGTCCTCGGGCACGCCCAGCTCACGGCGGAGCTCCGCGACCGCGGGCCGCACGTCGGTCTCGTAGGCGTCCATCAGCACGCGGTGCGCGCCGAGCACGTCGCCCTCGCGCTGCGCGGCGCCCAGGCGGTCGGCGTCGACCAGCAGCGCCTTCGCGTATGCCGTCTGGATGTTCGAGACCGACTGGATCATCGCGTCGATCTTCCCCTCGACGTTGTGCGACTGGTCGATCATGAACGCGACGTCGCGCGCGTCGTCCCCGGCGGCGGCGATCTCGCGCATGATCCGGAACAGCTCGAACGGGTCGATCGCGCCGACGATCAGGTCGTCGTCGGCGTACTTGCGGTTGTTGAAGTGGAAGCCGCCGAGCAGCCCTTCGGCGAGGAGCAGCGCGACGATCTGCTCGACGTTCGTGCCCATCGGATGGTGGCCCGTGTCGACGAGCACCTGCGCCTGCTCTCCAAGCCGGCGGCAGGCCAGCGCGGCCGTGCCCCAGTCGGGCAGGTCGGTCGAGTAAAAGCCCGGCTCGAAGAACTTGTACTCGACGAGCAGGCGCATGCCGGCCGGCAGCCGGTCGTACAGCGCCTGCAGCCCCTCGAGGAGCCGCTCATGGCGCGCGCGCAGGTCGTCCTGGCCGGGGTAGTTCGTCCCATCGGCGAGCCAGAGGCTGACGATCGTGGACCCGACCTCCGCGGCGATCTCGACGCACTCGAGGCAGTGCTCGAGGGCCTTCGCGCGGATTGCGGCGTCGGGATGGCAGAGGCTGCCGAGCCGGTAGTCGTCGTCGCCGAACAGGTTTGGGTTGACGGCGCCGATGCGGACGCCGAGGCCCTCCGCGTGCCGGCGCAGCTCGCCCCAGTCGTCGACGCGGTCCCACGGAACGTGGATGGCGACGCTCGGGCAGACGCCGGTCAGCTCGTGCACGAGCGCCGCGTCGGCGAGCTTCTCCCAGACGTTCCGCGCCGCCCCCGGCCACGGGTACACGTGGAAGCGCGTGCCGGAATTGCCGTAGCCCCACGACGGCGTCTCGATCTCGAGGCGGCGGAGCGCGTCCAGCACGCGCGCCAGTCTGACAGCAGTAGTTAGTGGCTGTCAGCCACTATCTCCTACGTGCGGGTCGCCCTGTTCGTCACCTGCCTCACCGACACGCTCCTGCCGGAGACGGGCATCGCGACCGTGCGCCTGCTCGAGCGGCTCGGCCACCAGGTGACGTTCCCGCGCGAGCAGACGTGCTGCGGACAGATGCACCTCAACACCGGCTACCAGGCCGAGGCGCGCGAGCTCGCCCGCCGCTTCGTCCGCGTCTTCGGCGACGAGGAGGTGATCGTCGCGCCGTCCGCGTCCTGTGTCGGGACCGTTCGCGAGTACTACCCGCGCCTCGCCGAGGGCGACCCGGCGCTCGCGCGGCAGGTGGCCGAGGTCGCCCCGCGCGTGGTCGAGCTGAGCGAGCTCCTCCTGACGCGATTGGGGGTCGAGGACGTCGGCGCCTCCTTTCCGCACCGCGTCACCTACCACCCGACCTGCCACTCGCTGCGGTCGCTGCACGTCGGCGACGCGCCCTACCGGCTCCTGCGCGCCGTGCGCGGCCTCGATCTTGTCGAGCTGCCGGAGGAGCGCGAGTGCTGCGGCTTCGGCGGCACCTTCGCCGTCAAGAACCCCGACACGTCGGAGGCGATGCTCGCCGACAAGGTGCGCAACGTCCTCGACACGGGCGCCGAGGTCTGCAGCGCCGTGGACAACTCCTGCCTGCTGCACATCGGCGGCGCGCTGTCCCGGATGCGCTCCGGTGTGCGCACCGCCCACCTCGCAGACATCCTCGCGTCGGCATGAAGGGTTTCCCGGCCGCAGCGCGCGAGGCGCTCCAGAACACGCAGCTCCGGCACAACCTCGGCCTCGCGACGAGCACGATCCGCGATCGCCGCGCCCGCGCCGTCGCCGAGCTGCCGGACTGGGAGGAGCTCCGCGACGCCGGCGCCGCCCTGAAGCGCCAGGTCCTACGGAACCTCGACGGGTACCTGATCGAGTTCGAGGCGGCCGTCGAGCGCGCGGGCGGCCACGTCCACTGGGCGCGGGACGGGGCCGAGGCCTGCCGCGTGGTCACCGAGCTCGTCCGCGGCACCGGCGCGCGCGACGTGGTCAAGGTCAAATCGCTGACGACGGACGAGATCGAGCTCAACGAGGCGCTCGGCCGCGCGGGCATCGACGTCGTCGAGACCGACCTCGCCGAGCTGATCGTCCAGCTTGCCGGCGAGGAGCCGTCGCACATTCTCGTCCCGGCGATCCACAAGAACCGCGTGGAGATCCGCGATCTCTTTCGCCGCTCGTTCGGGCTGCCCGAGCTGTCGGACAACCCCCAGGAGCTCGCCGCTGCCGCCCGCACGTACCTGCGCGCGAAGTTCCTGTCCGCGCAGGTGGCGATCAGCGGCGCCAACTTCGCGATCGCCGAGACCGGCACCGTCTCGGTCGTCGAGTCGGAGGGCAACGGCCGCTTCTGCACGACGCTGCCCGAGACCCTGATCACCGTCGTCGGGATCGAGAAGCTCATCCCGGCCCCCGAGGACCTCGAGGTCTTCCTCCAGCTCTTGCCGCGGTCGTCGACCGGCGAGCGCATGAACCCGTACACGACGCTCTGGACCGGCGTCACGCCCGGCGACGGGCCGCAGGACTTCCACGTCGTGCTGCTCGACAACGGCCGCACGGACGTCCTGGCCGACGAGGTCGGCCGGCAGACGCTCGCGTGTATCCGCTGCAGCGCCTGCCTCAACGTCTGCCCGGTCTACTCGCGCACGGGCGGCCACGCCTACGGGTCGGTCTACCCGGGCCCGATCGGCGCGATCCTGACGCCGCAGCTGCGCGGTGTGGCGCAGGCCCCGACGCTGCCGTACGCGTCCACCCTGTGCGGCGCCTGCTACGAGGTCTGCCCGGTCAAGATCGACATCCCGCGCGTGCTCGTGCACCTGCGTGGACGCGTCGTCGCGGAGGGCGCCGCCGCCCGGGGCGAGCGTGCCGCCATGCGGGCGCTCGCGTGGACGTTCGCCGGCGAGCGGCGCTACCGCAGCGCCCAGAAGGCCGGCCGCACGGGCAGCCGCCCGTTCGCTCGCGGCGGGATGATCCACCGGGTCCCCGGCCTGAATGCATGGACGGAGACGCGCGACCTGCCTCCGTTCCCGCGGCAGACGTTTCGTGAGTGGTGGGATGAGCGCAGCGCGTGAGGAGATCCTCGGCCGGATCCGCCGGGCGCTGGCGGACCGTGGCGGCGAGGTCGACGTCCCGCGCGCGTACCGCGTCACGCAAAGCGGGACGCTGGAGCTGTTCGTCGAGCGACTGCACGACTACGGCGCCGGCGTCCGCATGGCCGCGGGCGACGGCGTTGCGGATGCGGTCGCCGAGGCCTGCCGCGCCCGCGGCGTCAAGCGGCTCGCCGTCGCGCCCGGCTTCCCCGACGACTGGCGGCCTGCGGGGGTCGAGGTCGTCGTCGACGACGGGCTGACGCCCGAGGAGCTCGAGGAGATCGGTGCCGCCGCGACGGCGGCCGCGCTCGGGATCGGCGAGACCGGAACGATCGTCCTGGACGGCGGCGAGGGGCAGGGCCGGCGGCTCCTCAGCCTCGTGCCCGACGTTCATGTCTGCGTGCTGCGGGCCGACCAGATCGTCGACGGGGTGCCCGCGGCGATCCGGCAGCTCGCCCCGGGCCTCCGCGAAACGCGTCGCGCGGTCACGTTCGTCTCCGGGCCGTCGGCGACGGTGGACATCGAGTTCCAGCGGGTCGAAGGCGTCCACGGCCCGCGGCAATTCGAAGTCGTCGTTGTAACCGATTGAGTTTCGTTCACTCGCGTTTCGAAAGCTGAGCGAAGCGCTTGACACACCCCGCACGAAAGGCGTAGGGTCGCCGCGGCTTGCCACGGAGTCAGAGATCGGCGCACAACCTCCCGGGTCTGCCCCAGAGCGAGCGCATGCAGCAGGTGCTGCAGATGCTCGAGACGCGCGATTCCGTTCAGGTTGCGGAACTTGCGGAAGCGTTTTCGGTTTCCGAGGTCACCGTCCGCAGCGACCTCACCGAGATGGCGCGCCAGGGCCTCGTCGCGCGCGTGCGCGGTGGGGTGCGCCCGCTCGAGCGTGGCAACTCCGAGCTCGGGTTCGACTTCCGCCTCGGCCTCGAGGTCGACCACAAGCGGGCGGTGGCCCGCGAGGCCGCGAAGCTGATCGGCGACGGCGAGGCGATCGCCCTCGACGCGAGCACGACGGCCTACTACCTGGCTCTGGAGCTGCGCTCGAAGCGCGAGCTCGTCGTGGTCACGAACGGGATCCTGATCGCCGCCTCGCTGGCCGACGCACCGGGGATCAACGTGCTCGTCACCGGCGGGATGCTGCGGCTCTCGGCGATGTCGCTCGTGGGCGACCTCGGCGCCGACCTGCTCAAGGCGACGCGGATCAACAAGGGCTTCCTGGGCGCGCGCGGGCTGAGCCTCGAGCGCGGCCTCATGGATCTCAACCCGGACGAGGTGCGCATCAAGAAGGACATGGCGACCGCGTGCGAGCGCGTCATCGCGATCATCGACGGCAGCAAGTGGCACCGGAGCGCGCTGCTCACGTTCGTGCCGGCCGAGTCGGTGGACGTGATCGTCACGGACGAGACTGCGCCCTCCGACCAGGTGCGCGCGTGGAGCAGGGCCGGCGTCGAAGTGATCATCGCGGAGGTCGAGGACGCTGAGCGGCCGGCCGCGAAGCCGATCGAGCTGCGCCGCTTCCCGCGCGGAGGCAACGGCTCGTGACCACCATGGCCGCCGTCGACATCGGCGCGCAGAGCGGGCGCGTCGTCGTCGGCCGGCTGGACGGCGGGCGCCTCGGCATCGAGGAGGTGCACCGCTTCCCGAACCAGCCCGTGACGGCCGCCGGCCGCCTGCACTGGGACGTCCTCCAACTCTTCGAGCAGGTTGTCGAGGGCATCGCGGCCGCCGGCAGATTCGCGGGCGACCTCGACTCGGTCGGCGTCGACACGTGGGGTGTCGACTTCGGCCTGCTCGACAGCGACGGGACGCTTCTCGGCAACCCGGTGCACCACCGTGACCGGCGGACAGAGGGCGTCATGGAGCGGGTCTTCGCCCGCGTGCCGGCGCGCGAGCTCTACGAGCGCACCGGCATCCAGCTGCTGCCGATCAACACGATCTTCCAGCTCGCCGCTGTCGTCGAGGACGGAGGCCGCGCGCTCGCCGCCGCGGATCGCCTGCTGCTCGTCCCCGACCTGCTCCACTACTGGCTGAGCGGCGTGGCCGTCTGCGAGCGCACCAACGCCTCGACGACGCAGTGCCTCGACCCGCGCACGGGCGAGTGGGCGACCGACCTGCTCGAGCGCCTGGACATCCCCGCGGCGCCGTTCCGCGAGCTCGTCGAGCCCGGCACCGTGCTCGGCCGGCTGCTCGACGACGTCGCCGAGCGCACCGGTCTCCGTGACACCCGCGTTGCGGTGCCTGGCACCCACGACACGGCGTCTGCCGTCGCGGCCGTGCCGTTCCGCGACCGGGGCGCCGCCTACATCAGCGCCGGCAGCTGGTCGCTGGTCGGCGTCGAGCTCTCCGAGCCGCTCATCAATGACGAGGCATTTGCGGCGAATCTCACCAACGAGGGCGGCGTCGGCGGCACGACGCGCCTGCTGCGCAACGTCGACGGCCTCTGGCTGCTGCACGAGTGCCGTAACGCCTGGGCCGCCGAGGGCCGCACCTACACCTTCGAGGAGCTCGTCTCCGCCGCCGAGGCGGCGCCCGCGCTCCGCTCCTTCATCGAGCCCAACGACCAGCGCTTCCTCGCGCCCGGCGACCTGCCCGAACGCATCCGCGCGTTCTGCCTGGAGACCGGCCAGCCGGAGCCGGCCGGCGTGGGGGAGGTCACCCGGTGCATCCTCGAGAGCCTCGCCCTGAAGCACGCGCAGACGGTGCGCCTGCTCGGCGACGTCGCCGGCTCGCGCCCGCCCGAGATCCACATCGTCGGCGGCGGCGCGCAGAACAGGCCGTTGTGCCGCTGGACGGCCGAGGCGGCGGGCCTGCCGGTGCTCGTCGGCCCCGTGGAGGCGACGGCGGTGGGCAACCTCGCCGCGCAGGCGATCGCGCTCGGCGAGCTCGGCTCGCTCGACGAGGCGCGTGAGGTCGTTCGCGCGTCGTTCGCGCCGTCCGTCTACGAGCCGTCGCCGTCGAGTGCGTGGCTCGAGGCCACCGAGCGCTTCGACGGCCTCAGCGAGTCGAACGGCCAGCGGGAGGAGGTGTGGGCGTGACCGATACCGCACCGGCCTCGGCGCTGCGCGGCGTTGTCCCGCCCATCGACCGCTGGGACGCACAGGTCGCAGGGGGCCTCTCGTCGCTCGACCAGCTGACGTACCGCTCGAACCTGCTCGGCGCCGACCGCTCGCTCGCGAACGTCGGCGGCGGCAACACCTCCGCGAAAGGCGTGACCGTCGACCACGCCGGGCGCGAGACGCGCACGCTCTGGGTCAAGGGCTCCGGCACCGACCTCGCCACGATCACGGCGCCCGGGTTCGCCGCGCTGCGCCTCGACGAGGTGCTGCCGCTCCGCGAGCGGGCGGCGATGGACGACGCGGACATGGTGGAGTATCTCCGTCGCTGCGGGATCCTTCCCGACCAGCCACGGCCGTCGATCGAGACGCTGCTGCACGCGTTCGTGCCGGCCCCGCAGGTCGACCACACGCACCCGGACGCGATCATCGCCCTGACCTCGTCGCCCGACGGCCGCGCGCTCGCCGAGGCCGCGTTCGGCGAGGAGGCCGTCTGGCTCGACTACCAGCGGCCGGGCTTCGACATGTCGCGCCGGATCGCCGAGCTGCTCGAGGAGCACCCAGGCGCGCGCGCGGTCCTGCTCGCCAAGCACGGGCTCGTCACGTGGGGCGAGACCGGCGAGGAGTCGTATCGCGGGACGATCGAGTTCGTGACGCGCGCCGCCGAGGCGATCGACGGCGCCGCCAGGAACGGCTACGGGCTCGGCGGCCCGCGCGTCCGGACCGTCTCCGAGGACGAGTCGGAAGACCTGCTCACGGCCACGCTGCCCGCGCTCCGTGGCGCACTCGGCGCCGGCCTCGTCCTGGAGGTCGACCGCACGCCCGAGGCGGTCGCGTTCGCGTCCGCGGCCCGGACCCCCGAGGTCAGCCAGATCGGGGCGCCGTGCCCCGATCACCTCATCAACACGAAGCACAGGCCGCTCGTCGTCGACTTCGACCCGGCGCGCGACGGCGCCGCCGAGCTCGCCGCGGCGTTCAGGAGCGGGGTGGAGGAGTACGCCGCCTGGTACCGCGAGTACTACGAGCGCAACGTCGACGACGAGACGCGGCCGTTCCCGATGGATCCGCCCGGCCCGCGGGTCGTGCTCATCCCGGGCGTCGGCCTCGTCACGAGCGGCGCCGACACGCGCCGCGCGCGCATCTCCCGCGACCTCTACCACCGCGCGATCGTGGTCGAGGACGCCGCCGACGCGCTCGGCGGCTTCTCGTCGCTGAGCGAGCCCGAGGCCTTCAAGATCGAGTACTGGCCGCTCGAGCGCTACAAGCTGGCGCAGCTGCCGCCGCCGAGCGACCTCTCCGGGCGCATCGCGCTGATCACCGGCGGGGCCAGCGGCATCGGCCGCGCCACCGCGCGCCGCCTGGCCGAGCTCGGCGCCCACGTCGCCGTGGCCGACCTGAACGCGTCCGGCGCGACCGAGGTCGCCGCCGAGCTCGTCGAGCGCTTCGGGGTGGGCCGCGCGATCGGACTCCCGCTCGACGTCACCGATGAGGCGGCGATGGCCGAGGCATTTCGCGCCACCGTGCTCGCCTGGGGTGGGCTCGACATCCTCGTCTGCTCGGCGGGGATCGCCTCGAGCGCGCCGATCACCGAGACGACCCTCGACCTCTGGGAGCGCAACTACGCCGTGCTCGCCCGCGGCTACTTCCTGGCCTCGCGCGCCGGCTTCGAGGTGCTGCGCGAGCAGGGCACGGGCGGCTCGATCGTCTTCGTCGGCTCCAAGAACGCCCTCGTCGCCGGCGCCAACGCTGCGGCGTACTCGTCCGCGAAGGCCGCGTCGCTGCACCTGGCGCGCTGCCTGGCCGAGGAGGGCGGGGCCGACTCGATCCGAGTCAACACGGTCAACCCGGACGCGGTCATCGAAGGCTCCGCGCTGTGGTCGTCCGACTGGAAGGCCGAGCGTGCGAGCACGTACGGCATCGACGCCGAGGAGCTTCCCGCCTTCTACCGGGGCAGGACGCGGCTCGGCGTGAATGTCTACCCCGAGGACGTCGCCGAGGCGATCGCGTTCCTGGCCGGGCCGCGCTCCGCCAAGTCCACGGGCAATGTCGTCAACGTCGACGGGGGCGTCACCGCCGCCTACCCGCGGTGAGCCCGGAGAGAGGAGGAATGGAGGGCTAGTTGAGTTGCGACCCCGCGGTGCGGCGCCCCAGTTGCCGCCCATGTGTTTCGTAGGTCCCCTAGGAAAGGAACGAGATGCACGACAAGAGGTGGCTCCGCATCGGTCTGCTGATCGGGGCGCTCGGGCTCGTCGGCGCGTTCGCCGCGTCGGCCGCATTTACGGCGACGGGCGCAGCGTCGAGCGGCAAGACCTTCTACTTCATCCCGAAGGACACGCTGAACCCGTACGAGGTCATCGCCGACAAGCGGCGGCAAGATCGCGCTGACGGCCCTCGGCAACAAGCAGATCGTCCAGTCGGGCACCCAGGACACCGCCGCGGCACAGCAGCCGGCCATCCAGGCGGCCATCCAGTCGCACGCGGCCGGCATCGTCATCGCGGCGAACGATCCGCAGGCGGTCTGCCCGGCGCTGAAGCAGGCGATGGCCGCCGGGATCAAGGTGGTCGCGTTCGACTCCGACTCGAACTGCCGCCAGCTCTTCATCAACCAGGCGGACACCGAGACGATCGGTCGCAGCCAGATGCAGCTGCTCGCGCAGCTGATGGGCTACAAGGGCGAGTGGGTCGATCCTCTCGGCCGCCTCGACGGCCACGAACCAGAACGCCTGGATCAAGTACATGAAGCTCGAGGCGAAGAAGGCCAAGTACAAGAACATGAAGTACGACGAGATCTACTACGGCAACGACAATCCGGCGACGTCGCTCCAGCAGACGGAGTCCCTGCTCCAGGCGCACCCGAACCTGAAGGGCATCGAGTCGCCCACGACCGTCGGGATCTCGACGGCGGCCCAGTACCTCTCGAACAAGCCGCAGTACAAGGGCAAGATCGTGCTCACCGGCCTCGGCCTGCCGAGCCAGATGAAGAAGTACGTCCACAACGGCACGGTCAAGAAGTTCGCCCTGTGGAACCCGCAGGATCTCGGCTACCTCGCCGGCTACGCAGTCACGGCGCTCGCCGACGGCAAGATCACGGGCAAGGTCGGCGAGACGTTCACGGCCGGCAAGCTCGGCAAGTACAAGATCATCAAGGCCGCAGGTGGCCCGCAGGTCATCCTCGGCCCGCCGTTCACCTTCGACAAGAGCAACGTCGACAAGTTCAACTTCTAGCCACGGCCGCCGGGGCGCCGCTGTCGCGGCGCCCCGGCACCCGTGGTTAGGGAGGGGTTGCGTTTGCAGCGCGTCTGCTTTCAGCTTCAGGTGAAGCCTGACCGGATGGCCGAGTACCGGGAGCGGCACGCCGCCGTCTGGCCGGAGATGCTCGACGCGCTCTGACGGCCACCGGCTGGCGCAACTACTCGCTCTTCCTCTCGCCCACCGGCATGTTGATCGGCTACCTCGAGAGCGACGACTTCGAGGCCGCGCGGCGCGGCGATGGAGGAGACCGAGGTCAACGCCCGCTGGCAGGCCGAGATGGCGCGAGTTCTTCGAGGGCCTCGAGGGGCGGCGGCCCGACGAGGGGCTGCTGCTGCTCGACGAGATCTTCCACCTCGAGTGAGCGCGGCTGCGACACCCGAGCCGGTGCTCGTCCTCGAGCACGCGACCAAGAGCTTCGGCGCCGTCCGCGCGCTGGAGGACGGCTTCATCGAGCTGCTACCCCGGCGAGGTGCACGCGCCTCGTCGGCGAGAACGGCGCCGGCAAGTCGACGCTCGTCAAGATCCTCGCCGGCGTGCACCGGCCCGACAGCGGGCCGGCTGCTGATCGACGGCGAGGAGGTCGATCTTCGACAACGCCAGGCAGGCGCAGCGACGGCCGGGATCGCGATCATCTACCAGGAGCCGACGCTCTTCCCCGACCTGAGCGTCGCCGAGAACATCTTCATCGGCTCGCAGCCGCTGAAGGCGCGGCCACCGCATCGACCGGCCGCGCGATGCGCCGCGAGGTCGAGCGCGCTCTTCGACCGGCTCGGCGTGCGAGCTCGATCCCGACCGCCCGGCGCGCGGCCTGTCGATCGCCGACCAGCAGATCGTCGAGATCGCGAAGGCGCTGTCGCGCGACGCGCGCGTGATCGTCATGGACGAGCCGACCGCGGCGCTCACGCGGCACCGAGGTCGAGCGGCTGTTCGGCGTCGTCGCGCACGCTGCGCGAGCACGGCGCCGCGGTGCTGTTCATCTCGCACCGGCTCGAGGAGGTCTTCGCGCTCTGCCGGCGCGTCACGGTGATGCGCGACGGCGCCACGTGCTCGACGCAAGCCGATCGAGGAGCTGACGCACCGACGTCGATCATCCGCGCGATGGTCGGCCGCGACCTGGACGCGCTCTTCCCGAAGGAGGACGCCGAGCGTCGGCGAGGCCGTGCTCAAGGTCGAGCGCCTGACGCGCGAGGGCGTGTTCACGGACGTCTCGCTTCGACGTCCGCGCCGGCGAGATCGTCGCGCTGGCCGGGCTCGTCGGCGCCGGCCGCAGCGAGGTCGCGCGCGCGATCTTCGGCATCGACCGCGCCGACGCCGGCTCGGTCGACGGTCGAACGGCAGGCAAGCTGCCGAGCGGGTCGCCGACCGCGGCGATGGCGCGCCGGCATCGGGCTCGTCCCCGAGGACCGCCGCCAGCAGGGGCTCGTCATGGACCTCTCGATCGCAGCGCAACGTCGCGCTCGCCTCGCTCGGCCGCGTGCAGCAGCTCGGGCTGATCCCGCTCGGCGCCGAGCGGCGCTTCGCCGCGGACTGGGCGACGCGGCTGCAGCTGAAGTACGGCCGGCTGAGCAACCCGGCCTGGACGCTCTCGGGCGGCAACCAGCAGAAGGTCGTGCTGGCGAAGTGGCTCGCGCGGCAGCCGACGGTGCTGATCGTCGACGAGCCGACGCGCGGCATCGACGTCGGCACGAAGGCCGAGGTGCACCGGCTGCTGTCCGACCTCGCCGGCCAGGGCGTCGCCGTGCTGATGATCTCGTCGCGAGCTGCCCGAGGTGCTCGGGATGGCCGACCGCGTGATCGTGCTGTTCGAGGGCCGCGTCTCGGGCGAGTTCACGCGCGCCGAGGCCGACGAGGACGCGATCATGCGCGCCGCGACCGGGCTCGTCGAGGACGAGGCCGCCGCGTGACGCGACCGCCGAGACGGCCGGCGTCGGCACCGTCGACGGGCGCAGCGCGCTCGCACGCGCTCGCCGAGCGCATCTTCCGCTTCCGCGAGCTCGGCATCGTGCTGGCGCTGGTGATCGTCGTCGCCGTGACGGCGATCCACAACCGCAACTTCGTGCGAAGACGAGCCTGCAGCAGCTGCTGCTCGGGCGCCGCGATCATCGCCATCCTCGCGATCGGCGAGACGATCGTGATCATCACGCGCAACGTCGACCTCTCGATCGGGTCGATCCTCGGGCTCTCCGCCTACGTGGTCGGCGTCACTGTTCGAGAATCACCCGCACGTCTGCGATCCCGCTGGTGTTCCTGCTCGGGATGGCGATCGGGCTCGCGTGCGGGATCGTCAACGGCGCGATCACGACGATTGCGCGCGTGCCGAGCCTCGTCGTCACGCTCGGGACGCTCTACGTCATCCGCGGCATCGACGCCCGCTGGGCGGGCGGCCATCAGGTCGGCGCGTCCGCGCTGCCGAACAGCTTCACCAACATCGGCTACGGGACCATCCTCGGCGTGCCGTACCTGGGGATCGCGGCGATCGTCGCTGTGGTGATCGCGACGCTACGCGATGCGGACGTTCCGTACGCCGCGCGACCTCTACGCGATCGGCTCGAACCCGGACGCGGCGCGGCTCGCCGGCATCCCGGTCGAGCGCCGCGTGTTCCTGGCCTTCGCGCTCAGCGGCGCCATCGCCGGTGTGGCCGGGGCGTTCTGGCTCTCGCTGTACGGCTCCGTCGACGCGATCGCCGGCCAGGGCTACGAGTTCCAGGTGATCGCCGCCGTCGTCGTCGGCGGCGTCGCCATCTTCGGCGGCAGCGGCACCGTGCTCGGCGCCGCGCTCGGCGCGCTCCTGCTGAACACGATCGACAGCGCGCTCGTCGTCAACAACGTGTCGTCTGCCTGGAGCTCTGCGATCGCGGGCGCGCTGCTGCTCGCGGCGATCGCCTTCGACCGCCTCCTGTCCGTCCGCATCGCCCCGGCGCTGCGAACGAGAAGGAGCACGCCCGTGGCTGACCGCCTTCGCACCGCTGCTGCGCTGGGAGACGCGGCCTCGTCCTGCTTCTGATCGGGACGATCGTCTACGGCAACAACGCGTCCCAGTACTTCTTCACGTCCGGGAACGTCTTCTTCATCCTGCTGAACGTCGGCGAGGTGGCGATCATGGCGCTGCCGCTGACGCTGATCGTCATCACCGGCGAGATCGACCTGTCGGTGGCCTCCATCCTCGGGCTGTCGGGGATCACCATGGGCGAGCTCTACAAGCACGGCTACGGCCTGTGGCCGGCGATGGCCGGCGCTCTCGCCGTCGGTGCGGTCGCGGGCGCGTTCAACGGGTTCCTGGTCACGCGCCTCGGGCTGCCGTCGCTCGCGGTCACGATCGGCACGCTGACGCTGTACCGCGGTATCGCCCAGGGGATCCTGCCGTCGGACACGATCCAGGTCTCGAAGCCGCCGTACTCGAACATCGGCGTCGTGCCGATTCGCGGCACCGAGATCCCGTGGTCGTTCCTGTTCTTCGTGGTGCTCGCGGTGATCTTCGGGGTCGTGCTGCACGCGACGCCGCTCGGCCGCCGGATCTACGCCATCGGCGCGGGGCAGGAGGCGGCGCGCTTCGCCGGCATCCGCGTCAGGCGGATCAAGTTCTGGCTCTACGTTCTGTCGGGGCTGCTGAGCGGCTTCGCCGGGATCCTCTTCACGCTGCGGTTCTCGTCCGCCCGCTACGACTCGGGCATCGGGCTCGAGCTCTTCGTCGTGACGATCGTGCTGCTCGGCGGCGTCTCGATCTTCGGCGGGCGCGGCACGATCATCGGCGTCGTGCTCGCGGTCCTCGTGCTCGGGTCCCTGCAGACGGCCATGACCCAGGCGCTCGTCTCGCCGCAGGAGCAGAACATCGTCGTCGGGGCGCTGCTGATCCTGAGCGTGGTCATCCCGAACCTGCCGGGCATCTACCAGCGGGCGCGGATCCGGCTCAAGAGCATGTCGGCCAGAAGACACGCGGGCGAGGCGGCCGAGGCCGCCGAGGCGTGAGCGCGCGCGTCGGCGTCTTCGGCATCGGCCTCCAGGCCTACTGGCCGCAGTTCGAGGGGCTGCACGAGCGGCTCCAGGGCTACCAGCGCCGGCTCGAGGCGGGGCTCGCCGTGCTCGGCGCCGACGTCGTCTCCGCGGGGCTCGTCGACACGCCCGAGCGCGCCCGCGAGGCGGGCGACGAGCTGGCAGGCGTCGACCTCGTGATGCTCTACACCGCGACGTACGCGACGTCGTCGCAGGTGCTGCCGGTCGTCCAGGCGGCGAAGGCGCCGGTCGTGATCCTCAACCTGCAGCCGACCCGGTCGCTC
>CAWFOB010000007.1:0-220240 GCA_963817375.1 uncultured Thermoleophilia bacterium | reverse complement strand
TCGGCCGCCGACCCGGTCGGATCCGTGAACGTCGCCACCGTCGCCGGCGAAATGGCAGCCCCTCGGTCTCCGTCACATCGTGCCCTGCGCCGCGATCGTCGACATGGAGATCACGATCGTCCCGGTGGCGGAGGTGCGGCTGCCGCCGTCGTCGACCACGGTGACGGTCACCGTGAACGTGCCTGTCGTCGAGTACGCGTGGCTGTCGTTGACGACGAATTGTCCGTTCACGACGGTCACGTGCGTCCCGGCCGAGCTCGACCCGTCGCCCCAGTCGATCGTGTACGAGAAATCGGTCGCAGGCGCCGCGGGTTGTCTGTCCGAGAACACGAACGACAGCGGAACCGAGACGTTGGGGGCGCCGAGGGCGGCAGCGCGAGCGCGACCGCGTGGAGCGCGCTCGACCACGGTCGCGATCGAGCCCACGGTCGCCTGCTTGGCTGCGTCGTGGACGTTGGCGATCGCCACCGTGATGCTCGTCGCCGCCCTCCTCGGCGTACGTGTGCGTGCCGCTGCACCGAGAAGCTGCCGGTGGACCCGCTCACCGTGCCGCTCGAACTCGATCCGTCGCCCAGGTTGATCGTCGCCGCGTAGTCGGCCGCCGACGCGGTCGTATCGGCGAACGTCGCCACCACCGCTGTGAAGGCGATCCCCTCCGTCTCGGTGATCGCGGGTGCCGTGCGCGCCGATCACCGACGGCTTGATCACGATGAGCCCGCCAGCAGACGTGCGGCTGCCGCCGTCGTCGAGCACGTTGACGGTGACGACGTACGTGCCGGGCAATGCGTACGCGCGGCTCCCGTTCACGACGAACTGGCTGCCGGAGCTGACCACCTGCGTCCCTGCCGACGCCAGGCCGTCGCCCCAGTCGATGACGAAGGTGAAGTCGCTCGCCGAAGCCCAGCTCCCCCGGGTTGTCGTCGGAGAACACGAACGACAGTGGCACCGACGAGTCGACGATGCCCTGCGACGGGAGCGTCAGCGTGACCGCCTGCAGCGGCGCGTCGACCACCGTCGCGATCGTCCCCACCGTCACCTGCCTGGCCACAACGTGGAGGTTCCTGATCAACACCGAGACCGTGAACGGCGACGGGCGCGCTTGTCTCCTCCGCATAGGTATGCGTGCCGCTGACCGAGAAGTGGCCCGAGGACCCGGTGACCGTACCCGTCGAGGTCGGCGTGCCGTCGCCCCAGTCGATCGTCGCCGTGTAGTCGGGCCGCCGCCCGCTCGGCCGTCGAAGATCGCCACCGGCCCCGAGAACTGGTCACCTTCGTTGACGGTGAAATCGAGGTGCGATGGCCACGAGCGGGACCGCGCGATCGCGACGGCTTCGGTGGCGGACGTCTGCTCCCCCCGACGTCGGAGATGGTGATCACCGTCTGGTAGAGGCCGGCGCGCCTGTAGGTGTGCGACCCAGCGCCGTGAACTGGCCGGACGCGACCTTCACCGTCCCGGCGGTTACCGACGTGCCGTCGCCCCAGTCGATCGTGACCGTGAAATCGCCGCCGGCCGACCGGGTTGTCGTCGGAGAATGTGACGGACACCGGAATCGCGACGCCGTCAACGCCGCCGGCGGCACCGGCAGCGTCAGCGCGACCGCGTGCAGTCTGCGCGTCGAGGACTGTCGCGTCGTGGCGACGCCGACGCCGCCCGCCGATCGCTCCTGATCGACACCACGATGGCGTACGGCGTGTTGGCGCGCTGTCTCCTCGGGGTACGTGTGCGTGCCGGTCACGGTGAAGGTGCCGTCGGGACCTGGCCACGTCCCGGTCGAGATCGACGCCGTCGCCCCAGTCGATCGTCGCCGTGAAGTCGGTCGTCACCGCATTGGGGTGCACCGTGAACGTCGCGACCTCGGCCGTGAACGGCTGGCCCCTCCGACGCGGTCAGCCGATCGGTGCACCCGCCCCGATGGGCGACGTCGGGACGGTCACGATCGACGGCCGCGCCGATTGCTGCCGCCGACATCCTCGCCTCACGGTGACCGTCGCGACGTAGTCCGAGCGACCGTACGAGTGGCTGCCGTCGACCTGGACGTCGCCGTTGGGACCGCCACGTCGATCGGTTCCCCGGGGGACCGAACCGTCGCCCCACTCGATCGTCGCCACGAAGTCGACTCACGGCGCCTGCGGGTTGTCGTCCGAGAAGACGAACGAGAACGGCACCGAAACGCCGACCGCGCCCTGCGACGGCAGTGTCAGGGCGACCGCGTGCAGCGGCGCGTCGAGCACGGTCGCCGTCGATTTCACGCTCGCCTGCTTGCGCGCGTCGGCCGCGTTGAGAATCGTGACGGTCACCGCGTAGGGCGTGCTGGTCTCTTCGGCATAGGTGTGCGTTCCCGTCACCGTGAAGCTGCCGGCGGAGCCGGTAACGGTTCCGACCGACGGCAGCGAGCCGTCGCCCCAGTCGATGATCGCGGCGTAGTCGGCGGCCGTCGACGTGGTGTCCGGATCCGTGAACGTCGCCACCGGCGCTGCGAACGACAGCCCCTCGGTCGCGGTGACCGGCGCGCCCTGCGCCGTGATCGTCGGTGCGACGATCGTGATCGACCCGCTTGCGGAGGTGCGGCTGCCGCCCTCGTCGATGACGGTGACGGTGACGGTGAACGTGCCGGTCGACGCGTACAGGTGCGTGCCGTGGGCAAGGAGCTGGCCGCTCACCGGACCAGCAGGCCCCTGCAGCTTCTGGCCGTCTCCCCAGTCGATGACGAACGTGAAATCGTCGATCGCAGGCGTCGGGTTGTCGTCCGTGAAGACGAACCGCGCATTGACCGGGACGTTCACGGCCGACGTCGGAGGCAGCGTGAAGGCGCCGGCGTGCAACGGCGCGTCGACCACGGTCGCGGTCGAGGTCGGCGTCGCCTGCCGGCTCGGGTTGTGGGCGTCGGTGATCGTGATCGTCACCGTGAAGGGGGTCTTCGTCTCGTCCGCGTAGGTGTGCGTCCCGCCGACGGAGAAGCTGCCCGCCGAGCCGGTGATGGTTCCGGTCGAGCTCGACCCGTCGCCCCAGTCGATCGTGGCCACGTAGTCGGCCGGCGTCGACGACGTGTTCGGGTCGGTGAACGTCGCCACCGTCGCCGTGAACGACAGCCCTTCCGTCGACATCACCGGCACGCCGGTCGCCACGAGCGGCGGCGCGATCACGATCGTCCCCTGCGCGGAGGTGCTACTGCCGCCGTCGTCGAGCACGTTGACGATCACCTGGTAGGTGCCGGGCGCCGTGTACGTGTGGCCGGCGACCACGAGGAAGGCGCCGTTTCCGCCGGTGGCGAGGGTCGTTGACTGGCCGCCGTCACCCCAGGTGATGGAGGCCGTGAAGTCGGATGCGGGCCCTGCCGGGTTGGTGTCCTGGAACGCGAACGAGATCTGGAGCGGAACGTTCACGGTCGCGGCCGGCAGGGTGAGCGGGCCGGCGTTCAACGGTGCGTCGGCGACGTTCCCCGTCGTGGTCACCGTCACGTGGTTGGTGGGGTCGTGCAGGTCGTTGATCGTGACCCTGACCAGGTAGGGCGTCGTCTGTTCCTCGACGTAGGTGTGGCTGCCGGTGACGGTGAAGGTGCCGTTCGCGCCGGTGATCGTCCCCGTCTTGACGTCGCCGCCGTTGACCGTCGGCGCGACGACCGCCGTCGGCGCCGGCAGCGGGAAGGGCGCCGTGAGCGAGCTGGTTGTGGTCAGCAGCGCGACGTCCGTGCCGGCGTAGGCGCCGACGAAGGTGATCACGATCGGACCGGGGAGCGGGCCGCCCGTGCAGGAGAAGTTGCTCGCGCCGAAGGCGTCGCTGAGCGCCTGGCACACCTGGGCGGCGCTCGCGTTGTAGACGATCGCCGCGGTGGACTTGAGCGCGCCGCCGGGCGGCGTCCAGCTGAGGGTGAAGCTGCCGCCCGTCACCAGGCCGGGGATCACGAGCACCTGCGCCTCGTTGGGCCCGTCGCCCCAGTCGATCGACGCCGAGAACCCTGAGGTCGTCGTCGACGTGTCGGGGCTCGTGAACGTCGCCACGGTTCCGGAGAACCCCGGCGAGACTCCCGGCTGGCCCTCGATCGTGTTGAACGTGGTGCCCTTGCCCGTGATCGGCTGGTCGGTGACGGTCGCGAACCCGACCGCGACGGCGCGGCTGCCGCCGATGTCGACGACCGTGCCGGTGATCTTGTACGTGCCGGGGGCGGCGTAGGTGTGGGTACTGGGGGCGCGGAACCGGTTGCGCGGGTCGTTGTCGCTGGTCGAGAAGGGCGCCACCGGGACGTTCGCAGTGACGTCGCCGTGGCCGTCGGCAATCGTCGTGACGACCGTGAAGGATTCCACGCCGGGACGGAACGAGTCGGTCGTCGTCAACTCCGCGACGTCCATTCCCGCATAGGCGCCGACGAAGGTGATCGTGATTGCACCGGGTAGCGGTCCGCCCGTACATGAGAAGTTGTTGTCGCCGAAGGCGGCGCCGAGCGCCTGGCACACCCCGGCGGCGCTTGCATTGGCCGACAGCGCGCCCGTCGACTTCAGCGTGCCCCCGGGCGGCGTCCAGTTGAGACTGAAGGTGCCGCGCGCGGCGCCTCCGACGATCGACAGCGACTGCACCTCGCTGGGCCCGTCGCCCCAGTCGATCGACACCGTGAAGTCGCTCGTCGGCCCGAGGGCGTAGCTGTCGGTGAATATCAGCGCCGCGCCCGTCGGCGTGCCGACCGTCACGGGTCCGCCGACAGCTAGCCCGGCGGTGAGCGGTGCATCGAGCACGGTCCCCGTGGTGCGGATCGGCGTCGTCGTGCTGCTCTTGGTGATCGTCACCCGTACCGGGTAGACGCCTTCCTCGGCATAGGTGTGCGTGCCCGACAGGGTGAAGCCGTTAGGGGACGCGGACACCGTCCCGGTCGAGACGTCGCCGCCGTTGACCGTCGTCGTGACGTGCGGGGAGGAGCCAGAGCTGAAGAGGACTGCGGTTGTCGTCAGCTGTGCGACGTCCGTGGCCGCGTAGGCGCCGATGAAGGTGATGTTGACCGCCTTGCCGGGTAGCGGGCCGCCCGTGCAGCTGAAGTTGCCTGCGCCGAAGGCGGTGGTGAGCGCGTTGCAGACCTGGGCGGCGTTTGCGTTGTAGGCGATCGCGGGCGTGGACTTGGGCGTGCCGCCGGGCGGTGTCCAGTTGAGAGTGAGCACGCCGATGGTCGGCGAGCCGGTGATCGACAGCGACTGCACCTCGTTGGGCCCATCGCCCCAGTCGATCGTCGCCGTGATCGCGCCCGGGGTCGACGGAGCCGGATCCGTGAACACGGCGACGACCCCCGAGAACTTCACGCCCTCGGTCGTCTGGAACGGGACGCCCGCGTTCACGGCCCCGTTGACGTCGTTGCCGTACACGGCCGGGTCGTGTTTGGCGGCGACGTCGCCGTCCGGCCGGAAATGGGTGTGAATGGTGATCCCAGGCGAGCCCCAGCTCGGATTCGCGGCCTCCTGGGTCACGATCGCCGTGACGTCGAAGTCGATCGCGGCGGCGAACTCGCTGAGCGTCGCCAGCGCCGACACGTTCTTCGTCCGGCCGGCGGTCACGTTGGTGGTGGAGATCGTGACCGTCGACCCGCCCGGCACGCGGTCGAGCCCGCGGTAGACGAGGTTGACGTCCAGCGCGGCGTGCGCGACCAGATCGGGTCGCCGCAGCGTCGCAGTCGACGGCCCGCCGACGTGCGGCAGCTCGCTGAACTGGACGAGATAGAGGGCGAGCGGCGCGCTCGTGGTGCCGATCGAGCCCGTGGCGACCTCGACATCCAGCGTGTTCGTCACGAGCGGCTTGCCGGACGTCGTGAGGTTCCCCTGCGCCACGACGATCCGCGTCGCGCCGACCGGGTTGTTGATCCCACCGTTCAGCACGACTCCCCCCGGGCCGGACTTCTCGATATCCACGCACTCCTGCGCCGGCGGCGCACAGCTGGGAGCGAGCGCGGAGCCGGCGCTCGCGCGCACGTCGAACTGGATCGGCACGCGCACCGGCGTGAAGAGGCCTGGGGTCGGCCAGGCCGCGTAGGAACCGGGCTGCATCTCCGTGACCGGGTTGCCGGCGACCGGCTGTTGCCCCGTCTCCGCCGTCGGGTTGACGAGGTCGATCTTGCCGACGATCATCGTAAAGCCCGAAGAGTCGAGGATGGTGACGCCCGCCAGGGTGTCCTGGAACTCGAAGACCGGCCAGGGCTTGTCCTTCCCGTTGGCCTGGTCGTTCTTGATCAGCGGCGTCGTCAGCGAGCCGGATCCGTCGACGGTCTGGAAGAGGACGTCGGCATGGCCGGTGTTCAGGATGTCCGCGATCGTGTAGGCGGCCGGATTCGCGCTGTGCAGATCCACGAGCTCGCCGACCGCGGGCGTGTAGGGCAATCCCGTGAAGCTGTTGATTAGCTGGACACCGTTGTCGGCGATCACCCTCCCGTCTGCCCCGACGACGAGCGTCGGGTGTGCCTGCGTGCCGCCGAGCACGACGACGTCGGCATCCCACGCGACATGCACGTCACGCCACGAGCCGTTCTGCCCATTCGGGGGCCCGGAGAGCACCGTGTTGACCGAGATCGAGCCGTTCTGGCCGGCCGCGTAGAGGGCGAGGTTCAGACCCGAGGGCGACGCGAACAGGTCGCCCGCCGTCCCACTCCGTGCGCCTGCGATCACGATGGCGCCCGCCTCGGTTCTCACATAGGCGGAGAACGAGTCGATGCCGTCCGAATCGGCCTCCTGCGGCGGGATGAGCGAGACCGACAGCACCGATGCGTTGCGGGTGATCGTCAGGCTGTCGCCCGCATCGCCGCCGTTTCGCGCCTCGAGGTCGACGCCCTGGTCGCCCTGGATGACCGCCTGGCCCTGGACGTCGACGAACGTGTCGGCGAACGCGTCGACCTCCGCGTTCGCGAACGCGGTCGTCACGCCGAAGAACAGCGGGCTTGCCGACGTGGCTGTGTCGACCGCGCTCAGGTCGAGCCGCGACGTCTTCGCGAGCATGTTCACGGTGGCGGCGCGCAGGGTCGCGCGGGTGCCGATGGTGATCGAGCGCTGCGCCTGGTCGTCCGCCGAGCCGATGTGCACACCGCGTTGCGAAGCACCGATCGTGTTGTTCGAATCGGCGCCCGCGCCGACCGCGATCGTGTACGTCTCGGACGAAGCCAGGCCGGTCGTCCCCGAATCGACGCGCAGCTCGAGGCTCCTGCCGGCGCTGATCGAGGAACCGCCTCCGATCTGCACCTCGACGTCGTTCCGCAGGTTCGCGTAGGAGTAGGAGATGTTCCCGGCCACCAGGCCGCCGCCGTCCGCGACGGCGGTCGCCGAGATGTCGTGGTCGGTCGAGGCGTCGATCGTCACGTCACGGCCCGCGGCGATCGAGGTTCCGGCCATGACGCGCGAAATGGTCGGCGCCGAGCAGCCCGGCGCGTCGCTCAGCGGGAACACCGTCGGATCGACATCGCAGAGGTCGGTTTCCGCGATCGCCTTCCCGACGCTGACGACGCCGCCGCCGGACGAGTTTGCGTAGGTCGTCGCGTCGAAGGCCGAGATCGCGTGCAGCTCGACGTCCTGGCCGGCGGTGAGCGTCTTCGCGGCGAGCGTCGCGTTCACGCTCGGCGTGCCGACGAGGGCGGCCTTCGTGAAGGAGAAGTTGCCGACGCCGCCCGTCCCGCCCTGGGCGGACACGGATGAGACGCCGTCCCCCGCCGGCGGGAAGGCGCTCAGCAGCGACGCGCCCCCGGGCGCAGCGAGGCGCTGGCAGAGAGGATCGCCCTGCTGGCCGCACTCGGTGTACGGCAGGCCGGTGGTGAGGTCGGCGTACAGCGCCTGCTGTCCCGGCTTCACCCCGGCGGTCGTGAGATCGACCTGCACGGCGCCGAAGAAGTGGTTGAAGTCTGTCTTTCCGGTGCGGTGTGTCGCGTCGAGGGTGATCGGCGTCGCGTTGGGGTCGGGGGTCTTCGCGAGCTGGATCGACTGACCGCTGATCGATCTGACGTAGTAGGTGACGCCGTCCTCGAGCCCACCCAGGTCGCGTGCGAGCGAGTGGAGATCGCCATTGTTCGAGGTGGGGGTGATCGCGATGGTCTGTTGGGCGATGCCCCCACAGTGGCTCGGATCGCCGCTCGCGCCGACCGCATGGCAGTAGCTGTCGGCAAGGCCGAACGCGATGTTGAAGCCGGCGAAACTGAACTCGAAGACGTAGTACGTGTGGTCGTCCTCGAGACCGCCGAGCGCACTGCCGGAAAGCGCGTGGTAGACAACTGCGTCGCCGGTGGCGAACGTGTTCCCGCCCTGCGGGCAGATCAATCTCGAGCCCGGGCTGCAGTTGGCCCCGACGCTGAGGCTCGAGAAGGTCAGGGTGGCGCCCGCGCGGTACATCACTGCCTGTTCCTGGGTGAAGGACTGCGTCGAGAGCGTCAGGTGGGTCCCGTCCGCGGCAAGCGCGGTCGCCGCGACGGGGGCGTCGAGGCTCGGCGTCGTCGCCGCAGCTTTCGTCGTGTACAGCTTGATCGTCGTCGAGTTGACGACCCGCACGTAGAACTCCTTGCCGTTGGCACCCTTGTCGTCGCAGGTCGTGGCGCCGGCCTGCGAGGGCTGGAGGATCGAGCCGAGCCCGCGGCTGTCGTAGACGACGCAGTCGCCCGTCTGGAAGCCCACGCCGCCGGGAATCGTGATCGTCTCGCGCGTGGGATCGATGCTGTCGAGCGAGAACAGCGTGCCCAGGCGGATCAGGTTCGTCCCGGCGTCGAGGAGCGTGTACACGGCGCCGTCGTGGAGCCCGCCGATCGGCGTACCCGGCGCGATGATGGGGAATCCGGCGAAGTACTGAACCGAGGTGCCTTCGGCGAGCGGGAAGGTGAACGTGAGCGTGTCGCCGACCTTGTCGGCAGCCTGGATCGTGTCATCGGGCGGCGCCGTCTGGGTCGTCTTGGTCAGCTCGGCCTGCACGTGGATGCTCGTCAGGGTGACCACGACGGTCAGGCCCTCGGAGTCCGTGCCGATGTGCGCGTCGACCGTGGGGTCGTCGGTTCCGTAGACCTGTGGGACGCCGACCTCGATGCCGCCGCCGCCGTAGATCGAGCCGCTGGCGTCGGCCTCGCCGCGGCCGGTCGCGGTCACCGACACGTCGCCCGTGATCGGCGCGGCCGCGCTCCCGACCTTGACCCCGTCGCCCAGGAAGGCGGTCACCTGCGGCTCGCTCACCGACGTTACCGTCGTGTTGCCGATCGAGACCTCGCCGCCGGTGATGACGAGCACGGTCGCCCCCGCCGACGCCGAGAGCGTCTCGGCGCGCACGGTCAGCCCGCCGGCTGCTGGGACACGGGTCCCGTCCCCGAGCCCGGCGGTCGTCGAGCTCGTCAGAGAGGCGTTCGCGTTGAGGACGGACAGGCCGACCACGCCGCCACCGCCGCTATGCCCGGTGGCGGTCGCGTTCTGCGCGGACGTGGCCTCGACATCGACCAGGCCGCTTCCCGTCGAGACGTGCGTCCCGGCGGCGGGCGTCCCGGGCGCCGGGCCGACGAGCGCGGCGACATCCGCGTCGACCGTTGCCGTCGCCAGGCCGCCGCTGGCACCGAGGATGCCGACGGAAACGGCGTCGAGCTCCGCGGCCGCATGCGCGGTGCCGTCGGCCCTGACGGCGAGGCTCCCGGCGTCCACCGAGGCGTTCCCGTCCACCTGCGCCCGAGTCGTCCCCTGGATCGTCGAGCCGGCGAAGCCGCCGCCGAGCGCTGCGAACCCTGCTGAGCCGGCGCCCAGCACCACGTGCTCGGCGGCCAGGCTCGATGTGGCACGGACGATGACGGCGCCCTTGGCCTCGACGACGGCGCCGTCGCCGATCTCGGCCGCGACGAGATCCGCTCCGGCCGTCCCGATCGTCACCACGACGACGCCGCCCGCCGCGCCCGCACTCCCGGCCGCGAGCGCGATCCCCATCGGCCCGCCGGAGTCGTGAGGCTCGACGGCGATGGTCGCTGTGGCGAGGACGGTCAGCGCGCCGATCGGCTTCGCGGCGGTCCCGAGGGTCGTGAACGCGCCGACGAGGGCCCGCGTCTCGCCCGTCACCGAGCCGATGGTGATGGACGCGCCGGCACCGAGCCCCGCCGAGAAACTCGCAGCGCCGGTTGCGATGTTCAGGTGCCGGCTCGACTCCGCTTTGACGGTGACGCTGCCGAAGCCGTCGCCGCCGACGGACGCCGCGCCCGGCCCCGCGAACTGCACGATGTTGCCGGAGTCGTCCAATTCTGCACCGAGGAGCGCCCGGGTCGTGCCCGTGTCGTTGACGACCGCGACGGCGGCGCCGAGCGCGACGATGCCGGAGGCGGCGCCCGCGAAGCCGACCGTGCCGATGGTGTTGTCCGACTGCGCCTCGACCGTCAGCGCTCCACTCGTCCCGGTCGCCGTGATCGTGGTGCTCAGACGGATGGTGGCGGTGACGTCGGCGTCGAGCGTCACGACCGCGAGCCCGACACCCACTGCTCCCCCGCCTCCGGCAGCCGCTCCGCCTGCGACCACGTTGAGCGTGGTCTTCGCCCGCGCGTTGACGGCGACCGCGCGGGCGGTGACGCTGCCGCCGAGGGTCGCGCTCGTGCCGCTCCCGACGTCCTCCGGCTCGTCCGCGCCGACGGCGGTCGTGAGCATGCTCGAAGCTCCCGTTGCGCCGGCGGCGCCGTGCCCGGCCTGCTGCGCGGTCGCCGAGGCCGGAGCGAGCGTCTGGGCGCCCGTCGCCGGCCCGGGCGCGATGGGCAGTGCGTGCCCCTCCGTCGCATCCAGCGCGGTGGCCGCCAGTTGGATCTTCGTCGGGTCGTTCGGATCGGCAATGACGTAGTAGGTCGCACCGTCCGCAAGCCCGAGAATTGGCAGAGGTGGTAGGAACGGCCCCGCCGACCCGGCGTGGTAGACGACGGCCTCTCCGGTGTAGAAGCCGGGGCTCGCTGCGAAGTGAATGCTGTGCGTCGTCCCGTTGACGTCCGACGGCTGGAACGTCGGCGACGTCGGCGGCGCCGGCGCCACGGCCGGAATCGCGCCCGTCAGGTCGTTCGTCAGCGACGAGACGACGTCGTCGCCCTTCCCGTTGGAGAGCGCGTCCGCGGACCCGGATGAGTCGGGATTCGTGTAGCTGCTCATGAAGTCGCCGCCCACGGAGAAGATCACGATGCCGCCGCCGAGCCCGACGCCGCCTGCGCCGACCGCGATGCCGAAGCCGCTCAGCGTGCGCCGCGACAGCCCGTTGACCGTGAGGGTGTCGCCGGCGGAGACGACGTTGGAGGTGCCGACGAGCGCGGTCACGTCGTTGCGGATGAGCTCGACGTCCACGCTCGCGCCCACCCCGCCGCCGCCGACGCCGAGCGAGCCGGCCACGGCCGTCGAGTCGACCGTGTCGGTGGCCGAGACGTTCACCGACTGCGGTGTGTTGACCTTGGCGGCGCCCTCGATGGCGGCGAACGCATCCGCGTTCATCAGCTCGACCGTCACGGCTCCGGCGATGCCGACGAACTCGCCGCCGCCGGCGGAGCCGCCCACGGCGACGACGTGCTCGCTCGAGCGGGCCTGGACGCCGACGCCCTGCACGATGGTCGTGAAGAAGTTGCCGTTGGCATCGACGAACGACCCGTCCGGCGCCTGCGCCCCCGTCGGGACGCCAACGATCGGACGCGAGTTCGAGCTGCCGGTCGCGTCGACGACGGCGGCGCCGCCGATCACGGCCGTGGTGCTCTTCGTGAACAGGGTGACGGCGAAAGCGCCGGCGCCGCCGCCGCCTGCGAGCCCGAGGCCGATCGCCCCGGCGATCGTGTAAGCGGTCGAATCGTCCTGCGCCAGCACCAACACGTTCCCGCCGGCGACGACGTGGACGTCTCCGGCGATCACGGCGGTCGTCGAGATGTCCAGGGCCACGACGGCGACCGAACCGGCAATGGACGTGGTCGCGACGCTGACGCCGGCCGCGACGACGGTGAACGTCTCCTGCGCGTGCGCTTCCACGTCGACGTCCGTCTTCGCGGTGACGACGGTCTGGAAGCTCGTTCCTGGTGTGTGCGCGCGCCTGCTGTCGAGGTTCTGGGTGGTGCCGATGTAGGCGGTCGTGTCGCCGGAGAGCACCGGCACTGCGACGGCCGGCACGGCGCCCACGCCAGCGGTGGCGTTGCCGGCGCCGCCGATGGTCAGCGACTGGTAGCTCCGTCCGGCGTCGACGTACACGGACTGAGCTGCCGCCGCCCCCGTGTCGTCAGGATTGATGCTGGCGCCGGCGTCGATGTGCGCGCGGGTGTTGATGGTGTGGGCGCCGACCGAGCCCGCGACCTGCACGGCCACACCGACGGCCGACACGCCCACGGCCACGCCGGCGTCGGCGATCGTGTTCATGCTGACGGCGACGACGACCAGCCCGTCGCGGGTCGCCGTCTGAGCGGTCGCATTCGCCGAGGTCGGCTGGACGTTCGAGTTGCTGATACTTGGAAGGCCGACCCCGTTGATCCGCGTCACGCTGTGCTTGACGGTCGGCGACGGTCCGCCTGGAGGCGTCTTCAGGTCGACGATCGGGCCGCCCTTCGTCTTGGAGAGCTGGAAGCTCGTGCCGTTGTCGTTGACGATGAAGTAGACGCCGTCGTTCTCGAGCCCGGCGATCGGCGTCGCCGAGGACGAGTAGACGACCTGGTCGCCGTTCTGGAGGTTCCCCGCGTTCGGGCTCGAGATCCTGTCCCCAATTGGGTCGACGTTCGCCGTCGTGAACGACACTGCGACGCCGGGCGCCTGAGGCGCTTCCGCCGCGGGATGGTTGTCGAACGCGCCCGTCTCGACGGTGACCCCGCCGCCGTTCCCGAGCGCCGTCACCGTCGCTCCTGACGCGACGGACGCCTCGGTCGTCTTGTTCACGACGGACACGCCGCCGGCGATCCCGACGGACCCCACCGTCCCGCTGACGCTGAGGTTGCCCGCGACGATGACGACGTTCGTATCGTCGCGCGCCGACACGACCACGTTGCCGTTCGCCCGGACCACGCTGCCTGCGTCGATGATCGCCGTCGTCGGCAGCGTGAGCACCGAGACGCCCGCGGTGGCCGCGACGGCGGTCTCGAACCCGGCGGCGCCGGCGACGGAGATCGAGTACACGGCGTCGTCCTTCCGGGCGAGGACGAAGATCGAGCCGTTCGCACGCACGCTCGCCGCGTCGCCGATCCGCGCCGTGGTGCGCACAGTGGCGACGCCCACGTCCGCGCCGATACCGACGCCGGCCGAGCCCAGGCCGATTGCGATGGCGCCGGCGCCGCCGATGAGCAGCATGTTCGAGTAGGCGACGACGTCCACGTCGGCGGACGAGTTCACGCCTGCTGCCGGCGGCGTCCCCGCACCCGTGTGTCCGACGAACGCCTTCGCCGTGTCGTCGATGACGCTGACAGTCGCGGAGCCCAGGATCGCCGGGCCGTCCCCCGAGCCGCCGCCGCCGATCGCGAAGACCTCGATCTCGGGCGTCGACGACGCTTCGACGAAGACGCCCTGATGCCCTCCGCCGAGGACATCGCTGTGAACCGCGCCGAGGCCGGTCGTACTGACCGTGGCAGCCGTATCGATCATCGCCTCCGTGTCGTTCACGATCGTGTCGCTGACGAGAGCGGCGCCGACTGCGGCCCCGGCTCCCAGCGCCACCACGATCTCGCCCGCGACAGCGACGATGTGCGCGCCGTTCGTCGCCTTGACGTCGACGTTGGCAAACGCAGAGACAATTGCGGAGCCGACGATCGAGGCGAACGCCGAATCGACGATCACAGCCACGGTGATCGAGCCGCCGACGGCCGAGTCGTCCGCGCCTGCCGCCCCGACCGTGATGGCGAAGATCGATGCGGTCTCGTCCGCTTCGACCACCACTGATGCGGCAGTCGCCTGCACGTGCGCCGAGTCGATCACGGCGGTCGCGGTGTCGACGATGACGTTCGCCCCGATGCCGAGTCCCGCCGCCGTGCCGCCGAGCGCGATGCCGACGTTGCCGCCGAGCGCGCCGATCGTGGCGGTGTCGGCCGCCTGGACGTCCACGTCGCCGGACTTCGCGGTCACGGTCGTCGTGCTGCCGTGGATGCCGGCGGTGACGTGGTCGACGATCACGTTGACCGAGGCCCCGGCCGAGACGCCATTCCCACCGGCAAGCGAGACTGCGCCGCCGACCGCCAGCGTGACGATCTTCCCGTCGATGACCGAGTCGGTGTCCGTCGACTCGGCCGTGACCGAGACGCTCCCGGCAGTGACGGTCGAGTCGGCGATGTCCGCCGTGACGTCGGTGCTGATGATGCTGAAGGCGAGCGAGACGCCGATGGCGGAGGCCTTGAACGACAGCGCGAGCGCGCCCGCGATCGACTGGATCGTCGAGTCGTCGTGGGCGTCGACCCTGACGAGGCCCGTCGCGTGCACGTCGGAGCCGGTCACGTCCGCGACCACCTGGCTCTGCGTGCCCGTCACAGGATCGTCGGTCAGGAGGTTGACGGCGATGGTCGCCGCGAACGAGAGCCCGGTGGCGACGCCGGCCGAGACCGCCACCGACCGGATCGTGTTGTCGTTGGAGGCGGCGACGCCGACCTGGCTGACCGGCTTGGCGTCGGTGCCGATGTGTGAGTTGAGGATCTCCGCCTTCGTCGAGCTCGAGATCTCGTTGACGGCGAGCGAGCCGCCGAGGCCCTTGCTCGAGCCGCCGCCGATCGCAACGGCGACCCCGCCGCCGACGGCGAGGATCGTCGAGCTGTTGCCGGCGGTCGCGGCGACCTGGCCGTCGGCCAGCACGGTGGTGTTCGAAAGGGTTGCCTCCGTGCGGCCGATGAGGACGCTGACGGAGACTGAGCCCGCGAGCGAGGTCGACTTCTGGGAGCTCGTCGTGGCGGCGAGCCCGGCGCTGAAGGCGTAGATGCTGCCGCTCCGGGTGGCATCAAGGGTCACGTCGCCGCCCGGCGGGCCGCGCGGGTCATTCGCGAGGTAGGCGGTCGCGGTCAGGGTCGCGCCCGCGACGTAGGACCTCGTAATCGAGTTGACGTCGTTGAAGCTGAGCGCACCGGCGATGCCGGTCGACTTCGAGTTGTCCTTGCCGAACGCGAAGGCGGCCGCGCCCGACGCCGAGATGATGCTCGAGCCGTCGTCGCTTGACAGGCCGATGTCGTGGGCCGAGATCTTCCCCGTGTCGTTGATGAACGCGAGCGTCGTCTGCGGGACGACGTAGTTGAAGGAGAGGCTGCCGGCGATGCCGAGGCCGGTCGTCGGCTTGCTGGGCGCCTTCGGCTTGGCGGACTGAGGAGGCGGTGTGGGCGGAGCGGGCGGGGTGTCGTCGAAGAGGCTCCCGATGTACTCCAGTCCGGGGCCGTAGTCCTGGAGGATCTTGTCCCCCGGTGTGGGGTCCGGGGCCTTCGCGTTCTTCTGCGGATCCTTCTCCTGCGCGGAGACGCCGCCGGCGATCGCGAACGTCCACAGGTCTCCTTCGGTGAGCGCGTTGACCGTCACGTCGCCGAGCGAGTTGACCTGCGTGCCTGCGTGACCCGCCGCCTGACCGTCCGGCGCGCCGATGTAGGCGGAGGTCGTCCGGCTGATGATGTTGACCGCGACCGACATGCCGACGCCGGTGCTCTGGCCGACTCCGAGGCCGCCCGCGATCGTGTAGCGCGCGAGGTTGTCGATCGCGTCGACGTGGACAGGGCCGCCGTCGATGACCGCGCCGGAGTCGATGTGCGCCGTCGTCACGTCGGTGATCACACCGACCGGGAACGCGCCGCTGACGCCGAAGCCCGAGCCGCCGGACGAGTCCCCCCGCCCTTGCTCCCTGCAAGTGCGATCGCGATGTCGAAGAGCGCCGTCTCTGCGGCGACGCGCACGCCCGCCTCGCCCGCGGCGTCCTGGGCGGCCGTGAACGTCTGCCCGTTCGTGTGCACCTTCGCGCCGCCGGCGATCGAGGCGTCGGTCGTGTTCTTCAGGACGTCGATCAGGAAGGAGACTCCGACCCCGCCCTTCTCGCCTTCCGCTCCGAACGGGTTGAAGACGTTCTTCAGCCCGTTGACGACTCTCTCACCTCGTGAGCTGTTGTCCTTGGAGTTCTGCACGGGAAGCGCGCCGAATCCGCCGATCAGCCCTTCGATGTTGAGCGACAGGCCGGCGACGCCGCTGACGCCGATGAGGTCCATGTCGATGGACGCCGTGACCGCCACGGCCTGCAAGCCGTCGCGGAAGCGGTCCTGGTCGAGCTGGTTGATCTGAGCGCCGCTCGCGATCAGCGCGGTCGCGGTGTTCGTGTAGAGGTTGAGCGCGAACGACCCGCCGATCGAGGTGTCGGCGCCGGACGCGTTCGTCATCGCCCACGTGTTGAAGAGGTTCGAGGAGTAGCCGAGCGTGCCGTCGTTGAAGTAGCCCCAGCCCTCGATGCCGGTGGTGGGCAGGTAGTCGGCCGGGTTGATCGCGGACAGCGGATTCTGGATCAGGAACGGGTAGGCGACGTCTGCGCTGACTGAGATCGCGTCGGCCGCGTCCAGCTGCGCGCCCGTGTTGACGGTCGCCGTCGCGGTGTTCGTGAAGACGCCGAAGCCGAGAGCGAGGGCGATGGACGCCTCTTCGTTCGTGGCCTTCGGGTCGTTCGGGTCCGGTTGAGGGCTCACGCTTCCCGCCGTCGCGCATACCTGTGAGGCCTGGTCGATCGCGGCCGAAACGTCGATCTCGCCGCTCGAGGTGAGTTGGGCCGGGCACGTGACGAGGGCCGTGCCGTCGCGCGTGCAGCCGGTCGGCGTCGCGTCCCCGACGGTCACCGAGACGGTGTGGTTGGCGTAGTTGACGATCAGCGCGCCGCCGGCGCTGAAGTTCGCGTTGCCCTTCACCGGCGTCTCCGGGCTCTTGCTGGCGATGCTCTTGATGATGCCGCCGAAGCCAAGAATGATCCCGTCGAGGCCCGAGATGACCTTGTCTGAGCCAGCGGCTGCGATCTCCTGGTAACGCTCGACTTTCTTCTCGGTGCTGCCCTTCTCCTTGTTCTGCGTCCCGGCGATCTCCGATGAGGCGGTCGCGGAGTTCGTCGCATCGAGATACGCGTCGATGCAGATGCCACCGGCGCAGTCGCCAAGCGTCGAGAGGACGTGCGCGGTGCCGAGCCCGGTTCCGGACGGGTCGGACGCCTCGGTCAGGTCGATGGGCGTCGCGTTCCCCGCCGCCGCGGCGAAGCTGGAGACCAACCGGATCGTGAACGGATCGACGACGACCGCGTAGTAGATCGCGCCGTCGTCGAGCCCGGTGATCGCCGCATCCGGCTCGTCGACGACTAGCCCTTCATCGATCGCTGCGCCCTCGAGCGTCCCGGCCGTGTTGATGTCAGGGCCTTCGAGGACGAACGTCGTCTTGCTGGTGCCGTCGTACGTCGCAGACTTGATCTTCGAGCGCACCTCGGTGAAGTTGGTCACCGAGTTCACCTGGACGGCGTTGAGCAGCGTGACGGCGTCGCCCGCCGACACGCGGCTCCAGTCGCCCGGGGCAGTGAACGTGGATGCGTCCACGACCACCAGGCCGGATTCGAGCGTCAGCGGCGGAAGCGGCACATGGGTCGTGATCGTCGGGTCGACGTGGTAGAGCAGCGGCTCGCCGGTGACGAAGCCGTCCGGATTCGTGAACTTGATCGTGTGTGCCGCCGGGTCGACGGCCGTCTTGGGATCGAACGTCTCTACCGCCGTCTCGTAGCGGAACTGCTGGGCCCCGACCCCGGCGCCCGTCAGGTCGACGTGGGTGACGAGCAGCAGCTGCGTGCCCTGAGCCTGCCCCGGCCCGAGGTTGAGCGCCGGGCCGCCGGGCGCGGCGGAGAGCTGGATCAGGTTGTTCTGCCCGATGATCAGGTAGTAGGTCGTGCCGCTCACGAGCCCGTCGATCGGGTGCTGCGGGTTGGCCGCCTGGTACTTCACCGGCTGCCCGGTCGCGAGGGCAGGCTGGTAGCCGAGATTGATCGTGTCCGCGAGCGGGTCGACCGCGCCGGGCACGAAGCCGATGTCGATCTCGTCGGTCAGGCTGATCGTGTCTGCCGAGATCGTCTGCACCGCGTAGACGCCGAGCGTGCTCAGGCCGCCGATGGCGTCCTCGGGCTTGCCGTCCGCCGGGCCGAGATAGGTCAGGCGCTCACCGTTCGTGAAGGCGGGGTGCCCGGCCGCGAAGGTGATCGTGTCGGCGCCCGTGCTCACGCTCGCCGAGGAGGCGGTGCCGACGCCGGTCTCGTACAGGAACGAGTGAACGCCCGCGCCGGCGTCTTGCAGATCGATCGGGTTGCCCTCGAGATCGCTCAGCCCGATCGTGTTGCCGTCGGCACTCACCGACTTGACCAGATACGCGCCGCCCTGGTTCAGCGGGGCGACGCCGCTGCTCTCCTCGTCGCCGTCCGGCGAGAGGGGGGTCGCGACGCCGAGCACCGAGTAGGTGCCGAAGTACTCGAGGTGCTCGCCGACGAAGAACGTGGGATGCGCGCGCGGGAACGTGATCGTGTCCTTCGTCGTATCCACGCCGCTCGAGTCGAAGAGCGCGACGTCGAGCCGTCCCAGCGACTGGGTCGGATCCTTCGTGTACCCGGCCGGGAGGACGTATGAAAGCGCCAGCGAGGGCGCGGTCAGCAGCCGGATGTGGTCCTTGTCGACGACGTGCACGTAGTAGGTGTCGCCGTCCTTGAGCCCGCCGATGTCCGGCGGCTCCACCGTTCCGAGCCCAGCCGGCGTCCAGCCATGCGAGTAGACGACCGCCTCACCCTCCGTGAAACCGTGATCGGGGATGGTGATCGTGTTCGTGACGTAGTCGACGTCCTTCCCCTCGACGGCGTTGAAGCTGACGGTCGCGCCGGAGGCCGCGTCGATGACGCCGTCGACCGTCGCGTTCACGTTGGCGACGTCGAAGTCGAACGAAAAGGCGAGGGCAACCGTCCCGTCCTCCTCGATCATCGGCTCGGACCAGGCGAAGTTGGTCACCTCGCCCTCGGCGTCGACAGAGACGCTGCCGTTTCGCGAGCGGATACTCGAGTCGCGCGAGACGGTGATCTGCGACGTCTCATTGGTGTCGCCGACGGCGAGCGCGACCGACGCGTTGTCGCCGTTGTTGGCCTTCTCGGTGAAGTTCTTGTTCGCGGTCGTACGCGCCTTGATCTCTGCCTCGGAGGTGGCGGACGAGGTGACCTTCACCGAGCCTTCGGCGTCGATCGACGTGTTCGTCAGCGTCGTCGTGGCGGTCGAGAGCGCGACTCCCACGCCGATGGCGAGGGCGAACGCCCCCTTGGTGGCGAGGCCGTTGACCGAGACGATGTTGATCGATGCGTTCGAGGTGGCAGTCGATCCGACATTCACCTCTCCCGCGCTCTTGATGGAGGTGTTGGTGAGATCGATCGTCGCAGTCCCCTGACGGACCGAGACCTGCCCGGCGATGCCGGTGAGCAAGCTGCTGACGAAGCCGGGAATCTGGCCCAGGAGGCTGTTCAGGAAGTCGATCCCCTTGGTCCCGTAGGTGCCGAAGTCCTGCAATTCGGTGACGAGGACGTCCTCAGCGCTCGCCGTGATCTCGACGTCACCTCCGTCGATCACCGTCCTGGCCGCGCCGGCGGCGCCGCTGCCGATCGTGAGCGTCGCGACGTTGCTGTGCACCTCCGCGATGAAGTTGACGGGCGACCGCGTGGCGGCCGCCTCCGCTTCGATCGTGATGGCTCCGGGCGCGAAGGAGCTGCCTTCATCGACGCCGGCCAGGATGGAGGCGCCCGCGCCGATGGTGATCGTCGAGGCCTTGAGCTCGATCCCACCCGAGTCTCCGGTGGTCGCTGTCGCCGAGCGTGTGCGCGTGTCGACGGTGACGTTGTCGGGCACCTCGATCTCGCCCGCGTCGAGCGAGAACTCGACCCCCGGCAGGAGCAGGTTCGTGGCGATCGTCGCCGTTCGCTCTCCCGCCTTGACGGTCAGGGACTTGAGCCCGCTGAGGCTGACGGTGTTGCTCTCCATCACCCCCTGAACCGCGTCCTTGATCTCGACGGTGTTGGGGTCGCTCATTCCGATCTCGATCGGATCGTCCCCGGCTACGCCGGTCGCGTCGACGGTCACGTCGCCCGTTCCGGTGATTCCGATCGGCTCGAGCCCGGAGTAATGGATCGCGTGCCCGTCGACGGTGACCGTGCCCGACTGCGCGCCGCTCGCGGCCGAGACCACCGTCGCCGCGCCGCTTGTGCTCAGCGTGTCGTAGCCGCCGTCGCCGCCATCGACGCTGGAGACGTACCCGCCCGCCTCGACGACGAAGGCGTCCTGGTTACCCGTGGCGCCGACGAGGTTGGCGAAGCCGTCGAAGGCGAGCCCGGCGACGGCGCCACTGTCGGATCCCGTGATGTTCCAGGTCGTGTCGGCGGCGGGGCCGTCGAGCGTTCCGTCCCCCGGCGCCGAGACGTGGATCGCGCCTGTGAAGTCGATCGGCGGGAGGCCTGCGCCGTCGACCGAGCCGGAGCCGTCCCTGCCGATCTTCCAGATGGTCGAGGGCGCAGAAACGGTCAGGCTCTTGGCGCTCAGGGTGATAGACGCGACCGTTCCGGGGTCGTAGTGCGTCGCCGTACCGTCGACGGTGACCGTGAGCGCGCCGGACGCGTCCGCGGCGATGACGACATCGGTCGCTCCGTCGATGCGAATCGGTGCGCCCGCGGCGGGGGTGGTCGCGCTGCTCGCCGCGGCCGGGCTCGACGCCGGGGCGCTCGCGGTCGGGGGCGCGGCGGCCGGCGGGCTGGTGGCAGCCGGGGCGGCGGGCGGAGCCGTGGTTGTCGCGGTGTCGTTCGTGGCGGACGGCGTCGGCGCAGGGTCGCTTGCCGTCGAGTCGCCCGAGCTCACGACCGCCGGCGTCGTGCCCGTGGTCGCATCTGCGGTCGGCGCCGTGACGTCGCTGCTCGAAACGTCCGTCTCGCCCGCGTCAGAGAGCGTGCGCGTGGGACCCGTCGCCAGCGACGCCGGGGGATCGCTCGGGTCGGTGGGGGCGGCGGCGGGCGGAGCAGCCGTAGAGTCCGGAGCGGTTGCATCCGTCGGCAGCGCGGGCGCCTCGGGAAGCGCGCCGACGTTGTCCTGGACAACCGGCGCGCCGGCGAACGGATCCGGCGCGTGGGCGCGAGCCGACTTCCCGCTGGACGAGGTCGCGACGACCTGCTGGTGCGTGTCGGTGACGACCGGGATCCGGCCTGTGAGCGGCTGCTTGTGCGACCGGGTCGCGGCCGTTTTCCGAACGGGCCGAACCGGCGGAGCGTGCAGCGCCCGGCGTATCGTCGACGCCGTGTTCGGCAGAGGCGGGAGCGGGTGCACCGCCGGCGGCCTGAGCAGCGGAAACGAGACGGCCGGAACGATAAGCCGCGGGAGCGGCTGCGCACGCACCGGCGCAGACGGCAGGACCTCGGGCACGCGAAGAACCGAGGCGAGCGGCATAACGTAAAGCGAGACGAGCGTGAGGACGCCGAGCCCGGTCCACCAGTACCGGATTCCGCGCACGCGCAGCGCCATCGGACCGAAGGGCTCGGCCGCGTAGCCTACGGAACTCATCTCCCTCTCCCAGCGCGCGTTGTCGCGCCCCCTCTGACTAAAAAGGCCGCTGTCGTGGCGGCCGGCGCGACCATTTCACATTCGGCAACGACGGTCAAGGGAAACTACTGGCGGTGAACAGTGGCCAGATCCGCGGGCGGACACCCGTGCGGAAACGGCTTAGCTACGCACTTCGTGCAACACGTGGCGAGGGTGGGCAGACCTCCAAAACCGGTGAGATCTGGCAACCCCAGGCTGGCTCGGTTCGACTCCGGGGCCGCTCCGCTGAATCCGAGCACGAACTTGCCCGGCGCCCACTCGCGGTGAATTCAGTCGCCGCGCAGCGTCGCCTTCAAGGCGAGGATCCGCCGATAGGACGCGAGGAGAGACGGGCGACTGACCTCGCCGGCGGCGGCCGCGGCCAGGAGCGCGCGGTAGGCGCCCCGCGTGCCTTCCTCGGAGCCGGTCAGAAGCAGCATGTCCGTGCCCGCCTTCGCGGCGCGAAGCGCCAGGTCGAGCGCCCGGACGTGCCGGGCATGGGCGGCGCCGTCGAGCGAGTCGGTGATCGTCATACCGCGGAAGCCGAGCCGGTCGCGCAGCAGCTCGGTTCCGATGGCGCGTGACCAGCCGGCCGCGTTGCGGCTGTCGTACGCCGTGTAGACGGCGTTCGAGAGCATGATCACCGGCACGCCGCCGGCGATCGCCGTCCTGAACGGCACGAGCCCGGGAGCGAGCTTGACTCTCGAGGCGGTGATGCGGACGACGGAGCCGTCGGTGTTATCGGTCGCCAGGCCAAGGCCGGGAAAATGCTTGGTGGCGGCGATCTCGCGGGGCTGACGGAGACCGCGCGCGAACGCGGTCGAGAGGCGCGCTGTCGCATGGACGCTGAACGACCACGTGCGTCGTTGGCGGTAGAGGAACGAGCGCTTCGATGCCGGGACGTCAGCGACGGGAGCGAAGTCCGTGTTCACGCCAAGATTCCGCAGCGCTGCGCCGGTGCTCCGCCCCTGGGCGAACGCCGTGCTCGGCAAGGCGAGCGCCCCCATCTGGTGGGGGGAGAGCGTCGGTGGGATCCACGGCACGGTCTTGACCGGCCCGCCTTCCTGGTCGATCGCGATCAGCAACGGTGGCCGGCCGCCGGCGGCGGCGGCGCGCTGCAGCCGGCTCGCGATCAGGCGCAGGCCGGAAGGCGAGTCGAAGTTGAAGCTGTGGATGATGACGCCGCCGATCTGTCCCCGGCGGGCGCGGGCGAGCAACGACGCCGACGGCGCCTTCCCGTCCATCCTCACGACGAGCTTCTGGCCGACCAGCTGGCTCAGGGTCGGCGCCGTGGCGACGCCTGCCGGCGCCGACGAGCCGGGCGCCGCCGCGGCGGCGAAGACGACCAGGAATGCGATGGGCCCGAGGCGCCTCACGCGCCCATCTTCCCGGCTCGAGCAACCAGCACGAGGGCACTCCAGTCGAACCGCGCGGAATACCTGCCCCACTTGTGATCCGCGACAAGCAGGGGTCAGCTGGCGAAGAGCCGGTCGAGCTCCGCAACCGCCTCATCCGAGATCGGGACCAGCTCACCGAGGGCGCGCGCATTGACGAGCGCCTCGGCGGTCGATTCGAGCACCTCGAGCCGGTCGAACGCCTCGAACACGCTCCTCCCGGTGACGAGGACGCCGTTGCTCTCGAGGATGGCGGTCGGCGCTTCTGTCGAGACGAGCTCCGCGAGCTCGCCCGGACGCGCGAACTGAAGCCGGAACGGAGCCCACTGTGGCGTCCTCACGACGACGTGGCTCTCGGGGATGGTGCGCGTGTCCGGAACGGCGCCGACGAGGCTGAATGCCGTCGCGTTCACCGGCGCCGCGTTGATCACAGACTGGACCACCGGGTGGCGCCGGTAGACCTCGCCGTGCAGGTGCGCGGCATGACTGGCGCGGGCTCCCGGCTCTGCGCGCCCGTCCTCGACGAGGACGAGGTCGGCCGGGTCGAGCTCCGCCCGGTCGGCGTGGTGCGGCGTGATCAGGAAGCTCGTCTCGCCGAGCCGCGCCGAGAACGTCCCGTGGGCGCTGATGAAGAGGCGCTGGCGGTAGCCGCGGCGCACGAACTGCGCCAGGCCCTCACGGAGCTCGAGCTCGGCGAGGGTCGCAGGGCGCCGCACGTCTGCGCTCTGGACGTGGTCGCGGCGAGCGGCCGCTTCCACGTCCGCGTCGGTCAACCGCGCCGTCTCCCCGCCGAGGAGGGACGCCTTCACGATCGTCTTGCCCACGAACTCGAACGTCTCGAATCGGCGGAAGGCCTCGGGAAGGTCTCGCCCGACGACCACGACGCCGTGGTTCTCGAGCACGACGCAGTCGTGGCCCGCCAGCAGCACCTCGGCGATCCGATCGCCGAGCGCGGGGCTGCCTGGAGGCTCGTAGGCCACAAACCCGCCCGCCCCGCAGATGCGAACCGCCTGGTGGAGGACACGCGTGTCGGGTGCTCGGTGCACCGCGCTGAACGCCACGAGCGCCACCGGGTGTGCGTGCAGGATCGCCCCGACCTCCGGCCGCGCGCTGTAGATCGCCGTATGCAGCGGCAGCTCCGACGACGGCGGCGCAGCCCCCTCCCAGGTTCCGTCGGGCCGCACCTCGACGATGTCCTCGCGCCGGAGCGCGCCCTTGTCGATCCGCGCGGGCGTGATCCAGATCTCGCCCGCCTCGCCGCGAACCGAGATGTTGCCGCCGGACGTCGTCGTCATCCGGTACCGATAGACGCGGTCCATGCAGCGCTGAAGCGCGTCGCGAGGATGGACGCGCCGGATCTCCTCGGACGGCTCCATGCGGCGCAGTGTCTTCGAGCCCGTGGACGAGCGCAACGTTTTCGCCGCTAGGGATACGACTCGATCTGCGCGACCCCGGCCCGTGTCCCGGCGGCGATCAGCGGCCGCAGCGGCGCTCCGCGCAGGGCGTGGTCGAGAAATGCAGTCGTCGCGGCCCCGACGACGCCGAACCAGCGGTCGTCGTCCGTGTACGGCTCGCGGTGCGGGGCGCCTTCCAGCCAGAGCAGAAACTTCGGCCTGCGCATGAGCCCGAAGTAGTAGCTCGTCGTGCCCGGCGGGTTGAGGACGTCCCTCGTTCCCTGCACGGCGAGCAGCGGCGGCGAGCCGGGGGCGGCCTTCCTGAACCCGGGCAGCACCGCCCCGGACATGATCATCGCCGCGTCGATCCGCCGGTCGCGGAAGCGGAGGTCGTAGGCAGCCGACAGCGCGGCCACGGCCCCGTCGGAGTGTCCGGCGACGGCGATCAGCGTGGGGTCGACGAGAGCGTGGACCGGGCTCGCCGCGTCCGTGAGGCGCGAGATCACGAAGCGCAGGTCGGCGGGCTCGTTCCCGAGGTCGCTCCGGTCAGGCCCCCCGGGCGCGCCGGCGCGCTCGACCGGGAATGCGGGAGCGGCGACCACGTAGCCGGCGCGCGCCCACGTGTCGAGGAGACGGACGTACGCGCCGGGTCCGAGCGCGAAGCCGTGGGCGAAGACGACGAGCGGGAAGGGCCCTCCGCCGGTCGCCGGCCAGCGCACCTGCGTGACCAGCACCCGGGGGCCCGACGTCCCGTTGCGGAAGTGAGCGCGCCGCGACGTGTCGACGAGCCGCAGCGCGCGGAGGCGCACGGACGGCGGTGTGGCCAGGCTGCTCGACGCGGCCCATCCGAGGAACGCACCGGCGACGAGGAGCAGCGCGATCGCGCCGCGACGCCTCACTTGAAGGGGACGGTGATGGGGCCTGGCAGGCGCCGGTAGACGGCGAAGAAGTCGCGGTCGTCGGCCACGAGGTACCGGGTCTCCGGCTGCTGGTAGTTCGGCACCACCCTCGTCGCCGAGAGGCCGCCGCGGTGCGTGTAGATGTTCAGGGTCGGCCACTCGGGGTTGATGTCGAGCTGCATCGCACGCACTGCTCCGGCCTGGCGCAAGAGCTTCGCGAGCGTCACGACGGTCTGCGAGTCGGCGGCGGCGTAGATCAGGTTGCCGCGCCGGTCGATCCCGGCACCCGTGCGCCAGACGCGGACTGCGTTGCCGAGGGTATAGCCCCATTTCGAGCTGTCGTCCAGAGCCGGATTGAGCCGGCCGTTCTCGAGGATCAGCGGCAGGCTCTGCCGCGCAAAGGCAACCTTCCGCCCGGCGACGGGGCCGCCCGTCCACGACTTCACGTCGACGCGGCCGTCGCGGTAGGCGATCAACGTGGCGAGGCCGCGCTGCAGCGGTTCGTACCGGCGGCCGGCGATCGATGAGCCGTTGTTGCCGTCCACGTGGATGAAGCCGCCGTTGAAGCTGGCGAGCACGCGCCACCGCTGGCGGGTCGGGATCTCCATGGGGCCCCGCACGGGAGCGTTCGGCGGCTCGTACCGGCCGGGGTACCAGGCGACCGAGGCTCGCGTGTGGTCGAACCACGCCGCGTACGCGACGATCCGCGGGTAGTCGACCTCGGTCCGGAACGTGGTCACGAGCACCGGCGGGCGCCCGGCGACGAGCGGCCCCGTGCGCTCCCACACCCCTTCGCGCGGCAGCCGGTGGGCGTACGGCGACGGTACGCGCGGGGGCCAACCGGCCCTGCGGGTCCGCGCCTCGATGCGCCGGAGCCTGGCCTTCCGCGCCGCCGGCAGCCCGACGGCAGGCAGGCTCTCGAGCTGGGGGCCCCCTTTCGACGGGGCTTTCCAGCTGTAGTAGTAGTGCTCGACCTCGTCGACGAGCCAGTTGCCGTGGTTGGCGCGGATCCACTCGACGGTTCGCGGCCAGAGCGGCAGGCTCGACGGGCGCATCATCGTCGTGACGTACGAGTAGACGACCGGCACCAGCGCCAGGACGACCGCGAGCAGGGCGATGCGGCGGATCCGGCGGCGCCGCCGCTGGCGCTGGCGGCGGCCGACACGAGCGTCGTACGGGAGGTGGATGGACTCCAGGCGGTCGACGCTACGGCGCCTGTCGTGACAACGGCCTGAGCGGGGCGGCTCTCAGAATTGCGTCAGGCCGCGCGCAGTACGGTTGTCGCAACGTCTCTTGCTGACAGCAGGTTCCTCTGTCCAGTTCGACGCGTTCGCGATCGGGTTCGACCCGCGCGACCGCGCGCGGCTGCATGCGCTCTGGGACGAGATCATCGACCGTCAGGTGTGGTCGCAGGGCCCAGTCACGGAGGCGTTCGAGCAGGCCTGGTCCGAATGGAACGGCCTCCCCGCCGTCGCGACGTCCAGCTGGACGGGCGCGGCGCTCGCGGCGCTCGCATCCGCCGAGGTGGCGGGCCAGGTCGTGCTCTGTCCGTCGAACACCTTCCTCGCCACTCCGCTCGCCATCCGCACGGCCGGAGCGTCGGTCGAGTACGTCGATTGCAACCGCGAAGACCTCTGCATGTCCTTCACGGACTTCGAGGCCAAGGTGCGCCGGCACAAGCCTCGCGCGGCGTTCGTCGTCCACATCGGCGGCCACATCGCGTTCGACATCGACCGGATCGCAGAGCTCTGCCGGGCCGAGGGGATCTTCCTGATCGAAGACTGCGCCCACGCACACGGCGCCGGCTGGCACGGCCGCCGGCCGGGGACGTGGGGCGACGCGGGCGTGTGGTCGTTCGCGCCGACGAAGACGATCTCGACCGGCGAGGGCGGCATGCTCGTCTCCGGACGGCCCGACGTCGTCGAATTCGCGCGCGCGTTCCGCGACTACGGGAAGCCCGACTACCGCATCGCCGGCATGAACTTCCGCATGAACGAGTTCACGAGCGCAATCGGCCTGACGCAGGTCCAGCGGCTGGACGAGATCGCCGCCTGGAAGAACGCCGTCGCGCGCGAGCACCTGGACGCGACGCACCCAGCCCGTGTCGAACTTCCCGACGGCATGGTCTCGGGTCTCTACAAGTACGTCGTCTTCGAGCCCATCGAGAGGTCGACCGGGAAGGTCTACGACGAGCCTTGCCACCGCATCACCGGCAGCGACGTCGATTTGCCCAATACCGACTGGGTTGCGCAGAATCACTGGTGCGTTCCCCTCTACTACCGCCGCCCCGCCTGAGAGGATCCGCAGATGCGCGTTCTCGTCACCGGTGGAGCGGGGTTCATCGGCTCGCACGTCGTCGACGCTCTCCGGGAGGAGGGCCACTCGCCGCGCATCTTCGACCTCGTTCGGTCGCCGTACGCCGACGGCGACGTCGAGTCCGTCGTCGGCGACCTGCTCGACGCCGAGGCGCTCGGCGCCGCGATGCTCGGCTGCGACGCGGTCGTGCATCTCGCCGCCATCGCCGACGTCAATGCCGTCGCCGCCGATCCGGGCCGGGCCGACGTCGTGAACGTCCAGGGCACCCGGGCCGCCCTGGAGGCGGCGCACGCGAACGGCGCGAAGCGCTTCGTCTATGCGAGCACCGTGTGGGTCTACGGCGGCCTCAACGGGAACGGCCACCTGTATGACGAGGACACCCCGCTCGTCCTCCCCAGCCACTTCTACACGGCGACCAAGCTCGCCGGCGAGATGTACTGCCGCTCGTACGCGGAGCTCTACGGGCTCGAGCAGACGACGCTGCGCTTCGGGATCCCGTACGGACCGCGGTCGCGCACCGCGGCGGTCGTCGCGAGCTTCGTCGCACGCGCACGTGCCGGGGAACCGCTGCTCGTATCGGGCGACGGGCGTCAGTCGCGCCAGTTCGTCTACGTCGAGGATCTCGCGGGCGGCGTCGTCGCGGCGCTCTCCGACTCGGCGCCGGCCGGCGTGTACAACCTCGTCGACGAGGAGCCGGTCAGCATCCGGGAGATCGCCGAGCACGTCCGGGAGCTGGTCGCGGACGTCCCCATCGTCTTCGTCGCGGAGCGCCGCGCCGATCTCAAGCCGAGCCGGGCATCGGCGCAGCGCGCCGCGCGCGAGCTGGGTTGGCGCGCAGAGACGCGGTTCGACGCCGGGGTCCGGCGCTACGTCGAGTGGGTGAGCGGTACGAACGGCTCGCCCAGCGCGGCGACCGACGCCGTGATCGCAGGGAGCGCCGCGGCCGTCCGCCGCCAGGAGCCGGCCGACGAGTAGTGGTCGGCGTCGTGCAGCAGCACGACGTCGCCCGGCTCGAGACGCGCCGCCGCGTGCCGCGCGATCGAGTGCGCCGTTGCGCGCCGGCGCCAATCCGCGCCCCAGCGCGACCAGAGGATCGGCTGCCAGCGGCCGCGGTTCACCACGTCGAGCGCGCCCAGGCTGAAGACGCCATACGGCGGCCGGTACCAGCGGGGCCGGGCGCCGGTGGCCGCCTCGATCACAGCCGCGCCGCGCTCGAGATCGCGGACGAGTGCCGCGGTGGTGCGGCGCAACAAGAGGCGGTGACGGTACCCATGGAGCGCGACCTCGTGGCCGGCCGCGACAATGTCGGCGGCGAGCTCGGGGAACCGCTCCACCTGCTCGCCGACGAGGAAGAAGGTGGCTATGGCGCCCGCGCGCACGAGCTCCTCGAGGACGGCGGGCGTTCCCTCCGGGTGCGGGCCGTCGTCGAAGGTGAGGGCGATGCCGCGCGCCACGGCGAGCCGCGTCGGAATGCGTAGCGCCCGCGCCAGCGGCGAGAACACCGGTGCGGGCGCCGGCAGGCTCCACGCCGCTCCTGCTCCTGCGGCGGCGGCAGCAGCGACGGCGAGCGGACGCATCGGCAGATCCTCTCAGGCGCGACGATGACGACCGAGGTTGCGCTCGGTGCGCTGGCCGCAGCCGGCGCGGCGGCCTGCTACGAGACCTCATACGCCCTCCAGGCGCTCGAGGCGCGCCGGGTACACGTCAGCGAGCACGTCGAGGTCTCGCTGCTCGCGCGGCTCGTTCGCCGCCCGCTGTGGCTCGGCGCGATCGCCATCGCGATCGCCGGCTGGCCGCTTCAGCTCCTCGCGCTCACGCTCGCGCCGCTGACGCTCGTCCAGCCGATCATCGCGCTGGGCGTCGTGCTCCTACTCGTGCTCGCGTCGCGGATCCTCCACGAGCGCATCGGGCGGCGCGAGCTCGTTGGCTGCGCCGGCATCGTCGTGGGTGTCACAGGGATTGCGTGGGCCGCACCGGAGCACACCACCTCCCACGGCGGCGCGGTCGCGCTCGCGGTCGCCCTCGGCCTGCTCGGCGCCTTCGTCGCGGCGCCCTACGTCCTGCAGGCCGTCCGGCGCCGGCCCGTGGCGCCGCTGCTGCTGGTCGTCGCCGCGGGCGCCGGCGACGCGTGGGCCGCCTTGGGCGCCAAGGTGTCCGTGGACGAGGTCTCGGCGGCGGCCTGGACGGCCGCGCTCGGATTCGGTCTGGCCTCGGGTCTCGCGATTGGTGCGGGCCTCCTCAGCGAGACGTCGGCGCTGCAGCGTTTTCCGGCCGCCCGGGTCGGCCCGGCCGTCGTTGCGATGCAGGTCGCGATCCCGGTGTTGCTCGCCCCGCTCGTCGGCGGCGAGCGCTGGGGATCGACGCCGCTCCACGGCGGCGTCATCCTCGTCTCACTCGCGCTCGTGACGGTCTCGGCCGTCGTGCTGACCGCCTCGCGGGTCATCGCCGACCTGGGCGAGGACGAGCGAGGCGGCGGACGGGCGCCGGGCGTAGTCGAGATCCGGGGAGCGCCGGCCGGCTAGCGCCCGCTCGAGCGCGGACCGAAGCTCCTCGCGCGTCTCGGCCACCTCCGCCAGTCCGAAGCGCCGAAACGCGGCGTTGTTCGGGCGGATGTGGCCCCGACCCCAGCCGAACGAGATCACGGGGCAGCCGCGGATGACCGCCTCGAGGACTGTCAGCCCGCCGGTCGAGTGCACGAGCACGTCCGCCGCGGCGAGCCAGTCCGGCATCGCCTCCGTGAAGCCCTCGAGCCGGACACGGCCGCCGGCGGAGAAGCGGCGGTCCAGGCTCTCGCGCAACGCGTCGTTGCGGCCGCACAGGCCGACAACCAGATCGACGTGCGGCACCTCAAGAGCGGTCTCGATCGCCGTCGCCAGCCGCCCCACTCCCCAACCGCCGCCGGAGACGAGGACGACCTTCCCGGCCGGCGGCAGACCGAGCGCGGCGCGGGCGTCGCGCGGGTCGCGCGGCGTCAGAAAGGCGGGGTCGCTGAAGCCGTGCACGGCGTGCACCGGCGCGTTCGGCCCGAGGATCCGGCGAATCTCGCCCAGGGACTCGGGGTGCGTGACGAGGTGCACGTCCGCGCCGGGGCTGACCCAGTACTCGAGAGCGGCAAGGTCGGTCACCGCGGCGCAGAGCGGGACCGCCAGCCGGCCGGCGCGGCGCAGGCGGCCGAGGACCTCCGTGCTCAGCGGATACGTGGAGACGACGACGTCGGGTGCCCGCTCGGAGACGAGGCGGAGCAGACCGTTCCCACCGGCGCGGGTCAACGCCCGCTGCACGGTGCCCCGGACCGGGCCCACCTGGGCAAACAGCCAGAACGCGAGGTCCCAGATCCAGCCGAAGTGGAAGAAGATGATCCGCGAGGCGCCCTCGCTGGAGAGCGCGACCGGCCGGCCCATGACGGCCAGGCAGTCCTCGCTCACAACCTCGGCGTCGGGTCGCTCCGCCCGGATCTGCGCTGCGAGCATCCTGGTCGGGTGATCGTGACCCTCGCCCACGCTGGCGGTGAGGATGAGCACGCGCGGCGGCAGGACTACCACTCGACTTTCGGCCGGAGCTCGAGCATCGGAAAGGATTCTCGTGAAAGTGCCCGGCGAGCCGCGCCTGCCCGCCGTAACGGGACGCTTGCGTGCTGGCGCGCACCTCAGCCCGCGCTGATCAGCGCACCTGTCCGAATCTGGCGCGCGTGAGTACGCTCATCACACCGTGAAGCTGCCGTCTCGAACCGTGCGCCAGGGACGACCATGACCGACGTCGTCCAGACCGATACGCCGTGGGCCCCGCTCGACCGTGACCTGCGCCGGGCCACGATCGACCGCGACCTGAGCTGGCTCGCGTTCAACCGCCGCGTCCTCGAGGAGGCGCTGGACGAGCGGACACCGCTGCTGGAGCGCGCGCGCTTCCTCGCCATCTTCTCGTCGAACCTCGACGAGTTCTTCCAGAAGCGGATCGCACTGATCCGTCCGTCCACGGACAACGCGAGCCCGGCCGCCCAGGAGCGCCGCGAGAAGGTGCTCCGCGTCCGCGAGGTGATCCTGGAGATGCTCGAGCAGCAAGCAGCCTGCTACCTCGACGTCCTGCGGCCCCGGCTCGCCGAGCACGGCGTCCACCTCGCGTCCTGGAGCGACCTCTCGGAGGAGCAGCGCGACGAGGTCTCGGCGGTCTTCGACACCGAGGTCTCGCCCGTGCTGACGCCGCTTGGCCTCGACGCCGCGCACCCGTTCCCGTACATCTCGAACCTCTCCACCTCGTGGGCCTTCCGGCTCACCGACCCGGCGTCCGGCGAATCTGTCCTCGTCCGGGTCAAGGTGCCGAGAGAGCTCCCGCTCTGGCTGCGCGTGCGCACCGGCGTCACGTCTCCAGACCGGGTCTTCGTCCAGCTCGACGAGCTCGTCGCGGCGAACGCGCACAAGCTGTTCCCGGGGATGGTGATCGAGAGCGCGAGCCTGATCAGGGTGTGCCGCGACGCCGAGGTCGAGGTCGACGACGACAGCGACGGCCTGAGCAAGCGCGCCCTCGTCGAGCGCGAGCTCCAGCTACGGCGGTTCGAGCCGGTCGTGCGCCTCGAGGTTCAGCCGGACGCCGATCCCGCGATCGTCGTCGAGCTGATGGAGCGCTTCGGACTCGGCCCCGAGGACGTCTACGAGCTACGCGGGCTCCTCGACTACACGACGCTGTTCGAGATCGCGGATCTCAAGATCGACGGCCTGCGCTTCTCGCGCTGGACGCCGCTGCCGCCGACCGGGCTGGAGACGGCCGACGGCGACATCTTCGCCGCGATCCGGGCGGCGGACGTCCTCCTCCATCACCCGTACGACAGCTTCGACGCGAGCGTCGAGCGGTTCATCCGGGAGGCGGCCGACGACCCGCTGACGGTGTCGATCAAGATGACCGTCTACCGGGTCGGCGACGACACGCCGTTCGTGCAATCGCTGATCCGCGCCGCCGAGGCGGGGAAGCAGGTGGCGTGCGTGATCGAGCTGAGCGCACGCTTCGACGAAGCCCGGAACCTGCACTGGTCGCGCGAGCTGGAGACGGTTGGCGCCCACGTCGTCTTCGGCGTCAAGGGGCTGAAGACGCACAGCAAGACCGCGCTCGTGGTCCGCCAGGAGCCGGGCGGCATGCGGTCCTACGCGCACATCGCGACGGGCAACTACCACACCCGCACGGCCAGGCTCTACGAGGACGTGGGGCTGCTCACTGCCAACCCGGCGGTCACGCGGGACGTCGTCACGCTCTTCCACTATCTGACGGGCCGTTCGCGGACGCCGTCGTTCTCCACGCTGGTGGTCGCCCCGATCGCCATGCGCTCGACGTTCGCGCGGCTCGTCGAGAACGAGATCTCCAACCACGAGTCGGGCCGGCCCGCGCGGATCGTCTGCAAGATGAACCAGCTCGAGGATCCGGAAATGTGCGAGCTCCTGTCGCGCGCCTCGCAGGCAGGTGTCCCGATCGACCTCGCCGTTCGCGGTCTGTGCACCCTCGCGCCCGGTGTCGCCGGCGTCACCGACAACCTGCGCATCCGCTCGATCATCGGCCGGTTCCTCGAACATTCTCGGATCTTCCACTTCGCCGCGGGATCCGAGGATCCGCTCGACGGCGAGTTTCTGATCGGGTCCGGCGACTGGATGCACCGGAACCTCTCGGAGCGGGTCGAAGCTGCCGTCCCTATTCGCATGCGCGGCCTGCGCGCCCGGCTCTGGGAGATCCTCCAGGTCACCCTGGCCGACCATCGCAACGCCTGGGAGATGCAGCCGGACGGCTCGTACGCCCAGCTCTTCCCCGGGGACGACGACCCCGGCGCGGAGGGCACGCACGCGACGCTGATGCGCCTCGCGCTGGCGCGGCACGGCCTCCAGCGCGACGACGGCGCCTGACGCCTAGGCCGATCGGCCGGCGCACTTAGGCTGGCTGCCCCGACTCTGCATCAGCCCGAGGGCAGCGCGACTGCTACGGAATTGCGGCCGAAACCGGACGAACGAGGCCCGCGGCTCGATAGGCCGCGTAGGCCCTGACGGCTTCGAAGTCGTGAAGGAGACGATCCGGGAAGAACCATTCGCGGAATGCGAGCCAGTCCAGCGCCGACCGCAGCTTCCCGGCCTTCACGTCGGCCGTCGCATACCGCCCGCCCTCGTTCTCCCATGCGCTGACGTCGTCGTGCGCCTCGGTCAGCGTCAGCCCTCGTGGCTCGTGAACCACCTGCTCGACCCCGTCGGTCGTCGGTGCGTCGCCGCCCATGATCAGGCGGAGGCGCGGGCGAGCAGCGAAGCGCGGGTCGGCGTGGCCGTGGCGACGCGCGTTTTCGACCGTCACGCGCTCACTCTTCAGGCGCTGCGCCGGCCGGGCAGCAGACCGAAGAACCGTCGGGACGGCCGCTTGTCGGGCAGCGTGGTCAGCCCGGCCGTGCGACTCTCGCTCGCCCCGTTGACCTTCTCGGCCTCGACGGGCTTGTCGTGCGAATACTCATGCAGCGGTGCAGTCGGCTCGCTCACAGCACTCTCCTCTTGACGATCGTTGAAGAACCCCGCGCGCCGGGGTCTCCCGGGCACCAAGGCCTGGAGTGGCAGTCGAGGAGAGGATGCGAAGCCTCCGCGGCTTCCGCGCTAGGTCTACGCGCAGCATCAACCATAGCACGTTTGTGACAATTCGAACGTTAACGTCTCGGGCAGCGGGCTCCTCAAGCAGATCGGCGCGCAGCCTAAGTAAGCGCCGACCCGAGACACCGGAAGGGGCGGCCGTCCGGACGGCGCGGCCGCCCTTTTCAGTTCTGCGCCGTTCCCCGGTGCGCGAAGGACACGCGAGATTCCGGCCCCACGCGCGAACTCCGTTTGCCTGGAGCTCGTCGCCTCGCGCGCTTCGCGCGTCGGTGGGTTGCGGGCTCGGGCCAGAATCTGTGCGCAGGGCCGGTACGTCCATCCTACGCCCTATTTGCTCCCGAAACGGCCCTGTGATCTGATCGTGCATGTGACGGCTAAAGACGACATCGCGATCGTCGCAGCCCAGCTCGCGGATCTCACCCGACACGTCGACGACCTCGAGCGTCGGCTCAAGGAACGCGCCAACAGCCAGCAGGAGCGCGCCGAGGTTCAGCAGGAGCGGATCGACCTGGCGGCGCGAGAGCTGGCCGAGGTCAGTCAGCGGCTGCAGGCCGCAGCCGACGCGCTCCGCGAGTCGATCTGAAGACGAAGCGCCCGGGGGGCCCGCCGACGATGCCGTCGCCGACGCCGATGGAACGTCCGAGAGGCCCCGGTGGCCAGCCGCTCACGACCGCGGAGCGGATCGAGCGAGGGAAGGCTGCCCGGATCGGTGCGCCGAGGTTGAGCCACGGAGAGTGGAAGCCGGCGCACGATCGGCCCGATCCGGTTGCGCTGATCGAGGAGCAGGGCGCGGACCGGGTGGCGGAGCTTGTCCCGGTGCGCCACGGGCGAATGCTCGCGTCGCCGTTCACCTTCTTCCGGGGCGCAGCGCTGATCATGGCGGCCGATCTCGCGCCAACCCCGCGCGCGGGCATCACGGTTCAGCTCTGCGGCGACGCCCACCTCTCGAACTTCGGGGTCTTCGCGTCACCCGAGCGGAAGATGCTGTTCGACATCAACGACTTCGACGAGACCCTTCCTGGCCCCTGGGAGTGGGACGTCAAGCGGCTTGCGGCCAGCTTCGAGGTCTGCGGGCGCGAGCTGGGCTTCAGCGGCTCGGACCGTCGCGACGTCGTCATCGCGGCGGTCGCGGCCTATCGCACGGTCATGCGGCGCGCCTCGAAGATGCGAGCGCTCGACGTCTGGTACGACCACATCGACGGTGACGAGATCCTGGCCGGGATCGACGACGCGGTCCGGCAGAAACGCCTCGGCAAGGCCGAGGCCGCCGAAGCGGTGGACGACCTCGCGAAGGCGCGGACGCGCGACCACCTGCGTGCCTTCTCGAAGCGAGCCGACGTCGTGGACGGCGAGTTGCGGTTCGTTGCGGATCCACCGCTGATCGTGCCGCTTCATGATCTTGCACCTCCGGGCACCGGGCAGGACGAGCTCGATGCCTGGATCGGCACCCTGGTCAGCACGTACCGGGACTCGCTGGCGCGGGAGCACCATCCGCTCGAGGAGTACCGACTCGTCGACACCGCACGCAAGGTCGTGGGGGTCGGGAGCGTCGGCACGCATGCGTGGATCCACCTTTTCGTCGGCCGCGACGAGAACGACCCCTTGATCCTGCAGTCCAAGGAGGCGCAACCGTCGGTCCTGGAGCGGTTCCTGCGAGACAGCACGTACTCGAACTGCGGCCAGCGCGTGGTCGTCGGCCAGCACCTGATGCAGGCGGCGACCGACATCTTCCTGGGCTGGTGGCGAGTCACCGGCCTGGATGGGCGGCAGCGCGACTACTACACCAGGCAGCTGCACGACTGGAAGGGCAGCGTCGAGCCGGAGACCTTTCGTATCCAGGGCGCGACGGTCTACGCGGAGCTGTGCGGCGCGACGCTCGCTCGTGCCCACGCGCGCTGGGGAGACCGGATCGCGATCGCCACGTATCTGGGCAAGGGCGACGCATTCGACCGGGGGATCGCCCGGTTTGCCACCGCCTACGCCGATCAGAACGAGCGCGACTACGAGGCATTCGCCCAAGCCGTCAAGACCGGCCGCATCCAGACCGAGACCAGTCTGTAGCCACCTGTCGACACCAAGGAGGACCATGCCCATCGAGGAAGCACGTTCGGAAGAGACCCCGTACGGCCGCTACGTCGCATCGGACGGGTGGTTCATCCACAACCTCGCGGAGGCGCTCGCGGTCCGGAACGAGGAGAAGGGCGGCGCGCTGTACCCGCTCGAGCCGCGGGAGGCGCCGTTCACCGACCTCGGCGTCAACGTCCGCGTGCTCTGGCCCGGGGACCCGAACGCGCTCTATCACTCCGAGGGCGTCCAGGAGGGGTTCCTCGTGCTCTCCGGCGAGTGCACGCTGATCGTCGAGGACGAGGAACGGCCGCTGCGGCAGTGGGACTACTTCCACTGCCCGGCCAACATCCACCACGTGATCGTCGGCGCAGGCGACGGCCCGTCCGTGGTCCTCATGATCGGCGCGCGGCCCGAGGTGGAGACGATCCACTACCCGGTCAGCGAGGTGGCGGCGAAGTACGGCGCGTCCGCGGCCACCGAGACGACCGAGCCGGACGAGGCGTACAGCGACTGGCCGGGCGACTACGTGCCGGCACGCGTTCCGTGGCCCCTTGCGTCCGAGGCGAGCTCGTGATTGCTCAGGTTGCGACCAGCACGAGGCCGCGAGCGATGAGGTAGACACCGACGCCGGCAAGTACCACCGTCGCGAAGAGGCGGCCGTTGCGATCGAGCCAGGCGTTGAAGCGCGCGATCGCGTCGGCCGTGCGCGCCGGCGCAACGAGGTACGCGACGATCGGCACCTCGATGAACGCGAACATGACCAGGTAGAAGGCCACGATCGCGGCGACCTTCGCGCCGTTCGAGGCGTCCAGCTCCGCGATCTGCGCCAGCGCCACGAAGGGGAAGACGCCCGGGATGATGTCCAGGATGACGCCGGCGACGAACGCGACGGCGACCCCGCCGCCGACGGCACGCTGCGCGGGCGAAGGCTTGCCCGGCTCGCGTGGCCGGCCGCGCGTCCGGTTCACCGCGTAGGCGGCGGCAAGGGCGAGCGCCCCGCCGACGAGATACACCGCCGGGCGGAACGTCGAGCGGGAGCCCGAGGTGAGGCTGCTGCCCTGGAGGACGAACACGACGACGATCCCGATCGCCACCGTCGTGAGGAGCGCGCCCGCGAGGAAAGCGACCAGGATCCTGATCGGGCGCTCCAACCGGAACGCGAGCACGTCAACGAGGATCAGCGTCGGCCAGAACGCCGACGCGACCGCCAGGAGAAACAGCTCGGCCGCATCGGACACCGGCGCATCCTCTCGCGGCCGCTCCGTCCGTGCCGCCCGAGCGGAATGCGCCCGAGAACCTCAGGTTCGGGCGGCAGGCGCGGACGCGCCCGCCGCCCGGAAAGCGGAGATCAGCCGGCCGCGGCGTGCGGCGACTCGGCCCTGCGGTAGCTGTAGCTGCCCTGCTTGGTGGTGAGGCCGAGGAAGATCGCGGCCACACCGATCACGACGAACGGAAGCCAGAACTGCGTGCCGTCGTCCGCGAAGCCGAAGAGCCAGGGCGACAGCGCGAGCACGGCGCCCGCGACGATGTCGATGATGTTGTGCACGGCCATCGGCGCGACCTTCCAGACGCCGAGCTCGTAGTTCGTGAACAGGCTGTACGCGATCAGCCCGATGCCGAGGACGATCGAGATGACCGTCGCGCGCGTGCTGTCCGAGTACTGGAAGATCCACGGCCCGGCGATCAGCACGGCGCCCACGATGTAGTCGAGCGGGGCGTGGAACTTGGTCGGGATGAAACGCATGTGAGTCGCTCCTTCGTCCGGGTGCGTTTGCCTCCCTGATTCGCACGCGGGCCCGCCGCGGTTCGGCCGTTTCAGACGGCGGCTGCGACCGGAACTACGACCGGCGCCTGGCGCAGCACCTCGCCGCACAGCGCCCGCGCGCGCTTGAGGTTCCCGGCGCCGACATAGACCTCGACGAGCAACGTCGAGAACACGCGGTCCGGACCGTCGACCTCGTCACCAACCTCTGCCGAGACGTCGACAAAGGGCCCGAAGTCGGCCTCTGCCGCGGCCGGCTCGGAGAGCGGCAGCGCGTCCAGCCGGCCCGACGCCGGCGCGTAGAGGAGCGTGTCGACGACCGTGCAGCGCGGCTTCCGGCTCGGCTCCAGCCGCTGCGGCAATCCGAGCGCGCCGCGCACGTGCGCCTCGATCAGATCGACGCCCCACACGGCTTCGACGACCTGGTGGATCCTGCCGCCGCCCATGCGGGCGTTGACCTCGACGATGCGCGGCCCTTTGCTCGTGCACTTGCCCTCGACGTGCAGGACGCCGCGCGAGAACCCGAACGCGTGGACCGTCGCGACGCTGAGGTCGACGAGGCGGCGGACCTGCTTCGCGGAGTAGTCGGGCGGGCAGTGCAGTCCCGTTTCCTGGAACGACGGCTCCGGCGTCGGCGCCTGCTGCGAGACGCTCGAGAAGACGCATTCGCCGTCCTCGAGCACCAGGTCGACGTCGAACTCGACGCCGTCGAGGTACTCCTCCAGGAGGAGGTCGTTGTGCGCGCGGAAGTGGACGACGTCCGTCGTCTCGACCTGTTTCTGGACGAGCCAGTAGATGTCGGGCAGCGACTCGAACGAGTCGACCCGGATGCAGCCGACCTGGCTGTGGCCGAACTCCGGCTTCACGACGGCGGGGAAGCCGACGTCGGCCGCGGCGGCGTAGAGCTCGTCGAGCGACTGGACGCGCCGCGAGCGCGGCGTCGGGAGGCCGGCGCGCTCGGACGCCTCTCGCGTCCGCAGCTTGCTGCGCGCCGCATCCGCGGCCTCGACCGGGTTCCCGGGCACGCCGAGCGCGGCCGCCGTCCGAGCGACCACGGGCGGGAACTCCTCCCAGAACGTCAGCACGGCATCCGGGCGAATCCCCGCGGTGGACAACGCGTCGACGACGGCGGCCGCATCCGCGTCGGCGTCGCCTGCGATCTCGGCCGCGACCCAGTCGGAGGCCACGCCGTCGTGGGCGAGCTGCTTCGACCAGTGCCCGGGCTCGTCCACGACGACGAGGCGCGCGCCCAGCTGAGCGATCCGCTCGTAGATCCGCCGCTTCCCGGGGTAGCCGGCGCCCACGGCCACCACCGTGGCCCCGTCGAGGCTCATACCTTGGCCCATGTCGGATCGTCGACGGGCGCCGCCTCGTCCGCGTCGACTACACCCCGGCCTGCCTTGCTCCGGTTGAGCGCGGTCGTCAGTATCGGCGCCCGTTCGAGCGTGTCCAGCAGAACGCCCCCGTCGATCCGCAGCACGGTTGTCGGCACCTCCGTGGTCACCGTGGCGTTGCGCGGTGCGTTGTCCAGCAGCCCGCGCTCGCCGAAGCTCTCCCCGGCCTCGCGATGCGCGAGCACGACGCCGTCTCGATGCACGACGACGCGCCCCTCCTCGATCGCGTAGAAGGCGTGCGCCGGGCTGCCCTGCACGACGACGTCGACACCGGCCGGCAGCGGGCACAGCTGTGAGGACGATGCGAGCTGCTCGAGGACGAGCTGCGGCGACCCCTGCGTAATCGGCAGGTGCTCGATCAGCGCCATGCGCCACGCGAGCGCCTCGGTGCGCTTGCGGCTCGCCTGGTCGAGACCGCGCAGGCCGACGGTGCACGACACGGCCACGAGGACGGTCGCGGCGCCGAGGATCCAGAAGCTCGTGTCGAGCGACGTGCGGTTGACGAGGATCGACGCCAGCACCGCGCCGGCGACCATCGCCCCGATCGAGCTGGCGTCAAACAGCCCGGCAATCCGGCCGAGCGTCTCACTGGGCGTCACGCGCGCGAGCACCGTCTCGCTCACGACCTCGCAGCAGACGAGGCCGGCGCCGCCGGCGACGCTGGCGACGAGCACGACGATCAGGATGTCGGTGCTCGGGTAGACGAGCTGCGTGGCGCAGGCAATCACCGCGGCGCCGACCACGACGAGCGTGAGGCGCCGTGCCGTCGCGAGCTGTCCGTTGAAGACGGCGCTGGCGAGACCGCCGACGCCCGATGCCGCGAGCAGGAGCCCGTAGCCGCCTGTTCCGAGCCCCAGGGAGCGATCGGCGTAGACAACGAGCTGAACCGTCTGCGCCCCGTACGTGAGCTCGACCATCGCCACCAGCGCGAACAGCGGGAGCACGTACCGGGTGACGCGCGCCGTCCGGAGCCCTTCGAGGATGCCGGCCGCCGCGCCGCGGCTCCACGCGGACGACACCGGCACCCTGTGCGTGCCGAGCGTCGCGAACAGCAGCGCGGCGACGGCGAACGTCGCGGCGTTGGCGATGAATGCCGCGGGCGCCGACCAGACGGCCAGCAGGAAGGCGCCGATCGCGGGGCCGATGATGACGGCCAGGTCCTGGACCGTGTGCAGCAGGGCGTTGGCGGGCCCGATGCGCGCCTCTCCGACAAGCCGCGGCAGCAAGGCAAGCGCAGCAGGACGCTCCGCGGCGCCCGCCGCGGATGCGAGCGCGACGATGCCGATCACGAGCGCGACCGGGCCGTCGCCGGCGACCACCGCCGCCAGCACGAGCATGAGCGCCAGGCGCACGAGGCTCCCGGCGACGAGCACCGCGCGCCGGGAGTGGCGATCCGCGATCGCACCGCCGAATGGCCCGAGGAGCACGAAGGGAAGCAGGCGGCAGATCGTCGCCGCGCCGACCCATGCCACCGAATGCGTCGCGCCGAAGACGTAGCCGAGGAGCGCCGCGTTATAGAGCCAGTCGCCGATCTGCGAGGCCGCGCTCGCGCCGATCAGCACGCGAGCCTCGCGGATCTCGACGACCCCGCGGTAGGCGGAGAGCGCCCGCCTCACCGGCGAGGTTTCACACGGCCGAGCGCGGTCGCGAGCTCTTCCGGCCGGATCGGCTTGGCCAGGTAGTCGTCCATCCCGGCCTCCATGCAGGCTTCCCGGTCCTCCGGCATCGCGTTCGCGGTCATCGCGATGATGCGAGGGCGGGCGTCGGTGGCGAAGCGCTCCTTGATCGCGCGAGACGCGTCGAGGCCGTCGAGCTCCGGCATCTGGACGTCCATCAGCACGACGTCGTACTGCTCGCGCTCCAGCGCCGCGAGCGCCTCGAGCCCGTTGGATGCCACGTCGGCGGCGTAGCCGAGCCGCCCGAGGATGCGCAGCGCGACCTTCTGGTTCACCGGCTGGTCCTCGGCGAGCAGGATCCGCAGCGAGGAGGTTGCCGCCTCGGCATCCGCGGTGACCCCGGCGGCCGTTTCACCCTCGACGCCCGCGACGACGCGGACGAGGGCGTTGTACAGCTGCGACGCGCGGACGGGCTTGGCGAGCTGGACGGCGAACACCCCGAACGACTGCGCGTGCGGCACCCGGCCGAGAGAGGTGAGCAGAACGAGCGGCAGCTCGTGCTCGTCCCGCTGCTGCCGGATGGCCTGCGCGAGCGTCAGGCCGTCCATGTCGGGCATCACGAAATCGAGGACGGCGACATCGAACTGCTCGCCACCGGCGACCAGCTCGAGTGCCGCGGCGGGCGCCTCCACCGCGACCGGGTTCATCCCCCACGAGCGCGCGTGGCGGGTGACGATCTCGCGGTTGAGCGGGTTGTCGTCGACGATGAGGATCCGCTTCCCGCGCAGCTGCGGGAGGGAGTCGTCGGCGATCCGTGGGGGCACCTCCGCCGCTTCCGCGGGCAGTTCGATCCGGAACGTGGAGCCCCGCCCCGGCTCGCTCTCCACCGAGATCGTGCCGCCCATCAGCTCGACGATGCGCTGTGAGATGGCCAGGCCGAGCCCCGTGCCGCCGTAGCGTCGCGTCGTCGACGCATCGACCTGGCTGAACGACTCGAACAGCCGATCCATGCGATCGGCCGGGATGCCGATGCCGGTGTCCTCAACGGCCAGCTCGAGGCGGAACGTGCCAGAGCCTGCCGGCTCGGCGTTCACGCGGACGACGACCTCGCCGTGCTCGGTGAACTTGACCGCGTTCGAGAGCAGGTTCAACAGGACCTGCCGGAGGCGGACGGCATCGCCGACGACGCCGGCGGGCACGCGCTCGTCGATGAGACAGCCGAGCTCGATCTCCTTCTCCCACGCGCGCGGGGCGACGATCTCGAGGGCACTCTCCACGCAGTCGCGGATGTCGAATGGCGCGTGCTCGAGGTCGAGCCGCCCGGCCTCGATCTTCGAGTAGTCGAGGATGTCGTCGATCACGTGGAGCAGGGCGTCGCCGCTCGAGTGGACGATGTCGGCGAGCTCGCGCTGCTCCTCGGTGAGCTCGGTGCCGAGCAGGAGATCGGTCATCCCGATGACGGCGTTCATCGGCGTCCGGATCTCGTGGCTCATCGTCGCGAGGAAAGCGCTCTTCGCCTGCGTCGCCGCCTCCGCCTCCTCGCGTGCGCGCTGCAGCTCGCTGACGAAGCGCGTCTTGTCGATCGCCGTCGCCGCGAACGCGGCGAACGCCTCCGCCGTGCGCGCGTGCTCATCGGTGTAGAAGTCGGCCTCGAAGCTGTCGACCGTCAGCATCCCGATCAGGCGGTCGCCGACGACCAGAGGGACCGCCATCCAGCCGTGGACGCGTCCCGGGCCGAAGGGGTCGTGGAAGTTCGCGAACTGGGTGGAGGCGTCCGCGACGATGATCGTCTGGCGGTGCTCGAACAGCTGGCGGGCGGGGTCCTCCGGCCCTCGCACCGCGTAGCGGGTACCGACGATCTCGTCGAGATTCGGGTAGCCGTAGCCGCCCACCACGAGCGACTCATCGCCCTCGAACTGCTGGACGCTGGCGCCGTCGTACGGCACCGCCTTCCGCAGCTCGGCGAGGATCAGGTCGAAGACCTCGGTCGTACCGAGCGTGCTGCTGAGCGAGTGGGCGGCCGCGCGCAACGTGTCGGCCTGCTCCCGTGCGGCCCGCTCCGTGTCGAGGAGTCGGGCGTTCTCGATCGCCAGCCCCGCCTGCGCGGCGAACGCCGTCGCCAGCTCGCCGAGCTCCTCGTCGTAGAAGTCTGGCTCGAACTTGTCGACGCTGATCACGCCGATGACGCGGTCGCCCATGATCATCGGCGCGCAGATCCAGCCGCGGATGCGCCCCGCGCCGTGCTCCTGGCTCGCGAAGTGCGGGTTCTCGGAGACGTCGCCGAAGACCTGAGTGCGCCTCGACGAGACGACCTGGCTGTTCAGATTGGTCGGGTCGCTGAGGTCGAAGGCCTGGCCGATGAGGTCGAGATCCTCCAGCCCCCGGCCGCCGACGATGACCAGGCGGTCTCCCTGGACGACCTGGATCGAGCAGCTGTCGTAGGGGACGACGCGCGCGAGCTCGTCGAGGATCGCCTCGATCGCCTCGTCGAGGGTCAGCGTCTTGCCGATCACCTGCGTGACGGTGAGGAGCGTCTCGGCGTGCTCCCGCGCCCGCTGGGTCTCGCCGATGTCGTGGTACATGGCATAGAAGCCGACGTGATGGCCGTCGACCTCGAGCGGGACGAGGTTCAGCTCGACGTCGACCGCCTGCCCGTCCTTGCGCCGCCGCCGAGTGACCCTGAGCGCGCGCCCGCGCTCGAGCGCCTCTCGTGTCACATCGCGCCCCTCCTCGGGAGCGACGTCGGCGCCGAGGACGAGGTCGTCGATGAACGACCCGGCCGCCTCCTCGGCCGTGTAGCCGAAGAGCTCGGTCGCCGCGGGGTTCCAGCCGGTCACGCGCTCGGCGGTGTCCATGACGACGATCGCGACGGGCTGGCCTCGACGAGCGCCTCGAAGTACTGCTTCTGCCGCCCGACCTCCGCGTGGGCCAGCGACTGCTCGGTGACGTCCATCATGAAGCCCTGGACGTACAGCGGGCTGCCGCGCTCGTCCTTGACGATCCTCGCCTCGTCGCGGACCGAGACCGTCCGACCGTCCGCCGCGACGAGCCGGTACTCGGTCGACCAGCGGTCGTCGCCGCGCGCGAACGCCAGAGCATGGCTCGCGATCGTCTGGTCGCGATCCTCGGGGTGGAGGATCGACACGAAGAACTCGGCGTCCGACCACCGCTCCCTCGGGTAGCCGAAGAGCCGCTCGATCTGCGGGCTGACGTACTGCGAGGCGGCGACCGGCGCGGGATCGTCCCGGTAGACGGCAAGCGGCAGCTCCTCGACCAGGTCACGGAAATTCCGCTCTGCGTCGCGGGCGGCCTCGAAGAGGCGTGCGTTCTGGATCGCGATCCCGACGTTCGCGGCGATGGTGGCGAGAAGCCCGGCGTCGGCCTCGTCGAAGCGGCCCGCGTGCTCGATGCTCTGGACGCTGATCGCGCCGATCGCCTCGTCGCCGGCGACGATCGGGACGCCGAGGTACGACCGCGCCGGCGTCCCGATCATCCGCCGCTCCTCCTCGACCTCCTCGAACTGCTCGGAGCGGTTGAGGACGAGCGGCTGGCGCGACTCGATGATCTGGGACGCGAGCCCCTCGCCGTACGCCAGCGGAGGCTCCACGCGTCGTTCGCCGCTCTCGCTGTAGTAGACGAAGTCGATGCGGCCCTCGCCCGCGTCGTGCAGCGCCACGTACGCGATGTCCGCCTCGAACGCCTCGCGGACACGCTCGCCGACGAGCTCGATGAGCGCATCGAGCTCGAGCTGCGCGGCCAGCGCCTGCCCGACGCTGTTCACCGTCGCGAGCTCGGCCATGCGTTGCCGCTGCTCGTGGATCAGCCGCGCGTTCTCGAGCGCGACGCTCAGGCTGCCGGCGATCGTCGCCAGGAGCTGCTTGTCGGCGTCGGTGAACGCGTGCTCGCGGTCCAGGTTGTGCAGCGAGATCACCCCGATCGCCTCCCCGCCGAAGGCGAGCGGCTGGAACACGGCGGAGCCATGCGACGGCTCGCCGATGATCGCCGCGGGGTTGTCGTAGCGAGCGAGCGCCCCTTCCATGTCCTCGTCGACAAGGAGCGGCTCGAGCGTCTCGAGCACGTGCTTGCGAAAGCCGATGACGGGGATCGCCTCATCCGGAAGGCGGACGCCGCGCTCGATCTGGTACGTGAACCGCAGGAGCTGCGTGTCCTGGTCGAAGACCGCGATGTCGACGGCCTGGGCGTCGAAGACCTCGTCGAGCTTCTCGCCGACCAGGTCGTAGATCGCCTGCGGATCGAGCTCGCCGGCGATGGCCGTCTGGACGCTGTTGATCAGCGCCAGCTCGGCGTTTCGCCGCCGGGTCTCCTCGATCGCGCGCGCCCGCGACAGCGCGGCGCCGACGTGCTGGCCGACATAGGCGAGGAGCGCCGCGTCCTCGTCCGTGTACTGCACGTCCTTCGTGTAGGACTGGACGACGAGAACGCCGACCGTGCGTCCCTCGGCCTTCAGCGGCGCGCCCAGCCAGCTCGAGTCTTCCGTGTCGGTGCCCTGGAGCTCGACCTCGCCCTGCTCGATCAGCTCCAGGTTGCGCGCGTGCGAGATGAGCTGCGCCTTGCCGGTGCGGAGGACGTACGCCGTGCTTCCGCTCGCGAGGCGCTCGCCGACTGGGTCCCAGCGGTTCGGATCCGCGAGGCCGGCGTCGAACTCGTCGACGAAGTACGGGAAGTTGACCCGCTGCCGCTCCTCGTCGTAAAGAGCGATGTAGAAGTTCGCTCGCGTTCATCAGCTCGCCGACGATGCCGTGGACGGCCGCATAGAACTCCTGCAGATCCTCCGCGGCGCTCGCGAGCTCGGCGACGCGGTAGAGCGCGCCCTGGACGTGCTCGGCGCGGCGGGCCGCCTCGTCGACCTCCGGCGGGGGAGGAGCAGCGTCCGCCGTCACGCCGGGCCGTCGCGTAGGGCGACGAGCTCGGACTGCACCCGGGCCCACTCGCCGTCGATCCGGTCGATGCGTGCGGAGCCCGTCTCGAGATCCCCCGAGCCCGCGGCTGCCTCGACCTCCTGGCAGAGCGCCGCCAGGCCGCCGGCACCGAAGGTCCGGCTGGTGCCCTTCAGCGTGTGCGCCGCGCGTGCTGCCCGGGCCGCGTCCCCGGACGCCAGCGCAGCACGCAGCGTGTCGAGCTGGTCCGGCGCCTCGGTGAGGAAGTCGCCGACGATCTCGGCGAAGAACTCCGGGTCGTTCCCGACGCTCGCGCGCAGCTCGTCGAGCGCTCCCGTGTCGACTGCTGCCCCTCCCGCGCTCAAGGCACCAGCCTAGAACGGTGGCGAGGCGTTTTCCACGCGCGGAGGTTGACCGCGTTGTCGCATCCGGGAGACGATCAGCGCCGACGATGGCGGCACGCATCCTCATCGCCGACGACGACGGCATCAGCCGCAAGCTCCTGCGCCGCCTGCTCGAGCAGGAGGGGCACACGGTGCGGGCGGCCGCCGACGGCGCCGAAGCGCTCGCGCTCTTCTCCGAGGAGGCCAGCGACGTCGTCCTGCTCGACGTCGTGATGCCCGAGCTCGACGGCATCACGGTGCTCGAACGGCTCAAGGCGACGCCGGGCGCGGAGCACGTGCCGGTGATCATGATCTCCGCGGTCGACGAGACGGACAGCGTCGTGCGCTGCATCGAGATCGGCGCCGACGACTACCTGTCGAAGCCGTTCAACCCGGTCGTCCTGCGCGCGCGAATCAACGCCGGGCTGACGAAGAAACGGCTCCACGAGCTCGAGCGCTCGCGCGTGCATGACGTCTTCAGCCGGTTCCTTCCCGAGCACGTCGTCGACGACGTGCTGGAACGGACGGACGGCGACCTCCGCCTCGGCGGCGTGACCACGGTCGGAACGGTGATGTTCACCGACCTCCGCGGCTTCACCGCCTTCTCCGAGAACCGCCCGCCCGAACTGGTGATCGACGCACTCAACCGCTATTTCGACGAGACCAGCGACGCCATCCTCGACCACGGCGGCACGCTGGTCGCCTACCGCGGCGACGGCTTCCTCGCCGCGTTCGGCGCGCCGATCGAGGTCGACGACCACGCCGACCGTGCGCTCGCCACGGCACGCGAGATGGTCGAGGTGCGGCTCCCCCGCTTCAACACGTGGCTGCGCTCGAACGGGCTGGGCGAGGAGGTGCGGATGGGGATTGGCCTCAACAGCGGGCCGTTCATGTCCGGCAACGTCGGCTCGTTCCGCCGGCTCGAATACACCGTGCATGGCGACACCGTCAACACAGCGTCGCGCATCGAGGGCCTGACGAAGACGCTGGGCGGGCCGATCCTGCTGTCCGACTCGACGCGCGAGGCGCTTCTGAGCCCGCCGGCCGACCTCCGCGCGGTCGGCGAGGTCGAGGTGCGCGGGCGCCGGTCGGGCGTCGTCCTGTGGTCGGTCGACGGGGCCGGGACATGACCGACGTCGCGCCGGCGCCGGCGCTCGGCGTCGTCGAGCGGGTCGCCGCGCTGCACCGCGTCCAGCTCTTCGCGGACATCCCCGGCCGCGTGCTCGCGGCCGTTGCGGAGGCCGCGACGGAGGAGCGGTTCGCAACCGGGGAGACGCTGATGGAGGACGGCGCCGTCGAGGCGCACCTCTACGCCATCGTCGAGGGGAGCGTCCGCGTGCACCGCGGCGAGCGGACGATCGTCGAGCTCGGCCCGTGCGCCACGGTCGGCGAGCTCGCAGTACTCCTTCCGGCACCGCGCACGGCGTCGGTGACCGCGCTGGAGCCGACGCACGTGCTGCGCGTCGACCAGGCGGTGCTCGACGATCTGCTCGTCGACTGGCCCGAGCTTGCCCAGGGCGTGATCGCCGAGCTCGTCTCGCGCCTGCGCGCGACCGCCGAGCACGCCGACAAGTCCTCGTGAGCGGCGCACCCGAGCGAGGCGTCCTGGGCCTCCTCACGGCGCAGGCGCTCGCCTTCGGCGTGTCGCTCGCGCTGCTCGTCATCCCCGCCAACTCCCTGTTCCTGAGTGCCTACGGGGCAAAGTGGCTGCCCGCGACGTACATCGCGATCGCCGTCGTCGGGACGGCGGCGTCAGCCGTGATCGCACGGGCGGCGCGGAAGACGCGGCTCGCCACCGTGGCGACGTTCAGCCTGGGCGCGCTCGCGGCCTTCTACGGAGTCTCCTGGGTCGTCCTCTCCGCGGGCGGCGTCTGGATCTCGGCCCTGCTCCTCGTGCTCTTCCCGATCGCGCTGCAGCTGGGCTTCGTCTTCATCGGCGGCCAGGCGGGCCGGCTTCTCGACGTTCGCCAGCTGAAGGAGCGGTTCCCACGCATCGTGACCGGCTTCTCGCTCGGGTTCCTGCTCGGCGGCCTGCTCGGGATCCCGCTCCTCAGCCTGCTCGGATCGACCGAGCACCTGGTGCTCGCCACGACCGCCGCACAGCTCGTGTTCCTTAGCCTGCTGCTCGTCACCGAGCGGCGCTTCCCCGAGGTGCGCGCGGCGCGCGTCCAGGGCGCACGGGAGGTGTCCCGTCCGTCCGCCCGGGTGTTGTTCGGGTCCGGGCTCGTCCTCCTGCTGCTCCTCTACCAGGTGCTCTCGGCGATGGGCTCGTGGCTCGTCGACTACGTACTCTTCAATCGCGCCCAGGCGCACTTCACCGGCGACGAGCTGACGCGGTTCCTGTCGTGGTACACGGCGGTGCTCAATTTCGCCGACATCGTCTTCCTCGCGCTATTCGCCGGGCTGCTCATGCGGCGGTTCGGATTGCGCCTCGGCCTCGTGCTGAACCCCGCCGTCGTCGCCGTGCTCTTCGCGGCCATGGCCGTCGTCGTCGCCGGGCCGGGGGCTGCGTCGATCGCGCTCTTCTCGCTGGCGGCCACGGCGCGCGTATCCGACATCGTGCTCACCGACGGCACGACGCGGACGTCCGTCAACGCGTCGTTCCAGGTCGTCCCGATCGCCGACAGGCTCGCAGTTCAGGCGGTCGTCGAGGGCATCGGCGTCCCGGTGGCGATCGGTGCGACGGGTGTCGTCCTCCTCGCTATGAACCTCGTCGGGCTCGGCATCGGCGCGGTGATCGTCTTCGGCGCCGTCCTCAGCGTGATCTGGACGGTGTCCGGCGCGGCCATGTACCGCGCGTACAAGCGCGCGCTCGCCGACGAGATGCGTCGCCGCTCGATCGTGACCGGCGGGCTCGAGATCGCCGAGGACGACACCGCGCTCGCGGCGCTGCTCGGCTCCGACGACGCCCGCGACGTTCGTCTCGGCCTCGACCTGCTGCCCGGCGCCGCCGAGCCGGCGGCGACGGACGCGCTCCGCGGGCTCGCGGAGCACGGGGATCCCGAGGTTCGCGTGCGCGCGCTCGGCCGGCTCGCCGCCGGCGGCGACGCCACGGCCGCGGGCGAGGCGGCTGCGCTCGCGGGCGAGCTCGCCCGCTCGCCCGATCCGGCAGACCGGCGCGCGGCCGCGGCCGCGCTCGGCGTCGCACCCGACGCGGGCCTGCTCGTCGCGCTGCTCGACGACGGCGACACGACGGTGAGGACAGCCGCGCTCGACGCGGTGACGGCGGCCGACGCGGGCGAGCCCGGCGTCGGCCGGCGGGTCGTCGAGGCCGTCGCGGAGCCTCGCACCGCCGGCGCGGCGACCGCCGCGCTCCGCCGGCTCGGCGACCCCGCGGTTCCGCTGCTGGCGGCGGCGCTCGCGGACGGCGCACCCCGGCGGCCCGCGTTGATCCGGGCGGCGGCCGCGCATGGTCTCGATGTCGTCGGGCCACCCGTCGCGGAGGGCGACCGTGTCGCCGTCCTCACCGCGCTCGACGCCCTGGATGCTGCCGGCGCCCGCGACGTCGTCTCGCCCGAGGTGCTCGACGGCGTGCTCGCCGATGCCGCCGCGCACGCAGGGCGGGCGCTCGCGGCCGCGACGTCGCCGGCCGTCGGGGACGCGTCACTGCAGCGGGCACTGGCCGACGAGGTGGAGTTGGCCCGCCGGCTCGTCGTCGGCGTGCTCGCGCTCCGCTACGGCGCCAACGTCCGCGAGGCCGTTCGCGTCGCCGAGCGTGCGGACGGCCAGCGGCGTGCCCTCGGAGTCGAAGCGCTCGACGTGCTGCTGTCACGCGACGAGGCGGCGGTCGCGATCCCGCTCGTGCGGCGCGACCTCTCGCCCGAGGAACGGGCGGCTGCGCTCGCCGACGGCAGACGCTTTCCCGACGACTGGGTCTCGGACATGGCAGAGGATCCGCAGAGGGCGTGGCGATCGCCGTGGCTCGCGGCGTGCGCGCGTCATGCGACGCCGGCGGCCTGATGGCGCAGTACGCCGGAGCCCGGCTCACTCGTCATGAGTGCAAGATGCTGCTGGGCATCCGGGAGCGCGCCGAGCGGCTGCATCGCGAGCGGGCAGCCGCTCCGGCGCGCTGATCTAGCTACTTCACCTTCCTCGCGGTCAGGAACGCGAGCGTGGCCGCCCACGTGTCGGGCGAGTTGAGGATCCCGAGGTGCGACGTCCCGAGGAACGGGTCGTACACACCCTGGTTCGTGAGGTTGACGGTGCTCGCGCCGCGCAGCTCGGCGCTGTGCGAGAAGTCGGTCGGCACGCCGTAGCTGTCGATCGCCGGCACGCCCGGGAAGAGGCCGTCCAGCAGCGGGAAGTAGACGAAGCTCTTGTCCGCGTTGCGGATGACGAGCACGTCGGTCTTGCCGTGTGCCTCCTTGCCGTGCCCGTGGCCGTGCCCGTGCCCGTGGCCGTGGCCGTGGCCGTGGCCGTGGCCGTTCAGCCAGCGCAGGAACGGCGTCCTCGGCGAGCCGTATTCCTGGCACACCGGGCTCGACGGGGTGAAGCCGCCGTTCGCCGGCAGCTGCCAGTAGTTCGCCGGATCCGGGGAGCAATCGATGATCCCGTGGTTCGGAGCGTCGATCTGGACGAGGCGGCGAACCAGCTGCTGCGCGTGGTCAGCCTTCATCCACGCGCGCGCGAGCGTCCCGCCGAGGCTGTGCCCGACGATGTCGACCTGCTTCGCGTGCGTGTACCTCAACACCGAGCGCACGAACGCGTCGAGGTCGGGGATGTTCGCGACCGTCGTGTGCGCGGCTCCCGAGCGGTGTGTCGGGTCGACGAGCAAGTCGCACTGGTCGCCCTGGTAGCCGAGCCCCCAGACCTCGCTCGGCGTGTAGCCGTTGTCGACGAGGTACTGCGCCACCGAGTGCACGTCACCGTACGGGTTGCACGCCGTCGCGTAGGGCGTGTCGTTGTTGCCATGGAGCACGATGACCGGCGTGCGGTGCACCGGCCCGGCGGCGCCGAAGCCGAGGACCGGCATGCCGAGCGATGCGTCGGTGGGGACGGCGAAGCCGGCCGGGAACGTGGTGCCGACCGTGCCTGCGGCCGATGCCGAAGCGGCCGTCCCGAGCGCGGCGGCGAGCAGAACAAGGACGAGCGCTGCGCGGAAGCCAAGCATCTGAACCCCTTTCTCCTGAGAGGTGATTCAGATCACACTAACGGGTGACCGCGCCTCGCGCAGGCCGATGCCATTCGGCGTTGCGGATCACGTGACGCGCAGCCGCTCGGCGGCCACGTCGCGGTAGCGGCCGCTCTCGGCCAGGCCCGCGAGCCGGTCGACCGCGTCCCAGACGTCCACGAAGCGCGAGTAGAGCGGCGGGAAGCCGAGCCGGATCACGTCCGGCGCGCGGAAGTCGGGCACGACGCCTGCGAGCTCGATCAGCGCCCGGCAGAGCTGCCAGCCGTCGTCATGGGCGACGCCGACGTGCCCGCCGCGCCGCTTGCGCTCGCGCGGCGTGGCGAGCCGGAAGCCGAGCGGCGCCAGCCGCTCGTCGTGGAGCGCGACCGTCAGATCGGTGAGGGCGAGCGATTTCGCCCTCAGCGCCTCGATGCCCGCCTCGAGCACCAGCTCGACGGCCGCCTGGACGGCGGCGAGGCCGAGGATCGGCGGCGTCCCCGCGAGGAAGCGCTCGATCCCCGCCGCCGGCTCGTAGCGCGGGCCCATCTCGAACTGGTCCCGCTGACCGAACCAGCCCTGGATCGGCGAGACCACCTGCTCCTGGAGGTCGCGCCGCACGTAGAGGAAGGCGGGCGCTCCCGGCCCGGCGTTGAGGTACTTGTACGTGCAGCCGACCGCCAGGTCGGCCGTCGCCAGGTCGACGGGCACGACGCCTACGGCGTGGCTCAGGTCCCAGAGCATCAGCGCGCCGGCGTCGTGGACGGCCGCGGTGATCGCGGGCAGGTCGGCGAGCGCGCCCGACCGGTAGCCGACCACCGACAGCACGACGAGCGCCGCGCCTTCCGCCGCCGCGGCAACCTCGTCCGGCTGCGGCCCGGTGAGCGGGTCTGACGCGAGCCGGCGCAGCTCGACGCCGCGCCGGGCGGCGATGCCCTCGAGGACGTAGCGGTCGGTCGGGAACTCGTGCTCGTCCACGACGACCGGGCCGGACCGGAGCTCGAGCGCCGCCTCGGCGAGCTTGTAGAGGTTCACCGTCGTCGAGTCGCAGGCAAGCACCTCGCCCGGCTGCGCGCCCACGAGCGCGGCGAGCCGGTCGCCGACGCGCACGGGCAGCTCGATCCAGTCCGCCCAGCCGCCGACGAGCCGTTCCCCCCACTCCGCGACCAGCGCGTCGATGCGCTCGGCTGCCGCACGCGGCAGCCGGCCGAGCGAGTTGCCGTCCGCGTAGATGCGGTCGTCCGTGATCACGAACCGGTCGCGGAACGACGCGAGCGGATCGGCCCGGTCGAGCGCCTCGGCGTCGGCGCGCCCGTTCACAGCCAGTCCCGCACGGCCGCCCACGCGCTCGAGCGCGGGTCGAGATGCTCGAAGTGGCCCACGCCGGGCAGGATCGCAGTGTCGACCGCGTCCCCGGCGGCACGCGCGCGCTCGGCGTACCCGACGCTCATCGACGCGGGGACGATGTCGTCGTCGGCGCCGTGGACGAGGAGCTGCTGCACGCCCAGCGGCAGCTGCGCCGCGGGCGAGCACACGGCCAGGTCGCCGGCGCCGAGCAGCTCGCGCGCGACGCCGCGGCTGAGCCCGAGCCGGATCGCCTCCTCGAGATCGACGACGCCGGCCTGCGCGACGGCACGCGTGACGTTCGAATGCCCCGCTGCCCAGAGCGCCAGGTGCCCGCCGGCCGAGTGGCCGATCGTGACGGCCGGCGAGCCGACGAGGTCGAGCGCCGCCGTCACGTCGTCGAACGTCGCCGGCCAGCCGCCCCCACCGCCGAGCCGCCGGTACTCGACGTTCCACGCCGCCCAGCCCATGGCGGCCAGGTCCTCGCAGACCTCGTCCATCAGGTGCCGGTCGTACGCATCGCGCCAGAAGCCGCCGTGGAGCACCACCGCCGTCCCGCGCGGCTCGCCCGCCGGCGCGAACTGCTCGACGACCTGCGCCGGGTGGTCCCCGTACCGATGGAGAGCGCGCGCCGTCAAACGCGGGTTACCGTAATCCGGTGGCGCCCATCCAGGACGCAATCGCCCGTCTCGTCGACGGGCACAGTCTCACGCGCGAGGAGGCGCGGACCGTCATGGGCGAGATCATGTCCGGGGAGGCGACGCCGGGCCAGATCGGCGGCTTCCTGGCCGCGCTGCGCGCGAAAGGCGAGACCGCGGACGAGATCGCCGGCTGCGCCGAGGCCATGCGCGAGCACGTCGTCCCCGTCCACCCGAAGCGAACCGACCTCGTCGACACCGCGGGCACGGGCGGCGACAGCGGCGGAACGCTGAACATCTCGACTGCCGCCGCGATCGTGGCCGCGGCCGCGGGCGCGGGCGTCGCGAAGCACGGCAACCGCGCTGTCTCCTCGGCCTCGGGCTCGGCCGACGTGCTCGAGGCGCTCGGGTTCCGGCTCGAGCTCGAGCCGGATCGGATCGCCGACTCGATCGACGAGCTCGGCTTCGGCTTCATGTTCGCGCAGCTCCACCACCCGGCCATGCGCCACGCCGCGCCGGTGCGCAAGGAGCTTGCGACACGCACCGTCTTCAACATCCTCGGCCCGCTCACCAACCCGGCCGGCGCGCGGGCGCAGGTGATCGGCGTGTACGCGCCCGAGCTCGTCCCCACAATCGCGAAGGTGGTCGCCCAGCTCGGCGCCGACCGCGCCTTCGTCGTGCACGGCTACGCCGGCATCGACGAGCTGTCGCCGGCCGGGCCGAACCGCGTCTGCGAAGTCCTTCGCGATCGGGTGGTCGAGCGCACCGTCGACGCGGCCGAGCTCGGGCTCGACCGCTGCGACCCGCGCGAGCTGCGCGGCGGGTCGCCGGACGACAACGCCCGCATCATCCGCGACGTCTTCGCCGGCGCCCGAGGCGGGCGCCGCGACGCCATCCTGCTCAACGCCGCCGGCGCGATCGCAGCAGCCGGCCACGCCGCCGACCTGCGCGACGGGCTCGCCCTCGCCACCGAGGCGGTCGACTCCGGCGCTGCCGGCACGCGCCTCGACGACCTCGCGGGGTTCACACATGGGACGCCTTAAGGGCGCGCTGGCCGGGCCCGGCCTGGCCGCGATCGCGGAGTTCAAGCGCCGCTCGCCCTCGGCCGGCGACATCAATACGGGCGCCGACCCTGCGCGCCACGCGCAGGCGTACGCGCGCGGCGGCGCCGCCGCGATGTCGGTGCTCGTCGACGAGCGCTTCGCCGGCACCTGGGACGACCTCCGCGCTGCCCGCGCAGCGACGGAGCTGCCGCTGCTCGCCAAGGGCTTCTTCTCGACGCCGGAGCACCTCCGCACCGCGCGCGAGGCGGGCGCCGACGCCGCGCTGCTGATCCTGCGCGACCTCGACGACGCGACCGCTGCCTCGCTGATGGCCACGGCCCGGGAGCTCGGCCTCGACGCGCTCGTCGAGGCGCACGACGCCGCCGAGCTCGACCGCGCCGTCCGCCTCGGCGCCGACCCGATCGGGCTGAACGCCCGCGACCTCGGCACCTTTGCCATCGACCGGCGCGCGCAGCTCGGCCTCGTCGCGCGCGCACCGCGCGACCGGATCGTGATCGCCGAGAGCGCCGTCCACTCGCGCGCCCAGGCGGCCGCCGCCGAGCTGGCCGGCGCCGGGGCGGTGCTCGTTGGGACGGCGCTGATGCGGTCGGCGGACCCGGAGGCGACGCTCCGCGACCTGCTCGCCCGCCCGCTTGTGAAGGTGTGCGGGCTCACGCGCGAGGAGGACGTCGCCGTCGCCGCCGAGGCGGGCGCCGACCTGCTCGGCTTCGTGCTCGCCAGCGAGAGCCCGCGGCGCGCCGCCGCCGTGCTGCCCGTCGCGGACACGACGCTCTCGGTCGCCGTCCTCGTCGGCGAGCACGAGGAGACAGGCGCCGACCTGACCCAGCTCTACGCGCGCGAGGACGGCCACCGCGCCCGCGACGCCGTCCTGCTCCGAGGCGGTGAGCCGGTCGCGCAGGTGCTCGACCTGCCGTGGGGCGAGCAGGACGAAGGCCACTGGCGCCGGGCCGCCGAGGCCGACGGCCGCGTGATGCTCGCCGGCCGCCTGGCGGCCGACAACGTGCGCGAGGCGATCGAGCGCGTCCGCCCCTGGGCGGTCGACGCCAGCTCGCGCCTCGAGCGCGAGCCGGGGATCAAGGACCACGACGCCGTGCGCGCCTACGTGGAGGCTGCGCGGTGAGCGGCTGGTACGGCGAGTACGGCGGCCGCTTCGTCCCCGAGACGCTGATCCCCGCGCTCGAGGAGCTCGAGGCCGGGTGGCAGGCGGCGCAGGAAGACCCGCTCTTCCGCGCGGAAATCGACCAACTGGGTAGCTCGTACGCAGGAAGGCCGACGGCGCTGACGCTCTGCGAGCGGTTCGCCCCCGGCAAGCGCCTGTGGCTGAAGCGCGAGGACCTGCTCCACACCGGCGCGCACAAGCTCAACAACGCACTCGGCCAGGCGGTCCTCGCGCGGCGGCTCGGCAAGCACCGGATCGTCGCCGAGACGGGCGCCGGCCAGCACGGCGTCGCCACCGCCACGGTCTGCGCGCGCTTCGGCTTCGAATGCCACGTCTACATGGGCGCCGAGGACATGCGCCGCCAGCGGCCCAACGTCGACCGCATGTACCTGCTCGGCGCCGAGGTCATCCCTGTCGAGTTCGGCACGCAGACGCTCAAGGAGGCGACGAGCGAGGCCATCCGCGACTGGATCGCCAACGTCGAGGACACCCACTACCTCATCGGCTCCGCCGTCGGCCCCGCGCCCTACCCGGCCATCGTCCGCGAGCTGCAGGCGGTGATCGGCCGCGAGGCGCGGGCGCAGTTCCTCGAGGCGGAGGGCCGCCTACCCGAGACGGTCGTCGCCTGCGTCGGCGGCGGCTCGAACGCGATCGGCATGTTCGCCGGCTTCCTCGACGACGAGGACGTGCGCCTCGTCGGCGTCGAGGCGGAGGGCGCCGCCAGCCTTGGCAGCGGCCGCCCGACCGTGCTCCACGGTGCCCGCTCGGCGGTGCTCGCCGACCCGGACGGGCAGGTCTCCGACGCCCACTCGATCTCCGCCGGGCTCGACTACCCGGGCGTCGGCCCCGAGCACGCGGCACTGCGCGACGCCGGGCGCGTCGACTACCTGACCGCAGACGACGACGAGGCGCTCGACGCCTGCCGGCGGCTCGCGCGGCTCGAGGGCATCCTCCCCGCGCTCGAGCCGGCGCATGCGCTCGCCCGCGCCGCGACGATCGACGAGGAGCTCGTGCTCGTCTGCCTCTCCGGGCGCGGCGACAAGGACCTCGACCAGGTCACGGCGCGCTGAAGACGCTCGTCGTCTACCTCATGGCCGGCCGCGAGACGCCGGCGCTCGCCGAGGCGGCGGTGGAGGCCGGCGCCGACGTGATCGAGATCGGCTTCCCGTTCTCCGACCCGCTCGCGGACGGCCCCGTGATCCGGCGCGCCGGCGAGCGGGCGCTGGCCGAGGGCATGCGCACCGACGCGTGCCTCGAGTGCCTGGGAGAAACACGCGCGCGCGTGGACGTGCCGCTGATCCCGATGACCTACGCGTCGCTCTTCGAGGCCCGCGGCTGGGAGCGGCTCGCCGGCGAGATGCGCGGCGCGGGGGCCACGAGCCTGATCGTCGCCGACCTCCCCGCGGCCGAGCGGCCGGAGCTGCGTCGCGTCCAGCTCGTCGCGCCCACGACCGCCGACGAGCGGCTCCGCCTCGCCGGCGAGCACACGGACGGCTGGCTCTACCTCGTCACCGTCACCGGCACGACCGGCGCGCGGCGAGGGCTCTCGCCGCAGCTTGAGCCGCTGGTGCGGCGCGCCCGGGCCGTGACGGATGTGCCGCTCTATGCCGGCTTCGGCATCTCGACGCCCGAGGACGCGCGGGCCGCCGCCGAGCTGGCGGACGGCGTCGTCGTAGGCACGGCGGCCGTGGCCGCGGCGGAGGCGGGCGTGGACGAGCTCACGGAGCTGGTGCGGTCGCTGCGCCGGGCGCTGTGACGAGGTCGCGCCCGTCGAAGTAGGCGACCACGACGGGCGGCCGCGACGGGTGCGGCGTTGCCGTCGCGCGCAGCTCGAGCCCCGGCGGCCAGGTGTCGTTCGCCGTCCAGATGCAGTCGGCGGTCACCGGCGACGGCTTGCGGAGCACGGGCACGTCGAACGGCGCGTCCCAGGTCGTGTGCGCGTCGTAGGCCCCGTTCGCGAAGGGAGCAAGCGTGACGGCGCCCTTCGTCTGCGTGCGCACGACGACCGGGATGCAGGGTGCGACGCGCACGTCGCCGCGCCCGAGCCGCTCGAGCGCGGCCGCCAGGGTGATCCCGGGCAGCACGTGCGCGCTGCGGTACTCCTCCGGGAGCGTCACCGCGACGAGCTCGCCGTCCGGCGGCGCGAGCGCCGCGGCCTGGGCGACGACGCGCCTCGTCAGCCGGCCCGCGTCCTGCCACGTCTGCGCCGCCAGCAGCGACAGCGCAAGCGCCGCGACGCCGGCGGAGGAGAGCGCGACGAGTGTCGATCCGCTGCGGACGGGGACGAGCGCAGAGAACGCGATCGCCAGCCCGACCGACGGCAGGAACAGCAGGCGCTCGCCGTTGCCGGTGTTGAGGTCGACGGCCAGGTTCAGCGAGGGCAGCAGCGCGATCCCGAACCAGGCCGCGCCGGCGAGGGCGAGCCGCAGCCGCTCGCCCTCGCCGCGGCGCCGGAGCGAGCGCACGGCGAAGCCGGCGAACGCGAGCCCCGCGAGCGGCACGATCAGGAGCGCCGGGTCGCGCAGCAGCTCGAACTGCGGCGGGCTGAGCGCCGCGGTGCCGTACGAGACGAGGCCGGCGAAGAAGCGGAGCGGCGTCCACGGATATTCCGAGTAGCCGCCGACGCCGCCGACGACCCTCGCCCGGACGACCAGCACGACGAGCTGGGCGGCCGCCATCGCGACCGGTGCGATCCACCGGCGGCGCGGGCCCCGCGCCGCCCAGACACAGACTGCGGCGAGCAGCGGCAGGACAAAGGCGCTCTCCTTCGCGAGCGCGGCCGCTGCCGCGAACGCCCCGGCGGACGCCGCACGCGGGCCGGGGCGCCAGTACGCGAGGGCGCACAGCACGGCGGGCAGGCCGAGTGCGGCAGCGACGAGGTCAGTGCTTCCGGAGATCCACGCCACGGACTCGCCGTGCCGCGGGTAGACCGCGAACGCGAACGCCGCCACCCATGCAGACGGGAGGCCGATGAGCCGGCGGGCCAGCAGCCAGACCTCGAGGGTGATGACGACGTAGAGCACGAGGTTGCCGAGGTGGAACGCCCAGGCCGAGCCGGAGACCCGGTCGATGCCGAGGTGCCAGAGCACCCAGAGCGGCCGGTAGAAGTGGCCGCTCGCCGCACCGACGTCGTTGTGGGTGAAGACCCAGCCGATCCCGGAGGAGCGGCCGAGCGTGCGCAGCAGGATGAAGTCGTCGGCGACGAAGCCGGCCGAGACGGCGGGCAGGAACGCGACCGCAGCGGCGGCGACGAGGAGCGTGAAGAGGATCGGCGTCGGGTGACGCCTGAGGAGCTCCAACTACCGGCGCGGATCGGAGAGCGCCAGCTCGGGCTCCCCCTCGAGCTTCTCGACGATCCGTTCCTCGCGCACGCGAGGAACCTATCCGGCGCCGCTGCGGAAGGGCAATGCGCCTAGCGGAGCCAGGGCGCGAGGAAGTGCCGTAGCGCCCCTACACTCCGGGCGCGTGCTCGCCCCGCTCATCTGCCTGGACCCGGGCCACGGGACCCCGCCCGCGATCGGGCGGCAGGTGGAGCCGATCGGGCCGGGCTCGCGGATGCTGAAGATCAAGGACGGCGGCGGCGCGGCAGGCGAGGCCGAGGTCGTGCTGGCGATCGCGCGCCGGACGCGGACGCAGCTGCTCCGCCGCGGCTTCCGCGTGGCGATGACCCGCACGGGCCCGACCTTCCGCCTCGGCACGGGCGGCAACATCGCGCGAGCCCGGTTCTGCAACCGCCGGCACGCCGCGCTGATGCTGCGCATCCACGCCGACGGGTCCGTGAAGACCGGCCTGCACGGCGTGACGACGCTCTACCCTGCCTACCACCGGGGCTGGACCGACGACATCTACGCCCGCAGCCTGCGCGCGGCCCGGCTCGTCCAGCGCTCGGTCGTCGCCGCGACCGGCGCCGCCGACCGTGGGCTCGTGCCCCGCTCGGACCTCACCGGCTTCAACTGGGCGAACGTGCCCGCGATCCTGGTCGAGACGGGCTTCGTCACGAACGCAGGCGAACGGCGCCTGCTCCACACGGGGTGGTACCAGGCGCGCGTCGCCCGTGGACTGGCCTCGGGGGTGGTCGCAGCCCTGCGGTGAACCCGGGAGGGGGAAAGGGATGCCCGGACCGCGTCCCTGGAGAGTCGTCATCGCCACCAGGCCAGCTGTGCCGAGCGCTGCTTGGGGGGACGCGGCCCGGGCATCGGGGGAGATGGGGGTGTATCTGTGCTGGCCCGCGGAGAGCAAAGCACGTCCATCGGACGTTGTGTAGATGTGGATAACCGCCTCTTTGCACAGTCGGAATCGGCAGATTCGCGGGCCTTTTCGGCAGTTTTCCTTGCACTGGAAGGCACGATCCTGTGAATCGTTTGTCCGCTCCGAGCGCCTTTTTCTGACCACGATCCACAGCACTGCGCACAGCTGTGGACAGGCCGGGGTACGAAGCGTTACGCGCCGCTGCCGGTGCCGCGCCGCATCTCATCGGCGGCTGCCCGGCCGCGCTCGTGCAAAGCCCGCCGGCGCTCCGCGACGTCCTCGTCGGACTCGGCCGCGACGGCCTCGTCCACGGGTGTTTCCGCCTCCTCGAACGCCTCGCGCTCGTCCGCGAGCTCGCGCGACGCAGCGAGCTTGGAGCGCAGCGCCTCGGCCCGCGGGTCGGGGCCGGCCGGCTCCTCCGGCGCGGCGACCGGCGCAGGCGTGCCCGGCCTGCGGCGCAGCAGCCCGTAGGCGACGGCGGCCGCCGCGGCGACCCCGCCGGCGATGATCGCGGCCCGGTTCTGCACGGGGGCCGATGCTACACTCGCCCCGCTTCCTGCCTTGCCATCGCGCCCGCATTCCCGGGCGGCGCCGGCCGGCAAGGCCACTAGACCGAGGGAAGAGAGGAGGTCCGGGACCAGTGAACCACCCATACGAAGTGCTGCTCATGCTCGACCCCGAGCTCCCCGAGGAGCGCCAGGACGAGATCATGACGCGGACGCGCGAGCTCATCGAAAGCCGCGGCGGAACCGTCGAGAAGCACGAGCCGTGGGGCCGCCGCAAGCTCGCCTACGAGATCGACCACAAGGGCGAGGGCACCTACCACCTGCTCCTGTTCTCGAGCGACGCCGACACGCTCGACGAGCTGTCGCGCATCCTCAAGATCACCGACGGCGTCATGCGCCACCTGGCCGTGCGCCGGCCGGAGGGCAAGACAACGTCCACCACCGAGAGCGCCGCGCCGGCCGAGGCCGCGTAGGACACGAGGGAGGAACCAGGAACCATGGCCAACATCAACCGGGTCGTGCTCGTGGGCAACCTGACGAAGGATCCCGAGCTGCGGCACACGTCGGGCGGCACCGCCGTCTGCAAGCTCCGCATCGCAGTGAACACGCGCATGAAGGACGGCGCCACCGGCCAGTGGACGGACAAGCCGAACTACTTCGACGTGACCGTCTGGGGCAACCAGGGCGAGAGCTGCGCGCAGTACCTCGCCAAGGGCCGGCCGGTCGCGATCGACGGGCGCCTCGACTGGCGCGAGTGGGACGCCCAGGACGGCACGAAGCGCCAGGCGGTGGAGATCATCGCCGACTCCGTGCAGTTCCTCGGCAGCCGCGGCGAGGGCGAGGCGCAGTTCGTGCCCGCCGGCGCCGCGCAGGAGGCCGACTTCACGCCGGCCGCGACCGACGACGACATCCCCTTCTGATGCCGCCCAGCTCGAGAGACAAGCGCGGCGGCAGCAGCTCGAACAGCGACCAGCGGCGTGGTGGCAAGGGCGGTCGCGCGGATGCCCAGATCCGCCGCCGTAACTGCTACTTCTGCCGCGAGAAGGTCGACGAGGTCGATTACAAGAACGCGGCGCAGCTGCGCCGGTACATCTCCGAAAAGGGCAAGATCCGCTCCCGGCGGATCACCGGGGCGTGCCGCCGCCACCAGCGGCAGCTCGCGGTCGCAATCAAGCGCGCGCGGGAGATGGCCCTCCTGCCCTACGTGTCCGGCTAGCGATGGCGACGAAGATCATCCTGCTCACCGACGTCGAGAACCTCGGCCTCCGCGGCGACGTCGTCGACGTCGCCAGCGGCTACGCGCGCAACTACCTGCTGCCGCGGCGCATGGCCGAGACGGCTACGCCCGCGAAGGTGGCCGAGCTCGCGCGCCGCGAGGCGCACCGGGCGCGGCACGACGCCAGCACGGGCGACCAGGCCCGCGACCTGGCGACGAAGCTCGAGGCGCTCGAGCTCCGCTTCGACGTGAACGCGGGGCCGACCGGGACGCTCTTCGGGTCGATCACGCCGACCGACGTCGCCGAGCGGATCCGCGAGGAGTCCGGCATCCGCGTCGACCGGCGCAAGATCCACCTGGCCGACCCGATCAAGCGCATCGGCCGCTACGAGATCGAGATCGCGATCTTCGAGGACGTGACCGCCACCGTGCGCACGCTCGTCGTCCCGGAGGGCGGCGAGCTGCCGCCCGAGGAGCCCAGAGGCTCCAGAGGCTCCAGAGGCGCCGGAGGCCGACGCGGCTGCCGAGGCCGAGACGCCGGTCGCCGACGCTGCGGCGCCCGAGATCGAGGCCGAGGTGGAAGCCGAGGCGCCGGCCGAGGAGACCGCGCCGCCCGGCATGCCCGAGGCCGAGCCCGTCGACGAGATCGTCGCCGAGGCCGCCGCCGGCAGCATCGGCCAGACCGGCGAGCCCGAATCCGCCTAGGGGCCGTCCCCGTGTCAGCGGGGGCTGTCCCCCGTGATCGGGCGATGTCTCGGTCTTCGGAAAAACCGGTCGGTTGCATCCGGACGCTGTCCTCTGCACGCACGGGGGACAGCCCCCTGCGGGGACAGCCCCGTCCACAGCGGCCGACGGCCGCTGTGGACTTGGCCCGGGAAGTCCCGCTCCGACCGGACGATCTGTCCAGCACACCTGTTGGGCATGCCGGGGACAACGTCCGGGCTTCTGGGGATAATGGTCGAACGCATGTTCCGATCTTGCTGCAAAGCGGCTGTTTTGACCCGGCGCTCTGACCGTCCGGAGGCGGCATGACGGTCTCCCCGGACACGCGCTTGAATGGGGGCATGGCGTCTCTGGACACCGCGGTCGCCGCGCCCGAGGCAGCGCTCGTCCCGCCGCAGAACCTCGACGCCGAGGAGTCCGTCCTCGGCGCGATGCTGCTCTCGCCCGGCGCCATCGGCGCGGTCACCGAGGCGATCGACGCGGGCGACTTCTACCGCGAGAGCCACGGCAAGATCTACAAGGCCTGCCTCGGGCTCTTCGCACGCGGCGAGCCGGTCGACGCCATCACCGTCGCCGACGAGCTCGAGGAGCGCGGCGAGCTCGACGCCGTCGGCGGCCGCGTCCGCGTGCACGAGCTGGCGCGCCTGGTACCGGCCAGCGCCAACGCCGGCCACTACGCGCGCATCGTCCGCGAGATGGGCATCCTGCGCGGCCTCATCTCGGCCGGTGGCCAGATCTCCCAGCTCGGCTGGGACCGCCCCGGCGACGCCGCCGAGCTGCTCGACAAGGCGGAGCAGATCGTCTTCGAGCTCTCCCAGGAGCAGGTCTCGAGCGAGTTCAGCCACATCGAGGAGCTGCTGAAGGAGAGCTTCGAGAAGATCACCGCGCTCTACGAGGCGGGCGAGGAGATCACCGGCGTCCCGTCCGGTTACCGCGACCTCGACCGGCTCACCTCCGGCTTCCAGCCCGGCAACCTGATCATCGTCGCCGCGCGCCCGTCGATGGGGAAGTCGGCGCTGACGCTCTGCATGGCCGCGAACCTCGCCGTCCGCAAGCAGGTGCCCGTCGCCCTGTTCACGCTCGAGATGTCAAAGGCGGAGGTCACGCAGCGCCTGATGTGCAGCGAGGCGAAGGTGGAGTCGCAGCGGCTCCGCAGCGGCAAGCTCGCCGCCGACGACTGGCCGCGGCTGACGGCCGCGTGCGACAAGCTCGCGAAGGCGCCGATCTACGTCGACGACACCGGCTCGATGACGATCATGGGCATCCGCGCGAAGGCGCGGCGGCTGAAGTCGAAGGAGCCGAACCTCGGCCTGATCATCGTCGACTACCTGCAGCTGATGAGCTCGGACTCGAACTACGAGAACCGCGTGCAGGAGGTGTCGCAGATCTCGCGCCAGCTCAAGATCCTGGCGCGCGAGCTCGACCTGCCGATCATCGCCATGTCGCAGCTCTCGCGCGCCGTCGAGCAGCGCCATGACAAGCGGCCGATCCTCTCAGACCTGCGCGAATCCGGATGCCTGACTGGCGATTCGCGTGTTTTCCTGCCGGATCTAGGGACGTACGCACCGATCGCCGACCTGATTGGAACCGAGGGGAGTCGCGTTCTGGCTCTGAACGAGGAAACGTGGTGCCTCGAACCGCGGCCGGTCGTCAACGCGTTCTCGACCGGGCGGAAGCCGGTCTTCCGGCTCCGAACGCGGCTCGGCCGGACGATCCGCGCCACGGCGAATCACCGGTTCCGGGCGTTCGAGGGTTGGCGACGGCTCGATGAGCTCACGCCAGGAATGCGCCTTGCGCTGCCGAGGAGACTCCGCGGTCAGGCGCTCCCAACGATGAGCGATCCGGAACTAGCACTGCTCGGGCACATGATCGGCGACGGCTGCGCGCTCCCGCGTCACACGCTGCAATACACGACGCGCGAGCCGGAGCTTGCGGAAGTCGTCAGCGAACTCGCAACGCGCGTGTTCGGCGACGCCATTGCGCCGCGCATCACCAAGGAGCAGAGCTGGTACCAGGTCTACTTGCCGTCAACGCGGCACCTCACTCACGGCGTGCGGAATCCATTGGCCGCTTGGCTCGACGACCTTGGTGCGTTCGGGCACCGCGCCTGGCAGAAGTCGGTGCCTGAAGCGGTCTTCGCGCAGCCGTCCAGCGGTATTGCGACGTTCCTGCGCCACCTATGGGCGACCGACGGCTGCATCCGGGCCGCCGGCGTGTACCCGGCCGTCCGGTATGACTCGACGAGTCAGCGGCTGAGCAGAGACGTCCAATCCCTGCTCCTCCGCCTCGACATCAATGCACGCGTGAGCCGTGTCTCGATGGGCGTCAAGGGGCGCGACAGCCACCGCGTCACATTGTCCGGCAAGGGAGACGTCGAGCGGTTCCTCAATGCGGTCGGGACCGTCGGCGATCGCCGACGGCGAGAACAGGCTGCGATTCTCTCGAGGCTCAACAGCATCACTGCCAACACGAACCGGGACGTCATCCCAAAGGAAGCGTGGGTCAGCCTCGTGAAACCGGCCATGGCCGAAGCGTCGGTCACGACCCGGGCGCTCCAATCACGCATCGGAACTCGCTACTGCGGCTCCACCCTCTACCGCGCCGCGCTGAGTCGAGACCGCGCCCTGGTCGTCGCGGAGGCGGTCGCCTCGACCGAGCTTGGCCGGCTCGCGCAAAGCGACGTGTACTGGGACGAGGTCGTGTCAATCGAGCCGGACGGCTGCGAGGAGGTCTTCGATCTCACGGTCGACGGCCTCCACAACTTCGTCGCGGACGACATCGTCGTCCACAACTCGCTCGAACAGGACGCCGACCTCGTCGCCTTCATCTACCGCGACGAGTACTACAACGACGAGAGCCAGGACCAGGGGCTCGCCGAGGTGATCCTGGCCAAACACCGCAACGGGCCGACCGGGCACGTGAAGCTGTCGTTCCTGCAGCGCTACGCGAAGTTCGCCGACCTGGCCGCGGCCTAGGCCCTAGGCGGCCGACCACCCGTTCGGGCAGACTCTCCGGCTGTGCCTGCGACCGTGATCGTGGGGGCGCAGTGGGGCGACGAGGGGAAGGGCAAGATCGTCGACCTGCTCGCCCGTGACTCCGACGTCGTCTGCCGCTACCAGGGCGGGCCGAACGCCGGGCACACGATCGTCGTCGACGGCGAGACGTACAAGTTCCGGCACATGCCCTCGGGGATCCTCTGGGGCAAGGAGTGCGTGCTCGGCGCCGGCTGCGTGATCGACCCGGACGTCTTCATCGCGGAGCTCGACGACGCCGAGGCGCGTGGGCTCTCGACCGAGCGCGTGCGGATCTCCGGCAACGCGCACGTGATCATGCCGTGGCACGTCGCCATCGACGGCGCCAGCGAGCGCCGGCTCGGGCGGCTCCAGATCGGCACGACGCGCCGCGGCATCGGCCCGGCCTACGCCGACAAGGCGTCGCGGCTCGGCATCCGCGTCCAGGACCTGTTCGACGCGAAGATCCTGCGCCAGAAGATCGAGGTGGCGCTCGCCGAGAAGAACCTGTGGCTCGAGCGCATCTACGGCGCGGAGCCGCTCGACCTCGACGACGTCGCCGGCCGCGCCGAGCGCTGGGCGCCGCGGCTGCGCGCGCACATCGCCGACACGTCGCTGCTCGTCCACGAGGCGCTGCGCGACGGCCAGGCGGTGCTCTTCGAGGGCGCCCAGGGCACGCTGCTCGACCTCGACCACGGCACGTACCCCTTCGTGACCTCGTCCAACCCGGTCGCCGCCGCCGCCGCCACGGGCATCGGCATCGGGCCGAACCGGATCGACGCGGTCGTCGGCGTCGCCAAGGCCTATGTGACGCGTGTCGGCGAGGGACCGTTCCCGACGGAGATCGAGGGGCCGGACCAGGAGCGCGTGCGCGAGCTGGGCGGCGAGTACGGCACCGTCACGGGCCGCACGCGGCGTTGCGGCTGGCTCGACCTGGTCGGTCTGCGCTACGCCGCCCGGCTGAACGGCTTCACCTCACTGGCGCTGACGAAGCTCGACGTCCTGTCGGCCTTCGACCGCATCCCGATCTGCACGCACTACCGCCTGCCCGACGGGACCGAGACGCGCGAGTTCCCCGCGCATCAGAGCGACTTCCATCACGCCGAGCCGGTCTACGAGGTCGTCGACGGCTGGCGCTCCGAGCTCGGCGACGTGGGAGCGGCCGACGACCTGCCGGACGCGGCCCGCCGCTACGTGGACTTCGTCGAACGAGAGCTCGAGGTGCCGGTCACCTGGATCGGCACCGGGCGCGAGCGCGAGCAGGCGCTCGCCCGCTAAAGATTGCGCGCGTCGCTCGACGACAGGAAGTCGTGCAGGGCGACCAGCCCGTTGATGGCCGACGCCACGTCGCCCGGGTCGACGTCGTCGCCTCTGTCGACCTGGTCGGCGATCTCGCGGGCCGCAGTGAACTCGGCGACCACCTCGCGCTCCTCGCCCTCGCGTGCGACCGGGTCAGACAGGTCGTAGCCGGCCTCCCCGAGCACGTGCTCGATCAGGTCGGCGAGCTCCGGGAGCGTCTCCTCGGGGGAGGTGCGCATGTCCTCCTCGAGCTGCGCCCACTGGCTCTCCCACTCGTGACGGTCAAGGCCGGGCTCGAACTGCACGGCGACATCATGAACGATCGCCACCCCGCCCAGCCGTCGGGCCGCCCGAGTACAGTCCCGGCCCGTGAGGGTGCTGCTCGTCGGCAGCGGGGGTCGCGAGCACGCGCTCGCCTGGAAGCTGGCATCCAGCCCGCTCCTCACCGAGCTGCACGCAGCGCCGGGGAACCCCGGGATCGCTGAGCTGGCGACGTGCCACGACGACGATGTTCCGGCGCTCGCGCGGCGGCTCGCGCCCGACCTCGTCGTCGTCGGGCCGGAGGCGCCGCTCGTCGCGGGGCTCGCGGACGAGCTGCGCGCGGCCGGGATCGCCGTGTTCGGCCCGGCCCGCGCCGCTGCGCAGATCGAGGGCTCGAAGCGCTTCGCCAAGGAGGTCATGGACGCTGCCGGCGTGCCCTGCGCGAACCTGGTCGACGACCCGCGGCCGCCCGCCGTCGTGAAGGAGGACGGCCTCGCCGCGGGCAAGGGCGTGCACGTCTGCACGACCGACGAGGAGCTGCGTGAGGCGCTGGCCGCTGCCGGCCCGGATGCGTTCGTGGAGGAGCTGCTCGAGGGCGACGAGCTCTCGGTCTTCGCGCTCGTGGCAGGCGAGGAGGTGCTGCCGCTCGCCTCCGCGCGCGACTACAAGCGGATCGGCGACGGCGACACGGGCCCGAACACGGGCGGCATGGGCGCCTACTCGCCGGTGCCGGGCGTGCCGGAGCTCGACGCGCTCGTGGACGCCGTGCATCGTCCGGTGGCGGCCGAGCTCGCCCGCCGCGGCGCGCCGTTCACCGGGCTGCTCTACGCGGGGCTGATGCTCACGCCCGACGGGCCGCGCGTGCTCGAGTTCAACTGCCGCTTCGGCGACCCCGAGACGCAGGCCCTGCTTCCGCGGCTCGAGGGCGACCTGCTGGCGGCCCTCGCCGCGACGGCGCACGGCGAGCTGGCCGGCACGGCCCTTGCCGTAGGCGACGATGCCGCCGTCACGGTCGTGCTCGCCGGCCGCGACTACCCGGCGAGCGGCGACAGCGGGACGCCGATCGACGGCGTCGCGGACGCCGGCGCGCTCGTCTTCCACGCGGGCACCGCCGAGCGCGACGGCCGGCTCGTCACCGCGGGCGGCCGCATCCTCGCGGTCACGGGCGTCGGCCCGACGATCGGGGCCGCGCGCGACCAGGCGTACGCCTCCGCAGGGCGGATCCACTTCGACGGGTGCCGCTTCCGCCACGACATCGCCGCGCCGGTGCACGCCGTTGCCTGAGCCGCTCGTCGGGATCCTCGTCGGCTCCGAGTCCGACCGCGCGGCGATGGAAGCGGCAACGAAGGAGCTGGACGAGCGCGGCATCTCGTGGGAGTTCAACGTGCTGTCCGCGCACCGCAACCCGCGCGAGGTCGCCGACTACGCGACCTCGGCGGCCGACCGCGGCATCCGCGTGCTGATCACCGGGGCCGGGCTCGCCGCCGCGCTGCCCGGCGTGGTGGCGGCGCACACGGAGCTGCCTGTGATCGGCGTGCCGCTGCGCTCCTCGAAGTCGGTGCTGGACGGGCTCGACGCGCTGCTCGCGATCGCCCAGATGCCGCCCGGCGTCCCGGTCGCCTGCGTGGGCGTCGACAACTCGAAGAACGCGGCCGTTCTGGCGGCGAGGATCCTCCGTCTACTGGACTAGACAAACGGCTATCTGTCTAGTACGCTAGACGACATGATGACACTCGATGAACAGCTCTTGGGCGAAGCCAAGACCGTCCGCGAGCGCCTCCTCGACCTGCAGCACGAGGTCGAACGCGCCCGCGTCGACTACCAGCACGTGATCCGCCGGCTCCATGCGGAGGGCGGATCGATGCGCGAGATCGCCGAGGAGCTCGGCCTCTCGCATCAGCGCGTCCACCAGATCGTGGACGCCGGGCCCGAGGACGCACGCGGGCCGAAGGACGTGTTCTACCGGCGTCGCGGCGGCCGGCCGTTCGGGCGCTTCACGCGCTACGCGCGCGCAGCCGTCGAGCAGGCGCACGCCGAGTCCGAGGCGCTCGGGCACGGCTACATCGGCACGGAGCACCTGCTGCTCGGCCTGATCAAGACCGAGGGCGGCGGCGCGGCCGCGGCGCTCGGTTCGCTCGGCGTCCGGTACGACGACATCCGCGCCAAGGTCGAGGCCTCGGAGGCAACCCCCGGCCGCCGCCGCGGCATGCCGATGACGCCGAAGACCAAGAAGGCTTTTCAGCTCGCCGTCGACGCCGCCAAGGACCGCAACGCCCGCTGGGTCGGCACGGAGGATCTGCTCGTCGGCCTGGCCGGCGTCGAGGACGGCCTCGCGGCCGAGCTCCTCACCGCAGCCGGCGCCGACGAGGCGAAGGTCCGTGAGGCGGTCGAGAAGGTGCTGGGCCGCTAGTGGAGGATCGGCTCGCGTCGCTGCTCGATGCGCGCCTGATCGCCACGCTCGCTACCACGGAACCGGACGGCTCGGCATACCTGTCGGCCGTCTGGTTCCTGCGCGACGGCAACGAGATCCTGATCGCCACCGGCGGCCGAACGCACAAGGCGCAGAACGCCGCCGAGCGGCCACGTGCGAGCCTCCTGATCGACACGCACGGGCCGGGCGCGCTCCGTGGGGCCGCGGCCACCGGCACGGTGCGGGTCAGCCGCGGCGCCGAAGCGCGCGCAAACAACGAGCGCGTCTGGGCCAAGTACCTCTCCCCCGCCGGACTGACGCACCCGGACGTCGGCGAGGCGATCCGAGCCCACGACGACGTCACAATCGTGTTCACGCCCGGCGCCTGGCGCACATGGGGCACCGACGAGGACTTCGGCGGCGCGCTCGAGCAACCCGGCATCGCACTGCCGCTCGACGGCTAGCCCGAAGGCCACTTCCAATCGCGCACGTCCTCCATGTCGTCTCCGACCTCGCGCGTGTAGGCGCGGGCGCGCAGCCGCCGGTCGACCATCTCCTGGCGCAGGTGCGCGGCCCGCTCGCCGAGCGACGGGACGCGGTCGATGACGTCCATGACGAGGTGGAACCGGTCCATGTCGTTCAGCATGACCATGTCGAACGGCGTGGTCGTCGTCCCTTCCTCCTTGTAGCCGCGTACGTGGATGTTCCGGTGGTTCGTCCGCCGGTAGGTGAGGCGGTGGATGAGCCACGGGTAGCCGTGGTAGGCGAAGATCACCGGCCGTTCGGCGGTGAAGAGGGCGTCGAACGCGCTGTCGGACAGCCCGTGCGGGTGCTCGGAGTCCGGCTGCAGCCGCATGAGGTCGACCACGTTGACGACGCGCACCTTGAGGTCGGGCAGGTGCTGCCGGACGAGAGCGACGGCCGCGAGCGTCTCGAGCGTCGGGATGTCGCCGGCGCACCCCATGACGACGTCGGGGTCGCCGCCCTCGTCGTTCGAGGCCCAGTCCCAGATGCCGATCCCGCGCGTGCAGTGGACGATCGCCTCGTCCATCGGGAGGTAGTCCAGCGACGGCTGCTTCCCCGCGACGATCACGTTCACGTAGTGGCGCGAGCGCAGGCAGTGGTCGGCGACCGAGAGCAGGCAGTTCGCGTCCGGCGGCAGGTACACGCGGATGATCTCCGCCTTCTTGTTGATCACGTGGTCGATGAACCCCGGGTCCTGGTGCGAGAACCCGTTGTGATCCTGGCGCCACACGTGCGAGGTGAGCAGGTAGTTGAGCGACGCGATCGGCCGCCGCCACGGGATCCCCCTCGTCACCTTCAGCCACTTCGCATGCTGGTTGAACATCGAGTCGACGAGGTGGATGAAGGCCTCGTAGCAGTTGAAGAGCCCGTGCCGGCCGGTCAGCAGATAGCCCTCGAGCCAGCCCTGGCACGTGTGCTCGGAGAGGATCTCCATCACTCGGCCGTCCGGCGAAAGGTGCTCGTCGACGGGCAGGGTCTCGGCCTCCCAGGTCTTGTCCGTCGCCTCGTACACCGCGTCGAGCCGGTTCGAGGCCGTCTCGTCGGGGCCGAAGAGCCGGAAGGTCTCGCCCGTTCCGCGCCATCACGTCGCGGAGGAACGACCCGAGCACCCGTGTCGCCTCGCTCGTCGTCGCGCCGGGGGACTCGACGTCGACGGCGTAGGCACGGAAGTCCGGCAGGACGAGGTCGCGCAGCACGGAGCCGCCGTTCGTGACCGGGTTCGCGCTCATCCGCCGCTCGCCGCGCGGCGGCAGCGCCCGCAGCTCCGGCACGAGCGTGCCGTTCTCGTCGAACAGCTCCTCGGGCCGGTAGCTCCGCATCCACTCCTCGAGCACCCGCAGGTGGTCCGGCGTTGGTGCGGACGTCGGTCATCGGCACCTGGTGCGAGCGCCACGTGCCCTCGACCTGGACGCCGTCGACCTCGTGCGGGCCGGTCCAGCCCTTCGGCGTGCGCAGCACGATCATCGGCCAGCGCGGCCGGGCCAGGTCGCCGTCGGAGCGTGCGCGCCGCTGGATCGCGGCGATCTCGTCGAGCGCCTCGTCGAGCGCGGCCGCGAACAGCTGGTGCACCGCCTCCGGCTCGTCGCCCTCGACGACGAGCGGCCGCCAGCCGTAGCCCTCCATCAAGGAGATCAGCTCCTCCTCGGGGATGCGCGCGAGCACGGTCGGGTTGGCGATCTTCCAGCCGTTCAGGTGCAGCACCGGTAGGACGGCGCCGTCGCGGCGCGGATTCAGGAACTTGTTGCCGTGCCAGCTCGTCGCGAGCGGGCCCGTCTCCGCCTCGCCGTCGCCGACGACGCAGCAGACCACGAGGTCGGGATCGTCGAACGCGGCCCCGAATGCATGCGTGAGCGCGTAGCCGAGCTCACCGCCCTCGTGGATCGACCCCGGAGTCTCGGGCGCGACGTGGCTCGGGATGCCGCCGGGGAACGAGAACTGCCGGAAGAGCTCGCGCATGCCCGCCCCGTCCTCCGTCACGTGCGGGTAGACCTCGCTGTAGGTGCCCTCGAGGTACGCGTTCGCGACCAGCCCAGGCCCGCCGTGGCCGGGGCCGGCGACATAGATCGCGTTCAGGTCGCGCTGCACGATGGCGCGGTTCATGTGTGCGTAGACCAGGTTGAGGCCGGGCGTCGTCCCGAAGTGGCCGAGCAGGCGGGGCTTCACCTGCTCCGGCACGATCGGCTCGTGCAGCAGTGGGTTCGTGAGCAGGTAGATCTGCCCGACGGAGAGGTAGTTCGCGGCCCGCCAGTAGCCGTCGATCAGGCGGAGCTCCTCCGCGGTGAGCGGTGCGGTCTTTTCAACGGTGGGGAAACTCATACGTCCTCCCTCGGCGGCTGACGGCGCGGTGAGACCCGACGATAGTTGGCGCCCACGACCCGCGTCCCGGCGCGGCGCTCCGCGACCGCCACGAGCTCGTCGAGCGACCCGATCACCGCTTCGCGGCCGGTCGCCTCGACGAACCGGCACGCGGCGTCGACCTTCGGTGCCATCGAGCCCGGGGCGAACTGAAGGGCGCGCAGCTCCGCCGGCGCCGCCGACTCGATGGGTGCCGCGGCCGGGGTCCCCCGGTCCCGTTCCACGAACGGCACGTCGGTGGCGATCACGAGCAGGTCGGCACCCACTGCCTCCGCGAGCAGCGCCGCCGTCAGATCCTTGTCGATCACGGCCTCGACGCCTTGCAGCCCTGACGGCGTGCGGACGACCGGGATGCCGCCGCCGCCCGCGCAGACGACGAGGACGCCCGCGTGCAGCAGCCGGCGCACCGGCTCGAGCTCGACGATCGCGATCGGCTCCGGGCTCGGGACGACGCGCCGGAAGGAATCGCCGTCGCGGGCGACGGTCCACCCGTGCTCGGCAGCCAGCCTCCGGGCGTCGGCTTCCGGGTACAGCGGTCCGATCGGCTTCGTCGGGCGGGAGAACGCGGGATCGGCCTCGTCGACCACGACCTGCGTCAGGACCGTGACGACCTCCCGCCCGTCGAGGCAGCGTCCGAGGGCCTGGACGAGCAGGTAGCCGATCATGCCCTGGCTCTCGGCGCCGAGGATGTCGAGCGGGTAGGGCGCAACCGCCGTGTACGCGTCCGCCTCGAGCGAGAGCAGGCCGACCTGCGGCCCGTTCCCGTGCGTGATGATGAGCTCGTGGGCATTCGCGAGCGCCGCGAGGGCGGACGCGGCGGCCGCGACGCGCGCCCGCTGGATCGCGGCCTCGGCGGGCTCGCCGCGGCGCAGGAGCGCGTTGCCGCCGAGCGCAACGACGATGCGGCTCATGGCCGGCATTCCAGCGAAACGGCGAACGGCACGTGTAAGAAGACAGGATGGACGAGCCTCGGTGGTGGACGTTCCGCCCGGTCCGGAGCCTGAAGCCGGCCACCTACCGCTGCCCGCTCTGCAACCGGCAGCTGCACGCGACGAGCGACCACGTGCTGATCGCGCCCGAGGGCGATACCGGCCGGCGGCGGCACGCTCACACCGAGTGCGTCAAGGCCGCGCACGAGGCGGGCCGCTTCCCCCTGTACGACGACTGGCGCGCCACGCAGCCCCGCACCGGGCTGCTCGCCCGCCTGCTGCCGTGGCGATCCTGACCGTCAACGCAGGCTCGACGAGCCTGAAGCTGCACGTCGTCTCGGGCGGCGAGAGCCGCCGCATCGACGCGCTCGCCGCCGCAGGCGACGTCGCCGCCGTCGGCCACCGCGTCGTCCACGGCGGCTCCCGGTTCGTCGAGCCGGTGCTCGTGGACGACGACGTCCAGGCAGCGATCGAGGACCTGCGCGCGATCGCGCCGCTGCACAACGAGCCGGCGCTGCGCGGGCTGCGCGAAGCGCGCGCCGCCTTCCCGGGGCTGCCGCAGGTCGCCGCCTTCGACACGGCGTTCCACGCCACCATCCCCGAGCGCGCGACGACATACGCGGTGCCCCGATCGTGGCGCGAGCAGGGGATCCGGCGCTTCGGCTTCCACGGCCTCAACGTCGCCTGGGTCGCGAGCCAGCTGCCGGTCTCCCGCCTCGTCGTGTGCCACCTGGGCGGGGGCTGCTCCGTAACCGCCGTGCTCGACGGACGATCCGTCGACACGACGATGGGCTTCACCCCGCTGGAGGGGCCACCGATGGTGACACGCTCCGGCACCGTCGACCCCGGGGCGCTGATCCATGTGCTGCGCTCGGGCATGAGCCCGGACGAGCTCGACCACGCGCTCGAGCACGAGTCCGGGATCACGGCCCTCGGCGGGCTCGACGACCCACTGGCGTTCGACGTCTTCACGTACCGCGCGGCCACCGCGGCCGCCGCCATGCTGCCCGCGCTCGGCGGGCTCGACGCGCTCGCCTTCACCGCGGGAATCGGGGAGAACCGCCCGGACGTGCGCGACGCCGTCTCCGGCGCGCTCGCCTTCGCGGAGCCCTTCCGCGTCGAGGTCGTGCCGGCGCACGAAGAGCTCACGATCGCGCGGGCCGTGCGGTCGCTCGGCTACGACGCGAGCTGATGCGTCAGCTGCTCGACCAGCTCCGGGAGAGCGCCCGGCTCGCCGATGCACGCGACGCGCACCGTCCTGCCGCCCTGGTCGCGCAGCACGAGGGTTGGCCGGCCCGACAGCCGTTCCTCCGGCTGCCGCGTGATGCGGACTTCCGTGAGGTCGGCATACCGCAGTTCGTCGACGGCGCTTCCGCCCTCGAGCCAGACCGAAGTCGGCCCGAGGTCGAGCCGGCCGGCGTGCTGCCGCCCGTCGCCGTTCTGCCAGGACACTGCGTACGACCGTTCCATGTGCGGAGGGTGAAGGCGGCGGTGCGAAGCGGCATCCGTGCGCCGCGCGGGCGGGTCTGCGGCTTAACCACACTGCGTTACGGCGTGCGGCGGCGAAGCGTGAGCGCGCCGAGCATGAGCGCCAGCAGGGTCGCGCCGACGACCACGGCCACGTCACGCGCCAGCGGGCCGCCGCCCGTGCCCTGATGCGTCACGCGGTCGAGCGCGTCGTAGGCGTACGTGAGCGGGAGCGCCCACGAGACGACCTCGAGCGCGCGCGCCATGTCCGCTCGGGCGACGAACAGCCCGCAGAGCAGCATCTGGGGAAACACGATTGCGGGCATGAACTGGACGGCCTGGAACTCCGTCGTCGCGAAGGCGCTGACAAAGAGGCCGAGCGCCATTCCCAGCAGCGCGTTGCCCACGGCCAGCGCGAGGACGGCCCACTCAGCGCCCGCGACGTGCAGGTCGAGCGCGCCGAGGGCGACGGCCGAGACGAGCGTCGACTGCACGAGCGCCACCAGGCCGAACGCGAGCGCGTAGCCGACGAGCAGGTCGAGCTTGGCCAGCGGCATCGTCATCAGCCGCTCGAGCGTCCCGGTCGTCCGCTCGCGCAGCATCGTCACCGAGGTGACGATGAACATGGTGATGAAGGGGAAGATCCCGAGCAGCGGGCCGCCGACGCGCTGGAACGCCAGCGGCTGGCCGTCGAGGACGTAGCGCAGCAGGACGACCAGCGCGACCGGCACGACCAGCAGCAGGGCGACCGTCCGCGGGTCGCGGCGGAGCTGCGTCAGCACGCGCAGCGCGGTCGCGAGGGTGACGCGCGCGCTCAAGCGGCCTCGACCAGGCGGAGGAAGGCGTCGTCGAGGCTCTCCGCCCCGGTCCGCGCGCGCACGTCGGCGGGCGAGCCGGTGGCGATCACCCGGCCCTCCGAGAGGAGCAGCAGGTCGTCGCAGCGGTCGGCCTCGTCCATGACGTGGCTCGAGACGAGGAGCGTCGCGCCGCTCTCGGCGAGCCGGTGGAACGTGTTCCAGAGATCGCGGCGCAGCACCGGGTCGAGCCCGACCGTCGGCTCGTCCAGCACGAGCAGCTCCGGCGAGCCGAGCAGCGCGGTCGCCAGCGACACCCGGGCCCGCTGGCCGCCCGAGAGTCTGTTGACCACGCGGTCGGCGAACGCCTCCAGCCCGACGGTGGCAAGCGCGGCGTCGGCCGCGTCGCGCCCCGCTCCGAGCACGCGCGCGAAGTAGCGCAGGTTCTCGCCGACGGTCAGGTCGCCGTACACGGACGGCGCCTGGGTGACGTAGCCGACCCGGCGCCGTAGCGGCGGCGAGCCGGCCTCCAGGCCGAGGACGCGGACCGAGCCGGACACGATCTGCTGTACGCCGACGATCGCGCGCAGCAGCGTCGATTTGCCGGAGCCGCTCGGGCCGAGCAGGCCCGTGACCATGCCTCTGGCCACCTCGAGCGAGAGGTCGGGCAGCACCTCGGCCCCGCCGCGGACGACACGGAGGTGCTCGACCCGGATCGCCGGCTCCGCGGCCATGACCGGACGCTACGGGATTGTCCGCGCCCCGGGTACGTCCTCAGGCGGATGGCGAGGGTTTCCTGCGGGTCCACCATCGGGGCGACCCACCACCGAGGAGGGACAATGTCTGCACCTGTACTGGAGCGGCCAGTCCCCATGGCTCCCGTCTCCGAGCTGCCGCAACCTGAGGCCATCGTCGAGGCCCAGGCGGTGCACAAGACGTACGACACCGGCAAGGTCCAGGTCCGCGCGCTGCGCGGCGTCGACCTCGCCGTGGCGCGCGGCGAGATGCTCGCCATCATGGGCCCGTCCGGCTGCGGCAAGACCACGCTGCTCAACTGCCTGTCCGGGCTCGACTCCATCGACGAGGGCGAGGTCGTCATCGACGGCGCCCGCCTGTCCGAGCTCTCCGACCGCGAGCGCACCGACTACCGCGCGCGGCGCATGGGCTTCGTCTTTCAGTTCTACAACCTGATGCCGGTGCTGAGCGCCGTCGAGAACGTCGAGCTGCCGCTGCTCGTCGCGCGGCACCCGCAGAAGGAGGCCCGCCGGCGGGCGATCGAGGCGCTCGACATGGTCGGTCTCGCCGACTGGGCCGATCACGTGCCGGACGAGCTGTCCGGCGGCCAGCGCCAGCGCGTGACGATCGCCCGGGCGCTCGTCAACGACCCGGCGATCGTGTGGGCCGACGAGCCCACCGGCGACCTCGACTCGGAGAACGCCGAGGAGATCACCGCGCTGATGCGGTCACTGAACCGCGAGCGCGGCCTGACCTTCCTGATCGTCACCCACGACATCAACGTCGGCCGTGCCACCGACCGGATCGTCCGGATGCTCGACGGCACGGTCGCGGAGGAGCAAATCCTGGAGGTGAGGTGACCGTGTACGCGCGTGTCACGACAGTCGAGATCGATCCCGTCCGCGTCGACATCTCCGACGCGGTCGAGATGTACGAGCGCGACGTGGTGCCGGCCCTGCGCGAGCTGGACGGCTACTGCGGCTCGTACGTCTTCACCAACCCGGACGGCAAGGCGCTGCTCGTCGCCTTCTGGGAGACCGAGGAGCAGGCGGAGGCGAACGCCGGCGCGGGCTTCTACCCGGAGACCCTCGCCCGCTACGCGACCATCTTCCGCGCCCCGCCGGGACGCGACCGGTACGAGGTCGCGTTCGCGGACACGCCGCTCGGCGTCGTGAGCTAGGGGGCAGGCCATGAACAAGCTCTTCGGCATCCCCACCGGGCCGTTCGCCGTCGGCGCGGCGGCGCTCCTCGCCCTCACGCTGCTCGTCGTCGGACTGCTCGCGGTCCGCAACCCGATCTTCCTCAAGCTCGGGCTCCGCAACATCCCGCGCCGCCGCGGCCGCACCATGCTCATCGTCGCCGGGCTGATGCTCGGCACGACGATCATCGCGTCGGCGCTCGCCACGGGCGACACCATGAGCACGACGATCCGCTCCGACATCCTCAAGGCCTACGGGCAGACGGACGAGATCATCTCCTCGCAGAGCGTCTCCACCGACGCGCCGCCCGGGCTCGGTACGCGCCCGACCATGCTGAGCGAGACCGTCGTGCCGTGGGTGGTCATGAGGGCCAAGGCCGACCGCAACGTCGACGGCGTGACGCCGGCGATCGTGGAGCCCATCGCGATGCAGGCCATCCGGAGCCGGCAGACGGAGCCGCGCATCAACCTGTTCTCCGCCGACCCGACGATGATGAACGGGTTCGGCACCATTCACGGCCGCGACGGGCCGGTCACGCTCGCCGCACTCGGGCCGCACCAGCTCTACCTCGACCAGGAGTCGGCCGACAAGCTCGACGCGAGGCCGGGCGACACCGTCGCCGTCCTCGCCGGCGACCGCCGCGAGCGGTTCACCGTCAAGGACATCGTCCGCTGGCACGGCGCGCTCGACTCGGACGCGTCGGCGCTCGCGCCGCTCGCGACCGGCCAGCGGCTCTTCGCCCAAATCGGCCGCGTCGAGCACATCCTGATCTCGAACCGGGGCGGCGAGACGTCCGGCGCGTCGCTCAGCGACCGCGTCGTGAAGGAGCTCACGCCGACCGTGAACCGCTTCGGGCTTTCGATCGACAAGCAAAAGCAGGACGGGCTCGCCATGGCCGACGCCCAGGGCAACAGCTTCATGTCGCTGTTCACGACGTTCGGGACCTTCTCGATCGTCGCGGGCATCCTGCTGATCTTCCTGCTCTTCGTGATGCTCGCGGCCGAGCGGCGCGGAGAGCTCGGCATCGCCCGTGCCGTCGGCACGAGGCGCGGGCACCTCGTCGAGATGTACCTGTTCGAGGGGCTCGCCTACGACCTGATCGCCGCGGTCGTCGGCGTCGTGCTCGGCGTCGCCGTCGCGCTCGGGATGGTGTTTGCGATCGCCCGGGCCGTGGCGTCGTTCGGGTTCGACATCACGTTCCACGTCACCGTGCAGAGCCTCGTGCTCGCCTACTCGATCGGCGTGCTCCTGACGCTGATCGTCGTGAGCCTGTCCGCGTGGCGCGTGAGCCGGCTCAACATCAGCTCCGCGGTCCGCAACCTGCCGGATCCCGAGGTGCGCAAGGGCCGCCGCCGCCGCTGGATCCTGTCGGTGGTCGGCCTTGTGCTCGGCGTGCTGATGCTCGTCTCGGCGGTGAGCGCCGCGAACGCGACGTCGTTCCTGCTCGGGTTCTCGCTGACCGTGATCTGCGCGGCGCTCCTGGCCAGGAAGCTCGGCGTGCCGCCGCGTGCCGCCTACACCACGGCGGGGTTGGCGATCATCGTCTTCTCGCTGCTGCCGATGGACACGTTCAACTTCATCACCGAGTTCTCGTTCGACTTCACGTACTTCCTCGTCGGCGGGCTCGTGATCGTGCTCGGCGCCACCTGGGTGCTCATCTACAACGCCGGGCCGCTCGTGGCCGCGCTGACGTGGGCGTTCAGCCGCATTCGCGCCGCCGCGCCGGTGCTGAAGCTGTCGACGGCGTACCCGATGCGGAGCCTGTTCCGCACCGGAGTGACGCTCGCGATGTTCATGCTCGTCGTGTTCACGCTCGTCACCGGGACGACGATCTCCGGCTCGTTCGTGCACGCGTGGGACCGCGTCGACCTCTTCGGCGGCGGCTTCGACGTGCGCGGCCAGGCGGCGCCGTCGACGCCCGTGCGCGATATGAGCGTCGCCCTCCGGAGCGCACCCGGGATCAAGTCCGGGGACATCCGCGTCGCGGCGACGCAGGCATCCGTGCCGCTGAAGCTGACCCAGCTCGGCAGCGGACGGAAGCTCGAGACGTACCCGGTGCTCGGCTTCGACGACCGCTTCCTGTCCCGCACGACGTACGGGTTCTCCGCGATCGCGAAGGGCTACGGCTCGGCCGCCGACGTCTGGCGCGCCGTGCGGACGCGCCCGAACCTCGCCGTGGTCGACGGCGTCGTCGCCCCGCGGCGGGACAACTGGAGCTTCGGGCCGCTCCCGAAGTTCCACCTCAGTGGCTTCTACGTCGAGGACGGCAGCTTCGAGCCGGTGCCGGTGACCGTCCACGACGACCTGACGCACCGGAACATCCGGCTGACGGTGATCGGGGTGCTCAAGGACGCGTCGAGCGGCGCGCTGACGGGCGTGGCGACGTCGCAGCGGACGCTGTACCGGCTGGTCGGCCAGCGCGCCGACCCGACGACGTACTGGTTCAAGCTCCGCCCCGGCCTCGATCCGAAGACGACGGCGAAGGCGCTCGAGTCGGCGTTCCTCGCCAACGGCATGGACGCCGAGTCGCTCCAGGCGACGCTCGACGACCAGGTGAGCGCGTCCAAGACGTTCAACCTGATCATCGAGGCGTTCATGGGCCTCGGGCTCGTCGTCGGCGTGGCGGCGCTCGGCGTGATCACCGCCCGCGCGGTGGTCGAGCGGCGCCAGCAGATCGGCGTGCTCCGGGCGATCGGGTTCCAGCGCAAGATGATCCAGGCGGCCTTCTTGCTCGAGTCGTCGTTCATCGCGCTGACGGCGATCTTCGTCGGGACGGCGCTCGGCCTGGTGATCTCCCATAACGTCATCGCCGACTCGGCCTCGCAGCCCGGGTGGGAATCGCTGACGTTCACCGTCCCGTGGATCAGCCTGGGAATCATCTTCCTGCTGGTCTACGCAGTGGCGCTCCTGACCACGCTCTGGCCGGCGGTGCGCGCCTCGCGCGTCTACCCGTCGGAGGCGCTGCGGTACCAGTAGCGATCCGGTGGCCGCCGCGCCTCGCCGGCGCGGCGGCCATCCGATCAGTGCGCGGGGTGCGGCGTCGGGCCGTGGTGCGGCTGCGCGACCTGGCGGAGGACGACGAAGAACGCCCCGCAGGCCACTGCAACCGCCCCCCACAACAGGACGAGGCCCCAGTTCAGCGCCACGTCGGTGCCCGACGAGCCGAGAACGTAGAAGTAGACGTTCTCGATGCCGAAGACCGCGCCCAGGAGCACGGCGAGCGTCGCCGACGCCGTCAGCACCCGGCCCAGCTCATGGCGAGCGCCGACCACGACGACGAGGGCGGTCCAGACGGCGAGCCAGGCGGCCGCGAGCAGGGTCACCCACGCGGTCATGAACGGCACTGACGCGCCGTTGTCCGAGGTCATGAAGTTCCAGACCACGAACGGGTTGGCGCCGGCGTCGCGCTGGTGCCGCACGAGGTCCCAGCCGCTGAGGGTGGTTCCACCGACGGAGACCCACGGCAGGAACGACGCGGCAACCACGACGGCACACGCGGCGAAGAACACGATGACGGCGACCTTCTCGGTCCTGGTCATGTGTATCGCCCCCTTTCGCAGGAAGCTTCCGCCCGGCGCCGGGCGCCGGGCATCAGGGCATTTACTGACCGCTCAGACGGCAGTCGGCTCGAGCAAGCGGTACGGCCGCTCGACGGCGACGTCCGGGAACCGTGCCAGCGGCTCGAAGCGCGCCTGGAAGAAGCGCAGGATCTCCGGCGCGTACGTCATGCGCAGGCCCGGGATGCTCTCCCGCTCCTCGTACGCCCGTGCAACGGACTCCGCCACCCAGGCCAGGTGCTCCTGCGTGTAGGCGCGGCGTGGGATCGTCAGCCGAACGAGCTCCAGCCCGTCATACGGCTTGTCGCCGTGCTGGCCGGAGACGATCCCGCGCTCCATCGAGCGCACGCCGCCGGCGAGGTAGAACGCCGCGGCGAGCGCCTGGGCCGGGAACTCGTCCTGCGAGAGGTGCGGCAGGAACCGCTTGGCGTCGACGAACACCGCGTGCGCGCCGATCGGGACGACGAACGGGACGCCGGCCTCCTCGAGCAGCCCGCCGAGGTAGGCGGACTGGCCCACGTAGTGGCGCACGATCGCCTCGTCGGCGGACTCGCGGATGCCCTGGGCGAGCGCCTCCATGTCGTGACCGGCCATGCCGCCGTAGTGCGGGAAGCCCTCGTAGATGACGACCTGTTCGCGCGCACGCTCGGCGACCGAGTCGTCGTTCAGCGCGAGGAAGCCGCCGATCGGCACGAAGTGGTCCTTCTTCGACGAGAAGACGGCCCCGTCGGCGAGGAGCGCGATCTCGCGGATGATCGCCGGGAGCGTCCAGTGGTCGAAGCCGCGCTCGCGGTCCTTGACGAAAAGGGCGTTCTCGGAGATGCGCGTCGCGTCGAGGATCAGCGGCACGCCGAACTCGCGCGTGACCGCGCGCACGGCGCGCAGGTTCTCGATCGAGAACGGCTGGCCGCCGGCCATGTTCAGGCAGCACTCCTGGCGGACGAAGGCGATCCCGTCGCGCCCGGCCGAGGCGAGCACCTCGTAGAGCCGGGCGACGTCGATGTCGCCCTTGAACGGGTGCAGCGATTCGGCGTCGGACGCCTCGGGGATCGACACGTCGACCCAGATGCCGCCGGCAAGCTCCGCATGCGCGCGCGAGGTTGTGAAATAGAGATTGGACGGGACGAGCTGGCCCGGCCGGACGAGCAGGCGGGCGAGCAGGTGCTCGGCGCCGCGGCCCTGGTGGGTCGGGATCAGGTGGCGCCAGCCGTAGACCTCGTGGACGGCATCCTCGAGGCGGTAGAAGCTGCGCGACCCGGCATACGCCTCGTCGCCGAGCTCCATCGCGCTGCGCTGCTCCTGCGACATCGCGGACGTGCCGCTGTCGGTGAGCAGGTCGATGAAGACGTCGTCGGAGCGGAGCAGGAACGTGTTCCAGCCGGCCGCGGCCATGGCGCGCCGGCGGTGCTCCGGATCCCGCAGGGCGATGGGCTCGACGACCTTGATCTTCCAGGGTGGCGGTTTCATGCCTCAATCGTCGGGTCGGCGCCGCACGGCGGCATCCGCGAAAGGCCGCAGGGTAAGGGGCTGTCCCCGCAGGGCAGTCCCCCGTGCCTGCATAGGACAGCGCCAGGATTCAGCGGAAGCTTTTTCCGAAGACCGAGATGTCGCCCATTCACTTGGGACAGCCCCCTTCGGGGACAGCCCCTAGCCGCGGCGGGCCACGCCGGCCTTGCGGGCGGCGTCGGCAACGGCGGCGGCCACGGCGGGCGCCACGTCGCGGTTGAAGACGCTCGGGATCACGTAGTCCGGGCCGAGCTCCTCCGGCTTCACGATCGCGGCGATCGCGTGGGCTGCGGCCAGCTCCATCTCCCGGGTGATCGCCGAGGCGCGGACGTCGAGGGCGCCGCGGAAGATGCCCGGGAACGCGAGCACGTTGTTGATCTGGTTCGGGTAGTCGGAGCGGCCCGTCGCGATCACCGCCGCCGCGTCGTCGATCTCCTCCGGCTGCACCTCGGGCGTCGGGTTCGCCATCGCGAAGACGATGGCGCCGTCGGCCATCGTGCGCACGCCGTCGGCGCTGATGGCGCCCGGCCCGGAGAGCCCGAGGAAGATGTCGGCGCCCGCGAGCGCCTCGTCCGCCGTCCCGCGGAAGCCCCGCGGATTCGTCCACTCGGCGAACGCCGCTTTCTCCGGCGTGAGGCGCTCGTCGCCCCGCGCGATCGCGCCGTGCCGGTCGCAGGCGATGATGTCCCGTACGCCGGCGTTGGCGAGCATCTGCGCCACCGCGACCCCCGCGGCGCCGGCGCCTGTCATGACGACGCGCACGTCGGCGATCGGCTTGCCGACGACCTTCAGCGCGTTCAGCAGCGCCGCGAGCACGACGACTGCGGTGCCGTGCTGGTCGTCGTGGAAGACCGGGATGTCGAGCGATTCACGCAGGCGCCGCTCGATCTCGAAGCACCGCGGCGCCGAGATGTCCTCGAGGTTGATCCCGCCGAAGACGGGCGCGATCACCTCGACCGTACGGACGATCTCGTCGGTGTCCTTCGTCGCCAGGCAGATCGGGAATGCGTCGACCCCGCCGAACTCCTTGAAGAGCAGCGCCTTGCCCTCCATCACGGGCAGCGCGCCCTCCGGGCCGATGTCGCCCAGCCCGAGCACCGCCGTCCCGTCGGTGACGACGGCGACCGTGTTGGCCTTGATCGTCAGGTTCCAGACGCTCGCCGGGTCATTGGCGATCGCCGACGAGACGCGGCCGACGCCGGGGGTGTAGGCCATCGAGAGGTCGTCGCGGGTCTTCAGCGGCACGCGCGAGACGACCTCGATCTTGCCGCCGAGGTGCATGAGGAAGGTGCGGTCGGAGACGTGCTCGACCACGATGCCCTCGACCGCGTGCACGGCGGCGACGATCCGGTCGAGGTGCTCCTGGTCGGCGGCGAGGACCGTGACGTCGCGCACCTTGTGGTGGCGCTCGACGCGGACGAGATCGATGGCGCCGAGCGAGCCGCCCGTCTCGCCGATCGCGGTCGCGAGGCGCGCGAAGCTGCCGGGCGAGTCGTCGAGGCGCACGCGCAGCGTGGCGCTGAACTGCGCCGACGGGGTGAGCGCGCGCGACGTGGTGGAGCTCAGAACAGTCCCACCGTCCGGCCGTCCGCGTCGATGTCGATCGCGAGGGCGGCCGGGCTCTTGCCGAGGCCGGGCATGGTCATCGTGTCTCCGCAGAGTGCCACGATCCAGCCTGCCCCGGTGTAGGGACGGAGATCGGCGATCGGGAGCGCGTACCCCTTCGGCGATGCTCCGAGCCCCGGGTCGTGCGAGAGCGACAGCGGCGTCTTGGCGAGGCAGACCGGCAGGCCGGCGAGACCATCGCGCGTGAGCTGTTCGGCGGCCGCCTGCGCACGGGGCGAGAAGACGACGGCGCCGGCGCCGTACACCCGGGTAGCGATCGCCTCGATCTTGTCGCGCAGCGTGTCCTCGGGCTGGTACAGGGGCGTGAAGCGCGGGCCCGCCTGCGCGGCCTCGAACACCGCCTCGGCGAGCGCCGCGGCTCCCTGTCCGCCACGCTCGAATCCGTCGCTGACCTCGGCGGCGAGCGCCCCCGCGTCGAGCGCGAGCCTGCGTACGGCGGCGATGTCTGTCCGCGTATCCCCCGGGAACTTGTTGACGGCGACGATCGGATCGAGCCCGAACTGCTTGACGATGCCGATGTGGCGACGCAGATTCTCCGCCCCTGCCTCGAGATCGCCCCCGCCGTGCTCGCGCAGCGCCTTGACCGTGGCCACCACGACGACCGCCGACGGGCGCAGCTCCGCGAGCGGGGCCACGATGTGCGCGAACTTCTCGAAGCCCATGTCGGTGCCGAAGCCACTCTCGGTGACGATGAAGTCGGCGAGCTTCAGTGCGAGGCGGTCGGCGACGAGCGAGTTGTTGCCGGACGCGATGTTGCCGAACGGCCCGGTGTGCACGAGGACCGGCTGGCCCTCCAGCGTCTGAATGAGATTCGGCTTGATCGCGTCCTTGAGCAGGACGGCCATCGACCCGGCGCCGCCCAGCTGCTCCGCAGTGACGCGCTCGCCGGCGAAGGTGTGCGCGACGGTGATCTCGCCCAGGCGCCGGCGCAGGTCGGGCAGGTCGCGGGCGACCGCGAGCAGGGCCATGACCTCGGACGCGGCGGTGATGTCGAAGCCGGTCTCACGCGGGTAGCCGTTGGCCCGGCCGCCGAGCGCGACGACGATGTCTCGCAGAGTGCGGTCGTTCGTGTCGAGGCAGCGGCGGAACGTGACGCTGAGCGGGTCGATCCCGAGCACGTTGCCGTGCAGCAGGTGCGCGTCGAGCATCGCCGCGAGCAGGTTGTTGGCGGCCGTGACGGCGTGCATGTCGCCGGTGAAGTGGAGGTTCAGGTCCTCCATCGGAACGACCTGCGCGCGGCCGGCGCCGGCGCCTCCGCCCTTGATGCCGAAAACGGGCCCCATGGAGGGCTCGCGCAGGCAGAGCGCGGCGCGCTCGCCCAGCAGCCCGAGCGCCTCGGTCAGCGCGATCGCGGTGGTGGTCTTCCCCTCGCCCGCCTTCGTCGGTGTGATGGCGGTGACGCAGATGAGCGCGCCGTCTACCGTGTCGGCGCGGCGCTCGATCGCGTCGAGGCCGACCTTCGCCTTGTAGCGGCCGTACAGCTCGATCTCGTCGTCGTCGAGGCCGAGCTCTGCGGCGACCTCCGTGATCGGGCGGGGCTGGGCCTCCTGCGCGATGCGCAGGCTGATCTCGTGGGTGTCGATCGTTGTCGTCATGCGCCCAGCGTCGGCGACACGCCGCGCAGGGGCATCCGCGGCCCGGCCGATCGGTCTGCGGGAAAGTCCGTAGACGATCGGCGGGCCCAGCGCGATGGGCGCGCCGCGGCCAAGCGCAATGCTGAGGCCGTCGTCCGAAAGGAGCGGCCACATGACCGTTGCGCCGACCCCACTTTCCCGACGCCCGGAGACGCACAGACCTCCGGCCGCCATCCTCGTCACCGTTCTCGCCTTCCTCGCGATCGCCGTGCTGATCTCCGTGGTCGCGCGCGGGCACACCTTTGGCTCGAGCGCGTCCCCGACCGTGCAGGGCTCGGGCACTCCCGCGGTAGAGACGCGTGCGCTCCCGCCGTTCACGGGCATCACGATGGGCGGCGACTGCAGCGTCGCCATCCGCATCGGGACGCCTCAGCGCGTCGCCGTCAGCGCCGACGACAACCTGCTGCGCACGGTGAAGACGGCAGTGCGCGGCGGCACCCTGCGCATCACGACCCCCGGCAGCTTCTCCGCCGTCACCCCGATGCGGGTCGCGATCACCATCCCGTACGTCGACGCACTGCGGCTGTCGGGCACCGGCGCCATGCTCGCGACCGGCTCGACGCCGACGCTCTTCGCGACGCTCGACGGCACGGGCGCGATGCGCCTTTCCGGCCTGGTCGCCCGCGACGTGGACGCAACGCTCTCCGGGACCGGTGCGATCGCCGTGACTGCGACCCGAAGCCTCGACGCCGCGATCCCCGGCACAGGCCAGATCACGTACGGCGGGTTCCCGCAGCAGGTGACGCAGAGCATCACGGGCACGGGCGCCGTCGTCATGGGGCCCCGCTGAGATGTCCGTCACAGCAACCGCACCGCGCGGCCTCTCGCTGCCGGCCGCCGTCCACGAGCTCGCCTGGTTTGCGCTCGGGTCGGTCGTCGCCTTCCTCGTGCCGTATCTCGGCGTCTCGGTGCTCGAGCTGCAGCACGACGTGTACTACCTCCTCTACTTCGGCGTGACCCTGAGCCTGCTCGGCGCGTGGGCGGCGGTCGAGCACGTCGACGTCGCCGGTGCGTTCAGGCGGCAGTGGCACCTGAGTGTGGGGATCGGGGTCGCCGTCGCCGCGTTCGTCGTCGCCAACGTCATGAGCACGGACACCACCGCGCGCCCCGCCGGCGCGTACCTCGCCTTCGAGGTGCTCTGGCGCGGAGTCGGCTACGGCATCGTCGACGCACTGCTGCTGACTGCGTTCCCGTGCCTGATCGCCTATCGCATCCTCCGGGGGCGCATCGCCGGCTTCGGTGGACGACTGCGGTACACCGCGCTCGCGTTGCCGCTCGTGCTGCTGATCACGGCGACGTACCACCTCGGATATCCCCAGTACCGCGAGGACGGGGTCTCCAAGCCGGAGATCGGCAACACGCTCATCTCGATCCCGGCGTTCGCCACTGCGAACCCGGCCGGCTCGCTCGTCGCCCACGTGTCGATGCACGTGGCCGCCGTGCTGCACAGCTACGAGACGCCGACGTTCTTGCCGCCCGAGTCCTCCGCCTCGAGCGCGAGCGGTGGGATGAAGCGGTCGTCCGTCAGCACGAGGAACGTGATCGCGAGCGCAGCGCCGATCACCGAGAGCACGATGATGCCGAAGCTCGGCGCCGACAGTGAGAAGAAGTCCCGCGTGGGCGGGAACGCGAGCACGAAGAAGTAGAGCGCCGCGAGGGCGGCGACCATCACCGAGACCGCCGCCCCGCGCCGGAGCCCCGACGCCTCGAGCGCGAGGATCAGGTAGAGCCCGACGATGACGAGCACCGTCGTCGCGACGGTCTGCGAGCTGGTCAGGCTCATGTTGGCCACGTTCAGCGCGAACAGGTAGCTGGCGAGCACGCCGAGCCCTGCGGCCGTCCCGGCGGGGACGGAGAACCGCGCGACGTCGCGCAGAAAGCCCTCGGTCTGGAAGCCGCCGCCGCTCGGCGCGAGCGCGAGGAAGAACGCGGGGATCCCGATCGTGATCGCGGCGGCAATCGTCAGGTGGCGTGGCAGGAGCGGGTAGGCGATCGGTGTCAGCCCGATCGAGAGGATGAGCACCACGGCGAAGACCGACTTGGTGACGAAGAGCTTCGCCACGCGTTGCAGGTTGCGGAACACGCGGCGCCCCTCGCCGACCATCGGCGGCACGGCCGCGAAGGTGCCCTTGACCAGCACGACGTCGGCCACGCTGCGCGCCATCTGCGCGCCGCTGCCCTGGGCGATCGCGAGGCGGGCAGCCTTCAGCGCCGGCACGTCGTTGACCCCGTCGCCAACCATGGCCACGTAGCGCCCGGCGTCGCGGAGCGCCTCGACGACGCGCCGCTTCCCCTCCGGCGAGATGCGGCCTACGACCGAGGCGGCGAGCACAGCCTCGCGCAGCGCGGCAGGATCGTCCGGAAGAGACTCGCCGTCGATCGGCCCGCCGCCGACCGGGATGCCGGCGTCAGCGGCGATCGCGGCCACCGTTGCCGGTCGGTCGCCGGAGAGGACCTTGAGCTCGACGCCCTGGTCGAGGAAGAAGCGGACGGTCTCGACCGCATCGTCGCGAAGGCGCTCGGCCAGCAGGACGAGCCCGTGCAGGCTGAGCCCCGGCGGTGGCCCCTCGCCGGGGTCGCGGCCGTCGAGCGGCTCCTGCGTCGACGCGAGCGCGAGGACGCGCCGGCCGCGTCCAGCCTCCTCCGCGGCGCGGCCGGCGAGCGAGCCGAGCGGGAAGCGCTCGGGCGCGCCGAGCACCCAGGTGGTGCCGCCGAGCCGGGCGCCGCTCCAGCGGTAGCGCGACGAGAACGGAACGGTCTCGCTCGGATGCTCGACAGGTGCCTCGTACGCGCCCGCGACTGCCGCCAGGGTGGCGTTGCGGGTCGGGAACGCTGCGGCGAAGCGGCCGAGCGCGCGTTCCAGGCCGTCGGGATCGCCGTTCGCCGGAACGGCCTCGACGACGCGCAGGTTGGGCTCGGTCAGCGTGCCCGTCTTGTCCATGCACATGACGTCGACGGAGGCGAGCGACTCGACCGCGTTCAGCTGCTGGGCGAGCGCGCCGCGGCGGGCCATCGCCAGCGCCGCGACGGCGAACGTGACGCTCGTGAGCAGGATCAGCCCCTCCGGAACGAGGGTGACGCCGGCCGCCACGGCGGTCGAGGCGGCCTCGCTCTTCGGCGTGTTGCGCTCCCACAGCGCGTAGCCGAGGACGATCGAGAGCGGGATCAGGATCCCGACGAGGATGAGGAGCAGCCGGTTGAGCGAGCGCTCGAGCGGAGAGCGCGGATGCCGGAACTCGCGCGCCTCGCCGGTGACACGCTCCGCGTAGCTCTCCGGGCCGACCGCAGTCACCACGTAGGCGCCCTCGCCCTCGACCGCGAACGATCCGGAGCGAACTGCCTCGCCCTCTCCACGCGCGACGGGCTCCGCCTCGCCGGTGAGGATCGACTCGTCGATCCGCAGCCCGGTCGCCTGGGCGAGGGTCCCGTCCGCTACGACCTGGTCGCCGGCACGGACGCGGACGACGTCGTCAACGACCACGTCGCCGACCGGGAGCTCCCGCACCTCGCCGTCGCGCACGACACGCGCCGTCGGCGTGACGAGCGCGGCGAGCCGGTCGAGTGCGTTCTTGGCACGGATCTCCTGCGCGATGCCGATGCCTGCGTTGGCGACGAGGATGCCGAGGAAGATCGCGTCCTGCCACTTGCCGAACGCGAGCGTGATCACGCCGAAGACGAGCAAGATGAGGTTGAAGATGGTGAAGACGTTCGCGCGGACGATGCTCCCGTAGGAGCGGCTCGACGCCTGTGGCGCGTGCGGCCCTCGCGCCTTCAGGCGCTTCGCCGCCTCCGCCTGCGTCAGTCCGGTCGCGTCCATGCGGCGAGGCTACGCAAGCCGCGGGGTTCCCGCAGCGCGCGCCGGGCACGCCCCGATGCCGCGTAGAGACGGCGCCCGCACGCTCGGGGCAGCGAGCGAAAGGAGACGCCATGGGCGCTGTGAAGGACTTCCGCTTCCCGGTCAGGATCGCGCGGTCGGACGCGCTGTGGGTGACCGCGCTGGCGCCGAAGAATCCCCCCCTCTCCATCGCAGTTCCGCCCGATTTCCGCGGCGGTGTCGAGGGGCATTGGTCGCCGGAGGAGCTGCTGGTCGCCGCCGTTGCCTCGTGCTACGAGCTGACGCTGCGCTCGATCGCCGACCGCCGCCGCCTCACGTTCTCCGAGCTGGAGGTGCGCGGTACCGGGCACGTGACGCAACTGGCGCGCGGACGCGTCGGCTTCCTTGCCATCGAGCTGGACGTCCGCATCGAGTGCGAGCTCGGCGACGAGGGCATCGCGGAGGCCGCCGCGCACAAGGCACACCAGCTGTGCATCGTGGGCCAGGCGCTCGAGGTGCCGGTCGAGCTCAAGCTCGAGCTGCGCGTCGCGCGGGTACCGGCGATGGTGTGAACGACGTCTCGGCACCGACTTCGAGCGTTGCCGAGCCCAGGTTCGGCAGCAGCTCGCCGTTCAGCGTCGGGGTCGAGGAGGAGTACATGCTCCTCGACCCCGAGACGTACGAGCTCGTCTCGGGCATCGAGGGTCTGCTGGATGCGCGCGAGTCGGGCCTGACCCCGGAGTTCTACGAGTCGCTGCTCGAGACGCACACGCCGGTGTGCCGCGACCTCGGCGAGGTCCACCGCGAGCTGCGCCGCCTGCGCGCGCACGTCGCCGAGGCGACGCATGCGCAGGGACTCTGCTTCGGCGCCGCGGGGACGCACCCGTTTAGCCTCTTCGAGGAGCAGCGGATCACACGCCGTGACCGGTACCGCGGCATCGCCGACGAGCTGCAGTACGTCGCGCGCCGCGAGCTGATCTTCGGGCTCCACGTGCACGTCGGCGTGGCCGACCCGGACACGGCCATCACGGTGGTGCGAGGGCTTTCGCGCCACCTTGCCGAGATGATCGCGCTCGCCGCGAGCTCGCCGCTCTGGCGCGGCCGTGCGACGGGGCTCGCCTCGACCCGCGCGGAGATCGTGGCCGGGCACACGCGCGCCGGCCCACCGCCGCCGATGCGCGACTACGCGGAGTTCGCCTCGGTGGTGGAGACGCTCGAGGCGACCGGCTGCGTCGACGACTACACGAAGATCTGGTGGGACGTGCGCCCGCACCCGCGGCTCGGCACGGTGGAGACGCGGGTGATGGACGCCGTGTCGAGCCTCGACGACGCAGTGGCCGTCGCCGCGTACATCCAGTGTCTCGTGCACCACCTGTCCGAGCGCGACGTGGCGCCGGTTCATCCGCTACTGATCGCCGAGAACCGTTGGCGCGCCCTGCGCTGGGGCCTGGCCGCGGAGGTCATCGACCTCGATGCGGAGGCGCCGGCGCGGATCCCGGTCGCGCGGCTCGTGCGCCGCCGGTTGCACGAGCTCGCCGGCGACGCGCACGACCTCGGCTGCGAGGCCGAGCTCGAGTGGGTGAACCGGATCCTGGAGCGCGGCAACGGCGCGCAGCGCCAGCTGCTCGTCTACGGGACGAACCGCGACGCGGTCGACGTGGCGCGCGACATCGCGGAGATCACGGCGCGGTAGCACGAGTTAGTGGCGGTCAGCCACTAACCCGTGCGGTTCGTGGCGCTCTGCGACTAGGTCAGACCGTCTCGGGGATCATCTCGATCGCGCCGCACGGGCACTCGGCGGCGCAGATGCCGCAGCCCTTGCAGTAGTCGAGATCGATCGCGTACGGCCGGTCCGGGTCGCCCGTCTTGAGCACCGCGTTGTCCGGGCATACGCCGAAGCAGTTGTCGCACGAGAAGCAGTTGCCGCACGAGAGGCAGCGCCGCGCCTCGAAGAGCGCGTTGGACTCGTCGAGCCCGCCGACGACCTCCTCGAATGTCGAGCGCCGGCGTGCCAGCTCCAGCTGGGGCTGCATCGTCGCGCGGCGCGTCCGTGTAGTACCAGGTGTTCAGCCGCTCGAACGACGCGAGCTCGTGCCGGTCGCCGCGCCCGTTCTCGGCCGAGCGCAGCCAGAGGTCGATGCAGCGGGCCGCCTTCTTGCCGTGGCCGACGGCGACCGTCACCGTCCGCTCGGCGGGCACCATGTCGCCACCGGCGAAGAGCCCCGCGTACCCGGTCATCAGGTTCGGGCCCACCTTGACGACGCCGTCGGAGACTTCGAGATCGGGGACGCCTTCGAGGAAGGACAGGTCGCACTCCTGGCCGAGCGCCAGCACCAGCGAGTCGGCCTCGAGCTCCTCCGTCTCGCCGGTCGGCTGCGGGAACCCGGTCTCGTCGAGCTCCATCTTCTCGATGACGAGCTTGCCCCCGTCCGCGTGCTTGATCGTGGAGAGCCACTTCATCAGCACGCCCTCCTGCTCGGCCTCCTCCACCTCGAAGTCGTGCGCCGGCATGCGGTCGCGGGTGCGGCGGTAGACGACGATCGCCTCCTCGGCGCCGAGCCGCTTGGCGGTCCGCGCCGCGTCCATGGCGGTGTTGCCGCCGCCGTAGATCGCAACACGCCGGCCGAGCAGCGGCTTCTCCTCGCCCTCCATGGAGCGCAGGAGCGCGACCGCGTCGACGATGTGCGCCGCTTCGCCGGCGGGGATGTACGCCCGCTTGCCGATGTGCGCGCCGACGGCAACGAATGCTGCGTCGTAGCCTTGCATCGCGTCGACGATGTTCTCGATCTTCGTGTCGAGCTTCAGCTCGACGCCCATGTCGACGATCCGACTGATCTCGGCATCGAGGATCTCGCGCGGGAGCCGGTAACGCGGGATCCCGAAGCGCATCATCCCGCCGGTCATCGGGCCGGCCTCGACCAGCGTGACCTCGTGTCCGAGCCGGCGCAGGTGGTAGGCGGCCGAGAGCCCGGACGGCCCGGCGCCCACGACGAGCACGCGGCGCCCGGTCGGCGGTCCCGGCTCGACCATCCAGCCGCGCTCGATCGCGAGGTCGCCGAGGAAGCGCTCGACCGAGTTGATCCCCACTGCCTCGTCCACCTGGACGCGGTTGCACGCGGTCTCGCAGGGGTGGTAGCAGACCCGCCCCATCACGGCCGGCATGGGGTTGTCCTCCATGATCTGGCGCCACGCGCGCTCGTAGCCGTCCCCGCCCTCCTCGGCGTGGTACAGCCATTTCTGGACGTTCTCACCGGCGGGGCACGCGTCGGCGCACGGCGGCAGCCGGTCGACGTAGACCGGGCGCTCGGTGCGCCACGAGCCGGTCTTGTTGGCGAGGCTCGAGCCGATGTCCAGCGTGATCGCGAACGGCTTCTTCATGCCGCTTCCTCCTCCACGAGCCCGAAGCTCCGGATGTTCCGGTTCGCACCGGCCTGGAGCCGGGCGACGATGTCGGGCCGCGGCGGGTCGCCGAACAGGTGGGCGAAGCGCTTCTGCAGCCGCAGGTAGTCCTCGACCGGCGTCCGCCGGCGAATCTTCGTCACCGAGGTGATCTCGCCGTGCTCGGCCTCGAACAGCGGGAAGAGACCGGTCTCGACCGCGAGCCGCGCGACGCGGATCGTGTCGCCCGACGCCGACCCCCAGCCCAGCGGGCAAGGAACGAGCACGTGCAGGTAGCGGGCGCCGTGGAAGGTCATCGCGCGCTCGACCTTGGCCTCGAGGTCGTGCAGGTCGGCGACGGTCGCGGTCGCGACGTACGGGATGTCGTGGGCGACGGCGATCAGCGCGGCGTTCTTGCCCTGGCCGAACTGGTTGCCGGGCTCGATCCCGACCGCCTTCGTCGTCGCGGTGGAGGCTGCCGGCGGCGTCGCGCCCGAGCGCTGCACGCCGGTGTTCATGTACGCCTCGTTGTCGTAACAGACGTAGAGCACGTCGTCGTTTCGCTCGAACATCCCCGAGAGGCAGGCGAAGCCGATGTCGACCGTGCCGCCGTCGCCGCCCTGCGCGAGCACGCGCACATCGTCACGGCCCTTCACCTTCAGCGCCGCCGCCATACCGGTCGCCACCGCGGGCGCGTTGCCGAAGAGCGAGTGCAGCCACGGCAGCTGCCACGACGACTCCGGGTACGGCGTGGAGAAGACCTCGAGGCAGCCGGTCGCGTTCGCAGCGATCAGCTGGCCGTCGGTCGCGCGCATCGCAGCGTCGAGGACGTACCGCGCGCCAAGCGCCTCGCCGCAGCCCTGGCAGGCGCGGTGTCCCGACGTCAGCGTGTTGGAGCGCTCGGTGCGCGACTGCACCGTGCGCTGCTCGGGGTCTAGCAGCCGGTTTCCGGCCGCGAACGAGCCGACCTGGTAGAAGCGGATGCGATCGGTGGCGGCCATCTAGTAGGGCCCCGCCAGGACGCCCAGGTCGCGAAGGATGTTCTCGGCGTGCGCGCCCGTCGGACGCTCGAGCTCACGCTCGACGATGCCGGTGTCGAGATCGAGGAACGTAAGGCGCGTCGGCGAGAGCTTGTCGCCGACCGCGTCGAGCAGGAGGCGGCGGAGCGAACGCTGCGTGATCGGCCTTCCGCCGAGCCCGGCGACGACGTCGTAGACGACCGGGCCGCGGCCGCCCAGGGCGTCACGCACGTTCTGTCCGACGATGCCGCCGGCACCGACCGCGAACGCCTTCTCGACGACCACGACCCGCTCGGCGTGCGCGAGCGCGTCGCGCACCTCGTCGCGCGGCCACGGCCGGAAGGTGGTGATGCCGAGCGCGCCGATGCGGACACCGTCCGCGCGCAGCTCGTCGACGACGTCCTCGATCGTGCCGAGCACCGACCCCAGCGCGACGACGACCGTCTCGGCGTCTTCGCTGCGGTAGCGCCGGATCAGCCCGCCGGACGGACGTCCGAACGCCTGCGAGAACTCTGAGGCGATCCCCGGGATGAGGTCGAGCGCCTGCATCTGCTTCGCGTGCATGAGGTAGCGCACCTCGGTGAACGCCTCGGGCCCGACCATGGCCCCGATCGTCACCGGGTCGGCCGGGTCGAGCACCTGGCGCGGCTCGAACGGCGGCAGGAATGCGTCGACGACGTCCTGGTCGGGCAGCTCGATGCCCTCGTAGGCGTGCGTCAGCACGAACCCGTCCATGCACACCATGACCGGGAGCGAGATGGCCTCGGCGAGGCGGTAGGCCTGGATGTGCAGGTCGACGGCCTCCTGGTTCGACTCGGCGTACAGCTGGATCCAGCCGGAGTCGCGCTGCGACATCGAGTCGGAGTGATCGTTCCAGATGTTGATCGGCGACCCGATCGCGCGGTTGGCAACCGTCATCACGATCGGGAGCCCCAGGCCGGACGCGTTGTAGAGCGCCTCGACCATGTAGAGGAGACCCTGGCTTGCGGTCGCGGTGTATGCGCGGGCGCCCGTCGCCGACGCGCCGATGGCGGCCGACATCGCGGCGAACTCCGACTCCACGTTGAGGTACTCGCACGGGTCGAGCTCGCCGGAGCGCACGAGGTCGGAAAGGTGCTCGACGATGTGGGTCTGCGGCGAGATCGGGTACGCGCAGATCACCTCCGGCCGGCAGAGCGCGATCGCCTTCGCGACCGCGACCGAGCCCTCGAGCTGCCTACGCATGGACGGGCTCCAGCTGCTCGTAGGCGACGCGGGCGGCCATGGCGTTTTTCTCGCCGACGGGGCCGCGAAACTTCTGCTGGATCGCGGCGACCACGGCGTCCAGCGAGACGACGCCGGTCAGCGCCGCGAAGCCGCCGAGCAGGACGGCATTGGGCACCGGGCGCCCGAGGTACGTGCGCGCGATGTCGGTGGCCGGCAGCGTCACGATGCGGAAGCCGGTGTCGGCGAGGCCGAGCTCGTGGAGCGTCCGCGTGCTGTTCAGCAGCACGAGCCCGCCCTGCGCGAGGCCGGCGAAGAGGTCGATCTGGTGCAGCAGCGTCGGGTCCTGGACGATCAGCGCGTCGGGCTCGGCGATCGGCTCGCGACTGCGGATCGGCCGGTCGTCGATGCGGCAGAACGCGACGACGGGCGCGCCCGTGCGCTCGGAGCCGAACGTCGGAAACGCCTGCGCGTGGCGGCCCTCGGCGAACGCCGCGACCGACAGCAGCTCGGCGGCGGTGACCACGCCCTGGCCCCCGCGTCCGTGGATTCGTGTCTGGTGCATCGGCTCAAGCGTCGCCGCGGCTCGGCATGCCGCCATCCGTGGAAACCCCGAAGTGCGCGCGGCTTACCCGGCGACGAGCGCGAGCTGCACGCCGACGCGGCTGAACGCGTCGAGCGCGAAGTCCAGCTGGTCGCGCTCGTGGGCCGCAGAAATCTGGACGCGGATGCGCGCCGTCCCCTCCGGCACGACCGGGTAGCCGAAGCCGGTGACGAACACGCCGGCGTCGAGCAGCCGCCCGCTCGCCTCGATCGCGAGCGCCGTGTCGCCCACGATCACGGGGATGATCGCCGCCTCGCCGGTCAGCGGGTCGAACCCGCGCTCCGTGAGCCCGGCGCGGAAGTAAGCCGTGTTGGCGCGCAACCGCTCGAGCAGCGCAGGCTCCTCGCCGACCAGCTGGAGGGCGCGCAATGCGCTGCAGGCGACGGTCGGCGGGAGGGCGTTCGAGAAGAGCTGGGGGCGCGAGCGCTGCGCGAGCACGTCGCAGACGGCGGCGCTCGAGGCGACGTAGCCGCCGGCCGCCCCGCCGAGCGCCTTGCCGAGCGTCCCCGTGAGGACGTCGACCTGGCCGGCGACGCCGTAGTGCTCGATCACGCCGCGGCCCGTGGCGCCCAGCACGCCCACGCCGTGGGAGTCGTCGACGAGGACGGCGGCTCCGTGGGCTCGCGCGAGCTCGAGGATGTCGGGGAGCCGCGCGAGGTCGCCTTCCATCGAGAAGACGCCGTCGGTCACGATGAGCTTGCGCTGCCGCGGCTCGCAGGCGCGGAGCGCGTCGCGCAGCGCGGCCATGTCGGAGTGCGGGTAGACGACCTTGCGCTCCGGCTTCGAGAGCCGGATCGCGTCGACGATGCTCGCATGGTTGAGCTCGTCGGAGAGGATCACGGTACGCGCGTCGGCCAGCGTCGGGATCGCAGCCTCGTTCGCGTTCCAGCACGAGACGTAGGTGAGTGCGGCCTCGGTGCCGGAGAAGGCGGCAAGCGCAGCCTCCAGCTCGTGGTGGGGCGCGAACGTGCCGCAGATGAAGCGGACGGACGCCGTACCGGCGCCGTAATCGCGCAGTCCCTGAAGGCCCGCACGGACGACCTCCGGGTGGGCTGCCAGCCCGAGGTAGTTGTTGGAGGAGAGCACGACGACCCGGCCGCGCCCGGCCATGTGGACGACGGGCCCCTGCGGCGACTCGAGTGTGTTGAACCGCTTGTACGTGCGCGCCTCGCGGAGCGCCTCCACCTCGGCGGCGGCCGCGTCGTGCAGCTCTTCGTTCATGCCGCAGCGACCGCCTCGGCGGCGGGGGCACGAGCTGCGGCTGCTTCCGGCACGAGCACGATCTTGCACGCCTCGCCCGCCTCGAGCAGCGCGAAGGCACTCTCGAAGTCGGTGAGCGGCAGCTGGGCCGTGATCAGCGGGCGCAGGTCGATGACGCCGTGCTCGAGCAGCCACTGCGTGCGGTACCAGGTCGCGAAGATCTCGCGCCCGTTGACCGCGGAAACCTGGATGTTCTTGAAGATCAGCTCCTCGGCGACGTCGATCTCGACCGGCCGCCCGGGGATACCGAACAGCACGACGTGGCCGCCGTTCCGGACGATGGCGAAGGCGTTCCGGACGGCGTCGGGGGCGCCCGACATCTCGAAGACCACGTCGAGGTGCTCGCCCTCGTTGTGCGAGACGAGCCAGGCCGTCGCGTCCGGGACGGCGGCCGCGTCGATCGCGATGGCGCCGAGACGGTCGGCCAGGCCGAGCCTGAACGGGACGAGATCGGAGGCGAAGACGCGCCCGGCGCCGAAGGCGCGGGCGAGCGCGATGGTGAAGAGCCCGACCGGCCCGCAGCCGAGCACCGCGACGGTCTTGCCGGCGAGGTCGGCGTGCTCGACGGCGAAGACGGCGTTGCCGAACGGCTCCTGGAGGGTGGCGATCTCGGGCGGAAGCTTGGCACGGTCGTTCTGCCAGACGACCGACTCGGGGATGGCGACGTACTCGGCGAACCCGCCGTCGCGGTCGACGCCGAGGATCCGCGTCCGCTCGCACATGTGCGCGCGGCCGGTGCGGCAGTGGAAGCAGCCGCCGCACGTCACGTGGCTCTCGGCGGAGACGTAGTCGCCGGCGGCCGCGTGGCGGACGGCGCTCCCGGTCTCGACGATCGTGCCGCAGAACTCGTGGCCGAGCGTCAGCGGCGGCACCACGCGGTGCTGCGCCCACTCGTCCCAGCGATAGATGTGCAGGTCCGTGCCGCAGACGCTGGTCGCCTCGACGCGGACGAGCACCTCGTCGTCACGCGGGACGGGGACCGGCACCTCGTCGAGGACGAGCCCCGGCCGGGGATCGAGCTTGCGCAGCGCGAGCATGGTCTCCATGAGCCGACATTCGCGTGCTCAGCCGGCCCGGGCATCCGCGCGGCCGCGGAACGGCCGGTGGAAACTCCGTATCCTGTCCCGATGCGTCGTGTTGCCTTTCTTGGCATCAGCCTGGCGCTCGCCGGGTGCGCCGGGGGCTCCGGCCCGGCCATGCAGCCCGGCCTCCGGAGCCTCGCCCCGCCGCCGCCGCAGGCGATGAGGCGCGAGGCGACGCGGATCGCGTCCGCGGGCCCGATCGTGCGCCGGCTGCTCGGGATCCGCCGCCTCGACGTGATCGGAACCGGCACGTGGGACAGCGTCGACGGCGGGCACCTCGGCGCAAGCCTCGAGCTCGCGGTACGACCGCCGGCCGACGTCGACGCCGACCTCCCCTACGTCGTCATCCCGCCCGACGGCCCGACCGGGCATCCGTGCGTCCATCCGTACGCCGAGGGCTGGGCGCATGCCCGGGCGCTTCGGGTGACGCGGCTCCTCGTGCTCGTCGACGTCCGGCATCGGGCCGTCGTCGACATCGGCCCGCTCCAGGGGGCGTGGTCGTCCGAGCCCATACCGGGGCGCCCGCACCCCGACTGCCAGGAGGCCGCATAGAGGCGGCGCCGTCTCCCCGATGTGCGGGTTGCCCGCGCGGACGACGCTGCGTCTGTAACCCAAGGAAGGGAGCAGACCATGACCAAGATCCTTGTCGCGTACGACGGCTCCGAGAGCGCGAAGCGCGCCCTCGCCGAGGCCGCCAGGCTCGCGAACGGCGCGCCCATCTCCGTCGTGAGCGTCGCCGAGCCGCTGCCGCAGTTCGGCCGCGCACCCCAGATGCTCGTCCCCGAGGAGTCGGAGGAGCGCGAGCGCGAGCTGGACGAGGCCGGCCGCTTCCTGGCCGACGCAGGCATCCGCGCCACGGTCGTCGAGCGCAAGGGCGACCCCGCCGAGCGGATCGTCGACGAGGCGGAACGCGAGCACGCCGACCTGATCGTCATGGGCACCCGCGGGCTCGGCACGGGCAAGAAGCTCGTGCTCGGCTCGGTCGGCGACGAGGTGCTGCGCCACGCGCCCTGCAAGGTGCTCGTCGTTCCGTAGTCACTACGGAGCGGCCTTGCGGCCGGAAACCGTTGCGGTCCCGCGAACGAACAGCCGATACTGCAACCGATGGAGCCACACGCCACACTCGCGGCCAGCCTCGCCCTCCTGCTGATGCTCTCGGCAGGCATGTTCAAGCGGCAGATCCGCTGGAAGCCGCCGCGGCCGCGGCGCGTGCGGGTGCGCTGGTTCCGCTAGCGCTTCAGGGGACTTCGAGCTCCATCCCGAGCAGGACGACGTCGGCGCCACGGTCGTCCGAGATCGTCGCCTCCACGTCGGCGCCCTCCGCGATCGTCCCGCGCGTCGCGTCCACGTAGTGCTCCCGGAAATGCTCCGGCGTGAAATGGGAGAGCTTCCCGAGCTCGACCTCGACGTGCGTGACGCTGCTCGCTCCCTCGGACTCGGCAACGGTGACGATGTGCCGGACCAGGTCGCGCATCATTGCCTGCTCATGCATCGCGAACCTCCTCGAGAATGGCTTCGGCGACCCGGGCAGCCGCCTGGGAAACCGCCGGCGTGACCGCCGCGCCGGCGTCGAACGTTGCGCCCTCGATCCCGTACACGACGGTGCGGGACGGCAGGCGTCCGAGCACGCGGGCGAGCTCGACCGCGTCGGCGACGCCGAGGGCGTGCGTCGACGACGAGCCGAAGATCGGTGCGGGGAGGTGTCCGTCCGCCGCGTCGAAGCGGTGGATCGTGCCCGGCTCGGCGCCGGACGAGACAGCGTCGACGATGTAGACCGTCTCGGCTCCGCTCCAGGCGTCGACGAGCCGGGACGGCTCGGACTCGCAGACGCGAACGGCCAGCCCTTCGTCGCGCAGGCGCTCGGCCGCGAGCACGCCCGCTGCGTCGTCGCCCCCGTAGACGTTGCCGACGCCGATGACGAGCACGCTCACCCGCGGTCGACGTCGAGCGTCAGGAAGTGCGTGGCGCACGAGATGCACGGGTCGAAGTTGCGGATCGCCTGCTCGCACACGCGCCGAAGGTCGTCGTCCCCGAGCTCCGCATAGCGTTGGACGACGCCGCGCAGGTCATCCTCGATCGCGAGCTGGTTCTGCGACGTCGGCGGCACGATCTTCGCGTCCAGGATGATCCCGGCCTCGTCGAGCCGGTAGCGGTGGTAGAGCAGGCCGCGGGGCGCCTCGCTGACGCCGTAGCCGGTGCCGGCGCGCGGCTCGAAGTCGACGTACGGGCGGTCGGGCGGCTCGTACGCGTCGATGATGCGCAGCGCCTCGTCGCACGCGTACACGAGCTCGACGGCCCGCACGACGATGCTCCGGAAGGCGTCGCGGCACACGGGGCCGAGCCCCGCCTCGGCCGCAGCCTCACGCGCGAGCGGCGAGAGCTGCCCGGAGTGCAACGAGTAGCGGGCGAGCGGGCCGCACAGGTAGACGGATCCGTCGTCGCGCCGCGAGTGCAGCGCGTTCGAGCGTTCGACGTGCTCCTCGACGAAGAACTCGTCGTACTGCGAAGGCGCGATGTCGAGCCCGCGGTCGGAGACGACGCGGCCGTTCTCGATCGGGTACTCGTCGGCGGCGAGCGCCACGAGCTCGCACTCGACGGCGCGCTCGGGGAAATCGAATCCGGCCACCCAGCGCACCGTCTCGAGCGACGCCTCGCGGGCTCGCTCGAGCGGCTCGACGAGCGTGCGCAGCTCGGCCACGTCGGGCGTGCGGTAGAAGCCGCCGACGCGGACGTTGATCGGGTGGATCTCGCGGCCGCCGAGCAGCGCGAGCACGTCGTTACCGGTCTTCTTCAGGGCGAGCCCGCGCTCGACGATCGCCGGGTGCTCGCGCGCCATCTGCACCACCCCGTCGAAGCCGAGGAAGTCGGGCGCGTGGAGCATGTAGACGTGCAGCGCGTGGCTCTCGATCCACTCGCCGCAGTAGAGGAGGCGGCGGAGCGCGCGGATCTGGCCGGGAATGGTCACGCCGCAGAGGTCCTCCATCGCGTTGACGGCGCTGGTCTGGTACGCGACCGGGCAGATGCCGCAGATGCGGGCGGTGATGTCGGAGGCCTCGGTGAACGAGCGGCCGCGCAGCAGCGCCTCGAAAAAGCGCGGCGGCTCGTAGATCCGCAGCTCGACGTGCTCGACGTCGCCGCCGCGGAGCCTGACCGACATCGCCCCCTCGCCCTCGACGCGGGCCAGGTAGTCGGTCCGGATCGTCCTCCGGCTCACTGCCGGAACCTTCTCACGTTGAACGTCGCGAGTGCGCGGTCGTACGCCTGGTCGTCCCAGCGCGTCCGCAGCGACGCGAGGTTCGGCGTCTCCATTGGCCCGTAGCAGCCGAAGCAGCCGCGCGCGTACGCCGGGCAGAGCGCGCCGCAGCCCGCGTGCGTGACCGGGCCGAGGCACGGCACGCCGCGCGCGACCATGAGGCACGGGATGCCGGCCCGCTTGCACTCGACGCAGACGGCCGTGGCGGGCAGGTTCGGCTTGCGGCCGGCGAGCAGCGCGGAGATCGCCTCGAGGAGCTGGCGCTTGTTGATCGGGCAGCCCTGCAGCTCGAGGTCGACCTGGACGTGCTCCGCGATGGGCGTCGAGGTCGCGAGCGTCGAGATGTACCCGGGCGACGCGTAGACGGCCGTCACGAACCCGTCGATGTCGGCGTAGTTCCGCAGCGCCTGGATGCCGCCCGAGGTGGCGCAGGCGCCGATGGCGATCAGCAGGCCCGACGCCTCGCGGATCTCCTGGATCCGCCGTGCGTCGTGCTCGGTCGTGATCGAGCCCTCGACGATCGAGATGTCGTAGGGGCCTTCGACGGTGGCGCTCGACGCCTCGAGGAAGTACACGATGTCCACGCGGTCCGCGACCGCAAGCAGCTCGTCCTCGCAGTCGAGCAGGCTGAGCTGGCAGCCGTCGCACGAGGCGAACTTCCAGACGGCGAGCGTCGGATTCACAGCTCCCTCACCATCAGCCAGTGCGAGAGCTCGGCCCACGTGTAGACAGGGCCGTCGCGGCAGATCAGCGTCGGGCCCAGCTGGCAGTGGCCGCAGTGGCCGATGCCGCACTTCATCGCGCGCTCCATCGACACGTACGTGCGCGTCCCGCTGATCCCGCGCCTGGCGAGCGCCGGCGCGGTGAAGCGCATCATGATCTCCGGGCCGCAGACGAGCGCGATCGCGGAGCCGCCGTCGAACTCTGCGCGGTCGATCAGCTGCGGGACGACGCCGACGGTGCCGTCCCAGCCGGCCGCCGCAGAGTCCACGGTCAGGCGGACGTCGAGGCCGGCCGCGCGCCACTCCTCGATCTCGTCGAGGTAGAGCAGGTCGTCGGGCGTGCGCGCACCGTAGAGGACGGAGACGCGCCCGTAGCGCCCCGGGTCGCGCGCGAGCGCGCGGATCGCCGGACGGAGCGGCGCCAGGCCGAGCCCGCCGGCGACGACGACGTGGTCGGCGCCGTCGACGAGCGGCCACGTGTTGCCGAACGGCCCGCGGACGCCAATCCAGCCGCCGGGCCGCAGCCCGCACAGCGCGTGCGTGACCGCGCCGACGTCGCGAATCGTGTGGGTGAGCCGGGTGCCCTGGCGGGCGCTGAGCGAGATCGGGACCTCGCCGGCGCCCCAGGCGTAGAGCATCGCGAACTGGCCGGGCTCGGGCTCGATCGCCGGCCCGAGCGGGTCCAGCTCGAGCGTGCAGGTGTCGTGGGTGTCGCGCTCCCAGCCGGCGACCCGGTACTGCAGTGGCGCCATCGGCGCGGTCACGCCGTGCTCACGCCGTACACGTCGAGGAGGCGCAGCCGCGTCGCGTCGAGGCGGTCGAGCATGACCTCCGAGAACCGGCGCATCAGCTCGTAGCCGAACGCCGGGTCGGCGTCGCACTTGCCGCGCAGGCAGGCGCCGTCGACCTCGACGGCGCGCACGTCCTCGAGGGCGCGCGCGTCGTAGTGCCACTGGTAGGGCGGGAACAGCCACGACCAGCCGAGCACGTCGCCGCGGCTCGAGCGTCTCGATGGCGAGGCCGCCGCGGTTCGGGCTGTACAGCTCGAGCCCGATGCGGCCGTGGCGGATGATCCAGAACATGTCCGCGCGGTCACCCTGGCGGACGATGGTCTCTCCTCGGCCGGCGCCGGCGGTCGTCGCGCAGCCCGCGAGCAGGCCGGCGAAGGCGGGGTCGATCCCGGCGAAGATGGGCGCCTCGAGGACGATCGTGTCGAGCGTCTTCATGGGGACTCCTTTCCGATGGCGGCGACCTCCTCGGTGACGTCGATGCCGACTGGGCACCACGTGATGCAGCGGCCGCAGCCTGTGCAGCCGCTCGTGCCGAACTGGTCATGCCAGGTCGCAAACTTGTGGGTCAGCCACTGCCGGTAGCGCGAGCGGCCCGAGGGCCGGACGCTGCCGCCGGCGACGTAGGCGTGCTCGACCGAGAAGCACGTGTCCCAGACCCGGGTGCGCTCGGCCTCGGCGCCGGTCAGGTCGGTCGTGTCCTCGACGGCCGTGCAGAAGCAGGTCGGGCAGACGAGCGTGCAGTTGGCGCACGAGAGGCAGCGCTGCGCGACCTCGTCCCAGCGCGGGTGCTCGAGGTTGGCGAGGAGCCGCTCGCGGACAGCGCCGGCGTCGACGGTGCGCGTGATGCGCGCCGCTGCGTCCGCAACGACCGCGGCGGCCGCGTCGGTGTCGGCGGCCACGGCCGGGCGCTGCGGCAGCTCGGCGAGGAGCTTCGGCGCCGCGTTCCGTGCCGACGCGGACGACGTACCGGTCGCCCAGCTCCGTCAGCGCGAGGTCGAAGCCCGAGGTCGCGCCCGGGCCGGTGCCCATCGACGTGCAGAAGCACGTGGAGGCCGGCTCGCCGCAGTCGACCGCGACGATGAACGCGCGGTCGCGACGCGAGGCGTAGTCGGGGTCGACGTACGTGCCGCCCATGAGCACGCGGTCCTGCATCGCGATCGCGGCCAGGTCGCACGGGCGGACGCCGATGAACGCGAACGGCTGCTCGGGCGGCGGCTCCGCCTCGACCGTTACGTCCCCGTTTCGCCGGGCGCGCCAGAGGCGCAGCCGCGGCGGGAACAGGAACTGCTTCCAGGAATGGGGCCCGACGGCGTAACCGAAGCGGGCCTCGTCGCCGCGCTGCTCGAGCCGGTAACGACCGGGCTCGGCGCTGTCGTGCCAGCCCACCGGCAGGTCGCCGGCCGAGCTGAGCTCGGCGTGGACGATGGCCCCGTCACGAACGGTCGGGCCGACGACGCGGTAGCCGCGTGCGCGGAGCGCCTTGATCAGCGCGTCGAGCCCGGCGGCATCGATGACGGCGGTCTTGTCCATCGCCTGCATCGTCTGCCCGGCGCAGCAGCGCGGCTTCCGTGCGGCCGCGGGGCGCCGTTGCGTGTTTATCCGTACTCGAGCTCGACGACGCAGACGCCCGGCTCGGCGAACGGATGCAGCGCATCGACGCGAACCGGCGCGCGCAGCTCCTCGAGGGCGCCGCGGAGCATGCCCAGGTGCAGCGAGCAGATGACCGCGCCGTGGCTCTCGGCCAGGTCCTTGAACGGGCAACGGCACATGCGGACGCTCGCTCCGTCCGCCTCGGGTGCGAAGCCCTGCTCGTCCAGCAGGCGAACGATCTCGGCTGTCGCCACGTCGGCGTCGACGTGGTCGTCGGGCGCACGGCGGTCGACCAGAAAGCGGCCCCAGCCGTGCCCGGCGCGCTCCGCGACCGCGTCGTGATCGGGAACGCCGTCGAGGGCCGAGGCGAGCATGCGCGCGAGGAAGCGGTAGTCCTCCCCGTCGCCGCCGGCGCCCTCCGCCGTCGGCGTGTACAGCACTCGCGGCCGGCCGGGCTCGCTGCGCGCCTCGAGCGCGTTGGAGACGAGACCCGCCTCGGCGAGGACGCCGAGATGGAAGCGCACCGTGTTGGCGTGCAGGCCCACCCGCCCGGCGAGCTCGGCCGCATCGAGCGGCTCGCGGGCGGCGACGAGCGCCTCGAGCACGCGCACACGGCTCGGATCGGCGAGGGCGCGATGGCGGGCTGGAATTTCTGATGCCATATGGAACAAACCTTGCGCCGCGACCCCACTTGGCGCAATCCGTGAATTCACGTACCGCGGATCCGTCCCCCGTGCGGATGGAGCGCTGTGTCCGTTCTTCCAATGTTCATTGTGAAATCGAAGGAGGACACATGGCCAAGGCAATCATCATCCTGCTCGGGTTTGCCGTCGGTGCGCTGTCGATCACGGCGGTCGTGATGACGGAGGCGGCCGGCTCGGCGCGCGACGACGCGCGGCAGGCCGCGGCGAAGGTCGGGACGTCCGGCGGCATGGCCGGGATGGACATGGGCGGCTCGACCGGCACCGGGAAGAGTGGGCTCGTGAGCTACGCGGGCACGGCGCCGGCAAACGCCGACGAGCTCGCGATGGCGCACACGCCCTACCCGGCCGCGCTCCCGCCCGCTCCGGCGGGCCCGGTGGCGAACGTGCACATGACGCTGAAGGACGTCACGATCGACATCGCGCCCGGCATCAAGTACGCGGCGTGGGGCTTCGACGCCGGCGCGCCCGGCCCCGTGGTCCACGTGCGCGAGGGCCAGACGGTGCGCATGACGCTGACGAACGGCGGCGCGATCCCGCACTCGATCGACTTCCACGCTGCCCGCATCGCCCCGAACGTCGCCTTCCGCGACGTCGATCCCGGCACGTCGTTCACGTTCAGCTTCAAGGCGAGCGACCCCGGCGTGTTCATGTACCACTGCGGCACCAAGCCGGTCCTGGTGCACATCGCGAACGGCATGTACGGCGCGATCGTGGTCGACCCCTCGACCCCGCTGCCGCAGGCCGACAACGAGTACGTCATCGTCGCGAGCGAGTGGTACCTGAACGGCCGCCGGCACGAGCGAGCCGGCCGTGTTCGTCGATGGACAAGGCCCACGCGATGATGCCGGACTGGATGACGTTCAACGGCTACGCGGGCCAGTACGTCAAGCACCCGCTCACCGCCGACCCCGGCGACGTGACGCGCTTCTACGTCGTCGATGCCGGGCCAAGCCTCGACACCGACTTCCACGTCGTCGGGACGATGTTCGACCGCGCCTGGGTGAACGCCGACGTGACCGACCCGCCGCAGCACGGCGTGCAGACGGTCACCGTGCCGGCGGGCGGCGGCGGCATCTTCGACGTGACGATCCCGGACGAGGGGCTCTACCCGTTTGTGAGCCACTCCTTCGCGAGCGTCGACCTCGGCCAGGTCGGGCTGCTCAAGGTCGGCAACCCGCCCGGAACGATGAGCCACTGAGGCGCTATGTCTCGTGCGGTTCGAGCAGGCCCTGGTCGAGGGCGTAGCGCACGAGCTCGGCGCGGGTGGTGAGGCGGAGCTTCTGCATGATGTGCGCACGGTGCGTCTCGGCCGTGCGCACCGAGATGTAGAGCATCTTCGCGATCTCCTGGTTGGTGTGGCCCAGGGCGAGGAGCCGGAGCACTTCGCGCTCGCGGTCGGAGAGCGGGTCCTCCTCGGCGCGCCGGCGCTCCTCGGCCGCGGCGGTGATCATCCGCGCGCCGAGCGCCGGGTGGACGTAGCGGCCGCCGCCGGCCACCTCGCGGATCGCCTGCACGAGCTCGGTGTCGGCCGCCTCCTTGAGCACGTAGCCCGAGGCGCCGGCGTCGAAGGCCTCGCGGACGTAGTGCGGGTCGTCCTGCATCGAGAGGACGAGCACCTTCGCGTCCGGGGCCTCCTTCAGCACGGCCGGCGTCGCCTCGATGCCGCTCGCCCCGGGCATGACGACGTCCATGAGGATCACGTCCGGCTTGTGCACGCGAGCCTCGAAGACCGCGTTGCGCATGTCGCCGGCCTCCGCGACGACCTCGAAGCCCTCCTCCTCGAGCAGCCGCCGCAGCCCGCTGCGGACGACGGCGTGGTCGTCGACGATCAGCACCTTGGTCATCGGATGACCGGAACCTCCGCCACGACCGCCGTGCCGGCGCCGTTCGCCTCGACGTCGAGGCGCCCGCCGATCAGCTCCACGCGCTCGCGCATTCCGAGCAGGCCGTAGCCGCCCTCGCGGGTGTTGCCGGGGTCGAAGCCCCGGCCGTCGTCTTCGATCACGGCGGTCACGGACGCATCTTTGCGTGTGAGCACGATGCTCACGCGGGTTGCATGTGCATGTTTCACCACGTTGGTGAGCGCTTCCTGCGTGATCCGGTAGAGCGTGGTCTCGGTTTCGGGCGGCAACCTTCTCCCTCCGAGCGTCTGCTCGAGGTCGACCCGGATGCCCGTCTGCTCGGTGTACGTCGCAACGAGGCGCTCGAGCGCCGGTACGAGCCCGAAGTCGTCGAGCGCCTTCGGCCGCAGCTCGACGGCAAGCCGCCGGACGTCCTGGAGCGTCGCCACCGCGAGCTCGCGCACCGCGGCCAACCGTTCGCGACGCTCGTCGTCGTCCGCCTCCTCGACTGCGCGTAGCCCGAGCAGGAGCGAGGTGAGCGCCTGGCCGGTCTCGTCGTGGAGCTCGCGCGCAAGCCGGCGGCGCTCGAGCTCCTGCGCGTCCATCGCGCGCCTCAGCGCATCGCGCTCGACGCGCTCGGACATGTCGACCGCCGTGGCCGCGCGGTTCCCGAACGTCTCGACCAGGCGCAGGTCCTCCTCGCTGAATCGTGCGTCATGGCCCATCTTGTCGTGCACGGCGACGACGCCGATGGCACGACCGCGCGCGATCAGCGGCACATAGAGGCCCGTCGTGGCGTTCATCCGCCGCGCGGTGTCCTGGTCGACCTCCACATCATCGATCATCGAGTCCACGCGTTCGCTGCGGCGGCGATCGAGCACGCGTCCCAGTTTCGACGTGCGCGCGTCGAGCCGCACGCCCAGGATCTCCTCGGCCCCCTCGCCTTCGGCGGCCTCGACGCGCAGCGTGCCGTCCGGCTTCGGGAGCGCGATGAGGACGAGCCTGGCGCCGACGAGCTCGCGCAGGCGCCGCGCGACGAGATCGAGCAGGCGGTCGAGATCGAGCTCCAACGACAGCGCGTTGCCGACCTCGATCAGCGATTCGAGCTGGCGCAGCCAGCGCGTGGCGGACTCGTACAGGCGGGCATTCTCGATCGCGACCGCGGCCTGCGAGGCGAGCAGCGTGACGACGTCCTGGTCGCCCTGTGTGAAGTCCTCGCCATCCGCTTTCTCCGACAGGTAGAGGTTCCCGTAGGCGTAGCCGCGCAGGATCACGGGGACGCCGAGAAACGACTTCATCGCGGGGTGGTTCGGCGGAAAGCCGACCGAGCGGGGGTCCTCGGCGATGTCGTGGAGGCGGAGCGCCTGCGCGTCGTCGATCAGAGCGCCGAGGAGCCCGCGGCCCTTCGGCAGCTCGCCGATCGCCGCCTGGGTCTCGGGATCGATGCCGGTGGTCAGGAAGCGCTCGAGGCTGTGCCGGTCGCGATCGATGACGCCCAGCGCCGCGTAGCGTGCGCCCGTCAGCTCGGCGGCGGTCTCGGCGAGTTTCTGCAGGACGGCGTCGAGCGAGAGCTCCGACGTCAGGGCGATGCCGGCGTCGACGAGCGCCTGGAGCCGCGTCTCCACGGCTCATGTTCTACCGGTGTGAGGAGGCCGGCGAGCCGGCCTCCTCTCGCCGGAGTCTCGCCGGAGTGTCAGACGCGCGCGGGCGCGCCGAAGTTCACGAGCACGTCGCCGGCCCAGATGGTCGGCGACGACGAGGTGAACTCGCCGGCATGCTCGCGCAGGTACTCGGCCGCGCGGCGGGTCGACTCTTCGGCGCCGCTCGCGCTGTCGAACACGGAGATCGTGGCGCAGCCACCGTCCGTGCGGACGAGGTAGTACGCCTGGAAGCCAGGGATCGTCGAGATCAGCTCCTCGACGTCACCGGCACGCGCAGCCAGCTCGTCGGCCAGCTCGGACGCGCCGGCGTAGGTCCGGATCGTTGCGTACATCGAACCTCCTCTTCTACGGACCCCGCGGCTCGACCCTACGCCGATCGGCGTCCGCTGTCGAGGAGGTCGCGCACGCTCGCGGGAACGAGTATGCCCGCGCGCAGCCCGGGCGACGGCACGGGCTCACCCCAGCCGGTGACGGCGGGGACGACACCGGCCCAGACGTCCAGCGCGGCATCCTCGGAGTCGTCATCCGACGGCGGCCCGGTGCGCACCTTCGCGGACGCTTCCCCGATGGGCAGCGAGAGGATCTCGGTGGCGCGCAGCTCGAGCGGCGCGGGCTCTCTGACCTCGTCCCAGCGCCCCGGGAGCAGCTTCTCGGTGAAGGCCCGGTAGGCGGCGAGCCTGCCCTCCTCTGTCTCCACGCGCGTGAAGGAGCCGAGCAGGACGGCCGAGCGGTAGTTGACCGAATGCTCGAAGACCGAACGTGCGAGCACCAGCCCGTCGACGACCGTGACGGTCACGCAGGCGGGCGCGCCGGCGGAGAGCGTCCGCAGCGTCCGGCTTGCGCTCGAGCCGTGGACGAGCACCTCGTCGCCGACGCGGGCATAGAGCGTCGGGATGCAGATCGGCTGGCCCTCGTGCACGAACGCGACGTGCGCGACGAGGCCGGCGTCGAGCACGGCGTCGACGTCGGCGCGGCCGTAGCGGCCGCGATCGGGCTCGCGCCGCACGCGGACGCGGTCGGATGCCGGGGTGCTCACCCGCGCAAACCTAGATGTCGAGACGGAAGAGCAGCTCGCCCGGCTCGACGGCCGCGTCGTCGGCGGGCCGGAAGCCGCACTTCTCCAGCACCCGGATCGATGCGACGTTCGTCGCGATCACCCACGCGTGCAGCGGGCGCTCGGCGAAGCCGGCCAGGAAGAGCCGGAGCGCCTGGGTCGCGATACCCCGCCCCCAGAACTCGCGGCCGATCCAGTACCCGACCGCGCGCTTGCCGACGTCGGGGAAGACGGCGAGGCTGCCCGCGAGCTCGCCGTCGGCGACGATCGCGAAGGCGAGCAAGTTCGGGTCGGCCATGATTCCGGCCCAGTGGCTCATGAAGGCGTCGTGGTCGCGCGAGGGAAAGCCGGCCATCGTGGCCGCCTCCGGGTCGAGCTGATGCTCGTAGAGGATCTCGAGGTCGTCGTGCTCGACCCCGCGGAGCTCGATACCCGGCATCCGCCCACGCTACCGGCGCCGCCGCCTGGACAGCTCGGCGGGGGCCATGTCCGCGGTGACCGATCGCCGCTAACCTAACGTCAACGTGAAAAAAGCTACGCGCTCGTCATCGCGAGTTCACGCATGACGGTCATCGGGGCCGTCATCCTGTCGTGCGTGTTCATCGGGACGAGCTCCAGGATCACATGAGCAGCACCAAGGCCGTCGAGCGCCCGTACCGCATCGGAGAGGTCGCCGAGCGCGTCGGCATCACCACGCGGACGATCCGCTACTACGAAGAGCTCGGCCTGCTCGGGGCGAGCTCCGAGCGGGCGAAAGGCAAGCACCGCGTCTACACCGAGGGCGACATTGCACGGCTCCAGGAGCTCATCCGCCTGCGCGACCTGCTCGGGCTCACGCTCGAGGAGCTGGTCGCGCTCACCGAGGCCGAGGAGGCACGGGCCGAGCTGCGCAGCGAGTACGCCGAGACGACGAGCGACCGCGAGCGGCTGCGCATCATCGAGGCCGCGATCCCGATCGTCGAGCAGCAGCTCGAGCTGGTGCACAAGCGCCAGGCGGCCGTCGCGGACTTCGCCGCGGAGCTCGAGAGCAAGCTCGGGCGGCTGCAGCAGCGCCGCGCCGAGCTCGGCAGCTAGAGGAAGCGCACCAGCTTCCGCCGCGGAACGCGGAGACGGACGACGCGGGCAGCCGGGTCGACCGAGCGCACGGCCGCGTTCGGGACGATGAAGTGCTTTCGCCCGCGCAGTCCCGCACGGACGTCGGCCGCGTCGGGGATCTCGGGGGACGACCCGTACATCGGCGCGGCGACCGTGCCGACGGTGCGCCCGCCGGAGTCGACCACCGTGAACGTCGCGGCAGCGCGAAGGGTCATCGCGCCGATTCTGCGGCCGGCGTCCCCCCGGCGCCTTCGCGAATTTCCCGCACGAATCGCGCGCATTGCCACATGCCGGGCGGCGCGCGTGCTCGAGCGCCGACGGCGGCAGCAGCTTGACCGCTACAGCGGGCGCTGCTCTTCGTCCACGGTGCGCTCGGCCCACGGCACGGCCTCGAGCCGTCCGTCGGGGATCGGCTCCCCGCTGACGATCGACCGGCCGTAGGTGCCTGCCGCGAGGCGCTCCTCCGCGCGTCCTATGGCCGCGAGCTGCTCCTGGAGATCTTCGGCGAGCCCTTCCTCGAGCTCGTCCTCCGCCAGGTCGGTGGCATGGTCTGCCGGGTCGTTCTCGTCGGCGATCTCGTCGTCGCCCTCGAGATAGCCGAGCCGGCGCAGCGCGGCCTCGATGCGTGTGCGCTCTTCCTCCAGCCGTTGCCGTGCCCGTTCCGGATCCACGGCGGCAGTTAACCGCAAATTCGGTTCAGCGCGCCCGGCCCTAAAGCGGCCTCGGGCCCCACCTCGTCAATGCGGGGCGCCTACAAGACGAGCTGAACCGCGCGGAGCCGGCGGCCACCGCCGGCTCCGCGTCTTTGCACACCGGAACCCAAGGGGCTAAAAGAGCGCATGGAGTTCCGGATCCTCGGACCGCTCGAGGTCTCCGACGACGGCCGCAGCCTCAAGGTCGCAGGCGCGAAGCAGCGCGGCCTCCTCGCCCTCCTGCTCCTGCACGCGAACGAGGTCGTCCCGCGCGAGCGCCTGATCGACGAGCTCTGGGGCGAGGAGCCGCCCGAGACGGCGGCGACCGCGATCCAGGTGCACGTCTCGCAGCTCCGCAAGGCGCTCGGCCGCGACGCGATCGTCACGCAGTCGCCCGGCTACCTGGTGCGCGTCGGCGAGGGCGAGCTTGATCTCGATCGCTTCGAGACCGCGGTCGCACGGGCACGGGACGAGCCGCCCGCCGAGGCGGCAGAGGTGCTCCGGGAGGCGCTCGCGCTCTGGCGCGGCCCACCGCTCGCGGAGCTCGACGCGCCCTTCGCACGCGCGGAGCGCGCGCGGCTCGAGGAGCAGCGCCTCGCCGCGCTCGAGCAGCGCATCGACGCCGACCTCGAGGTCGGCCGGCACGCCCAGCTCGTGCCGGAGCTGGAGGGCCTCGTGCGCGGCCATCCGCACCGCGAGCGATTGCGCGGCCAGCTGATGCTCGCCCTCTACCGCTGCGGGCGCCAGGCCGACGCGCTCGCCGTCTACCAGTCCGGCCGCCGGCTGCTCGACGAGGAGCTCGGCCTCGAGCCGGGCGAGGACCTGCGCCGCCTCGAGCGCGCGATCCTCGAGCAGGACGAGTCGCTGTCGCCGCCGACCGCGAGGCAGCCCGCGGCGTGGGCGCCGGCCGGCACGGCGACGTTCCTGTTCACGGACATCGAGGGCGGGCCGCGGCTGAACGAGGAGGCGGTCGCGCAGCACGACAGGCTCGTGCGCGACACGCTCGAGCGGAACGGCGGTGAGGCGATCGACACCGAGGGAGACGCGTTCTTCTTCGCCTTCCGCCGGGCACGGGACGCCGTTCGCGGCGCGGTTGACCTCCAGCGAGCCGTCGGACAGGCGGACGTGCGAGTCAGGATCGGCATCCACACCGGCGAGACCGGCTACCACGGCCTCGATGTCGTCCGAGCCGCGCGGATCTCCGGTGCTGCTCACGGCGGCCAGACGCTGATCTCCTCAGCGACGAGGGACCTCGTCGGCGGCGCCCTCGAGGACGTTGCGTACGAGGATCTCGGCGAGTACCGGCTTCGAGACCTCGAGCGCCCCGAGCACGTCTTCCAGCTGACGGCTCCTGGCCTCCCGGACACCTTCCCACCGCTCGACCCGGGCGGTGCCGCGCGCGTGATGACCATCGGTGGCCGCGAGCAAGAGCTCGCAGAGGCCGCCGGTGCGGCGCTCGAGACCGAGGAGCGGCGCGTTCGGCTCTTCCGCCGCTCACGGGTCGTCGCCGTGGCCGGCGGGCTCCTCGTCGTGGCCGCGCTGGTCGCAATCGTCCTCGCCGTCACGGGCGGCTCGGGCTCGGGCGACATCGCCGTGCTCCCGAACTCCGTCGTCGCGATCGACGCGGGCACCGGCAAGCCGGTCGGCGACGTGCCGATCGGGGGGCGCCCTGTCGCGGTCACCGCGGGCGCCGAGGGCGTGTGGGTCGCGAACGCGGACGACGGGATCGTCTCGCGCATCGATCCGAAGCAGCACCGGATCGTGAAGAGGATCGGTCTCGGCGCGGATGTGAACGCGCTGGCCACCGGCTTCGGCTCGGTGTGGGTGGCCGGCGGCAATGACGAAACCCTGTTCCGCATCGATCCGGCGCAGGGTGCGATCCAGGCGGAGCTGCAGTTCGGCAACGCGGATCCGCTCAGGCCGAAGCCCATCTTCTTCGTCGCAGCCGGCACCAAGGGCATCTGGGTGACGCGCGGGCGGCAGCTGCTCGAGATCGACCCGGCGACGAACCGGCTTCGCCGGCGGGTGTCACTCCCGGGGAACCCGGTCGACCTCGGAGCCGGCGGAGGCAATGTCTGGGTGAGCCTCGAGGACGAGCGGATCGTCCGCGTCGACGAGGGCTCGGGGAAGCTCACAACCGCACCGGTTCCCGGCGCGGCATTCTCGCCCGTCGTCACCGCGGAAGCCCTGTGGCTGATCCTCTACACCGACACGCCGCAGGTCGCCGAGTTCGACCCGGCCACAGCCACGCTGACGGCGTCGGTGTCGCTGCCGAAGTCGTTCCTGACCGCCATCGCCGCCGGGGACGGTGTGATCTGGGCGGTCGACCACGCGCAGGGCCGGGTCTGGCGCATCGACGAGAAGGCTCCGGTGCCGGACCTCGTCACCACGGTTGCGTACCACCCGATCTCGGTAGCCGCTGCGGACGGCACCGTCTGGGTCGGCGTCCAGGAACAGCCGTTCAGGTGACCCGCGGGACCCTGATCCTGCCGGCGATGATCTGTCGCCGGACGGCGTCCAGCTTCCGGAGGAGCGGGGCCGGCACCTCGGGGCTGATCTTTCCCAGCCCGACGCCGCGGTTACCCAGATCGAAGACGGTGTCGCCGCCCGTCGTGAAGGTGCCGCGCGCGAGCCGATCCATCGCGTCGCGGATCGCCACGTCGGGCCGGCTGAGGGCACTTGTCAGGATGTGGCGCCCCAGGAACGACTGGTCGACGTCGACGCCGACTCCCCAGACGCCCTTCTCCCTGGCGGCGTCGAGCGTGCCGAGCCCGCAGCCGCCGGCCACGTTGAAGAGAACCCCCGCGCCCTTGGCGATCTGGTCGAGGGCGACGGCGTGGCACTTGGTCGGGTTCGAGAAGTTGTTCGAATAGGTGTTGATCACGACGATGCCCGGGTCCGCGCGCTTCGCGCCCGCGCGGTAGCCGACGATCCAGCGGTCGACTCCGGGAAACCGGTAGCCGCCGACCGCGCCGATCACGTCGCGGCCGGGCCGCCGTTTCTCCATCAGGGCGGCCAGGTAGCCCGCGAGGTAGCCCGCCTGCTCGGTCCGGAACACGGTGCCCTGGATGTTCTTCGGCGGGCGCGTGAGGTCTCGCCGTGACGCGTCGGGCACGAGGAACTTCGTCCCGGGGAACCGGCGCGCCACGGCCACCGTCGCGTCGGTCGCCGGCAGACCGACGATGACGAGGTCGTACCGCTGCCGGGCCAGGAGGCTGAGGGGGCCGGTCGCGTCCTGGTTCGGAGCCGCCTGGAGCACCCGGCCCTGGACGCCGAGCGCCTCGACGGCGCGGATGAAGCCGTCGTACGGGAGCCCGAAGAGATTGGTGCGATCGGGCGTGTAGCCGGCGCCGACGACATAGCCGACCCGGAGCTGGGACGTGGCGGGCGCGCCCTCGCCGGCGGCGAGCGACACCGTCGCCAGCACGGCCACCAGCATGAGGAGCGCCCGGCGCATGCGATCAGCCTAGGAGGCTGTCCCTCCGCTCGCGCACCTGGGCGGCCAGTGCGAGGTTCTTCTTGCGTTCGCAGCGTTCGAGTGCCTGCTCGAACGCCGCGGCCGCCTCGTCGGGGCGATCCGCCGCCGCCAGAACCTCAGCCAGGTCCCACAGGGTGAGGCACTGTTCGTTGAGCCACTGAGTTTGCTCGCTCCCCGCCACCGCCTCGCGTGCTAGCCGCTCGGCTTCGGCCAGCTCGCCACGGTGCGCGTGGACGCGCGCCAGCGAGCCGCCCCAGAGGCGGTCTGATGCCGTCGTGCTTTCGGCTTCAAGGGCCCCTGCGCGTTCCAGGAACCGCTCTGCTTCGTCGAAGCTCCCCAGCAGGCAGAGCAAACGCCCAAGTCGGGCGAGGTAGTAGGGCAGAAACGTGAACTGCTGCATCGACTCGATCCACTCGCACAGCCCGCGCAGACGGTTGGTCGCGTCCTCGTAATCGCCCGCGAGGGCGGAGATCTCGGCGAGCATCCACTCCCCCACTGGGCATCGTCCTGCTCACGGAGCCTCTCGTACGCCTCCCCGGCGAGCGCCGCCTCCTCGCCGCGACCGAGCATCGCGAGCAGCCAGCCGCGGTTGAGTTGGAGCCAGGCCGACGGCGTCTCTGCGAGCTGGCGCTCGAGGATCTCGAGTGCCTCGTCGGCGGGCCGGGATCCGACGCACAGGGCGGCTCCGAGATCCGGCGGCGGCGTCGCCGCTCGGCCGGACAGGCGGCTGTGGCGATACGCCCGCTGGGATGCTGCGGCCCAGTCATCTGGACGGCCACGCCCGTTCGCCACCCCGAACCCGAGCGCCCACCACACCTGCGCCAGCCCGGCGTGATCGTCCATCGCCTCAAGCCGGGGCCGCACCTCGAGGAGCAGCCTCTCCAGCTCGTCGAGCGAGCCGGGAGCGAGCATGATGCCGTAGAACAGGGCCATCGCCCTCGCCAGGGCTTCGCCGGTCTCGTCGCCGGCATCTGCGGCCTGCACCGCCGCCTCGTCGCAGATCGCGGCAGCTCGCGCCGGCTCCTGCATGAGCGCCCGGGCGAGGTCGAGCTCGGCATGTACCTCGGGCCGGAGCGGCCGCGTCAGCGTGAGCGCGCGCTCGAGCAGCGCCGCCGCAGCGCGCGCGTCGTCGCGGTCGAGGGCCCGCCGGCCAGCTGCGAGCAGCCGGTCGCCGGCTCGCAGCGTGAGCGCATGGTCTGGCTCGCCCAGCTCCGCCTGGTAACGGACGGCTTGCTCGAGGTGGTAGCCGGTGAGCTCGTCCTGCTCGACGAGGGTCGTCTTGCTCTCGAGCCAGCCGGCGAAGCGCCCGTGGAGGTCTGCTCGGACCGTCTTCGGAAGGGCGTCGTAGGCGGCGTCGCGGATGAGCAGGTGGCGGAAGCGGAAGCCGTCCTCGCCCGGGAACTGCGGCCGGTCAGGCCGGATCAGCTCGTGCCGGACGAGCGCGGAGAGTCTCGGCAGCACCTCCGTCTCGTCCGGGGCGAGCGCCTGCACGGCGCCGCGGTGGAAGACCTCGCCCTCGACCGCGCCCCGCTCGAGCACCGCCCGCTCCTGCGGCTCGAGCTGGTCGAGCCGGGCCGTGAGCAGCGCGCGCAGCGTCGGCGGCACCTCGAGCTCGCCGCCGGCCGTCGCGAGCGCCAGCATCTCCGTGATGAAGAGCGGGTTCCCGCCTGCCCTGTCGGCGATGCGCGTCCGCACCTCCTCCGGCAGCGACTGCCCGATCAGCGCCTCCGCCGCGTCGGGCGGAAGCGGCTCCAGACGGAGCGATCCGGGCCACGACGGGCGGCGCTCGAGCAGCTCCGGCCGGGCCATGCACAGCAGGAGCACCGGCGCGCCGGCCGACAGCAGGCCCGTCGACTCGACGAGCTCGAGGAACGTCTCCTCACCCCACTGCAGGTCGTCGAAGCAGACGACAAGCGGCGCCTGTTCCTCCAGCAGCTTTCGGAACGCCCACGCGATCTCGTCCGCGCCCGTCGGGCGGTCGATCTCGCCGAGGAGCGAGCGCAGCGCGGCCGCTGCATCCTCGTCCGAGGGCAGCGCAGCGAGCTGCTTGATCACTTCGACGACGGGCCAGTAGGTGATGCCGTCTCCGTACGGAAGGCAGCGTGCGCGCGTGACCCGGGCGTCGATCCCGGCGAGCGCCTCGGCGACCAGGCGCGACTTGCCGACGCCGGCCTCGCCAACCACCGTGACGAGCTCGCACGCGCCTTGCCCGGTCGCCCGCGCCCACGCGTCACGGAGGAGGTCGACCTCGCGGCGGCGTCCGACAAAGGGCCGGTCGTGCACGCGGTCGGGCGCCTCGCCGACGGCCACCAGGCGGAACGCCGGCACCCGCTCAGACTTGCCTCTCAGATCGAGCGGCTCGACCTCCTCCGCCTCGGCCGCGCTGCCGACCAGCGCCCGCGTCGACGCGCCGACGAGCACCTCCCCCGGCGCAGCCGCCTGCTCCAGCCGCGCGGCGACGTTCACGGCGTCGCCGGTGACGAGCGTGCCGCGCTTGCTCGTCAGGATCTCGCCGGTGTTCACGCCGATGCGTGCCTTGAGCTGAAGTTGCGGCATCGCGTCGCGCATCTCCGCCGCCGCCCGCAGCGCGCGCAACGCGTCGTCCTCGTGCGCGACCGGCACCCCGAAGACCGCCATCACCGCATCGCCGATGAACTTCTCGACCGTGCCTCCGTGCCGCTCGACGATCGTCTGCATCTGCTCGAAGTACCGGCGCAGCCGGCCCTCGAGCACCTCCGGGTCGGTGGAGTCGCCAAGCGCGGTCGATTCGGCCAGGTCGCAGAAGACGAGCGTGACGGTCTTGCGCTGCTGGCGCGCGGGCCGGACGACGGTCGGCTCGTGCGGTTCCTGCGCCGCTTGCGGCCGCGGATGTACCGGCGGGGGTGCCCCGGAAAGCGATCCGTCCTGCTCGAGGATCGCCCGCTCGAGGCGGCGCAGCCCCTCGCCCGGCTCGAGGCCGAGCTCATCGTCGAGCAGGCGGCGGCCGGTCCGGTAGGCGTCGAGCGCGTCGGCCTGGCGGCCGCCGCGATAGAGGGCGAGCATCAGCTGGCCGCGCAAGCGCTCGCGCAGCGGGTGCTCGTGGACGAGCCCCTCCAGCTCGGGCACCAGCTCTGCGTTCCTGCCGAGCTCGAGGTCGGCGTCGATCCGCTGCTCCAGCGCGGCCACCCGCTGCTCCTCCAAGCGGGCGCGCGCCGCGCGCGCGAATGGGGCGTCGAGGTCTGCGAAGGGGACTCCGCGCCAGAGGGCGAGCGCCTCACCCAGCAGCGCAGATGCCTCGGCCGGGGCGGCCGCCTGGGCGCGCGCGACCGTCTCCTCGAAGCGCCGGAGGTCGAGCTCGCCGTCGGCGAGCTGGATCCGGTAGCCGGGCGCCTGCGTGACGATCACATCGCGGCCGAGCAGCTTGCGCAGCTGCGACACGTGAACCTGGAGCGCCGTCGGGGCCGTGTCCGGTGGGCTGACACCCCAGAGCTCGTCGATCAAGCGGTCACGCGGCACCGCTTCGTCGGCGTGCAGCAGCAGAAGCGCGAGCAGGCCGCGCTGCTTGGCGCCTGCGACCCTCAGGGCCTGGCCGTGCTCCTCGACTTCCAGCGGCCCCAGGATGCGGAACCTCACGGGCTTTGTCGCCTCCTTTAGCGGGGCTTTAGGTCCCGCAAAGCGCTCTTTTAGCCCCTTCCGGTCTGGTGTGCAAAGGCCGCGGGAGGCGGTCACCAAACCGAAGGAGGCAGAGGTGAAGCGGTTTACGTCATATCTGGTGGTTGTGGCGACGGTGGCGGCGACGATGGTGTCGGTCGCGCAGGCCGGCAATCCGAGCCCCGCGGTGCGGGCGCTCCAGATCCGCGGCCAGGGCATGAACGCCCTGTGCGTCAGCCCGACGCTCTCACGCGAGGGCTTCGTGGCGCTCTGCGGCACGAAGGGCGCGTCGCAGCAGCCGACCCGCTCGGAGCTCCGCGCAATGCAGATCCGCGGCGCCGGCATGAACTCCCTGGCCTCGTACCAGGCGATCACTCCCGACGTTCGGTCGCTGCAGATCCGCGGCCAGGGGATGGACGCGCTGTGCCAGAGCCCGACGCTCGCCCGCGACGGCTACGTGGCGGTCTGCGGCACGCAGGGCGCCTCGCAGCAGCCGACCCGCGCCGAGCTCAACGCACTGCAGATCCGCGGCGAGGCGATGAATGGGGTGACGGCCGTGCCGGTGACCGTGACGTCGAGCCGCTTCAACTGGAGCGACTTCTCGATCGGCGCCTTCTCGATGCTCGGGCTGGTGCTCCTCGCCGGCGGGATCGCGGCGGGCGTGCACTTCGGCCGCAAGGGCAGCGCGCGGCCGCGGACGGCCTCGTAGCACGCACAACCCGTTCGGCAGAACGAAGGCCCGCACCCGCGGGCCTTCGTTCGTGACGTACCGCGGTACGATCCTTCTGAAGGCTCGGAGGTGACGGCGGATGAAGCCGGTCACGCGGTGGGCAACGGCGTTGGCACTCGGGGCGGGCTTGCTGCTCGCCGGTGGAGCGGCGGCCGGCGGCCGCAGCTTCACCGACATCGTCGGCGACGCCGGCGCGCCCGACATCACGAGGGTGACCATCGCCGGCGACCCGGCGAGCGGCTCGCTCAGCATTTCGGTGACGGCCGGCGGAATGTTCGCGATCGACCGCGGTTGGGAGCCCGACGTCTCGGTCTGGCTCGACACCGATCGCAACGACTCGACCGGGTCGGCGTCTGGATGCGAGTACGGGCTGAAGTTCTGGCGCAGCCCGACAGGGCCGACCTGGCACATCCTCCGCTGGAACGCGACGAATGCGCAGTGGGAGATCAGCCCGCCGGCGCCGACAGCGACGTTCAGCCGCGCCGGCGATGTCCTCACGTGGCGACTCGCAACCGCAGACCTCGCGGGTGCGTCCGGGTTCGATCTCTGGATCGCCTCAGCGGTCTACGAGGACAGGAGGATTAGCGCCCAGGACGTTGCGCCCGCGACCGGGCGCTGGCATTACGACCTTTCCGCGACACCGGTGACGTTCAGCGACGCCGTGCACGACGCCGCCGCGCCCGACATCTCCACCGTCAGCGTGGGCACCGACCGGCGGAGCGTGACGACGGTCGCGATCACTGCGCGCGGCCTGTCGGCGATCAGCCGCACCCTCAAGCCCGAGGTGGGGGCGTACCTCAACACCGACGGCAACCTGTCCACGGGATGGGTCGGCTTCGACTACCGCTTGTACTACCGGCTGATTGCCGGTGACACGGTCTGGCGGATCGACCGGTGGGGCAGGCGCGCCAACGCATGGCGCAGGGTTACCCGATCGCCCGCACAGTCGTTCGGTCGCCGAGGCGATGTCGTCAGCTGGCGGTTCACGAGGGCCGACATCGGGAACCCGACGCGGTTCGGGTTCATCGTCCTGTCCCAGATATCCGTCCCCGGTGCGTTCATCGACGACTCCGCGCCGGGCTTCGGATCGTGGGCCTACGCGTTTCCGCTCACGAAGTAGTCGCTGCGGAGGCCCGAGGAAGGAGGCCCGAGGAAGGAGACCCGGCGGCCGCGAAGTCGTCGGAGGTGCTCAGCGCCGGCTCGTGCGGGCTTCGCGATCGCGCTCGGGCTCCTTCGTCAAGCGCTCAGGCGGAAGGGCGTTCGTAGCTGACTCGCCGGCGCAGCTTGCCCTCGTCGGTCGGGATCGAACCAGATCGAGATCAGGACGGCGCCACGCGTGGCCGGGGACTCCACCTGGTCGGCGAACTCGAGCGCGGCAGCGCGGCCTCGATCCGCGATCGCGACGAGCGCGTCCGCGTTTGCCGCTCGTTCGGCCGCAGCGAGCGCCCGGTCCCAGCAGCGCACCTCGGCGTGGAGCTCCTCGCCGTCCGCGCGCTGGATCCTGTAGTCCACCGCCCAGCCGTGCTGTGAAGGATCGGTGAGGTCGTTCGTCTCGACGATGTCCGCCATGGTCAGGGTGCCCGTGCGAGCGCTCGTCAGTCGTCGACGAGTCTGAGCTCTTGCGGAGCCGCAGCGTATGCCACACGCGGGATCGCACGCCGGCCGCCGACCGGTGAGTCGTGGCTCGGCGTCCGAGACAGCCGCCACTTCCGTCTCAGGAACGGCTCCTCGACCACGTAGTACGACGCGGTGGCGAGCAACAGCGTCGCGGCGATCGCGAACACCCGGGCGCCGTTCTCCCCGACGGTGTCCGGCAGCCGTGAGTCGCTCGTGATCCGGATCACCGGGATGTGCCAGAGGTAGACGGCGTAGGAGATGCGTCCGAGGAACACGAGGGGCGACGGCGCCCGGCCGTCGAGGACCCCGAGCACGGCCACGGCGGCGGCGAGCGAGAAGGCCGCCGTCGTCCAGTGTCCGGCGACGTGCGAGCGTCCGAGGACGAAGAACACGATGAGAGCGCCGATCGCCGCGAGCGCGAATCGCCCGCCGAGCGCGCGCACGCGCGGCACCTGCTGGTAGAGGAGCGCGGCCGCACAGCCGATCAGGATGGAGTCGAACCGCATCGACAGCGACCACGCGTCCGGAAGCACGAGAAGCCGGACGCCGGTTGCGAGCGCAGCGAGCGCAAGTCCGGCTGCGAACAGCGCACCGCGCGGGAGAAGGCGCATCCCGAGGATGAGCAGCACGGGCCAGACGATGTAGAACTGCTCCTCGACGCCGAGCGACCAGAGGTGCGAGAAGTAGTTCGCGCTGGAGTTGACATCGAAGATGTTCTCCGTGTAGGTCAGCCCTTCGACGGCGCCCGCGAGGTCGCGATGGCGAAGCGACCCGCTGGACGCGAGCACGAACCCGGTGACGACCGCGATCATCACCCACAGCGCGGGCACGAGGCGAAGCGCCCGGCGCAGGTAGAAGAGCAGCAGGCGGATGTCGCCGTGCCGGCGTTGCTCCTCGACGAGCAGCGTTGTGATCAGGAAGCCGCTCAAGACGAAGAAGAGGTCGACGCCGAGGTACCCGCCGGCCGGCCAGATAAACGCATGGAAGAGGACGACCGGGACGATCGCGAGCGCGCGCAGAGCGTCGAGGCCGGGCTGGTAGCCGAGCGGCGGCGGGTCTTCGGCGGCCGCCGGCTTCGGTTCGCCGCGCTTGGGCCGGGCGGCCGGTCGGCGGGGCGCGGCGACGAGCGACGCGTGCGCCCCCGCGAGGGCTGGTCGAAGCGGTTCGGGGTCCGGCGGTCGGCTTGGTTCACGCTGGGCGACGGGGACCGCCGGGTCGACGATCAGGGCTTCTGAACGATCGCTGCTGCGTGCCGGCACCTGACGCCGGCTCGCCGCCCTCCAGAGGACGAAGGCGCCAACACCGAACAGAAGGACCCAGTCCGCTCCCCCGGGATGGCCGCGCCGCCTACGACCCACGGTGGAACCCTAGACGGGGCCGCCGATGGCCACCCGGTCGACCGCTCAGTTCGCGGGCCGAGAGCAGTCTGAACGCGTGAATCCGATTCGACAGAGGAGAGCGCAGATGCGAAAGGTGATCGTCAACGAGTTCCTGAGTCTCGACGGCGTGGCTCAAGCACCCGGCGGGCCGGAAGAGGACACGAGCGGCGGCTTCCGCCACGGCGGCTGGCAGATGGGCCACGACGACGAGCGTGTGGGCGCGTGGGCCGCGAAATACATCGACGAGGCAGGCGCCTTCCTACTCGGCCGCCGCACGTACGAGCTCTTCGCCGGCTACTGGCCGAACGCCCCGGAGCAAGCGCAGGTGATCGCGAAGCCGCTGAACACGAAGCCGAAGCACGTGGTCTCGACGACGCTCTCGGACCCGCTCGAATGGCGGAACTCGACGGTGCTCCAGGGTGACCTCGCCGACGCGGTCACGGCGCTGAAGCGCGAGGACGGCGGCGACGTGCACGTCATCGGCAGCACCCAGCTCGTGCACTCACTCGTCGAGCAGGGGCTCGTCGACGAGCTTCGGCTGGTCATGTACCCCGTGATCCTCGGCGGCGGCAAGCGGATCTTCTCCGATGACGGCGCGCGGCGGCCGTTGAGACTGACCGACGCGGAGATCACCTCGACCGGAGCGATCCTCGCGACCTACGCGCCCGCCGAGGGCTGATCTACGCTTCGAGCGTCCAGGCCTTGAGCTCCGTGCGGGCGGTGCCGCTGTTGCCGAGGTGGTAGACGGCGAGGCCGGTGGGGCGGATGGGGAATGGGTCGAATGGCTCGGCTTCGATGGTCTCGAGGTCGTCGAGTGTTGCGAAGCCGACGGTGATGTGGGCGATGTACTTGCCGGGTCCGATCTGGGCCGGCGCAAACCCTTCGACCCAGTCGCGGGTGCTCTGGCTGATCTCCTCGCCGGGGTCTCGCACAAATGCAGCGTCCGTCCCGCCCGATCCGACGAAGGGGGTGACGGCGGCGAGGAGGTCGGCTTGAAAGTGGAGCACCTGCGGGCTGGGCTCGACGACGAGGACGGCGAGCCCCTGGCCGGTTCAGCTCGCCCATCGGTGCTCCTGTCAGAAGACGGTGGCCCAGTCGCTCGTCATGCTGACGACCGTCCAGCCGAGCTCCTTCGCCTTGGCGAGCGACTTGTCAGCGGCCTTCGTGTAGGCGTACTCGCGTTCCTCGTCGTCGTGGGCGACCAGAAGCGCGAAGCGCGCCGATGCGAGCATCTCGATGTCGACGTCGGCGTTCCCGCCGGCGAACAGGGGGAGCCGGCCGGTCTGGGCGAAGATGTGCTCGGGCTTGCCCGGGCCGAGCGCGAGCCCGCCCAGCACCTCATCGGTGCGAACCAGGCCGCCGTTCTTGTACTCGTAGCCGGCGGCCGAGCCGATCACGTTCTCCTTGTGGATGCCCCAGGTCTCCTCGGCGAAGACGCGCATGAAGTCGCGGCCGCCGCCGGAGCAGACGAACACGCGGAACTCGTGCGCCTGGAGGAAGGCCAGCAGCTCGAGCATCGGCTTGTACACGAGCTGGACGTACGGAACGCCGAACTTCGGCTGCTCGATCGTCCGAAGCCACTCGCGCACCTGCGCCTCGAACGCGTCCGGGGACGTCCCCGTCCACGAGCGGGCGAACGCCTGCAGCAATGTCGCCACCACCTGTGGATCCTGGGTCGCGACTCCCTCGAAGAACGCGTCGTCCCGCTCGATAATCGCCTTGTAGGGCTGCCTGGCGGCGAGCGACGGATCAGCCTTGACCTCCTCAGCCCACTTGCGGAACACGAAGTCGAACTGCGGCGGCATCGGCTGCTCGACCCACAGCGTGCCGTCGTTGTCGAACGTGGCGACCCGATCCGCGGGCGGAGCGAACCCAGGCCCACCGGCGGTCGTTGTGGCCGTGACGAAGTCGACGATCGCCTTCTTCGCCGCGCCGTCGTTCCAGGATCCGAGCTCGCTCATCCCCTTCCCACTCTCAGTCGCGCTTCATCATGGCGATCGCTTCCCGCTCGAGGTCGAGGTAGGCATCGCCAGAGACGGCGACGATAACGCCATAGCAATCGTGACGCCAGCGAGTGCCCAAAGGCCTGGGCAGTCGGCGGCCCAGCCCGTCGAGTAGTGGCCGTAGGTCTCCGAAAAGCCCGGCTAAGCGGGTCTTTTTAGAGAGCCGACGCGCGGACTCGAACCGCGGACCCCTTCATTACGAGTGAAGTGCTCTACCAGCTGAGCTACGTCGGCGCAGGTCGCATCGTAGCGGGCGACGCTGCCGACAATGCGCCCGCCGGAGTCGATCACCGTGAACCTCGCTGCGTCTCGAAGCCGCATCGCGCCCGGTAGGCCGTCGTCGCTGGATCTCGTCGTTCCTTGTAAGGAATCGGGCCGGATCGCGGTAATAGGAGCACAAGAACCGATGGGGAGGGACACTCAATGAGATTCTGGAAGCGAAGCGACGACCGCGATCTCGAATCGCGTTTGCGGGCGAACCGGCCGGAGGCACCCGCGGACCTCGTCCGGAAGATCTCCGGCCGCGTGGCGCCGCGCCCGGTGGGGCGGCGCGCCATCGCGTTCGCGAGCGTGCTCACGGTGGCGCTCCTCGGGGCACTCGCCGCGTTCGGCGGGCTCGGCTATGCGGCGGACACGGTTACAAGCGCCGTCAAGTCGGCCACCGCGCCGTTGACGACGAACACGTACAACGGTGGGTCGCATACGACGACGACCACGACGACCACCTGTGGCCCGGCATGCGACCAGTACGGGCAGAAGGGCAAGATCATCGTCGTAAAGAAGACGTACCCGTACGGGGGCACCGGCTTCGTGTTCAGCGGCGACCTTGCGGGCACGATCAACGACGGCGGGACGATCGAGAAGTCCGTGGCGGCGGGTACGTACCACACCACGGAGGCCGTCAAGGCCGACTGGAAGCTGTACTCGATCAGCTGCTCGGACGGCAACAGCACGGGCAGCACGTCGACGAGGACGGCGACGTTCAACGTCAGCCCGGGCGAGACCGTGACGTGCACCTTCACGAACAAGAAGGCAGTGCTCGACCTGAAGTGCGCCTCGACGTGCGGAACGAGCCACAAGGCGTTCAGCGGCGCGGTCGCGACCTTCACCGACACCGATACGTCGATGGCGGCATCGGACTACACGGCCACGATCGACTGGGGCGACGGCAGCAACACGTCGGCTGGAACGGTGACCGGCTCGAACGGGTCGTTCAAGATCTCCGGGAGTCACAACTACTCGAAGACCGGGACGTACTACATCAAGGTCACGTTGACAGCGAAGGACGGTCGCACCGACACCGTCACCTGCAAGACGGTCGTCTCCTACTAGACACGTACAGGTGATACCTCGAACGCGGGCCTCGCTTCGGCGGGGCCCGCGTCGTTTCCGGGGCCGATGCGCACATCGCAGACCAACGCTGCGCCTCGCGGACTCGAACCTTAGAGACCCCTTCGGTTCGGCGCAGGTCGCGTCGTAGCGGGCTTCCACGGCCGTGAGCGCAGCAGCGGCACTTACCCCATCAGGGGGAGGACGCCCACTCCGAACAGGCGTTACCTGGGGGAATGACCGCCTCATCTGCGGCCTTCGAAGGAGGTGACCGAATGATCAAGTGGCAGCGTTTCTCCAAGGTCTTTCTCGTGCTCGGCACGCTTGCTGCTCTGCTCGTCGCCAGCGGCGCCGGGACGCGCTGGCAGTAAGCCTCGGCTCGATGCCATGAGCACGCACGGCGCGCAGCGGACGATTCGCGGCTACGCGCCCCGACTCTTCGGCTACGTCATCGCGTTGATCGCGGTGGCCACGCCGATCGTGGTCGGGGCCGTGGCCGCCGTTGCGCTGGACCCCCCGCGAGCCCGCACCGCCGTCGGCGTGGCGGTCTTCTTCTCGCTCACGCTGCTCGCCGAGCTCAATCCCGTTCCGCTCGACGAGGACGAGTCGCGGCTCGTCTCGCTCGCGTTCGTCTTCATCGTCTCGGCGCAGATTCTCTTCGGCTGGCCTTACGGCGTCCTCATCAGCGCGGTGGTGCTCGTCGTCGCGCAGGTGGCTGCTCGTGTCAGCCCGTTACGAACGACCTTCAATGCGGCCGCCTACTCGGTCGCAGCCTTCGTGGCATCACTCCCCAGCTTCGCGACGAGTCATGAGGTTGCCAACACGCAATTCGGGCGACTGACCGCGCTGTCGTTCGCCGAGAGCGCGCTGTTCGTCTCGCTGAATGTCCTCTTCGTCTGCGTTGCGGTCGCCCTGCACCAGGGCACCGGCGTGCGAGCCGTGGTCGTCGACCACCTCCGCCACTCGGGCCCGGCTTTCGTGATCATGGCCTTCATCGCGGCGCTCGCCGTCGCGTTGTGGTCGGTCTCGCCGCCCCTCCTCGGGCTGCTTGCAGGCCCCGTCTTCGCGCTCGCGCTCTTCCAGCGGTACGCGCTCCGCAGCCGCGTGGCGCTACGGGCGGCGTCCACCGACAGCCTCACACGCCTGCCGAATCACCGCGCGTACGAGGCAGAGCTCGTCTCCGCTCTGGAGGAGTCCGGCGGCGGGGAGGTAGCGCTCTGCCTCCTCGATATCGACAACTTCAAGCGCCTGAACGACCACTTCGGGCATCCGGTCGGCGACCAGGTCCTCGTCCGCTTCGCGGCGCTGATCGGCGCCCACGTGCCGGCCGTGCGGGCGTACCGGCTCGGAGGCGACGAGTTCGCCCTCGTCGCGACCGGCGGCGAGCAGACGGTGCGCGACGTCGTGAAGCTCGTTGCGGCCGCCATTCAGACCGAGGTGCTGCCGGACGAGAGCACGCCCACCTTCAGCGCCGGAGTCGCAACGTTTCCGCGCCAGGCGAAGACCCGCGAGGAGCTCGCCCGGGCGGCGGACGCAGCGCTGTACTGGTCGAAACGGCACGGCAAGAACCAGCTCTTCGCGTTCGACCCATCCGTGGTTGGGCTGTCGTGGTCGCGCGAGCTCGCCGAAAGCGTCGAGTACGACGCGCGCCTGCGCGCGACCGAGAGCCTGATCCGCGTCGTCGACGCGCGCGACACGTACACGGGAAGTCATTCCCAGTCGGTCGCAGTCCTCGTCGAGGCGATCGGCCAGGCGCTGGGTTTCAACGAGGCGACCGTCTCCCAGCTCCGGCTGGCCGGGCTTCTGCACGACCTGGGCAAGATCGCCGTCCCCGACCACATCCTCCAGAAGCCCGGACGGCTCGACCCGGAAGAGTTCGCCATCCTGCGCAAGCACCCGCAGGACGGGTACAGCCTCCTGCAGGGGCTCGACGTCGCGCCCGTCGACCGCTGGATTCTCCATCACCATGAGAGCTGGGACGGCTCGGGCTACCCGCATGGGCTGGCCGGAGACGACATCCCGATCGGCTCCCGGATCATCCTCGTAGCCGATGCGTTCGACGCGATCACGAGCGAGCGGACATACCGCCGCGCGTCGCCGGTGGCCGTCGCCCTCGCTGAGCTGCGGCGCTTCGCCGGGAAGCAATTCGATCCCGCGGTCGTAGACGCCCTCGAGCACTCGCTCGCCATCGGCGAGACCGTCGAGCCTGCGCTGGCCGGCCGGGTCGCGTGATCCTCGCCCTGGCAGGCCTGCTCGCCGTCGTGGTCGGCACCGCGTTCGGCGGCCGCGTCGGCCGACTCGCCGAGCTGCGCTTCCGCGGGACGCCGCTCATCTTCGTCGCGCTGGCCGCGCAGGTGGCCGCGTACCCGTCGGGAGCGTTGCCCTGGCACACCGGTGACGCGGTCGCGACGTTCCTCTGGGTCGGCTCCTATGCCCTGCTGATCGCGGCCACGTTCGCGAACGGACACATCCACGGCATCGGCTTCGTCGCCCTCGGGATGGCGTGCAACCTGGCGGCGATCCTCGCGAACGGAGGGCACATGCCGGCCCTGCCGCACGCGGCAGCAGCGACGGGCGTCGAAGGCGTGCACGCGAACAGCGCAGCGCTGGCCAATCCCCATCTCGCCCTGTTCGTCGACCGTTGGGTCGCGCCCGGGTGGGTGCCGCTGGCCAACATCTTCTCGATCGGCGACGTGATCCTCTTCGCGGCAGGCTTCGCCGTCGTGCTGATCGCGATGGGGCCACGCCTGCCGCGCCGCGCGCGCCGCGAGCACGCGATCGCGCCCACAACCACCTGAGCTACGTCGGCGCAGACAGATCCCGGCGTCGTTCGGCGCCGGCTTCGTCCGCGTCCGAGAGGTCGGCGGCGGACAGCTCGAGCGAGTCGCCCATCGCGTCGGCCCAGTCCGTCGGCGGGCTCCACTCCGGCTCCGGCGCTCCGGCCCGCCGCGCCGCCGCGCGCGTCTTGCCCTCGCGCCGCCGCCGCTCCCGCTCGCGCGCCGCCCGGCGCGCGGCCCGCGCCTCGTCCTCGGTGACGAGCATCTTCTGCACGGCGTCGGGCTCGAGCGCCGTGTAGCGCGAGATCTGCCGCACCGTCGCGCCCGCCGCGCTCAGGGCGACGACCGCGGCCGCATCCTCGTCGAGCTCCACCTCGCCGCGCAGGCGGCCGAGCATTCCGAAGCGCCGACGCCGTGTCTCACGATGCTCCAGCTCCACCTGCTCGCGGAGCGCCTCCATCGTGCGCGACGCCTCGCGGCTCAGCCGGTCGTGCTCCCAGACGCACGACGCAGAGCAGAACGAGGAGAACCCCAACTCGAGCCCGAGAGGGGATCCACAGTTGAGGCAGCGCCGCTCCTGCTCTCGCCGTCGTTGCAACCCATACGAAAAGGTAGGTCCCGGGTCGGACGGAAGAGGGTCAGCGCGCGCGTGCGGCCAGCGCGCCCGCGATGTCGCTGACCGAGACGAGCCCGCGCAGCCGCCCGTCGTCCAGCACGAGCCCGCGCTGAACGTCGCCTGCGCGCAGCTCCTCGAAGGCCTCCATGACCGGCTCGTCCTCGTGCAGCACCGGCACCTCGCCGAGCGGCAGTGCGAGCTCGCCGACGAGGCGCATGTCCCATTCCCACCGCGGTGTCCGCGCGACGCGCTCGAAGGGCAGCAGCCCCACGACGCGGCCGTCCGCGTCGACGACCGGGTACATGGTGAAGCGTCGAGCGGCGCCGGCGATCTCGGCCATGAACTGGCCGATCGTCGCGTCCGCGTGCGTCACGACCGGCGCGCGCACCATCAGGTCGCCGACGCGTAGCCCGCGCAGCGAATCGCTCGTTACCGCGTAGCGCGCCTCGGCGCTCGCCGCGCCGAACAGGAACCAGCCCAGGAACGCCAGCCATGCGCCCGAGAAGGAGCCCTGGAGCGCGAAGAGCAGGATGCCGCCGCCGATCAGCAGGACGCCGAACGCACGCCCGACGTTCGCCGCCACGGCGGTTGCCCAGCGGAAGTTCTTGCGCGCCGCCCACAGCGCAGAGCGGAGCACCCGGCCGCCGTCGAGGGGCAGCGCCGGCAGCAGGTTGAAGACGAGCAGGGTCAGGTTGATGTAGCCGAGCCACGCAGCGACGCCGTCGACCTCGCCGGACACGTCCGTCGCGGCCGCGGCACCGATGAACAGCAGTCCGAGCACCAGCGACACCAGGGGACCGGCGATGGCGATCCGGAACTCGGAGCCCGCCGAGCGGAACATCGAGCGGAAGCTGGCCACGCCGCCGAACAGCCACAACGTGATGCCCTCGATCACCATGCCCTCACGGCGGGCCTGGAGCGCGTGCCCGAGCTCGTGCAGGAGCAGCGACCCGAAGAAGAGCAAGGCCGCGACGACCGCCATGCCCAGGTAAGTCGTGTGCGACAGCCCCGGGTTCGTTGAGGGGAAGACGCTCGATTCGAGCGACCAGGTGATCAGCCCGAAGACGATCAGCCAGCTCCAGTTGACCCCGATCCGGATGCCGGCGATGCGGCCGAGCGTGAAGGTGCTGTTCACCTCGCCGCCACCGTAGCGGCCGGCCTCGACCTCAGCGGGCCTGACTTAGTGGCTGACAGCCACTAAGTCGTAGGCGCGGGCTCGCGGACGTCGGTCTCGACGTGCGTGACGGGCGGCGTGAAGCGCAGGCGGGCCGACTCGACGACGCCCCGCTCGAGCCAGTTCGAGCGGCCCTCGGGATGCGTCGAGATGAGGATCTCGTCGGCGCCGAACGTCCGGAGCGCGTCCTCGATCGCCTGCAGGGGGTCGTCGTCACCCACGCGGCCCTCGACGTTGACGCCGGCCGCCTGCAGCTGCCCGACCGACTCGTCGAGCCGTTCGCGCGCCTCCGCGCGCGCGCCGTCCTCGTCGGACGTCCAGTGGCGCACGTGCGAGTTCAGCGCCGGGGCCACCACCAGCACGTGCTCATCGACGCCCTCGGAGCGCCGCCTGATGTCGCGGATGAGCGTGTCGCCGCCGACGGTCTCGTTGGCGATCACGAGGATGCGCCGCTCGCCCTCGGCGTGCGGCACCGGGTCGACCGGCTCCGGCGCGCCGAGGTCGCGGCTGCGGTAGACGAGGATCGCGCCCGCTGCCACCACGACCGCAACGGGGACGCCGGCCCAGCGGCCGCCGAGCACGCTCGCCACCACGACGAGCGCGGCGCCGACGATCACCACCAGGAGGAAGGTGAACGCGTCCGACTCGCTCCGGAACGGATTGCGCATGTCGCCTGTATGTACGTACCTCCTACGGGCGCGGTTTGAAACCAAGCGGAGGCGAGACCGCCACCGAGCCGTCGAGTGCGCGGGCGACTGCGACCACCCAGACCCGCTCGCCCTTCTTGAACGTGGCCGGGCTGACGAACGCCCGGTAGGGCGGCGAGTCGTCGACGCCGACGCGCACCCACGCCTTGCCCTGCTCCCGGCGCACGGCGAAGGAGACGCTGACCGGCCCGGTCGCGCCCGCGACGCCGAGCTGCCAGAAGTCGGTCAGGGAGTCGCGCGCGATCCGCACCTTCGGCGCGCCGGGCGCCGTCGCCGGCACCTGGGCGTTCGCCTGCAGCAGCAGCGTCGAGAGCGCCGGCACGGTCACGGAGAGCGCGCCCTTCGCGTTGGAGGAGACCGAGGCCGACCCGAGCAGCGCCGTCCATCCGGCCGACGGCGTCGACGTCGTCACCGAGACGGTCGCCGGCGCGGTGTCCGAGTTGAACACCGCGAGCACCTCGCGCCGGTCGTTGGCGTCGATGCGGCTGACGGCGAGCACCTTGCCCTGCGCGGTGCGGACGAACGACGCACCGGTCGAAAGCGCCGGGATCGTGTCGCGCAGGTGCCCGAGCGCGCGCAGACGCTGCGAGATCGGGTGCTGCGGCTCGGAGAACGACGATCCGTTGGCGATCGGCGGCGAGCCGACGCGCTCCTCCGTCTTCCACTCCGCCACCTGCGTCGCGAACATGTCCTGGCGCGCGGCCTTGTCGCCGCCCGAGCCCATCATCCCGACCTCGTCGCCGTAGTAGACGATCGGCGCCCCGCGGAGCAGGAAGAGCATGTCGTGGGCGAGCAGGTCGCGCTTCAGCAGCTCGTCCGGTGAGATCGACGCGCCCGCCTTGGCGTGGATCTGCTGCGCCGCCCGGCCCATGTCGTGATTGCCGAGGAACGTCGGCGGCGTGGCGACCACGCCGTTTTTCTCGAAGTAGTCGTCGTCGTCGAGCCGCGTCGCGATCGCCTTCGGGCCCGACTGGCCGCTCGCAAAGCCCGTGAGCGCGTCCTGCATCGGGAAGTCGAGGACGTTCGGCAGCCCGCGCGCGCGCACGTAGTCGGACATGTCGATCGAGTTCAGCCCGGCGACCTCGCCGAAGAACTGGAAGTTCGGCACGCCCGCCGTCTTCGCAGCCGCGAGGATCTTGGGGATCCAGAGGGTGAAGAACGCCTTGTTGACGTGCCGGGCGGTGTCGATGCGGAAGCCGTCGATCTTGAAGCGCTGGATCCAGCTCGCGTAGATGTCGGCGAGGCCCTGCACGACCGCCGGCTTCTCGGTGAAGAGGTCGTCCAGGCCGAAGACGTCGCCCTGCTCGTAGCAGGCCTGGTCGCAGGACGAGAAGTCGATGTCGCCGCGGTCGTGGTAGTTCGTGACGTCGTTGAGCCACGACGGCTTCTTCGCTGTGCGGTCGGCGCCGAAGAGCGTCGGGATCTTCGGCATGTTGGCCGCCTTCAGGCACGGGAAGCTCCCGCTGCGCACGAACTTCGCCGGGTCGAACTTCTTCCCGCGGCAGTCGCGGAACGCCTCGTCCGAATAGCTCGAGCTCGTCGGCAGCAGGATGTAGTCGGCCGTGTGATTCACGACGACGTCGAGGATCACCTTCATCCCGAGGCTGTGGGCGCACGTGACGAAGGCGCCGAAGTCGGCCTCGGTGCCGAGGTGCGGGTCGACGGTGGTGAAGTCGCGGATCCAGTAGCCGTGGTAGGCGGCGCTGTCGCCCTGGACGTAGCGCTGGACGAACGGCGGCGTCACCCAGATCGCGTTGAAGCCGAGGTTCTTGATGCGCGCGAGCCCGTTCGTCGTGCTCGTGCAGTCGCCGGTCAGCCCCTTGAAGTCGCCGCCGTGGTAGTAGCCGATGTTCGTCGGGTCGTAGCCCGTGACCGAAGCGCCGCCCGTGATGCCGGCCGTGTCGTTCGCGGTGTCCCCGTTCGCGTAGCGGTCGGTCATCACGAAGTAGATGCGGTCGGAGGCGAGTGCGAGCCGGGTCGGCGGCTGCGAGAGCAGCGCGAGCGTGGCGCCGGCGGGCGGCGCGGGCGGGCGCGGCGATGCGCCGAAGGCGGCGGAGCCCACGGCGAGCGCCGCGAGCGCGGACACGAGCAGAACGAGACGCATCAGACCCCTAACCATGTCGCGCAGCGAAACGGCCGCTAGCGGAGCGGCTCGCCCGAGTCGGCGTCGAACAGATGGATCATCGACGTGTCGACCGCGATCGCCAGATCCTGGTCGATGCGCAGGTCGAGCGCCTCGCGGGCGGGGAGCGAAGCGACGAGGTTCGGCCGGGTCGCCGTGACGCCGTCCTCGCTCTCGGCCTCTGCCTGCACCGCCTCTTCGATGCCGCCCGAGCCCGACGTCACCGCGCGGGCGTCGACGCGGAAGTAAGCCATCGTGTCCGCGCCGAGCGCCTCGAGCAGCTCGAGGTGGGCCGGCATCGTCGGCAGATCCGGGCGCCCCGACCCGACGTGCAGGTCGTCACTCCGCAGCCCGACGATGACCGGGCGCCCCTCCTGGCCGCGCGCGCCGGGGTTCCGCGAGAGCGCCTTGTCGGTGAGCGGCAGCGGCTGGCCGGCGACGGTGACGCTGACCGAGCCGTTCTGCCCGTGCAGCGTGCCTTCGAGCAGGTTCATCGGGGGCGTGCCGATGAAGCCGGCGACGAACAGGTTCGCGGGCTCGTCGTAGAGCTTCTGCGGCTTGTCCACCTGCTGGAGCCGGCCCAGGCTCATGACCGCGACGCGGTCGCCCATCGTCATCGCCTCGACCTGGTCGTGGGTCACGTAGATCGTCGTCGTCGCGAGGCTGCGCTGCAGCTTCGAGATGTCTGCTCGCATCTGGACGCGGAGCTTCGCGTCGAGGTTCGAGAGCGGCTCGTCCATCAGGAATGCCTGCGGGCGGCGCACGATCGCGCGGCCCATCGCGACGCGCTGCCGCTGCCCGCCGGAGAGCTCCTTCGGCCGCCGCGTCAGGTACGGCGTCAGGTCGAGCATCTTGCCCGCCCACTGGACGCGCTCCTCGATCTCGTCCTTCGGCATCTTCCGCAGCCGCAGCCCGAAGGCGATGTTCTCGGCCACGTTCAGGTGCGGGTAGAGCGCGTAGTTCTGGAAGACCATCGCGATGTCCCGCTCGCGCGGGCCGACCCTGTTCACGACCCGGTCGCCGATCTTGACCTCGCCGGCGCTGATCTCCTCGAGGCCCGCGACCATGCGCAGCGCCGTCGTCTTGCCGCAGCCTGACGGGCCGACGAGCACCAGGAACTCGCCGTCGTTGGCACGCAGAGTCAGGTCGAAGACGGCCTGGACGCCGTTGTCGTAAACCTTGTCGACATGTTCGAAGCTGACGTCAGCCACCGTTCCTCCTTAGACGAGTCGCCACACCGAAAAAGCTGGTCCATCGCCGGGCAGCACCGCCCAGCCACCGTCGCGCCGCGCCTCGCCGCCCTCGACCGGCTCGAGCTCCGCGCCCAGCGGCAGCCGGATGGGCGGGCCGGGCGCCCGGGTCGCCAGGCAGAGCAGCCGCTCGCCGGGCGTCTCGCGCAGGTAGGCGATCGCGTCGGCCGAGACGTGCGCGTAGCGGATGCCGCCGCGCGCAAGCGCCTCGCTCGAGCGGCGCAGCGCGATCAGCCGCTGGTACGCGGCGAAGACGTCGGTGTCCCAGGTCTCCGGGGCGTCCCACGGCATCGGCCGGCGCGCGTCCTCGCCCCAGTCGCCGCCGACGCCGATCTCGTCGCCCGCGAAGATCATCGGGACGCCGGGCGAGGTCATCTGCAGCCCGATGCCGACGAGCTGGCGGTCGCGCGGCGCCCGTCACGCTCGAGAAGCGCGCGGTGTCGTGCGAGTCGAGCAGCACCCACGAGTGCAGGAGGCCGTCCCACGGCACGCCGGCGCGGAACGCGCGCATGGTCGCGACGGCCTGCTCGCCGTCGGAGCGGACGAGGCCGACGGGATAGCCCCAGAACGCGGCGCGCAGCTCCTCCGGCAGCTCGTCGCCGCGGAGCCACGACCAGACGGGGCGCGAGAAGCCGGCGTAGTTCATGACGCCGTGCCAGCCGTCGCCGCGCAGGTCGGCCCGGAAGTCGTGCGCGTGCTCGGCGACGATGACCGCGTCCGGGTCGACCGCGACGGCCGCGTCGCGCACCGCGCGCGCGACCGCGTGCGTGAGGTCGACGCCGCGGAAGCGGCCGGTCATGTTGGCGACGTCGATCCGCCAGCCGTCGAGGCCCTCCCCGAGCCAGCGGGCGACGACGCCGAGCACGCGGTCCGTGAGCTCGGCCGAGGCCCAGTTGAGCTTCGGCAGGTGCGGCAGCCCGTACCAGCTCGCGTAGCCGTGCGGCAGCGACTCGTCCCAGAAGTAGAAGGAGCGCTCCGGCGCGCCGGTGTCCTCGCGTGCGCGCGTGAACCACTCGTGGCCGTTGCCGGAATGGTTGAGCGTCAGGTCGCCGATCAGCCGCAGCCCGCGCTCGTGGGCGGCCCGGGCGAGCGAGCGCAGCGCATCGTCGCCGCCGAGCAGCGGGTCGATCTGGTCGAACGTCGCCGAGTCGTACCGGTGCGAGGTGCCGGCCGGGAAGATCGGCGTCAGGTAGATCGCGCCGGCGCCGAGGCGCTCGACGTGGTCGAGGTGCTGCTCCACGCCGGGCGAGGTCGCCGCCGTAGAAGTCGTACTGGTTGCCGAAGCCGCGGCCGGTCGGCAGCTCGCTCCACTGCTTCGGTTTGCCCCACGGCGGCGGCCCGGGCGCGGCGCCCGTGGTCGCGAAGCGGTCGGGGAAGATCTGGTACACGACCGAGCGCAGGTGCCAGTCGGGGCCGGGCGCGCCGGTCGTCATGCGGAAGTCGTCCGCGTCGGGGACGTCGTGATCGACGACGCCGAGCGCCGTTGACCCACGTGTAGCCGACGTCGCCGCCGGAGAGCAGCCAGCGGTACGGGACGACGGGGTTGCCGACCTCGAAGTCGGCGCGCCACCAGGTGTCCGTGCTCGTCTCCTCGTCGACCTCCGCCACCACCGGGCGGATCTCGCCGTCGACGACCGAGCGCAGCACGACCGTGTCGACACGCGTCGGCTTCGGCACGCGCAGGCGCACGGTCGCGGTGCCGCCGACCTCGTCGGGCCGCTCGAGCACGTAGGCGTCCGAGCCGTCGTGGTGCGGTTCCGCGAGCAGCGACGCACCGACCGCGCCGCGCTCCTGGGTGGCGCTCATCCCTTGACCGATCCCTGCGTGAGCCCGCCGACGATGAACTTCTGCAGGCCCAGGAACAGCGCGGTCACCGGGATGGCGGCGAGCAGCGCGCCGGCCGCGAACGGCCCCCAGTTGTTGCCGTACTGCTTGTCGATGTAGACGCGTAACCCGACTGGGAGGGTCTGTTTGTCCGTCGTCTGGAGCACCGTGCTCGCGATCGCGAACTCGTTCAGCGTGAAGATGAAGCTGATCAGCGCGACGACCGTGAGGATCGGGATCGACAGGGGCAGGATCACGCCCCAGAAGATCTGGTTCGGCGTCGCCCCGTCGACCTTTGCCGACTCGTCCAGCTCCCGCGGGATCGTGTCGAAGAAGCCCTTCATCAGCCACGTGTTCACGCCCATCGCGCCGCCGAGGTAGACGAAGATCAGCCCGGTGCGCGTGTTCAGCCCGAAGGCCGGGAAGACGTTGCCGACCTGGAGCAGGATCAGGTAGATCGCGACGACGAGCAAGATCTGCGGGAACATCTGGATCAAGCAGCAGCGCGAGCATCCCGAAGCGGCGGCCCGTGAAGCGGAAGCGGCTGAACGCGTACGCGGCGAACGCGCCGAGCGCGACGCTGAAGATCGCCGCGACGCCGGGGATGATCAGCGAGTTGACGTACCAGCGCACGTAGTGCGCGGTCGGCATGTTGACGTTCTTCAGGTTCGTGTTGAAGAGGTCGCGGAAGTTCTGCAGCGTCAGCGTGCGTCGGGATCAACTGCGAGCCGTCGATCGACTGGTTCACGTTGAACGCCGACGAGAGCACGAACCACACCGGGAAGAAGCGCGAAGACGATCGCGACGATCCCGACCACGTGGCGCCACCACGTGTCGCCGAGGCCGGAGAAGCGCGGTCGCCGGCTCCGCTCCGCGACCGCCGTGCCGACGCCGTACTCGCTCTGCTCGACCGTCGTCACTTGATGTTCTCCAGCGTCCCGGCGCGCCAGAAGCCGATGCCGGCCATGACGGCGACGAGGAAGAAGATCACGATCGAGACCGACGACGCCGAGCGCGTAGTCGTTCCCCTTCCCCGCCTCGAAGGCGAGCTTGTACGTGTACGAGATGAGGATGTCCGTCGACCCCGCAATGGACTGGTCATTCGATGCGGGGCCTCGCCCCGCGTGAGCAGGTAGATGTTGTTGAAGTTGTTGAAGTTGAACGCGAACGACGCGATCATCAGCGGCGCGACGGCGATCAGGAGCAGCGGCAGCGTCACCTTGCGGAACACCTGCCAGCCGCGCGCGCCGTCCACCTTCGCCGCCTCCGTCAGCTCCGCCGGGATCGACTGGAGCGCGCCCATCGAGACGAGGAAGAAGTACGGGAACGTCAGCCAGATGCTGACAAGGATGACCGAGAAGCGCGCCCACCAGGGGTCGAACAGGAACGGGATGCTCGTATGGAACGTCTTGTTGATGATCCCGAAGTCGTCGTTCAGGAGCCCCTTCCAGACGAGTAGCGACAGGAACCCGGGGATCGCGTAGGGGATGATCAACGCGGTTCGGTAGAACTTCTGGAAGCGGATCTTCTTGTCGAGCGTGATCGCCAGGAACAGGCCGAGGAAGAACGAGCCGAGCACGCACGTGAAGGCGAAGACGAACGTCCAGAGCAGCACGCGCAGGAACGGCTTGCTGATCAGCGGGTCGTGGATGACCCGGCTGAAGTTGGTCGTCCCGACGTAGTGTCTTCCAGCCGGGCTCGAGCTCCTGCCCGTTCGCGGCCGTGAACGAGCCGCGCCCGTTGTCGGTGAACACCGTGCCGTCGCTGATGCGGACGAACTGGTCCTTCGCCCTGTCGTAACGCAGCGTCGGCTGCAGCTCGACGGCGGTCGACAGGCCCTCGGCCTGGATCGCCTTGTCGCCGGTGGACGGAATCTTGAGCGCGGACAGCTGGCGGTCGAGTGACAGCAGCTTCGGGCCCTTGATGATGTCGTAGCCCTTGGCGGCGCTGATGATCCCGATGTTCTCGGTGACGTCGCTTTTCGGCAGCGGCTTCAGCCCGTCCTTCGAGCCGGCGTAGTACTGGCCGGTCGCGTCGTCCTTGAGGATCAGCACGAGCTGCCCGCCCTGCTCGGCCGGCGCCATCGTGTAGGTCTTCCCGTTCGCCGGCTGCTCGAGCGTCTGCGTCCTGATCGCCGTGATCGCCTCGCCCTTGGAGAAGAGGTGACCCGTCGAGTAGTTGGTGAACGCGATGTTGACGTTGTAGACGATCGGGATGATCTGGAACGCGACCAGGAAGACCGTCCCCGGCAGCAGGTACTTGAGCGGGACGAGCGCCTGGATCCGCGACAGGTAGACGACGTCGATCAGCGCCGTCGTGAGCAGCGTGAAGACGAACGCGGGCCAGCGGTTGTTCGACGCCAGCGACATCGCGCCGAAGACGGCGACCGCGTTGACGATCGCCAGGAAGACGAGCTTGATGATGAGCGCCGGCGTGCCCGACAGCGCGGCGACGAGCCGCGATGGGGCCGACCAGGCGCCGCCGCGGCGAGACGATCCCCCGGGTTGTGCGACTGCCGTCGAGCTCACGGAATCCCCTCGAAATGAGCGGTGATGGGCGCTCCCCGCGGGGAGCGCCCATCACCCTCTCATGGAACTAGCCGATCTTGTTGGCGATGTTGCGGGCGGCCACGGTGAAGGCCTTCGAGGCCTTCGTCGAGCCACTGCCCTTGGTCGCCTTGACCCACGCCGTCCCGAGCTCCGACCACACAGAGGCCATCTGCGGGATGTTCGGCATCGGGACGCCGCCCTTGGAGGCGATCCCGAGCTGGGACAGGTACTTGTCCGTGACCTGCTTGCCGGCGAGCGTGTTCGCCGGGTAGCGGCCGTTGCCGGCGGCGAGCGCCGACTGCGCGGCCGTGCCGAGCATGTAGTTGCCGACCAGGTCCTTCGCGGCGCTCTCGACGCCGTGGGTGGTCGCGTACTTCGTGACCATGAAGCCCTGGACGCCCAGGAACGGCGTCGACGCGCACTTGATGGCCGGGATCTGGATGATCTTCAGGCTGCTCCCGGTCGCGGTCTGACGGGCCAGGTCGACGTTCCAGGGGCCGGTGACCCAGTAGGCGACCTTCTTGGTGGCCCACAGGTTCTTGGCGGCCGAGTCGTCGACCTTCGAGTTGAGCAGCCCCTCCTTGTTCCACTTGTCGACGAGCGACGAGTTGGCGAGGAACTTCTTGCTGTTGAGCCCGATGTTCGACGGGTCGAGGTTGCCAGCGCTGTTCTTCCCGAAGACGTAGCCGCAGAGGCCCGAGAAGAACGGGTACATGTGGTACGCGTCGCCGTTGGCGCCCTGCTGGACGGCGATGCCGACAGCCGCGTTCGTCTTCTTCTTGTAGGCGAGTGCGTACTGTTCGAGCTGCGCCCACGTGGTCGGCACCTTCGCCAGCTTCGTGTTGACAAACAGGCCGATGTTCTCGATCGCGACCGGGGCGCCGTAGAGGCGCTTGACCGCCGTGCCGTACGAGAACGCGTCGAGCGCGTAGGGCGCGATGTTCTTCTTCGCCGCGGCGGTCGGGTTCAGCGGCAGCAGCAGGCCGCTGGCCGCGAGCTCGCCCGTCCAGTCATGCGCACCGACGACGACGTCGGGGGCATCGGCAGCGGCGACGGTGCTGAGGCTGGTGCGGATGTCGCCGAACTGCTTCTCGACGATGTTCAGGGTGATGCCCTTCGACTGGGCCCACGCGCCGGCGACCTGGTTGACGGCCGCATGGCGGTCCTTGTCGGTCCAGATCGTCAGCGTGGTGGCCGAGGTCTTGGCCGGGCGCGCCGATGCGGCGGCCACGGCCAACAGAACTACGGCCATCGCACCCAGCGCAACGAGCGCGAAGCGCGTGAAACGCTTGCTGTACATGATCAACTCCTATCGATGATTCCGGGGACGCCCCGACCCCCGGAGCGCGCGCCGAGTTTACGGCCAAAAATGCCCGCACGTCAATGTTTTTTCCCGTTTGTAAATTCGGGGTTTCTCCGCACAACAAATTCGCTATTTTCAGCGTCTAACCACAGGTTGAGGGATCCGGGAAACCGGGTCCCTAGCGGCCGTCCACCGGCTCGCCGGGCTCTCCCTTCGAGGACGTATCGGCGGCGACCGTGCGGACGACGGCGACGTCGCGGTTGCCGGTGTTTACGCGGTTGCGGTGACCGCGAGCGCGCGGCGGAGCTCGATGAAGAGTGCCTCGAGCGCCAGGTTCGCCTGGAGGTTCAGCTCCTCGAGCAGGCGCCACAGGGCGCGGACGCGCTCGGCCGCCAGCTCGGCGGCGGGCAGGCGCTCGGCGCTCGCGTCTTGCGTGAGCTCCTCGATGCGGTCGGCGTGCACGGCGACGTCGGGCGCGCCGACGGCGACGGCGATCAGGTCGCGGAACCAGGCGGCGAGCTCCTCGAGCGCGAGCAGGAGCTGCTCCCGCTCGGCGCCGCGGGCGGCACGCTTCAGCTGCTGGTCGACCTCGCGCGCGGGCAGGTCGAGCCCCTCGAGGCGCGTCTCCAGCTCGGCCTTCGCCTCGTTCGCGCGCTCGCGCGCGCCCGCGAGGACGGTGGCGGCCGCGGCGGCCGGGTCGAACTCGGGGTCGCGGTAGACGGCGCGGGCCGTGTCGAGCAACGCCGTCCGGCGTGCGGCGGCCTGCGGGTCGAGCAGGCGCTCGACCCGGTCGAGGCGCCCGGCGGCGAGGCGGGCGATCGCGCGCTGCTCGGCGGCGTCGAGGCCCGGGGCGCGGCGCTCGACCTCGGCGCGGACGGCGCGCTCGGACAGGCGCCGGAACGGGACGAGCTGGCAGCGCGAGCGAATCGTCTCCGGCAGCGGGCCGAGCTCGTTGGCGACGAGAACGACGGTCGCGTACTCCGGCGGCTCCTCGAGGTCCTTGAGCAGCGCGTCGGCGGCGTCCTCGTTCATCAGGTGCGCGTGGAAGACGAGGTAGACGCGGCGGTCGGCCTCGAACGGCCGCATGTGCAGGTCGCGGCGCAGCTCGCGGATCGGGTCGATGCGGATCTGGTCGCCGAGCGGCTCGAGCACGTAGAGGTCGGGGTGGGCGCGGCGGAGCGCGCGGCCCGGGTCGCCGCCGATGAGCGCGGCGCCGAAGGCGACGGCGAGGTCGCGCTTGCCGACGCCGGGCGGGCCGTGGAAGAGGTAGGCGTGCGCCGGCTCGGCGAGCGCGGCGGTGAGAAGGCGCTTGGCCTCGGTCTGCTCGGGGACGGCTTCGGCGAGGAGCTCAGACATGGGCCTCCAGGTCGGCGCGGACGGCGGCGGCGAGCTCGTCGACGGGGCGCGCGCCGTCGAGGGTGGCGATGCGCTCGGGGAAGCGCTGCGCCAGCTCGGCGTAGGCGTCGTTCACACGCGCACGGAAGGCGTCGCCCTCGCGCTCGATCCGGTCGGGCGCGCCAAGCCGGCCGGCGGCGGTGCGCGCGTCGAGCAGCAGGACGAAGGTGCGGTCGGGCAGGCGGCCGGCGAGCACGGGCAGGTTGAGCTCGAGCACCTCGTCGACGCCGAGGCCGCGGGCGATGCCCTGGTAGGCGAGCGAGGAGTCGAAGAAGCGGTCGCACACGACCCAGGCGCCGCGGTCGAGCGCGGGCCCGATGACCTCGGCGACGAGCTCGGCGCGCGCGGCGGCGAAGAGCGCGGCCTCGGCCCAGGGCGCCATCGCGTCGCCGGCGAGCAAAAGCGCCCGGATCGCCTCCCCGAGCGGCGTGCCCCCCGGCTCGCGCGTGAGCACGACGTCACGCCCGGCGGCGCTCAAGTGCTCGGCCAGGAGTCCCGCCTGGGTGCTCTTGCCCGAGCCGTCGACGCCCTCGAAGCTCACGAACATCGGGGTCAACTGTATGTCGGCGGCGGCGTAGACGATCCATCCGTCGCTGACGGCGGCCTGGCTCGGCGGCGTCGAGATCGCGACGTTCGCCGCAACCGCCGCGACGTCCGCAACCGTGTGGCCGGGGCAGCCGGCGTCGTGACGCGTCGCCGGAGATCGGCGGCTGGAGCGTGGTCGCCGGCTTTGTGGACTACGCTCGCCGGCGTGGACACGAAGGACGCGGAGCGCGCGTACCCGGAGACGCTCGACGAGACGCACCGGGGCTGGCTGCACTCGAAGCCGTTTCGCAACGACCCTGCCGAGACGAGCCGGCTGCTCGTCGACGCCGCGCTGATCATCCTCGTGCTCGACCTGCGCGACGGCGTCTCGCTCTGCGAGCTCGGCTGCGGAACGGGCTGGCTCAGCCGCTTCGCCGCGCGCCAGGGCGTCCGGGCGGTCGGCTACGACATCTCCCCGGGGATGGTGGAGATCGCGCGTGAGGAGGCTGCCCGCGAGGGCGTCGACGTCCGCTACGAGGTCGCGGACATGGAGGCGCTCGAGCCGGACGAGCAGTTCGACACCTGCCTGCTCTACGACGCGCTTCACCACAGCACCCGGCCGGACCTCGTGCTTGCGACGGCGCGGAAGACGCTCCGGCCCGGCGGCCGCCTCCTGCTCCATGAGCCGAACTGGATGCACCGCTTCGCCGGCCGGGCGGCCGCGGAGGAGCACGGCGTCACCGAGGCCGGCTACTCGGCGCGGCGGCTGAAGCAGCTCGTGCGCGACGCCGGGTTCAAGGAGGTGCACCGGCTGCACCGGACCCGGCGCGCACTCCATTCGAACGCGCCGCTCGACGTCGCGCGCCACTTCGGCGGGCCACTCGTCACGCGCGCGATGGGCCCGTTCTGGACCGAGGTCTGGCTGCTGGCGGACACCGCGTGAGAGCGGTCGTCACCGGCGGCGCCGGCTTCATCGGTTCGCACCTCGTCGACGCGCTGCTGGCGCGCGGCGACGAGGTGACCGTCGTCGACAACTTCGCCACCGGCAAGCGCGAGAACCTGCGCGCCGAGGCCGCGCTGGCCGAGCGCGACGTCCGCGAGGACCTCGGTGACGTGTTCGACGACGCCCGCCCGGAGGTGTGCTTCCACCTCGCCGCCCAGGCCGACGTCCGCGTCTCGGTCGCCGACCCCGAGTTCGACGCGCAGGTGAACGCGATCGGCACCGTGCGCGTGCTCGAGGGCGCGCGCCGGCACGGCACGCACGTCGTCTTCAGCTCCACCGGCGGCGCGATCTACGGCGAGGCCCCCGAGCCGGCGACCGAGGAGTCGGCGCGGCAGCCGCTCTCGCCCTACGGCACCTCGAAGCTCGCCGCGGAGGAGTACATCCGCACCTACAACCGGCTCTACGAGAGCGGCCACGTGGCGCTCCGCTACGGCAACGTCTACGGGCCGCGCCAGGATCCGCACGGGGAGGCCGGCGTCGTCGCGATCTTCTTCAACCGCCTGAAGGCCGGCGAGGCGCCGCGCATCTTCGGCGACGGGGGGCAGACGCGTGACTACGTCTTCGTCGGCGACGTCGTCGACGCAACGCTCGCGGGCGCCGGCGTCCGCGGCGGGGTCTTCAACGTCGGCACCGGCCGCGAGACCTCGGTCCTCGAGCTCTTCGACGCCTGCCGCGCCGTCGCCGGCGTGGACGTCGAGCCGGAGTACGCGCCCGCGCGCCTCGGCGAGCTGCAACGCAGCGTCCTCGCGATCGACCGCGCGATCGACGAGCTCGCGTGGCGCCCGCGGCGCTCGCTCGACGAAGGGCTCGCCGAGACCTGGGCCTGGGTGCGCGCACTAGGGAATGCGCCAGCAGCGCGGCGCGAGCCAGCGTGTGTGCGACACGAGCACGCCCGACGCGTTGTACGCGTCCACCCACGCGACGGCGCAGGCGCACTGGTCCGGCCCCGTGCAGCTGACGATGAAGCCGTGGTCGACCGTGAGCGGCACCTCCACCTGCGCGCCGTCGCGCTGCGTCAGCACGACGCGCGAGATCTCGTTCGCGGCCACGCCGGCGAAGTAGCGGCCGCTGACGGCGGCGACGGCCGGCGGGTCGCCGAAGAAGTTCGACGGCGACATGCAGCCGGTGCCGCTCGCGTGGCCGTCGGCGAGCAGGACCGCGCAGAGCCAGCCTTTCCTGGTCTGCGCGAGGTAGAGGCGCGCCTTGCGCCTGCCGCTCCCGTAGGTCGCGGCGAGGCGGGACTGCGCGAGCGAGGGCAGGGCCTGCTGCAGCGCCTTCGGCATCGCGTCGCCGGGCCGCTGCGCGCGGGTCATCGCGAGCGGGTCGGTGCCGCTGTGCGGCGCGGCGCCGGCGTCCACGGCGACGCCAAGACCGGCGAGGAGCAGGACCATGGCAACGAGGACACCCGACCGCACAAAGCTCAGTCTAAGTACGTGCTTCTGAAGGAAGTCTGACCCTCGGGCCGAACCGGAGGCCGTGGTCGATGCGGCGCTCGTACAGCCCTGGCGGACGGCGACGTTGGTGGCGGTCGGGGTTGCGCTCGTCGAGCTGCTGCTCGTCATCGCGCTCGGAGTGACGCTGCTCGGCTCCACGGGCCATGCATCGGCAGCGACTGCCGCGAAGCACAGGGTCATGCACCACCGCGCGCCGGCGCGCGTGCTGCCGCGCGGGAAGACGCGGATCCTGATCCTGAACGGCAACGGCCGCGCGGGGGCCGCGTCACAGGAGGCCGCCATCGTGCGTTCGCTGGGCTATCGCATCGCCGCGGTCGGCAACGCCGCCCGGTCGGACTACGGCCGCAGCACGGTGCTCTATCCGCGGGGCCGCACCCGCGAGGCACGCCGCCTCGCCCACGACCTCGGGATCAAGCTGGTCGGCCCGCTCGACGGCGTCAGCCGGGCCAAGATGCGCCACGCCACAGTCGCGGTCATCCTCGGGCGCTAGCGAGCCAGCTCGCGGCGAGCGGATCGCTCGGGTCGAGCTCGTGCGCGCGCGTGAGGGAGTCCACGGCCGCCTGTCGCTGCCCGACGGCGAGCTGGTACTGGCCCAGTGAGCGCCACGTGATCGCGTTCTCGGGCTGCAGCCGGGTCGCGCGCGCGTAGAGCTCCAGCGCGGCCGGCACGTCGCCGAGCCGGCGCACCGCGTACGCCCAGGTGAGCAGCGCCTCGGCCGAGAGCGGGTTGATGTCGTGCGCGTCCCGGGCAGCCGCCGCGGAGCGCTGGAAGTTCGTGTCCTGCACGGCGAGGGCGTCGTCGAGCCTCCGGTCGGCGCGCCACGGCGTCGTCACCGATAGCACCGCAGCCACGGCGGCGACCGCGACGCCGAGCGCGGCGACGCGCGCCCGCACCGGCTCGCGCTCGGGCCGCCCGCTCGCGGCGAGCGCGCCGACGACGAGCACCGCCGGGCCGGTCAGCGCCTGGAAGTCCCAGTCGAACTCGAGCAGCGTGTGCAGCCCGTAGGCGAGCACGACGGCCGCGAGCGCGTTCGTGGCCTGCCCGTTGCGCCGGACCGCGGAGACGACGGCAGCGCCCGCCGACACGACAAGGGCAACGAGCAGGAGCGCGCCCACGAGCCCGAGCTCGGCCAGGAACTGGACCGGCAGGTCATGGGGCTCGAGCGCGTCGGAGCTGCTCGTCCCGAGCGCGCGACGCGCGAGCTGGAACGTGCCGGCGCCCGATCCGCCGAGCGGGTGGTCGCGGAAGACATGCCACGCGTCCTTCCACCAGCGCACGCGGTCGCTCGAGCCGAGATGGAAGAAGCGGGAGGGGCCGCCGTGGATCGTGAGCGGGCCGGACGAGCGGCTCGCGGCGGCGGCGATCGCGAGCACCCCGGCCACCGCGACGGAGACGAGCAGCCACTTGACGACGGCGCGCGGGACGGTCACCGGGTGGCGGCGCAGCCACCACCAGACGCCCACGACGACCGCCGCGCCGACGAGCACCGCCGCGGCGTAGAACGGCGCGTCGTGGACGCGCACGTGCCGCGGCTGGTTGTCCTTCGAGACGCCCGGCAGCGCGAACGCGACCAGCGAGGCGGCGACTCCCGGCAGGGCGCCGAGCGCGAGCGTCGCGAGCGTGGCCGTCCGCTCGCGCGCGAGCAGCAGCCAGAGCCCGACCGCGGCCGCGGCGACGACGAGCCCGCCGCGCGAGAAGGTCAGGAGCAGCGCGACCGTGCTGCCGTAGATCAGCAGCAGGCCGGCGAGGCGCGATCGCGTCGCCACCCAGAGCCCGAGCGGGAAGCCCCAGGCGGCGATCAGCGCGAACGCGTTCCAGTACCCGACCGTGCCGGTCATCCGGCCCGTGTAGTCGCCGATCGTGTCGAACGGCGGGATCGCCTTGCCGAGGAGGCCCCAGCCGACCGCGAGCGCGGTTGCGGCGGCGAGCGCACCGGCGACGAGCCGCGGCCCGGCGAACGTTCCGACCACCGCGAAGGCGACGTAGGCGAGGGTCAGGTTCGCGTAGTCCCACGAGCGGTCGGCCTGGATCGACCACCAGAGTGAGAGCAGCGCCCACGCCGCGAGCGCCGCGAGCGAGCCGAGGAACCAGACGCCGGCCCGCCCGACGCGGGGCAGCGCGACGAGGCCGAAGAGCGCGAGCGCGCCCAGCAATCCGGCCGCCAGAACGGCCGCCGAGGCGATCAGGACGTTGCGCGCCTCGTTCGGGCCGGGGCCGGTTCCGAAACGAGGACCGTTTGCACCGCCGGTGAAAAGGACACATAGCGTCAGGACGCCGGCAGCAAGCCCCGCCCCAAGGCGTCCGGCAGGCGCCTGCATCGCATCGAAGCTAGCATTGGCCCTGGCCGTCGGCCCCGGCTTACACCCCGCTTACCTGAGCCTCACCCGGCGATTACCCTGGACACTCATACTCCAGCAGTGCGCATAGCGAGGAAACGGGCCCCGTACGCCCTCGTCCTGCTCACCGCCCTGGCGACAGCTTTGTCGGCGTGTGGCTCGTCTTCCGCTGCCGCGCCCTGCTGGAAGTCGGTGCAGAGCGACTGGTCGAACCACCGGCTCGGGCGGACGACGTACGCGATCTCCTGTTACGACCAGGCGATCAAGCACCTCACGCCCGACCTCCTCTACTACTCGGACGCGCCCGACGCGATCCAGGCCGCCAAGCTCGCCGCGATCAACAAGAAGCAGGCGCGCGGCCTGGCAGGCGTGAACAGCGGCGGCTCCTCGAGCAGCGGGGGCCCCACCTCCGGGGGCGGCTCGAACAACACGGGCGGCCCGGCCAGCCCGATGTCCAAGGTGCTCGGCTCGAGCTCGGCGGACAGCGTGCCGCTGCAGCTGTTGATCGTCGCGGGCCTCGCGATCCTGCTTCTCGCGGCCGGCGCAGTCGGCGTCGCGAACCGCCACGTCCAGGCGCGCCGTGTGACGCCGGACGACCCGGCCGACTGAGCCGGATTTCGCGCACGTTCCGAAGACTTTCCCTCGGGCAGCGGTCCCGCCGTCCGGGACGGTCCCTATCGTCGATCCTCCCGCTCGGGACGCCCGTAGGACGCCCGGCGACAGGCAAAATTCATATCGGGAGGTAAAGCCTTGGCGTCCGTCGACGAGATCTCCGCAGCAGCGACCCTCGATACCGCAAACCACGTTGCCGACGAGAAGGCGACGCTCGGCGTGCGCCGGTTCTTCACGATCGCCGGCCGTGACCCGTTCGAAGAGGTCGAGTGGGAGATCCGCGACGCGTTCATCCCCGGCAAGGACAAGCCGGTGTTCGAGCAGAAGGACGTCGAGTTCCCGAAGTTCTGGTCGCAGACCGCGACGAACATCGTTGCCCAGAAGTACTTCCGCGGCCGCATGAGCTCGCCCGACCGCGAGCGCTCCGTGAAGCAGATGATCGGCCGCGTCGTCGCCACCGTCGGCACGTGGGGCCGTGACGGCGGCTACTTCGCGTCCGACGAGGAGGCCGAGACCTTCGAAGCGGAGCTGAAGGCGCTCCTGGTCAACCAGTACGTCGCCTTCAACTCGCCGGTGTGGTTCAACGTCGGCTTCGAGGAGAAGCCGCAGGCCTCGGCCTGTTTCATTCTCTCGATCGAGGACTCGATGGACTCGATCCTCGACTGGATCCGCCGCGAGGGTGTCATCTTCCGGGGCGGCTCGGGCTCAGGCGTGAACCTGTCGAAGCTGCGCTCGTCGAAGGAGCAGCTGTCGAAGGGCGGGCACGCCTCCGGCCCGGTGTCGTTCATGCGCGGCGCCGACGCGTCCGCCGGCACGATCAAGTCGGGCGGCAAGACGCGGCGCGCGGCGAAGATGGTCGTGCTCGACATCGACCACCCGGACGTCGAGGAGTTCATCTGGTGCAAGGCGCGCGAGGAGGAGAAGGCGCGTGTGCTCGAGGCCGCCGGCTACGACATGTCGCTGGACTCGCCCGACTGGAGCTCGATCCAGTACCAGAACGCCAACAACTCCGTGCGTGTGACGGACGCGTTCATGGAGGCGGCCGACCGGGGCAAGGAGTGGAACCTGACCGCGCGCACCGACGGCAGCGTCGTCGAGACGCGCGACGCGCGCGAGCTGCTGCGCCAGATCGCCGAGGCGGCGTGGAAGTGCGCCGACCCGGGCGTGCAGTACGACACGACCATCAACGCGTGGCACACGCTGCCGAACACGTCGCGGATCAACGCGTCGAACCCGTGCTCGGAGTACATGTCGATCGACGACTCGGCGTGCAACCTCGCGTCCCTGAACCTGATGAAGTTCCGCCGCGAGGACGGCGAGTTCGACGTCGATGCGTTCGAGCATGCGGTCGACGTCACCTTCCTCGCACAGGAGATCCTGGTCGGCTACTCGTCGTATCCGACGCCGGAGATCGAGGCGAACGCGAAGGCGTACCGCCAGCTCGGGCTCGGCTACGCGAACCTCGGCGCGCTGCTGATGGCGCGCGGCCTGCCGTACGACTCGGACGAGGGCCGGGCGTACGCGGCGGCGATCACGTCGCTGATGACGGGGCGCGCGTACCGCAAGTCGGCGGAGATCGCGGCGCGCATGGGGCCGTTCGCCGGCTACCAGCCGAACGCGGCGCCGATGATCGGCGTGATGGCGAAGCACCGCGCGGCCGTCGGCAACATCGAGGACGCGCACGTGGTGCCGAAGGAGATGCTGACCGCCTGCCGCAAGGCGTGGGACGACGTCCTGAACCTCGGTGAGGTGCACGGCTACCGGAACGCGCAGGCGACGGTGCTGGCGCCGACGGGGACGATCAGCTTCATGATGGATTGCGACACGACCGGCGTGGAGCCCGACTTCTCGCTCGTGAAGTCGAAGAAGCTCGTCGGCGGCGGCGAGATCACGATCGTGAACAAGACGGTGCCGATGGCGCTCGACAAGCTCGGCTACGCGCCGAACGAGATCGAGGAGGTCGTCGCGTACATCGACGAGCGCAACACGATCGTCGGCGCGCCGACGATCAAGCACGAGCACTACCCGATCTTCGACTGCGCGATCGGCGAGCGGGCCATCCACTACATGGGCCACGTCAAGATGATGGGCGCGGTCCAGCCGTTCATCTCCGGCGCGATCTCGAAGACGGTGAACCTGCCGGAGACGGCGTCGGTCGATGACGTCTCCAGCCTGATCGCGGACGCGTGGCGCCTGGGCGTGAAGGCGATCGCGATCTACCGCGACGGCTCGAAGACGGCGCAGCCGCTGTCAGGAAAGGGCGAGGCCGCGACGCCGCCCGTGCCGCTGACGCAGCGCCGCCGGCTGCCGGAGGACCGCGTCGAGGTCGGGCGCAAGTTCAAGGTCGGCGACTACGAGGGCTACATCCACGTCGGCCTGTACGAGGACGGGACGCCCGGCGACATCTTCGTGGACATCGCGAAGGAGGGCACGACGCTGGCCGGCCTCATGAACTCGTTCATGATCTCGGTCTCGCTGGGCCTCCAGTACGGCGTGCCGCTCGAGGTGTACGTCTCGAAGTTCGCGCACATGCGCTTCGAGCCGTCGGGCCCGACGAACGACGCCGACATCCGCATCGCCAAGTCGATCGTCGACTACATCTTCCGCTGGATGGGCAAGAAGTTCCTCACGCCCGACCAGCAGGAAGAGGTCGGGATCCTGTCGCCCGAGGTGCGGGCGCGGCTGGCCGCGGCGTACTCCGCAGGTGCCGCGCTGGCGCCGCCCGAGGAGGGCGAGGGCGCTGTCGCCGCGCCGGCGGAGGCTGCGCCTCCCGGGCAGACCGCGCTGTTCAACGCCTGGGAGGACGCCGTCGAGTGCGCCAAGTGCGGCGGGCGGATGGTGCGGACGGGCAGCTGCTACACGTGCCGCGACTGCGGGACGAACACCGGCTGCAGTTGACCTTCGCCTCGTAAGAGCGCTTGAAAAAAGGGCCGCGGGGACGCGGCCCTTTTCGTCAGGCGGGGCCTACGCCGTCCGTGCCATGGCCAGCCGCGCTCGATCGCCGCTAGCTCCAGCCGGAGCGAGCTCGTGCCGTGACCGGGATTCCTACGGATGCCGGCGGCGCCGTCGGCCCGAAAACTCGCTCCATGGAGATTCGCGAAGCCAGGAGGCACTTCCCCGGCCTCGAGGACAAGACGTTCCTCGACGCCGCCTGCGTCAGCGTCGCCCCGATCGAGTCCAAGCGCGCGATCGAGCAGTTCCTCGACCAGGTGCTGCTCATGCCCGACCGCGACGCTTCGATCCACCACATCGCACTCGACCAGGCCCGCGGCACCGCAGTGCGCGAAGGCGCGCGCCTGCTCGACGCGGACGAGGACGAGATCGCGCTCGTCGAGAGCACCACCCATGGGCTCAACGTCCTCGCCGGCGCGATCCCCTGGGAGCCGGACGACAACGTCGTCATCTGCGATCTCGAGTTCCTCCAGGTCGCGATTCCCTGGCTCAAGCTCGCCGAGCGCGGCGCGATCGCCGAGGTGCGCGCGGTGCACAACGACCACGGTGCGCTCACGCCCGACGCCTTCGCCGAGCTCGTCGACGACCGCACCCGCGCGGTCGTCATCAGCTCCGTGCAGTGGACGAACGGCTACGCGCTCGACCTGAGAGCGCTCGCCGATCTGTGTCGTGCCCACGACGCGCTGCTCGTCGTCGACGCGATCCAGCAGCTCGGAGCCACGCGCCTCAGCGTCAAGGACATCGCCGCCGACGCCGTCGTCGCCGGCGGGCACAAGTGGCTGAACGCGCCGTTCGGGTGCGGCCTGCTCTACGTCCGCCGCACGACGCTGCCGCACCTGCGGATGCCCTCCTGGGGCTACCTCGGCCTGCCGCCGCCCGAGGGCGGCTGGGGTCGCTACTTCGCCACACCCAACAGCACACCGGTTCGGATCTACGACTTCCCGACCACGACGAAGAGCCTCGAGATCAACGGCACCGCGAACTACCCCGGCGCCGTCGGACTGGGCGCCTCGCTCGAGATCATCAACGCGATCGGGATCGGCGCGATCGAGGAGCACGTCCTCGCACTCACCGACCACCTGCACGAAGAACTGCCGAAGCTCGGCGTCCGCATGGTCACCCGCCCCGAGCGCGAGGCCCGGTCGGGCATCACCACGTTCGAGGTCTCGCAGAGCCCCGACGAGAACGAGGCGTTCCTGCAGGCGCTGCTCGACGAGCGGATCTACGTCGCCATGCGCTACACGTCTCGTGTGGGCGGCATCCGCGTGTCGACGCACTTCTACAACGACCACGACGACGTCGACCGGCTGCTGCAGACGACCGCCCGCTTGCTCGGGCACCAGGCGACCGCAATCGCGTGAGGGGAAATAGGCTCACGGCATGGCCGTCGAGCCGGAAGCGCGCAAGGTCGTCACCGTCCTTTTCACCGATGTCGCCGGGTCGACCGCGCTCGGCGAGCGCCTCGACCCGGAGCTCCTCCGCAACGTCATGTGGCGGTACTTCGAGGCCGTCCAGGCCGCGCTCGAGCGCCACGGCGGCACGGTGGAGAAGTTCATCGGCGACGCGGTCATGGCCGTGTTCGGCGTGCCCGCCGTGCGCGAGGACGACCCGCTCCGCGCCGTCCGGGCAGCGGCCGAGATCCAGGACGCGCTCCGAGAGCTGAACGCCGAGCTCCAGCGCGACCACGGCGTCGAGATCATCACGCGCACCGGCATCAACACGGGCGAGGTCGTCGTCGGCGGCGGCGGCTCGCCCGACCAGAAGCTCGCGACCGGCGACGCCGTGAACGTCGCCGCCCGGCTCGAGCAGGCCGCCGCGCCCGGCGACGTCCTGCTCGGCGCAGCGACCTACGCGGCCGTCGCCGATCTCGTCCACGCCGAGCCGGCGCCGCCCGTCGACGCCAAGGGCAAGAGCGAGCCGCTCGTCGCCTACCGGCTCGTCGGGCTGCGGCCGGACGTGCCGGCCTTCACGCGGCCGATCGCGTCCCCGTTCGTCGGCCGCCGCGACGAGCTCGCCGCCCTCCGCTCCGCGTACGACGCCGCCGTCGCCGAGCGCTCGGCCCGGCTCGCGACGATCGTCGGCACGCCCGGCATCGGCAAGTCGCGGCTCGCGCGCGAGCTGCTCGACTCGCTCCGGGACGAGGCGAGGATCCTCGTCGGACGCTGCACGTCCTACGGCACCGGCGCCCCCTACTTGCCGCTGGCCGATGTGGTGCGCGATGCCGGCGACCCCGCCGAAGTGCTGGCAGGCGTGGGCCACGGCGAGCTGGCCGCGCGGACCATCGAGCACGGCGGCTCGCCGGACGAAACCGCCTGGGCGTTTCGCCGGCTCTTCGAGACGCTCGCCGCCACGCGCCCGCTCGTGCTCGTCGTCGACGACATCCACTGGGCCGACCCGGAGCTCCTCGACCTCGTCGAGTACGTCGCCGCCTCGCCCGGCGACGCTCCCATCTTCGTGCTCTGCACTGCGCGGCCCGACCTCTTCGACGTGCGGCCCTCATGGGCCGCGCCCCGCCCGGGCGCGACGCTCGTCGTGCTCGAGCCGCTCGGACACGACGACTCGGACACGCTCGTGGACGCGCTCGCCCACACGCTCGCGCCGGAGCTGCGCGAGCGCGTCGTCGAGACCGCCGAGGGCAACCCGCTTTTCGTCGAGCAGCTGCTCGCGCACTTCGAGCACGACCCCGACGCCGACAGCGTCCCGCCGACGATCCAGGCGCTCCTCGCCGCGCGCATCGACCGCCTCGAGCCCGAGGAGCGCGCCGTCGTCCAGCGCGGCTCGGTCGAGGGCCGGCTCTTCCACCGCGGGGCAGTCAGTGAGCTCCTCGACGAGGGCACCGGCGTCGGCGGCACGCTCCTGGCGCTCGCACGCAAGGAGTTCGTCCGCCCCGACCGCTCGCTCTTCCCCGGCGACGACGGCTTCCGCTTCAACCACGTGCTGATCCGCGACGTCGCCTACGCCTCGATGCCGAAGGAGCTGCGCTCGAGGCTCCACGAGCGCCTGGCGGACTGGCTCGAGCGGAGCAACGGCCACCTCGCCGCCCACGACGAGATCATCGGCTACCACCTGGAGCAGGCCTACGTGCTCGGTGCGGAGGTGGGGCGCAGGGACGCCGCGCTCGCACTGCGCGGGGGCAAGCTCCTCCGTCACGCCGGCAACGCCGCGCTCGACCGCGTCGAGCCGGCGGCTGCCGTGTCGCTCCTCCGTCGGGCAGACGCGCTGCTCGGCAACGCACCGGCGGAACGCGCGGTGCTGCTCCCGGATCTGGCGCGGGCGGTGCAGGACACGGGTTCGCTCGCGGAAGCGGAGGAGGTGTTCGGCGAGGCGATCCGTCTCGCGCGCGAGGTCGGCGACGAGCTGACCGAGCTCCGCTCCGAGGTCGGGCGGGGCCACCTCGCGCACATGCTCGGCACCGCGAGCGGCGACGAGCTACGCGCCCTCGCCGACCGCGCAATCGCCACGTTCGAGGACGACGCCGACCTTGCCGACGCGTGGGAGCTCATGGGCACGGGGTACCTCCTCGAGCGCAACCGCACGGCCCAGCTCGAGGCCCTCCTCCACGCACGCGAGCACGCGCTCGCCTCGGGCGATCTGCGCCGGCAGATCGACGCCTGGAACCAGATCGGCGGCGCGATGGTCTTCGGGCGAACGCCGCTCCTCGAGGTGAGAGCGTTCGCCGAGGAGCAGCTCGTCTGGGCGCGAGAGCGGAACCTGCCCGCCGTCGAGGCGGACGCGCTGCTCGCGGGCCCGTACGTCGACGCCCGGCTCGGGGACTTCGAGCTCGCCCGCGAAGCGGCTGGCGCGCTCCAAGGAGATCTGCCGCGACCTGGGGATCGCCTACGGCCTTGCGGAAGCGGGGATGGCGGGCGGCGAGCTCGAGTTGACGGCCGGCGACCTCCCCGCCGCCGAGCGCGAGCTCCGCGAGGCGATCGATGTCGCCGTCGACATGGGCGCTGCGCACTACATCGCCCTCTACCGGGTGCGGCTCGCCCGCATCCTCAACGAGCAGGGCCGCCACGACGAGGCGGGCGGGCTGCTCGACCAGGCCGCAGAGCTCTACGCCCACACGGCGCCGTGGAAGAGCAGCCGCGCGCGCGTGCTCGCCGCCAACGGCGCGCTCGACGAGGCCGTCACGGTCGCCCGCGAAGCGGCCGAGCTGGAGGAGGCGAACGACGATCTCAACGCCGCAGCACTGACGCTCGTCGACGTGTCCGAGGTGCTGCGCGCGGTCGGCGACGACGCAGGAGCCGAGGCAGCCCTCATGCGGGCAATCGCCCTCAACGAGGAGAAGGGGAGCGTGGTCCCGGCGCAGCAGTGCCGCCAGCGGCTCCGGCGATGACGGCCGACCCCGTCCCTCGTCGTGCCTCCCTGGACAGCCCTCGAATCGTGCGAGAGGATCGCTGCATGCGGGGCGGATCCCTGGCGGCGGTCGCGCTCGCCGCGCCGACACGAGGTTGACGCTCGACGAGCTCGACGGCTGGCTCGGCACCTACGGGCGGGCGTGGGAGCGCAAGGACACCGACGGCTTCGTCGCCTGCTTCAGCGAAGACGCCCGGTACGCCTGGGGCCCCTGGGGCGAGCCGCTACGCGGCGCCGGCGCGATCCGTGCCCGGTTCGAGCAGGCCGTCGCGACGCAGCACGACATCCGCTTCGGCCACGAGCCGCTGGCGATCACGCCCGACGGCCGCGGGCTCGCGCGCTGGTGGGTCTCGACGAAGAGCCCGGACACGGACGCGATCGAGGAGGACGAGGGCATCTTCCTCGTCACGCTCGGGCCCGACGGGCGCTGCACCGACTTCCGTGAGTGGTGGAACAGCCGGACGCGCCCGGACGCTCAGATGCCTTCGGCCACCTGACGGTCGTACTCGGCCGCGTCGTAATGGCCCTGCGACTCGGCGACGAGGCCGTCGTCGCCGAACGTCCACTCCTCGTAGCCGGAGATGCGAACACGGTTGCCGGTGCCGCCGGGGCCGGTATTGGTGCCGACGAGCGTCCAGTGGTACTCGACCGCGTCGTCGCCGATGCGGATGCCGTCCATCAGCACCTGCATGTCCGGGAACGCCTCCATGAAGCCCCGCGCAGCCTCGGTGATCCCGGCCGTCCCGACCGACGGCGTCCCGCCGTTGATCGTCAGCGAGCCGTGGGGCGCATAGAACGCCGCGACGCTCGCCGGGTCGCCGCTGCACCAGGCAGCGGTGTAGCGGCGGGCGAAGTCCTCGAGCTCCATGCAGGCAGACATTACGCCCCCGGCGAACTGCTCCAGTGTCATGATCGGCACACTCAACGAGGGCTCGCTGCACGCGCAGATCAAGGCCTGGTACCGGCGTCCGGGCGACCTCGTGGAGCACCCCGTCCACGGCTACGTCATCGACCTCGTGCGCGGGGAGACGCTGATCGAGATCCAGACCGGCGGCTTCGCGCCGCTCCGGCGCAAGCTCGACCGGCTGCTCGAGGAGCATCCGGTGCGGCTGGTCGTCCCGGTCGCGCTCGAGCGCCGCATCGTGCGGCTCTCACGCGACGGCGAGATCCTGTCGGCGCGCCGCTCGCCGAAGCGCGGCCGCCCGCAGGATGTGTTCGCGCGGCTCGTCAGCCTCCCCGCACTGCTCGCGCGGCCGGGGTTCGAGCTCGAGGTGCTGCTCACGCACGAGGACGAGTACCGCCGCCACGAGCCGGGCCGCGCCTTCCGCCGGCACGGCTGGGTCGTCGACGGACGGGCGCTCCGCAGCGTCGAGGACAGCCTCCTGCTGACGACGCCCGCCGACGCCGCCGCGCTGCTGCCAACGCTGCCCGACCCATTCGACACTGCCGAGCTCGCCGCAGCCGGCGGCTGGAACCGGCGGCTGGCCCAGCAGATGACGTACTGCCTCAGCGCGATGGACGTCCTGCGCACGGACGGCCGCCGGCGACGCGCTGTCCTCTATCGGCGCGCGTAGCGCTAGCCGAACCGCTCGACGATCAGCCGGTGCCGCAGACCGCGGTCGCTTACCGTCAGGGAGTCGCTGCCGAGTCTCGCCAGCACCGCGCGGACGATGCAGGCGCCCGCCAGGATCACCTCCGCGCGCTTCGGCTGTAGGCCGGCGAGCGCTCGACGCTCATCGGCCGTCCGCGTCCGGTAGAGCTCGATCTGGCGGTCGATCTCCGCGGTGTCGAGGACGGTCCCCTGGATCACCGCCGGGTCGTACTCGGCGAGGCCGTGCTTGACGGCCGCGAGGTTGGTAACGGCGCCGCCCATGCCGACGACGGCGTCGGCGCCGCCGTGCACGCGGCCGAGCTCCTCGTGTATGCCGGCCCGCGCCTCGGCTACGACGTCCACGTCGACGGGACCGTCGAGGTGCCAGCCCTCGGTCACCCGCGCCGCGCCGACGTCGACGCTGAACTGCTCCTCGATCCGGTCGCCGCGGCCGTACGTGAACTGGGTGCTGCCGCCGCCCGTCTCGAAGACGGCCACGCTGCCTTCGAGCCCCAGCGCCGTCTTTGTCGCGAGATAGGACAGCCGCGCCTCCTCCTCGCCCGAGATGACCTCGACCTCGATGCCCGTCCGCTCGCGGACGCCGCCGATCAGCTCGTCGCGGTTCGGCGCGCGGCGCAGTCCCGCGGTCCCGACGGCCGCGATCTTTGCGGCGCCGGCCTCGGACGCCATCGCGGCGATCGCATCGACGGTGCGGGCGATCGACTCACTGGCGAGCCGCCCGTCGGCGCTGGCGCCCTGCCCAAGGCGCGTGATCTCCGACCGGTCGACGACAGTCTTCCCGTCCTCCTCGAGCAAGAACTTGACCGAATTCGTCCCGACGTCGATGACGCCGACGCGGCGGGTCACAGGCCCTTGAGCGTCCGCGGCACGCTGACGTTCGGCCGGCCCTCCAGCCCGAGCTCACGTACGGCGGCGAGCACAGCCGCCGGATCCTCCGACTCGACCGCGACCGTCACTGCCACACCCGTCGGCGTCCGCAGCTCCGCCCGCTCGACCATCGCGTCACCGACGGTGAAGTGCTCACGCCGCTTGTGCACCTCGACCGGGCGCACGCCGGGGAGCGCGCGCAGCTCGTCGAGCGTCGACGGCCGCCCGGAGACGCCGAGCGCACGTCCGACCTCATCCGCGGCGTCGGCGTCGAGTGGGAACGCGGCCTTCACCACAGGCCGCCAGAGCTCGAGCCCGTCCGCGACCCGCTCGAGCACCTTCACGTCGAGCCGGCCTCCGCGCACCTTCACCGACGCGTCGGTCGCCTCCGACAGCAGGTAGAGCTCGTCGCTCTCCGCCACCTCGCCGGCCGGGGCGTCGACGTCGGCCTCGGTGCGCCACTCCCAGCGGAGGCCCGTCACGCCTCCTGCAACTGCTTCGCGAAGAAGCGGAGCGCCTTGCGCGTCTTCGTCTCCTGCTCTCCGCTCAAGTCGATGCCGCGCTCCTCGAGGTAGGCGCGCGTCTCCGCGGCGACCTGGAAGGGCTCGCTCGGCTTGCACTTCGTCGAGAGCTCGAGGATCCGCGACCCGTCCGGATAGAGCCACGCCTCGGCGACGAGACGCCGGCCGAGCTCTGGGGGGCTCAGCCGGAGCTTCAGCACGAAGATCGGGCCGAGGATCGCCAGATCGTCGAGCGAGATCCCGGCCGCGTGCTCGCCGTAGAGCGCCTTCTGCTCCTTCGAGAACAGCTTCTTCACGGGGCGGGCGCCCCGGACGGCCTGGCGCACCTCGGCGAGATCCAGCATCTGCTTCATCGTGCCGGAGCAGACGAAGCCCCCGGGCAGCGCATCGACCTCGACGACGAAGTTCGGCGAGGATCGGATCTCGATGGGCAGTTGGTCGGGAACAACCGGCCGGAGCTTCACAACCGTGTCGTCCCCTTTGTTCTGGATACGGCGGGCCCGGACGACAAGCCCCCGCTTGTCGAGCGCGAGGTCAGGCGTGTCGAAGAAGAACACCTGGCGGATCTGCGCCTGGAGCGGGTCAAGCCCAAGCGCCTCGATCGTCGAGCGCTGGGCCGACTCCGGGACGGTCATCTTCAACTCGACGCTGTCGGACTTCTTCGCGAGCGCAAGGAGCTCGGCGACCTCGTCGGCCGTGAGCGGCACCGTGGCCACTAGACGTACCTCCCCATACCGCCGGCCACGTCGATCGACGCGCCGGTGATGTAGCTCGCTCGGTCACTGAGCAAGAACGTCACGAGCCCCGACACCTCGTCGGGGCGCCCCATGCGCCCGAGCGGGACATCCTGCGCGGCCATCGCGTCGAGGAACTCCTCCCGCGGCTGGTCGGGGGCGCGACGGCGATGGATGTTGTCCCACTGCGGCGTGATCACGAAGCCGATGTTGACGCCGTTGACGAGGATGTCGTCCTTTGCGACCTCCATCGCGAGCGCCTTCGTGAAGTTGTTGCCGGCGGCCCGGTTCACCGACGTCGCGAAGAACGTCGGGTCGGGCATGCGCGAGTAGACGGCGCCGATGTTCACGATGCGGCCGCCGCCCGCGCGCCGCATGTGCGGCAGCGCCTCGCGTGAGCAGCGGATCAGCGAGAGCACCTTCACCTCGAAGTCGTGCTGCCAGTCCTCGTCGTTCAGCGTCGAGAAGTTCCCGGGATGCGCGCGGCCCGCGTTGTTCACGAGCGCGTCGATCCCCCCGAGCACCTCGGCCGAGCGCGCGACGAAGTCGCGCACCTGCTCCGGGTCGGTCACGTCGGCGGCCTGCGCGTGCGTCGCGCCGATCGCCTCGCCGGTCGCGCGCACCTCCTCCTCGCTCCTCGAGCAGATGGCCACGCGCGCGCCCTCCTCGATCAGCTCCCGCGCGATCGCCTCGCCGAGCCCCTTCGACCCGCCGGTGACGAGGACGCGTCTGTCCTTGAGCCCGAGCCTCACCGCAGGTAGTCGTCCGTCTTGTTGATCCAGTCCTCGCGCGGGGGCGAGAACACGTCCACGTCGAGCGTGTCCTCGAGCGCCACCGCCTCGTGCGGCACGTTCGGCGGGATGTGCAGCACCTCGCCGGCCATCACGTCGACGACCTCCGACTCGTCCTCGCCGAGCCAGAACCGCAGGCCGCCCTCGAGGATGTAGGTCAGCTGCTCGTTCTCGTGCGAGTGCTGCGGGACGAGACAGCCCTTGTCCAGGTACACGTGCGCGAGCATCATCCGCTCGCCCGTGATCAGCCGCCGGTGCAGGTCGGCCTTCAGCGGCTCCTTCGGCATGTCGTCCCAGCGGTAGTGCGTCGTCTCGTCCACGGGATAAGCCTGCACGAAGGCGCAATCCGGCGTCGGGCCAGGTCGCCGACGGTGCTTCGGTAGAGGGATTCGCGGCAGTGCCCAGGCTGCCGAAGCCGATGGTGTGCGCGTCGCCCTGCTCTTCGCGGCGCTCGCGGTGGCCGCCGGGTGCACGGGCAGCCACGACCGGTACCGCGAGCACGCCGACGCCGTCTGCCGCGACGTCGTGGCCCTCGCCGACGCACACGCGCGCGGGCGGACGCCGGCCGCCGAACGCCACTTCCGGGTCGTCCTGGCACGGCGGGCACGAGCGCTCGAGCGCCTGGCCTCGCTGGAGCCGCCGGAGGCCGACCGGGAGGCCGTCGCACGGATGCTCCGCAGCTTCCGCAGGAGCCAGCGCCTGCTCGACGCGGCGACGCGCACGCCGGGCCGGACGGAGGTCGCGACCCTGATCGCCGCTGCTCGCGCGAACGACCCCGGCAACCTCGAGGCGCGGCGGCTACGGCTCCCTGCCTGCGCGCGTTTCTAGATCAGCGCGGCGAGCCGCGCGATGCCGTCGTCGATCTGCGCCTCGTCGACCATCGCAGAACGACAGGCGCACCGTGTCGCCGCCGCGGCCGTCCGCGTAGAACAACGAGCCCGGCACGATCCCGACCAGCCGCTCGGCTGCGCGCCGCGCGAGATCGACCGAGTCGATCCCCGGCGGCAGCGTCAGCCACGAGAAGAACCCGCCGCTGCGGCGTCGTCCAGTGCGCGCCGTCGGGCATCTCGCGCTCGAGCGCGGCGAGCATCCGCTCGCACTTGCGGCGGTAGAGCGCGCGCGAGCGCTCGAGCTGCTCGTCGATCCAGCCGCGCCGCACGTACTCCTCGAACAGCCGCTGGCCGAGCGCGCCGGCGCACTGATCGGTCGTCTGCTTGGCCGCGACGAGCTCGGCGCAGACCTCCGCGGGCCCGACCGCCCAGCCGAGCCGGACGCCCGGGAAGAACGTCTTCGACGTCGTCCCGGTCTGCACGACCACGTCCGGCGCCTGGCTCCAGAGGCTCCGGACCGCCTGCCCGTCGAAGCCGAGCTCCCGGTAGGCGACGTCCTCGACGATCAGGAAGCCGTGCCGCCGCGCGAGCTCCACCAACGGCGCGCGCCGTTCGGCCGCGAGTGTCACTCCGGCCGGGTTCTGGTGGTCCGGGATGGTGTAGAGGAGCTTCGGCGCCGTGCCGCCACCGAGCATCGCCTCGAGCTCGTCGACGAGCAGGCCGTCCTCGTCGATCGGCACTGCGGCGATCCGGGCCTCGAAGCTGCGGAACGCCTGAAGCGAGCCCAGGTACGTCGGCGCCTCGACAAGAACAAGGTCTCCCGGATCGAGGAAGGCCTTGCCGAGCAGCTCGAGCGCCTCGATGGCGCCGCTCGTGACGACCAGCTCGGTCGTCGCCCGGTCGGCGGCCCTGGAGCCGCTCGATGCGGCCGGCCAGCGCGTGGCGCGTTCCCGGCAGCCCCTGCGTGGGCGCGTACTGGAAGGCGAGCGCCTCGTCGTTGGCGGCGAACTCCGCGAGCAGCGAGGCGACGCGATCGCGCGGGAACGTCTCCGGGTCGGGGAAGCCGCCGGCGAACGAGATCAGGTCCGGCATGCCGAGCATCGCCAGCACCGACGCGATCCCCTCGCCCACGTCGCCGCGCGTGCGCGCCGCGAGGAGCGCGTCCCACCGCTGTTCCGCCGTGGCCGCCAAGGCTTCATCGTAAAGTGCGGGCGTGTTCAACGTCCCGGCCGAGTTCTACGACCGGTTCGTCGGTCGCTACAGCGCTTCGCTCGGGGACGAGCTGATCGCCTTCGCGGGCATCGAGCCGGGAATGCGGGTCCTCGACGTCGGCTGCGGCCCCGGCGGCCTCACGCGGCGGCTCGTCGACCTCGGGTGCACGGTCACGGGCTGCGACCCGTCCGCGACCTTTGCCGCCGCCGCGGCCGAGCGCGTGCCGGAGGCCGAGGTCGTCTCCGCGAGCGCCGAGGACCTACCCTTCGCGGAGGCCTCTTTCGACGCCGTGCTCGCGCAGCTCGTCGTCAACTTCATGGCCGATCCCGAGGCCGGAGCCCGCGAGATGGCCCGCGTGACGCGGCCGGGCGGGACGGTCGCCGCCTGCGTCTGGGACTACGGCGGCGAGATGACGTTGATGCGCACCTTCTGGGAGGCGGCGCGCGAGGTCGAGCCCGAGCGCGGCGCCGCCGCGAACGAGGCCGTGACGATGCGCTTCGCCAGGGACCGCGACGACCTGCGCACGCTCTGGGCGTCCGCGGGCCTGCGGGACGTGCGCGCCGCCGGGCTCGTCTCGCACGCCTCGTACACGGGCTTCGAGGACCTCTGGGAGCCGCTCCCGGCCGGCACCGGCCCGGGCGGCGCCTTCACGGTGTCGCTCGATGCGGGGAAGCAGCAGGAGCTGCACGACGCCTTCCGGCGGCGGCTCGGGGTCGGCGACGAGCCGTTCGAGCTCACGGCTCGCGCCTGGGCGGCCGCCGGCGTCGCCTAGTGGCCGGAGACCAGTGCCCGGAGGCTCTCGTGCTCCTCGCGGCACGCCGGGCAGCCGGCGAGGTGGGCACGCAGCCCCGGGGTCGCCGCGTCGGCGTCCGCGCCGGCCAGCTCGAGCTCGACGTAGCGGTCGATCTCCGCGAAGCACTCGTCGCAGCCGACCTCCGGCTCGGCCGGGCCGAGCAGGCGGGAGATCGCCTCGTTCATCTCGGTCACCATTCCTCCAGGTGGGCGCGCAGCTTGCGCCGCGCGTCGTGCAGGGTCTTGTAGAGCGCGCCGCGGGTCGTGCCCAGACGGTCCGCCAGGACGTCGATCGGGACGCCGTTGAGCGCGAGCGCCACCAGCACGTGCCGCTGGTGCGGCGTCAGCTCCTCTGCGACGGCCCGTTGGAGCGCGGCGAGCAGCTCGCGCTGCTCGACCTCGGCGCCCGGCTCGAGACCACCGCTTGCGAACACGGTCCAGCTCTCGGGCTCGAGCGGCACCTCGCGCCCCTGCCACGCTCGCTTGCGCAGCTTCACGGCCGCCTCCAGGAGCGCGAACTTGTACGCCCACGTCGTGAACTTGCTGGCGCCGCGGAAGTCGTCCAGCCGGCGCAGCACGCTCATCAGCGCGTCGTCGGCCGCCTCGTGCGCGATGTCGTCGAGCTCGTCCCCGCGCAGGTGCGGGAGCGCCGGGCGCCGCCGGCCGACCTCGAACCGCGCGGCCCGCAGGAGGAGCCCATGCAGGCGGGCAACGGCCTCGTCGTAGGCGCGGCCCGTCGCGCGCAGGTCGCGCAGCCAGTCGACCTGTGTGAATGAGTCGGCGCGGGTGTCCACGGCCCCAACCGTAGGCGCCGCAGTGTTCACGCCGCCGTCCCTGTGTCGACCGGCGCGAGGATCCGTGCGGCCACGTCGGGTGGGCAGCCTCGCTCCACCAGCTCGATCAGCGCATGGATGTCGAACCCGGGGTCGGACGCGACTGCCGCTGCGAGCGGAAGGGGGAAGCCGCTTGCGGCCAGCTGCTCGCGCCGCCATGCGGTGACGCTCCGACTCTTCAGCAGTTCCGTCCGCACACCCGGTCGGTGTCGGACGGCGTGCGCCTCTTACGCGACGCGACCTGGCACGCGGCCGGCCGACGAATCGGTCACGGCTTCTTGACGGTGATCGACTGCGGGGACACGGTGGGCGAGCGCAGGGGTGCCTGGACGGACACGAGCCACGCGGTGACGCCCTTCACACCCTGCGCGTCGTTCGCCCGCACCGTCGCCTTTACCCGCATCCGCTTGTAGGTCTTGAGCAGCGCCAGGCCGGACTTGGACACCTTGATCGCGACCAAGGCCGTGCGGTTCACGGCGATCGTGAACTTGCCCGAGCCGACCTCCACCGTCTTGTACGTCGGCGCCTTCTTCGACGCCTGCGTCTTCTTCGCCTGGACGCGCACTTCGAGCACGATCGTGCCCTGGCAGTGCTTCACGGCCGGAACCGGGCAGCGCAGCTTGTAGTGCGCGAAGCCCTTCGCGTCGACCCGGCTCTGCCCGCTCACCATCTGCACCTGCACCAGATGAGACTGGTCTGTCTTGGGTCCCTCGGGCACCACCCGTACCGGTGGTCCTTGGGTGTCGTTACCGTTCCCTACGATCGGCGGCGCCGGCGACGCGACGTCGTCGTCGCGGATCGTTATCGTCGCGCTCGCCCTCCCGAGCGTCGCTCCGCCCGTCGGCGCCGAGAGGTTGAGTGTGAACGTCCTGTTCGGCTCGACCGTCGTGTCGTTCGAGATCGGGATCGGGATCGTCCTCGACGTCTGCCCCGGGGTGAAGGTCAGCGTGCCGCTGACCGCCGAGTAGTCGCTGCCGGCCTTCGCCGTCCCGTCCGCGGTCGCGTAGTTCACCGTGATGGTGCCGGTCGCCGCCGGTGCGAGCGAGACGACGGCGGGAATCGAGCCGGCCGACTCCAGCACCGACGCATCGCTGGTCGCGAGCACCGGGGGCGCAGCCGGCGGAACGACGGTCACCGTGACGGCCGAGGCCCCGAGGAACACCGCCGAATTGGTGATGAACTTGATCGCGAATGTCTTCGACGCAGTCGCGTTGCCGTTCGCAGCGTTCACGTTCACGGTGAGTGATTGTGCGCCGTACACGCCCTTGTCCCAGTGCAGCGTGCCGCTCGCGTCGCCGTAGTCGGCCGGCGAGACGGCGGTTCCCGGCTGGGTCTGCCACTGAACGTCCACCGGCTGCGGCGGGGAAGCTGGCTGCACGGTCGGAGCGTTGAGCTTCACCGTCACGGTCACCGGCGTCGATCCCGTCCCAGGCTGCGGGACCGGCGCGGGATCCGTGAGCTGGATCGACGGCTGCTTCTCGCTGCCGGCCCCGAGGGGCTGGACGATGTCGCACGTCGCGCTGAGCGAGTCGACGCCGTCCAAGAGGGTCGCGTGCTGCGGGTGCGAGACCGTGAGCTGGAACGTGCGCGTGTCGGCGCCCGGCGGGTTCACGTGGGTGTGGATCGTGATCCTGGCCGTGCGGTTGCCGTTGCCCGCCGCGATCGTCGCCGTGCCGCTGCCGCCGTCGTAATCGCCCGCGACCGTCGAGACGTCGGAGGTCTTCCAGTCGAAGGTCGCCGGAACGAGGCTTGCGAACGAGTCGGTCAGCGTGAAGACGGCATCCCCGCCTGCCCCGACCGTCCCCGTGCAGCCCGACAGGCCGACGATCGGAGCCGCCTCGGACTCGGTGATCGTCCCGGTCTCGCCAGTCGTCACAGCGGCCGCGAACGTCGCGCCCTGCGGGTTCTTGATCTCCACCGTGAAGTGCTTGTCGAGCCCGTAGACGCCGTCGTCGAGGCTCTGCACCTTGACGTGGACGGTGTTCGCCCCCGGCGCGAAGGTGAGCGTTCCGCTCGCGTTGCCGGCCGGGTCGGTGACGCTGTAGTTCGTCCCGTCGATCGCGCTGCCGAGGCCGGCCGGCGTTCCGTTCGCGACGGCGTAGTCGACAGTGATCTTGTGGTTCGGCGGCGCGTTGACGCTGGCGCCCTGGGGGTCGACGAGCTTCATCTGGAAGTCGATCACCTTGTTGCCGGCCTCGGTGACCGTCGCGTTCGCGGGATCCGACACGAGCCCGGCGATCCGCCAGTCGTCGTCGATCACTTTCCCTTTGCCCTCGGCCGGCGACCCGACCGCGACGGCATCGGTCGTCGCGTGGGCGAACTCCACCTTCGTGATGTCGAGGGTGTAGGTCTGGTCGTCCTCTGCCTTCGTGTTGCCGGGGATCGGCATCTGCAGCTGCGCCGTCGCGCTCCCTTTCGCAATCGTCGTCGTCTGCGCCGACCCGCCGTTGACCGTGTACGTGACGGTGATGTCGGTCGATGCCGCTCCGGGCGCGACGGTCAACGGGAAGCTGAGGTGGTTCTGGCCGGGGCTGTCGCCCTCCGCCTGGTCGGGCGCGTTGCCGATCGAAACCGTGTATTTGATCGGAGGGCCGTCGGACTCGGTGATCGTCCCGGTCTCGCCGGTCGTCGCAGCGGCCGCGAACGTCGCGCCCTGCGGGTTCTTGATCTCCACCGTGAAGTGCTTGTCGACGAGCCCGTGGACGCCGTCGTCGAGGCTCTGCACCTTGACGTGGACGGTGTTCGCCCCCGGCGCGAACGTGAGCGTTCCGCTCGCGTTGCCGGCCGGGTCGGTGACGCTGTAGTTCGTCCCGTTGACCGCGCTGCCGGGGCCGGCCGGCGTTCCGTTCGCGACGGCGTAGTCGACAGTGATCGTGTGGTTCGGCGGCGCGTTGACGCTGGCGCCCTGCGGGTCGACGAGCTTCATCTGGAAGTCGATCACCTTGTTGCCGGCCTCGGTGACCGTCGCGTTCGCGGGATCCGACACGAGCCCGGCGATCCGCCAGTCGTCGTCGATCACTTTCCCCTTGCCCTCGGCCGGCGAGCCGACCGCGACGGTATCGGTCGTCGCGTGGGCGAACTCCACCTTCGTGATGTCGAGGGTGTAGGTCTGGTCGTCCTCTGCCTTCGTGTTGCCGGGGATCGGCATCTGCAGCTGCGCCGTCGCGCTCCCTTTCGCAATCGTCGTCGTCTGCGCCGACCCGCCGTTGACCGTGTACGTGACGGTGATGTCGGTCGATGCCGCTCCGGGCGCGACGGTCAACGGGAAGCTGAGGTGGTTCTGGCCGGGGCTGTCGCCCTCCGCCTGGTCGGGCGCGTTGCCGATCGAAACCGTGTATTTGATCGGAGGGCCGTCGGACTCGGTGATCGTCCCGGGCTCGCCGGTCGTCGCAGCGGCCGCGAACGTCGCGCCCTGCGGGTTCTTGATCTCCACCGTGAAGTGCTTGTCGAGCCCGTGGACGCCGTCGTCGAGGCTCTGCACCTTGACGTGGACGGTGTTCGCCCCCGGCGCGAAGGTGAGCGTTCCGCTCGCGTTGCCGGCCGGGTCGGTGACGCTGTAGTTCGTCCCGTTGACCGCGCTGCCGGGGCCGGCCGGCGTTCCGTTCGCGACGGCGTAGTCGACAGTGATCGTGTGGTTCGGCGGCGCGTTGACGCTTTCGCCCTGCGGGTCGACGAGCTTCATCTGGAAGTCGATCACCTTGCTGCCGGCCTCGGTGACCGTCGCGTTCGCGGGATCCGACACGAGCCCCGCGATCCGCCAGTCGTCGTCGATCACTTTCCCCTTGCCCTCGGCCGGCGAGCCGACCGCGACGGTATCGGCCGTCGCGTCGGCGAACTCCACCTTCGTGATGTCGAGGGTGTAGGTCTGGTCGTCCTCTGCCTTCGTGTTGCCGGGGATCGGCATCTGCAGCTGCGCCGTCGCGCTCCCTTTCGCAATCGTCGTCGTCTGCGCCGACCCGCCGTTGACCGTGTACGTGACGGTGATGTCGGTCGATGCCGCTCCGGGCGCGACGGTCAACGGGAAGCTGAGGTGGTTCTGGCCGGGGCTGTCGCCCTCCGCCTGGTCGGCCGCGTTGCCGATCGAAACCGTGTAGCCGATCGGGTCGCCGTTGACCTTCTCCACGACCCCGAAGAGGAGCGCGCCCGCGAGCGCTGCTGCCAGCACGCGCACGCATCGCGAGTCCCAGCTTTCCCCCCATCTGACCCTCGTACCCCCGGTTGGATCACCTCTGGATCACGGACTGGCACACGGCGCCGGTCGACGCGCCGGGACCGCTCGTGGGCATAGTGCCACCGTTTTCCACGAATCTGCAGACTAGGTTTTCGACGAATCTGCAGACTGGATGTTTCCGGCGGAGGGTTCGACGACGGACAGCGTGGCTCACGGCTCTCCGGACGCGCGCAGCCGGGCCCTTATCGTTTCGCGGGCCGGCACCTTTCACGGTTGTGTCGAGCTTCGCTGACTGATAAGAAGGGGCGCGGCCTAAGAACAGGTTCCCGGGGGCGGGTGCTGTGACAGGGGGAGCAGGAACGAGGTCGGGAAGCTCATGCAGCGCTCTTTTGCTGCTCGCGGCGTTGTGCACCGTCGGCACCGCGCTCGCGATGGCGCAGCCCGCTGCCGCCGACGACGGCACATCCGCACCGGCTGCGGCAACCGCTGGCTCGACCGACACGACACAGTCGACGGCACCGGCCACCTCGGGCCAGACGACGACGGGCGACACGAGCTCGAGTTCCACCGCGCCCTCGACCGGCTCGGCGACGTCCACATCCACCACGGAGAGCGCCTCCGACAGCGGTTCACCCGCGACGACCGTCGCGTCGTCGACTGACGGCTCGACGCAGCCGCCGGCGGGGACGACGACATCGACAACAAGCGCTTCGACGACAACCGGATCGACGACGCCCGGCTCCGCGGATCCGGCAAGTGCGACCGCGACGACGTCCACGCCGCCCCCGACGCCACCTCCGGTTCCCACGAGCAGCACGGCGCCCCCCGCGCCGGCGCCCGCCACGGCAGCGCCGCCTCCGGCGCCGACCACGTCGATCACCTTGTCGATCCCACCCGACACTCCGGCGGCGACCACGTCAATCACCTTGTCGATCCCGCCCGACACTGCGGCGGCGACCACGTCAATCACCTTGTCGATCCCGCCCGACACACCGTCTTCAGGCCGGTCCACGTCGACGCCTCCGCCCGTCGCCACGGCCCCGGACACAGCCCCTGCGCCGCTTCACGCGCCACAAGAGCAGCCTTCGTTGAAGCCATACCAACCGCTGGTGATCCACCACGCCGCGAAGGCGGTCAGGGCGGCTTTGGTGCCACTCAGCCGCAACGCGATCATCAAGCTGCTCGAGCAGCGTGCGCGCGCGGCCTCGATGCCGGCGCCGTACAAGCAGATCGCGGCAGACTTCGTGCCCCAGCAGGGCGTCACGCTCGTGCCGCCGACGGCCGTGCCCGTCGCGCCCGCCGACGCGCTGCCGCGCACCGTCGCCCCACCGAGGGCACCCGTGTGGCCGCCTAGGCCGAACGCTCCGGCGAACGACACGCCCGGCTCGCCCGGCGGCGCCGCCAACGGTCCCGGGGGCGGCGCGCTGCTCCTCGTCGCCGCGCTCGCGGCAGTTCTCTCGATCTTCCCGCCGAGGCTCACCTCACGGGTGACCGTGGCCGTTGCGGTGCCCGTCGAGTGGCGCCGCCGCCCAGCGCTCGAACGCCCCGGATAGGGCACCGCCAGGCGCTCCACTCCACCGGGCCGGGATCAGAAGCCGGCCTGACATTCGGACTGGAAGCTGCGGCTGCACTCCAAGGGGAGGGAACATGAGGGACCAGAAGTTGAGAGAGGCCGCGGCACGTGCCGTGGTAATCGATCCGGATCCACTCTGGCAGCAGGCCGTCACGGCGGCGCTGGTGCGTTCGCAGGTGACGGTCGTCGCCAACTCGGGAGACCTCAGCCGGGCGCCCGAGCTGGCGGACACGCACGCTGCCGATCTGCTGCTCGTCGGCCTCGAGCAGGAGGTCGACAACACTGAGCTCTACCGGCTCTTGCGCCGGGTGCACAAGCGCTGTCCCGACCTGGTGACGGTCGTGTTCGTCGAGCACGAGGACCGCTGCATCATCGACGCCGCCCTCGCAGGCGGCGCCTACGAGGCGGTAGACCGGCGGCTCGCCGCCGCCGAGCTCGCTCGCGTCGTGACCGAGGCCTATCGCGCCCAGTTGGAGGAGACGGGCTCGATCGACGCCTCGACTCGTGCACGCGCCCGGCTGACCCGCCGCGAGCTCGAGATCCTCCGGCTCGTCGCCGAGGGCCGACCGAACCGGGAGGTAGCGAAGATGCTCTGGGTGACCGACCAGACGGTCAAGTTCCACCTCGCGAACACGTACAAGAAGCTCGGCGTGCGGAACCGGATCGAGGCGAGCCACTGGGCGAACGCCCGCGGCCTCGTCCGTCCGATCCGCGCAGCGGAGACGCTCGTCGCCGACCGCGGCGTGGTGGAGGCGGCGTAACGGGTCATCAAGTCAGCTTCGGTCGCCGGCGGAGGCACGTTCAGCTCTCCGCCGGCGACCGGATCTAGTTCGGGAACATCGCCCTCGTCGAGCGAGACGACATGGGGTTGGTGCTGCGGCACGACCTCATCGAGCCGCGGCACTTCGCGGCTCAACTAGCCTCGGCGCCGCCCGCGACGGGAGCCGAAAGGCGTGGTTTGAACCAGACGTTCGGCTAGATGCTCCGGCGTAACTACTATCCGAAAGGATAGTAGTTACGCACAACTATTTCGACTTGCAAACACAAAGTGCATTTTGCGGTGCCATTTGGACACGAAAGACTACCCGGCCGCGGCCTTGATTCACGCGCGGGCCAGGTCTAGAACATAAGCCGTGCCCTCGGAACGTTATCCGAGGGGTGGCCGCAGTTCGAAAGGGGGGATTCGTGAGGAACGCGTGGCGGTGAAACGCCGCGACTCTTTCAAAAGTTCGGAATAACTCCGAAAGTTGGGAATAACTCCTTGAAATTAGGAGAGGGGGGGAAAGGATGCGACTTCGCATCAGTATTGGGCTCACTGCCCTTGTTGCTGCCCTCGGTGTCCTCGCCATCGGCGTGGGCTCCGCGGGTGCAGGGGTGGCGAATCACTATGGACCGGACCCGCAGACCACGAACATTCCGTATCTCGCGTGGGCCGGTGAGGAAGTCAAGGTCGTCAAGTGCATCGGCGGCGACGACGGCTTCGACATGTCGGCGGTCTCGCAGCACAGCGGCATTGCAGCGCTGCTGTCGGGCAAGTTCCGCGTCGAGGACTGGTCGGGCGTCGATGAGGTGCACTCCGGCCCGGTCTTCCTGAACGATCAGGACGGCTCGGTCGTCGGCCAGATCGTCGGCCGGCAGCTCTGCTGGTCGGTTCACGTGACCTCGCAGAAGCCGGGTCTCGCGGTAATCAAGCTCGCCGTGAGCCCGGACCTGCTGACGCTGGTCCCGGGTCTCGACCCGATCCTGAAGCACCAGTTCCTCGTGATCTGGATGCAGGACCAGGCCCCGGTCATCAACGAGGCCGCCGGCGCGAACCTCGGCGACCCGACCGGCAACGGGGTGTTCAACCCGATTCCGGGCCCGAACGGCAACTCCTTCGGGTTCGGCCTGATCCACGTCCTCGTCAAGGGAACGTTCCCGCTCGGCCTCGATTTTGCCGGGTACGCACATCCGACGGTCACCCTGCCTGACGACTGGGCGTGGCTCGCACAGCACTTCGCTGTCGACTACTCGCTCACCGGCAGCAACTTCCCGGGTGCCGCCTCGTCCCGCTGGGACATCCACGACGACATGACGAACTCGGAAGGTCATGTCACGTCGAGTTTCTGCGTGGACAAGTTCGCAGCAGCAGAGTCGGTGGACAACTGCCTCGGCACTCCGCCGAAAAGCGATTCTGACCTCGGACCGTTCTCGAACATCTTCGGCGGCGTCTTCTACGCCCTCGGCCCGTTCGATCCGATCCGGCCCGATCAGACGCTCCTGTCGGACGGCAAGCTCGATGCGGGCGATGCCCCGATGCCGGCGCTGCGCGTCGACGTCAACATCGGTGCGGGCTCGACCGTCGGCACGCTGGCCAAGGCCGACAAGTCCGAGATCTACAGCCGTGACGGCACGGGCGCCGGCAAGGCCCACAACCTGTACGCACCGTTCTACAAGGCTAAAATCCCGGCCGCTACGCCGTTCGACCGCTGGAACTCATCCGGCGTTGCCGGGGCCTTCTCGAACAACTTCACCGGCTTCCTCGGGTTCTCCGGGGACGAGGTGTACACGACCGAGGACACGCCAGGCATCTACGACTACTGGGATACGTTCACCACGAGCTACTCCCGTGGCTACAACGCCTGCAAGGACGTCCTCGGCCATCCCATCCCGCTGCCCACGGGCAAGACGGGCGTCGCTGTCTACACGGACGAGCACGGTGAGGCGTACGTGAAGTACTACCCGGCGGACGGCATCGTCCTGACGCCGGACACCAACGGCCGCTGTGACATCTACGGCCCGGCTCCGGTCGGCCATGCGACGATCACTGGGCTCGCGGTGTACCCGGACCAGCCGGTCCTCTGGGATGGCAGCAACAAGACCTCGAACGTGCTCACGAAGACGACGAACTTCGCGTCGAGCAAGGTCCTGAGCTGCATCAAGAAGAGCACGAACGAGGCCTTCTGCGTCGAGACGATCAAGGACCTGTGGGGTAATCCGGTGTCCGGTGCCCCGGTCGAGTTCAGCGCGCAGGCCTTCCAGGGCTCGGTGCCCACGATCGGACCTGATGCTCGCGTGATCCCGCCGTACGACACGACGGGCCAGGGCGCGAACACCAGCAATGATCGCAACTACGTGGACATCACCACGAACTCGAAGGGCATGGCCGGGATCTTCGTGCGCAGCACGACCGGTTCGTGCATCGACGTCGTGTCGGAGAACGTCGGCACCCGCAACGGTGGCGACGGCATCTTCCGCTCCGCCGACTTCAACCCGACGACGGGTGTCGTGTGTGGGACCTCCACCGCGCCGCCTCCGGCGACCGCGCCGATCGGTGCGAGCGGCTCGACCGGCTCGACCGGCTCGACCGGCTCGACCGCCGCGACGGCTCCCGTCACGGTCGCCGCTCCGGTCTCGGTCGCGATCTTCTCTCAGACCCCGACCGTTGTGGCACCGTCCATCACGGTGAAGACGATGACCCTCGCTTCGGCCCGGGTCGTCAAGATCAGCAAGACCCGCTACCTGCTGGTTCGCGTGAACGGCTCGGCGAAGACCGCCAAGCTCGCTATCACGCTGGTCGGCAAGTCACACGGCAAGATCACGCGCCAGGTCGTCACCCGCACGGTGAAGACGAACAGTCAGGTTCGCGTCCCGAACCTGAAGGTGGCGCCGTCGATCCGGTCGGTCAAGGTGGCGCTCGCGTAACGGGCACCACAGCGGAAACCGCATGAAACCGGAGGGCCCGCGCGAGCGGGCCCTCCGGCCGTTCTGGGTTCAGGGCTCCAGGCCGTCGGCTAGGTCGGTTCCGGCGCCGTCGCTACCCTGAGCCGCGGATGAGGGCCCTCTCAGCCGTCTCTCTTGCCCTTCTTGTCGGCGTTCTGGCCGGCTGCGGCAGCTCGGGTCCGATCGGCAACGCGGAGCTCGCGTCGGATCTCGCGAAGCGCCTGAACAGGTCGAGCCCGCTCGTGTGCTGGGAGCAGAACGGCAAGCTCGGCGCGATGAGCGCGATGGGCTACACGCGCGTCTGCGGCATCGCCCGTTCGAAGCCGTCTCTCTACATCCGCACGGGGACGTCGAACAAGGGCGGCTGGTGCATCGTGACGCCCCGCTACCTCGTGCTGCCGCGCTGCTCGCTCGGAAACTAGATAGACGTAGGGCCCGCGCTAGCGGGTGCGCTCTTGCGAGATGAGCTTGCCGGCGCTGTTGTAGGCGCGCACCTCGTGCACCCAGGTGGCGCAGTTCGTCGGCGCCGGGCATCCATAGATGTAGCCGCCGTCCTTCGTGAGCGGAATCGTCTTCTTCGCCGACGCCCCGACGATGACGACCTTCTTCACGCTGTCCGCCGCGACACCGCCGATCAGGCCCTTGATCACGGAGAACGTCTTCCGGGTCCGGTCGAACACGACGCCGCTCGGAGCGCAGCGCGAGCGGTACGAGTTCGACTGCACGAGCAACGTGCAGACCGACTTGTCCTTCATCAGCGTGACGTACACGAGGTATGGGCGGTGCTTCGCGTCGAGCGCTGTCGCGACGCGCCGCGAGACGGCGACGGCGCCGACCGTGCGCGCGACCTTCGGCAGCTGGTCATAGTTGTGCGCGGGCCGCTTGAGGGCATGGATCGGGATCGGGGCGGCAGCGGCAAAGCCCGTTGCCGCGACCACCAGCGCCGTGAGGACCCCTCCTCCGAGTAACCGCATCCAGGGAGAATCGTAGCCCAATCTCCGCGACCGCCGTCAACGTCGACCGCCGGATAAGGCGGCCGCGGCCAGGGTGGAGGCGAGCGTGCGCCCAGGGGCGCACGCTCGCTCGCACGTGTCCCTCGGTCAGCTGGTCGGCGCCGGGACGATGCGGATGTACGGCTTGGGCGACTCCCAGCCGTCCGGCCACATCTCCTTCGCCTCGTCGTTCGAGACCGAGCCGGCGATGATGACGTCCTCGCCCGGCTTCCAGTTCACCGGGGTCGCGACCTTGTGCTTCGCGGTCAGCTGGAGCGAGTCGATCACGCGCAGCACCTCGTCGAAGTTGCGGCCCGTGGTCATCGGGTAGACGAGGATGAGCTTGATCTTCTTGTCCGGGCCGACCACGAAGACGTTGCGGACGGTCTGGTTGTCGGCCGCGGTCCGGTCGGACGGGTCGCCGGAGACGTCGGCGCCGAGCATCCCGTAGGCCTTCGAGACCTTGAAGTCCGAGTCGCCGATGATCGGGTAGTTGGGCGCGGTGCCCTGGGTCTCCTCGATGTCGCGCGCCCAGCCGCCGTGGCTGTCGACCGGGTCGACGGAGACGGCGATGATCTTGACGCCGCGCTTGTCGAACTCCGGCTTGACCTTGGCCATGTAGCCGAGCTCGGTCGTGCAGATCGGGGTGAAGTCCTTGGGGTGCGAGAAGAGCACGCCCCACGAGTCGCCGAGCCACTCGTGGAACGAGATCGGGCCCTCCGTCGTGTCAGCCTGAAAGTCGGGTGCGGTATCGCCTAGTGCAAGCGCCATTTTCCCTCCGGGGTCGCGAAGACGTAAATGTACGCTCCAGCGCATGGTCAACGAAGCGCCGCTCGACGACACCGGCGCCGGCCTCGTCCCCCAGGGGGACGGGTGGTTCGTCCTCAATGCCAGGGACTCGCGCTGGTTCCACGCCGAGGGCCGCCCGGCGCTCTGCTTCTTCGAGAGCGGCGAGCCCGACTGGCCGCAGCTCGGCATCAACGTCTGCGTGCTCTGGCCCGGCCAGCCGATGGCGCGCTACCACTGGGAGGCCGACCAGGAGGACTTCCTCGTGGTCAGCGGCGAGGCGCTGGCGATCGTCGAGGACGAGGAGCGTTCGATGAAGGCGTGGGACCTGCTCCACTGCCCGCCGAACACGAACCACGTGATCGTCGGCGCCGGCGACGGACCGTGCGTCGTCGTCTCGGTCGGCTCGCGCCAGTTCGCCAACACGCCGGGCTGGGGCGGGTACCCCGTGAACGAGGTGGCCGCGAAGCACGGGGCCAGCACGCCGGAGGAGACGACCGACCCGAGCGATCGCCTACGCCGACGTGACGCCCCAGCGGGGGCCGGCGCACTACCAGGACGGGTGGCTGCCTTCCTCGTCTTCGTGAGCCAGACCGGGCCTGAGTGGGACCCGGCCAGGCCGATGGAGGAGCAGTCGCTGTGGCCGGAGCACGCCGTGTTCATGAACCGCCTCGTCGATGAGGGCCTCATCGCGCTCGGCGGCCCGTTGCACGGGCAGCGCCGCGCGTTCCACGTCTGGGAGACCGACTCGGAGGAGGCGATTCGCTCCGAGCTCGCCGCCGACCCGTGGAGCGGCAGCCACCTGCTGATCGAATCGATCACTCCGGTCAACCTGTCCCTGGACGGCCGCGAGTGACCTGGGAGGTCCGGCTCGACGAGCTCTGGGCGGCGCTCGACGACCTCGACGAGGACGAGTTCCGGCGGCGCATGGACGAGCTCACCGCGGAGCTCGGCCCGGACAGCGCCGTCGCCGCCTACGAGCGCGGCTCGGCGTTCGACTCGACCGGACACTCCGACCTCGCCGTTCCGCTCTACGAGCGCGCGCTCGAGCTGGGGCTCGGCGAGGACCGGCGCCGGCCCGCCGTCATCCAGATGGCGAGCTCGCTGCGCAACCTCGGGCGGGTGGACGAGAGCGTCGCCCTGCTGACCGCCGAGCGGGAGCGGACGTCGGACGAGCTCGACGATGCGATCAGCGCATTCCTCGCTTTCGCGCTGGTCGACGCGGGCCGGGCGCGCGAGGCGGCCGGCGATCGCGCTCGCGGCGCTTGGGCCGCACCTGCCGCGCTACCAGCGCTCGGTCGGGAACTACGCCCGCGCCTTGACCGAGTAGGTGAGGTGTGCGACCGCCGGCGAGCTGACGACGCCGGTCAGCTCGACCTCGGCCTGCGCCCCATCGGCGAAGAGCCGGGTGCCGCCGCCGAGGAAGAGCGGGGCGACGTGGAGCTGGAGCTCGTCGAGCGCGCCGGCGGCGAGCGCCTGCTGGATCACGTCGGCGCCGCCCGCGATGTGCACCTCGCGCGCGCCCGCGGCCGCCTCCGCGAGGTCGAATGCCTCGTCGAAGCCGTCGACGAACGTGAACGTCGTGTCCCCTTTTTCGAGCGGCTCGCGCGCGTGGTGCGTGACCACGAACACCGGGACGTGGAAGGGCGGGTCGTCGCCCCACCAGCCGTCCGCGTTCGGGTCGTCCGCCCACGGCCCCTCCCCGCCGCTGAACATCCGGCGGCCCATCACGACCGCGCCGGTGCGGGCGATGTTCGCCTCGATGAGCTCGGAGTCGGCGTTCTCCTCCCCGCCCTCCAGGCCATGCGGCTCGCGGAACGCCTTCAGCCCGTAGGCCCACTCGTGCAGCTGCTCGCCGCCCTCGCCGAGCGGGTGCTCGAGCGACGCCGCCGGGCCGGCGACGTAACCGTCGACTGAAACCGTGATGTCGCAGAAGCAAGGCACCTGATCCTCCTCGTCGTGGTCGAGCTGTAGACGCCCCAGCGCGGCCGAAATCATCGCGACAGGGGCTGTCCCCGCGCAGCGGGGGCTGTCCCTCGTGGTCGGGCGATGTCTCGGTTTTCGCAAGCGGTTCGGCCGAGTCCAGGCACTGCTCTATGCCCACACTGGGGACAGCCCCCTTCGGGGACAGCCCCGATCGCTCTCGGTTGCGGGACGGAGGCGCACAGGCACAGAATCGCGCGTCCGGCATCAAGAGGGAGGGAAGAGATGCGGCTACTGCGGAGGACGGCCGTCTGCCTGGCGGCGGTGACGGTGGCGCTGCTCGCCATGGGCGCGGGCGACGCGTTCGGCGCCCAGGTCAAGGTGTGCAAGCTCGTCAACTACGGCTCGATCGACGCGCTCGGGTCGAAGACGTTCACGTTCCAGGTGACGTCGAACTACCCCGGCTCCTACGGCCCGTTCACGGTCAGGATCCGCCCGAACGAGTGCGCGCTCGTCTACAACGGCTGGTGGCCGGTCAACCTGCCCGTGCTGACGCCGAGCGGGACCCGCACCCACGTGACGGTGAGCGAGGTGATCAACGGGCCGTTCATCGTGCAGAGCATTTCCGTCTCCGGCGCGCTCGGGACGCCGCAGAAGAGCTGCTCGACCGACGTCATCGGCAGGCCGGTCTGCCAGCCGTGGGTGGGCTTCGACGTCTACTCGGCCGTGGCGGTCGCGACCTTCACGAACCGGTACGGCTTCTACTGAGTTAGTGGCTTTCAGCCACTAACTCAAGCCGCGGGGAGCGTGAACGACACGCGCGCGCCGCCGCCGGGCCTGTTCTCGGCCCAGATGCGGCCGCCGTGGGCCTCGACGAGCCCGCGGGCGATCGCGAGCCCCAGGCCGGCGCCGCGCGACGAGCGCGCGGCATCGGCGCGCCAGAAGCGCTCGAACATCCGCCTCGCCGCCTCGGGCGAGAGGCCGTCGCCCGTGTCCTCGACGGTCACGCGCACAACCTCGGCGTCGGGCTCGACCCGGACCGCCACGGTACCGTCGTTCGGGGTGTGCCGGAGCGCGTTCGTCAGCAGGTTCTGCAGGACGCGCTCGATCTTCGCCGCGTCGAACGTGGCCGCCGCGTGGCCGTCAGCGCCCAGGACGACGCCGCGGGCGCGCGCCTCCGCCTCGACCCCGCGCAGGCACGCCGACACGACCGTGCCGAGCTCGGCGCGTCGCAGCTCGAGGGTCAGCGCGCCGCTGTCGATCCGCGCCAGCTCGAACAGGTCGTCGACGAGGCCGGACAGCGTGCGCACCTGCTCGTGCAATGCCGGGAGGTAGTCCTCGGCGCGGGCAAGCCCATCGTCGAGGGCCTCGAGCATCGCCTGCATGTTCGCGAGCGGGGTGCGCAGGTCGTGGCTCGCCCAGGCGACGAGCTCGCGCCGCGCCTCGAAAAGCCGCTGGAGGCTCTGGGCCATCTCGTTGAAGGCGTGCGCGAGCGCGCGGTGCTCAGCCGGGCCGTGCTCGGGGACGCGGACGGCCAGGTCGCGGGAGAGCCGTTCCGAGGCGGCGACGATGTCGCCGAGGCCGTTCGCGACCGAGCGCGCCACGAGCACGGCGGCGGCGACGACGGCGCAGGCCGCGCCGGCGGCGACGATCAGCACGGTCTGGTCGTGCGCCGAGTCGAACATGGCCACGCCGGCGACGACCACCGCGACGAGCGGCACGATCGTGGCAAGCAGCGCCAGCCCGATCAGCTGGAGCCGGACGGTCGGGAGCCGCCGGACGGCGAGCGCGCCGACCACGCCCGCAAGCAGCGCGCCGGCCGCGACCAGGAGCGCGAAGCCGATCACGGTCTTACGTTCTCCGGGGGGACGAAGCGGTAGCCCACGCCCCAGACGGTCTGGAGGTAGCGCGGCTCGGACGGCGTCTCCTCGACCTTCTCGCGCAGTCGGCGGATGTGCACGGTCACGGTGCCGGTGTCGAACGCGGCCTCGTAGCCCCAGATGCGGCGCATGAGCTCGTCGCGCGAGAAGACCCGCCGCGGGTGCGAGGCGAGGAACCAGAGCAGATCGAACTCCTTGGCCGTCAGACGCACGTCCTGGCCGCCGCGGCGCACCTCGCGGCGCTCGGCGTCGAGCTGGAGGTCGCCGAACGTGATGCGCTCGCTCGGCGCCGACGGCGGGTCGGCGCGGCGCAGCACCGCGCGGACGCGCGAGATCAGCTCGCGCGGCGAGAACGGCTTCGTCACATAGTCGTCGGCGCCGAGGTCGAGCCCGACGATCCGATCCTCCTCGTCGCCGCGGGCCGTCAGCAGGATGACGGGGACGGCCGAGCGGCCGCGGATCCACCGGCACAGCTCGAGCCCGTCGGCGCCGGGGAGCATCACGTCGAGGACGACCAGGTCCGGCGTCTCGCTCGCGATGAGGTCGCGGGCGCGGTTCCCGTCCTCGGCCTCGACCGTGTCGAAGCCGGCGCTCGCCAGGTAGCGCACGACGACGTCGCGAACGATCGGCTCGTCGTCGACCACGAGCACGGTCGGCATGAGCTCATTGTCCGTCAGGGCGAGCATGGCATTACAGACGGATCACGAACCAGCCCGGCGTCGCAGGCGAGCCGGCCGCCGCCGCCGTGAAGGCGGCGGCGGCCGGTGCGGTTACGAGTACGGCTCGCATGGCTCAATTCCAGCGCGTGTGTCTTACGCCGGGGTGAACTCTCACCTCGCGACGAGCCCGGTGCCGTTGACGGGAAGGCTGCCGGCGGAGCCGAGCGGAGTCAGGCTCCCGTTCCCATTCACGCGGTAGGCGTCGATGGTGCCGGCGCCGTTGGCGAGCGCGTACAGGAAGTGGCTGCCGTCCGACAGTGCCAGGTCGACCGGGTGCGCGTCGGTCGCGGCGGTCGCGCCGCCGGCGTTGAGCAGCGAGATCGCGCCGCTCTTCGCGATCGCGTAGCCCGAGACCGAGTTCGAGCCGGCGTTGGCCGTGTACGCATACTTGCCGTCGTCGGTGACCGCAACCCAGCACGGGGCCGTCTGGTGGTCGAGGACGGTCGCGCTGATCGGGGACACGGTCCCGTCGTTCGCGATCGAGTATGACGAGACGTCGCTGAGCGTCGCCTCGGACACGAACAGCCGGCCGCGCTTGTCGAAGGCGAAGCCGAACGGCGTGCCGCCGGCCGACGGGGAGACGACCGGACCACTCGGCGTGCCGTCCACGCCGACCGCGTAGGTGTCGATGCGGTTGGTGCCTTTCTCCGTGACGGCGAGCGTGCGCCCGTCAGGCGAGAACTGCACCTGCGCCGGCGCAGGCGCCGCCGTGCTGAGCCAACGGGTCGAGTTCGGCACAGGCACGAGGCGGTGGTGCCAGATGAAGAACCCGGTGATGTTCGCCGTGCCGCCGCTGTTCAGGACGTAGACGAGCCGGCCGTGAATCGTGGCGCTGAGCGGCGAGACGCCGCCGGAAGGCTCGACGTCCCGGAGGCCGGGGCCGTGGCCGTCGATGCGGAAGAGCGAGACCGTGTTGCTGCCCGCGTTGACCGCAACCAGCTGGTTGTGGTCGAGGGCGAGTGCGCCCTGGCCGCCGGAGGGCACGCCGCTGCCGCCCGTGAGGACGCTCCCCGCCGGCGTGAGCGTGCCGTTCCCGGCGCGGTCGAAGACGGCAACGGCGTTGCCGTACGGCGTGCCCGTGAGCGTGTAGACGTCGGCCATCGCGCTGCCGGCGGTTGCGGCGAGCGCGACAGCGGCGACGGCGAGGAATCCTGCGAAGCGCATGAGTGTGAACACCTGGGCTCCTTTCGGGTCTGGAGCCGCCGACGCTAGGAGGCAGATCTTGCGCCGCTCTTACCGGGTGCTTACGACTTTCTGAAGACGCGCTCGCAGTCCGCCGCGACGGTGTCCCGCCGGTCGGCGAGCACCTTGTCGATGCCAGGCCCGCAGCGGACGTGATCGACGCTGCCGCCGCGTACGTCGATGACGTCATTGCCGGCGCCCGCGTCGACGGTGTCCTTGCCGGCGCCCGGGTCGATCACGTCGGCGCCGCGCCGCCCGCAGATGCGGTCGTCGAAGATCGTCCCGACGATCCGGCCGGAGCCGGCGGTCGCCGTCGAGCAGCGCGTCGTCTCGACCTCGAGCGTGATCGCGTTGTCGGAGAGCAGCTGCTCGCTCTCCGAGGCATGCCCGGTGAACGTGACCGAGCCGCCCAGGACGAGCCCTACCGCCTGCGTGACCAGCGCGCTCGCAACCCGCACGTCGACGTTCACGCTCTGCCCCGGCGGCAGCGTCCCGACCGCGCACGCGAGCGTGCCGGCGCGGACCGAGCAGGCCTTGGCGGACAGGATCGTCGCCGCTCGACTCTTGCCGGCGAGCGTCACGCCGGTGAGCGGCTGGGTGCCGTCATTGAGCAGGGTCACGACGATGTCGCCGGTCGAGCTGACCGTGCGCGGGCTCTCGGCCGTCAGCGAGAGGTCGGCGCACTGGTACGGCACCGCGGACACGCCCGGCTGCCAGGCGGGGCGCCAGCCGGGCACGTCGGCGATCCGATGCTCACAGCTGCCGTCCGCGTTCGCCGCGTAGATGCTCGAGCGCGACTCCGCGTCGCGGTCGAAGGTCTCGAAGGCCAGCGCGCGACCGTCCGCCGACCAGGTCGGATCTCGGTCGGCGACGTTGCGCTCGGCGCTCTGGGTCAGCCGGCGCTGGCCGCTGCCGTCGGCCTCGACGACGTAGAGGTCACGGCCGACGACGATCTGCGTGATCGGCGACTGGCGGCCGTTCAGCGACGTCGAGAAGGCGATCTCGCTGCCGTCCGGCGACCAGGCGGGCGCCTGGTCGATGACGACGTTGACCGGCGCGTCGGAGAGGGCGCGCGGCTCGCCGCCGGTCGCGTCCATCACGTCGATGCGGCCGTGGCCCGCGTCTTCGCCGATCTGCTTCATGTGCACGAATGCGATCCGGCTTCCGTCCGGGGACCACGAGGGCCGGCGGTTCACGTCGCCCGGCTGGCTTTGGGTCAGCTGGCGCCTCGCGCCGCTCGAGGGGTCGACCACGAAGAGCTCGAAACGGTCCTGGACGGCGCTCGCGTAGACGATCTGCCGCCCCGGCGCCCAGGCAGGGTCGGCCGCCTGCTGCCCGGTGGTGAGCTGGTGCACCGCGCCGGTGGCGAGATCGACGACGGCGACATCGAAGAGCGCGCCGAACCCGTCCACCACCTGGTGCGCGAGGTAGGCGATCCGGCGCCCGTCGGGCGACCACGCGGGCGGGCTGCTGCCGCTGACCGGCGTGTCGGTCGGGACGAGCACCGGCGGGTCGCCGGCGGCGTCGAAGAGGTAGAGCCGCGACGCGACGACGGCCGCGAGCCTCGTCCCGTCCGGCGACCACGCGGCCGCCTCCGCGCCGAAGCACGGCGGCAGGTCGGTCGACGGGCAGGTGCCGTCGTGCATGAGCTTGAGGCCGGCCGAGTCCGTGCCGACCTCCAGCAGGCCCTGGTCGTTCACGAAGGCGACGAGCGCCGGCTCCGGCGGGGGTGCGGCAGCCGCGCCGACGGCCGCGACGAGGGCGACGGCGATGACGAGGAGTCGAACCATCCCGTCCTCAAGACGCGAACGGAGCCCGTTCGCTTGCGAGCGGAAGCGCGGCTCGGAACACCCGCAGCCAGTTGTCGCGGAGGATCGCGTCGAGCCGGTCGCCCGTGTAGCCGCGGCGCTCGAGCGCGGCCACGAGCGCCGGGTAGCCGGCGGGGCCATCCAGCTCCTCGATGGCCGCGTCGGCTGCCATGCCCGGCGGGAACAGCCCGCCTCGCACCTCGGTCAGGCCTTTCGCCCGGGCAAGCTGGCGGATGAAGTCGCCGCCGAGCCCGACGTGGTCGATGCCCGTCACCTGCACGACGTGGTCGACGTGGTCGACGAGGCGCTCGACGGTGGGCGCGGCAGGGTCGACCGTCAGCGGCAGCGCCATCATCCCGATGACGCCGCCGCGCGCGGCGATTGCGCGCAGCTGCTCGTCGGAGAGGTTGCGCGGCGTGTCGTGGACGGCCCGGCAGCACGCGTGGCTGACGAGCACGGCGGCGGCGGGCGCGGCGGCGAGCACGTCGTCGAACGTGCGCGGCGACGCGTGAGAGAGGTCGAGCATGGCGCCGAGCCCGGCGAGGACGTCGACGAGCTCGCGGCCGAGCGGGCTCAGGCCGTGGTCGTCCGCGACGCCGAGGCCGTCGGCGAACGGGTTCCGGTGGTTCCAGGTCAGCGAGAACATCCGCGCGCCGAGCCCCCAGTAGGCGTGGGCAAGCTGCGGGTCTCCTGCGAAGACCTCGGCGCCCTCGACGGACAGCATCACCTGAAGGCCGTCGCGCTCGAGGTCGTCGGCGAAGAGGACCGGCACGACGTCGGGGCTCTCGGCGAGCAGCCGGTGGTAGGCCGCCGCCTGCGCAAGGCCGAAACGGACCGCGTCGCCGGCGTCGTCGGCGGTGTAGATCGCGCAGACCTGGAGGCCGACGCCGCCGGCGTCGAGCTCGGGGCGCCAGTAGCGGGCGAACGGCCGCTCCTCGCCGTCTCGGTGGACCAGCTCGGCCAGCAGGTCGTTGTGGCTGTCGACGATCACGCAGGCGAGCGTAACGCGTGCGTTTCGGCAACCATGGGGCATGGCCAGCGCCGCGGGCACCGTCGCCGGGATCATCATTCTCATCTCGATGATCGTGAGCGTCGTCGTCGTGGCCGTCCTCTTCATCTGGGCGGCGAAGAAGGACGGCGAGGACGACCGCGACGTCCAGCGCCGGCTCGGGATCAAGCGCCGCACACGCATGGGCAAGTAGGGGCTGTCCCCGCGCAGCGGGGGCTGTCCCTAGTGGTGGCAGCGGATCTCGGTCAGGGCCAGCGCGGCGCGGCCGGCTCGAGCGGCTCGATCGCCTTCCACTCCTCGCGGACCGGAGCGAAGATGTCGATCACGACGCAGCCGTCCGGCCCCGCGATCGCCTCGTGCGGGACGTTCGACGGGATGACGTAGGTCGCACCGGGCGAGAGCTCACGGCGCTCGTCGCCGATGCGGAACGTGATCACCCCCTCGAGCACGATGCCGAGCTGCTCGTGATCGTGCTGGTGCACCCGCGCGTGCGCGCCCGGCGCCAGCTCGACGACGGCCATCGTCAGCCGCTCGCCGTGCACCGACCGGGCGAGGATGCCCTCCCACACCTCGCGCGGGGCGATCGCGCGCAGCTCCTCGAAGGCGCTCACAGCGCCCGATCCTACTGCCGGAAACCGGCGGCGCACCGTCCGCGTATGCCCCTCTCAGGGGGAAACGACCCGAAGGGAGGCGAGATGGAAGGGATGCACAGCCGGCGCTGGATCGTCGGTCTCGCGACCGCCGTGCTCGCTGTGATCGCCGCCGGCGCTTTCGGCGCGGCCGCACCGCGCGCGAGCGAAGAGGTGGGCAACGTCTACGTCGTCCATAACCTGGTCTCCGATCAGGCGGGCGTGGCGGCTTTCCAGGACACCCACCTGGTCAACGCCTGGGGACTGACACGGCTCGCGACGAGCCCGTGGTGGGTGGCAGACAACGGGACCGGCCTATCGACGCTGTACCGGGCCGACGGGACGCCGCAGTCGCTCGTCGTGACCGTGCCGAACGGGCCGACGGGAGCCGTCGCCAACGCGGGCGCCGGGTTCGTCGTGCACAGCGGCGCGGCGTCGGGCGCGGCGCGCTTCCTGTTCGTCAACGAGGCGGGCGAGCTGTACGGGTGGAGCCCGAACGTCCCCGCTCCCGGCTCGACCACCGCGACGCTGGCGAAGTCGGTGCCCACGGCGATCTTCAAGGGACTGGCGCTCGCGGGCAACAGGCTCTACGCGACCGACTTCCACAACGGGCAGGTCGTCGTGTTCGACTCGTCCTTCACCATCGTCAGCGTTCCGGGCGGGTTCATGGACCCGCTCGTCCCGAGCGACTACGCCCCGTTCGGGATCCAGGCGATCGGCGATCGCCTCTTCGTGACGTTCGCGAAGCAGGACGAGGACGCGGAGGACGAGATCGCCGGCCTCGGCCAGGGCTTCGTGGACATGTTCGACCTGGACGGCAACCTGCTCGGCCACGTCGCGATCCACGGGCGCCTGAACGCGCCGTGGGGCATCACGCGGGCGCCGAGCACCGGGTTCGGCAAGTTCTCCGGCGACGTCCTCGTCGGCAACTTCGGCGACGGCCGGATTCTGGCGTTCAAGGCGTTCAGCGACTGCAGCTTCGGTGTGAGCGGCTTCCCGCACATGTCGAACCGGCCGTGCTTCCTCGACGAGGGACCGCTGCGCGGCGCGGACGGATTCCCGATCTCGATCGACGGGCTCTGGGGGATCGGCTTCGGAGGCGGCCCGGGGAGCGCCTCGGGGGCGTCCAACGTCCTGTATTTCGCTGCCGGACCGGACGACGAGTCGCACGGGCTCTTCGGAACCGTGGCGGCGGGGTAAGGGGCAAACGCTCGTTGGGGGCAGCACAGGCCGCTGTCCCCAACGAGAGTCCTGATTCAGGCGGCGTTCACACGTGTGGCGCGCGCAGCTTCCCGCCGCGCTCGAGCACGCGTTCAGCCCAGCCGCTTGACGAGGCCGATCTCGACGAGCCCGGGCGTGTGGCACGACTCGGTCCGCTGCCCGTTCGGCTTGAACCCTGCCGAGCGGTAGAGCGCCTCGGCCGCCTCGGCGCGGTCCGTGACGGAAAGGCGGAGCGCCCCGGCGCCCACGGTGCGTGCCCAGGCCTCGATCTCGTCCAGGAGCCTGCGGCCGACGCCCAGGCTCCGAACCTCGGGCGCGACCCACATCGCGTAGATGTCGTAGCGGCTCGGCTCGTCGTCGTCGCGGACGGACGTGACGAGCCCGACGGCCTCGCTGCCGCGAAGGGCGATCAGGATGGCCATCTCGTCGCCCGCCACGCCCACGAGCGCCAGCGCTCCTCGCCGAACGCCGCCTCGCGCTCGTACGTCGAGCCGAACGACTCCGGGTCGGCGGCCAGCGCCCGCAGGCGCACATCGCGCAGGAGCGCGGCGTCGCCGGAACGGATCCGGCGGACGACGACCCCGGTCAGGTCGACCAGGGGCTGTCCGGCTCGTCGTCCGCCGGCTCGTCCAGCGGCGACGGCTCCTCGTCGTCGCCGGACGGTTCTGGCTCGTCGCTCATCCGGTCAATCTAGTACCCGTACGCGGAAGGCTTCGACGGCGCGGTCGACACCGTGCCGCTGACGGCGACCGGCCGCCAGACGCCCACGTCGCGGAAGCCGTTGCCGTTCACGTCGCCGGCCTTGTTGTCGCCGGTGAACGTGTAGAGCGGCCCGCCCTTGTACGCGACCTGGCGCGTGTGGTCCGGCCGCGTCACGACGGTCAGCCCGCTGACGCCGGTCGCCGAGCCGCGCAGCGGCTTCCACAGCGAGAGGCACGTGCTGTTCGCGCAGATGAAGCGCCCGTTCCGCTCGGCGCTCAGCGAGTAGAGCGTGCGGCCGGTGCGCGTGACGAGGATCGTCTTGCCGAGCGTGGCGTTCTTCACGGTCTTGACGGTGGAATGGCTCGACCCGCCGGACCCTGCGGCCACCGCGGCCGCCACCAGCGAGGCCGCGGCGACGAGCACCACGAGGAGGATTCGAATCGGGTGGCGTTTGATGCTGTCCATGACGTCCTAACCTCCGTGCAGATGGTGTGTGTGCAGGGAGATACGGCGTTTCGCCGCCCGAGGATTTGACGCATACCCTCTGACGCCGTGCTCGCTCTCGTCTCCGGTGCCGTGATTGCCCTCGCCTGCTCTCCGGCCCCGGCCGCGCACGTGACCGGCACGCAGGTGATCACGGTGCAGGCGGCGACCACGAAGACGACGCACGCGACGCTCCGGACGTGGGAGCAGCGCGACGGCTGCTGGCGCCTGGTCGCCGGGCCGTACCCGGCGCGCGTCGGGTGGGCCGGCCTGAGCCGCGACCGCCACGAGGGCGACGGCACGACGCCGATCGGCACCTTCCCGATCGGGCAGACGATGTACGGGAACGCGCCGAACCCCGGCGTCCGCTTCGCGTACCACCGTCTGCGCTGCGGCGACTGGTGGGTCGAGGACCCGGCCTACCCGGCGTACAACTCGTTCGTCCACTGGGCGTGCGACCGGCCGCCGCCGTTCAAGACGCCGACGCCCGACATGTCGAAGTCGCCAACGGCGTACGCCTTCCTCGCGGTCATCGACTTCAACATGCACCCGGTCGTCCCGGGCCGCGGGTCGGGGATCTTCCTGCACGTGGAGCGCGGCCGGCCGACCAACGGCTGCGTGAGCCTGCCTCGCGCCGAGCTCGCGTCGGTGCTGCGCTGGCTGCGCCCCGGGGCCAGGCCGCAGATCGCGATCGGGACGCCGGCCGACGTTCGCGGGTAGCGAACGTCGGCCGGCGCTTGCCGTGCGCGGCGGCCAGGCGTACGCTCGCGGGCGGGGTCACCCAGTGCCGAAAGGAGCTTGCATGGCGACGATGAGCAAGGCGATGTCCCGTTCGTTTGCCCAGCCCGACGAGCAGGTCGAGAAGGGCGGCGTGAAGATCGACGTCGTCTACCTCGGCGACATCAAGGTGAAGCGGGCGACGTACCCGTCCGGCTGGAAGTTCTCGAGGGACATGGGCGCCGACATGTGCCAGGACAACCACGTCGGCTACGTCATCAAGGGACACATCACGGCGAAGCTCGACGACGGCACCGAGATCGAGACGCGCGCGGGCGACGTCTTCATCGTCCCGGCGAACCACGACGCGTGGGCCCACGAGGAGACCACGCTCGTGCAGTTCGACGAGTTCGACGGCGCCGCCAAGAGGTTCGGGCTCTAAGTAGAAGCGTCCCCGGAGGCGGAGCCGGGCGCGGCTCGACCTCCGGGGACGTAGATCGTTTCCAGGCCGGCCTGCATCTGAGCGTAACCTCGAGCCATGGCAAAACAGACGCCGCAAGAGATGTGGGAAGAGGTCCTGACGGGCAACTCGAAGGGCCTCATGCGCATGCGCTCGATCATGGGCGCGATCCCCGCAGGCCCGCGCTGCAAGCTCTGCGCCGCGCCGTTCGGCCGGCCGGGGCGCACCGTCCTGAAGCTGATCGGGGCAGGCCCGTCGCCGCTCAACCGGCGGCTCTGCAAGCTCTGCATCAAGCACCTGCACGAGGAGCCCGGCGGCACCGAGATCGAGGTGACGGTCTTCTTCGCCGACGTGCGCGGCTCCACCACCCTCGCGGAGCAGATGCGGCCCGAGGAGTACTCGCGGCTGATCGCCCGCTTCTACGGCGCGGCCGCGAAGGTGATCGACGACCACGACGGCCTGGTCGACAAGTTCGTCGGCGACGAGGCCGTGGCGCTGTTCATTCCCGGCTTCGCCGGGACCGAGCACGCTGCCCGCGCGATCGACGCCGGGCGCGAGCTGCTCGAGCGCACGCGCGACTGGATCCCGGTCGGAGTCGGCATCCACACCGGCGTCTCGTTCGTCGGCACCGTCGGCGAGGGCGACGCCGTCGACTTCACCGCGCTCGGCGACACCGTCAACGCGGCGTCGCGCATCTCCGGCATGGCCGGTGCGGGTGAGCTGCTCGTCAGCGCGATGACTGCCGAGGCGGCCGAGCTCGAGACGGACGGTCTCGAGCGGCGCACCCTGGAGCTGCGCGGCCGCGAGCAGCCCGTCGACGTCTGGGTCGCGAGCGCGCTTCAGCCGGTCGCTGTGACGGCGTAAAGCCGCCACTCGCCCGGCACGCCCTTCAGCTCGGCGGTGCCGCGGTCCTCGAACTGCACGCCTGAGCCCACTACCAGGTCGCGGACCGTCCCGGACGCGAGGATCTCGCCGGCGCCGGCACGCGCCGCGACGCGGGCGCCGATGTGCACGGCCATGCCGGCGAGGTCGTCGCCGAGCACCTCCACCTCGCCCGTGTGCACGCCAGCCCTGATCTCGAGCCCGAGCGTCGTCACGGCGTCGCGGATGGCCGCCGCGCAGCGGATCGCGCGCGCCGGCCCGTCGAAGGTCGCGAAGACGCCGTCGCCGGCGCTGTCGACGTGGCGTCCGCGGAAGCGGTCGAGCTCGCGGCCGACCACGTCGTTGTGGGACTCGAGCAGCTCGCGCCAGCGGCGGTCGCCGAGCGCCGCCGCGCGCTCGGTCGAGCCGACGACGTCGGTGAAGAGCACCGTCGCGAGCACGCGGTCCGGCTCCGCGGCCTCCCGCGCCCCGGTCAGGAACTCCCGGATCTCGGCCAGCACGCGCTCGGTGTCGCCGTACCAGGGCACGTGGTCGTCGCCGTCGAGCTCGACGTAGCGGGCATCGGGCAGGTTGCGCGCGAGCCAGCGGGCGTTCTCGACGTGGCACACCTGGTCGCGGATGCGATGCACGATCAGCGCCGGCACGTGCACGGACGGGACGACATCGCGGATGTCGATGTCGAAGGCCATCCGCATGAATGCCTCTGCGGTGCGCGGCGTCGCCGACTCCACCAGCAGCCGCTGGAACCACTGCTCCGCCCGCTGGTCTCCTGCGAGGCTCGGGACGATGTAGGCGATGCTCTCGCCGCTCGCGCCCCAGCGCTCGCCGATGCCCGCCATCGAGCGCTCGAAGGGCTCGCGCAGGTTCTCTCCCCAGGGCCAGTCGGGCGTCGTCTCCTCCTTCACCTCGGCGCCGCACAGGACGAGCCCCCGCGTCCGCTCGGGGTAGGTGGCCGCGAACAGCAACGACAGCGGTCCGCCCTCCGAGATGCCCATCAGCGCGGCCTCGTTCGACCCGGCAGCGTCCATCACCGCGCGCACGTCGTCCATCCGCTCCTCGAGCGTTCCCACCTCGACCCGGTCGGAGAGCCCCATGCCGCGCTTGTCGAACACGAGCACGCGCGCGAACCCGCTCAGCTGCTCGACGAAGCGGCGGTACGCGGGCTCGTCCCAGAGCACGTTCAGGTTCGTGAGCGCGCCGAGAATCGAGGACGAGATCGAGCTCGCCGTCGCCGATCGCCTGGTAGGCGACGTTGACGTCGCCGCTGCGTGCATAGCGGACTTGAGGTGGTGCCATGGCCTGCCGATGCTACGGTGTAGCTACGGAGCGGCAATCCGGCCGCCCCGGTGAGATTTGCTCTTCGTTCCTCCTTCGGGCGTTTCGAGGTAGGCAGGTCTCGAACCCGAAGGGAGTCGAACAACTTGTCAGACGTTACTTTCCGCGAGCTCGGCGTGTCCGCGCCTGTCGCCGATGTGCTCGCCGCTCGCGGCATCCACTCGCCGTTTCGCATCCAGACCCTTGCGCTGCCGGACGCGCTCGCCGGGCTCGACGTGCTCGCACGGTCACCCACGGGCTCGGGCAAGACGCTCGCGTTCGCTGTGCCGATCGTCGAGCGCACCGACCCGTCCGACGCGCGCCCGTCGGCGCTCGTTCTCGTCCCGACCCGCGAGCTCTGCGTCCAGGTGACGGAGGAGCTCGAGTCGGTCGCCGGCCCGAAGAAGCTGCGCGTGGCCTCGGTCTACGGCGGGGTTCCGATCCCGGCGCAGGGCAAGCGCGCGAAGAACGCGCACGTCCTCGTGGCCACGCCCGGCCGACTCGAGGATCTGATCCAGCGCCGGCTGGTCGACCTCTCGCAGATCCGCATCCTCATCCTCGACGAGGCCGACCGGATGCTGGACATGGGCTTCCTCCCGCAGGTCGACAAGATCGTGCGCCGGCTGCCGCGCAACCGCCAGACGATGTTCTTCTCGGCCACGCTCGACGGCGAGGTCGGCGAGCTGGCGCAGAAGTACACGAACAGCCCCTCGCGCTTCGAGGGCACGCTGCCAGACGAGCGCACCCCGGGCGAGATCGAGCACCGCTTCGTCTCGGTCAAGGCCGACACGAAGGTCGAGACGCTCATCCAGCACCTCCGCGAGATCGACGGGCTCACGCTCGTCTTCGTCCGCACGAAGCGCGGCGCCGACCGCCTGGTGCACAAGCTGCACCGCCAGGACCTCGACGCCGTCGCGATGCACGGCGACATGTCGCAGCGGGCACGCGAGCGCGCGCTCGAGCGCTTCGAGACCGGCAAGGTCAAGACGCTGATCGCCACCGACGTGGCCGCCCGCGGGCTCGACCTGGAGCACGTCACCCAGGTGATCAACTTCGACCCGCCCGAAGAGGACAAGGGCTACGTCCACCGCACCGGCCGCACCGGCCGCGCGGGCCGCAGCGGCGTCGCCGTCACCTTCGTGCTCCCCGAGCAGCAGGCGGACACGAGCCGCGTCGCCAACCGGCTCGGCCACCGCGAGCAGTTCGAGGAGGCGGGCATGGACGTCGCCCGCGCGAAGCTCGTCTACACGTCGCGGCGCGGACGGCGCAGCAAGTGGTAGGGCGTTAGATTTCGCCTAGAACGATGCTCGCTTTCTCCGCGCTCTTCATCCCGCTCTTCCTGCTGCTCTTCATCCTCCTGCTGTTCGCCCTGCTCTTCGTGCTGGGGCGGATAGCGGGAGGCAAGTACCTGCGCTCGACCATGCAGTTCCTGATGAAGGTGCCGCTGCTCGGCAAGGCGCTGCAGCGGATGTCGCGGGCGGCACTCGAGCGGCAGAACCCGGAGCTCGCGAGCGCCGTGAAGAAACTCGAGCGGCTGAACGCCAACGCCAGCCCGCAGCGGGCGCAGGCGGCGCTCAGCCAGCTCAGCGCCGAGGAGCGGCGCGCCTACATGGACGCGGTGCAGGAGCAGGGCGCGATGCCCGAGGCGACGAACCGCGCCATGCGGCGGCAGATGCAGAAGCAGCAGCAGCGCAAGCGCCGCTAGAGATTCCGCGCTGAGAGCCAGCCGCGCACGGCCGCGAAGAGGCCGGGCGCGAACGTGTCCGAGCGCAGCATCTCGGCCGTCAGGCCGGTCTGCGTCTCGACGAGCGCGTGATTGGCGTGCGGGAAGTCGAGCACGGTGAAGTCGTGCCCGGCGCCGAGCGGCGCGAGCCGGCTCTCGGACAGCCGCGAGGGGATATGCCGGTCGAGGCTGCCGTACGTCCAGAGCACGGGGATGCGCAGCGCTCGGATCGACGGGATCGGGTCGAACCCGCCCGGGCCGCGGGCCTCGACCTCAGCCTCGATCTCGGCGTCGGAGAGCGTCGCCGGCTTCTCGCCCTGGTTTGTCAGGTCCTGCCAGGTATCGGTCTCCAGTACGGTCACCGCGGGTGACGAGAAGGCGACCACGAAGCGGATTGCGGGGTCGCGGCTCGCCGCCAACGGCATGATCCAGCCCGCCTGGCTGTGCCCGGCGAGGCCGAGGCGCGCGGGATCGACCTCCGGCTGCCGCGCGAGCCAGCGCACTGCGGCCTGCGCGTCGCGGGCGAGCCGATCGATCGCCTCGTTGGTCGCCGACTCGCCCGGGTAGATGCCGCCGGACATGGCGACGCCGCGCTTGTCGTACGCCAGCACGGCGACGCCGCTCGAGACGAGCAGCATCTGGAGGTCGGGCAGGTACGCGCGCTGCGTCCGGCCCGAGCCGCTGACGAAGGCGGCCGCCGGGTGGCGGCCCGGCCCGGCCGGCACGGTGAGGGTGCCGCTCAGCATCGCGCCGCCGCTCGCGAAGCGCACCTCGTACTGCCGGTAGCGCGTACGCGTGACCGCCACGCCGCCGATCGTCCCGCCGCTCGTGTCGAGGCGAGCCTCGCCGGCGACCGGGTCGAGCGTCGACCAGCCCGCGCCGAGGCGAAACACCGGGCCGGAGCCGAAGACGCCGTGCAGCTCGCCGGTGTCGAGGTCGTCGACGCGCGGCGGCCCGTAGGGGTCGTCGACGAACACCCAGCGGCGGCCGCTTCCGGCGTAGAAGCCGCGCGCGAACAGGGCGCCGGCCGGGCCCGGGCGGAGGGAGAACGTCCCCCGGGCCGCGCCCTGGCGAGTGGTGCCGGAGAGGCGGCCGCCGCGGATGCGCCCGTCGAACGCGAGCGCCGGCCTGCCGGGGATCGTGAAGCGGATGCGGGCGCCCGAGCGGCGCAGCGGGACGGTCTGGGCGTCCGCGTGCCCCGCGCCGAGCGCGACGAGCGCCGTCCGTGGCGAGAGCTGGACGCCAATGCCGGCCTTGCCGATGCCGACGTTCCACGACCCCGTCCAGGAGGTGGCGGCAGCGGCGAGGAGGGCAACGGCGGACAACATATTGCGTCGGCGCAGTAAATACCACGGCGACGCAGTAGTTGTCCACCCGCCCTATCCTTCTCGCCATGGAGATGATCGACCACCGCCTGTTCGAGCAGGCGTACACGCTCTCCCAGGCGACGGGCACGGCCGTCGAGCGCGAGCTCGAGAGCGTCGGCCTCCCGACGCCGCTCTTCGGCCTGCTCTCGCAGATTCGCCGGCACGCGCCGGTCGCGCCGACCCGCATCTCGGCGATCACCGGGACACCCTTGACCACGTTGCGCGACAACATCCAGCGGCTCGTCGACCGCGGCCTCGTCGAGCGGACGCCGAACCCGGCCGACGGCCGCTCGTACCTGCTAGCGCCGACCGACCGCGGCGAGCTGCTCGCCCGCGCGGCCGGCGAGCCGCTCCAGCGCGCCTACGACGCGCTGGAGGCGCGGCTGCCGCGACCGCTCGCCTCCTACCAGGAGGCCTTCGACGAGCTCCTCGAGGCGATGGAGGGCGTGCTCGCCCAGGAGCGGGCCGTCCGTTGACCCGGCGCGACGAGGCACACGCGCTCCTGCGCGCGATCCCGCTCTTCGGCGTGCTCGAGGCCGACGCGCTCGACCGGCTCGCGGGCGAGCTCGAGCACCGCGCGTTCTCCGCCGGGACCGTGGTCATCAACGAGGGCGACCGTGGCGACTGCATGTACCTGGTCGCCGAAGGCGAGCTCGAGATCTGGCACGACGGTCGCCCCCGTGGCGGCGTGGTGCGCGGCGACGTGCTCGGCGAGATCGCCCTGACCGAGGACGTGCCGCGCACGGCGACCGTGCTCGCGGTCACCGACGTCGAGCTCTGGGAGATCGGCCGCGCGCCGTTCCTCGACGCCGTCGGGCCGAGCGCCGCGGCGCTGCTCGAGGCCCAGGCGCTCCGCGACGAGCGGCTACGGCGGCTGCGCTAGCCGGCGCGCAGCCGCCAGACCAGGTTGCCGCCGTAGTCCGGCGACCAGACGTCGCCGAAGGCCACGTTGAGGACGAACGGCGCGGTGCCGACGCGGAACATGTCGACGACTTTCCCCGCGGCGGGGTCGATCCGCGAGACGGTGCCGTCGCCCAGGTTCGGGATCCAGACGAGCCCGTCCGGGCCGACGGCGCCGTCCACCGGCTGGATCCCCGTCTTCACCGTCGCGGTCACGGAGCCCGTCGAGGGGTCGAGGCGGGAGACCGTGCCGTCGGGGACGTTCGAGACCCAGAGCACGTCGCCCTGCGACGAGAACCAGGCGGGGCCGGTCGCACCCGTCTGGACGCGCGTGGCGACATTGGTCGCCGGGTCGATCCGGTAGACGGCGTTCGTGCCGTTCGTCCCGACCCACACCACGCCGTCCACGAGCTGGAGGCCGGCCGGCCCGCCGCGGACGGTGATCGTCTTGACCACGCGGTTCCGCGCCGGGGAGATGCGCTGCACGGTGTCGTCCGTGTTGTTCGAAACCCAGAGGGAGCCTGCGGCGAAGAGGACGTCGAACGAGCCGTGCCCGACCTTGATCCGCTGCGTCACCTTCCGCGAGCGCGGGTTGATCCTGTCGACGCGGTCGGAGTTATAGGCGTGTGTCCAGACGCTGCCCGCCCCCGCGACGATGCCGCACGGGCCCGGATCGACCCGGATCGGCTTGCCCACCACGCGGTTGCGCGCCGGGTCGATCACCGAGACGGTGCTCGAGCCGTAGTTCGTGACCCAGAGCAGCTCCTTCGCGGCAACCGACGCGCACGGCTTGTTGCCGACCTTGATCTTGGCGACCACCTGCGGGCCGGCCGCCGGCGACCCGACGGCACCGGTAACGGGGATGACGAGGACGAGGACGAGTCCGAGGAGCGCGGCGAGGCGGAGCATCTGCTGCCGGATGGTACTAGTTAGTACCGCCCGGTAGCAAGTACCTCCTTGATCGCCTGCTCCAGCGTGGCGAGCGAGGCTGCGATCTCGTCGAGCGGCTGCGCTGCGACCTCGCCGATCGCGAGCACGCGCTCTGCGATGCGGGGTGCGATCTTCTCGACGACGTTCGTTCCTTTCGGCGTCGTGCGCAGCAGGTAGGAGCGCCCGTCGTCGGGGTTCGGCCGGCGCTCGGCGAGCTTCCGCTCGAGCAGCGCCGCGACCTGGCGGGAGACCGTAGTCGGCGGGATCCCGAGCGCCTCGGCGAGCTCGGTGGGCGTCCGGTCGGGGAAGAAGTTGACGACGCCGAGAATCGCGTACTCCTCCCCCGTCACGCCGGTGCCCGCGACGACGCCCTGCATCAGCTCGCGGATCGCCGCCTGGGTCCGGAACGACTGGAAGAGCACGTTCGCCGTCCCCTCGGCAGGCAGGCGGGGGAGCGGCTCGCGCATGGTCACATACTGCCAGTCGGCAGTACCTTGCCCGGGTTCATGATCCCGTTCGGGTCGCAGAGCGCCTTGATCCCGTGCATCAGCGGCAGCAGGTCGCCGTGCTCGCGCTCGAGGTAGCCGATCTTCCCGAGGCCGATGCCGTGCTCGCCGGTGCAGGTGCCGCCGTGCGCGAGCGCGAACTCGACGATCGCGTCGTTCAGCGCCCGCGCCCGCGCGAGCTCACCCGGGTCGGCAGGGTCGAGCGCAAACAGCACGTGGTAGTTCCCGTCGCCGGCATGCGCCACGAGGCTCGTCCAGAGCCCGCTGCGGTCGGCCTCGGCGCGGGCGCGGCGGATCGCCTCCGGCAGGTGCGAGACCGGCACGCAGACGTCGGTGCTGAGGTGCTGGCGGCCCGGGGTCGCCGCGACCAGCGCGAAGGCCACGTGGTGCCTCGCCTCCCAGAGCCGGGCGCGCGCCGTCGGGTCGCGCTCGGCTTCGAACACCGTGCAGCCCTCCGCCAGCTCGCGCACGGCCTCGACGTCGCCGGCGACGCCCTCGGCGGAGCCGGCCAGCTCGACGAACAGGCTGGGCGCCTCCTCGAGCGCCGTGCCCTTGTACGCGTTAACGGCCCGGAGCGTCTCGGCGTCCAGGAGCTCCAGGCGGACGACCGAGACGCCGGCGCCGACGATCGCGACCGCGCTCGCGCAGGCGTCGTCGAGGCTCTCGAACACGACCCGGATCGCGACGGCGTGCTCCGGGATCCCGTGCACGCGGAGCGTGAGCTCGGTGATGACGCCGAGCGTTCCCTCCGAGCCGACGAAGAGGGCGCCGACGTCGTAGCCGGCCGAGGACTTCCGCGCCCGGCTGCCCGTGCGGATGACCCGTCCGCCCGGGAGGACAACCTCGAGCGCCAGCACGTGCGCGCGCATGCCGCCGTAGCGAACGGTCGTCGTGCCGCTCGCGTTCGTGGCGGCCATCCCGCCGAGGCTCGCGTCCGCGCCGGGGTCGACGGGGAACTGGAGGCCGTTGCGGCCGAGCCGCTCGTTGAGCTGGAGGCGCGTCACGCCCGGCTGGACGACGGCGGTGAGATCGCCCGCGTCGACGGCGAGGATCCTGTTCATGCGGCCGGTGTCGAGGCTGACGCCGCCCTGCACGGGGATCACGTGGCCCTCGAGGCTCGTCGCCGCGCCGTACGGCACGACCGGGACCCGCTCGCGGTCGGCCCAGGCCAGGAGCTGCGCGACGTCTTCCGTGGACTCCGGGAACACCACCGCGTCCGGCCGGTGCGGGGCGTGGTACGTCGGGTCGGCCGCATGCAGGTCGAGGACCGATTCGCCCGCCGCGACGCGGTCCTCACCAAGGAGGGCCGCAAGCTCCTGTGCGACGCTCACCGCCGCCGGAACATCGACTTGAAGCCGTGCAGCCACGCGGCCGGCATCCGCCGGCGCGACGTCTCGAGCGCACGGCGCAGCACGACAGGCGTGTCCGGGCCGTGCACGCCCCAGCCGTGGCCGACGAGCACGTGCTGCGCGTCGAACCCGCCGAGCTGCCGCGGCGGCGTGAGCCGCAGGAACGGGTGGACACCCAGCTGCTCGCCCGGGGCGACGAAGTACGCGATCGTGCCGAGTGCGTCACCCACGACGAGCACGCGCCCCTCCGCCCACCAGAGCGCCGCCTCCCGCCAGAACGGCAGCGAGTAGAGCTGCAGCAGCTGGAACGGCGTGCCGCCGGTGGCGGGCACCCGGATGTGGGGCACCTCGTAGCGCGCGGCGAGCTCCGCGCAGTCGCGGTTGTGCCGGTCGAGCAGCTGCACGACACCGCGCGGCTCGCCCGCCGTCCGGACCCGGTCGTCGAGCCCCGGGACGTCGAGCGGGTCGACGAGCCACACGCCGCCGTCGACGACGAGCGCGTGCGACGTGCGCATGCGCGACTCGCGCGGCAGCCAGCCGAAACCGCCCTCGAACTCGTCGATCCACTTCACCTCCACCGCGGCGGACGGTACCGTGGCGCTCCAGATGCCCGTCCACGAGGTCGCCGAGCGCGGGTTCGGCCGCGCGCCCGGCGAGTACGAGCGCGGCCGGCCCGGCTACCCGCCCGCGGCCGTCGACTTCCTCGTGCGCGAGCTCGGGCTCGCACCCGGCCGCTCGGTCCTCGACGTGGGCGCGGGCACCGGCAAGCTGACGCGGCTCCTGCCCGCGAGCGGCGCACGCGTCCTCGCGCTCGAGCCGGTCGCCGGCATGCGCGAGCAGCTGGTGGCCGCCGTCCCGGGCGTCGAGCTCGTGGGCGGGACGGCCGAGGCGATCCAGGTCGCAGGGAACGCCGTCGACGCCGTGACCTCGGCGACGGCCTTCCACTGGTTCGACACGGAGCCGGCGCTGCGCGAGTTCCACCGCGCGCTCGTGCCCGGCGGCCGCCTCGCGCTCCTGTGGAATGCGCGCGACGAGTCGGTCGACTGGGTCGCGGACATCGCCGCGCTGGTCTCGGATGCCGTCACGGCCGCCTCGGATGACGCCACCATCCAGCACGCGCGCAATCTGGTCGGCCTCGACTGGCGCTCGACGCTCGACGCGACCGGGCTCTTCGAGCAGGTCGCGCACGAGTCGGTCGCTCACGTGCAGGAGACGGACATCGAGACGCAGGTGGCGCGGTTCTGCTCGATCAGCTTCGTGTCGGCGATGCCCGACGGCGCGCGTGCCGAGTTCTCCGAACGGCTGCGCGAGCTGCTGCGCACGCACCCGGCGACACGCGGCAGCGAGCTCGTCCGCTTCCCGTACGTGTGCGAGCTCTACAGCTTTCGCGCGCGCTGATCAGCGGAACAGGTCGCGATCGGCCGGCATGACGAGGTCGCGCGCCGTGCCTTCCCCCGTGACCTCGAGCCCACGGACAACGGCCGCGGGGACGCCGGCGACCTTGCCCATGACCAGCTCGGCGGCGCCGGCGATCTCGTCGGCGATCGCGATCGTTGTCGTGCGCAGCTCGTAGCCGGCGGGGTCGCGGGTGCCGCGCAGGTCGAGCAGCGGTGTGAGGCCGGCCGCGCCGATCGCGATGTCGGTCGTGCCCTGCCGCCACGGGCGGCCGAACGAGTCGCTGACGATGACGGCGACGTCGCTGCCGGTCCGCTCCGCAAGCCCTGCGCGCAGCCGTTCGGCCGACGCATCGGGGTCGACAGGGAGCAGCACGAGCGTGCCTGCGCCCGGAGCGTTCGAGGCGTCGACGCCGGCGGACGCGCAGACGAAGCCATGCCTCGTCTCGGCGATGACGAGCGGCGGCCGCAGGCGGACCACCCGGGCCGACTCGCGCAGGATCACCTCGAGCTGGCGCGGATCGTGGTCGCCGGCGACGGCGTGCGCGAGCGGCGACGCCTCGACGTCGTCGAGCGCCACGACCCGGCCCTCGGCCTTGGAGACCGCCTTCTGCGCGATGACGAGCACATCCCGGTCGGCCAGCCCGCCGAACCGCTCGGCGGCGGCGGCGCAGAGCGCCGCGAGGTCGTCGCCCTCCTCGACGGGCGGGATGCCGTCGAGCGGGATGACGCGCAGCTCGTTCAAGCGGGCAGGTTGGTGACCCGGATGCCCGCCTGGACGCCGAACGCGCGATTCACGGTGAGCAGCACGGCGGTCATCCCCTCGAGCGCCCGCGCGTTGGCGAGCGGGCCGGCATCGATCGCGCGGCCGGCGACGAGCCGTGAGGCGAGCTCGAGCACCATGCTCTTCGCGGCGGGGTCGTCGCCGCAGACGAACACGTCCTCGTCGGGCGGCTCGGCCGCGGCGAGGTGCGCGGCGGCGAGGGTCTGAAGCCCCGCGCAGACCGGCGCCCGGACGACCTGGGCGATCTCCTCGGCCAGCGCGTGGCCGAGGCGGCCCGGGTAGACGCCGCCGTTCTCGAAGCGCAGGTCGGCGGCGACCGACAGCACGGGCGTGTCGCCGATCGCGTCGGCGAGCTGGCGGGCCGTGTCGAGCGCCGCGTTGGAGCGCGTCGAGAGCACGACGAGGTCGGCGTCGCGTACGACATCCTCGTTGGCGCCGCCGTCGACGCCGTAGACGGCGGCCAGCTCCTGCGCGCGGGTCGCGTCGCGCGAGCCGATGGCGACGTCGCGGCCGATGACGTGGAGGCGCTCGGCGAGCGCCCGCCCGAACGAGCCCGTGCCGCCGACGATGGCGACCTTCACGCTGGTGCTCCGGCGACATCGAGGACGGCCTCGGCGACCCGGCGACGCGCGTCCGGCTCGTCGAGCAGGGTCGGCGTGACGACGGTGCGCACGGGTGCGGCCGCCGGCTCGTCGGCCGGGTCGACGACAAGCACGTCGATCAGGCCCTGGTAGGCCGACGCGACGTGCGCGGGCGTGGTGCCGCCGGCGAGCCGCTCGAGCATCTCGGCGGCGGGGCCTTTCACGGCTCGCCCGCCGATGAGCGGGCTGACGGCGACGCAGGGCACGCGCCGATTCTCGACGGCGGCGCGGATCGGCGCCACCGAGAGGATCGGCCAGATGCTCACGTACGGGTTGCTGGGCGCGATCGCGATCAGGTCGGCTTCCTCGAGCGCGCCGAGCACACCTGGCGCGGGACGGGCGGCGTCGGCTCCGTCGAAGCGAACGCCGTCGACGGGGTCTGCATGGCGGCGGCGTACGAACCACTCCTGGAACTCGAAGGCCCCGCTCGGGGTCTGAAGCCATGTCCTCAGGCGGTCGTCCGTGGCGGGCAGCAGCCGGAGCTCGAGCCCGGCCGCCGCCGCGAGGCGAGCGGTGACGGCCGAGAGCGGCTCGCCGGCGCCCAGCGCCTGTGTGCGCGCCAGGTGCAGGCCGATGTCGCGGTCGCCGAGCGCGAACCACGCGTCGCCGCCGAGCTCGCGCAGCGTGTCCAGCGCGTTCCACGTCTCGCCCGCGCGGCCCCAGCCGCGCTCCTCGTCGGAGAGCCCGGCGAGCGTGTAGAGGACGGTGTCGAGGTCGGGCGCGACGTGAAGCCCGGCGATGTCGAGGTCGTCTCCGACGTTGACGATCGCGGTCACCGAGGCGGGGTCGGCGGTCTCTGTCAGCGCGCGCAGGAAGCGGGCGCCTCCGACGCCGCCGGCGAGGACGGCGACCTTCACGCCGCGGCGAGGAGGCCTTCGCGCACGGCCGCCGTCACGGGGCCGAGTCGCCCGTCGAGCGCCTCGAGATCGGCGACGCGGTCGACGTCCTGGGCGAGCGCGGGCAGGATCGTGTCCGCCCACGGCACGCCGAGACCCTCGGCATGCCGGCGGAAGCGCGCGGCGCTCCCGGCGCCGTAGAGCTTCTCGAAGAGGCGGGGCGATGCGAGCGCGAGCGCGTTCGTCGTGCCGTCGCTCGCCTCGACCAGGGTGAGCCCGCCCGGGGGCAGGTGGCCCAGGAGGGCGAGGAGGTCGGCGGGCTGTACGCACGGCAGGTCGGCGTTGACGACGAGCACGGGACCGTCGTCCAGGGAGTGCAGGGCGTGCATAACGGCCTCGCCCTGGCCGCGGCCCGGGTCGTCGACCACCTCGGCGCCGGTCAGCTCGGCGAGCGCGCGGGCCTGGACGGCCTTCTGGGGCGTGACGAGCAGCGTCTGGCCGACGGTCGTGGCGGCCGCGAGCACGTCCGCGAGCATGGCGTGCGCAAGCGAACGCCGATCGGCAGGCGGGAGCGAGGAGAGCCGGCGCTTTGCGTCGGCGCCCCTGAAGGGCACGACGATCCTCGGCACGTCGAGAGACTATCGGCAGTGGACGAGTCTGCGAATCCCGACAACGAGGCAATCGCCCACCAGCTGGAGCGGCTCGCTGCGCTGCTGGAGCTGGCGGAGGCGTCCACGTTCAGCGTGCGCGCGTACCGGCGGGCGGCGGCGCTCGTCCGCGGGACGCCGACACCCGTCGCGGAGCTCGTGCACCGCGGCGAGGTGCGCCGGCTGAGCGGGATCGGCCCCTCGATCGAAGGACGCCTGCAGGAGCTGGTCGCCACCGGCCGGCTGCGCGAGATCGAGGAGCTCGAGGACCGGCTCCAGCCGGGGCTGGTCGGGCTCGGCCGCTACCTCGGCGTCAACCCGCGGCAGGCGGCGGAGATCGGACGGCTGCTCCGCGTCTCGACGCTCGACGACCTCAGGGCGGCGGCCGAGGCGGGGCGCCTGCGCGAGGTGCCGGGCATCGGCCCGGCCAGGGAGCGGCGGATCAAGGCGGCGCTCGCCGGCGAGCTGCGGCCGTCGGTCGAGGGGCGGACGCCGCTCCTGAGCCGCGCGCGGGCGCTGCTCGAGGGAATCGCCGGCGAGGTCTCCGGCGTCGTCGCGGGCGACGTCCGTCGCTGGTGCGACCAGCCGCGCGAGCTCGCGGTGGTCACCTGGGCGCCCGAGCCCGACCCGGTGCTCGACACGTTCGCCGGCCTGCCCGAGGTGGTCAGCGTGATGGAGCGCGGTGAGCGGCGCGCCGTCGGCGTGACCGTGGACGGGCTGCCGGTCGAGCTCGTCGTCGCCGAGCCGGGCGCTTTCGGCACCGCGCTCGTGCGCGCGACCGGCTCACGCGCGTATGTCGAGGCGCTCGAGCCGCTGCCGTGGGCTCCGGAAGAGGAGGCTGTCTACGACGCGCTCGGCATCCCCTGGTGCCCGCCGGAGCTGCGCGAGGAGCCGTTCCGCGGACAGCCGCCGCCGCTCGTCGCGCTGGAGCAGATCCGCGGCGACCTGCATTGCCACTCGACGTGGTCGGACGGGAAGGCAAGCGTCCGCGAGATGGGCGAGGCGGCGATCGAGCTCGGCTACGAGTACCTGGCGATCTGCGACCACACGCGGAACGTGCGCGTGGTGCCGGGGCTCAACGCCGAGGACGTGCGCTGGCAGGCCCAGGAGATCGCGGAGGCGAACGAGCTGCTGGCGCCGTTCCGCCTCCTGCACGGGATCGAGTGCGACATCCTCGACGACGGGTCGCTCGACCTGCCGGATGACGTGCTGGCCGGGCTCGACTGGGTGATGGCGAGCGTCCATGCGGGGCAGCGCATGCCACGCGACGAGATGACGAAGCGCGTGCTGACGGCGATGGAGCACCCCGCGGTGTCGGCGCTCTCGCATCCGACCGGCCGGCTGATCAACCAGCGGCTGCCGAACGCCGTCGACCTGGAGCAGGTCGTCGAGGCTGCCGCCCGCACCGGGGTCGCGCTCGAGGTCAACGGCCTGCCGCCGCGCCTCGACCTGAAGGACGAGCACGTGCGGCTAGCGGTCGAGGCGGGCGCCGACGTCGTCTGCTCGACCGACGCCCACTCGGTGCGCGGCCTCGGGAACATGCCGTTCTCGGTCACCACCGCGCGCCGCGGCTGGGCGCCGCCGGAGCGCGTGGTCAACACGCGGCCGCTGGCCGAGATCCTGGCGCGGAGGACAGGTGCTGTCCCCGCCTAAGCGGGGGCTGTCCCTCGTGGGGTATTGGGACAGTGCCCAGCCTCGGCCGAAACGTCGGGCCGAAAACCGAGCTATCGCCCGAACACTGGGGACAGCCCCCTGCGGGGACAGCCCCTACGCGCCGGTGCCGGGCCCGGTGGTCGACCACTCGCCGACCTCGTACCAGTGCGTGTCGCGCAAGGCGCGCGCGACCGACGGGTCGGTGTGGGCCGCGAAGAAGACGTGGTGCTCGCGATCGCAGCAGATCTCCGCCTCGTTGGCGAGCACGCCCTCGAGGAGGATGAGCGCCTCGTGCGGCAGCCGCGCCTCGGCGACCGTGTAGTGCTTGAACTGGAGGTCGGGCGCGAGCTCGAGCAGCTCGGGCCAGTCCGGGCAGGTCCTGGCGCTCATGCGCCCACCGCGGTCGCGTCGCCGGCGAGCGACCAGCGGCCGTCGAGCCGGACGATGCCCGGAGCCGACCCTCGGCCGAGTAGACGACGAAGCTCGCGGCGTCAGTCGACCGGTGGTACAGGTGCGCCCGCTCGGTGTCGGCCAGCGAGACGGCCACGTCGAAGCGCCCGTCGGCGAGCGGGCAGCGAGTCGAGCTCGAAGCGGATGCGCCCGTCGCCGCTGCCGAGCCAGCCGAGGCCGGCGAGGTCCTGCGTCGACGCGGCCGACCAGCCCGCCGCCGGCCAGGTGCAGCTCGAGCGCGACCTGCGGCGGCGGCACGCCCGGCTCGACGTCGACGGTGAGCGTCACCACCAGCGGCTCGCCGGCCAGGTACTGGTGGCGCTGCTCGCCGTCGTCGTCCTCGAGCGCGCACCTCCGTGACCCGCGCTCGCCGCTCCCCCACTCCTGCAGGCCGGCGCCGCGCTCCTCCGGGTCGCGCTCCTCCGCGAGCAGCGCGTGGTAGCGCGTGATCGCGTCGCGCGTCGGGCCGTCGAAGCTCGAGCCGTCCGCTGCGGAGCAGCAGCGGCCCGGCTCGCAGAGGCTCTCGACCGCCGACGCGTCGTGCGAGACGAAGAAGATCGTCCCGCCGCGCTGCTTGAACTCGAAGATCTTGCCGAAGCACTTGCGCTGGAACGCCTCGTCGCCGACGGCGAAGACCTCGTCGAGCAGCAGCACGTCGGCCTCGAGGTGCGTCGCCGACCGCGAATCCGAGCCGCATGTACATGCCCGACGAGTACGTGCGGACGGGGAGCGTCGATGAAGTCGCTCGAGCTCCGAGAAGGCGACGATCTCGTCCATGCGCTCGCGGACGTACGCTGCGCGAGAGCCCGTGGAGCGAGCCGTTCAGGTAGACGTTCTCGCGGCCGGTGAAGTCGGGGTGGAAGCCGGCGCCGAGCCCGAGCAGGCGAGCCGACCGACCCGCCGACCTCGATCGTGCCCTCGGTCGGCGTGAAGATCCCGGCGATCAGCCGCGAGCAGCGTCGTCTTGCCGGAGCCGTTGCGGCCGACGAGCGCCGACCGACTCGCCCGGCTCGACCGTGAAGGACACGTCGCGGACCGCCCAGACGTCGCGCGCCCGCGTCGCGGCGGCGCGACGATCGTCTCCTTCAGCGTCCGCACCGGCCCTGCGGGTAGACGCGGAACCGGCGGCTGACGTCTTCGGCTGCGACGGCGCCTCGCTCCACGCGACGGAGCGTAGCGGCCTATGCCCGGGCTTCGACCGTCGCCGCCGGACGAGCTCCGACAAGCCGCGCTGAGCACGTCCGGGTCGGTTGCCGGCAGCACGCCGTGGCCGAGGTTGAAGATGTGGCCCGGCCGGCCCGCGGCGCGCTCGAGGATCGTCGCGCGCGCCCGCCTCGACCCGCTCCCACGGGCCGAGCAGCAGCGCCGGGTCGAGGTTGCCCTGCACGCCGCGGTCGTCGCCGACGCGCTCCCAGCCGCGTCGAGCGGGACGCGCCAGTCGAGCCCGATGACGTCGCCGCCGGCCGCGGCCAGCGACGGCAGCAGGTGCGTCGCGCCGGTCCCGAAGTGGATCGTCGGCGCGGCCACGGCGCCGAGGATCCGCGCCGAGTAGCGCGCGACGAACTCGCGCGTAGTCCGCGACGCGACAGCGCGCCCGACCCACGAGTCGAAGAGCTGGACCACGTCGGCGCCCGCCTCGCGCCTGCGCCGGCGACGTAGCGCGCGAACGTCTCCGCGAGCTTCTCCATGAGCGCGTGCCAGACGTCGGGCGCGCCGTACATGAGCGCCTTCGTCGTGCGCGAAGTCGCGGCTCGGCCGGCCCTCGACCAGGTAGCCGGCGACGGTGAACGGGCCGCCGCAGAAGCCGACGACGCGCCTGCTCCGGCGTCGAGCTCGCGCGCGGACGAGCCGGACGGTCTCGAGCACGAACGGCACCGCCTCCTCCGGCTCGGGGACGCGGAGCGCGCTCGACGTCGGCGAGCGTCCGCACCGGCTCGCGCGACGACCGGGCCGACGCCCTCGACCAGCTCGACGTCGACGCCCATGCCGAGGACGGGCAGCATGATGTCCGCGAAGAGCACCGCCGCGTCGACGCCGTGGCGGCGCACCGGCTGCAGCGTCACCTCGGCGCAGAGCTCGGGCTGCCGGCAGATCTCGAAGAGCGTGAAGCGCTCGCGCACCGCGCGGTACTCGGGCAGCGAGCGGCCCGCCTGCCGCATGAACCAGACCGGCGTCCGCTCGACGGGCTCGCGCCGGCCGGCTCGGACGAGGAGTGGCGCGGCGGTCACGTTCCTAGACTAGTCCGGTGCTACGCCAGCCCCGCCGCACTCCGTCCCCGCCGGGCCGCTCGCCGTGCGCTGGCTCGGCTACGAGCTTCCGAGCCGCGCGCGCGGCGCGCTCCGACCGCGCGGATCGAGCTCGAGAACGCCGGCACCGCCGGCTGGGGCGGCGGGACATCCACGCCGCGCACCACTGGCTCGACCCGCTCGGCAACCCGATCGTCTGGGGCGCGCACGGCATCGCCGCTCGAGCGTGCCGCCCGGCGAGCGGCGCATGGTCGAGCTGCCGGTCCGCGCTCCGATCCCGCCGGGCCGCTACCGGCTCGCCTTCGACCTCGTGAACGAGGACCGCTACTGGTTCGCCGACATCGGCAACACCCGGCTCGAGCTCGACGCCGACGTCGTGCCGCGCATCACGCGGCGGCGCCTGCACGTCGTCGTCGGCGACGGCTCGGACGCTGCGCGCAGCGAGACCGAGCGCGCGCTCGCGGCGCAGGAGGAGGCGCTCGTCGACGACGAACCCGACGCCGTCGCCTACATCGTCCCCGGGTGCCTGCCGGCGCCCGACTGGAGCCGGCGCCTGCTCGACGCGCACGCCGAGGGCTTCGCCGCCGTGGCCGGCGGGGTTCGACCTCGAGGGCAGCTGGCGCGACCGCCGCCGCGTGGCCAGAGAGCTCGAACCGTGGACACGCGAGTTCGGCCGCTCGCCTGGCTGGCGCCGGCCGCTCGTCTGCCCGTCGCTCGTCGCCGAGCACGTCGACGCGCCGCCGTGGCACGAGCCGGTCACCGGCCTCCCGGCCTTCGACCCCGCCCTGCTGGACGAGCCGGCGCTCTGCGACGGCCGCATTCGCGTGGCGGTCGACGCTACAGCTCTGCGACCAGGCGGTCGTCGACCCGCCTGAACACGTACGTGGCGAGCACGAGGCAGACGGCGGCCACGGCGGACACGTAGAGCAGCGCGCCCGCGGGCGGCATGTCGCCGAAGAAGAGCGGGGCGCGGATCGCCTCCACCATCGGCACGAGCGGGTTGCCGTAGTAGACGAGGTCGGCCACGAAGGGGTGACTCGAGAGCCCCGGCAGCGAGCCCCACGAGTAGAAGATCGGCGTCAGCAGGAAGAGCGGCAGCAGGATCGCCGCCACCAGGTGCTCGACGTCCCGGAAGAGCGCGTTCGCGCAGGCGAGGATGATCGCGAGCCCCGAGACGAAGGCGACCAGCGCGACGAGCGGGAACGCCGCCGCCCAGAAGGTCTTGCGCGTGTCCGGGATCAGCCAGAGCGCGAACGGCAGCACCACGATCAGCATCGCTGCGAGCGTGACCAGGTTGGTCGCCACGACCGAGAGCGGCAGCAGCTGCCGGGGGAAGCGCACCTGCTTCACCAGCGACGCGTGACCGACGAGACTCCCGGTCGCCGTCTGGACGGACGCCTGGAAGAAGACCCAGACGACCAGCCCGGTGAGGACGAAGAGCGCGAAGTGCTTGATCCCCGCGTTCGCCGGCACGGGGAGCAGGACGCCGAAGAGCAGCGTGTAGACGCCCATGAGGACCAGCGGGTTCACGAGCGACCAGGCGACGCCGAGCACCGAGCCGCGGTAGCGGATGCGCAGGTCGCGCCGGAACAGGTCGCGGAAGAGATCCCAGTAGCGGAGGAGGTCGGTGTAGACGCTCACCGGCCGTAGTCTGCCGTCCGGCTTGCGCATCGTCGTCGACGTCACCCCGCTCGCGCTCCGCCCGACGGGCATCGGCCACTACTGGCTGGGGATGCTGCACGGCCTCGCCGAGGCCGGCGGCGACACCGTCGTCGCGACGACGATCGTCGGCCCCAGGCGCCGCCGCGTGCTCGACGAGGTGCTCGAGGGCGTCCCCGTCGAGCGCCGCATCCGCACCGTCCCGCCGTCCGCGCACACGTGGCGAACGCTCTGGACGCAGATCGGCCGGCCGCCGATCGAGGCGCTCGCCGGCGACCTCGACGTCTTCCACTTCTCGGAATGGATGCAGCCGCGCCAGCGGCGCGGCGTTCGCACGACGACCGTGCACGACCTCGTCCCCGAGCGCTTCCCCGAGTGGGTCGCGCCACTCACGCGGCGCATGCACGGGCGCCGCGACCGTCATGCCGCGCGCGAGTGCGACGTGATCTTCTGCAACGCCGAGTACACGGCAACGGACGTGCACGAGCGGCTCGGCATCCCGCGCGAGCGGCTCCGTGTCGCCTACCCGGGCCTCGATCCGGCCTTCAGCGCCGACGGTCCTGCCGCAGAGCTGGACACGCCGTACGTGCTCTCGGTCGCGACCGACGAGCCGCGCAAGAACCTCGGCGCCGCCGTCGAGGCGATCCGCATCCTGCGTAGCCGCGGCTCGGAGCTCGAGCTCGCGCTCGTCGGCCAGGGCGGCTGGGGCGACCAGGTTCAGGACGAGCCGGGCATCCGCCGGCTCGGCTACGTGTCCGCCGAGGCGCTGCCTCCGCTCTACCGCGGTGCCGCGGCGTTCGTCTACCCGTCGCGCTTCGAGGGCTTCGGCATCCCGGTGGTCGAGGCGATGGCCTGCGGCACGCCCGCGATCTGCTCCAGCCACCCGTCGCTCGACGAGGCGGCCGGCGGGGTCGCACTGCGCGCCGACGCCGACGCGCCCGAGGCGTTCGCGGACGCGATCGAGCAGGCGATCGCCCGTCGCGACGAGCTGCGCGAGCCGGGGCTGGCCCACGCGGCGCGTTTCACGCGGCGCGCCTGCGGCGAGGCCGTGCTCGCCGGATATCGCTCGGTGCTCTGAGACACTGCCGGCGTGCTGCGGAGCGGAATCGACGTCTCGCCCCTCGCGCTCACCCGCGCGGGCACGGCGCGGTACGTGGTCAATTTGCTCGCTGAGCTCGAGAAGCTCGACGACGTCGATGTCCGCCGCTTCTGCTTCGACGGGGGCGGCCGGCTCGCGAAGCTCGCCCGCGACACCGTCTGGTACCCCGCCGTGCTGCCGCTCGCGGCCGGACGCGCCCACGTCGACGTCCTGCACTGCCCGTCCATCCGCGCGCCACTCCACTCCCGCGTGCCTGTCGTCGTGACCGTCCACGACGTCGCCCCGCTCCGCCACCCGGAGGCCTTCAACGCCTGGACGCGCCGGTATACGTCGGCGACGCTGCCGCGCATCGTCCGGTCGGCGGCCGCGGTCATCACCGTGTCGGCCTTCCAGCGGCGCGAGCTGCGCTCGCTGGTCGACGTGCCTGACAACCACGTTCACGTGGTGCATCAGGGCGTCGGGCCGCCGTTCACGGGTGACGGCCCGGCGGCGGAGGGCGAGTACGTGCTCGCCGTCGCGACGCTCGAGCCGCGCAAGAACCTGCCCACGCTGATCGACGGCTTCCGGCGCTCGGGACTGGCGTGCGAGCTGCGCATCGCCGGGGACGCCGGCTGGGGCGACGTCGAGGTCGGCGGTGACCACGTCCGCCGGCTCGGACGCGTGAGCGACGAGGAGCTGGCCGCGCTCTACCGCGGCGCCCGCTGCCTCGTCTACCCATCGGCCTACGAGGGCTTCGGGCTGCCCGTCCTCGAGGCGATGGCGGCCGGCACCGCGGCGGTCTGCCCGGCCGGCGCGCCGTACGACGAGTTCGCCGCCGGCGTGGCGGTGACGTGCGACCCGGCGGACCCGGAGTCGATCGCCGGCGCGCTGCGCGAGGCGGTCGAGCGCCGGGAGGAGCTCGGCCGGCTCGGCCGCGAGCGGGCGGCGCAGTTCACGTGGGAGCGCACCGCGCGCGCGACGGTGGACGTCTACAAGCAGGCGGCGGCATGACCCCGCCGCTCGTCGTCATCGATGCCGACGTGCTCGGGCGCCAGCGCACCGGCGACGAGTCCTACGTCGAGAACCTGCTCCGCGAGCTCCCGGCCCTCGCGACCGACCTGCGCCTCGCCGCGGTCGTGCGCGACCCTGCGCTCGTCCCGCCCGGGATCGAGCCGATCGCGCTGCCGGCGACGAGCCAGGTCGCGCGCATGCTCGTCCGCCTGCCGCGGCTGCTCCGCGGCCTCCGCCCCGCGCTCGCGCACTTCCTCCACGTCGTGCCGCCGCTCTACCGCGGTCGCTCCGTGCTCACCATCCAGGACCTCTCGTTCGAGGCCGACCGGCGGCTCATGGGGGCGCGCGACCGGCTCATGTTCCGGACGCTCGTCCGCCCCTCGGCGCGCCGCGCCGCGGCGGTGCTGACCGGGTCGGAGCACACGCGCGCCGACCTGGCCTCCCACTACGGCATCCCCTCCGGGAAGGTCGTGCTCACGCCGTACGGCGTCGACCCGGCCTTCCACCCGGGCGGGGCGTCGCCGAACGGCAGCCCGTACGCACGTCTTCGTCGGGGCGCTGCACGCGCGCAAGGACCCGCTCGCCGCCGTCGAGGCGCTCGCGCTCGTCCCGGGCGACCTGCGGCTGGTGATGATCGGGCCCGACAAGGGCCTCGGTGCGCAGCGTCCAGGAGCGAGCCGTCGAGCTCGGCCTGACGACGCGCGTCGACCTGCGCGGGCACGTCGCCAAGGACGAGCTCGCCGCGCTCTATCGCGGTGCCCGCTGCCTCGTGTTCCCGTCGCGCTACGAGGGCTTCGGCCTGCCGATCGTCGAGGCCATGGCCTCGGGCACGCCGGTCGTGACCACCGCGGCCGGTGCGACGACAGAGGTGGCCGGCGACGCGGCGGTCGTCGTCGAGCCGGGCAACCCGGTCGCGCTCGCCGGCGGGATCGAGCGGGCGCTCGCCGACCGCGAGCGGCTCGTCGCCGCCGGGCTCGAGCGTGCCCGGCGCTACACGTGGGCGGAGACCGCGCGGCTGACGCTCGACGTGTACCGCAAGCTCCTGTGACGGTCGCGGGCGTCGTCGTCGTCCACGAGCCGCGGCCCGAGCTGGACGCGTGCGTCGCGCGCGCTCGCGCCGCAGGTGGACGAGCTCGTCGTCATCTCCAACCTCGGCCGCGAGCTCGACGTGCCGGGCACGGCTCATCCGCAACGAGCGCCCGCTCGGCTACGCCGCCAACGCCAACCGCGGCGTCCGCGAGACGAGCGCCCCGCTCGTCATCGTCGCGAACCCGGACACCGAGCCGGCCCCGGATGCCGTCGCGATCCTCACCGCGTTCGCCGGCGAGCACCCGCGCGCCGGCGTCGTCGGCCCGCAGATGCGCTACCCGGACGGCGAATGGCAGCCGTCCCGGCGGCGCTTCCCGACCGTCGGCGGGCACGCTCGTCCGCCGCACGCCGCTGCGTCTCCTCGTCGACCCGTACACGCACCAGCACCGCCACTACAACCTCGACGAGCGGCCGGCGGAGCCGGTCGAGGCCGACTGGATGCTCGGCGGCTTCCTGCTCCTGCGGCGCGCGATGCTCGACGAGCTCGGCGGCTTCGACGAGGGCTTCCGCCTGTACGGCGAGGACATCGACCTCTGCTACCGCGCCGCGCACGCGGGCTGGGAGCGCTGGTACGTGCCCGGCGCCGTCGTCACGCACCGCCACGTCGCCGTCACCGACCGCCGCTTCCTGACGCGGCGGACGCTCTGGCACTGGCGCGGCATCGCCCGCTACGTGCGTAAGCATCCTGAAAGCCTGCGGGCGCGCTGACTATCCTCGCGGGGTGCAGACGGAGCCCGAAAGCGCCGCCCAGCGCTACGACCACTTCAACGAGTCGCCGGGCTCGACCCACGAGCTCGTCGTCGGGCTCGTCCCGGCGGGCAGCCACGTGCTCGAGTTCGGGTGCGCGACCGGGCTACATGTCGGCCGTCCTCAAGGAGCGGCTCGGCTGCACCGTGGTCGGCATCGAGGTCGACCGGGAGGCAGCCGCGATGGCGGCGAAGGTCGCCGACCGCGTCATCCCCGGCGACGCCGAGTCGCTGAACCTCGAAGAGCTGCTCGAGGGCGAGCGCTTCGGCGCCGTCCTCTTCGCCGACGTGCTCGAGCACCTGAAGCAGCCGGCGACAGCTGCTCCGGCGCATCCGGCCGTTCCTCACGGACGACGCGGTCATCGTCGCCTCGCTCCCGAACGTCGCGCACGGCAGCCTGCGGCTCGCGCTGCTCGGCGGCGAGTTCCGCTACCGCGAGACCGGCCTGCTCGACGAGACGCACCTGCGCTTCTTCACCCGCGCGTCCATCCAGGACCTCTTCGAGGAGGCCGGCTACCTCGTCACCCAGTGGCAGCGGCAGCGGGTCGACATCGACGCCGGCGAGATCGCGCCGCCGCCCGGCGGCGTGCCCGAGGAGGTGCGTGCCTGGCTCGCCGCCGACCCGGAGGCGACGACCTACCAGTTCGTCGTCCGCGCCGTGCCGGCGGACGAGACCGGCGTCATCCAGGGGCTGCGCCGCGAGCTCGAGGACGCTCAGCCCGCCGCCGCGCGCGCGGTCGAGCTGGAGCGCGACCGCCGCGAGCTCGAGGAGCTGCGGCTGCGCCGCGACTCCTTCGACGAGCAGATGCTCGAGCTCGCCTCCGCCCGCCAGGAGCTCGAGACGCTCCGCCGCGCACACGAGACGCTCGCCCGCCGCCTGGCCGCCGAGCGCGTGGCGATGACCGACACCGTCTCCGCGCTCGAGCGCAACCTCGACGCGATGCACCAGTCTCGCTCGTTCCGCTACACCGCGCCGCTTCGCAACGTCCTGGGCAAGTTCCGCCGCCGGTGACGCTCTCCGTCGTCTACGTGACGCACGGCGGGATCGACTGGCTCCGCCGCTCCCTCGACGCGCTGCGCGCGAACACCGAGGGCGACTATGAGGTGATCGTCGTCGACAGCGCCTCGCCGGACGACACACCGCTCGAGCTGCGCGCGCTCGACGGGATCAGGCCGATCCTGCTCGACGAGAACGTCGGCTTCGGCCGCGCCTGCAACGAGGGTGCCGAGGCCGCGCGCGGCGAGACGCTCTGCTTCCTCAACATCGACGCGCTGCCCGAGCCCGGCTGGCTGCCGCCGCTGCTCGAGCGGCTCGAGGAGCCCCGCGTCGGCGCGGCGTTCCCGATGCTGCTCAACCTCGACGGCACCGTGCAGGAGGCGGGCAGCGTCGTGGACGCGCTCGGCTGGGCGCACACGATCGGCGCCGGCGCCGACCCGAGCGACCTCGCCGTCCGCTTCGCGCGGGCGATCGACTACGGCTCCGCCGCCTGCATGGTCGTCGAGCGCGACGTCTTCCGGGCGCTCGGCGGCTTCGACCCGGTCTACGGCCTCGGCTACTACGAGGACGCCGACTTCTGCTTCAAGCTGCGCGACACCGGGCTGCGCGCCCTCTACGAGCCGCGCTCCCGGGTCGTCCACGCCCGCCACGGCTCGAGCTCCCGCGAGCGCGCACGGGAGCTGATGCTCGCCAACCGCGGCCACTTCTACGGCCGCTGGGCGACGGCGCTCGCCGACCGTCCGCGCACGACGGAGATCGAGACCAACCCGCGCCACGCGATCGCCGCCCGCGACGCCGACGCGCTCGACCGCATCCTCGTCATCGACGACCGCGTCCCGTTCGCCGACCGCGGCTCCGGCGACCCGCGCATGGCGAAGCTGCTGCTCGAGCTCGCCGACCTCTGGCCGGACGCCCGCATCACGATGCTGGCCGCCATCCCCGACGAGATCGACCGCTACGCCGAGCCGCTGCTGCGCCGCGGTATCGAGGTCGCCTGCCCGGTCGGGCCGCTGGGGCGAGTGGTTCTCACGAGCGGCTCTTCCACTACTCGCGTCGTGATCGTGAGCCGCCCGCAGAACGCCGAGCGCTTCGGCGGCTGGCTGCACGAGACGCAGCCGCAGGCGCTGCGCGTCTACGACATCGAGGCGCTCTCGTCGCGCCAGTGGGAGCGCAAGGAGCTGGTCGCCGCAGGCGACGACGACCGCCAGGAGCTGCGTCTCCTCGCCGGCCGCACCCGCATGCTCGAGGCCGACACGATCCGCGCGTCCGACGCGCTCTTCTGCGTCTCGGCGGAGGAGGCGGCGCGAGCCCGCGAGCACGACCGACAAGCCGGCGTTCGTCATCCCGAGCCCCGTCGAGACGCTCCGCGACCCGCCGATCCTTCGCCGAGCGCGACGGCATCGTCTTCTTCGGCGGCTTCCTCGCCGGCGCCGGCTCGCCCGAACGAGGACGCCGTCCTCCACCTCGCGAACGACGTCATGCCGCTCGTCTGGGAGCAGCTCCCCGATGTCGCATTGACCGTCATCGGCGCCGACGTCACGCCCGCCGTCCGCGCGCTCGCAGAGCGACCGCATCGACGTCGTCGGCTACGTCGACGACCCGCTGCCCTGGCTGAGCCGCGCCCGCGTGCACGCGAGCCCGATCCGCTTCGGCGCCGGGAATCAAGCTGAAGCTGCTCGACTCGATGGCCGCCGGGCTGCCGTTCGTGACCACGCCGAGCGGCGCCGAAGGCCTGCACGTGGAGAAGGTGGCCGACCTCGTCGCCGCCGAGGCGCCGACGGAGCTCGCCCGCCTGATCCTCGCTCTCTACACCGACCAGACACGCTGGGAGAGCGTGCAGCGCGTCCTGCTCCACGCTGCCGAGACCCACTTCAGCCGGGCCGCGTTCCGGCGCGCGCTCGTCGATGCGCTCAGCCACGTCGGCGTCGCGCCGCCGCAAGCGGCGGCCTGGGCCGCCCCGACGCTCGAGGAGGTCATGCAGTGACGGAGACCGCCGAGGCCTTCCACACCGAGTACTACGACTCGGAGGTCTGGAAGCGAACCTTCTGGCTCGGAACGCCCGCGCAGAAGACGCCGTTCGACCTCTGGGTCTACCAGGAGCTCCTCTACGAGGTGCGGCCGCGCGTGATCGTCGAGACCGGCACCGCGCACGGCGGGCAGCGCCCTGTTCCTGGCCACCGATCTGCGACGCCCTCCGCCGCGGCGAAGTCGTCAGCGTCGACGTGCACGACCCGGGCGGCCGGCCGCGGCACCCGCGCATCACGTACGTCGAGGGCTCGTCGACCGCGCCCGAGGTCTTCCGCCGCGTCGTCGAGCTCGTCGCCGGCCGCGAGCCGGTGCTCGTCGTGCTCGACTCCGACCACGCGCGCGACCACGTGCTCGAGGAGCTGCGCCTGTACGCGCCGCTCGTCACGCCCGGCAGCTACCTCGTCGTCGAGGACACGAACGTGAACGGCCGCCCGGTCTTCGCCGAGCACGGGCCCGGCCCCGCCGAGGCGGTCGAGGCCTACCTGGGCGAGGGCGCGGAGTTCGACGTCGACTGCGGGCCGCGAGAAGTTCGGGCTGACGTTCAACCCGGGCGGCTTCCTGCGTCGGCGCTGATGGCGATCCCGCAGCCGCGACGGAGGTCGAGCAGCGCGTCCGCGAGCTCGGCTGGTGGTACCAGCACTTCGAGCTGCCGCCCGGCGTCTGGACCGGCGACGGCACACCACCGGCGTACTTCCCGGAGGAGCGCTGGAACCTCTTTCGCCGACCACCTGCCCGAGTCGCTCGACGGGCAAGACCGTGCTCGACGTCGGCGGGCAACTCCGGCTACTTCTCCATCCAGATGCTGCTCCGCGGCGCCAAGCGCTGCACGCTCGTCGACCCGTTTCCGAGTGGACGAATCAGGCGCAGTTTGCAGCGGAGCAGTTCGGCGTCAAGCTCGACGTGGTCAACGAGGACATCCACGTCTTCTGCCTGACGACGGACGAGCGCTTCGACTACGTCCTGTTCCTCGGCACCTTCTACCACCTGAAGTACCCGGTGCTCGTGCTCGACCGTCTGGCCGAGATGACGAAGGAGCGCATGGTCTTCCAGTCGCACGCCCGCACGCCCGAGGGCGAGCGCCGAGCTGCCGACGATGGCGTTCGTCGAGGGCGACTACCTGCGGCGACCATTCGAACTTCTGGGTGCCGACGCACGAGGCGCTCGAGGCGCTGGCGCGCAGCGCCGGGCTCGAGGTCGTCGCCCGGCCGCACCCCGAGGTGCTCGTCTGCGAGCCGCGGGACTCGCTCGGCAAGGCGGCATACCGCAAGAAGCTCGTGTTCCCGCGCTGGGGCAAACGCGGCCACGAGATCTTCCCGGGCGAGCAGACGGTCGACGCCGAGCTGCTGCGCTCGCTGCAGGAGCGCTAGCCGACCACCCGCACGACGGCCCCGAGCTGGCGCGTGTCTCCGCCGCCGAGCTGTGACGCGTCGAACGTCGGCGCGACGTGCAGCTGAATGCGGTACGGCGCCTTCGGCACCGGAACGCGAACGACGACCGGGTGCCGAGCGGTGATCGTCACCGTGCGTGCGAACGCGGTGCGCCCGATCCCCGGCACGCTCGCGGACACGTAGTGCAGCGGTCCCGCGGTGATCGTTGCCCGGGCGGGCGGAGCATTCGGGCCGAGCTCTGCGCGCGAGAGCGCTCGAGCGCGAGCGTGTGGTTGCGCGGCGTGGAGAAGGTCGTCAGCCCGGCGTCAGAGCCCGTCCAGCCGTCGGCGCCGATTCCGTCCTGCACCGCGGCGAGCCGCGCCGGCTGGTCGAGCCGGCGCAGGACAAGCTGCCCGGACGACGCAACCACCGGCCCGGCGAGGTTGAGGCGGGCGTCCGTAACCGCATAGCGCTCGGCAATGCGCCCGCCGGCGGCGGGCGTGACGCGACCGGTCGTCACATCGATGTTCACGTTCTCGCCCGGGAAGCCGGCGGCAGGCGTGTCGTAGTTGTAGACGGTGTCGACGTCGCGGTTCCAGAATTCCGTCTGCCACAGCGCGTGCGGGTCGCCGTTGATCGGCGAGCTGTAGATGAACGCAGCACGCTGCCCCTTCGGCAGCGCGTGGTCGACCCAGCTCGGGTCGGCACCGATCCCGTAGGCGTGGCGTGTCGCCACCGACTGTGTGTGCGCGGCGCCGGACACCGACTTGGTGGAGACGACGAAGAAGAGACCGACGGCAAGTGGCAGGGCGACGAGCGCCCAGCGCGCGGGGATCAGCGCGAAGAGGAGCACGGCCGCGACGGCGCCGAGCATGATCAGCACGCGGACTTCCGGGATGCCCTGGAGCGGTGAGGCGGCGAGGCGCATGAACGGGACGAGCCCGAACGTGTCGCTGATCGCGCTCACGTTGAAAAGCGACTCGAACGGCAGCGTCACGAGCAGGGCGACCGGCACGACCGCCGCGACGAGCGTCGCCGTGCGCGGGCGTGGGCAGCCGAGCGCGATCCAGAGCAGGAGCGCCCCGACTAGCAGCGGCTGGACGTAGACATGTTCCGCTCCTCGACCCGGAACGAGAACCTCGAGGCGTACGTGCCGGCGACGACGACGAACCAGACGGTTCCGGCGAGCGCGACGGCCACGAATGCGCGCTGGGCCGACGTGAGGCCGCTGCGCGCGCCACCGGCAACGGCCGTCACCACGATCAGCGCGCACACCGGAACGATCGCCGTCGCAAGGCCGATCTCCGCGAAGTGGTAGACGACCCAGAGGGCCGCGCCCCGGAAGGTGTAGTTGGTCTGAGTGACCGTCTGGTACGCCTGTAGCCCCGAAGCCAGGGACTGACCACGCGCCGCCTTGTAGGCGATGTAGAGGAGAAGCAGCGCGGCCAGGGCGATCGCCGTGGCGGCGAAGGGGCGGAGCGCGTCGAGGGCGGAGCGGCCGCGCACCCGCGTCCCGGCGGCGCGGAGGTCGAACCAGGCCTTGAGCAGCATCGCCGTGACGACGACCGCAAAGAGCAGCACGCCCTGGAAGCGGACTCCGGTCGCGAGCCCGGCAAGCGCGAGCGTCGCCAGCTGCCGCAGCACCGTCGGCCGCTCGAGCGTCAGTGCGAGCACGAACGCGAAGAGCAGGAAGACCGGGAGGAAGAGGCTCTCGGTCATGATCAGCCCGAGTAGACGAACGACGGGATCAGCAGGAAGAGCACCGTCGCCACGACCGCGTGCACGACCCGACGACGCGGCGCATCCAGAAGAACAGGGGCACCGCGGCGAGCGTCATTGCGGGACGTTGATCGCCTTGACGAGGTCGTAGGTCGCGAGATCGAGTGCGCGAACCCACGCCGGCGCGATCACGATCCCGTACAGCGTCCACAGATCGTGTTGGATGCTCGCGGAACAGGAAGTGGCCGGTCTGCGGAAGCTCTTGCCAAGCTCCGAGTAGAGCGAGCTCGTCGCCCATGATCCACGGCGCCGCGATCCTCTGGGCGAGAAGCAGGCGCACGACCCACGCCACGAGGAGGAGGCCGACGCCGAGCGCGACCGTCGTCCAGCCCTCGGTCAGCGCCGCCAGCCGCGGTGACGTCGCCGGCCGGAGCCTTCGCTGGGCCCTCGCGTCATTCCGGCGGCTGCGAATCGGCGTCCGCTGTTGCGCGAGCTGCTGCTCGAGCAGCGCGATCCGCTGCGCGAGCGTGAGTTCTGCTCCGAGAGCTTCGAGATCACGGTCGAGTAGTGAGCAGGAGCACGAGGATGAAGAGCGACGCGAGGACGAAGAGCGCCGACGGCGGATAGGCGATCCCGACCAGGTCTGGCGAGCCGGACAGGCCGTCGCGCCACAGACGCGAGCACGAGGATGACGACGCCGGTCGCGATCCACAGCAGGGCGTAGCGCTCCTGCAGCCGGCGCCGGCGGATCAGCTCGAAGATGACGATCAGGAGAGCAGCGCCGCAGCGGCGGCGACGAGCGAGACGCGCGAGCGGCGTCACTGGTCGACGGCCTCGCGGGTAGCGGCGGAAGAGGCCGACGAAGAGCGCGACCAGCACCTTGCCCATGTAGACGAGCGAGTACAACCCGCTGATCGACGAGCTGCCCTCCGTCGCGTGCGCGCATCACGACCGACACCTCGGCGATGCGCAGGCGGTTCCGGTGCGGCGAGCACGGTCGCCTCCGCCTCCGGGTAGTCCGTGCGGGTAGTCGACGGGCGAAGAGCTCCAGTGCCCGGCGGTTGATGGCGCGGAAGCCGGAGGTCGGATCGGTCACGCGCTGGCGGACGATCAGCGAGACGACGCGAGCGAGCACTGCGATCCCGACCCGCCGCGTCGCGGACGAGCGGTAGCCGTCACCGCCGGCGAAGCGCGTCCCGACGACCATGTCGGCCTCGCCGGCCAGCAGCGGTCCGAGCAGCTTCGCGAGCTCGTGGGCGTCGTGCTGGCCGTCGCCGTCGATCTGCACGGCGACGTCGTAGCCGTGCTCGGCGGCGTACTGGTGGCCGGTCTGGACGGCGCCGCCGATGCCGACGTTGTACGGCAGCCGCAGCACGATCGCCCCGTGTTGCGCGGCCACGGCGGCGGTCGTGTCGATGGAGCCGTCGTCGACGACGACGACGTCGAAGCCGGGGGCGGCGGCGCGGATCTCGTCGACGACGGCCCCGACCGACGCCTCCTCGTTGTACGCGGGCACGATTGCCAGCCGGCGAAGGTCGGAGGGGTCGGGCAGCGTCCCGGGCGCGGCGTCCGAGTCGGCCACCGCCGGCGACGCGTCCCCGAGCCGGACGTCACGAGGAGTCTGGCTGATCAAAAGCGCGCTCTATTGTAGGGGTCTCGGGGTGCGCATCTGCCTGGTCTACGAGACGCTGTACCCGTTCTTTCGGGGCGGCGCAGAACGGTGGTACCGCAACCTCGCGGAACGTCTTGCCGCGGAGGGATACGAGGTCACGTACCTCACCCTGCGCCGCTGGCCTGAAACCGAGCCGCCCGACATCCCGGGCGTACGCGTCATCACCGTCGGGCCCGGCGACGAGCTCTACGCGGAAGGCAGGCGCCGGCTTTCGGTCACGCTGCGGTTCGGCGGTGCCGCCACCGCACATCTGCTCCGGCACGGGTCGCGACTACGACGTCGTGCACACGGCGGCGCTCCAGCTGACCGCGCTCGGCGCGGCCGCCGCGCGTAGGCGCCACGGCTTCCGCCTGGTCGTCGACTGGTTCGAGGTCTGGACGCGCGCGTACTGGCTCGCCTACCTCGGCCCGGCAGCCGGCCGCGCCGCGTGGGCCGCGCAGCGCCTGTCGATGCGCACCGAGCACGACGCGATCGTTTTCTCGCGGCTGCACGAGGGCCGCCTGCGCGACGGCGGCTTCACCGGCCGGATTACCCGCGTGGAAGGCATCTACGCCGGTTCTACCGATCCGCCGGCGCCCGAGGCCGCGGAGCCCGTCGCCGTGTACCTGGGGCGCCACATCGCGGAGAAGCGCGTCATTGCCGTTCCGCCGGCGATCGCCCAGGCCCGGCAGACCGCACCGGAGCTGCGGGCGACGATCTTCGGCGACGGGCCGGAGCGTCCGGCGGTGCTCGCGGAGATCGCGCAGCTCGGCCTCGACGGCGCCGTGTCCGCCCCCGGGGTCGCGCCCGAGGCCGAGGTAGAGGCGGCGCTGCGGACGGCGCTCTGCCTGCTGCATCCGTCGGAGCGCGAAGGCTACGGCCTCGTCGTCGTCGAGGCGGCCGCCGCCGGCACGCCGGTCGTCCTCGCAGCGGGCGCGGACAACGCCGCAGTCGAGCTCGTGGAGGAGGGCGTGAACGGATACGTCGCGCCGTCCGCGTCGCCCGAGGATCTGGCGGCCGCAATCCTGCGCGTCCGCGAGGGCGGCGACGCGCTCCGCGCCTCGACGGCCGCCTGGTTCGCGGCGAACGCGCAGCGGCTGTCGCTGGCGGGGTCGCTGGAACAGGTCCTCGCCGTGTACCGCGCCTGATAGGAAGCGCGCCATGGAACGCCGCGAGATCGCCGTCGCCGTCGTCGGCAGCGGGAACATGGGCCGCCACCACGTCCGCAACTACGCGGAGCTGAGCGGGGCAAGGCTCGCTGCGGTCGTCGACGCGGACGTCGAGCGGGCGCGTGGGCTCGCCGTCCGCCACGGCGCCGAGGTATTTGCGTCGGTCGACCAGCTGCTCGCCCGGGCGCCCGGCGTCGAGGCGGTCTCGGTGGCGACGCCGACGGCGTCGCACCGCGCGCTCGGTGGGCAGCTGCTCGAGGCCGGCAAGCACGTCCTGGTCGAGAAGCCGATCGCCGCGACCGTCGCCGAGGCGGAAGAGCTGACCGCGCTGGCGGCCGAGCGCGGCTGCGTGCTGGCCGTCGGCCACGTCGAGCGCTTCAACCCCGCCGTCCGCGAGCTGAAGCGCCGGATCGACGCCGGCGCGATGGGCACGCTGCTCTCGCTCATCGCACGGCGCGTCGGCGTCATGCCGCCGCAGGTGCGCGACGCCGACGTGATCGTCGACCTCGCCGTCCACGACATCGACATCTTTCGCTACCTCCTCGGCGCCGACCGGCCCTCGGAGATCTACGCGAACGCCGGCCGCGCGATCGCCGAGGACCGCTTCGACTTCGCCGACATCTTCCTGCGCTTCGACGGCGTCGCCTGCCTACTCCAGGTCAACTGGGTGACGCCGGTCAAGATCCGCACGCTCGCCGTCACCGGCACCGAGGGCTACGCCGAGGTCGAGTACATCACGCAGCAACTTCTCTTCCACCCCGCGCGACCGCTGACGACCGTCAACTCGTTCCCCGAGCTCGAGGCCTACAGCGAGCACGAGCCCGACCAGCCGGCGCTCGAGCGGCGCGAACCGCTCGCCGCCGAGCTGGAGGAGTTCCTCAAAGCAGTACGCGGCGAACCGGCCGAGATCGTCACCGGTCAAGAGGGCACCCGCTCGATCGAAATCGCGACCGAGATCGCCGAGCGGGCCGGCCGCCGGTGACCGACGGGCCGCTGGTCACCATCCGCGTGCTCGCCGTGTACCGCGGGGAAGCCGCGTGAGCCGGCGGCCGCTCGTCACCGTCGTCATCCCGTGCCACAACCTCGCTGCGTACGTCGGCGAGGCCATCGAGAGCGCCCTCGCCCAGACCTATGAGCCAGTCGAAGTGTTGGTGATCGACGACGGATCCGCAGACGACTCCGCCTCCGTGATCGCCCCATACGCCGACCGCGTTCGCATCATCACGCAGGAGGAGACCGGGCTGGAGCGTGCCTACAACCGCGCCGTCTCCGAGGCCGGGGGTGAATACCTCGCGCGCCTGGACGCGGATGACGTCCTCGAACCGCGCTACCTCGAAGAGCTTTGGGGGGCACTCGAGGGCTCGCCCGATGCCGCGTACGCCTACTGCCGGCCGCAGCTCTTCGGGCACGCTCGGGCGCGATGCGGTGCCTGCCCTTCAGTGCGTACTTCCTGATCCGGCGGACGAACTTCGTCAACGCGTCGGCGCTGATGAGGCGCGCCGACTTCCTCGAGGCGGGTGGCTACGCCGAGGA
>CAWFOB010000006.1:0-678261 GCA_963817375.1 uncultured Thermoleophilia bacterium | reverse complement strand
ACAACGACCAGTGGCAGCACTCGCCGACCGGCGACCGCGGGTCGATCCAGCGAATTCGCCGCGGCCGATCCTGCAGCGGCGAGCTGAACTCCACTTGGCGAATGTCCCACGCCCGGAGGTTGCGAAGCAACAGATCCCAAAGTTCGAGATTCGATGTGTGCGGATTCCGGGTTCAGGGTTTGATCGACCAGCGCGCTCAGATTCGGTCGGCTGGCCGACGATCCGGGGATGCGAAGCCGGCGCGCAAGCCGTCCCCAAGCTGCGACGCCAGGATTTCACCGCTCGGACCAGTCGCTTGCTTGGCCAAGGCGAACTCGTCGTGGCCGAACAGCCGCAGGCGGATCATCAGCACGACCAAGCGTCATGGCGGTGATCCAGGCCAGGGCGTCGCGGCGGAAGATCGTGGCGGCCGTGGCGGCGGCGCCGGTCGTCAGGCACATCGCGCCGATCAGGCAGAGGACTTGCCACGGGGTCCAGCCGCGATCGAGCAGGCGATGGTGGATGTGGAGCCGATCGGGCGCGTCGAACCGCCGGCCGGTCAGCCGTCGCCGCACGATCGCCGCGACGATGTCGAACATCGGCAGGGTCATCACCACGGCCGGGGCGGTGATCGCCAAGCGTGGCCGAGGTCTTCAACGTCCCTTGAATTCCCAGCAGGCCGACGGTCAGTCCGATCACCATGCTGCCGGAGTCGCCGAGAAAGATGCTGGCCGGCGGGAGATTGTAGATGAGAAAGCCGGCCAGCGAGGCGGCCAGCACGATGGCCATCGCGGCCACGTGGTCTGTGCCCTGGCTGGCGGCGATCACGCCCAGCATGGCGGCGGTCGAAAGGCCGACGATCGACGCCAGCCCGTCCATGCCGTCGATCAGATTCAGGGCGTTGATGCAGCCGACCAGCCAAAGGACCGTCAGCGGAATGCCCAGCCAGCCCAATTCGATCGGGCAGCCGAAGGCGACGATGCGATCGACGTAGTATCCCAACAGGACGATCGGCAGCACCGAGACGATTTGCAGGGCCAGCTTCACGCGCGAGGGGAGGTCGAAGCGGTCGTCGATGCTGCCGACAAAGCAGACGAAGCCGGCGGCGATCATCCAGGCGGTGGAAAGCTCGGTGAACTCGGCGCTGGCGCCGCCGGCCGAAGCGGACGGCCAGCAGCCCGAGCACGGTGGCGCCGTAGACGGCCACGCCGCCCCACAGCGGCACGGGCCGGCCGTGCAGCTTGCGTTTGCCGTCGGGCCGATCGACGATGTCCCAGCGCCGCGCAACGGCCCGCACCGCCGCCGTCAGAAGCAGCGACGCCACGAAGGCCACCGACGGATATCAACACCAACGAGTTCATGTGCAATCCATTGCGAAAACTCAAGCCGCGCGTCGCATCCGTGACGCGGGCCAGCAGGGATCGAAGACTCGTCGCTCTGGCGAAAACGCGAAGTCCAATTGTTGTCGCGGCGGAATCGGCTCGTCTCGGCCGCGTCGCGGCGATGGCCGAGCGCCGCCGAAACGGCGGCCGCCAAGTCGTCGCGCCGGTCGAGGAAGTACACGCCGTCGTCGCGGCCGCGGAGCGCCATCTCGCCGAAGCGCGTGCTCAGCACCGGCAGTCCGGCGGCGCGATAGTCGTAGTACTTGATCGGATCGACGCCGGCCGTCAGCGCATTGCTGCCGGAACGGAATCAAGCCGGCCGAGAACCGCGCCAGGTGGCCGGCGGCCTCCGATTGCTTGCAGGCGGGCAGCAGCCGCACGTTGGCCGGCAGGTCGTCGGGCGGCGCAACGGCGCACGGCCCGACCAGCTCGATCCGCGCCTGCGGCAGCGCCTCGGCAAGCCGAATCACCAGCGGCCAATCGAACCAATGGCCGATGCAGCCGAGGTAGCCGAGGACGGGAGACGGCGAGAGGGGAGTGAGCGGAGAGAGATTGAAAGCGGAGGATCGTTCGCCGATCGTCGCCAAGTCTCCATCGCCAACCTCCCCCTCGGTCGTGTGTCCTCGCAGGCGTTCAGCACCTTCTCGACGCGAAGGCCGCGGCGGGCGAACTTGTCGGCCAGGAACGTGGACGAGGCCACGACCAGGTCGACCTCGCCGGCGATCGGCGTCTTCGTGGCGCCGCATCGCCCGGCGGGAGAGCCCGCGATGAAACTCGGGGAAATTGTCCATCGCGTCGAAAAAGCTGGCGGCCGGCTGCAACCGCGCCAGAGCCGGCCAAGCGCCAAGGCACAGGTCGGCCGATGCCCAGCATCAGCGGACCGCCGGCGGCGAACTCGCTCGATGTTCGCGCCACGCATTCCGCCACAGCAATCGGCGATTCAGCCACGGCGCCACAGCGGCAGCGGCTCGATGGGCAAGGCCGGCACGTCCAGCACGCGGACGCGCGGGTCGAGCGGCGTGCCCTGATCGTGCAGACCGGCCGACGCGGCGCAGGTCGTGCCACCGCGGCAAGCGGCAGGGATACGGATTCACCCACAACACCGACTCGACGCCCCACTCGAGCAACGCCCGCACCATGAAGTGCGGCCGCTGGGCGTAGCTGCCGGCGTGAACGGGTGAAAAATACAGAAGCCGCATGGGGTTCGTTGACTGGACCAAGCCGTGCGTGGCACGCTCGAGTCCGCACGGCATCGCGCGTTGGTCGCCGGCATTCGTCTTGACGCATCGTTGCGTCAGCCACTTACCCGTCTACGCCGCCTGGCGCTGCTGCGCGCCGCCGTTGACTTGTTGGGTATACGCCGCAATCACTTCCTCCGTCGGGCCGATCATCTGCATCTTGCCGTGGTCGAGCCACAGCACGCGGTCGCACAGCAGCGCCAGCGACGTCAGATCGTGGCTGACGACGATCACCGCCCGGGCGTTCGACATCAGCGCTCTGCATCCGCTCGCGGGCCTTGGTCTGAAAGGCCATGTCGCCGGCCGACAGCACCTCGTCGACGATCAGGATCTCCGGCTCGATGGCCGTGGCGATGGAAAAGGCCAGCCGCACCATCATGCCGGCCGAATAGTAGCGCACGGGCATGTTGAGGAAGTCGCCCAACTCGCTGAACTCGGCGATCGGCTGCATCTTGGCGCGGATCGACCGCGGGCGTCTCGCCCTGGAAGATAGCCGCGGTACATGATGTTCTCCCAGCCGCTGGCGTCGTGCTCGAAGCCCAGGGCGATGTCGAACAGCGAGCTGATGTGGCCGACGACGCGGCGGCGGCCGGCGGTCGGCGGATAGATGCCGGCCAGCAGTTTCAGCAGCGTGCTCTTGCCGGCGCCGTTGTGGCCGATGATGCCCAGCCGCTCGCCTTCGCCGACGGTCAGGTTGATGTCCTCCAGGGCCTGGACCTCGAAGGTGGTCTTCTTCGAGCGGCGGAACATGCCGTGCAGCAGATATTCCTTCAGGCTGATGCGGCCGCATCGCCGCACCTGGAACCTCAGCCCGACGTCGTCTAGTTCGAATCAGAGCTCATGTGGTCAGAGGTAGAAGATCATGCGTTTTTCGAAGCGTTTCAAGGCCAGGACGGCGGCGGCGACGGCGACGACCGTCGCAGCGCGGCCATGCCGACGGCCCACAGCGAGGGAAGCTCGCCCGTCCAAGAGCGGTTTGCGGATCAGTTCCAGGAACGCGGCCAAGCGGGTTCAAGCGGACGAACCACGACACGAGCCGCCGTCCCATCAGCAGCTCCGGCCGGATACATGATCGGCGTCACGTAGAACAGGATCTGCATCACGACCTCGATCAGGTGCTGCGAGTCCTGAAACATCACGTTGGCCACGCCCATGCACACGGCCAGCGACCAGCCGATGACGAACAGCAGCACCAACGTGGGCACGAGGCTCAGCAGCGCCGGCACGTTTCCGAAGCCGTTGACGCACCAAACGAACACCACGGCGATGCCGAATCCCAGCAGGAAGTGGAAGCCCGGCGCCCAGCGTGGTTCGCAACGGATAGATCGCCAGCGGCGCGGGATGCTGGCGGATGTACGATTCGCCCTGGAAGAAGCACTGGCAGCCCTGCATCACCGCGGCGGTGATGAAGGCCCAGAACGTCAGCCCGCTCAGCAGAAACGGCGCGAACGTGCGAATCGTCCTGGTTGAACAACTGGCTGAAGACGATGCACAAGCACGATCGTCATGGCGATCGGCTGCAACAGCGACCAGCCGATGCCGATCACCGAGCGCCGGTAGCGGTTCCGCAGATCAATGCGGACCAGGGCCATCCAGAAGTATCGCAGCCGCCAAATTTCCGAAAAGTATCCGGTCACGCGAGCCTCCCTGCTCGACGCGGCGGCTCGGGACCGCCGGATGCGACCTATCACAAAGCCTGCCAAAAAGATACGAACCCAGTGGGGCGACAGAGTATATACGGGAACATGGGCCGGATCAATGGCAGAATTTTGTACCCAACTGGTCGGGGGTGCAGCTCCCGCACTTTGTAAGTCCGCCGTGGCATGGTAAACAAAAGGGGGGAAGTTTTGCTCGGTGGGAGCCGAGCGGCGAAGTTCTAGGTAAAGGAGGTAGCCAGGGATGGCGATTAGCGAAGAATTGCGGGAACGAATCAAGGGCATGACGGCCGAACTGCGGCGGGAAATGTGGGGGCCATGCGGCGCACCGGCCTGGGGAACGACGTTTGCCGAGATCGAAGACGAGACGGGGGAAGTCGGCGACGCCATCGCCTGCGCGTTGCTCTCCGAGGGGCTGCAAGAGCAAGCCGAAGCGGCTGGCCATGCGGCGGGCAAGTGCAGCGGATGCGGGGAACCGATCCCCCTGGACGAAATTGCCGGACGGCTCCTCCAGGCCAAACGAGGAGAAGCCGTCTGGCAAGAATCCTATGGACGCTGCAAGCGATGTCGCAAGGCTTTTTTTCCCTCACTCCCAGGCATTGGGAATCGCGCCCGATGACACGGCCTCTCCGGCGGTGCTCCGCAAGATGGTCTACGCGGGCAGTCATGCCAACAGCTTCGAGCAAGCCAGCACGGACCTGAAGGAAGAGGCGGAGTTGGAGATTTCCGCGCAGCGGATCATGCGGGCGACCAAACGAATCGGTCAAGAGCGCGTCGCCGAACGGGAAGCAGAAACGGCGGTGCGGGAGAAGTTGCCGCTGAGCGATTCACGTTGATTTCTCTCGCAAACCCACCGACATGCGCCATTGGCTCGGCGACATGCCAGTGCCCTGCTTGAATGCATTTGAGAAGTGAAATTGGCTTTCAAAACCCAACCGGTGCCGATGTGCTTCAACGTCAACTTAGGGCCTATCCCAAAACCCCGGCTTGTTTCAAGGCGATGTAGGCGAATTGCAGATGGACGAAAGCCAAGTAGTTGCCGACTTTCTTTTCCCAACGGACAAGAAGACGCCGCGCACGGTTCGTCCAGGAGTGGCTGCCTTCGACTACCCAGCGACGGGCGCGTTGCCCGGCACGACGTTTGGCTTGAACCTCGCCCTTGCGGGGAACGTGCAGAGATGTAATCGCAAGCGTCGCGCGAGAGTCTCCGTGGGCTGGCCGCAGTATCCCTTGTCCAGGCACAGATGTTGCTTGCGACCGTCCGACCGACTTGGGACGCGGCACGGGAATCGATCGCAACGTGGCCCGCAGCAGAGTGAGCGTCGTGAGCGTTGGCCCGGCGATGGCAATGCCCAGCGGCACGCCGCGGCAGTCGGTCACGACCGATCGCTTGACGCCCAGCTTACCGCGATCGGTGGGGTTTTTGCCGGTTTTTTTCCCCGCCCAACGGCGCCTTGGTCATGGAGCCGTCCACGCTTGCCAACGCCAGCCGATTCCGCGTCGCGCGTCATAGATTTGCAGACACTTCTTCCAGAAGCGATGGAAGACGCGTCGTCGGCTCCATTCCTGGAAGTATCGATGCACCGTGCTCGGCGAACCGAACTGCGGCGGCAACGCCTTCCACTGGCAGCCCGTCCGCAACAGATAGAAGATGCCGTTGGCAACGCCTCGCAGATTCACCCGAGGCCGCCCGCCCTTCCGACTGCGCCGATACCTGGGCAACAACGGCTCGAACCGCCGCCACATTTTCTCCGGCATCTGCGCAAACCGACCACTCCAATCGCAACTGCATACCCACCTCCGTGCAAAGAACTAAGTGACTTCCATGTCCTGTTCTACGCTCGTGGTGGCCTTTTGTTCAGTTTTGGGATAGGCCCTTAGTCTCGCGGAGCAACTGCCGGGCGAGTACATCTTCAACTCCAAGTAGTACTCGTACGGCGCCATGCCCGTCTGCCGTTTGAAAAGCCGTCGGAAGTGGTCGTCGCTGATGTGGAAGGAACGTGCCAGTTCAGGCATCGCCTGCCGAGCCCTCCACGTGCTCTTCGAGAAAAGTCTTGGCCTGCGCGGATGATCTCCTCGTGGCGATCGGTCATGCCGCTACGGCACACGGCGGCCAGCGCCGGTCGCCGAGGACGTGGTGGACGTCGGCGGCAGCCATCTGCTGGAAACCGATGGGGGCCGCTTCAGCCCGATCGACCAATTCCTGGTAGTCGTGCAACAAGGTTTCATCCATGCCGACGTGCAGAAGCGGTTGGCCGGGCGAGAAGAATTCCCGGGCGACCCAAGCGTCGATCTGTTCGCCGCCGAAGGAGGCCCAGTATTCGTCCCAGCCGGTTTCCTTGTCGGGGCGGTAGCGGTGCCACTCGCCGGGAAACAGGAGCATGAGTCGTTCCGGGAGTCACCTTTTGTGTGCCGGCCGTTTTCGACTCGAACGTGCCCCGGCCGTGGAGGATATAGAGGGCCTGATACTCATGCAGGACGCGGCCCGTCCGCCAGGTTGTACATGTAGGCGTCGGGATGAACGCACTTCGGATAGGCGGGATAATCGGGAGGGATGCCGGTGGCCCCGACGCCGGAGACATAGAGGCCCCATTGCCGATCGCGTTTGCCGATGGGGAAGTAGCGGAAGAAATCCTGGTCGGAAGTACGCATGGCTACCCCTATCGGAAGGATTCCTGAAAGGCCTTGTTATCGCCGGCTGCAACCTGGTTCTGAAGCAATTCAAACGACCAAGACTGGATGATAACATGAGAAGCGCCGAGAAGCGAGTCAGCAATCTCGGGACCACCTGCCGATGTCGGAAATTGGCATGGAAAAGCCGGAATTGCGTAATCCCGAGAGGGCTAGCAGGATTAAACTAAAAGGGACGTGCATACGACCCCAGGGCTGGAGACTGACAACAACGAGCTGTGGGATAATTTTGGTCTACTCAATCGACATGGCGATCCATCATCGACGGGGCAACCGCGAGGATGATCGCCGATCGACGCGAATAAGCTTCAGCACAAGGTCTTCTTTGCGGAGGGAGGGCGAAAGATGCGTGGAATCCTTGCTCCTTCGAGAATGGGCCGCGAAAAATCCACCGGCTTCACGCTGGTGGAACTCTTGGTGGTCATCACGATCATCGGCATCTTGATCGCGCTGTTGCTGCCGGCGGTGCAGGCGGCCCGCGAGGCGGCGCGGCAGACGCAATGCGCCAACAACCTCAAGCAACTCGCCCTGGGATGCCTGGATCACGAGAGCGCTCCGAGCGATTTCCGACCGGCGGCTGGGGATTCGGCTGGATCGGCGATGCCGACCGCGGAACCGACTGGCGGCAGCCCGGCGGCTGGATCTACAACATCCTGCCCTACATCGAGCAGCAAGCGTTGCACGATCTGGGGCTGGGGCTTCACTTCGACGACGCCGACGAAGAACGCCGCCCACCTGCAACGGACCGTCGTCCCACTGAACGTGTTGTATTGTCCCACGCGAAGGCCCGCCATCGTCTATCCGTGGAGAAGCGACGGCTGGGGATTTGCGAACGCCGACATGCCGACCGTTGCGGCCCGTGAGGACTACGCCTGCGAACGGCGGCGACACTTACACCGATCCCTCCACGGGCGGGATCGTTCGGACCAGTCTGGGGCCATCGTACGAGAACGTCGCCGGCGGACCACTGGCGGTGACTCAGATCGAAAATCCGCCGGGACAAATGACCAGCGGCGCGAAGACCCATTTCCTGGCGTTGCTCGCGTGGCCACCGGCATCGTCTTTGCGGCAGTCTGATCAGGGCGGCCGACGTAACCGACGGGCTCAGCAATACGTATCTGCTGGGCGAAAAGTACCTTTGTCCCGACAACTACGCCAATGGCCAAGATCCTTCGGACAACGAAGGCGTATTCGGGGGGTGACGACGCGGATCGTTCACGCGTGGAGCGAACGGACCTAAACGACCTCTCTCCCACAGATGCAGGACACTCCCGGTTGCATTAATTGGCTGGGATTTGGAGAGCACCACTCCAACGGTTTCCACATGGCTTTCTGCGACGGCGGCGTGCAGTTTATGAACTACACAATCAATCCGGAAATTCACCGCCGTCTGTGCAACCGCATGGACGAACTGCCGGTCGATCCCGAGAAGCTCTGACAAGACCTCAGCAAGCCCTCACCCCTTTCCCTCTCCCGACCAATCTTCGGTCGGCGCCCGGCGAGGGGCGTTTTTGTGCGAACGTGTTCGCAAGGAAGACCGATGATCGACCCTCGCTTCAGCCCGCCCGACATTGACCGCTTGATCGCCGCGATGCCGAGGCGAGAAGACCGACCGAGTGCCGAACTTCGAGGTTCTGATCGAAGACCAGCACGTCGAGCGGTTGCTGGGGCGCAGGGCGGGAAACACGCTGGGCGTGGGAGGTGATCCGGCCAAGGGCAACGAAGCGGCCGACGGGCGTCCGGCCCATGTACGCCACCGATTATCTGGAGCTATGCCGCATCATCGGCCAGGATGCCATCGTGCTGGAAAACCTCTGGACGCCGATTCGTCAGCGGCTGCCCGACGGCACGGCGGCGGTCTGGAGCGACCGCAGCCTGAAGGGCCGCGCCGACCTGGATCGCGTCGTCTGGCCGGGCGAGTCGGAGATCGAAGAGCGAATTGCCTACGTGCGCGAGTATGTCGGCGCGGCCCGCGGGACCGGCATCGGAGTGATGTTCCTCTGCGGCTGCATCTGGCAGACGTTGTATGAGTTCGTCATCGGGCTGAACGACTGCATGGTGATGATGATCGAGGAGCCGGATTTGTTCGACGAGTTGATGGCCCGCTCGGCCGATTACTTCGCGGAGTTAGTCCGGCGCGTGATCGCCGAGGGGGTGGACATCATCTTCCTGGCCGACGACTTCGCCTACAACAAGGGCCTGTTTGTCCGGCAGAAGGTCATGGAGCGGTTGTGGCGCCCGCATTTCGACCGCATCGTGGCCCCGGTGCGCGAGGCGGGCCTGCCCATCCTCTTCCATTCCGACGGCCGTCTCGACGACGCGATGGAAATGCTGCTCGACATGGGCATCGACTGTCTGAATCCGATGGACCCGTCGGGCATCGACTATCGCGACTACAAACGCCGCTACGGGCAGCGCGTGAGCCTGTCGGGCAACATCGACATCACGTGGCCGCTGGTCAAGGGGACGCCCGAGGACGTCGAGCGGGATGTCAAGGAACACATGGACGTGCTGAAGCCCGGCGGGCGCTGGATCGCCGGCTCCAGCCACAGCATCGTCAACTACATCCCACACGAGAACTTCGTGGCCATGATCAACGCGATCCACAAGTACGGGAGATATTGAGCACGATGAGGATAAAAATGGCAAAAATTGGAGCAATGCAGAACACTTCTGGTCCTCGCCGGACTATTGACCGCGGGCTTTGCATTGGCAGCCGAGCGGAACGGGGCTCCCGACAGTGAGCTGGCCAAGACGTTTAAGATGCCGCCGGATGAGTTCAAGCCTTGGTGCTACTGGTGGTGGCTCAACGGCACGGCCAGCAAGGAAGGCATCACCCGGGACTTCGAGGAAATGAGAAAACAGGGGATCGGCGGGGCGCTGCTGTTCGATGCGGGCGAGGGGGGCCCCGAGGTGCCGCGCGGGCCGCACTTCATGAGCGCCGCGTGGCGGGAGTTGTTCAAACATGCCGTGCGCGAGGCCGACCGTTGCGGCATCGTCTTAAGCGTCAACCTCTGCAGTGGCTGGAACGCCGGCGGTCCGTGGGTGACGCCGGAAACCGCCGCGAAGAAGATTGTGGGAGCCGCGACTGTGGTGCAGGGGCCCGGAAAGATCAACGCCATCCTGCCGCAACCGGAAAAAGTCCAGGGTTTCTATCGCGATATTGCGGTCCTGGCGTGCCGAGTCGCGGAAAACGCTTCGCCGCAGCCCAAGCTGTCGGCCAGTTCCAGCTATCGCGACTATCCCCCCGCGCTGGCCCAGGATGGATCGAGCGATACGCGCTGGATCTCCAATGGCGACAAGCCGGGCATGGGCCCCACCCCGGAGAAGCCCGAGTATCTCCAGTTCGATTACGACCAAGCCTTTCCGGCAGCCGGTCTGTATCTGAATCCTTACCCGGACTGCGGCCCCAAGGAGATCGACGTCCAGTGCTCGGACGACGGCCAGACGTATCGCTCGCTTCGGCGTGCGACCCTCGCGCCGCGTCAGGAAGTGACCTTGGCCTTCGACGAAGTCCGGGCCAGGCACTTTCGCGTCGCATTTCTGTCTTCGCATCCCTTGCACGGCAAGGAGAATTGGAACGTGCAGGTGGCGGAGATTGCCCTGTTGACCCGTGCCGAACGAAGCGCTGGATCGAGGACCCGGCGCGATGCGATGAGGCCGGGGTTCCGGCGGACGCGCGCAAGCTGATATCGAAGAGCGAGCACGCGCTGGACATCGTGCGCCAGGCGCGCGCCCGCGGGATGCGGTTTGCATGGGTGAGTGTCGATGCCGGCTACGGCAAGGAGCCAGCCTTCCTGCGGGCACTGGACGATGCGAACGAGGTGTTCGTCGCCGATGTCCATCGCACCCAGCGGGTCTGGACCGAACCGCCCGGGCTCGACGTACCGGATCGAAAGTCGGGTCGCGGGCGCCTGCGACGAAGCTGCAGGCGTCGATGCCGCCCGTCACGGTGGAAAGCCTGGTCAAGAAGGTTCGTCCGCAGGACTGGACACGCTGCGTCCTGCGCGACAGCACCCGCGGCCAGTTGCGGGTCGATATCGCGCACCAGCGGGTCTGGGTGTGGGACGGCGAGGAAAGCACGCCGCGGTGCTGGCATCTGATCGTCCGGCGCGAGGTGGGATCACCGAAGACGATCAAATACACCCTGTCCAATGCCCCGGTCGATACGCCGCTCCAGTTCCTGGCCCAGATGCAGGGGCAGCGCTACTGGGTCGAGCGCGCCTTCGAAGATGCCAAGGGTCAGTGTGGTCTCGCCGACTATCAGGCCCTGGGCTGGCGGGCATGGCACCACCACGTCACCATGGTGATGCTGGCCATGCTGTTCATCGCCGAGCAGCGCGTGGCGCATCAGCCCGGCCTGGAATTGCTGACGCCACGAGACATCGTCGAGATGCTGAAAGAAACCTTGCCGCGCAAGCCGGAAGGCAAGGAGGCTCTGGTCGCCCGGATCAACCAGCGCCACCAGCGTAGGCGTAGCGCCATCGAATCCCGCATCCGCACCCAGCGCAGGCGGGCACCTTCCTGAGCCACGAGCCTGAGGAAACAATCATGCCAGGAAATGTGACTCTGTCAAACTACTGCAACGCCGCGATCGCCGGCGGCGCTGGAGCGGATGAACGGCCGCGAGATGCGCCGCCTCGGCGTCAGCCGGCGCCAGCTGTTCGAGACGATCGAGCGGCCGGCCATGCAGTCGCTGCCAGAGCAGGACTACGAGTATGCCGAATGGCGCTTCGCCCGCGTCGGCATCGACTACCACGTCGAGGTCGCAGGGCTTCTTCTACTCGGTGCCGCACGCGCTGATCCGCGAGCAGGTCGACACCCGCGTCACGACGCGCACCATCGAGATGTTCCACCGCGGCAAGCGCGTCGCCGCCCATGCGCGCCGCTACGGCGGTCCGCGGCACGGCACCCTGCCCGACCACATGCCGAGCGCGCACCGGCGCTACGCCGAATGGACGCCCGAGCGCTTCGCAGCGCCAGGCGCGCGACATCGGTCCCAACACCGAGGCGCTGATCCTCGCCGTGCTGGCCCGCCGGCCGCATCCGGAACAGGGGTTTCGCACCTGCCTCGGCGTGCTGCGGCTGTTTCGCGGCATCGATGCGGCGCGGGCCGAGGCGGTCAGCCTGCCGCGCCGTCGAGATCGGCGTGCTGACCTACGCCTGCGTCGCCTCGATCCTCAAACACCGGCTCGACCAGATCGGCGTCGCCGCAAGCCGCGGACGGCGCGCCCCTGCTGCACGACAACATCCGCGGCTCCGGCTACTTCCATTGAGGAGAACGACCTTGCTGAACCATCCAACACTGGATCGTCTGCGCGAGCTCGGCCTGCGACGGCATGGCCAAGGGCGTTCCGCGATCTGGCGGCCAATCCCGAAAGCCGCGCCCTCGAACACGCCGAATGGCTCGGCCTGCTGGTCGAGCAGGAGAGCCACGCTGCGCCAGCAGAAGCGGTTCGAGGCACGCGCGCGCACCGCCAAGCTGCGCCACGCCGCCACGGTCGAGGATGTCGACTTCCGCACGCCGCGCGGCCTCGACCGGACGCTGTTCCTGCACCTGGCCAGCTGCGACTGGATCCGCGAGCATCGGCACTGCCTCATCACCGGCGCCTGCCGGCACCGGCAAGTCGTGGCTCGCCTGCGCACTGGGCGACAAGGCCTGCCGCGAGAACCTGTCGGTCCTCTACCAGCGCAGCTCGCGGTTGTTCGCCGCCCTGGCGCTGGCGCGCGGCGACGGTCGCTACGCCCGGCTGATGCGCCAGCTCGCCCGCGTCGATCTGCTCATCCTGGACGACTGGGGACCGGAGCCACTGACCGCCGAGCAGCGGCGCGACCTGCTGGAGATCGTCGAGGACCGCTACAACGCCGGCTCGCTGATCATCACCAGCCAGGTGCCGGTCGATCGCTGGTACGAGATCGTCGGCAATCCCACGCTGGCCGACGCCATCCTCGATCGCATCGTCCACAACGCCCACCGCATCGAACTGAACGGCGAGAGCCGGCGCAAGCCGGCGGCCGCCGGATGACAGCGCCAGAAATGCCGGCCGGGACTCCCCGGCGGTGCAAACGCGCCGGCATCGCCGGCAGCGGCCACTGCAATGCGTTACGTAACGGAGATCAGGACCATGCCGAGAGGTCGCAAACCCGACGGCGAGCACGCGTTGAGCAACGCCGAACGCCAGCGCCACCCGGGACCAGGCTGGCTACCCCGCCGGCTGCCTGGCGCCGCCGCCACCGGAGCGTCACGAACGCGCCGGCCAGCCGACCGACGCAGCCGACCGCAGCGATGGCGCGACGCGGTCATCGAGTTGCTGCACTACAGGCCGAGTATGCCAATTGGCTCGCCGCACTGCCCGACAGCCTGCGCGACAGCCCGACTGCCGAGGCGCTTGAGGCCATCGTCGATCTCGACCTCACTGAACTGGCCGACGTCGAACCACCGCGAGGCTACGGCCGCGACTAGCGCCCCCTGACGGGCAACAGACGTTGCCACTACTTGGAAATGCCGCGCGGCCTTGAGGCAAACAGCACACTCCCGCTTGACCCCGCCGGCACCGCTATGAGATGACCAAAACCGACCTACGAGACGACGCCACCCTGGCCGCCATCAGATCGTAATGGTGGCCGCCATCAGATCGGAATGGTGGCCGCCTTGAGATCGGAATAGGTGGCCGCCTTCGTCGTAATCCGCAACGAGGTCGCAAGGGCTGGCAGAAGATCTCGGGCTACAACTGCCGAGCCCTCGTCGAAGCGGACATCAATCGATGGAAGCAGGTGATGGGTGGGGCCCTCCGCTCGCGCACCGATGGACGGCAGGCCACCGAGGTTGCGATCGCTGCCTCCGTTCTCAATCGCATGCTCGATCTTGGGCGACCAGAGTACGTTCGCGTCGGATGATCAAGACAGGCAGAAGGGCTCGCCACCTTCCGACAGACAATCCATGCAACACGGTGCCTTTGGGACGAACCCGTTGGGTCCTCGAATGAGCAAACGCGAGATGCACTTTCGTGTCCGCCCCCCATGAGCCTGGCTACGGGGTTGCCATCCCCGTCACGTCAGCTTCTGGGGTAAGATTGGCAATCAGCATTCGAAATCCGCCAAGTGTCCCCGTCTCGCACGAGCACTTGGGCGAAATAGCCTGTAAGCCGCTGTCCGGCGATCAGGCGTGATCCGATCAACGTGTATTCTCCGAGACCCCAAATGGTGTCGCCGAACGCATGGGCCTCTCTGATCTTGATTGTCTCCTTGGTCCAGCCCGTCTTCATGCGGTTGCTAAAGGCACTTTCGAGAGCTTGTCGGCCTGACAACAGCACGCCGGCTGGTGTCGCGTAAGATGCGTCGGCAGTGAACAGGGCCGCGACGCCGGCTGGGTTGCCCTCGTTGTAGAAAGTCTCGAACTTCTTGACCAACTCGTCGGAGACCTGCCGAGCCTCCTGCTCGGAGACCGCCGAGATCGTCTGCGCCGGGGCTGCAGTTGCAAGGCCGACGACCATGACGGACGAGATTAATGCGCGTCGCAGCATGATTTCCTTCCCTGCCAAATGTCCCGTCCTAACAACGCCGAAGCTGCCCTTCAGAGCAGGCTTTGTCGCTACGCTTCAGCTGACGTTCCACAAAATCGGGACGAGTCGCCTCGACCATCGCCTTTTGAGCGATAACCGGGCATGCTGACCAACCGCATTGGATCGAGTGGGAGCGAGAAAGCTCTATCTCAAGGCGAAGGCGGAGCCTACCTACCGGTTCTATCTGCTCTACGACAAGATCTACCGCCCGGACATTCTGCGCCAAGCCTACAACCTGGCGCGCGCCAACATGGGCGCACCAGGCGTGGATGGCGTGAACTGCGCGACGATCGAGGCGGCGGGACGAGAGAGTTGGCTGGCCGGCATCGAGACGGAACTGCGAACCAAGACGTATCAGCCCCAGCCGGTGCGACGGGTGATGATCCCGAAGCCCGGCGGCGGCGAGCGACCACTCGGCATCCCGACGATTCGGCACCGGATAGTGCAGACCGCGGCGAAACTGGTGCTGGAGCCGATCTTCGAGGCGGACCTCGAACCTACGATCTATGGCTACCGACCGGGCCGCAGCGGCAACGATGCCGTCAAGAAAGTGCACCGACTGCTGTGTCAGGGGTTCACCGACGTGGTGGACGCCGACCTGTCGAAGTCCTTCGACACGATCCCGCACCAAGACCTGCTTTGCTCGGTCGCGGCGCGGATCGTCGATCGCCATGTCCTGCGCCTGCTCAAACTATGAGAGCATCAGGATCTGTGGGGTGTCCGGGGAGACAGCCTGGAGGCGAGGCGGTAATCTGGCTGAATGAAGTCGCGACCGAAGCAGCCCCTGCCGCCAGAAAATCCGCGCCGTCCGCCTCCGACGCGGAAGCGATCGTGCAGATCAAGGTGTGGTTGCTCGGCATTGTGGCGGGAATAACCTGCTCCGGGGGAGAAGATGACCCAGACTGACGGCGCTTCGGCGCAAACAAAGCCCGTCGGGCACTACCGCTGGGTCATCGTCGGGCTGCTTTTCGTGGTTACGACGATCAACTACATGGATCGCAACCTGCTGAGCGTGCTCAAGCCGACCATCCAGGGCGAGTTGCGTTACGACGAGAGCGACTACGGCGACATCGTCTTCGCGTTCAGCCTAGCCTACGCGGCCGGCTACGCCAGCATGGGGGCCTTCACCGACAAGGTGGGCATCCGCATCGGCCTGGCGGTCGCCGCGATCGTGTGGTCCGCGGCCTCCACCGCGCACGGGCTGGTCACCTCCGTCGCCGGCTTCACTGTCGCCCGCGTGCTGCTCGGCCTTGGCGAGGGCGGCAATTTCCCGACCTGCATCAAGGCGGTCGCGACCTGGTTCCCGGTGCGGGACCGGGCGCTCGCCACGGGCGTATTCAACTCCGGCAGCAACATCGGCGGCCTGCTGGCCCCGCTGATCGCGGCGTTCGTCACCGTCAACTGGGGGTGGCAGACGGCCTTCTACGTGACCGGCCTCGTCGGATTCCTTTGGGTCGCGTTCTGGGTGGTGATGTACCGGGCGCCGGAGGCGCACCCGAAGGTTTCGTCCGGCGGGCTCGGCCTACATCCACTCCGACCCCGAAGTTCCGACAAAAAAGGTTCCGTGGATTGATTTGCTCCGCTACCCGGGGACCTGGACCTACATCGTTGGCGGGGTCCTCACCAATCCGGTCTGGTGGTTCTACAACAACTGGGTGCCGAGCTTCCTGTTTTCGAAGTTCGACATCAACCTGTTCGCGCTCGGCTTGCCGCTGGTCGTCATCTACCTGATGACCGACGTCGGCTCGGTCGGCGGCGGCTGGCTGTCGGGACGGCCTCATCAGGGCCGGTTTCGGGGTGTTCACCGCCCGCAAGACGGCCCTGCTGTGCTGCGCCTTGTGCACCGTGCCGGTCTTCATGGCGTCGATGGTCGGCAGTATCTGGGTCGCCGTGCTTTTGATTGGGTTGGCCATGGCGGCGCACCAGGGATTTTCCGCCAATCTTTTCACCCTCGTCTCCGACACCATGCCGAAGAACGCCGTCGCCGGCGCGGTCGGGCTCGGCGGCTGCATCAGTTCGATCCTGAGCGGGTTTTCCGCCGCCAAGGTGGTCGGACGCCTGCTCGACGCGACCAATAACAACTACACGCTTCTGTTCTTCGTGGGCGCCAGCGCCTACGTCGTCGCGACCCTCGCGGTCCACCTGCTCCTCCCCAGGCATAGGAGCGACTTGATCGCCTCGATGCAGCCAGGATAGGCATGCCGAAGAGGCGAAATGCGCTCGGCTGTTCCGCCCTACCGGATTCATACGGCGGATACAGGCACCCCAATCATAAGGTGGAAAAGCGCAGCGCATTCCATCCTACGCATCGCCGTCCGCTAGTGTTTTAACTCCAACGCTTGGTTCCTACGACGGGCCTTTTCGAGGATATCCGAATGATACCGTCCAGAATGCGGGGTGCTGCTGCGGGTGGCGTTTACGCTTGGCGGCATAGGCGCCGGGATCGCCATACCTCTGCAAATCCTTCGCAACCGGAAATCCTGAGCCAGTCGCGCTGATTAGGGCGATGATGCGTCGCCAGTGGCCGCGCCCATCGTCTGCATGATTGCATGCCCGGCCTCTCATTGCGATGCTCTCGACGTCGGGTCGGAGCCATCCCGCCTCTCCCGACAGACGGGAGGCAATGGAGGACCGCCCTTTGGCAAACCTGCCAGGTTATTTCTCGCCGGAAACGCTAAGGGACGGCACCAAGGTCACGTTTCGGCGATTCGCCCCGATGACGGCCCCAGGATACGGCGTGCGTTTCGCAATCTCGATCCACAGACGATCTACACGCGCTTCTTTGGCTACAAGGCTGATGTCAGCGACGCCGAGCTCAAGCGCATCACGAACGTGGATTTTGATCGCGACGTCACACTGCTGGTCACGATCGGATCGGGCGACAATGAGATCGTGATCGGGGGCGCCAGCTACTTCGCCGTTGATGCTGATGATCCCCCACGCAGTGCTGAAATCGCTTTCACGGTCGAAGAGGATTATCAGGGCCGCGGTATCGCCGGGATGCTCATGCGGCATATGGCACGGATCGCCCGCGAGAGGGGTCTTGTTCGCTGGAGGCCGACGTGCCTCGCCGAAACCTGCCGATGCTGGGCGTCTTCCGGCGCAGCACCCTGCCGATTAGGCTGCGACGGGACGGCGACGTGGTGCACGTGACACTGTCCTTGACAGCCGGACAGTTGAGGGAATTGGCAGCGGTCCGACCTGAATGGCGTCCTGACGTCAGCGCCTGCCTTCTTATGAGATCTGCACGCGGATGGGCTGTCAGGTTGCAGGCCGGCCGTTCTGTTGCCTACACGACGGTTTGCGTGCTTGTAGACTGGGGCGGCGAGCGCGGTGCTGCGCCAGGTGCGGCTGCCGCACCGGGTGATGGTGGTCCTGGAAGGCGGGAGCCTGCTCAATGACGCCTCGGCGCTGCTAATCTACCGCCTGGCCGTGGGCGTCGCGGCGGGGGGCGTCACGGCCTGGACGATGCCGCTGCTGGCACTGGCGGCGGTCGGCGGGATGGCGCTGGGGGTCGTGCTCGCCAAGGCCTAGCTATGGGCGCGATCCGGATGCTGAACCGGCTGGAGCTGGCCGGGGAGAGTCTGCGGGCAGCGCTGGAGGCGCTGGCGGTCGCGGCACCGGGCTGGCTGGCCGGGGTGATCGATGGGTCCTGGCAGCAGGTGTACGGCGCGCGGATCGATGACCTGCACCTGCCCGCAAGCCAGGCCGGGCGGCAGGAGCTGATGGTCCGGTACGGCAGGGACGGCTACTACCTGCTGGAGCAGGTGCACGGGCCGGGCAGCAGGCAGGCGTGGCTGCGGGAGCTGCCCGCGGTGCAGGCGCTGCGCCGGATCTGGATCCAGCAGTTTCTGCCGGGAGGTCACCGAGGGCAGGCAGGAGGTGCGGCGGCGGAGGAGGCTGCCGCGTGACGCCGTCGACCGTCACCTGCCGCTCGGCCATCGCCTCGAGCAGCGCCGACTGCGTCTTCGGCATCGCCCGGTTGACCTCGTCGACGAGGACGACGTTCGCGAAGATCGGCCCCGGCCGGAACTCGAAGTCGCGCTCGCGCTGGTTGTAGATCGAGAGCCCCGTCACGTCGGTCGGCTGCAGGTCGGGCGTGCACTGGATGCGAGCCGTCGACGCGCCCTCCACCGAGCCGGCGATCGCGCGGGCCAGGACGGTCTTCGCCGTGCCGGGCACGTCCTCGAAGAGCACGTGACCCTCGCATGCGAGCGCGGCCAGCACCAGCTCGATCTCCGCCTTCTTGCCGTGGATGACCGTCTCGATGTTCTCGAGCAGTCGGTTCGCGACCGCAGATGCGTCCGCGAAGGCTGGGGTCGCTGGAGTTGCGTGCATGGGCGGGCGCGCTGCCGTGCTCTCTTTGACTGAATCTACCGGCGACTTGTTAGCTCGGCCGGGTCGGTCACGGGAGCCTGACACGCGAAGCGTTCGCACACGTAGAGCGCCGCGCGGCCGTCCACAGTGCCCTTGCCTGCCAGCAGCGCGACGTCGTCGCGCCCGCTCTGCGACCAGGCGACGACGGTGTTCGGCTCCCAGCGGGCAAGCGCGGCGGCGGCGAGCTCCTCCGCCTCCGCCCGGGGCCCCACGATCGCGAGCTCCCGCGGCGGCGCGAGGTAGAGGTCGAGCGCGCAGAGCGCGTGCCCGAATGCGGTCGGGATGCGGGCCATCGAATCGCGCACCAGCCGGAGCACGCCCGCGGCGCGCCGCTCGAGCTCGTCGTCGCCGTAGATGCGGGCGAGCCGAAGCAGGACGTAGGCCAGCATCGAGTTCCCGGACGGGGTCGGGTGGTCGTCGAACGACTTCTTGCGCACGGCGAGCTGCTCGCCGTCGCGCGAGCCCAGCCAGAAGCCGCCGCGCTCGTCGTCGGCATGGAGCTCGATCGCGAGCCGGGCGAGGCGGTGCGCCTCCTCGAGCCAGCGGATGTCGCCGTCGGCGGCGTGGAGCTCGAGCAGGCCGTTGGCGACGTCCGCGTAGTCGTCGAGCACGCCCGCATGCTGGGCACGGCCGAGCCGGTAGGTGCGGTGGAGGCGCCCGTCGGCCTTGGAGAGCGGCCCGAGGATGAAATCGGCCAGCCCGCGAGCCCGCGCGAGCCAGTCGTCGCGGCCGAGCCGGCGGCCGGCGTCGGCGAGGGTGGCGAGCATGAGCCCGTTCCAGGAGGCGATCGCCTTGTCGTCGCGGCCGGGCTGCGGACGCTCGGCCCGGGCGGCGAGCAGCCGCGTGCGCTCGTCCTCGGTGAGCTCACCGCGGATGATCGAGCGGCCGTGCTCGAAGGGCTGCAGCAGCTCGTCGCGGCGCTCGCCGAGCACCCCGGCCAGCTCGTCGGCCGTCCAGGTGAAGGTCAGGCCCTCGACGCCGTCGGTGTCCGCGTCCTGCGCCGAGGCGAACCCGCCCTCCTCCAGCGACAGCTCGCGCAGCGCGTACTCGACGGTGCGCTCGGCGACCTCGCGGTAGCGCTCCTCGCCGGTCACGGCCCAGCCGTGGGCATACGCGGAGGCGAGCAGCGCGTTGTCGTACAGCATCTTCTCGAAGTGCGGCACGAGCCATTGCGCGTCGACCGAGTAGCGGTGGAAGCCTCCGCCGACGGCGTCCCACATGCCGCCGAGCGCCATGCCGTCGAGCGTGTGCGCCGCCATCGCGAGCGCCTCCTCGTCGTCGAAGCGGAGGCGCATGCGTAACAGGAACTCGAGCGTCGAGGCGGGCGGGAACTTCGGCGCGCCGCCGAAGCCGCCCCAGCGCGGCTCGAACTGCGGCCTGACGTTCCGGAGCGCGTCGCGCAGCAGCGCCTCCGTGAGCGGGTCGGCGGATGGCCGAACGTCGCTCGAGCTCTCCAGGTGCTCGACGAGCTGGCGCGCGGAGCGGCCCACCTCCCCGGGCCGCTCCCGGTACGCCTCGGCCACCCCGACCAGCACCTGGCGGAACGCGGGCAGGCCGTGGCGAGGCTCCGGCGGGTAGTAGGTGCCGCCGTAGAACGGCTCGCCGTCGGGCGTCAGGAAGACGGTCGTCGGCCAGCCGCCGTGGCCCGTCAGCGCGACGACGGCATCCATCGAGAGCGCGTCGACGTCCGGCCGTTCCTCGCGGTCGACCTTGACGTTCACGAACAGCTCGTTCATCAGCCGCGCGGTCTCGTCGTCGGAGAACGACTCGTGCGCCATGACATGGCACCAGTGGCAGGCCGAGTAGCCGACCGAGAGCAGGATCGGCCGGTCGGACTCGCGGGCGCGCGCGAAGGCCTCGTCGCCCCACGGTAGCCAGTCGACCGGGTTCTCCGCGTGCTGGAGGAGGTACGGGCTCGTCTCGTCGGCGAGGCGGTTCATGCGAGATGGCCCGCGACGTCCCACGTCCAGAGCTCGACGACGTTGCCGTCCGGATCGTTGAGGTAGGCCGCGCGGCTCTCCTCGTAGGTGCCGAACCGGTGCTCCTCCGGGTCGTAGCCGCGCTCGCGCAGCCGCGCGACGGCGGCGTCGTAGTCGCCGGGCGCGATGTGCATGGCGAAGTGGACGTGCAGCCCGCCGCGCCCGCCCGCGAGCCCGACCTGTGGGCGCCAGAGGCCGATGCGCGTGCGGTCGCCGGCCATCAGCCACACGGCCTCGCGTCCCTCCCAGCGCTCCACGACCGGCAGGCCGAGCACGCCGGCGTAGAACGCCTCCGCCGCCTCGAGGTCGACGACCTCGAGGACGAGCTCGCTGACGCCGGTGACCGGGATGCCGGCTATGTGCTGGTCTCGAGCGCCGCCTCGGCTTCGGGCACCGTGGCCAGAACCTCGTCGCGCCGGATGAAGACGAGCGATACGAGCAGGGCGACGGCCGCGAAGACCACGATCACCATGTAGCCGCGATGGAATCCTTCGGTGAGCGCGACGGCCTGCGACTTCCCCTGCTTGAAGAGGTCGGTGGTGTAGCTCGTCGCCACCGTCGAGACGATCGCCAGGCCGATCGCGCCGCCGATCTGCTGAGAGGTGTTGATCAGCCCGGAGGCGAGGCCCGCCTCCTCTTCGGGCGCGCCCGCCAGCGCGGCGATGGTCATCGGGACGAACGCAAACGCGATGCCCGCGCCGTAGACGATGTACGGGACGAGCAGGTCGACGCCGTAGCTCCCGTCAGTCGGCAGGCGCGTGTACCAGATCGACGCGACAGTGAGCATGACAAGGCCGATGACGAGGATCGGCTTCACGCCGACACGCGTCACGAGCGCCTGCGACACGCCGGCGACGAGGACGGCCGTCCCGGCGGTGGCGAGGAACGCGAGGCCGGCTTGCAGCGCCGAGTAATGCAGCACCTCCTGCATGTACAGCGTGAGCACGAAGAAGTTCGAGTAGAGGCTCGCCGAGAGCAGGAAGCCGACCCCGTTGGCAGCGGCCGCGAGCCGGTCGCGGAAGAACCCGAGCGGCATCAGCGGGGCCTTCGCGCGCGCCTCCCACACGATGAAGAGGATGAGCAGGAGCAGCGACGCGGCGATCTCCAGGATCGTGCGCGCGGTGCCCCAGCCCACGACCGGGGCCCGCGAGATCGCGTAGACGAACAGCGCGAGCCCGCCGGTGACGAGGACGGCACCCGGGATGTCGAACTGCCGCTCCTCGACTTCGACCTTGCTCTCGTCGACGAGCGAGCGGACGATCAGCAGCGCGGCCGCGCCGACCGGGACGTTGACGAAGAAGATCCACTCCCAGCCCAGGTAGCGCGTCAGGATCCCGCCCATCAGCACGCCGGCGGCGGCGCCGCCGCCGCCGACGGCGCCCCAGACGCCGAGCGCCTTGTTGCGCTCGGCGCGCTCGGTGAAGGTCGTCGTGATGATCGAAAGCGCGGCCGGCGTCAGCAGGGCCGCGCCGAAGCCCTGAACGGCGCGCGCGATGATCAGCCAGGCCTCCGACTGCGCGAACCCGCAGAAGAGCGAGGCGGTCGTGAAGATCGCCACGCCGACCATGAAGATGATCCGCCGGCCGAGGAGGTCGGCGGCCCGGCCGCCCAGCAGCAGGAACCCGCCGAAGGTCAGCGAGTACGCCGTGATGATCCACTGCAGGTTGTCGTTCGAGAAGTGCAGCGCCGTCTGGATCGACGGCAGCGCGACGTTCACGATCGCGACGTCGAGGACGACCATGAAGAAGGCGGCGCACAGCAGGAACAGCGCCTTCCAGCGCCGTGGGTCCGGGGCAGCTGCGTCGTACATCGGTGGGCCTCCTCGCGTTCGCCGGGGTCTTCGCTGAGAGGAACTCTCAGCGCCGCGCAGGTATTCCAGCGCGGGCGAGCTGTCCTGGCAAGTCGCGTTTGAGGATTCCGGCGATCCAGAGCGAGACCTCGGCGAGCGCGGGGAGGTCGATGCCCGTCTCGATGCCCTCGCCTTCGAGCAGGTAGACGAGGTCCTCGGTGGCGATGTTTCCCGTTGCCCGCGGGGCGAAGGGGCAGCCGCCGAGACCACCGACCGAGGCGTCGAGGACGGTGGCGCCGGCGTCGAGCGCGGCGAGCGCGTTCGCGTAGCCGGCGTTGCGCGTGTTGTGGAAGTGCCCGCCCGTCGGGCGTCCGAGCGCGGCGACGCGCTCCGTCAGGCGGCGGACGGCCCGCGGCGTCGCGAGGCCGATCGTGTCGGCGAGGACGAGCTCGCCGGCGCCGGCCGCGGCCAGGCGCTCGGCGACCTCGACGACTGCGCCCTCGTCGACGGCGCCCTCGAACGGGTCTCCGAAGGCGACGCTGATCGTCGCCGTCGAAGGCGTTGTACCCGCCTCCTGGAGGATGGCCGTCGTCTGCCGCAGCGCCTCCTCGCGCGGCATGCCGGCGTTGCGCTGGCTGAACGCCTCCGTCGCCGCGACGGTCACATTCACGCGCGCGAGGCCCGTGGTGCAGAAGCGCTCCCACCCGCGCTCGTTCAGGACCAGGCCCGACAGCTCGGTGCCCGCGACTTTGTGGCTCTCAGCCACTAGCTCGGCCACGCGCTCCGCCTGCGCCATCTGCGGCACGCGCTCGTCGCGCACGAAGCTGACCGCCTCGACGCGTGGCACGCCGGCGGCAGCCAGGCGGGTGATCAGCTCGGCGCGCGTCTCCGGCGGAAGCACGTCCGGCTCGTTCTGCAGCCCGTCGCGCGGCCCGACGTCGCAGACGGTGATCACGGCGCCAGCGTATCGGGGCTGTCCGGGGCTGTCCCCAGTCCTGAACCAGAGCCAGTCGGCGGAACCAGCCTGCGTGCAACCACGGGGACGCCCCCGCTTCGGGGACAGCCCCTACGCCGCGGTGCGCGCGTCGTCGGTGAAGGCGCGGCAGACGTCGACGGCCACCTCGGTGAAGCCGAGCGAGGACGGCGAGCGGTAGCGGTCGCGGTGCCAGAGCAGCACCAGGCGGCGCGGCGGCACCGTGTCGCCGAGCGGCAGGGCGACGCAGCTGGGGTCGTTGAAGTCGACGGCGAGGCGCGGCGCGATCGCCACGCCGAGACCGGCGGAGACCATCGCCTGCACGATGCCGTTGTCGTCGGAGCGGAAGACGAACTCAGGGCGCAGGCCGCGGTCGTGGAAGTGCGCCTCGAGCGCCGCCACCGAGCGGCACTGGCGGAAGCCGATGAGCGGCAGCTCGGAGATCTCGCTCAGCGACGGCGCCCGGCCCTGCTTCGCGAGCGGCGAGTCGGCCTGCACGATCAGGACATACGGGTCGCGCAGGAGGTCGACGGCCTCGAACGGGCCCTCCCAGAGGCTGAAGTCGGCGAAGGTCAGGTCGAGGTCGCCGCGCTCGATGGCCTCGAACAGCTCCTGGTCCATGCTGGCCTCGGTGATGCGGAGGTCGACGGCCGGCCAGTCGCCGGCGAAGCGGCGGATGATGGCCGGCAGGATCCGCTGGCCGATGCTCTGGTAGGCGCCGACGCGCAGCGCGCCCGACTCGCCGGCGGAGAGCGCCTCCAGGTCGGCGCGGGCGGCGTCGAGCCGCGCGACGATCGCCTGCGCGTGGCGCAGCAGGATGCGGCCCGCCTCGGTCAGCGACACCGGGCGCGGCCCGCCCGGGCGCTCGAGCAGGCGCTCGCCGACCGCGCGCTCGAGCGTCGCAATCTGCTGGGAAACCGCGGACTGCGTGTATCCAAGGCGCGTTGCCGCACGCCCGAATGACCCCTCGTCGGCGATCGCCCGGAGCGCCGTCAGGTGACGGAGCTCCACTCCGAGCCATCTATCAGGTTCCATGATCGAAACGAAAGAGTATCTGAGTTGCGCTAATCGGCAAGCAGGGATCATCCTCCCCGGATGGCGGGGTCGATGCACTGCTATACCGCCGACGGCGCGGACTAGATTTGCCGCTTCGCCCGGGAACGAGCCCTCTCGCCGTCGCCGGCGCACTCGGGCTCGTCTACGTGCTCTGGGGCTCCACCTACACGGGCATCGCATACGGCCTTGAGACCCTGCCGCCGCTTCTGCTCTCGGGCACCCGCTTCCTCGCCGCCGGCGCCCTGCTGCTGGCGGGGCTTCGCGTCTTCGGCGTCCGGCTCCCGCGCCCGACCCGGCGCGAGTGGGCAGCGGCGTTTCTCACCGGTGTCCCGCTGCTCGCGATCGGCAACGGCGGCGTCGTCTGGGCGCAGCAGCACGTCGCGTCGGGGATCGCCGCGCTGCTCATCGCCACCGTGCCGCTCTGGATCGCGCTCCTGGACCGACTCGTCTTCGGCCGGATGCTCGACCGGCGCAGTATCTTCGGGCTCGGGCTCGGCTTCGCCGGCATCGCGATCCTGGTCGACATCGGCGGTGGAGGCGGCGTCGACCCGGCCGGCGCCCTGACGCTCGTGATCGCCGCGCTCGGCTGGTCGACAGGAACGCTCCTCGCCCGCAGCGCACCGCTCGCGCGGCACCCGCTGCAGGCGGCGGCCACGCAGATGCTCGCCGGCGGGCTCGTGCTGACCGTCGCCGCCGTCGCGACCGGCGAGCTCTCCGAGGTCTCGACCGTGAGCGCCCGCTCGTTCGCGGGGTGGCTCTGGCTGGTCGTCTTCGGCTCGATCGTGGCGTTCAGCGCCTATGGCTGGCTGCTGCGCGTGGCGCCGACGCCGCTCGTCGCGACGTACGCCTTCGTGAACCCGGTCGTCGCGGTGATCCTCGGCTGGCTGCTGCTGGGCGAAGCCATCGGGCCGCGCGAGCTGGTCGCCGGCGGGGTGATCGTCGTCGGCGTCGCCCTCATCGTGCTGAGCGCCACTCGTGCTCCCAAGGCGGAGCCGGCGCCTGAGCTCGCACCGAGCTCCGCCTAATCGCCCGGCGCCCCGGCGCCGACATCTCCCCCATGCACGTCACCGGCACGCGCGCCTTCGCGCTGGCGGTCCTCGCCTGCGCGGTCGGCTTCTTGGGCTGGCGCCACTACGAGACCGTGCAGCTCGAGCACCGCCTGGGCGCGATCGCGAGCGCGATCGCCGGCCGCCCCGTGCGCGTCCACTGCCAGGGCGCGGTCGGCGCGGCCCTCGACGTGAGCGGCGAGGCGGGCACGGTCATGTTCGACGCAGCCGGCAAGCCGGCCGACGTCACCGAGCTCACGCACGACGTCTGCGACAGGCTCGACGCCTACCCGCACGTGCACACGAGCGCGAAATTCGACTGCCTCTCGAGCGGCACGGCCTGCCCGCTCGACACGCTGAAGACGCTCTGGGCGCGTGCACACGCTCGCGCACGAGTCGTGGCACCTCGCGGGCGAGCAGAGCGAGTCGGTCGCCGAGTGCCACGCGCTCCAGACCACCGCGTTCGTCGCCGAGCGGCTCGGCGCCTCACCGGACGAGGCCGAGGCGTCTGCGCGCGCGGTGCTGTACCAGCTCTATCCCCAGATGCCGAGCGAGTACCAGAGCAACGACTGCCGCGACGGCGGCCCGCTCGACCTGCGGCCGCAGTCGTCCCTCTGGCCCTAGCCGTCAGGCCAGATGCTGGCCGCGCGTCTCGCGGCCGAAGAGCCCTGCGATCACACCCCCGGCCGCCATCACGATCGCCATGAACGTCAGCGACCAGGTGGTGCCGCCGGTCACGTCCTTCAGGTGCCCGAAGATGTACGGGCCGGCGATCGCCGCCGACTTGCCGACGCCCTCCATGAGCCCGAACGCGCTCGAGCGCAGCCGGGTCGGGAACGTCTCGGCCGTGTAGGGGTAGACGGCGCCCCAGGCGCCGAGGTTGAAGAAGCCCACGAAGAAGAGCGCGGTGATGTACACGGTCGACGTGTCGGCGACCGCGAATGCGTACGCCGAGAGGCCGCCGAGGATGAGGAAGCCGGCCAGCGTCGGCTTCCGCCCGATCCGCTCGACAAGCCAGATCGCCGCCGCGTACCCCGGGAACTGCGCCAGGGCGCTCAGTGTCAGCACGAGGTAGACGTTGATGTGGAAGCTCTTCTCGCCCTGGAGCACGAACGGCAGCCAGAGGAAGAGCCCGTAGTAGGACACGTTGAGTGCGATCCAGACGAGACCGGTGACGACGGTGCGGTTGCGCAGGGCTCCGACCAGCAGGTCACGCATGGACGACTCCGGCTCCGCCGGCGCCGTGAACTCCGTCTCGGCGACCGGCGCGCCCTCGATCTCGCTCAGCACCTCGGCCGCCTCGCGCGAGCGCCCGTGACGGGCAAGGAAGTAGGGGCTCTCGGGCAGGGTGCGCCGCACGAGGAAGGCGAGGAACGCCGGAAACGCCGCGGCGAGGAAGAGATAGCGCCAGCTCCAGGCACCGAACCGGTCGAAGGTCGGGCCGAGGAAGATGTAGGAGAGGCCCGTCGCGAGGAGCAGCCCGACGGGCCACCAGAAGTCGAGGAAGACGAGCAGGCGCCCGCGCCGCTGCGGCGGCAGGTACTCGGCCAGCATCGACGGGTCGACGACGAGGAGGCCGCCGAGGCCGAGGCCGGCCAGGAAACGGAGCGTCATCACCGACCACGGCCCCCAGGCGAACGCCGTCAGTGCGGTGAACGCGGCGTACCAGAGGATCGCGTACTGGAAGATGGCCCGCCGTCCGATCCGGTCGGCGAGCCGGCCGAGCGTGAGGCTCCCGACGAGCGAGCCGGCGAGCGCCGCGCTGTTCACGAGCCCCTGCCACGTGCCGTTCAGGTTCCAGATCTGGGTGAAGATCGGCGCCACGAACCCGACCAGCAGGATCTCCATGGCCACGAACGTCCACGCCATGCCCGTCACCAGCACAGCACGGCGGTGGAAGCTGGTCAGTCCGCCGCGGCGGAGAACGTCCTCGACGTCGACGGGCGGCGCTGCAGTGGCGGCGGTGGTCATGTGCTCTCCGGTAGGTTTTCGACTGTGAGGCGAAAACCTCGCGACCACTTTAGCACCCACGCATGCGCACACGCCCGACCCACGTCACCCTCGCCGTCATCCTTCAGGTCCGCGACGACCGGCTGTCCGCGCTGCTCTGGGAGCGCGCACGCGAGCCCTACGCCGGCTGCTGGGCCCTCCCGGGCGGCTACCTCGGCGAGCGCGAGACGCTCGAGCACTCCATCCGCCGGCAGCTCGCGCAGAAGGTCGACGTGCGCGAGGTGGCGCACCTCGAGCAGCTGGAGACGCGCTCGGACACCGACCGGCACCCGGCCGAATGGCAGCTGGCGACGGCCTACCTCGGGCTCGTGCCGACCGTCGCCGACCCGTCCGTCCCCGAGGACACCGCCTGGCACGCGGTCGACGACCTGCCGCCGATGGCGTTCGACCACGAGTCGATCACGCTCTCGGGGAGGGAGCGGCTGCGCGCGAAGCTCTCGTATACGAACATCGGCTTCGCGCTCGCGCCCGAGACGTTCACGATCTCGGAGCTGCGCGTGATCTACGCGGCGGCCCTCGGCCACACCGTGTCGGCGACCAATCTGCAGCGCGTGCTGCTCCGGCGGCGGGTGCTCGAGCAGACCGGCGATCAGCGCCGGCCCGGTCGCGCGGGCGGGAGGCCGGCGGCCGTGTTCCGCTTCCGCTCGCGCGGGCTCGAGGTGACCGACCCGTCCGCGGTGCTCAGACCACCGGCCTAGCACGCAGTTCTACGCGCCTTGACGACCTGCCACCCTGTCCCTACCCTGGGGTGGTCAGCGCACCGCGACGAGAGGAGGCAGTGATGAAGACGATTGCACCCGCTGCCCCCGGTCGCGCGCGCGCGCTGAGCTAGCTCCTTCGAGGAGGACCAGCGGCGCCCGCGCCGTGCCGCAGCCTGTCCACCTTTCCGAGAGGAGTTCCGTTGCACGAGCATCAAACCGCCCTCGCCGAGCTCGGCTGGGGCGACGACTTCCAGGCGGCGTTCGCGCCGCACGCCGCCGACGGGCACCAACCCGCCCGCGTCGGCACTCAGAGCCACGGCCTCTACCGGCTGCTGTCGCCGCAGGGGGAGCACCGCGCCGAGCGCGCGGGGCGGCTTCACCATGCCTCGGAGACGGTCGACCATCCGGCGGTCGGCGACTGGGTCGCGGCCGACCTCCGCGACGACGGCACTGCGACCATCCATGCCGTCCTCCCGCGGCGGACGAAGTTCTCGCGCAAGGAGGCGTCCGGCGTCTCCGACCGCTCGCGCGAGCAGGTCGTCGCGGCCAACGTCGACACGGTCTTCATCGTCCAGGCGCTCGGACAGGACCTCAACGCCCGCCGGCTCGAGCGCTACCTGACCATGGCGTGGGAGAGCGGCGCGCGGCCAGTGGTCGTCCTGACGAAGGCTGATCTGCACCCCGATCAGGACCTCGCCGAAATCGAAGCGGTCACCTTCGGCGTCGACCTCCACGTCACGAGCGCCGTGACCGGCGACGGCGTGCCGGCGCTCGCCCAGTACCTCGGGCGCGGCCAGACCGTCGCGCTGCTCGGCTCGTCCGGCGTCGGCAAGTCGACGCTCGTGAACTCGCTCGCCGGGGAGGAGCTGCTCGCGACGGCGGCCGTGCGCGAGTCGGACGGCCGTGGCCGGCACACGACGTCGCATCGCGAGCTCGTCCCGCTCGACGGCGGAGGGCTGCTGCTCGATACCCCGGGCATGCGCGAGCTCCAGCTCTGGGAGTCGACCGACGGGCTCGAGCAGGCGTTCGCCGAGATCGCCGACCTGATCGCCGCTTGCCGGTTCAGCGACTGCGAGCACCGGACGGAGCCCGGCTGCGCGGTCCGGGCGGCGCTCGCCGACGGCTCGCTCCCGCAGGAGCGCTGGGACGCGTACGAGGCGCTCCAGCGCGAGCTGCGGGCGCTCGAGATCCGTCACGACTCCCGGCTCCAATCCGAGGCGCGCAAGGAGCGCCGCCGCTTCGCCCGCGCCCAGCGCAAGGCGGCCTGGTGAGAAACGGCACGAATCCCTCAAGCAAGGGAGCGCGCCGTCCGATGGTCCAAAGGCGCCAAAAGGGTGCAAGAAGATGGACAAACCTCGCACCACCCTCGTCGTGCTGGCGGCCGCCGCGGCGGCTGTGCTGCTCACCGTGGGCGGAGGTGGGCGAACGGCACAGGCGGCCGTCTGCGTCACGCCGGGCGTCGACGGCCCGGGCGGCACACTGGCCGGCGTCGTCAACGGGTACTACCCCGCCACCGCGTCGGTGGCCGCCGGCGCCGCGAACACCTCCATCAGCGTCGGCGCGCCGAGAGGGGCCGCGACACCCGTGGCGGCGGGCGACCTCCTGCTCGTCGTTCAGATGCAGGACGCGGCCATCGACGCGAACAACGACGAGCGCTACGGCGACGGGGTCGGCGCCCTCGGAGGGCTGACCGGCGTCGGCTCGGGCGCGGCCGTGCTGAACAGCACCGGCCGCTACGAGTACGTCCGCGCCACCGGGCCCGTGAGCGGCGGGCTGCTCCCGGTTCAGGGTGACGGGGCAGGCGGCGGGCTGCTGTACGCGTACACCGACGCGGCCGCGACTGCCGGACAGGGCCAGCGCCGCTTCCAGGTCATCCGTGTCCCGCAGTACTCCAGCGCGACGCTCGGCGCGACGCTGACCGCGGCCGCATGGGACGGGACGACGGGCGGGATCCTCGCGCTCGACGTGACCGGAACGCTCGCACTCGGCAGCACGAGCGTCAGCGTCCAGGGTCTCGGGTTCCGCGGTGGCGGCGGTCGCGGCCTCACCGGCGCCGCCGGCTTCGCGAACACGGACTACCGCACGCCCGCGGCCAGCGCGACGAACGGGTCGAAGGGCGAGGGGATCGCGGGGACGCCGCGGTTCGTCCTGAACGCGGGCACCCTGCTCGACACGGGCGTCGACGGCTACCCGAACGGCTCGAGCGCCCGGGGCGCGCCCGGCAACGCCGGCGGCGGCGGCACGGACGGCGATCCGCCCGCGAACGACGAGAACACCGGCGGGGGCGGCGGCGCGAACGCCGGTGCCGGGGGTCAGGGCGGGTACGGCTGGACCCCCGGCCACCCTGCCATCCAGTCGGGCGGGTTCGGCGGCAGCTTCGGGGCCTCCCTCCCCGGGCGGGTCGTGCTGGGCGGCGGCGGCGGTGCGGCCACGACGAACAACTCGACCGGCGTGCCCGGGCTCGGGCTCGCATCGAGCGGCGCGGCGGGCGGCGGCGGCGTGCTGATCCGTTCGGGCGCCGTGTCGGGCACGGGGACGATCAACGCAGACGGCAGCGCGGCGAACAGCACGGTCACCAACGACGGCACCGGCGGCGGCGGCGCGGGCGGAAGCGTCGTGGTCACCGCGGGCACCGGCGGGCTCGGCGGCCTGACCGTGAGCGCGCGGGGCGGCACCGGCGGCACGAACACCGGCGGCGGCTCGCCGCACGGCCCGGGCGGAGGCGGCGGGGGCGGGTATGTCGCGCTGTCGAGCGCGGCGGCGTCGGTCGACGTCGCCGGCGGGGCGAACGGCCTCACCGCCGGCGGGATCGCATACGGCGCCGCCCCGGGCACCGCGGGCACCGTCGTCACCACCGTCACGCCGGCCGACATTCCCGGGGCGAGCGGCGGCGGCGCGTGCGTGCCCGCGGTCGGCGTCACGAAGACCACCTCCACGCCGACCGTGGTCAACACCCCGAGTGGCACGACCGCGACCTACACGATCACGGTGGCGAACGCCGCCGGCCGCGCGGCCGCCACCGGCTCCGTCGTCTCCGACCCGCTGCCGGCCGGACTCACGTACGCGTCGACGAGCGGCATCGTCCTTGCGGGCGGCGCCAGCCGCACGGCGGTGACGAACCCCGCCGCCGGCTCCGCGACGCCAGCCTGGGGCACCTTCTCGATCCCGGGCGGCGGCAGCGCCGCGATCACGTTCGTCGCGGCCGTGAGCTCCGCGGTGCCGGACGGCGTGCTCCAGAACGGCGCGAGCAGCGACTACCTGGACCCGGCCCGGACCACACTCGCGGGCACGACGTCGGCCGCGTACGCGAGCGGCTCGTCGAGCGGCGAGGACGTCACGGTCACGTCGCCCGACCTCACGCTGGCCAAGACCCACGCGGCCTCGTTCGTTCGGGGCGCGACCGGCTCGTACTCCCTCACGGTGACGAACAGCGGCACCGGCCCCACGAGCGGGACGGTGACGCTGACCGACACGCTCCCGGCCGGCCTCGTGCCCCAGTCGGCTACCGGCACAGGCTGGAGCTGCCTGGTCGCGGCCCAGACCGTCACCTGCACCCGTTCCGACGTGCTGGCGGCCGGGGCGAGCTACCCGGCCGTGTCCCTGACGGCATCCGTCTCCCAGAGCGCAGCGGCGAACGTCGTCAACACGGCCTCGGTGTCCGGCGGCGGCGAGCTCGCCGCCGGCAACGACGCCGCGTCGGACCCGACGGCGATCACGTCCTCGGCCGACCTCGGCGTCTCGCAGGCGGACGCGCCCGACCCCGTCACGGTCGGCGCAGTGGAGACCTACACCGTCACTGTCCACAACGGCGGCCCGTCGGACGCGACCGGCGTCATGCTCACCGACACGCTTCCGGGAGCTGCGACGTACGTCGGCGCGGCGCCCAGCCAGGGCTCGTGCGTGCAGTTCGCCGGCACGCTCACCTGCAGTCTCGGCTCGCTCGCGAACGGCGCCTCGGCCACGGTCGCCGTCCAGGTCAGCCCTACTCCGGCGGCGGGCGCGACGATCGTCAACACCGCCGGCGTCGCCGGGAACGAGCCGGACGCGAACGGCGCGAACGACTCGAGCTCGGAGACGACCTCCGTGAACCACCCGCCGACCGCGAATGCCGACGGCGCTGCCACCGGCGAGGACACGCCGATCACCTTCAGCGTCACCGGCAACGACACGGATCCCGACGGCGACGCCGTGAGCCTCACGGGCAGCGACGCCGTGAGCGCGAACGGCGGCACCGTCGCCTGCACGCCGCTTGGCGCCTGTCTCTACACCCCGCCGGCGGACTTCAACGGCGTGGACTCGTTCACCTACACGATCGGCGACGGCCGCGGCGGCGCGGCCACGGGCACGGCGACCGTCGTCGTCACGCCGATCAACGACCCCCCGGCGGCCGCCGACGACGCGGCGACCACGCCGGAGGACACTCCCGTCACGCTCGACGTGCGCCTGAACGACACCCCGGGGCCGGCGAACGAGAGCGGCCAGACACTCACCGTCACGCCCGGCTCGCTCTCGACGCCCGCGAACGGGGCAGCCGCGGTCGACGTAGCGGGCACCGTGACCTACACGCCGGCGGCGAACTTCGCCGGGACCGACAGCTTCTCGTACCAGGTGTGCGACAACGGCTCGCCGACCCTGTGCGACACCGCCGTGGTCACCGTCACCGTCACCGCCGTGAACGACCCGCCCGTCGCGGTCGACGACGCGCGCACGACTCCCGAGGACACGCCGGTCTCGCTCGACCCGACCGTCAACGACAGCCCCGGGCCGCCGGACGAAGCCGGGCAGACGCTCGCCGTCACGCCGGGATCGCTGAGCGCGCCGGCCGGCGGGACGGCCGGCCTGGGGCCGGGCAACGTCGTCACGTACACCCCCGCGGCGAACTTCAACGGGCTCGACTCGTTCGACTACCAGGTGTGCGACAGCGGCGCCCCGCCGCTCTGCGCCACGGCGACGGTCACCGTGACGGTCACGCCCGTGAACGACCCCCCGGTCGCCGTCGACGACGCTGTGGCGGCGAGTGAGGACGCGCCGCTCACGATCGACGTGCGTGCGAACGACTCGCCGGGGCCGCCCGACGAGGCGGGCCAGACGCTCGCGGTGACCCCCGGCTCGCTCACATTCCCGGCCAACGGCACGGCCGTCCTCGACGTCGGGGGCACGGTCACCTACACCCCCGCACCCGACTTCTTCGGCGTCGACTCGTTCGACTACCAGGTGTGCGACAGCGGCGCCCCGCCGCTCTGCGACACGGCCACCGTCACCGTGACCGTCGCGCCGGTCAACGACCCGCCCGTCGCGCAGGACGACGTATGGACGACGGCCGAGGACACGCCGGTGACTCAGGACGTGCGCCCGAACGACAGCCCCGGGCCTGCGAACGAATGGAGCCAGTCGCTCACCGTGGTCCCTGGCTCGCTGTCCGCGCCGGCCAGCGGCACCGCAGTCGTCAACGCCGGCGGCACCGTGACGTACACGCCGTTTGCGAACTTCAACGGCGCCGACAGCTTCACGTACACGGTCTGCGACGGCGGCGTTCCGTCGCTGTGCGACACCGCCCAGGTCACCGTCACCGTGACGGCGTCCAACGATCCGCCGGACGCCGCCGACGACTCCGCGGCGACGACGGCAGGCAACGCCGTGTCGGTGCCGGTGCTCTCGAACGACACCGACCCCGACGGCGACCCGCTCGCGGTCTTGACATGGACGGCGCCGGCGAACGGCACGGCCGCCTGCACTGCCAGCGCCTGCACCTACACACCCGCCGCGGGCTTCCTGGGGACCGACACGTTCACGTACACCGCCGCCGACGGCTTCGGGGGCACGGACACCGCGACGGTGACGGTCACCGTCACCGCGGCCCCCGACGCCCCGCCTCAGCCGGCGGACGACGCTGCCTCGACGCCCGCCGGCAGCCCGATCTCGATCGCGCCGCTCGCGAACGACACCGACCCCGACGGCGACCCGCTGGCTGTCTCAACCTGGACACAGCCGGCTTCCGGCACCGTCGCGTGCAGCGCGAGCACATGCGTCTACACGCCGAACACCGGCTTCGTCGGCACGGATTCCTTCGGCTACACGGTCGACGACGGCCGAGGCGGCACGGCCTCGGCAACCGTCGTCGTGACGGTCACGCCGTCGGGGGCGCCCCCACCCGTCGGTGCCACCGCAGACCTCACCGTGGACATCACCGGCCCACCGCACTACCGGCCCGGCGCCAACGACTCCTACACGGTGACGGTCACGAACGCCGGTCCCGATCCCGCCGACGGGACGGTCGTGACGGTCACGCTCCCGCCCGAGCTCCACGTCTCCGGCTGGATCGCGATCGAAGGCGGCGGCCTGTGCACCGTGCACGTGCCGCTGCTGACCTGCTCGCTCGGCACGATCGAGGTCGGCGGCACGCGCCAGATCACGCTCACGGACGCGCGCGCTTCAGGTGGCTCGTTCGCCGTCGGTGCGAGCGCCACCTCCAGCGTCTCCGATCCGCAGACCGCGAACAACGCGACCTCCTGGCAGGTCGGCGGGCCGCAGCCTGTGTACGTCACCACGCCGACGCCGACGCCGCCCCCGCCGCCCACCCGGTTGCTCCTCAGCAAGCGCGCGAGCCCGACCGTCGTCGCCCAGGGCGGCCGCGTGCAGTACGTGCTGCGGCTCCGCAACCCCGGCAACGTCGCAGCCAGCAATGTGGTGCTGTGCGACCGGCCGTCCCCGCACGCAGTCTTCGTCTCCGCGCCCGGCGCCGTCTTCCGCAACGGCCGCGCCTGCTGGACGATCCCGACGCTCGCAGCACACGCGACGGTCTCCGTGCGGGTCACCGTGCGCATCGACGCCGCAGCTCCCGCCGGCGCGCTCGTCGCGCCCGCGGTCGCGCGGGCGGGCAACGTCCGGAGGGCGGCCCGCGCCGCCGTCCACCTGCGGATCCGCGTCCTGCACGTGAACGGGCGCCCCGGAGGCGTCACGGGATGACCACCCGCCTCCTCGTGGCAGCGCTCGCGCTTGGCACGCCTGGGGCCGCCGCGGCGCCGAGCCTCGCGCCGAGCCGGGCCGGTGGCGCAGTCACCGCGAAGATCGTCGTCGCCTCGGCCGTTCGCAGCGCACCCGACGGCGGCCGCGTCGTGTGGCATGCCGGCGTCCGCGCCCCGTGGAGCGACGGCCCGCACGTCCTGCTCGTGCTCGGGTCACGACTCGACGATCAGGGCCGAACGTGGCTGCACGTGGCGCTGCCGATCCGGCCGAACGGGTCGAGCGGCTGGCTTCCCGCCGACCGCGCCCTCGTCGCGCGCCGGCACTGGTGGATCGACGTCTCGACCGGGCGGAGGCTCGTCTCGGTCTACTTCGACGGCCGGCTCGTGAAGCAGGCCCGCGCCGTCGTCGGCGCGCCCGGCACGCCGACCCCGCACGGGCTCTTCGCGGTGTACGACCCCGTCCAGCAGCCGGATCCGGATGGCTTCATCGGCCCCTGGGCGCTCCACCTCACGGCCTTCTCGAACACGCTCGACAACTACGGCGGCGGGCCGGGGCGCATCGCCATCCACGGTCGCTCCGGCGACAGCCTGTTCGACCCGCTCGGGACGGCCCGCTCCCACGGCTGCGTGCGTCTCGACAACAACGTCATCCGCTGGCTGGCAGGCAGGGTGCCGCGCGGGACTCCCGTGCGGATCCGCTAGAGCGCGACGCCCGCGGGCTTCGGGAGCCCCTCGATCGCGCTGAAGCGCGCGCGCGATCTCGGCCTCGTCGAGCTCGAAGTCCTCGAGCTTCCCGGCGAGGTAGTTGTCGTAGGCGGCCATGTCGAAGTGGCCGTGGCCCGGAGAGGTTGAAGAGGATCGTCCGCTCGCGGCCCTCGCTCGTCCGCCTGCCGCGCCGGCTCGACGCGCGCCGTGGATCGCGTGGGCGGACTCGGGCGCCGGGATGATCCCCTCGCTGCCGGCGAAGACTGCACCGCCGACGCGAAGACGTCGTTCTGCAGGTACGCCTCGGCGCGGATCAGCCCGTCGCGGACGAGCTGCGAGATCAGCGGCGCGACGCCGTGGTAGCGCAGGCCGCCGGCGTGGATCGGCGGCCGGGACGAAGTCGTGGCCGAGCGTGTGCATCGGGCACGAGCGGCGTCAGCTGCTCCGTGTCGCCGAAGTCGTAGGCGAAGTGGCCGCGCGTCAGCGTCGGGCACGCCGCCGGCTCGCAGGCGAGCACGTCGATCTCGCGGCCGGCGATCTTCTCGCGGAGGAACGGGAACGCGAGCCCGGCGAAGTTCGAGCCGCCGCCGACGCAGCCGATGACGACGTCCGGGAACGCGCCGGCGAGCTCCATCTGCGCGATCGCCTCCTGGCCGATCACCGTCTGGTGCAGGAGCACGTGGTTCGAGCACGCTGCCGAGCGAGTACGCGGTGTCCTCGCGGCTCGCCGCGTCCTCGACCGCCTCGGAGATCGCGATCCCGAGGCTGCCCGGTCGAGTCCGGGTCGCTCGGCGAGCACCGCGCGGCCGGCGTTCGTGTCCTCCGACGGGCTCGCGCACGACCGTCGCGCCCCAGGTCTGCGATCATCGAGCGCCGGAACGGCTTCTGGTCGTACGAGACCCGACCATGTAGACCTTGCACTCGAGCCCGAACAGCTTGCAGGCGAAGCGCGAGCGCGCTGCCCCACTGGCCGGCGCCGGTCTCGGTCGCGAGCCGCGTGCGGCCCTCCTGCTTGTTGTAGAAGGCCTGCGCGACCGCGGTGTTCGGCTTGTGGCTGCCCGCCGGGCTGACGTGCCCTCGTACTTGTAGAAGATCCGCGACCGCGTGCCGATCGCCGCCTCGAGGCGGTGCGCGCGGTAGAGCGGCGTCGGGCGCCAGAGCGCGGTAGATGTCGAGCACCTCCTCCGGGATCGCGATCTCGGCGCTCCTCGCTGACCTCCTGGAGGATCAGCTCCATCGGGAAGAGCGGCGCGAGGTCGTCCGGGCCCGACCGGCTGCCGGTGCCCGGGTGCAGCGATCGGCTGCGCCGGGTTCGGCATGTCGGCGCGGATGTTGTACCAGCGCCGCGGGAGCGCGGACTCGGCGAGCAGGAACTTCGTCGCGCTGCTCACGACGGCGAGGATACCGCGCCATGGCGAGGAAACAGATCGAAACCACCGTCGACGCGGGACCTTTTCGCGTCAGGATCGTGCGCCCGCCCGACGCCGCCGAGCTGATCGACGAGGACGCGTTCGCCGAGAACGAGTTCCTGCCCTACTGGGCTGAGCTCTGGCCGAGCGGGGTCGCACTCGCGCGCGCGGCCGCCGAGCTGGTCGAGCCGGGCGATCGGGTGGTCGAGCTGGGGTGCGGGCTCGGCGTGGCCAGCATCGCCGCGGCGCTGTCCGGCGCCAGCGTGGTCGCGACCGACTGGTCGCCCGAGGCGCTCGCGTTCACGCGCCAGAACGCCGCGCGCAACGGCGTCGTCCTCGAGACGGCGCTCGCCTCGTGGACGGCGCCGGACGAGCTGGTCGCGCGCGGCCCCTGGGACTGGGTGCTCGCCGCCGACGTGCTCTACGAGAACCGCAACGTGGAGCCGCTCGCCGCCCTCCTTCCACGCCTCGGCTCCATGGCGCTCGTCGCCGATCCCGGGCGGCCCGCGGCGAAGACGTTCTTCGACACGCTCGACTGGGAGACGCGCGAGCTCGGCGACGGTGTCCGGGTTCTGTCCCGCGCCCCGTAAACTCGGTGAGAGAGGAGGCTCGAGCGAAGGGGCAGCGCCGCATCCTGGTGATCGCCGCGGCCGCCGTGGTGGCGGTCGCCGTTGCCGTGGCCGCGGCCGCAATCGTGCTCTCGGGCGGCGGCGGCGCCGCGACATCCGCGGCCGCGTCCACCCCGGACGTCAGCCGGTTCATGACCGACGTCGTCGGCAGCGTCGTCCGCAACGACTACGCCGACGCGTGGAGCATGCTGAACCCGGAGCACCAGCGCGTCGCGCCGGAGCGCGAGTACATCAAGTGCGAGCGGCTGAACCCGATCACGGTCACGCTCAGCGCCGTTCGCATCCTCTCCGTGAACGACCGCTGGTTCGCGATGCCGGGCCGGGACACGCCCGTGCACGGCAAGGAGATCCGCGTGCGGCTGACGCTCGCGAACCCGAAGACGGAGGAGCGCGCGCAGTCGTTCCACGTCTTCCATGTCGTCCGCGTGGGCTCACACTGGACCTGGATCCTCCCTCAGTCGGCCTACGACCTGTACCGGACGGACAGCTGCTTCTGAGCGCGCCCCTCGAGGGCTGGCAGTCGACCCAGCAGGTGACGCCCGACGGCGCGGTCGAGTCGGAGCAGCGTGCGCACCTGCCGCGGCCCGTGGTGCCCGACACCGAGGAGGGCGCGAACCGGCTCGGCGCGGAGTACTGGGAGGCCGTCCGGGCAGCGACCTTCGGGCTCGTGCGCCCCCGTACCACGACCGCGGGCGTCGAGCTGCGCGGCGTCGGTGTCGTCCTGCTCGCGTTCGGCCCGGCCGAGACCGTGGTCGGCGACGACCGCGTCGCCTGCGCCTTCCCGATCCGGCGCGGCCTGCTCGTCCGCCTGCCGGGCGGAGCCATCACCCTCGCCCAGACGGCCGGCCCCGAGATCCGCTCGACGATCACCGGATTCCACCCGCGTCTCGGCGGCCCGCTCTACAGCCAGGTGCAGCGGCGCTTCCACCTTGCCGTCAGCCGCCGCTACTTCCGGCGGTTGGTTAGAAAGACGTGAGGGTCGTCGTCTTCGGCGCGACCGGGTTCGTCGGCGAGGCGCTGCTGCCGGCGCTCGAGGGGCACGACGTCGTTCCCGTCTCGCGGCAGCCGCGCGGCGGCGGCTGGGCGGTCGCGGACGTGACCGACGCCGCCTCGGTCGCCCAGGCCCTCGAGCACGCGGACGCCGCCTACTACCTGGTGCACTCCCTCGGCGCGAAGGACTTCGCCGAACGCGACCGCCAGGGCGCCGCCACCGTCGCGCGCGAGGCCGAGCGCGCCGGCCTGACGCAGCTCGTCTACCTCGGCGGGCTCGGCGACGAGTCGGCCGATCTCTCCGAGCACCTGCGCAGCCGCCGGGACACCGCGATGACGCTGGCGAGCGGCGCCGTGCCGGTGACGACGCTGCGCGCCGCCATGGTCGTCGGCGCCGGCAGCGCTGCGTTCGAGACGATCCTCGCGCTCGTCGACCGGCTGCCCGCGATGGTGATGCCGCGCTGGGTCTCGACCGAGACGCAGCCGATCGCGCTGATCGACATCGTGCGCTACCTGGCGGGCGTGCTCGGGCGCGAGGAGGCGGTCGGGCAGTCGTTCGACGCCGGCGGCCCGGAGGTCATGACCTACCGCGAGATGATCGAGCGGATCGCGCGTCTCCGCGGCAAGCGCCCCATCCTCGTCGAGGTGCCGGTGCTGACGCCGCGGCTCTCGTCCTACTGGCTGCACCTCGTCACGCCGGTGAAGGCCGGCGTCGCCCGGCCCCTCGTCGAGGGGCTGCGCAACGCCACGATCGGTCGGGACGATTCGATCCGCGAGCTCGTGCCGTTCGACCTCACGCCGTTCGACACGGCCGCCCGCGAGGCGCTGGTGGCTACGGAACGGCGCGCCTGACGACCTTCGCGAGCTCGTGCGCGAAGCGCGGGTCGATCGTGTGCGGGATCGGCGACTCGCGGTAGAGCACGTCGGCACCTGCCTGCTCGAGGCGGTCGCGCGCCTGGCGGCCCCAGTCGACGGAGATCACCGGGTCGTAGGTGCCGTGCCCGATCGCGACCGGCGGGAAGGGCGGCGAGAGGTCGAGCTCCCAGCCCTCGACGGTCGGCACGAAGCCGCTGAGCGCAATCAGCGCAGCCGGCCGGGGGCGTCCGGCGCCAAGCGACAGCGCGTACGTCATGACCGCGCCCATCGAGAAGCCGCCGATCACGGTGCGCTCCGGCTGGATGCCCGTCTCCGCCTGCAGGCCGTCGAGCCAGGACGAGGCGAGCTCGTACGTCGGCAGGAAGGTGTCGGCATCCGGAAACCCGATCCGGTGCACGGCGTACCAGTGCGCGCCGCCGGGCGGCAGCGCGAGCGGCGCGCGCGGGGTGACTCCGAGGAGTCGCCGCTCCGGGTCGAGGACGTCGAGCAGCGGGAACAGGTCGTGCTCGTCCGCCCCACGCCCGTGGAGCAGGACGAGCAGGCCGGCGGCGTCACCCGCCGCCGGCCTCTGGAGTGCGGTCAGCGTCACCGGCGCGCCGGCCGGACGTCCGGCAGCGGCGTCAGCACCGGCTCGAGCTCGTCGCGCAGATGCTCGAAGAGCGGCGGCAGGGAGAGCCGCTCGCCGAGCGTCTCGAGGGGCTCGTCCGTGGTGAAGCCGGGGCCGATCGTGGCCAGCTCGAAGAGCACGCCGCTCGGCTCGCGGAAGTAGACGGACTTGAAGTAGAAGCGGTCGATCACCGGCGTCGGCGACGCGCCCGAGCCGGCGACGCGCCCGCGCCACTCCTCCAGCTCGTCGGGCGGCGACGCCCAGGCGACGTGGTGGACGGTCCCCGCCCCGCCGAGGCCGCGCTCCTCGGGCGCCTCGTCGTACGCATAGCGGCCGCCGCGGCGGTCGCCGCGGAGCTCCCACTCGTTCTCGCCGCGCGGCTCGAAGCCGAGCGCCTGCTCGAGGAAGCCGGCGCTCGCGGCCGGCGCCCGCGAGTAGGCGCGGACGCTGTCGAAGCCCTGGATGGCGTGCTCGCGCGGGATGTCGGGGTGCTCGGCGACGAGCGGCTCGTCGGGCACGTCGATGACGGCGAGCTCGAGCCGGAGACCCTCCGGATCGGTGAACTGCAGCCCGCCTTCGCCGCGCTCGGTGGCGACGCCCTCGGCTCCGAGCCGCTCGGCCCAGAAATCGAGCGCCGCCTCCGCGCCGACGCGGAAGGTGATCAGGTGCACCATGCCGGCGCCGGCCCGCCCGCGCGGGATGCCCGGGTACTCGAAGAACGTGATGTCCGCGCCCGCGCTGCCGCGCTCGTCGGCGTAGAAGAGGTGGTAGACGGTCGGGTCGTCCTGGTTGACCGTCTTCTTGACGAGCCGCAGGCCGAGGACGCGTGCGTAGAAGTCGACGTTGCCCGGCGCGTCGGCCGTGATGCACGTCACGTGGTGAATGCCTTCGAGCTTCATGGGGCCTCCTTCGGTCGTGGGCCACGCTACCCGCACGGGTTGCGGCTGCCGCACCGACCCGCGACCCCCAGCTTGTGGCTGTCAGCCACTATCTCTCGCGTCCTGCTCCGAGTTAGTGGCTGTCAGCCACAAACGAAAGCGGGCCAGGATCGAGATCCTGGCCCGCGCGATTCATTCGTGCTTGGTCGGGCGCTGGCTACGCGGCCTCGGCGAGGTTGACGTCCTCGCCCGACAGCGCGCGGTGCATCTTCGAGAGCGCGCTGGCCTCGAGCTGGCGGACGCGCTCGCGCGTCAGGCCGAGCTCCTTGCCGATCGACTCGAGCGGCCACGTCTCGCCGTCGGCGAGCCCGAAGCGGAGCTCGACGACCCGCCGCTCCCGCTCGGGGAGCTGCGCGACGACCTTCCGGACGGCCTGGCGGCGGAGCGAATCCGACGCCTCCTCCTCCGGATCGACGGCGGTCTCGTCGGCGAACAGGTCGCCCAGCTCGCCGTCGGCGTCGGAGCCGACTGCCTGGTTCAGCGAGACCGACGCGTCGGCGACCGCGAGGGCCTCCTCGGCGTGGTCGAGCCGCAGGTTGGTGGCCTGGGCCAGCTCGTCCACGGTCGCCTCGCGGCCGAGCTCCAGCTGGAGCCGCTGGGCGGCCCGGCCGAGCTTCTGCCGGCGCTCGTGCACGTGGACGGGCACGCGGATCGTCCGCGCCTGATTGGCGACCGCCCGCTGGACGGCCTGCCGGATCCACCACGTCGCGTACGTGGAGAACTTGTAGCCGCGCCGCCAGTCGAACTTCTCGACCGCGCGGTTCAGGCCGATGACGCCGTCCTGGACGAGATCCAGCAGCGGCACGCCGTGCCCCTGGTAGCGCTTGGCCACCGAGACGACGAGACGGAGGTTCGAGTTGATCATCCGCTCCTTGGCCGCGAGGTCGCCGCGCTCGACGCGCTTGGCGAGCGCAACCTCGTCGGCGGCGGTGAGCAGCTCGTGCCGGCCGATCTCGTTGAGGAACAGCTGGAGCGAGTCGGTCGTGCCCGACGGCGCAGCCGTCAGGTCGAGCGCACGCGTGCGCGCCGCCTCCGTCTCGGTGGCGGTCTCGTCCTCGGGCTCGATGCGCTCGATGCCGCGCACCTCGAGCTCGTGCACGAGCTCGGCGACCTCGGTCTCGTCCAGGTCGTGCTCGAGCGCGATCGCCTCGAGCTCCGGCCGGGTGACCGAGCCGCGCTCCTCGGAGTCCTCGATGAACTTGGTGATGAAGTCGTGCTGCATGGTGGTACTCAGTGGAATCTCCCTGCCTTTCTCTTCTCAGCTCACTGCCGTGGCAAGCCGGCGGCGCCGCTCGAACCGGTCGATCCGGTCGCCGCGTGCCTCGCGCCGCAGCTCGCCCGTGTAGGCCGGGTGGCAGCTGGCGCAGACGTCGACGCTCGTAACGGGCCTGGCCGTTCGCGTCTCGATCGCCGTCCCGCAGGACTGGCAGGTGATGGTCGTACGTGTCAGTTCGGGGTGAATCGCCGTTTTCATTTCGTTTCCTTCTCTCGCGTGGTACGCGGAGCCGGTCTTCCGGCTCGCGAAACCGCCGTCGAGAGCGCGATCGGGGGAGGAAGCGCTCATCGACGGCGATCTACATGTACAAACGGCGGAAGACCGGCATACATTCCCGTCTCCGCACGGCTGCAAACGTGTCACGCCGGACCGGCTTCCACCGGTCGCTGGCCTTCAACGCTACTAGGACCAGCGCTATTCCGCTAGTGGGACCTTTCCACCCCCGCGACGAGCACGCGCCGGACCTCCAGCCCGTCGTCCAGGACGACGACGTCGGCACGTGACCCGGGCGCCAGCGAGCCGTTCGCGCTCGCCGCGGCGAGCGCCTCCTCGAGCGGGACGCCGAGCGCGTGGACACGCCGCACGCACTCGTCCATCGTCACGACGCTGCCGGCGAGCATCCCGCCGGCGCCGCGCGCGACGCCGTCCCGCACCACGACGTCGACGCCGCCGAGCCGGTACCTCCCGTCACCCAGCGTCGCCGCGGCGATCGCGTCCGTCACGAGCGCGACCCGCCCGCGCGCCGCCGCGAAGGCGATGCGCACGACCTCATCGGCGAGGTGGATGCCGTCGGCGATCAGCTGGACGGTCACGCGCCGGTCGGCGAGCGCCGCGCCGGCGATGCCGGGGTCGCGGTGCTCGAGCGGCCGCATCGCGTTGAAGAGGTGCGTGACCGTCAGCGCGCCACGCGCGAATGCGCTCGCGGCTTCGCCCGCGGTCGCGTCGCTGTGTCCGCACGCGACGACGACGCCCTCGGCGACGAGGAGGTCGACGAGCTCCAGGGCGCCCGGCAGCTCCGGAGCGAGCGTGACGTGGGCGACCGGGCCCGCGTCGAGCAAGCGGCGCATGAGCCCGGCGTCCGGGTCGCGTCGCGCGCCGGCGGGGTGGGCCCCGAGGCGGGCAGGCGAGATGAACGGCCCCTCGACGTGTGCCCCGAGGATGCGTGGGCCGACGTCGACGCCGGGCACCGCCGCGAGCGCAGCGACCAGCGCATCTTCCGGTGCGGTGATGAACGTCGGCCGGAACGCGGTGACGCCGGTGGCGAGCAGCGCGCGGCCCGCGCGGCAGTAGCCGTCGGTGTCCGCCGCGGCGAAGTCGACGCCAGCGAACCCGTTCACCTGGACGTCGACGAAGCCCGGGGCCGCGACGCCGCTCCCGGCCGGCGCGAGCCCGACCGCCTCGATACGGTCACCGGCGACCTCGACGTCGCCGGGTACGAGCTCGCCGCCGACAAGGGCGGCCTCGACGCCGAGTCTCATCGCGATTGTGTACCACTCGCTCCGCGGCTAGGGGATCAGGTTCGCGAGACCGAGCAGGCTGTCGAGGTGGTTCGCGGCCTGCACGATCAGCTGCACCGGCGCGCGCTGCGCGAGCTCGCGCAGGATCCCGGCCTCGACGCCGTTCAGGTCGCCGCGCTGCTCGGCGTCGTCGATCGACGAGACGAGCGAGTCGCGCAGCAGGCGCTCCTCGTCGGCGTCGTTCCAGTTCTTGAAGCGGGAGCCGCCGTTCGGCGACAGCGAGAGCAGCAGCCGCTCACGCGTCGTCCCGAGCCGGCACGACGCCCGGTCGAGCGCGCCGATGACGACCCGCTGCATCGTGCGGTCGAGCCCGCCGCCCGGCGGCAGCGCCGTCTGCGCGCACGGCGCGCCGAGGTGCACCTCGCCGTAGTCGCGGGCGCCGAGCGCGAGCTCCACGCCGAGCAGGAGCAGCGCCGCCGCGGCCAGGCCGGCCATGACGACACGTGCGCTCACCCGCGCCTCCGGAGCGCCAGCGCCGGGAGCACCGCGAGCAGGGCGAAGAGCGCCGTCAGCGCGAAGCTCGCCCGGAAGCTCCGCGTGAGCGTGTCCTCGAGCGTCGACACGAGCTCTGCGCGCAACTGCTCGACGTCCTTCCCGCTCCGTCCCTGGAAGGCCGCGTCCACGTTCGGCATCGCGCCCTTCGGCGCGGCCTGGATCTCGCGGTCGAGCGCGAGCGCGATCGCGATCTTGTCCGTGATCCCGACCGGTGCGTCGAGCACGGCCGAGGCGCTGCCGAGCGCGGCCCGCTCGCTGCCCGCCGAGACGCCGCTCGCGAGCAGCGGGGCGACGAGGACGAGCGCGGCGACGAGCCCGGCGTGCCGCGCTCCGACCGAGTGGGCGGCCGACCCGGCGAGATCGGGGCCTTCCAGCGAGCGCAGACCGAAGAAGGGCAGCGCAAGCCCGAGCCCGGCCCCGCACAGCGCGAGCGCCCAGACGACGAGCGGGACGCTCGTCGCGGGCAGCAGCGCAAGCCCGAGCAGCCCCGCCGCCAGCGCGAGCGATCCCGCGACGGCCGCCCGCGTCCCGCTCAGCGGGCGTTCGAGCCGCGCGCCCACGATGGTCGCGAGCGGCAGCGCAGTGACGGCCGCCGCCGCCTCGAGCGGCGACAGCCCCCAGACCTCGATCAGCAGCACGACGACGAGGAAGAGCGCGCCTGCAAACCCGGCGAAGACGAGCCCGAGGCCGAGGTCCGCGACGACCGCCGTTCGCCGTTCGCCCGCCCGCGGCGGCAGCGGCCCGGCCCGCACCGCGGCGACGGCCGGGATCGCGAGCGCAGCGACCGGCGCCTGGACGAGGAAGATCGCGCGCCAGTCGAACGCCTCGGTGAGCACGCCGCCGAGCGCCGGGCCGACGGCCGCGCCGACCCCGCCCGCGCCGATCCAGACCGCGATGCCGCGTCGCTCGGAGCCCGTGAGCGCGATCAGGAGTGGAAGCGAGGCCGCCAGGAGGAGCGCGGCTCCGACGCCCTGCACGCAGCGCAGCGCGACCAGCATCGGCAGCGAGCCGGCGAGCGCGCAGGCGAGCGACGCGGCGAGGAACACGACGAGGCCCGCGAGCCCGACCCGCCGCGCGGAGGCGCGCCCGAGCCGCGACCCGAGCGCGAGCGCCACGACGGCGACGACCAGGTTGTAGGCCGTGATCACCCACGAGACCGGAGTGATCGACGTGTTCAGCTCATCGAGCAGCTGCGGCAGGGCGAGCACGACGATCGACGAGTCGGCGAACGCGATCCCCACCGCGGCCGCGACGGCCGCGGCGCCGAGCGACGCGATGGAGACGCGACGGGTCACGCGCCAAGCGTGGCAGTTCGCGGGCTAGTTCGGCGTGACTGCGTTCGTGAACGTCAGCGCGTTCACGTCCTGCCCGAGGTTGAAGCCGAAGCCCAGGAGCAGCGTCGCGTTCGTGACGTCGTAGATCCTGGCCGCGGGCTGCCGGCAGCCGCTGCACGTGACGTCCGAGATCGTCCACGGGGCCGTGGCGCCGGCGCCGTCTTCCAGGACGGTGACGGCCGTCGGAGATGCGTCGGGCTGGAGCACCGGGAACGGGCCGAGCGGCAGCGAGCACGAGCCCGCGGTGATCCCGGTGATGGGTGCCTGCTGCGCGCCGCCGACCGTGACCGTGTAGCTGAACGGCGTGGTGCCGAGGGCGTCCATCGACGTCGTGGGCACCTGCTTGCAGACCTTGACGAGGCCAAGCTTGATCCGGTTCGCGAAGCTGACGAGCGTCTCGCCGGACGCGCCGTACGGGACGGTCACGGAGACGGTGCGCATGGCCGTGTTCTTCGTCACGACTCGGTCGGCGGGCGACACGTCGATGCCGGCGCCCGGCGCCGTGGGGTCGAGCTCGTAGTCGTTCTCGGCGAGCTCCTGCACGGTGTGGGTGCCGATCGTGACGCGCTGCGGGAGCGAGCACACGCCGGCCCGGACGGTGAAGACGCCGCCGCCGTCGATCCGGAAGCGGAAGACCGGCTGCGCGCCCGTCAGGTATGCGATGCGCGCCTTGCAGATCTCGAGCTGGCCCATCGCGCGGTTCGTGACCGTGATCGAGTTGATGCCGGCGGCGATTGTCACCGTGCCCCCGCCGGAGACGTCGATGGATGGGTCGGGTGCGACCTCCGCGACCGCGACCTGCTCGCCGACGGGGAACGAGCCGGCGATGACGCACTGGGTGGACGCGATGTTGGCGATGACCGAGACCCGCTGCGTCGGGCCGGGGACGTCCGCGTCGGCGTGTCGGGTCACGTCGAACTGGAACGTCTGCCCGCTGAGCACGTCGCTGCCCTGCGCAAGTGCCTTGCAGACCTTCAGCTGGCCGAGGACGGCCGTGTTGACGAAGTGCACCTGCGTCTCGGTCGACACGTCGCCGACGGGGACCTCGACAGTCGCCTCGCGGTTGATCAGGTTGGCCGAGAACAGGCGATCGGCCGGCAGCGTCGACACCGAGGTCATCTGGATGCCCTGCCTGGCGGCCTCGGTGATGGTGACGTTGCCGCCCGGGACTTCGATGGGCCCGGTGCACTGGCCGGCATAGGCGCTCGTGACCTGCGAGAAGCCGGGCGCCGTGACCGTGAAGTCGAACTGCCCGGTCACGTCGGCGCTCGTCACGTCCTTGCACACCTCGACGTAGCCGGTCTGCGGGATCGGCGCCGGCTCGTTGTCGAAGGTGACCAGGGTCGTGCCTGTGCCGACGGTCGCGGTGACGTTGCGGTTGTCCACGTCGGCGCCGGTGCCGCGGCCATCCGACACGGTGATCGACGAGACGACCACGTTCGGCGTCTGCAGCTCCTGGACGAGCACCCGCGTCCCGATCGGGAAGGACACGGGCTGGCTGCAGACCGGGGCGCTCGGGGTACCGGCCTCGATGCTGAACGCGGGGCCGGCGTTGATGGCGAACGAGAACAGGCGCCCCTGGAAGGCAGGCGTCGCGCTCGCCTTGCAGATCTTGAGGTCGCCGGTCGTGGCGCCGGGCGGCGTCGAGCCGCCGGGCGGGACGTTCGTGAAGGTGACCTTCGTCCGGTTCAGCGCGGTCGTTCCGGCGGGGACGTCCACCGAGGCCTGCTGGTGGACGACGTCGGTGCTGCGAAGCCGCGGTGCGGGCTCGACGCCGATCGCGCTGACCTGCCCGATGCCGGAGGCCGCCTCCGTGACGATGTTGGTGCCGGAGCGCGTCGTCAGCGGGCCGCTGCAGGCGCCGCCGCTGACGGTGAACGTGCTGCTGCCGTTCAGCGAGTACTGGAAGGGCTTGCCGCTCATGCCGTTGTCGGTGGCGGCGCAGACCTCGATCGTGCCGGTCGTCGTCGGCGTCGGCCCGGGCGGGATGCCGAGCGAGCCGGCGTTGGTGAAGGTCACGATCGTGCGCGTCGACTCCGTCGAGCCGGCGGGGACGGCGACGACCGCGTGCGCGTTCGGAAGGTCGGAGCCGATGGCGCGGTACGACGGCTTGACGTCGACCGCCACGGTCGCCGTGTCCGGGGAGACCTCGTCGACCGCGATCGGGCCCGGGGTGATGCCGATCGCGCCGCTGCAGCGGCCGCCCTTGACGGTGAACGGCGCGCCGCCGTTGAGCGAGAACTGCATGGGCTTGCCGCCCATGTCGTTCGTAGCGGCGAGGCAGATCTCGATGCTCCCGCCCGTGAGCCGAGCCTGCGCGACCTGGGTGGCGACGAGCGCAGCCAGCACGATCGACCCGATCGCGCAGACACGTCCCAGCGTCGCGCGGAACTGCTTCCCCAAGTTTCCCCTTCGGACCCCGATCGGGCCGTGTCCCCCTGGCCCTCTCACTCATTCAAGTCAGGTCTGAGGAATTCGCAAGGTCCAACGAGAAGGGCCCCGTCTCCGGGGCCCTTCGTCGTTGCGACTAGGTGTGCTCGGCGTCTAGCCCCCGCAGATGGGTACGACGCCCTTCTGGTTCGTGAACGTGGAGATGTTCACGTTCGGCCCGAGCAGGTACGTGTGCGTCCGACCGCACGGGTTGTTGCCCGTCTCCGAGCCCTGACCCGTGTAGGTGATGCCGGTGACGAACACGCCCGCGGGCGGCGTGTCCTCCTGCACCTGGATCGTTGTCGGCAGGCCGTTCGGCTGCAGGATCGGCAGGTCGTCCACGATGGCGCACTCACCGTTCATGAGCGACGTCACCGACGAGTGCAGCTGCGTCCCGTTGACGATGTAGCTGAACGAGAACAGCGTCGTCCCGATCGCGTCGAGCGAGGCCAGTCGGCACGACCTTGCAGATCTTGACCTGGCCCCGCTTGACCCGGTTGTAGAACGTCACGGCCGTCTCACCCTGCGGGCCGTACGGCACATGCACGGTGATCGACCGGCCGGGGATGTCCTTCGACACCAGCCGGTCGGCCGGGCTCACGGTGATCCCGCCGCCCGTCTCGTTCAGGACCGGGACGCCCGGATCGAGCTCGAAGTTGGGCTGCGAGTTCCGCTCCAGAACGGTGTGGTCGCCGACCGACACGCGCATCGGGAGCGAGCACTTGCCCGCCTGCACGGTGATCGTCTTCGAGCCGTCGATCACGAAGGTGAACGTCGGCTGCGTCCCGGTCAGGTACCGGATCTTCGCCTTGCAGACCTCGAGCTGGCCCTTGGCCGTGTTCGTGATCGTGATCGAGTTGATGCCCGGGTTGATGTGGACCGTGCCCTCACCCGAGACGTCGATGAACGAGCCGTCGTCAGTCGAGGTGCCCCACACGTTCGTCCCGAACAGCTCGTGCACGTCGACGTCGCTACCGACCGGGAAGTCACCGGCGATGACGCACTGCGTCGTGGTCGAGCTGGCGACAACCGAGACGTAGCTCGAGTAGCCGTACGGCGTGATCATGTCGGCGCCCTGCAGGTCGACATCGAAGTTGAACACGTGCCCGTTCAGGTCGTCGCTGCCCGGGCCGAGCGCCTTGCAGACCTTCAGCTGCGCGCGGTCGCGCTTGTTGACGAAGTGGACCTGGGTCTCGTCGTTGACGGAGCTCGAGACCGGGATGTCCACGGTCGCCGTCCCGTTGATGAGGTTCCCGTTCAGGAAGCGGTCCTCCGGGATGGTGAACTCGTCGACGAGCGAGTGGTTCGCGACTGCATGCTCGGAGATCGTCGTGATGCCGGCCGGCACCTGGAAGGCAACCGAGCACTGCCCGACGCCGACGACCGTGTCGAACGTCCCGCCGTCAGCGGTCTCCACCGTGAAGGTGAACGGCCCCTGGAGGAACGGGTCGGCGTAGTTGCGGCCGAGCTGCGCGGCGTCCTTGCAGATCTCGAGGTAGCCCGAGAGCGGCGGCGGGATCGCCTCGTTGTCCACGAGCAGCGTGGTCACACCGGGGCCGATCGTCACGTTCGCCGTGCCGGCGTTCGTGTCGAAGTCGGTGAGCGCCGCCGCCGGGGTCGAGTCGAACCAGGAGACCTCGGCACCCGCCGGGATGTCCTCCGAGACGGTCAGATTCGTCCCCACCTGGTACGAACCGGCCAGGCGGCAGGACCACGTCGACGGATCAGGCGCGTTTGCGTCATTCGCCTCTGTGCTGAACAGCGGGCCGCCGTTGACGCGGAAGCTGAACAGCCGGCCGATGTACTGCGGCGTCTCGGTGAGCTTGCAGATCTTCAGGTCACCGACCGTCCCGCCCGCGGGCTGGTTCGTGAATGTGACCATCGTCTCGTTCGCCGCCGTGGACCCGGCTGCGACGAAGACGACCCCCGTTCGGTTGGGCAAGTCCTTGATGATCAACCTGCTACTTGGTCTCGTCGTGATGTTCGAGACGTCGGTCGGCGGGTTGCTCTGGAGCTCGACCACGCGGTTCGCGCCTGCGAGCGTCGTGATCGGGCCGGAGCACCGGCCGCCCTTGACCGTGAACGGCGTGCCGCCGTTCAGCGAGAACTGGAACGACTTGCCCGACATGCCGTTCGTGATCGCCTTGCAGACCTCGATCTTGCCGTTCGGCTCGTTGCAGGTCGTCGTGTTGAGCGACCGGACGCCGTCGAGGTCATAACCGTCGGCGTCGGGCGTTACCGACGTGAACAGCTGTTTGTTGCTCGCGTCGATGATCCTGACGAAGTGCGCCACCGGAACCTGCGGAGGCAACTGCACCGTGCCGTCCTTCGTCACGTCGCCGGCGAAGTAGTAGTTGACGTTGTCGTAGCTCGCGTAGACGTGCACGACCTCGTTCGGGTACGGCTCCTTGGTGATCTCGAACAGATCGACCGCGACGTCCTGGCCCGGCTGGTTGCAGACCGGGTTGTCGAACCCGAGCGTGATGTACGCCTGGCCGGTCTCGGGCGCAGTGAACCCGAGGCTGTAGAACGTCCCGACTGGGATCGGGTTGTTGTCGCCTGTGTGCGGCGTCTCGGCCGGGCCTACGGCCGACTGCGGGTCGCTGCGCTCGGGACGCACCGGCTTGCAGGTCGTCATGTCCGGCGGGATGTACCCACATCCCTGGTTGTGCGCGACTACGTAGTCCGCCCATGGCCCGAGCCCATCGGAGACGCCCGCTTGGGCCGCCCCCACGGCCGTAAGAGCCGCGACCACGACCGCCGCAAAGATCGCGATTCGTCGCATGTTGTTGCTCCTCCCCCCACTTCTCCCTGAAACTGATGATGGATCCGGACCTACAGGCGAGCAGCCGCAGCACTTGGCAGCGCCACGACGGCGGCTTGCAGACCCATCGATTGTCCCGCGCTGGCCCCGACCGGCCTATCCCCCTGGCTGGGTGAACCGGGCCCGGACCGCGCGGCGCCCGCGCATCCCACGGGATGCGTGGCCGAGACGACGCAGGCCCCGGGTGTCCCGGGGCCTGCGTTCGGCGGCGTATGTCGAGGGTCGTTACGTCGCCGTGTTCGTGTAGTCGATCTGGTTCGTTCCGGGACCGAGGAAGAAGTCGACGTCCCCGGTCGGGTAGTTGAACCCGGTCGTGTACGGGCACACCACGTTGCCAGGCGAGTTCGCGGTCGTGCAGTAGCCCCGCGTGCCGGACGTGAGCGCGATGTTCGTAACGAGGAAGGCCTGGGCTCCCGTCACCTCGTTCTCGTGGACGCCGATGGCGGTGGTCTTGCCGTTCGGCTGCAGCACCGGGATCGGGGCGGTGAGCTGGGTGCACTCGCCCGGGATAATCGGGCCGGCCTGCTGCACGGTGTAGCCCGGCATGCCCGCCTGCTGCGTGTAGATGCTGTACGTGAACGGCTTCATGGCGAGGTTGCCAGAGGTCGCTGGGATGTTCTTGCAGACCTTCACCTGACCCGTCTTGACCGCGTTCGTGAACGTCACCGTGGTGTCGCCGGCGCCGTTGCCTGCGTACGGGACGTTGACGACCGCCGTGCGGGTGCTCAGGTCCGACGACGTGAGCCGGTTGGGCGGGCTCGCCGAGATCGCGACCAGGTCGTAGTCGTTCGACGGTACCTCCGTGACCGTGTGCGGTCCCGGCGTGACGCGCCGACCCAGCGAGCACTTGCCCGCCTGGACGCTGACCAGCGTGGTGCCATCGAGCCGGAAGGTGAAGGTCGGCTGGGTGCCGGTCAGGTAGTCGATCTTCGTCTTGCAGATCTCGAGCAGGCCCTTGGCCGTGTTCGTGATCGTCACGGTGTTGGCAGTTCCGGGCTGGATGGTGCTGGTGCCCTCGCCCGTCGTGTCGATGAACTGCCCCGGAGCGCCGACCGAGTGGTCGAGGTTCTCCGTGACCGTCACGTCGTTGCCGACCGGGTAGTCGCCCACGACGACGCACTGCGGCGCAATGACGCTCGGCGTCGCAGTCGCCATCCCGGGCGAGGTGACCGTGAAGGAGAAGGTCTGGCCGCTGAGCACGTCGCTGGCCGGGCCGAGCGCCTTGCACACCTTGAGCTGCGACCGATCGTGCCGGTTGACGAAGGTGACCTGCGTCTCGTCACTGGGTGACGCCGACACGGGCACCTCCACGTCGATGGTGCGGTTGATCGGGTTATCCGCCACGAACCGGTCGGCCGGGAACACGGACGTGTCGACCAGCGTGATGTTCGGCGACGCCTGCTCGGTCACGCGTGTCAGCCCGGCGGCGATCTGGAACGACTGCGTGCACTGACCCGGCAACGTCGTCACGTCGAAGCTGCTTCCGTCCGACGCCGTGATCGTGAACGTGAACGGGCCCGTCACGAACGGATCCGGGCGGCCGCCGACCAGATCGGCGTTCTTGCAGATCTCGATGTAGCCGGACTGCGGCGGCGGGATCGGCTCGTCATCGACGAGGAGCGTCGTGACCGGGCCGCTGATCTGGACCGTCGCCGACGCCGTGTTGGTGTCGAAGTCGAGCAACGCCTCCGGGGGCGTGGTGTCGAAGAAGTGCACTTCGGCGCCGGCGGGCAGGGCCTCGGTCACCGTCACCCGCGAACCGGTCTGGAAGGTGCCCGCGATGCGGCACGACCACGTGGACGGGTCGGCGGACGCGTCGTTCGCCTGGGTGCTGATCAGCGGGCCGCCGTTGACGTGGAAGCTGAAGAGGTCGCCCCAGAACGCGGGGGACTCGCTGAGCTTGCAGATCTTCAGATCACCGACCGTTCCGCCTGCCGGTTGGTTGACGAAGGTGACCATCGTCTCGTTCGAGGCCGTCGAGCCCGGTTGCACGAAGACGATGGCCGTCCGATTGGGTAAGTCCTTGATGAGTAACCGGCTACTTGGTCGGACGGTGACGTCCGCCACGTCCGTCGGTGGGTTCGACTGGAGCTCCACGATGCGGTTCGCCCCCACGATCGTGGTGATCGGCCCTGTGCAGCGGCCTCCCTTGACCGTGAAGACGGTGCTGTTGTTGAGCGAGAACTGGAACGAGCGGCCGGACATCCCGTTCGCCCCGGACTTGCAGATCTCGACCGTGCCGGTAAGCGGCGAGCACACCGTCGGGGGCTGCAGCGACTCGACGCCGTCCAGGTCGTAGCCGTCGATGTCGGGCGTCTGCCCGATGAAGAGTGTCTTGTCGCTGATGTCGACGAGCTTGACGAAGTTCACGAACTGGATCCCAGCCGGGATCCCGACCGTGCCGTCCTTCGTCACGGTGCCCGCGAAGACGTAGTTGACGTTGTCCTGGCTGACGAAGACGTTGACCTTCTCGGGCGGATACGGGTCCTTCGTGATCTCGTAGAGCTGGATGGCCATGTCGGCGCCAACGCCGTTGCACACCGGGTTGTCGAATCCGAGCGTGATGAACGGTGTGCCCCTCTCCGGCGACGTGAACCCGAGGCTGTAGAACGACCCGACCGGGATCGGGTTGTTGTTCGGGCCTTGCGGTGACTCGGCCGGCCCGACCGCCGCCTGCGGATCGCTGCGCTCCGGGCGGACGGGGACGCACGTCGTCAGGTCGGGCGAAATGTAGGCACACCCCTGGTTATGTGCCACCACGTAGTCGGCCCACGGTCCCAGCCCGTCAGGCAGGCCTGCAACCGCGGAGCCGGCAAACCAGAGAGACGCAACCACGACGGCCGCGAGAACTCCCCCACGCTTCATCAAGAATCTCCTCCCTTCGTTCCTCCCACCCGGCGTGCCGCATGCCGGGACGCGCCGCCGTCGGCGCGCCCGGAGAGAGCCGGGGACTCCGCGATTCTCTCCCCCAGGCTGGGGGATACCCATCCCCCGAAATGGGTGATCCGCGTCTAGGGGACGGACGTGCTCAGGGGATCGGTGCGGTTGGTGTACGTGATCGACGGGGCGCCCGGCACGAGGGAGTACAGCGCCGTCGGCGAGCACGCCCCGCCGTCGCACGCCGACTGCAGTTCACGGCCGCCGGCCAGGGCGATCGACTGCACGACATACAGACCCGCTGCCTCGGTGACCGTCACGGTCGCGGGGCTCCCGTCCGGCGCGAGCACCGGGTAGGGGCCCGATGGCGGCGAGCAGGTGCCCGCGGCGACGGTCAGGGCGAAGGGCGCGCCGGTGGCCGGAGCGACCGCGAAGGCGAACAGCATCTGCCCGAGCGCATCCTCGGACCCCGGCGCGACCTGCGCGCATACCTGGACGGTGGCGCCGCGGATGCGGGTGGCATAGAGCGCGGACGATTCGCTTCCGAACGGGACGGCGACCGTGATGCGCAGCAGGAGCGGCATCGCCGCCACCGGGCGGTCGGATGGCACGGTCACGATCCCGGCCGGTGCGAGCTCGAGCAGCGGGTCGGCGATCTGCGTGACGACGTGGTTGCCGACCGTGACGCGCGCCGGCAGCGAGCACGTGCCGCCCCGGACGGCGAGCAGGGCGCCGCCGTCGACGCGGAAGCGCAGGACGGGCGGCGTCGTAAGCCCGGCGACCGGCGCAGCGCAGACGGAGAGCCGCCCCCACGCCATGTTGGCGACCGTCACCAGATTGACCCCGGGCGCGACAATGGAGACGCCGCCGCCGCTCGTCGTCACGTCCGGCCCGGGGTCGCGTTCCTCGACGTCGACGCGGTCCCCGACCGGGTAGTCGCCGACGATCAGGCACTGGACGGTCCTCGCGCGCGCGAGGACCTGTGCCGTCGCAGGCGGCGTCGCCGCGGCATCCAGATCGGTGACCTCGAAGGCGAATGGCGCCCCGTCGAGGGCGTCGCCGCCGGCGACCGTCGCGCAGACGGTGAGCTGCGCGCGGTCGCGGCGGGTGACGAAGTGGAGCTGTGTCACGTCGTTCGTGCTGGCAGAGACCGGGACCAGCGCGTCCGCGCTGCGGTCGAGGAGGTTCACGTCGGCAAGGCGGCCGGCCGGGATCGCGAAGGCCTCCACCAGCGTGTGCGTCGCGACCGGCCCCTGGGCGACGCGGACGACCCCGGCGCGCACGGCGAAGGAGTCCGAGCACTGGCCGGCGTCGACCGTAACGTCGAAGCCCGCGCCGCCGGGAGGCGTCACGGTGTAGGTGAACGGGCCGCGCACTTCGAGGTCGGGGCCGGAGCCGAGCGACGCCCGGTCGGCGCAGACCTCGACGAAGCCGGTCTGCGGCGGCGGGACCGGCTCGTCGTCGAAGAGCACGCGGTTCGCGCCGGCGCCAACCTGGACGGAGGCCGTGCCCGCGTCCCGGTCGAAGTCGAGCAGGCTCGCCGCGGGGTCGGTGTCGATCCAGGCGATCTCGACCCCGCCCGGGACGCGCTCGGCGACGGTCACGCGCGTGCCGGCCGCGAACGTGCCGAGCGGCAGGCACGACCACGTCGACGGGTCGTCCAGGGCGGGGCTCGCCGGCGTGCTCGCGAGCGGGCCGCCGTCGACGCTGAAGCTGAAGAGCTGCCCCCAGTAGGCCGGCGTCTCGCTGAGGGCGCAGACGGCCAGCGTCCCGGTGGGCGGCGGCGCTGGGTCCGCGTCCGTCACGTCCATGGGGCGCGCCTGGGCCGCCCCCGGGAGCAACCCGGCGGCCAGCACGGCCACGACCGCGGCGCGCTTCATCACCCTCCTCGTCCGAGAGCCGGAAGCGTCCGCCGACCGCGGGGGAGCGCGTACCGGCTTGCAGCACGCACTTGGCCTGGGGACAACCTGATTGTCCCTCCTACGGCGCTGAAAGTGCCATCCCACCGCGCGCGGGATACGGCCCTGGCCGACCGTCGTGGAAGAAAGCGGCGAGGGCCCCTCTCGGGGCCCTCGCCTGGAACTGCGTCCCGGCTAGGCCGGGAGTGTCGTCAGACCCGGATTAGGGATCGAACGACTGGTTGTCGAACGTGACGACGTTGGTGTCAGGACCGAGATCCCACGTCGCCGTAGCGTTGCCCAGGTTCGTGACCACGTTGCCGCGGGCGAACTGGACGCCGATGGAGTCGACCGCGTAGGTCGAGCCCGCCGGGATGGCCTCGGTCACCGACACGTGAGTCGGGTTCCCGTCCTGGTCGATCAGGTTCGACTGGCCCAGGACGTACGAGCACTCGCCCGGCATCAGCGACACGGTGCCGCCCTGGTGATCGACGGTCCACTTGAAGGTGAACGACTTGCCACCCAGCGAATCCTGCGAGGTGTACGGGATCGTCTTGCAGATCTTGATCTGACCCTTGCGGATTCGGTTGTAGTAGGTGACGAGCGTCTCGCCGCCGTTCGGGCCGTACGGCACCGAGACGACGACCGTGCGCGTGCTGAGGTTCTTCGAGATCAGACGGTCGGCCGGCGAGACGTCAATGCCGCCGCCCGGCGTCGTGTACGAGATGCCGAAGAACGAGCCACCCGTGTCGAGCTCGTAGTTCGAGCTGGACGAGCTGAGCTGGATGATCGGCAGCGTCGGCGCGTACGGCGCGTTGGCGGCCGGGTTCTGGTAGCTCTGCTCGACGACCGTGTGGTTGCCCACGGTGACCCGCAGCGGCATGGAGCACTTGCCGGCGCGGACCTGGACCTTCTTGCTGCCGTCCACCAGGAAGTTGATGTACGGCTGGACGTTGGTGTTCAGCTTGTCGATCTTCGCCTTGCAGATCTCGAGCTGGCCCATCGCCTGGTTCGTGATGGTGATCGTGTTGATGCCCGGCTTGATCGTGACCGTGCCCTCGCCGGACGTGTCGATGAACTCACCAGGAGCGCCGACGCTGTGGTCGAGATCCTCGGTGACGCTCACGTCCGTGCCGAGCGCCAGGTCGCCGTAGATCTTGCACTGCGTGTTGGCCGCAGCGGTGATCCACAGCTCGTCGGGCAGGCCGTAGCCGTCGTCGACGTAGAAGCCGAACTTCTGCCCGACCAGATCGGAGCTGTAGGGCCCGAGGGCCTTGCAGATCTTCAGCTGGCCGCGCTGGGCCTGGTTGACCATGTGCAGCTGCGTCTCGTCGTTCTGGTCGCTGGAGACCGGAACCTCGACGTCAGCGGTCTTGTTGATGAGGTTGACGCCCATCAGGCGCTCCTCGGGAATCGTGTAGGCGTCGACGAGATCGATCCCGGCGACGGCCTGCTCGGTGACGCGCGCGATGCCCGCGGCGACCTCGAGCGGCGCCGAGCACTGGCCCGCGAGCACGGTGACGTCCTGCGACGCGCCCGAGGCGTCGTCCACCGTGAAGGTGAACGGGCCCGAGACCGCCCAGTCGACGCTGTTGTACCCGAGCTGCGCCCGGTCCTTGCAGATCTCGAGGTACCCGGTGCCCTGCGGCGTGTGGGCCTCGTTGTCGAACTCGACGACGGTCATGCCGGCCGCGATCTGAACGGTCGCGGTGGCGGCATTGGTGTCGAAGTCGACGAGGTTGGCGGCGGGATCGCTGTCGATCCACGCAACCTCAGCCTCCGGCGGCGTGAGCTCCTGGACGCTGACGACCGAGCCGACCTGGAAGTGGCCGGCGAGGCGGCACGACCAGTTGGCCGGGTTGTCGAAGGCGTCCGCGGCGGTCACGGAGATCGCCGACCCACCGTTGACCTTGAAGCTGAAGTCGCGACCCAGGAACGCCGGGGTCTCGGTCAGCTTGCAGATCTTGAGGTCGCCGTAGTTCCCACCGGCGGGCTGGTTCACGTACGTCACGCGCGTCTCGTTGGCGGCAGTCGTGCCGACCGGCACCGAGACCACGACCTTGCGGGCCGTCAGATCGGTGCTGACCACGCGGGCCGACGGCGTCGCGCGGATCGAGGCGACGTCGGTCGCCGGATCGCTCTGCTGCTCGAGAATGGTGACGTTGCCGGCTGCCACCGACATCGGCCCGGTGCAGCGGCCACCCTTGACGGTGACCGGAGCGCCGCCGTTGACCGAGAACGAGAACGAGCGGCCCGACATGCCGTTCAGAGACGACTTGCAGAGCTCGAGCGTGCCCGTGCTCGGCGTCGTCGCGAGAGCGGTACCCGCCCACGCGATGGCGACAGCCGTAGCGACCGTCATGGCAATGACGAGCCGCAGCACTGCGTGCTTCGAAGTGCGATGCACTTCCCTTCCCCCTTTCGCGAACGCTCCGGTGCGTGTCCGGGTCACTGCCATCCGCGCCCCGCCACGGCAAGCCGCCGCAGCGAGAACGGGATACACCTGCACCGAAAGTCGTCCGAGACCCTCTCCCCCAACCGGACGCTCGGATTGTTTGTCGGCTTTTCCATTCGCGCGCTCCCCCGCGGTGGGTGAATCGCCGCGCGACCTAAAGCTCTAGTTGATGTCTAGGTGCGAAACTGCTCGGTGTCGTCTCGCGGCTCGTACCCGAGACGCGCCCGCGCGTCCTCGATGTCCCAGATCCGCCAGGTGTTGCCCGAGACGCCGTAGACGATCCGGAAGCGCTCTGACGCAGGCGCCTCGAGCGCGCGCTCAACCAGCTGCACGAGATCGGCGTGCGTGAGGAGCGTCGCGAACTGGCGCGGGCTGCGCGGCCGCCCCTCCGGGTTGACCGTGCCGATGCGCAGGCAGATCACGGACAGGTCGTGCAGCTCGGCGTACATCCGCCCGGCCGCCTCGCCGAGGGCCTTGCCGACGCCGTAGGGCCCGTCGGGCCGGATCGGATCGGCGACCGTGACGCGCCGGAAGGCGGCGGGGTCGAGGCCCTCGTACGCGCCCTTCACGATCGACGCGTACGGCTCGTCCTGCTCGTACATGCCGGTGACGTGGTTCGAGCTGGCGAAGACGAGCCGGCGCACGCCGGCGCGGTGCGCGGCCTCCAGCGCGTTCAGCGTCGCCGGGATGTTGTTGGCCCGCACCGACCACCACGGCGCGTCGGCCGACGGGTCGGCCGCAAGGTCGACCACGAGGTGTGCGCCGCGGAACGCGCCGATCAGCGCCTCGAGATCGGTGCTGTCGGCGACCACATCGACGCCGTCGCCCGGCTCCTTGTCGATCCGCGTCAGCTCGTAGCGACCGGCGAGGCCCTCGCCGAGGATCGTCCCGATGAGGCCTGCCGCGCCGGTGATCGCAAGCCGCTCCACGAACCGCGGAGCGTAACGGCGTTCAGGGGCCGTTCATCGGATCGTCATCTCCTGCGACCAGACTCAGAAGTGCAGTGGCAGGCAATGCGCGAAAACGCCGGCGTGGCCCGGCCGTGCCGGGCATCACCAATACGCCCGTCCCCACGCGTCGGCGTCCGCCGCCGAAGCCGGCCGCCCCGGCGCCGCCGCCCTCGCCGCCCTCGCCGCGCATCGCGGCCGCCCGGCAGCGGTCGCTGCGCGCAAAGGGCGCGCTCGCGGTCACCGGCGTGGTCGTGTTCGGCGCGGCCGCGGTGTTCGCGCGCGTCTCGTACGCCGGCCACCCGAAACACCGGCCGACGGCGCTCGCCGCACCGCCGGGGTTCGTCCAGATCGTTCGCCAGAACCTGCTCGAGGCGGGCCTGCTGGCGCCCGCCGATGCGCCGCCCGGTGCGGCGACCAGCGTGTCGTGACACCCGAGCGGTTCCGTGCAATGGGCTGCGACGTCGTCGTGGCCGGGGGCACCGCATCCGAATGCCGACAGATCGCTGAGCTGTTCGCCGAGCGCGACCGGGTCTTCAGCCGGTTCCGCGAGGACAGCGAGCTGAGCCACGTCAATGCCCACGCCGGCAGCTGGGTGACAGTCTCTCCCCTGTTCGCGGAGACCCTGCGCGTCGCGCTCCAGCTCGCCGAGCAGACGGCCGGCCTGCTCGATCCGACGCTCGGCGCCGCCATCGAGTCCGCCGGGTACACCCGCGACTTCGAGCTGCTGGTCGCCGATCCGGCCGCGCCGGGACCGGCCGCGCCCGGGCGGTGGCGGGCGATTCGCCTGCTCGGCCGCCGGGTGCATGCCCCGGCCGGCGTCCGGCTCGACCTGAACGGCGTCGTCAAGGCGCTCACGGTCGACGCCGCTTCAGAGCTGCTCTCGGGCGACGGGTTCGTGTCGGCGGGGGGCGACGTCGCGGCGCGCGGCGAGCTCACCGTCGAGCTGCCGGACGGGATCCCCGTCCTCCTGCGCCGTGGCGCGCTTGCGACGAGCGGCACGACGAAACGGCGGTGGATGCGCGGCGGGCGCGTCCACCATCACCTGATCGACGCGGCCACGGGACGCCCGGCGGACGTCGTCTGGGAGCAGGTGACGGCGTGCGGAGCCACATGCCTCGCCGCCGACGCGGCCGCGAAGGCCGGGTTCCTCCTGGGCGAAGAGGGGCCTGCGTGGCTCGACGCGCGTGGCATCCCCGCGCGGTTCCTCGCCGCGGACGGCGCAGTGACGGCCAACCGCGCCTGGACAGCAACCGGGGTGCCGGCGTGCACCTGACCTCGAGCTCGCTGGACTGGTACGCGGCGCGGGCGGCGGGGGTGACCGCCTACGTGCTGCTCACGCGTGGTGGTGACGCTCGGCGTCACGATGGCCGGCCGCAAGAGCTTCCGCCGGTGGCCGAAGTTCGCGATCGAGGACGTCCACCGCTTCGGCGGCCTGCTCATCGGCACGTTCGTCGGCATCCACGTGCTCACGATCGCGATCGACTCGTACCTGCCGTTCTCGGTCGGGTCGCTCGTGATCCCGTTCCTCTCGCCGTACAAGCCGCTCTGGGTCGCGCTCGGGATCGTGGGCGCCGAGCTGCTGCTCGCGCTCGCGGTGACCAACCACTACCGCGACCGCCTGCCCTACCGGTACTGGCGCCGCGCCCACTACGCGAACTTCGCCGTGTGGGCGGTCGTCGTGCTCCACGGCCTGGGCAGCGGCACCGACCGCGCCTCGGCCTGGTTCATCGCGCTCTACGCGGCGGGTGCGGCCGTCGTCGCGTGGGCGACGGCGTGGCGTGTCGTGCGCGGGGGCATCCTCGTCCCCGCGGCGGCCGCGGCGCTCGTCGCGGTCGCGATCGCCGGCCTTGCGCGGGGGCCGCTGCACACGCATCACCGAACCTGGAACATGGTCGCGTTCCGCGAGCACCTGAGCGGCCAGGTCCAGCGCCAGACAGGCGTGACGCGGGGACTGATCTCGATGGCCGGCACGGGAGACGGCCCGCAGCGCGTGCTCGTGCGAGCCGACCTGCTGATCGCGCCCGCCCACCTGGTGTCGACGTCGTTCCAGATGGAGTACCTGCCGAGCGGGCTCGTGTGCCGCGGGCGGGTCTCACACGTGCACGCCTACGGCTTCGAGGCGACCTGCCGCGTGCCGAGCGGCGCGCGCCGCTTCGTGCACGCGGAGTGGCAGGCGAGCGCGGGCGCAGATCTGTCCGGCGGCGTCATCGCCGCCCACGCCTGATCCGGTCGGCTGCGAGCCCGGCGAGGACGGGCGGCGTCGCCGCGATCGGTGAGGTGACGAGCAGAAGCAGCCCCCAGAGCGCGGCGGCGACCCCTGTCGCAGCGGCAGCGCGCAAGCGATGCAGGACGAGGATGGCGAGGAGCGCCGGCGCGGCGAAGTCGAGCCAGCCCATCGTGGCGGTGCCGAAGTCGGCCTGCTGGAGCGCGGGCAGCGGCGTGCCCGTGCCGACGGAGGGCGGCGTCGCTCCCTGGAGCGCCTGCATGGCCGGCTCGACCTGGCGGTCGCCCCAGACGAAGATGCAATCGAGAATCACGAGCCCGATCAGCCCCGCCGTCAACCAGGACTGCGGGGCGAGCGCTGCGACCACGGCCGTGGCGGTGAGACAGGCGCCGCCGATGAGCAGGACGCCGGCGCCGTCGCCGAGCGTTCCCGGCTCCTGCCAGGCGATCAGGTAGAGCGCCGCCGCAACCGGGACGGCCGCCCAGGGCGCCCGCCAGCCCCTCGCCCACCCCGCACCGGCTGCGAGCAGCGGCGTCGCGACAGTGGCGAGCGCGGTCAGGAAGTCCGCGCCGCCGCTCGCGCGGGCGATGGCGACGCCGAGGACGAGCGCGGCCGCCGGGATCACGAGGCCGAGCAGGCGGGAGGACGCGATCCGCCACGGCCGCACCGGCGCGGCGACCAGCGCCGCCTGAACGACGACGAGCGTTCCGTACGAGGTGACCGGGCCCACGAAACGACGGTAGCGGCTGTATTCCGCGACGAAAGCGTGATTGGATCGCCCGGGACGGTTGTCCGCCGCCGCGCGCATGCTCGGGCGCTTTCGGGCATTCGCACCGCGGACGGCGACGGACACCCGCGCCAGGACCCGTGCGGCCGGAGGGGCGCACGAGAGAGGAGCGGAACATGAAGTCCGCACGATCGATTCTCGCGGCAACCGTCGCGTCGCTCGCCGTGTGCATCGGCGTCGCGAGCGCGGCGCCGCTGGGCCAGATCACGATCTTCACGGCCCCGGGCACGAACATCGCGCAGGTTCGCGCCGGCCCGGACGGGAACCTCTGGTTCACGGACCGCGCCGGGAAGATCGGCCAGATCACGACGTCCGGCGCGATCACGCTGTTCGGCTCGGGGCTGAACGCCGGCGCCCAGCCGTTCTCGATCGCGATGGGGCCGGACGGGAACATGTGGTTCACGGACGCCGGCACCACCTCGGCGATCGGCATGATCAACCCGAAGACCCACGGGATCGTCGAGTTCAGCACCGGCCTGAACGCCGGGAGCAAGCCGGCCGGGATCGCGCTCGGCCCGGACGGCAACCTCTGGTTCACCGATAACGGCTCACCAGGCGCGGTCGGCGTGATCAACCCGACGACGCACGCGATCAGCGAGTTCACGGCCGGGCTCAACGCCGGCAGCCTGCCGCAGCAGGGCATCGGCGCCGGGCCCGACGGGAACCTCTGGTTCACCGACCGCGGCACGACGAAGGCGATCGGGTCGATCAACCCGACGACCCACGCGATCGCCGAATACTCGACCGGACTGCTCGCGGGCAGCGCGCCGGGCGCCGCAATCGTGCTCGGCACCGACGGGAACCTCTGGTTCGTCGACGCCGGCACGACCGGGGCGATCGGGATGATCAACCCGGTCACGCACGTCATCACGGAGTTCCCCAGCGGAACGGGTAGCGCCCCCGGCCGGATCGCGGTCGGCCCGGACGGCAACCTCTGGTACACCGACAAGGGGACGACACCCGCGATCGCGTTCATCAACCCGGTCAGCCACGTGTTCACGAAGTTCTCGCCCGGCCTGCCCACCGGCAGCCTGCCCGGCGGGATCGGCACCGGGGCGGACGGAAGCCTCTGGTTCACCGACCAGGGCACGACCCGGGCGATGGGGCGGGCAGGCTCCGGAGCGCCGAACGCATCGGTCGCGCTGCCGTCGGTCGGCGGCTCGCTACAGCACGGCACGCCACAAACGTGCGGAGGCGCGCTGTGGTCGACCTGGGCCGGCGAGCAGCCGTCGCTTTCGCTCTTCGGCTTCGACGGCTTCCAGTGGCTGCTCGACGGCGCCCCGATCGCGGGCGCGACCGGATCGACGTACACGCCGTCGGTCGCGGACGTCGGGCATGCGCTCTCGTGCACGGTCACGGGCACGTATCCGCTCATCCAGGTGACCGTCGCCTCCACGAGCGCTGCGACGACCGTGCTCACCACCGCGCCGGTGCTGTCGCTGCCCGGCCCGATCACGGTCGCCGCGACCGGCCCGGACGGCGCGGTCGTCACCTTCACGGCGACAGCGACCGACCTGATCGACGGCACCGTGCCGGTGACGTGCACGCCGGCGTCGGGCAGCGTGTTCCCGATCGGCACGACCACGGTGCACTGCAACGCGGTCGACTCCGTAGGGAACACGGCGAGCGGCTCGTTCACGGTCACCGTCACCGCGTCCGATCTCGGCCACGTCACGATCGACTTCACGGGCGAGCGCGGCTCGCCGGTGATCCACTGGGACGGGGACGTCGTGTCGGGCGTGCTGCAGACCGTGACCGACGGCAGCGTGGACTGGCTCGCCGGTGACGCGACGTTCGGCAACCCGGCTGTCGCATTGAGCGTCGACCTGCGGTCGAAGCACGTCGGGCGGCTGATGACGGGGTCGCTTACCGCATCCCGTGGCCCGGCCTGGATCCGGTTCGGGACCACGGTCGCCCCGTTCGCACTCGGCAGCGACGGCAGCATCTGGAACCCGATCCCGATCCGGGCGTCGTACTACGACGGCACCAACGTCACGTTCGGGTGGGTGATGGTGCGCTTCTCATAACGGCTCATCAGGCAGGGACGGAGCCCGGCCTGCGCCGGGCTCCGTTTCTTCTGTCCGCGTCTGCGACGATCGCACGGTGAGCGAGGCAATCCGGCGGATCGACGTCTACGGCTACGAGCTGCACTACGCGCACGGCGAGTACGTGATGTCGGGTGGGCGCAGGACGCGGGCGCTCTCCTCGACGCTCGTGCGGATCACGACCGAGAGCGGGCTCGAGGGCTGGGGCGAGACCTGCCCGCTCGGGACGACCTACCTGCCCGCGTTCGCAGAGGGTGCCCGGGCCGCTCTCCGAGAGCTCGGGCCGGCGCTGCTCGGCGTCGACGCGCTCAACCTCGCGCGCGTGAACCGGGTGATGGACGCCGCCCTCGCCGGCCACGGCTACGCCAAGAGCCCCGTCGACATCGCCTGCCACGACGTGCTCGGCCGCGCGACCGGGCTGGCCGTCTGTGACCTGCTCGGCGGCCGCCTGCAGGCTTCCTTCCCGCTCTACGAGGCGGTCCCGCTCACCGACCCGGAGACGATGGCCGAGTTCGTCAAGAGCCGGCGGCACCATGGCATCCACCGCTTCCAGCTGAAGATCGGCGCCGACCCCGGCCAGGATGCGGCCCGCGTGGAGGCCGTTTTCCGTGACACGGACGAACGGGACCTGCTCGTCGCCGACGCGAACGGCGGCTACTCCTTCGCGAGCGCGCTCGCCGCCGCTCGGCTGCTCGAGCGCTTCGACGGCATCCACTTCGAGCAGCCGTGCCGAACGCTGGACGAGTGCATCCGGCTGCGGCCGCTGACGCGCCTGCCGCTCGTCTACGACGAGGTCGTGCAGGACGTCGAGTCGCTGCTCGCCGCGGCCGGCCCCGGCGGCGCCAGCGCCGTCAACCTCAAGCTCGCGAAGGTTGGCGGGCTCTCACGCGCGCGCCGCCTCCGCGACCTCGCCGTGGAGCTCGGCCTCCGGGTCACGATCGAGGACACGTGGGGCGGCGACGTGACGACAGCGGCCGTCAGCCACCTGGCCGCGAGCACGCCGGCGGACGCGCTGTTCACGTGCTCGTTCTTCAACGACTGGACGGCCGACCACGTCGCCGGGCACCACCCACGTTCCCGCGAGGGGCACGGCGCCGCGCCGGATGGGCCGGGGCTCGGCATCGACGTCGACGCCGAGCAGCTCGGGGCGCCGCTCTTCACGATCGTCTGAATCAACCCATCGGGGTGAGAGAACCGCCTCCGGCGGGCCGTACGCTCACAGCGTCCACAAACCGGGAGGCAACTGCATGAGCAACGACACGCTCGAGATCTTCGTCGCGGCGTACGACACGGAAGGCGGCGCTGCCGCGGCGCTCAAGGACTTCAAGGCGGCTCAGCGCGAGGGCGCGATCGACCTGATCGACGGCGCCGTGATCGTCCACAAGGCCGGCGGCAAGGTTCAGTACGACGAGACCGCGGACCCGAGCACGCGGCGCTGGACGAAGCGCGGTGCGATCGCCGGCGGCGTCGTCGGGCTGATCTTCCCGCCGAGCCTGATCGCCTCCGCGGTCGTCGGCGCCGGCGCGGGCGGGATCTGGGGGAAGATCCGCGACAAGGGCTTCGACGACGACCAGCTCAAGGAGATCGGCGAGAGCCTCCCGCCCGGCTCCTCGGCGATCATCGCGGTCGCGCAGGACAAGGTTCTCCAGCAGCTCGAGTCGGGGCTGCACGGCTACGACCGGATCGCCAAGCAGGCCGTGTCCGCGGACGCCGCCGCGATGATCATGGCCGAGGCGCCGGCCGAGGTCGAGACGCCCGCCTAGGAAGGCTCGCTGGCACGGCCCGGCATACTCCGGGCCGTGCCAGGGGTCGTGTACCGCGCCGGCGAGGGCGAGTCGCTCTTCGGCGGCCGTATCGTGCTGAAGGCGGCCTTCGAGGAGCTCTGCATCACGGAGTCGGACTTCGGGACTGCGCGGCCGGGTGCCGACCCGCACTACCACGAGCGCCACGCCGACGCCTTCTACGTCCTCGAGGGCGAGCTGGGCATCCTCGTCCACGACGAGGAGGTCATCGTCGGCCCCGGCGGCTGCGTCTGCGCGCCACCCGGCGTCGTCCACGGCTTCCGCACGACGATGCCCGCGCGGTTCCTGAACTTCCACACGCCCGACGGCGGGTTCGCCGACAACCTGCGCGCCCGCGACCGCGGCGAGGAGGGCGGCTTCGACAGCATCGACGCCGAGCCGGGCAGCGGCCTCGAGCCCGTCGACGCCGTCGTGCTCCAGCCCGGCGAGGGCGAAGCGCTGCCGGGCCAGACACTGTTCCCGACCATCAAGGTCGGCCGCGAGGAGCTCTCGATCGTCGAGTTCCGGCTCGAGCCGGAGTTCACCGGCCCCGAGCCGCACGTGCACGAGGACCACGTCGACTCGTTCTACGTCCTGGAGGGCGAGACCGAGTTCGTCTCCGACGACGAGGTGCTCGTCCTCGGCGCCGGCTCGTTCATCGCCGCGCCGCCCGGCGTCCTGCACACCTTCCGCGCGGGCGGACGTCGCAGCCGGGTGCTGAACGTGCACGCGCCGAGCCGCGGCTTCCACGACTGGCTGCGGGCGCGCGACTAGGAGGGTTTGACGGAACGTCGCTCGTCGCAGGGGTGCGCTGGTCGGTCCGAGGCTAGGACGCAGGGAGCGTTCGTGTGCTTGCCACACGGGCGCGACCGAGGACGACGCATCGGGACGTCCAGCGCGGCCCGGCGACTCAGCCGTTGTTTCGTCAAGCCCTCCTACCGCTTCACCCGGTACGGACGATGCCGACGCCTATGCGCGCGGCGAGGATTCCGGCCCACTCCAAGGAGGCATTTCATGTGGTACGGCTTGGGCGCGCTCGGCGTCATCCTCTACCTCGTCCTGCTCTTCGTCGTCGGCCTGACGACCCTGCGCAAGGGCCACTGGGTCATGTTCATCGTCGGGATCTTCTTCCCGCTCTTCTGGGTGATCGGCGCGATCATGCCGCCGCGCATGGCGGCGGCCTAGACACCCTTCTCGAACCAGTGGTGCGCGTACGGCTCGTCGTTGAACGCGGCGACCTCGCGGTAGCCGGACGACCGGTAGAGCCCGATCGCCTCGCGCAGCGACCGGTTTGTCTCCAGGCGGACGACCGACGCGCCGTTCTCGGCCGCCACGCGCTCGAGCTCATGGAGCAGGCGCCGGCCCAGCCCTAGGCCGCGCGCCGCGTCGGCGACCCACATCCGCTTGAGCTCGGCGGGGTCGTCGCCGTGCAGCTTGAGCGCGCCGCAGCCGACCGGCTCGCCGCGGAGCGAGGCCAGCAGGAACGCGCCGGCGGGCAGGCGGAGCTCGTCGGCGTCGGCCGAGATGCTGAGCCCCGGATCGAAGCCGGCGTCGAAGCGACGCCCGAGCTCGTCGAAGTACGCGCGCAGGCAGAACTGCGCCTCCGGACGCTCCGGATCGACGACGTCCACCCGCACGAGCGCCGCCGTGAGCAGGCGCTCGACCTCGCCCATCGCCTGAACCAGCAGCGCCTGTCCATGCTCCCCGAGCGGCTCGAGGAACGAGCGGGCGAGGTCGTCGCTGCGGCGGTCGAGCAGCGCCACCTCCGCACGCCCGGCGGCCGTGAGCCGCGCTGCGCGGACGCGCCGGTCGTCGTCGCGCGGGGTGACCTCGACCAGCCCGGCGCGCTCGAGCGACCGCAGCAGCCGGCTGACGTAGCCGGAGTCCAGGCCGAGCCGCGCCCGCAGCTCTCGCACGTCGCGGCCGTCCGCGCCGATCTCCCAGAGCAGCCGGCACTCGCCGAGCGAGCGGTCGCGCGCGAGGTAGTGGTCGTTGAGCGCGCCGACGCGCTCGGTCGACGAGGCGGTTGAAGCTGCGGACCTGCGCGACCGCGTCATCGCTCATTCTCTGATCCTAGTCAGAGATCAAGCGGCGTAGGTCGCGGCCGGCACCCGGCCGAGCGCGGCGATCGCCTCGGCCAGCCGCTCACCCATCGCCAGACAACTACGCTTTCCCGGTGATCCGGGCAACGCTCTTCGCCGACCCGGCGTGCCCCTGGGGCTATTCCGCGAACCCCGCGCACCGGGTGCTCGAATGGCGCTACGGCGACGGCCTCGACTGGCGGCTCGTCACGATCGGGCTGCGCGAAGAGCCGAGCACGCGGCCGTGGGATGCCGGACGCTCGGCGGCCTACCTCGCCTACTTCCGCCACCAGTACGGCATGCCGTTCTCGCTGACGCCGAAGGCTCGCCCCGCGGCTACCGGCCGCGGCTGCCGGGCAGTCGTCGCGGCCCGGATGGACGAGGCGGGCAGCGAGTGGAAGGTGCTGCGCGCCCTCTACTTCGCCAATTTCACGACGCCGCTGCTGCTGGACGACGACGCGATGATCCGCGACGCGCTCGACGCCGCCGGGCTCGACGGCGACGCGATCGTCGCCCGCCTCGACGACCCGGACGTCGCCGAGGCGTACGAGCGCGACCGCGCGGAAGCGCGCTCCGCCGCCGGGACGGCCGCCGAGGCGCAGGGCAAGACCGCCACCTCCGACGGGCCCGTCCGCTACACCGCGCCGTCGATCATCTTCGAGCGCGACGGCGAGCAGCTCGTCGCCGGCGGCTGGCAGCCCGTGATGGCCTACGACGTGCTGATCGCGAACCTGGACCCCGCGCTCGAGCGCCGCGAGCCGCCGGAGACTCCGGTGGAGCTGCTCGAGCGCTTCCCTGGCGGCCTGACGACCGCGGAGGCGGCCGCCGTCCTCTGCCCCGCGCCGGACTACGTGGCGAGCATGGACGACGCCGAGGCCGCGCTCGTGAAGCTCGTCGCGGCGGGCGCAGTCACGCGCGAGCCGCTGGGCCAGGACGCGCTCTGGAAGCCGGCCGCGGCCGCCGCGCCCCGTGCCGAAGCCGCCTGACGCGGCGGCGCTGCTCGCCGCCTACGACGCCCAGCTGCGGGCGCACGTCCACGAGCGCCCGCCGCCCGGTCTCGAGGTCGAGCGCGACGGCCCGCTCCTGCGCACGACCGGGTTCGGTGCGCAAGGCTGGATCGAGTACCACGATCTGGGCGGGCTCGACGGCGACGCACTCGACGCGCTGATCGCACGCCAGGTCGACTTCTTCGCGGCGCGCGGGCAGCGCTTCGAGTGGAAGCTCCACGGCCACGACCTGCCCGCCGACCTGCCGGAGCGGCTCCGCGCCGCGGACTTCGTCCCTGAGGATCGGGAGACCGTGATGATCGGGCCGGTCGACGCGCCCGGCTCGCCACACGTCGCGGAGGGCGTCCGCATTCGCGAGGTGCTCGAGGCCGAAGACTTCGCAGCGGTCGCCGCCCTCGAGGAGGCGGTCTGGGACGAGGACCACGGCTGGCTCGACGACCTCGCCGCCGAGCGCAAAGCGGATCCCGAGGGGCTGCGCATGTTCCTGGCCGAAGCCGCGGGCCGCGCGGTATCTGCGGGTTGGGTGCGCTTCCCATCCGGCACGGAGTTCGCGACGTTCTGGGGCGGCGCGACGCTGCCCGAATGGCGCGGCCGCGGCATCTACCGAGCGCTCGTCGCCCACCGCGCCCGGCTGGCCGCCGAGCGCGGCCTGCGCTACCTCGAGGTCGACGCGTCGGACGACAGCCGGCCGATCCTCGAGCGGCTCGGCTTCGTCGCGGTCACGACCACGACGCCGTACGTCTGGTCGCCCTAGTCCTTATACCCGGACGCGGTGAAGAAGGCGGCAGCCATCGCGCGGTAGCCGGCGTCGGTCGGGTGCGGGTCGCCCTTCGTGCAGAAGAACGTGAGCTTGCACAGCCGGGCCTTTCCCTTGAAAGCCGGGAAGATCTTCGCCACCCGCGCGCGGGACGCGGCCGCAGCCTGGGCGATCGCAGCGTCGAGCGATTGGTAGACCGCGTCGGCCTGCGGCGTCTTGTCGGCCTCCGGGTTCCAAGCTCCGGTGGCGATGATCTCGCTCGCGGGCGCAGCGGCGCGCAGGCGTTTCAGGATCGCGCCGAACCGGGTGGCGAACGCCGCGATCACCGCAGGCGCCTTCTTGCCCTGCTGCGACAGCGGAAGCACGTCGTTGCCCCAGAGCGTGATGGTGATCGGGCTGACCCGGCCGGGGTGCGCCTTCAGGAACGCGACCGCCGCGTCGAGCTGGGCCCCGTGGAAAGCGTCGTGCAGCTTGCCTCCGTGCCGGAGCCAGTCGCACCCGCCCTTCGCGAACGTCACCGAGCTCTCTCCCGGACAGCCGTAGTTGACGACCGTGATCCCGGGCGCGAGCTTCCGAAGCTTGGCCGCGAACACGTCGACGTACCCGGTTCGGAACGCCGACGGCGGCGCCGTGTCCGGCTTGGTCGGCCGGAACCCGAACGCCATCGAGTCGCCGAGCGCGAGGTAGTAGCGCTGCGGCGGCTGGTAGACCGGCCCCGAGGCGGCCGCCGCGGTCGTCGCGAACAGCAGTGCACCGAGCAGCGCGACCTTCACGACCACGAACATACGCCTGGCGCGCCGCGCCGGCTACCGCTAGAAGCCGCCGGCGACGATGCGCCAGCCCGCGGGCTCTCGGGCGAACTCCACAGAACGACGCGTGGCGATGCAGTCGGAGGTCGATGCGACGGTGACCGCTCGGCATGACCCGGCGACGGACGATGCGGTAGTCGTACGGCCCGTAGATCGACTCGCCGGACTGGTAGAGCCCGCGGCACGCGGCCTGCGAGACCTTCAGGTAGCGGTGTGAGTACAGGCGGCAGACGGCCGCGTAGTCGCCGCGGTTCGCCTCACGGACGAACACGTCCTCGACGTATCGCTGCGCGCCGGAGGCAGGCGGGCCGGCCGCCAGCACACCCAGAACGGCGAGTCCGAAAGCCATCGCGCGCGCCGACCGCATGCGTCTCCTCTCTGCCATTGCAGGAACCCGTTTACGTGGTTCGTGCGTGACGCGCAAGCGGATTGGCGCTTCCGCACGCGTCCCTTTGCCATGCCTGGAACGATCTCCAGCGTGAACGGCCCACCGACCGACGTCGCGCGGCTGCTCGTCTCCTGCCCCGACCGGCACGGGATCGTCGCCGCGGTCGCGAGCTTCCTCGCCGAGCGCGGCGCGAACATCGTCGCCTCGGACCAGCACTCGACCGACCCCGAGGGCGGCGCGTTCTTCCTGCGCATGGAGTTCCACCTCGACGGGCCTGCGAGCACGCGCGACGAGCTCGAGGCCGGCTTCGACGCGCGGTCGCCGAGCGCTTCGAGATGGACTGGCGCCTCACGCTTCCGCGGCGACGCGCAAGCGGGTCGCGCTGCTCGCCTCGCGCTACGACCACTGCCTGCTCGACCTGCTCTGGCGCTGGCGCCGCGGCGAGCTCGACTGCGACGTCGTCGCCGTCGTCTCCAACCACCCCGACCTCGAGCGCGACGTCGCGAGCTTCGGCATCCCGTACCACCACGTCCCGGTGCCGCCGGACGGGAAGCCGGAGGCGGAGGCGCGGATGCTCGAGCTGCTCGCCGGCCAGGTCGACCTCGTCGTGCTCGCGCGCTACATGCAGATCCTCTCGCGCGACTTCCTCGACGGCGATCGGGTGCCCGGTGATCAACATCCACCACTCGTTCCTGCCGGCGTTCGTCGGCGCCGAACCCGTACGCGCGGGCGCGACGAGCGCGGCGTCAAGCTGATCGGCGCGACGGCGCACTACGTGACCGAGGATCTCGACGAGGGCCCGATCATCGAGCAGGACGTCGAGCGCGTCTCGCACCGCGAGCGCGCCGACGAGCTCGAGCGGATCGGCCGCGACATCGAGCGCGTCGTGCTCGCGCGCGCGGTCCACTGGCACCTCGAGGACCGCGTGCTCGTGCACGGGAACCGGACGATCCTGCTCGGCTGAGGCGGCGCGTCGCGGCGAGGTATGGAGCCGAACGCGGGACGGGCCTCCGGTGTAAAGGCCTGCGAGGCCCGCGAAGCGAAACATCGCGCGCCGGATCTGCATAGAGAGGGTGCACGATGACGACGGACGCGGAGCTCATCAAGGCGGCGCGGAGTGACCCGGAGGCGTTCGGGGAGCTCTACCGGCGGCACGCCGCGGCCGTGCATCGCTGGTTCCGAGGGCGGACCGACGACCGGGTTGCCGAGGACCTGACCGCAGAGACGTTTGCGCAGGCAGCGCTCTCCCTGCGCCGCTTCCGCGACGAGGTGGACGGCTCGGCGGCGCCCTGGCTGTTCGGCATCGCCAAGAACCTGCTGCGGCGCTACCGCGAGAAGCAGCGCGTCGACACGGCCGCGCGCCGGCGGCTGCAGATGCCGGTCCGCTCCGACGACCTGGAGCTCGAGGCCGCCGAGGACCGGGCGAGCGCGGACAAGCTCACTGCCGACCTTGACGGCGCGCTCGCGCTGCTGCCCGCGGGCCAGCGGCGCGCGCTCGAGCTCCGCGTCGTCGACGAGCTGCCGTACGCGCAGGTCGCCGACAGCCTCGGCTGCACCGAGCTCGCGGCACGACTGCGCGTCATGCGCGCGCTCGATTCCCTGACCAGACGCTTGAAAGGAGCAGTGCGGTGACCAGTCTCTCTCCGGCGCTCGAGCTGATCGGGCGCGACCTCGATTCGGCGGTCCGCCGCTTGATCGTCCGGCGGCAACGCCGCCGCCGCATGCTGCGCGTCACGGGTACGGCCGTGACGCTCGCAGCCGCCTTCTGCGCCGTCGCGATCGCGAGTGGGGTCGCTCCCGACCTCCACCTCGACCCCGGGACGTGGACGATCCTCCACCGAGGCGACGTCGACGGCGGCAAGGGGGCCTATGTCCACGCGACCGAGAACAGCACCGGTCGGCCGTCGGTCTTCATGGTCGAGCACGATGCCGGCCTCGACCGCTACGCGGCCTTCCTCCTGCACGAGCAGACCCTGGCCGCCGCGAACGCGGCCGAGGCTGACTCCGGCACGCAGACGCGGATCGAGCCGGGGCCGCTCTGCACCCGCGCTCAGGTCACGCGCGCCGAGGTCGTCGCACTCGGCACGCTGCGAGCCTCGTTCGCCCCGGGCACGCCTGCGGACATGACGGCGGCACCAGTGGACGCCGCTGTCCGCGCCGACTTCCGCGATACGCCGTGCCGCGGGCTCGAGTACGCCGGCGAGCAGGCGCGGCTGGTGTACGCAGGGAACCAGCCCGCGGCCCTGCTGATGCCAGGGGCGCGCTGATCGATGACGGTTGCGCGGTGCGTCGCCGTCGCGGCCATGGCGGTCTTCGCGAGCGCCTGCAGCCACGGCGGCGGCGCCCCGCGAGAGCGGACGACCGCCTCGGCAATGCATCCGACCCCCTACGCGGCCGCGCTTGCGTTCGCCCGGTGCATGCGGCGCCACGGCGTCCCGCACCCTGATCCGGACGGCGCGGGAAACTTCTCACTGACGCCGGCGCAGGAACAGCGGATGCGCTCCGCGTCGACCATGCGGCAGCGACAGCGCGCCGACCGCGAGTGCTTCCGCTACCTGAAGGGAACGGTCAGCACGAAGCCCCTGTCAAGGCACGCCAGGGCACAGGCAAGGGCGGCGCTGCGAGGCTTCAGCCGGTGCATGCGCACCCGCGGATACGACTTCTACGAGAGTCCGCCCGTCGTCCGCAACCTCAGCCGCGGCCGGGCCTTCTTCGGCTTCCAGCGGGTCGATCCGAGGCTCAGGGCGGTGCAGGGGACGAAACGATTCCTGCGTGTCCGAACGTCCTGCGAGCGCGGGCTCAACCGGCGGCTCAACGCGATCATCGCGACCGACCGGCACGAGGTACGAGAATGAGGGGACGGCGGTTGGTCACGTGCCGGGTTCTCGTGGTTGCGCTCGTCGTCACGGCCGGCATGACCGCGATTCAGCAAACCGCCGCCCAGGGAACGCGGACGATTGACGTCCCGAAAGACGCGCCCACGCTCGCTGCGGCCATCGCGGCGGCTGGGGCCGGAGACACGATCGTTCTCGAGGCCGGGACGTACAGTCCTTCGGTCACGGTGCCGCGCACGAAGCACGGCCTGACGATCCGCGGCGTCGACCGAAACCAGGTGGTCTTCGATGGTCGCGGAACCCACGACAGCGCGATCACCGTGCACGCGGATGGAGTCACCGTCGAGAACCTCTCGGCACATTCCTACCGAGGGAACGTCTTCTACTGGGACGAGGTTGACGGGTTCAACGCGCGCTATTTGACGGTCTGGAACGTTCAAGGGTATGGCGTCTACGCCGAGCACTCCACCGGCGGGATAATCGCCCACGACTACGTCTCGGGAGCAGCCGATGCCGCCTATTACATCGGAGAGTGCAGGCCCTGCAACTCAGTGATCGAACACGTTGTCGCACGGCTTTCTGCAGTCGGATATTCGGGCACGAATGCAAGTGGCGGACTCGTGATACGCGACTCGGTCTGGGATCGAAACAGCACCGGCATCATCCCGAACTCCTATGCGAACGAGGAAAACCCGCCGCAACAGGATTCGACAATCGTCCGGAACGTCGTCACGGGAAGTGGCACGGTGCCGGTCCCCCTCCATACGCCCCTTGCCGGCTTCTACGGCATCGGGATCGCTATTGGCGGAGGCCGCACGAACCGGATCGCCGGGAACACGGTCTCACGCAGCGCCCGCTACGGCATCGCGGTGTTCCCAACCGAATATTGGCTACCGGTCGACCCACGACCGCGGCCTCGCGGCAGGCATACGCCGTGGAACCCAATCGGCAATACGGTCACCGGCAACCGCGTCAGCGGCAGCAAGCTCGCCGACCTCGCGCTTGCGGGTGGGAGCCATAACTGCTTCTCACACAACGCAGCTGCGACCTCGGCGCCGTCGAAGCTCCTCCGGACCGGCGGATGCACGAGTACCGGGAGCGCGCGGGTGGCACACGATCTGACGCAACCGATTCGAACGATGATGGACCGGGCATTCAGGCGCTTCCCGCCTCCGTCGTTCGAGCGCATGCCGGTACCGCCTCCGCAACCCTCGATGCCAGAATGACCGGGCGCGAAGGCCATTCCCTTTCGGCCTGCGAGAACCTAGGTCGGCCACCTGGGGGCGCGTCGGCGGAGCGTGCGGTTCCTAGAGGTCGGTGAAGTCGGTCATCGAGATGTAGGTCACGAGCTGGCCGACGTTGTGCAGCGCGGCCAGCCGATCTGCGTGGAAGCGCTCGTATGCGGGTAGGTCCGGGACCTCGACGCGGAGGAGGTAATCGAAGTTGCCGGTGACGTGGTGGCACTCCACGATCTCCGGGACGCTGCGGGCGCCCTCCTGGAAACGCTGGATGTGCTCCCGTTGATGCCGGACGAGGCGTACCGCGACGAAGGCGGTCAGGCCGCGCCCGTCGGCCCTTGGATCGATGAGCGCCCGGTAGCCGCGGATGACGCGGCGGTCTTCCAGCCGTCGAAGCCGTCGCGAGCAGGCCGAGGCGGACAGCCCGGTCGCACTCGCCATCTCGGCGACGGTGGCGCGGCCGTTCCGCCGAAGGAGGTCGAGGATCACGCGATCCGGGGCGTCCACGGATTCCGCCACTGCATGATCCTTGCACAATCACTGTTGTGCGCGCAATGTTCTTGCATTCAGTGTGTTGTTGTATCTGATTAGCTGCGTGTTGGTCGCGGTGCGCGCAGAATGTCGCCCATGTTCGAGCGTCGACGCGCGCCGGTAACGGCGGCCATCCACACGAAGCGCGAGTCGTCGATCGCGCGGCCGGTGTCCTCACCGATCTTCCAGACGACGACGTTCGCCCTTCCGTCCGCGGACGACCTTGCCCGCGTCGCGGTCGAGGTGGCGACGCCCGACTTCTACACCCGCCACGGAAACCCCAACCACGTCGAGCTGGCCGACGCCGTCGCAACGCTCGAGGGCGCCGAGGCCGGCCTCGTATTCGCTTCCGGGATGGGCGCGCTCACCACGACCGTCCTCGCGCTCGTGCAGCGCGGTGACCACGTCGTGGCGCAGCGCAGCATGTACGGCGGCTCCTTGAGCCTCGTGCAGAAGCTGCTGCCGCGCCTGGGCGTCGCGTACACCCTCGTCGACCAGGCCGACGTCACAGCCTGGGCGGGCGCAATCACCCCGACCACGCGTCTGTTCCTGATCGAGTCGCCGAGCAACCCGCGGCTGGAGATCACCGACCTCGCCGCAGTCGCCGAGCACGCCCGCGAGCACGGAATCGTGACGCTCGCCGACAACACGTTTGCCACACCGGTCAACCAGCGGCCGCTCGAGCTCGGGATCGACCTCGTCTGGCACAGCGCGACGAAGTACCTGGCCGGTCACTCGGACACGACGGCCGGCGTCGTCGTCGGGCCGCAGGGCTTGATCGAGACGATCTGGAACACGTCGCTCACGGTCGGCGCAGTGCTCAGCCCGTTCGACGCCTGGCTCGTCACGCGCGGGATTCGCACACTGCATCTGCGTGTCGGGCGTCACAACGCCACCACCGCCACCCTCGCCGAGCACCTGAACCAGCGCCCGGAGATCACCACCGTCCACTACCCCGGCCTGCCAGGTCACCCGTCTCACGGCGTCGCCGCACGCCAGATGAGCGGGTTCGGAGGGGTGCTGGGCATCGAGCTCCGCGGCGGCTTCGAGGCCGCTGTACGCACGATCGAGCGGCTCGAGCTGTTCCAGCTGTCGGCCAGCCTCGGCAGCGTCCAGAGTCTGGCGGTGCACCCGGCCTCGATGTGGCGGGCCGTTCTCAGCGACGAGGAGGTCGCCGCCGCCGGCCTTCACCCGGGGCTTGTGCGCCTCGCGTGCGGCCAGGAGGACCCCGGGGATCTGATCGACGACCTCGACCGCGCGCTGGATGCTCTCGCCGCCGACCAGCTCGAGCGGTGACGCCTCTGCCAGGCCGGTTCTGACCGGCCCTAATGATCACGCGTCTGAACATGCGGCCCCTCGGAGGGGGCCGTTTGCGCTTCCGAGAGCCATGGATCTAACCGGACGGCTTTCAAATCTTTCCCAGGATGTCTTGGCCCTGATGGCCAGGTCCTGACGTTCCAACCGACAGGCGTACCGAACAGGTGCGAGCTCCGGACGTTCGTCATGATCCGAGACCACCTGAATCACTCCTGCAGGAGGGCCACCATGTTCACTTCGATTGCCGGTCGCTCCGTCCTCGTGACCGGAGGCACCAAAGGAATCGGCAGGGGGCATTGCCCGTGTGTTCGCGCGGGCGGGCGCGAACGTCGTCGTTTCCGGCCGAGACAGGAGCGCCGGTGAGGCGGTGCTGGGCGAGGCCTCCGGGCTGTCCGGCTCGATCTCGTTCGTGCGCGGAGACGTCGGGCTCGCCTCTGACTGCGAGCGGGTCGTCTCCGAGACGGTCGCCCGGTACGGGGGCCTGGACGTCCTCTGTGCGAACGCCGGCGTCTACCCGAGCGCCCGTATCGAAGACATGACCGAGGCGGACATCGACGCGATCCTTGCAACGAACGTGAAGGGTTGCATCCTGATGGTGCGCGCCTGCACGCCGGCCCTGGAGCGCTCCGGCCGCGGGCGCGTCGTTCTCACCTCGTCGATCACGGGACCGATCACCGGCGCCCCCGGCTGGTCGCACTACGGTGCGACCAAGGCGGCGCAGCTCGGATTCATGCGCACGGCCGCGATCGAGCTGTCACCGAAGGGGATCACGGTGAACGCCATCCTTCCGGGCAGCATCGAGACAGAGGGACTCGCCGAGCTTGGCGATGAGACCCTCGCCCAGATGACCGCCTCCATCCCGGCCGGCCGCCTTGGCAGCTCCGAGGACGTGGGTAACGCCTGTCTCTTCCTCGCCACAGAGGAAGCGGCGTACATCACCGGGCAGACGATCGTGGTCGACGGCGGCCAGGTCCTGCCCGAGTCACTCGCGGCGCTGTGACGCCGACCGGCTAAGTCGCCCTCGCAAATGGACGCGCACCTCCGTTTGGTAGCACCGTTGGTAGCACGCATCGGCTGAGCGGTCGCTGCGCCAGGCGTGAGTGCGACACGCTGATCTCGCGGGCGAGCGGGCTCACCTCGTCGGTAGCTGGGAGAATGGCTCCGAGGGCATCGGCGCCCCGAGCCCGTCGGAGGTGTTCAAGGTCGTGAAGCCTAGGTCGTCTGGTCGGGATCGCTTGCGGGCGCGTGCCTGGGCGTGGTGTGCGCTCCTGGCTGCCGTCGGCCTGGTTCTTGCGCTCGTCGCGCTGTTGCTGGCGAACGTCGTGACCCTCCTGCTCGTGCTCGTGGCGCTTGGCATCGCGGCTGCACTCGGTTGGGTCGCTCTGACGCGTCTCGGAGCGGTCCGTTCGGTTGCTGCAGGGCTCGCGGTGGCTGCGTTGGTCGCCGGCGCGGTGCTGATGGTCGTGCGCGGCGCGGTCGATGAGCTCGTCGTCGTGGTTGCCGCAGGTGTTGTCTTCACCGTTGCCACCCGCAGGGCACTCCGGTGGTCGAGGTATCGGGAACCGCCTCCCGCTCCATCGCGCGTCAACGGCTCTCGCTCCCGGGCAGCCGCGGGGAGGGCCGTGCTCTTGATGAATCCGCGGTCGGGCGGTGGCAAGGTCGAGCGCTTCGAGCTCGTCGCGGAGGCGGAACGGCGTGGTATCGAGCCGGTGCTGCTTCGTCCGGGCGACGATCTCTCGGCGCTTGCGCATGAGGCTGCCCGCTCGGCCGAGGTGATCGGCATGGCGGGCGGCGACGGCTCGCAGGCTCTTGTCGCTCAGATCGCGATGGAGCGCGGCGTCGCGTTCGTGTGCGTGCCTGCCGGAACGCGGAACCATCTTGCGTTGGATCTCGGACTCGATCGCGGTGACGTCGTCGGCGCGCTCGATGCGTTCACGTCCGGGACAGAGCGCACGATCGATCTCGCGTTCGTGAACGAGCGGGTCTTCGTGAACAACGTCTCACTCGGGATCTATGCGGAGATCGTTCAGTCGGAGGCGTACCGTGACGCCAAGCGGGAGACGGTGCAGAAGATGCTGCCCGAGCTGCTCGGGCCGCGCGCGAAGCCCTTCGACCTCCGCTTCGCCGGGCCGGATGGTGGCGGGGAGCGCTCAGCCCAGCTGCTGCTCGTCTCGAACAACCCCTACGTGCTGGATGCATTGGTCGGGTCCGGCTCCCGGCCGCGGATGGATACCGGGCAACTCGGCATCGTCGCAATCGAGATCAGAGGGGCGACGGCGGCCGCGAAACTCGTCTCGCTCGAGGCGTCGCGGCAGGTCCGCCGATTCGAGGGCTGGACCGAGTGGTCGGCCGACCGTTTCCAGGTCGAGTCCGGCTCGGCCGTCGCGGCGGGCATCGACGGCGAAGCGGTCGTCCTCGAGCCTCCGCTCCGCTTCACGATCACACCGGCGGCGCTGCGCGTCCGGCTCCCGCCTAGCGTGACCGGGCTCTCGCCGGCGGCGCTGCGGCCGACTCTCAGCGCCTCGTCGCTGCGCGAGTTCTGGGAGATCGCGACCACGCGCGGCTGAGCGTGGCCGCGACCAACGCGAGGCGTCCACTGCCACCATCGGCAACCTCAGGGTGGAGGACTGGGCTCGGAAGCGAGCAGTTCTTCGTGCATCCCGAGCGCGTGCTGTTGATCGGAGCCGCCCTGCTCGCGCTCGTCGGGCTCACGGCGGCTCTGGTACCCGCCGAGCCGCTCGCCCTCGAGCGCAGCTGGGCGGAGGCGATGCAGGACATCTCCACGCCGGCACTCGAGCACCTCGCGCTCGTCTTCAACTGGCTCGGCCGCGGCCTCGGGCGGGCGCTCTCGATCGCAGTGATCGGAGTGGTTCTCCTCGTCGCGCGGCGATGGCTCGCCCTGCTCGCGTTCGCCGCCACCGAAGCCCTGACACCCCTGCTCTCGACGCTGCTCAAAGCACATGTCGACCGTCCCCGCCCGCCTGGCGGGCTCATCCACCCCTCGGGCGCCTCCTTCCCCTCGGGGCATGCCGCCTACGCCGGGGCAACCTGTGTCGCCCTCGTCGTCTTGTTCACCGTGCCGGGGCCACGCCGCCGGCTCTGGTGGACGATCGCCGCCGTCGGGATCGTCGGCATGGCCTGGAGCCGAACCTACCTTCAGGTCCACTGGCTCACGGACGTGACCGCCGGATCACTCCTCGGCATCGGCGTCACCCTGGTGACATTCGCCGCCACGCAACGGTGGACGGGCGAGCGCGATGTGCACCCGCGACCATCTGGTCCGGCCGGGGCTGAGTCGGGAGACGAGCAATCGCCGTAGGCTCGACACCGCCCGAGCGACGCAGGGTCCCCGCGGTTCCCGGGATACAGATGCTCTCCTCGTATCGGGCCGCCTGGCTGACGAAGGATGTCGTGGCGGGGTTGGTGTTGGCCACCCTCCTGGTGCCGCAAGGCATGGCGTATGCGGAGTTGGCCGGGCTCCCGCCGATCACCGGCCTGTACACGTCGATCCTCTGCCTCGTCGGGTACGCAGCCTTCGGCCCGTCGAAGATCCTCGTGCTCGGTCCGGACTCGTCGCTCGGGCCGATGATCGCGGCGACGATCCTGCCGCTAGTCGTAGCTCAGGGCGATCCGGCTCGTGCCGTGGCGCTCGCCTCGGTGCTCGGCCTCATGGTCGGAGCGATCATGGTCCTCGGCGGAGTCACCAGGCTCGGCTTCGTCGCCGACCTGCTCTCGAAGCCGACGATGATCGGCTACATGAACGGGCTCGCTCTGACGATCCTCGTCGGCCAGCTCCCGAAGCTGTTCGGATTCTCGGTCGACGCCGACGGGTTCATCCCCGAGTTGAGGGGCTTCGTCAAGGGCGTCGCCAACCACGAGACGGTGGCAGCCGCGCTCGCGGTCGGCATCTTCGGACTCGCGGCGATCGTCGTGTTTGGGCGAGTGCTTCCGAAGATCCCAGGCGTGCTCCTGGCTGTGGTGCTGTCGATCGCCGCCGCGAGCCTGTTCGACCTGGCGGCGCACGGGGTGCAGCTCGTGGGGACCCTGCCGCAGGGGTTCCCGCCGTTCACGGTCCCTCGCGTGGGGGTCTCACGATCTGCCGCTCCTGTTCGCAGGAGCGGTGGGGATCGCGCTCGTGGCGCTCGCCGACACGATCGCGACGGCGTCCGCGTTCGCGGACCGGACCGGGCAGGAGATCGACGGCGACCAGGAGATGATCGGCATCGGGGCTGCCAACATCGCGGCCGGGTTCTTCCAGGGATTCCCGGTGAGCACGAGTGGCTCGCGGACGGCTGTCGCGGAGCAGGCGGGCGCGAAGACTCAGGTGACCGGTCTGGTCGGCGCAGCGGCCATCACGCTGATGCTCGTCCTCGTTCCTGGCCTGCTGCGGAATCTGCCTCAGCCGACGCTCGCGGCGGTCGTCATCGCCGCTTCCCTCTCGCTGGCCGATATTGGCGGCACGGCGCGGCTCTGGCATCAGCGCCGCACGGAGTTCGGTGTCTCGATCGCTGCGTTCCTCGGGGTCGTGCTGTTCGGAGTGCTCTACGGGATCGCCATCGCCGTTGCCGTGTCCGTCGGTGTGGCATTCCGACGTTCCTGGTGGCCATACCAGACGGTGCTGGGTCGTGTCGCCGGCCTCCCCGGCTATCACGACGTGAAGAGCTACCCCGACGCCGAGCTGCTCCCGGGACTGGTGATCCTTCGCTTCGACGCGCCGCTCTTCTTCGCCAACGCACGGACATTCCGGGAGCAGGTCCGTCGTCTCGCCTCGGTCGACCCCCCGCCGGCCTGGATCCTCGTCGCGGCCGAGCCGATCACCGATGTCGACACGACGGCAGCGGACATGCTCGAGGACCTCGACGAGGCACTCAACGCCAAGGGCACGTCGCTCGTCTTCGCCGAGATGAAGGATCCGGTTCGCCGCAAGATCGAGCGCTACGAGCTCACTCGAACAATCGATCCGGCGCACTTCTTCCCGACGCTCGAGGCCGCCGTCGACGCCTACCGTCGTGAGACCGGCGCCGGCCGGGACCGTCGGTGACGCGGTTGTGGCAGCCAGGGCGCGCTCGTGAGGCGACAGGCACCTGTGGTAGCACGACGCCCGCCTGATCAGGCAAGCACGGCCGCCCCTCCCACCGCCGATCCAGTAGCGCGAGTCGGGCCTGAGGCATGCAGATCGGATCGATCGCACTGGCCTGGGTTGGTGTTTAGCTGCGGATGCGTCCGGGGCGGAGTGGGCGGGCGTGGGTGCTGATCTTTTCGAGGGCGCGGGTGAGGGCCTTGATGTCGGCGTCGGGTGAGGTGCTGGGAGAAGTGGCGTTCGATTCCGTCGCGGTGGTAGCGGCGGGCGTGTTCCATCGTTTGCGGTGCCCTTGTCGGTGAGGACGATGAGGATCGTGCGTCGGTCGTGTTGGGGGCGGAGGCGGCGGACGAGCCCGGCTTCTTCCATGCGGTCGATGACGCGGGTGAAGCCGCTCTTGCTGTAGAGGATCCGGTCGGCGAGCGCGTTCATCGGGATGCCGTCGGGTGATTCCTCGAGTTGGACGAGGACGTCGTACCAGCGCATGCGGGATGCCGGCCGCCGTGTTCGAGCTCTGTGTCGAGCACGTCGAGGAGCGCGAGCGCGCTTTCGAAGAAGAGCCGCCAGGCGCGCAGGCGCTCGGGCGAGGGGCTTGACAAGGATGGTTCCTTCTGAGATAGTTCGCTTTGCAACTGTTCTCCTATAGACGGTTGCACATCATATCAGACGAGCGAGGAAAGGAAGTGACGATGACCACCATCGCTCCGCGAGCGAGCAAAGCTCGGATACGGACTCGCAGCCGACGAGGGCGAGGCGATCTGGCTCCTCGACATGCTGCAAACGATCAAGATCGGCCGCGACGACACGGACGGCCAGTACGGGCTGGTCGAGGTCGTCGTGCCCGAGGGCGTCGGCCCTCCCTGGCACGTTCATGCCGAGGAGGACGAGTGGTTCTACGTCCTCGAGGGCGAGCTCACCGTCTGGGTCGCCGACACCCGCCTCTCCTTGAAGGCCGGCGGGTTCGCGTTCGGCCCCAAAGGGGTGCCGCACACCTTCTACGCCGAGGCAGGCGGAGCGAAAGTGCTGGTCGGCTTCGCGCCGATGCAGTTCGAGGGATTCCAGCGCGAAGTCGGTGAGCCCGCTCCCGAGCGCGTCCTCCCCCCGCCGATGGAGGGCCCGCCGGACATGGCGAGGCTCGCGGCGATCGCCCTGCGAAACGGGTTCGAGATCCTCGGCCCCCCAGGCCCGCCTCCCGGCCACTGACCAGCACCCCCAGCCACGCGCGCCCGCTCACACACCGGCGGGCCGAGACAGGAGATGAACATGACGACGCTCCCATACACCGTTCTCGCCCCAAACGATGGGCTTCGGCTCCAGTCCGGCCCCGGACGTGACCTCATCTTCAAGGTCACCGGTGAGGACACCGGTGGCGCCTTCGACTACTTCATCGTCGAGGTCGCGCCGAAGGCGGCCCGCCGCTGCATGTCCACCACAAGCAGGAGGAGACGATCCACGCTCTGAAGGGCCGCTACAAGATCCAGATCGGCGACGAGACGTTCCACATCGAGGAGGGCGGCTTCGCCTATCTCCCCTCAGGGTCCCGCACGCGTTCCTCAACCTGACCGACGAGCCGGGCGAGGTCATCGTCGTCTACACCCCCGGCGGCGGCCACAAGTTCTACGAAGAGCTCGGCCCGGCGACCCGGAACGGCACCGCCGACCGGACGGCAATCGCCGCGATCTTCGAGAAGTACGACATGACGCTGCTCGGACCGCCGCTCAGCCCCGACTGAACGCCCTATCCAGCCTGCATGTTTCCACCCGGGGAGGCCGGGCTTTGCTCGGCCTTCCCGGCACTTCGACAGCTCCCAGATAGGCCCGGGTGCTCGACGAGGACGCTCCGCTTCGAAGCCACAACCCCCGCGCTTGCAGGGTTCGACGATGGACCTAACGGGACAGCTTTCAAACCTTCCGCGCCCCCTCCGAGAACTCCTAACCGGCTAGCCGGCCGGGACCAGGCCGGCAGCCTCGACTATCGACATCAGGCTGCCCTCTGCACGCGCTTCACTGAACGCAGGGCCGTCTGCGCGCAGGACGAGGCTTTCGAGCTCCTCGTGGTAGCGCTCCCACTCGGCGACCGGTGCAGAGCTCACTTCGCTCTCGACAGCGCCCCAGAGACGCCCGGCCCGCTCGGCGTCCCCGCGCTCCACGGCGAGAATCGCTAACTCGGCGACAACGAACACCACGCGCCGCCGGTCGCCAAGGCCGAGAGAGAGCTCGAGCGACCTGAGGGCATGATCCTCCGCAGCATCGAGGGTGCCGCGCTCGCGCTCGAACGTTGCTGCCCTCCGGAGCTGGCCTGCCTCCCACCACTCCCAGCCCAACTCGTGGGCGATTTCGGCGCTCTCGAGCGAGCGCTCGATCGCGAGCGCCAGATCGCCCTCTCCGTACGCCTTCTCCGAGAGGTATCCGAGTGCCTGGGCTTCGCCGCGACGGAGGCCGAGCTGCCGGAACGTACGGAGTGATTCCTCGAGCAGCGGCCAGGCGGCGGGCGTCTCGCCCCTGTCCACCATGTTTGCAGCGACGCGGTAGCGGAGGTTCGCCGTCTGGGCCTCGTCTCCGCTCGCGATGAAGAGCTCGAGGCTGTGCTGGTAGCAGGGCGCGGCGCGTTCGGGTTCGCCGGAGAGCTGGAGCGCACCGCCGAGTGCCCGCAAGGCGTGGGCGCGAAGCTCCGGCTCGGCGTCCTGGGTCCGTGCGAGCAGTGGTTCGAGACGTGACGCGCCCTCGATCGGCTCACGAACGAGCCAGAACCCCTCCAGCGACGCGGCCAGGGCGAGACCACACTCGGGGTCGTGTTCGGCCGCCCAATCGAGCAGAGCGCGCACGTTGTCGATCTCGGGCGCGACGAGCTCGACGTCCCACTTGCCGGCGATACCGACAGTTCCGCGGGTGCCCGCGCGATCGGCGAGCCCGAGCAACCACTCGGTCTGCAGCCGCCGCAAGGCATCCTCCTCACCCGAGGCCTCAAGGTGCTCCCGTGCGAACTCGCGGATCGTCTCGAGCATCCAGAAGCGCTCCTCCCCGTTCGCAGCGGTGCGGCGGCGGACGAGGCTCTTGTCGAGCAGCGACGCCAGTGTGTCGAGGTCTGCGTCACAGACCGCTTCGGCCGCGTCGAGGGTGCAGCCGCCGCGGAATACTGCGAGCCGGGCGAAGAGCTGCCGTTCGTCGTCGTCGAGGAGGTCGTAGCTCCAGCCGATGGTGGCGCGCAGCGTTGCGTGGCGCTCGTCGGCGTCGCGGCCGCCCTTGAGCAGGTCGAGCCGCTGCGCGATGTGCTCGAGCAGCTGCTCGGGGCCGAGCAGCTTGACCCGCGCCGCGGCGAGCTCGATCGCGAGCGGGAGCCCGTCCAAGCGGCGGGTCAGCTCGTGCACGGCGGGCGAGTCACCGACGTCGGCGCGGACAGCCTGCGCCCGTTCGATGAACAGCGCGACGGCGTCGCCCTCGTCCATCGGCGGCAGATCGAACTCGGACTCACCGGCTATCCGCAGCGGCTCACGGCTCGTCGCCACGATCCGAAGAGCCGGGGCGGCAGCAAGTAGCTCGGCGAGCGGCCGGGCTGCGTCGGGCAGGAGCTGCTCCAGGTTGTCGAGGACGACGTGGGCCGGCTTCTCGCCGATCCGCGTCGCGATCGCGGCTGCATCGTCGCCGGAGGCGCCCAGGCGCGCGGCAATCAGGGGCACGACCAATGCTGGGTCGCGAACGGGGGCGAGAGCTACGAACACCGTGCCACCGTCCGCCTCTTCGGCCAGGAACCGGGCGAGCTCTAGCGAGAATCGCGTCTTGCCCGTGCCGCCCGGACCGATGATCGTGAGCACGCGCGGCTCGCGGTCGAGCCACAGCGCGGCGGCCTCGAAAAGCTCGCGCTCACGTCCGAGGAAGTGAGTGGCCGGAGTCGGGAGATCGACAGCGCCCGGCGTTCGCAGCGGTGGGAACTCCGAGGTGCCGAGCTGAAACAGCTGGGCGGGGGCGTCGAAGTCCTTGAGGCGATGGCGTCCGAGATCCCGCAGCGGCTCATCACCGAGGAGCGCCGCCGCCGTGGCGGAGACGATCACCTGGCCGCCGTGGGCGAGTGCGGCGACCCGCGCGCCGCGGTGGACGTCGATCCCGACGTAGCCCTCTGAACCCATGGTGGGTGTGCCGGTGTGCAGACCCATTCGCACCGTGATCGGCCCCGGCGCGAGCGCGCGCTGCCCCGAGGCCGCAGCGGTGACGGCCCCAGCGGCGGTCGGGAAAGCGACGAAGAGCGCATCCCCCTGGGTGTCGACCTCCACACCCCCCTCGGCGGCGAACACATCCCGCAGGACGCCGCGGTGCTCGGCGAGCGCCTCCGCGTAGCCGTCAGGCCCGAGCTGCCGCAGGAGGCGGGTGGAGCCCTCGATGTCAGTGAACAGGAACGTCACCGTCCCGGTGGGCAGGTCCCTCGGCACGCTCCGAGTATCCCCGACGACGCAGCTCCAGACGGGCGGCGGAGCTGCGTCTCCGTAAAGGTGACCGACGCGGACGAAGAGTTTGAGTTAGAACGATTTGCTGCTCAGGCGAGCGGACTACCGAAGAGCGCCCCTGGGCAGGCACATCGTTGTATTTCCTGCAACGGCGATGGAGCTAGTCGGACTCGAACCGACGACCTCCTGGGTGCGATCCAGGCGCTCTCCCAGCTGAGCTATAGCCCCGCGAGGCCCGCATTGTAGCCGCATGCGCGCGCGGTCTCCTTCCGCTTAGCTGACCCGATGCCCGAGCGCACGCTCACCCAGCGCGAGCTCAACCGCGCCCTCCTCGCACGCCAGCTGCTGCTCGAACGCGCCCGCCTGCCGATCGGCCGCGCGCTCGAGCGCATCGGCGGCATCCAGGCCCAGTACGCGCCCTCGTCGTACGTCCGGCTCTGGACGAACCTCGACGGATTCGCGCGCGACGACCTGACCCGCGCGCTCGAGCGCAAGCGCGCCGTCCAGGGGACGCTCATGCGCTCGACCATCCACCTCGTCTCACCGCGGGACTACTGGCTGTTCTCGGCCGGCGTCGGGCCGTCGCGCGAGGCGCACTGGCTGCGCACCTGGGGGCGCGGGCAGACCGCGGACGAGCTGGCCGCCGCGCGCGAGGGTCTCCGTGCGGCGCTCGCCGGCCGCACCGTCCGGCGCGACGAGCTCCAGCAGATCCTCGACGCGCACGGGCAGAGCGTGTGGGCCGGCGCCTGGGTCGAGCTGATCCGCGAGCCGCCCTCCGGTACCTGGGAGCGGCGCCGCGCCGACCTGTTCCGGCTCGCCGCCGACTGGATCCGGCCCGAGACGCCGACCGAGGAAGAGGGCATCGAGCACCTGCTCCGGCGCTACCTCGCCGCGTTCGGCCCGGCGCGCCCCGCAGACGCTGCGAGCTGGGCCGGCGTCCCGCCCGCGCGCATGCGCGAGACGGCCGAGCGGCTCGACCTGCGCACGTTCCGCGACGAGGGCGGCAAGCCGCTCGTCGACCTCCCCCGCGCCCCGCTCCCCGGCGACGTGCCGGCGCCGGCCCGGTTCCTGCCGACCTGGGACGCGACCCTGCTCGCGCATGCGCGCCGCACGCAGATCCTCCCGGAGCAGTACCGCGAGCGGATCTTCCACGTCCGCAACCCGCAGTCGGTCTCGACGTTTCTCGTCGACGGGACCGTCGCCGGCACCTGGCGGGTCGAGCCGAGCGCGCGGAAGATCACGCTTGTCGTCGAGCCGTTCGAGCGCCTGCCCCGCGCGGCCGCGGAGGAGCTGCGCGCCGAAGGGACGGGGCTCGCGGCGCTCTACGAACCCGGGCTCGCGCCCGCGGTGCGGTTCACGCGCGCCGGATGAGCGTGACGCCGTCGCGGATCGTCAGCTGCACGCAGACGACGCGACCGTCGTTCACCACGCGGTCGTTGAACTCCCGGATCGCGACGGTGCTCTCCGAGTCGTCGTCCTCGTCGAGGACCTTCCCGCTCCAGAGCGTGTTGTCGGCGACGATGATCCCGCGCTCCGTGAGGCGCGGCACGACCGCCTCGTAGTAGTTCAGGTAGTTCGGCTTGTCGGCGTCGATGAAGACGAGATCCCACTCGCCGCCGAGCCGCTCGATCGTGTCGAGCCCCGGGCCCATGTTCACGGTGATCCGGTCGGCGAGGCCCGCCTGCTCGATATAGCGGCGCGCGACAGCGGCGTGCGTCTCGTCGATCTCGCACGTGTCGATGTGCCCGCCTGGCGACCAGTGCGGCCGCCATCGAGATCGACGAGTAGCCGGAGAAGGTGCCGAGCTCGAGGATCCGCCGCGCGCCCGACGCGTAGACGAGCAGCTCGAGGAAACGGCCCTCGATCGGGCCGGTGAGCATCTGAGGCGCCGCGAGCGTCTCATGCGTCTCGGTCCACAGCTGGGCAAGCAGCTGTGTCCCGCGGCGTCGTGTGCTCCTCCGCGTACCGCTCGATCTCCTCCGGGACGACGAACGCCATCTCTCAACCTCCTACGGGCTTCAGGGAACTGGCAATCGCGGCGAGCGTCGCCGCGGGGAACGGGCCGCTGACCGTGTAGAGAACACCGCCCGAGCGCCAGAACAGGTGCGGGATGATCTCACCGCCCTGGCCGAACGTCGCCTTCGCGCCGTTCACGTCGACGGTCGAGGTCGTCTCCGCCCCGCACTCGAACCCAAAGGGGTCGCCGAGCCAGCCCTTTGCGCCCGCCAGCCGCTCGGTCACGTCGACGCGCTCCCAACCGCGCCGGTAGACGGCCCCGAAGAGCGACAGGTAGCGCGGGTTCGATGCCTCGGGGCCGGTGCGCGCCGAGCGCGGCGCCCAGCCGGAGGCAGACAGCGTGAACCCGGTCGGCAGAGCGGTCGGGAGCGCCGCCGCATACGGAACGCGCTTGTCCGCGATCGCGGGCGTCGCGCGCACGAAGCCCTGGTTCAGGCGCGTCGGCCGGCGGCCGACCGCAGGGGCCGAGAAGATCGCCTGCGGGATGGGCGTGTTGATCGCCCGGTACTCGATCGAGGTCGTCTGGGTCGTCGCGCGCCGCTGCGTGATGCGCAGCGGAAGCAGCGTCGATTTGTCGAGCGCGACGGTCTCGGTGCCGCGCTTCAGCCCGGCGCACTCGTTCGGCGCGAGCGCGATCGTCCCCTGGAGCGCCGCGCGCCCGCCGACCCGCGTCGCCGTCAGCTTCGCCGTCCCACCCCGGGCGCGGCCGAGCAGGATGATCGCCGGGTACTGCGTGCGCGCCCACAGCTCCGAGAACGCGTCGGGGAGCGCGGCATACGCGTTCGCGGACAACGCTGTTCGCCGGCGGCCCGAAGTACTGCACGCTGCGCCGCTGGACGAACGGCGTGGCGCCGCCCTTCGGCGCCGGCCGGAACGTCGTCCACTCGGGCGCGCGCCAGTAGAGACTGCCGCCCCCGAACGGGTCCGTGAGCGCCGCGGCGAACGACTTCGCGACGACGGTCGGGTTCGGGGCCGGCGCGGCGAGCGCGAACGCCGCCGCGACGAGCGGGCCGATCACGTCGCTTGACCGCGCTCCACGCGCGATCCGCCGACGATGCGCTCGACCCCGTCCTCGAGCCTGACGAGCGCCTTGCCGTTGCCGTCGTAGTCGGGCGACCAGACGAGCAGCGTCGCCGGCTCGCCCATCACCCGGCACGGCTCGTTGAGCGGCTCCTCCCTCCCGCTCCAGACGAGCACGAACGGGTTGTGCTCGGCCTCGCGGCCGATCGTCGTCTCGTCGGTGTGGCCGGGCAGCACGCGCGTTTCGGGCGGCAGCGTCATCACGTCCATGACCGACCGGCGCACGGTCGCCGCGTCGCCGCCGCCGACCGCGTCCTTGAAGAGCAGGTCGCCGGAGAAGAGCAGCTTGCCGTTGACGACGAAGACGAGGTGATCGTCCGCGTGGCCCGGCGTCGCGCGCGCCTCGACGCGCAGGCCGCCCGCTTCGGCCGGGCCGGTCACGACGTCGATGCCGAAGCGCCGCACGAGCTCGTCCTCGTGCTCGACGTGGTCGCCGTGGCCGTGCGTGCGCAGGACGTGGCGCGGCGTGACGCCCCAGCGCTCGACGGCCGCGAGCAGCGGCTCGATAGGCGCGCCGGAGTCGACGAACAGCGCGTCGCCGCCCTCGGTGTCCGCCACGACGTAGGCGTTCGAGAGGTAGCGCGGGTGCATGCTCCGTTCGATCAGCAACGCGCGAGTACGCTACCCATCGAGCGACTGAAGGAGGCTGCATGGCGGGGTTGATGTCCCGGGCAGGGCTGGTCATCAAGGCGAAGTTCTCGAAGCTGCTCGACCGGGCCGAGGATCCCGGCGAGACGCTCGACTACTCGTACGAGAAGCAGCTCGAGCTGCTGCAGAACGTGAAGCGCGGCATCGCCGACGTGGTCACGGCGAAGAAGCGGCTCCAGCTGCAGGAGACGCAGCTGCAGGACAGCATGGTCAAGCTGGACGGACAGGCCCGGCAGGCACTGGCCGCCGGCCGCGAGGACCTCGCCCGCCAGGCGCTCGAGCGCAAGAGCGGCATCCAGCAGCAGCTCCAGGGGCTCGACGGGCAGATCGCCCAGCTCGAGCAGCAGCAGGAGAAGCTCGTCGCGAGCGAGAAGCAGCTGTCCGCCAAGATCGAGGCCTTCCGGTCGCAGAAGGAGGTCATCAAGGCGCAGTACTCGGCCGCCGAGGCGCAGGTGCGGATCGGCGAGGCCGCGACCGGCATCGGCGAGCAGATGGCCGACACGGGGCTCGCGATCCAGCGCGCCCAGGACAAGACCGAGCAGATGCAGGCGCGAGCGGGCGCGATGGACGAGCTCATCTCCTCCGGAACGCTCGACGACTTCACGTCGCCCGGCCAGTCGCAGCTCGACCGTGAGCTGGCGCAGGTGGCATCGCAGTCGCAGGTCGAGTCGGAGCTGGCGCAGATGAAGTCCGAGGTCGGCGGCGGCTCCGAGGCCGCCGCGCTGCCGAGCGGCTCCGAGACGGCACCGGCCGACTCGCAGCCGGAGGCAAGCCAGTGATCGCCCGGATCATGGGCGGCGAGGGCCAGTTCGAGATCTCCGACGAGCTGCTCGGTCGCCTCAACGCGCTGGACGACCAGGCCTCCGGGGCGCTGGAGCGAAATGACGAGGAGGGGCTCCGCGCCCTGCTGACGCAGATGGCGGAGCTCGTCGAGGCCGAGGGCTCACGCCTCCCGGACGACTACCTCGGCGCGTCCGACCTCGTCATCCCGCCGACCGACCTGACGCTGGACGAAGCGCGCGAGCTCTTCACGGAGGAAGGGCTGATCCCGGACCTCCCGGTCGCGTCGGGCTGAGACGGGGCTGTCCCCGAAGGGGGCTGTCCCAGTGTTCAGGCGATATCTCGGTCTTTCGCTAACCGTTTCGGCCTGCGCTGGGCAATGCCAGGGCAAGCACGGGGGACAGCCCCCTTCGGGGACAGCCCCTACACCGGCGCGTCGAACAGGCCGAACCAGCGCGCGATCTCGGGCTCGATCGGGAGCTCCTTCTCGAGCTGCGCCTTGAGCTCGAGCTCCTTGGCGTTGTCGCGCTCCTTGTCCGTCCCGGTCGGCACGAACGGCCAGAACGCGCCGCGCTTGTACCCGTAGATCCAGTAGACCGGGTGCTCGTAGCCCTTGAAGCGGAAGACGGCGGCGAGCAGCTGCTCGTCGAACCCGCGCTCCTTCAGCTGCGAGTCGATGAGGTGCACGGTCGTGACGAGATCCTCGAGCTCGTCGTCGCGGACGATGATCCACTCGTAGCCGAGGTCGTCGGTCTTGCGGTCGACCTTCGACTGCGAGTCGCGTGCGGCGACGTCGAGCAGCTCCTGCAGCTCGTTCTCGGCCCGCACGAACTCGCCGGCGGACAGCGGCTTGAAGACCACGGCGGCCACGCCTGCGGGCTGCAGGCCGAGCTCGGTGTCGAGCGTGACCGCCGCGGTCGAGAGGGCGAAGATGCGGTCGGACTGCGCCGGCTTCAGCTTCTTCCGGCCGAAGAGAACGTCGCGAAGGCCCACCTACAGATTCACGGGGCGGCCCATCTCCCGGGCGATCTCGGCCAGCGCCGCGAGGCGCTTCTCGAGCGGCGGGTGCGTCGCGAACAGCTCGCCGGCGCCCTTCTTGACCCCGGCCGGGATGATGAAGAAGGCGTTCATCGACGCCACCTCGCGCAGGTCGCGCTCGCGGGATCCGCGCGATGTTGCCGGAGATCTTCTGGAGCGCGCTCATCAGGTGCTCGGGCGCGCCCGTGATCAGCGCCGAGCCCCGGTCTGCCGCGTACTCGCGGTAGCGGGAGATGGCGCGGATGAGGATGTAGCTGAGCGCGTAGGTGATCGCCGAGACGAGCAGGACGATCAGCCAGACCGGCGGGCCGTTGTTGTCGCGGCGGCCGCCGCCGAAGATCCCGCGCGTACATCGCGAAGCGGGTGATCAGTCCGGCGAGCAGCGCGAAGAAGCTCGCCAGCGTCATGATCAGCACGTCGCGGTTGCCGATGTGCGACAGCTCGTGCGCGAGCACGCCCTCGATCTCCTGCGGCTCCAGCGTCTCCCAGAGGCCGGTGGTGACGGCGACGGCGGCGTGCTTCGGGTTGCGGCCCGTCGCGAACGCGTTCGGCACCGGCGTGTCGATGATCGCCACCTTCGGCTTCGGCAGGTCGGCCATGGCGCACAGGCGCTCGATCATGTCGTGCAGCGCCGGCGCCTGGTCGCGCTCGACGATCTTCGCCCCGGAGGCGAGGAGCGCGAGCTTGGCGGACGAGAAGTACTGGAAGACGGCGAGGGCGGCGACAATCACGAGCCCGACGATGAAGCTGCCGCCGATGAACGAGATGAGGATGGCGGCGAAGACGACGTAGACGAGGCCGAGCAGGCCACCGGTGAAGAGCAGCCGCAGCGTCAGTCCGGTGTCGCGTCCATAGGCCTTGCGTTTCATGGGAATCGAGCTCCTTGAGAGGGTGCTGAAATTCTAGCCCCGGCGGATCGGACAACGGAGGCACGCGACGTGCGCTCCGATAGAGTTGCGCGGCTCATGCGCCGCTCGGTTGCCGCAGGAATCCTCGCGCCGCTCGTGCTGCTGCTCGCTGCCTGCGGCTCGGGCACCGTCACGACGCCCACGCCGAACACCGTTGTCGGCAATGCACCGGCGACCACGACCACCACGGCCGGCGGCGGCGGCGGCGGCAACGGGCAACGCGGCCGCCGGCAAGGCCGTCTTCACGACCAACTGCGCGGCCTGCCACACGCTCGACGACGCCGGGCGCGACCGGCACGGTCGGCCCGAACCTCGACCAGGCGAAGCCGGCGGCGGCGATCGTCGCCAACCAGGTCGCGGTCGGCGGCGGCGTGATGCCGGCCTTCAAGGGCAAGCTGACCGCGCAGCAGATCGCCGACGTGGCCGCATACGTCTCGTCCGTCGCCGGCAAGTAACCAGGATCCAGGGCCGTGATCGACGTCCGCGCCGCACGGGCCGACCCCGAGCGCTACCGCGCCGCGCTCGCGCGCCGCGGCGCCGCCGGGGAGCTCGACCGGCTCCTCGAGGCCGACGCGCGCTGGCGCGCGCCGCAGCAGCGGATCGACGAGCTGCGCGGCGCCGCGAAGATCAAGGGCAAGCCGACGCCCGAGCAGCTCGAGGAGCTGCGCGCGAGCAAGGAGGAGCTCGCCCGCCTCGAGCAGGAGCAGCAGGACGCCGCCGAGGAGCGCGACCGTCTCCTCGCGGTGATCCCGAATCTCGCCGACGAGCGGGCGCCCGACGGCGGCGAGGACGATGCCGTCGTCCTGCGCGAGGTCGGCGAGCGCCCGCAGTTCGACTTTCAGCCGCGCGACCACCTCGAGCTCTCCGCGCCGTACGAGTGGATCGACATGGAGCGCGGCGCCCGGCTCTCCGGCGCGCGCTTCGCCTACCGCCGCGGCGACGTCGCCCTCCTCGAGCTGGCGCTCTACCGCTGGGCGATCACGCGGCTGACCGCGCGCGGCTTCGAGCCGGTCCTCCCGCCGGTGCTCGTCCGCGAGCAGGCGATGTACGGCACCGGCTTCCTCCCCACCGAGGAGTCGAACCTGTACCGGCTCGACGAGCGCGACGGCCTCTATCTGACCGGCACCTCAGAGGTGGCGCTCGCCGGGCTGCACATGGGCGAGATCCTCGACGAGCTCCCGCTGCGCTACATCGGCTACACGACGAACTTCCGCCGCGAGGCGGGCGCGGCCGGGAAGGACACGCGCGGCATGTTCCGCGTGCACCAGTTCGACAAGGTCGAGATGTACGTCTACACGGCCCCCGAGGACTCGCAGGCCGAGCACGACCGCCTGCTCGCGATCGAGGAGGAGCTGGTCGGCGAGCTCGGCATTCCCTACCGCGTCGTCGACATCGCCGTCGGCGACCTCGGCGCGCCGGCCGCGCGCAAGTTCGACATCGAGGCGTGGTTCCCGTCGCAGGAGCGCTACCGCGAGATCACCTCGTGCTCGAACACGACCGACTACCAGGCAAACCGGCTCGAGATCCGCTACCGGCCCGCGGGGAAGGGGACGGCGACCGTGCACACGCTCAACGGGACGGCCGTCACTGCCCGCGCGATGCTGGCGATCATGGAGAACTTCCAGGACGCGGCCGGCGGGATCGACGTGCCCGGGTGCCTGGTCTCCCTCGGCGCGCCGGCCCGCATGGGACCGGAAAAACAGCCCTAGAACCACCGAAGGCGCTAGGGAGGGCGCCTTCGGGGGGAAGTGTGTACTTCTAGGCGAGGAGACGCAGCAGAATCCGCGCCATACCCGGACCGTCGGCCAGGACCGTGGGCGCGGCCTCCCCCGAACGGGGGATCAGCCCTTGCCGTACGCGGCCGGGATGCAGCGCCCGTTGTAGCGCTTGTAGCCGTGGCGGCAGGGCTTCGCCTTGGCCTTCTTGACCTTTTTGACCTTTTTCTTGTTGACGACCTTCTTGGCCGACTTGACGCCCACGGTCTTCGTGACCGTCGGCCCCTTGACCGTCACCGTCTTGGTCGTGGTCGCCCCGGCCGCGGTGACCGTGACCGGCGGTAGCGGCGCCCCGACCTGCGTGACCGTCTGCGTCACGGGCGTGCCGGGCTGCGTGACCGTCTGAGTCACGGGCGGCGCCGTCACCGTCTGCGTCACCGTCGACGTGGCCCCGGGCGCGGTGACCGTGGTCGGCTGCGTGACGGTCTGTGTCTGAGTCGACGTCGACGTGACCGTCTGCGTGACGGTCGTCGTCGTCGTCACCGGCACCGTCACGGTCGTCGTCGAATTGGGCGCGGTCACCGTCTGCGTGACGGTCGTCGTCGAGCCCGGCGCCGTGACGGTCGTCGTCGACGGCGAGGTCACCGTCTGCGTGACCGTCGAGGTCGAGCCAGGCGAGGTAACGGTGGTCGTCGAGCCCGGAGACGTCACGGTCGACGTCGAGCCCGGCGCGGTGACGGTCGTCGTCACCGGTGAGGTGACCGTCGACGTCACGGTCGTCGTCCTGTACGGGATCGTCACCGTTGTCGTGGCCGGCTGCGTCACCGTCACGGTGACGGTGGAGGTCGAGGGCGTCGTGTTCGTCGTCGTCGAGTGCGTCGTCGTGCTCGAATTCGTCGACGTCGAGGTCGACGTCGAGGTCGACGTCGACTTCGTCGTCGTGCAGTAGTTCGTGCAGTAGACGGTCGTGGTGCACGACCCGTAGTTGCAGTGCGTGGTCGTCGAGGACCCACCGCCGTACCCGCCGATGCCTCCGGCGGCGTAGGCCGCCACGGCAAAGCCGAGCGCAGCGAGTGCGACCAGCCCCACAATCCCCAAAAACGTTCTCAACTTCCCCCTATCTCGCCGGCCGCATCGACGCCATGCGTGACGCCCCACTGCCCCATCATGACGCGCGCGGCACGGGCGGTGCACCATCCATTCGGATGGTCCTGTGGGTGATCCGGGGGCTTCTGTCACCCTTCGTGCTGCCGACCGGCTCGGAGCGGTGGCAGAGTCTGGCTGAATGCAGCTGCCTTGAAAGCAGCCGGCCCGTTCACGCGGGCCCGGGGGTTCGAATCCCTCCCGCTCCGCTTCGAACCGCTACGCCGCCTGTGCGTTGAGCTCGCGGTTCAGCGCAAGGCGCCTCAGCGCGACCGCCTCGATTTGACGCACGCGCTCACGGGTCAGCCCCAGCCGCCGCCCGATCTCCTCGAGCGACTGCGGGTCGGTGTCGCCGTTCAGCCCGTAGCGCCACTTCACGACCTCGCGCTCGCGGTCCGGCAGCTCCGCGACCGCCTGCTTGAGCGCCGACTGCTCGAGGCTGACGGTCACCTCGTCCTCCGGGCTCGCCGCCTCGCCCGCGATCAGGTCGCCGAACGACGCGTCGTTGTCAGCGCCGATCGGGCGGTCGAGGCTCGTCACCGCCCGCGCCGCATCGCGCACCTCGCGGAACTTCTTGACCGAGAGCTTGGCCTCTGCGGCGATCTCCTCGTCGGTCGGCGGGCGGCCCAGCCTGGCGAGCAGTTCGCGCTCGGCACGCCCGATCCGCTGCTCGCGCTCGGCGATGTGCACCGGGATCCGGATCGTGCGCGCCTTGTTCTGGACGCCGCGCTGCACCGCCTGCCGGATCCACCAGGTCGCGTAGGTCGAGAACTTGTAGCCCAGGCGCCAGTCGAACTTCTCGACGGCGCGGATCAGCCCGAGGATGCCCTCCTGGATCAGGTCGAGAAGCGCCAGGTCGTGGCCCTGGTACTTCTTCGCGATCGACACGACCAGGCGCAGGTTCGAGTTGATCATCCGGTCCTTGGCCGCCTTGTCGCCGCGTTCGACCCGCTTGGCGAGCTCGACCTCCTCGGCCGCCGTCAGCAGCGGGTAGCGCGCCGCCTCGTTGAGGAAGAGCTGGAGCGCGTCGGTCGTCGCCGCCGCGAGGTCGCCGTTGACGTACGTGGGCGCCTCCGACTCGCGCCCGCAGTCGTCGCGCAGCTCGATCCCGCGCTCGTGGAGCTCCTGGTACAGGGACTCGACCTGGACCTCGTCGTAGTCGAGCGCGGCGATCAGCTCGTTGAAGGCCGTCAGGTTGACGCAACCTTCCTCGTCGCCCTGCTCGATGAGTGCCGACAGCTCGGTCTGGCTCACGTTCCCCTCCTTCCCCGACCCTACCGCTGTTCTAACGCGGACCGTAGGCGTATAACTGGACGAATGTTGACCAGACGACCATTCGTGGAGGCTTCATGAGGAACGACCGTTCTGCGCTGCAGACCCTCACGCTGGTTTTTGCCGTCGTCTTCCTTGCCGTCGGGATTCTCGGCTTCATCCCGGGGCTGACGACGCACTACAGCGACCTGAGCTTCGCCGGGAGCGACTCGGGCTCGAAGCTCTTCGGCCTCTTCCAGGTGAGCATCCTGCACAACGTCGTGCACCTGCTCTTCGGCGTGGCCGGCCTGCTCGCGGCCCGCTCGTTCGACAGCTCGCGCGTCTACATGCTCGGAGGCGGCGTCATCTACCTCGCGCTGTTCGTGCTCGGGCTGTTCGGCGGCGCCGACTGGATCCCGGCCAACAATGCCGACGACTGGCTCCACCTCGGCCTCGGCGTCGTCATGGTCAGCGTCGGGTACCTGTTCGGCAGCGAGGCGATCACGGTCGATCACGCGGCGCCGGCCTGATCCGGGCAGAATGGGGCGGTGACAGATCACGCCGTCCTCGAGCAAGTCGAAGCCGCCCTCGGCGATGAGGGGCAGGCGCGCATCGCGGTCGCGTTTCTCGCCGGCGCCGACGTGCCCATCCCGGAGCCGGAGCTGAACGGCGCCCGGCGCCGCGCGATCCTGCTGCTCGCGGCCGGCGGCGACCCGCAGCGCGACCTGCATCTCGACGGGCGGGCCGTCGAGTCGATCGCAAACGATCTGGATTCGTCGCAGCGCCGGGAGGCGCTGGCGACCGGGCTCACGGCCGTGGCCGGCGCGGTGCCCGACCTCGAGATGCTTCAGTCGACGGCCGACGAGCTGCTCGCCGACGCCGACCTCGCGTGGCGCTCCTTCGCCTGCTCGCTGCTCGTCGAGGAACTCGCGGGCGACGCCGGCTGAGAAGACGCTGAACGTTCGTTCAAGGGTCTTGCGTTTCTTGCCGATTTTCCTACCGTGCTCGGCATGGGGTCCCGCGCGTGGGTGGCGCTCGGCGCCGTCGCCATGGTGGTCGGCGTCGTGCCGGCGGCCGCCTCCGGCTCGCAGCTGATCGACCGGAACGCAAACGACGTCAAGCTCTCCATCTCGAACGACGGCCAGGCGCTCCTGACCTACGTGGATCACGGGCAGCTGAAGCGCACGCTCGTCTGGGGCGCCGTCAACTCGATCGCGCCGACGACGGCCCGCAAGCAGGTCGCCTTCAGGGTGGACTACTCCGGCGGCTACGGGAGCTTCCACATCAAGGCCGGCCAGTTCCACGGCAGCTGCGGCACGTACGACGGGCCGGCGCTGCACTGGGTGATCGCCGCCTGCAAGGCCCCCGACGGCTCGTACTGGGTCGCCCAGAACTGGCAGCGCGCGCTCCCCAACTTCGGGATGCTCGGAAGCCTGTTCCAGAGGCAGTACGAGCTGCGCCTCTCCCATTTCTCCGGCCCGCTTCCGGTCTTCGAGGTCGGCGTCGGCTGGGCCTACGGCAAGTTCCACACGATCTGGGGCCAGTTCACGTACATGGGCAAGCCGATCTTCGGCTACGGCACGACGCGCGACGGGCAACCCACGGACACATTCGGCCGCATCGCATACGTGGACACCTGGGACTCGGCTTACGGCAAAGGCTGGAAGCGCGAGAACAGCTTCGTCACGCACAAGGGCCACGGCACCTTCTGCTACGGCTTCTACCCGCACGGATCGCACCCGTCGGGCATGTCGAGCCACTACCGGATCACGATCATGGGGCCCGGCGTCGAGCCGGACATGTACTGGGAAGGCGCGTCGCCCGGGGCGTACGACAGGACCTTCGCCGAGCAGCAGAAGACGAAGCTCCGAGCGTACGGCGACCCGACCTGCGGGTAGCGCGCAAAGTCGCGACAATCCGGGGATGATCCCCGCCCGGCTCGTCGTAGCCGGTCTGCTCCTGCTCGTGGCGGCGCCCGCATCGGCGGCCACGTTCTCCATGCCCGTGCGCTCGCTCGACGGCTCGGGCAACAACGTCGCGCACCCGGACTGGGGCAAGGCACGCACCGAGTACTTGCGGGTTGCGCCCGCGCGCTACGCCGACGGGATCGGGGCGGTCGAGGACGGGCCGTCGGCGCGCCGGATCTCTAACCGCGTCTTCAACGACGGCGGCCAGAACCTCTTCTCCGAGAACGGCGTGACCGAGTGGGGCTGGGTCTGGGGCCAATTCCTCGACCACGACTTCGGGCTCGAGGACCAGCGCCCGCGACGGATCGCGCCGCTCGCCTTCGACCCGCGCGACCCGCTCGAAGCCTTCCGCAACGACCTGCTCCAGATCGACTTCTGGCGGACGCCGCCGGCGTCCGGAACAGGAGTCACGTCACCGCGCGAGCACCGCAACAACCTGAGCAGCTACATCGACGCGTCCAACGTGTACGGCGTCACCTCGACGCGGCTCGCCTGGCTGCGCTCCGGCCCGCGGCTGCTCCTGACGCCGTCCGGTTACCTCCCGCGCGCGGGCGCCCGCGGCGACGCGGAGACGGCGCCGCCGATGGAGCTCGAGGGGCCGCTCGCGGCCACGCCCGCCAGTGCGGTCGTGGCGGGCGACGTCCGGGCGAACGAGAACATCGCGCTCACCGCGGTGCAGACGCTGTTCGCGCGCGAGCACAACCGGCTCGTGGCGCGACTGCCGGCATCGCTGCCCGCCGAGCTCCGCTTCCAGATCGCGCGGCGCGTCGTGGGCGCCGAGGAGCAGTACGTGACCTACACCGGGTTCCTGCCGGCGCTCGGCGTCCGCCTCGCTCCCTACCGCGGCTATCGCCCGGGCGTCGACGCCACGCTGTCGAATGAGTTCGCGGTCGTCGGCTACCGCGCGCACAGCATGGTCAACGGATCGCTGGACGAGACCCAGCCGGCGGGCACCTGGACGCCGTCGACCCTCGCCTCGCTCGCCGCCGGAGGCGTGACCGTGCAATCGCACGAGGGGCTCGTCTCGCTCTCGATCCCGCTCGGGCTCTCGTTCGGCAATCCCGACCTGCTCCAGCGCGTCGGGCTCGAGCCGGTGCTCGCCGGGCTGGGCGCGCAGCGCGAGTACCGCAACGACGAGCAGATCGACAACGCGCTGCGCTCGATCCTGTTCCTCGTCCCCAAGCCCGGGGCCCTGGACCCGACCGTCTGCCAGGCGCCGACGACGATCAACCCGGCGTGCTTCAACCGCGTCGACGACCTCGGAGCCACCGACCTTGAGCGCGCCCGCGACCACGGCATCCCGCCGTACAACGCGCTGCGCGCCGCCTACGGGCTGCCGCCGAAGGCGACGTTCGAGGACGTGACCGGCGAACCGCCGAGCCCGGAGCTCGGCGCCCGGATCGACGACCCGTCCATCCTCGACTTCACCTCGCTCCTCGATGCGCAGGGCAACCCGATCGTTCCGGGCAGCGGCGCCGAGGCGGTCTTCGGCATCCGGCGGACGACGCTCGCAGCGCGGCTGCGCGCGCTGTACGGCGACGTCAACCACATGGACGCCCTGGTCGGAATGCTCGCCGAGCAGCACCTCCCCGGGGCGGAGCTCGGCCAGCTCCAGCTCGCGATGTGGAAGCGGCAATTCACCGCGCTCCGGGACGGCGACCGGTTCTTCTACGCCAACGACCCGGCGCTGGACGAGATCAAGCGGCGGTTCGGGATCTCCTACAAGCACACGCTCACCGAGCTCCTGCGCCTCGATGCGGGCGTGCCCGCGCAGGGCAACGTGTTCAAGGTCGCCGTGCCCTGATTCATCCTCCGGCGGCCCGGTGCCGAAGAGATGGATATGCGGGAGCTCAGCCCCGAGCTCGCACTCATCGACGAGGACCTGGCGCGCGCCGCCCGCGCCGCCCTTCCTCCGGCGCCGGACGTCCTTGCCGCGATCGCGCGGCACCGCGAGTCGGAGCCCGTCAGGCGCCTGCGCGCGGCTCTCGTCGCGGACGCGCTGCCCGAGCCGCGCCGCCCGGGCAGGCCTGTGCTGCGCCTCGTGGCGGGCGGGCTCGCCGGCCTCGGCGCGATCGCCGGTGCGGCGGTCGTCCTCCGGCCGGGCACGTCCCACCAGGCGGTGCGCATTCCGGCTGAGGACGCCCGGCCGACAGTGGTGCGGGCGGAACGTGCGGTCCCTGTTCGCGCCGCGCCCGTGAAGAACGCCCCCACGTCCCCTCCGCCGCGCCGCGAGCCGTCGGTACGCCCGCAGGCGGCCGTCGTTCGGCACATCCCGGCCGCACGGCCGGCGCCGCGCCGGCGTCCGGCGCTGCACCCGCACGCCGTGCCGGCCAAGCCGCTGGCCCTCACGGTCGGGCATGCGGTCTCGACGCCTGTGACCCCGCCCGTCGCCGCGCATCTGCCGGTCCTGACCTGGACTGCGGACGGGCAGGCGACGCACTACCGGGTCGGCCTCTTCCACGACGGCGACCCGCCGACGCTGGTCTGCGAGGTCTGGACGGACGACGCTCAGCTCGCCCTGTCGGCCGTGAGCGCGCCCGCGAGCCGGCCGCTCACGCCCGGCGAGTACCGGTGGGTCGTGTACCCCGTGTACGGCGGCGACGGGTCGCTGGGGTCGGGCGTGACGGCCGACACGCAGCTGGCGCAGGGCACGTTCACGCTCTGACCGACCGTATGATCGCGCCGTGGCCGGGGGCGACGAGCTGCGGGCGGCGATGCGCCGCTTCCCGGCGGGTGTGGCGCTGGTCACCGTCGCCGTCGACGAGCAACGGTTCGGCATCACGGTCGGCTCGCTCGTCTCGCTGTCACTCGAGCCGGCGCTGGTCGGCATCTCGATCGGCCTCCAGTCGTCGATCTACACACCGCTGAGCCACGCCGGGCGGTTCGCCGTCAACGTCCTGTCGGCGGAGCAGATCGGGCTGGCGCAGCACTTCGCGCGCAGCGGGCTCCCGCCGCTCGTCGCGTGGACCGCAGTGCCGCTGCGCGAGTCGTCGTTGCCGGAGCCGCTCGTCGAGGGCGCGCTCGCATGGCTCGCGTGCACGACCGTCGCCCGGCACGACGTCGGCGACCACACGTTCTTCGTCGGCTCGGTCGACTCGATCGAGCTCGGCGACGAGGGGCGGGGCCTGAGCTACGTCCGCGGCTCGTTCGTGCCGGCGTGACCGTCGACGCGGTCGTCTTCGACCTCGACGGGCTGCTGCTGGACAGCGAGCAGCTGTGGGACGAGGCCCGCGAGGAGCTGGCGCGCGAGCGCGGCGGCCGCTGGCACCCCGGGGCGCAGCGGGACATGATGGGCATGAGCTCGCCCGAGTGGTCGCGCTACATGCACGACCGCATCGGGCTGCGGGAGTCGCCGGAGGAGATCAACCGGCTCGTGGTCGAGCGGATGCTCGCCCTGTACGACGCCGACCTCCCGCTGCTGCCGGGCGCCGTGGAGGCGGTGGAGCGGCTCGGCGAGCGCTGGCCGCTCGGGCTGGCGTCGTCGTCGAACCGGCCGCTGATCGACCGGGTGCTCGAGCTCTCGGGGCTCGCGCGGCTGGTTCCGAGTCACCGTCTCCTCCGAGGAGGTGGCGCACGGCAAGCCGGCCCCGGACGTCTACCTGGAGGCCGCGCGGCGCCTGGGCGTCGACCCGGCGAGCGCGGCGGCCGTCGAGGACTCGCACAACGGCATCCGCGCCGCGCGCGCCGCCGGCATGGCGGTGATCGCGATCCCGAACCCGCACTTCCCGCCGGGCGAGGAGGCGCTGGCGGAGGCAGATCTCGTGCTCGACTCGCTGGCCGAGCTGACCCCGGATGCCGTCGAACGCGCCCGCAACCAGACTTAGTGGCTGACAGCCACTAAGTCTCGACGCGGCCCAGGAGGACGCAGCCGTTGTGGCCGCCCAGGCCCATCGCGTTCGACAGCGCCACGTCGACGCGCGCCTCGCGCGCCTCGTTCGGGACGTAGTCGAGGTCGCACTCAGGATCCGGCGTCTCGTAGTTCATCGTCGGCGGGATGACGCCGTGGTGGATCGCGAGCACGCACATCATCGCCTCGATCGCCCCGGCCGCTCCGAAGCAGTGGCCGGTGACCGACTTCGTCGACGAGACCGCCAGCTCGTATGCGTGCGCGCCGAAGACATCCTTGATCGCCTTCGTCTCGGCTGCGTCGCCGAGCGGCGTCGAGGTCCCGTGGGCGTTGATGTAGTCGACCCGCTCGGGCTCGACGCCGGCGCGCCGTAGCGCCGCCCGCATCATCTCCGCGACGCCGACCGAGTCGGGATCGGGCGCGGCCATGTGGTACGCGTCGTTGGACGCGCCGTAACCGAGCACCTCGGCGTAGATCGTCGCGCCGCGCGCCCGGGCCGCCTCCAGCTCCTCCAGCACGAGGATGCACGCGCCCTCGCCGATCACGAACCCGGCCCGGGTCGCGTCGAACGGGCGTGACGCGCGCGGCGGGTACTCCTCCTCGGCGGCGAGTCCGCGCATCGCGCAGAAGCCGGCGAGGATCAGCGGGTGCATGGCAGCCTCCGTGCCGCCGGCGAGCACCGCGTCGGCGTCGCCGCGTCTGATCAGCTCGGCGCCCTCGCCGATCGCGTGCGAGCCGGTCGCGCACGCGGACACGACCGCGTAGTTCGGGCCGCGGATCCCGAACGAGATGGCCAGCTGTCCGCTGCCCGAGTCGACCAGAACGCTCGGCAGGAAGAACGGCGACACGCGATCGGGGCCACGCTCCCGCATGACGTCTGCCTGCTCCATCATTCCGATGAACCCGCCGATCGCGGAGCCGAAGACGATCCCGACCCGCGACGGGTCGAACCCGTTCAGGCCCGCGTCGGCCAGGGCCTCGCTGCCGGCCGCGAGCCCGAAGAGCACGTTGCGCTCGAGCCGGCGCGCCTCCTTCGCCGAGATGACGTCCGGCACCTCGAAGTCCTTGACCTCCGCGGCGACCCGCACGGGGAAGCCGGAGGCGTCGAACGAGCGGATGAAGTCGATGCCGCTCTCGCCCGCCACGGCGGCACGCCACGTGGACGGCGCGTCGTTGCCGAGCGGCGTGACGGCTCCCAGCCCGGTGACGGCGACGCGGCGCATCGCGCCATTCTGCCGCGCGCGTGTCGGCGCGGGGTTAGGTATGCATCGTCTCGGCGAACGCGAGGTCTGCGAAGCGGTCCCAGTGGCTGTCGATCCAGGCGGCCATGCGCTCCTCGTCGGCGCGGTTGTCTCGGGCCACCTGGGCGGTCGCCTCGTCGCCCGCGCGGACGGCGAGCCGCTCGAGCAGCTGGTACGTCGCGATCTCCAGGTGCTCGGCCGCGTACGCATCCCGTGCGCCCCTCGCCGCCTTCTCGCCGCGCGTGAGATCGATGACGCTCTTCATCAACCCCGTGAGAAGCCCGCCCGCCTCGCGGACGATGGACGGCGAGCGCCCGTAGACCTCGAGCCGCGCCTGGAGCCGATCGATGTGCCGCTCGCTGTCGACCTTGTGCAGCCGCAGCGCCTCGCGCACCTCTTCGTCGTCCATCCCGTAGATCACGGAGTCGAGCAGACGCAGCACGGTCTGCTCCATCGCAATCGCCTCGTCGACGTGCTTGCTCAGCTCGCGCTCGAGCTCGGTCGTCGTCGTCGTCGTCATGGAATCCTCCTCTGTCGACATGGGCCGGAGCACGAAGCGCCCGTACTCGTGGCCGGCGAGCACCGCGCGCCCTGCGAAGCCGAGCCCGTCGGGCTCGAGCTCGTCGACGAGCGGCAGCCCGCGGTAGACGAGCCGGCTCCCCTCCACGCGGAAGGGCAGCCGCACCCCGGCGAGCTCCGTGTAGCCGGCGTCGCCGTCGACGTGCTTGCGCACGCCCACCATGGGCGGGAGCGCCCCGCCGACCCGCTGCACATCCCAGGTGCCATCGAGCTCGCGCACGCGAATAGCCTTCCGACCGCATGCTAGGCCCAAACGTTCCCTTCCCGCCGATGGAGGCGGAGCTGGTGTCCGAGCTCCCGGCCGGCGACGACTGGCAGTACGAGCCCAAGTGGGACGGCTTCCGCGGCGTGCTCGAAAACGACGGCGGCGAGCTGGCACTGTGGTCGCGGAAGGAGCGGCCGCTGCTCCGCTACTTCCCCGAGCTGCGGCCGCTCGGCGACCTGCTCCCGCCCCACTCCGCGCTCGACGGCGAGATCGTCATCGCACGGAACGGCGTCCTCGACTTCGACTCGATGCAGATGCGCCTGCACCCGGCCGAGAGCCGCGTCCGCAAGCTCTCGGCGGAGATCCCGGCGGACTTCATCGCCTTCGACGTCCTGCTCTGGGACGGCGAGCCGGTGCACAGGCTCCCGCTCGAGCAGCGCCGCGACTTCCTGGAGCGCGTCGGCAAGGGCTTCCACCTGTCCCCGTGCACACGCGACCCGGATGTCGCCCACGAGTGGCTCGACACGTTCGAGGTCGCCGGCCTCGACGGCGTGATCGCCAAGCGGCTCGGCGTCCCGTACCACCCGGGCGCGCGCGACGCGGTCACGAAGGTCAAGCCGTTCAAGACGGCCGACTGCGTCGTCGTCGGCGTGCGCTGGAAGGCGAAGCCGAGCCACCTGGCGACGCTGCTCCTCGGCCTCTACAACGACGAGGGCGAGGTCGACTACGTCGGCTCGGCAGCCGTCGGCGCCAAGCGGCATGACGAGATTCTCGCGCGCGTGCGGCCGCTGCTCGAGGACGCACCAGAGCGCCGGTTCTCGGAGCCGAACCGCTGGGGCGGCGGCGAGCTCGAGCAGTCGCCGATCCGCCCGGAGCTCGTCGCCGAGGTGCGCTACGACAAGGTGCAGGGCAACCGCTTCCGCCACGGGTCGCGCCTGCTGCGCTTCCGCGACGACAAGGACCCGCGCGACTGCACGTGGCGCGAGGTGCGGCCGCCCCGGAGCCCGAACGACCCGACCTTCGAGTCGCTTCTGGCAGGGTGAGCGCCGTGCGCAAGGTCAACATCGCAAATCCCGAGTTCGACTACGACGACGAGGATCCCGAGGGGTTCCGTGCCGGCTTGTTCCGCTTCGGCAAGCAGCTCGGCGCCGAGAAGACCGGCACGAGCGTGTACGAGCTGCCGCCGGGCGAGCAGATCTGCCCGTACCACTACGAGTACCCCGAGGAGGAGTGGCTCATGGTCCTTCAGGGCCGCCCGAGCCTGCGGACGCCCGAGGGCACCGAGACGCTCGAGCCCTGGGACGTCGTCTTCTTCCCGCCCGGGCCCGACGGCGCGCACTCGGTACGGAACGACACCGAGGAGACCGTTCGCGTGCTCATGTACTCGACGAACACGTATCCGGCCGCCGCGGTCTACCCGGACAGCGACAAGATTCTCATCGTGACCGGCAATGAGGGCGACCGGGTCATGGTCCGGCGGTCGAGCAAGGTCGGGTACTACGACGGCGAAGCCTGACGTCGCGAAGAGCTAACGCTTCTTCGCGCGCGACGGCTGGACGCGCGCTGGCTCGCCCGGCATCTTGGGGAAGTTCGGCGGGTACGGCGCCTCGCCCTCGCCGGCCGCCTCCTCGCGCTCGACCCACTCGAGCAGCACCCGCAGGTCGCACACGGCGTCGTCGATCCCCGCCTGGACGTCGCCGAGGGAGGCGAACCGCTCGCGCATCGTCGGGATCGTGAAGTCCTCGGTCTCGACGTCCGGGAGCTCAGCCCACGTGACCGGAGCGGAGACCGTCGCGTCCGGCCGCGCGCGCACCGAGTAGGCCGAGGCGATCGTGCGGTCGCGCGCGTTCTGGTTGTAGTCGATGAAGACCTTCTCGCCGCGCTCCTCCTTCCACCACGCGGTCGTGACGATGTCGGGCAGCCGCCGCTCGATCTCGCGAGCGAAGGCGAGCGCGCAGCGGCGCACCACGCGGAACCCCCAGCTCGGCTCGATGCGGCAGAAGATGTGGATGCCGCGGTTCCCGGACGTCTTCGGCCAGCCGACGTAGCCGATCTCGCCTAGCACCTCGTGCACGCACGCGGCCACGCGCTTCGCGTCCGCGAACGTCGTCCCCGGCTGGGGGTCGACGTCGATGCGGAGCTCGTCCGGGTGCTCGGTGTCCCGCCGCCGCGACGGCCAGGGGTGGAAGTCGATCGTGCCGAGGTTCGCCGCCCACGCGACCTGCGCGACCTCGGTCACGCAGAGCTCGTCCGCATGCCGGCCGGACGGGAACGTGACGCGCGCAGTCTCGATCCAGTCAGGGGCGTGCGCCGGAACGCGCTTCTGGTAGATCGCCTCGTCCTCCGCGCCACCGGGGTGGCGCTTCAGCTGCGTCGGCCGCTCGTACAGCGCGCGGACGATGCCCTCTTCGACCGCGACGTAGTACTGGACGTGGTCGAGCTTGGTCAGGCCGGCCGTCCGGAAGTAGATCTTCTCCGGATTCGTGACCTTGACGGTGTGCCCGCCGATCTCGAGCTCGACGAAGGGCGACGCCATGTCGGCGAAGTATCCTCGAAGGATGCTGGAGGACCCGCAGCCGATGGCCGTCACGCTCGAGCCGCTCGACGACTACGTCGTCATCGAGCCGGTCGACGAGGAGACCGAGACGCGGGCCGGGCTGATCATCCCGGCCTCGAGCGACACCGGCTGCCAGACGGGGATCATCACCGCCGTCGGCGCCGAGGCGCACGGCGTCGAGCCGGGCGACAAGGTGCTCTTCCCCAAGGGCGCCGGCTGGGACGTGCGGCTCGCGGGCAGTGCGGTGAAGATGATGCGCCGCGGCGAGCTCATTGCCCGCGTCAACGACTGAGCGCATACTTTCGCCCGTGCCAAGGCAGCCCGTCCGGCGTCGGCTGGCGACGATCTACTTCATCGACATCGTCGGCTCCACCGCGCTCGCCACGGAGCTCGGCGATGCACGCTGGAACGCACTGCTCACGCGTTTTCGCCGCCTCGTCCGCGCCGAGCTGAAGCGGTACGGCGGCCGCGAGCAGGACACGGCCGGCGACGGGTTCTTCGCGACGTTCGGCGAGCCGGCGCAGTCACTGCGGGCGGCCGTCGCGGTCGCCGCCGCCGTGCAGGAGCTCGGCGTCGACGTCCGCACGGGCATCCACACGGGGGAGGTCGAGGAGATCGACGGCAAGCTCGGGGGGATCGCGGTGCACGTCGGGGCCCGCGTCATGGGGCTTGCGGGCGCGGCCGAGGTGCTCGTCACGAGCACGGTCCGCGACCTGGTCTCGGGCTCCGACGCCACGTTCGAGGACCGCGGCGTCCACGAGCTGAAGGGCGTCGAAGGAAGCCGCCAGATCTTCGCGCTCACGGCCGTCGTGACGCGCCTGCCCCAGCCGCTGTCGCCTGAAGAGGCCGCGGAGCGGCTCGCCCACGTCGTGCCGGCGAGACTCTCGTCGCGCAGCCGCGTCCTCGTCGCGGCCGCCGCCGCGCTCGTCGTGGTGGCGATCGCGGGCGGCGGCTGGCTGGCCTTCCGCGGCGGAGGCGCGTCCGCGGCGGAGGGGATCGACCTCATGCGTCTCGACGCCCGGACCGGCCAGGTGACCGCGCTGGTGCACGGCAAGCCGACCGGCAGCGGGCTCTACTCGAACCTCTGGTCGAGCGACGGGACCCTGTGGCAGATGCAGGGAGGGCACTCCGACGGTCGGCTCGTCGCCCGCGACATCGGCTCGGGCACGCCCGGCAAGACCATCGACCTGGGCGCGGACGCGTGCAGCTGCAAGGTCGCTTTCGGCTTCGGATCCGTCTGGCTCGCGAAGAGCCACACCGCCCTGCAGGGGCCCCGGAGCGGCCAGACGGTCTGGACCGTCGAGCGGATCGACGCGCTGAGCGGACGGCACCTAAGGACATACACGCTCCCCGGCAACGGCAGCGTCTCGACGATCGCGGCCGGCAACGGCGCCGTCTGGGTGTTGCAGCCGGACGCGTACCTGCTCCGCATCGACCCCGTGTCGAGCCGCATCACCGGCACGTGGAACACGCACGCCGTCGAGACCACGATCCTCGTGCCGCTGCGCGGCTACGAGTGGATCTGCGAGTGCACGGTCAACAAGATCATGCGCTTCGACGCCCGGACAGGCCGGTCGCGGACGTTCTCCATCCCCGAGCAGGCCTTCCTCATCGACGTGAGCGGGCCGAAGGTCTATCTGCTCGATCCGGAGCACGCAACAGTGACGCCGATGGATCCCGAGACGGGCAAGCTCGAGCCCCCACTCGGCCTGTCGGGCGCGCCGCAGCAAGGGGTGATCGCGAACGGCGCCGCCTGGATCGCCGCCGGCCCCTACGTCGAGCGCGTCGATGTGTCCAACGACACGAAGAAGCTGATCGACATGCCGGCCGGCGTCTGGGCCGGAAGCATCGCCTCGGACCCGCGAACGCACTCGCTCTGGATCGGGAACAGCCGCTTCCCGCCGCCACGGCAGTGAAGGCCGGGGTCGATCTCGGCGGGACGAAGATCCAGACCGTCGTCCTGCGCGACAAGGAGGTCGCGGGCAGTGCGCGCGCCGAGACACCGCGCACGGGCAACGCGGCCGACGTCATCGACGCGATCTCCGGCACCGTGCGCGAGGCGCTGGCCGCGGCGGGCGGCGGCGAGCTCGAGGGCGTCGGCATCGGCTCGCCGGGCGACGTCGACTCCGGCGCGGGCGTCGTCACGCTGGCGGCGAACGTGCCCGGGTTCGACGGCCGGGTCGAGCTCGGCCCGCGCGTGTCCGAGCAGCTCGGCGGCGTCCCGGTCGTGCTCGGGAACGACGTCAACGTCGCCGTCCTGGGGACGTGGCAGCGCGGCGCCGGCCGTCCGTACAAGAACCTGCTCGGCGTCTGGGCCGGAACGGGGGTCGGCGGCGGGCTCGTGCTGGACGGGCGGCTGTACACGGGCCGCGGCGCGGCCGGCGAGTTCGGCCACATGGTCGTCCGGCCGAACGGCCTCAAATGCGGCTGCGGACGGCAGGGCTGCGTCGAGGCCTACGCGGGGCGCGCGAGCATGGAACGGCAGGCGCGCCGGCTCGTCAAGCGCGGGCAGAAGACGAGCCTCTTCAAGATCATGGAGCAGCGCGGCCGGGACCGGCTGACCTCGGGAGTCTTCGCCAAGGCGCTCGAAGGCGGCGACCCGATGGCGAAGAAGCTGATCCACCAGGCTGAGTGGGCGCTCGGCCTGGGCATCGCCTCGGCGCAGAACCTGCTCGACCTCGAGGCGGTCGTGATCAGCGGTGGGCTCGGCGACCGGCTCGGGCAGCCGTTCGTCGACCGAATCGTTGCGAACATGGCGCCGCACATCTTCGTCCCTGACAAGCCGCCGGCGGTGATCGGCACGGGCCTCGGGGACCTGTCGGGAGCGATCGGAGCGGCGGTGCTGGCCGGCGGATGACGCTCGTGCAGGAGGAGATCGTCGGCCGCGACGCCGAGCTGCTCCTGATCGAAGGCCTGCTGCTGGGCGACGATCCAGTGGCGGTCGTGCTCGAAGGCGAGCCCGGGATCGGGAAGTCGACGCTCTGGCGAGCCGCCCTCTCGTCGGCGCGCGAGCATGGGCTCCGCGTCCTCTCCGCGCGACCGGCTGAGGCGGAACGCGGATTCGCGTACGCGGGGCTCGGCGACCTCCTCGAGGACGTCCTGGACGACACACTGGATGCGCTCGCGCCGCCCCGACGCCGGGCGCTCGAGATCGCGCTGCTGCGCGAGCCCGGCGACCACGTCGACAGTCGAGCGCTCGCCGTCGGCGTGCGCGACATCCTGGACGCCGCCAGCCCGGCGCTCGTCGCGGTGGACGACGTCCAGTGGCTCGACGCCGCCTCCGCGGAGGCGCTTGCGTTCGCGGTGCGACGCGCCCGGGAGCCGCGTGTGCTCCTCGCGCGACGCCCCGGCCCGCCGGGGATGCTCGAGCGCGCGGTCGCGGCGGAGCCCACCCCCGTGGGGCCGCTGAGCGTCGGGGCCGTTCACCGCCTCATCAACGACCGTCTCGGCCGGCAGCTCGCCCGGCAGACCCTGCTCCGAGTCCATGCGGGCTCGGCTGGCAATCCCTTCCACGCACTCGAGCTGGCGCGAGCGCTCGGCCCTGCCGCCGACCCGACCGGCCCGTTACCGGTGCCGGTGACGCTCGAGGCGCTCGTGCGCGCCCGGATCGATGCCCTGCCCGCCGTGACGCGCGACGCGCTTGCGGTGGCGGCCGCGATCGGGCCTGCGCGGGAGGACGTGCTCGAACGCGCAGGCGTCGACCTGGACGCGCTCGACGACGCCCTCTCCGCCCATGTCGTCGCCTGGGAAGACGGGATCGCTTCGGTTCGGTCACCCGCTGCTCGCCTCGGTGGCCTACGCCGACCTACGACCGGCGAGGCGCAGAGCAGTGCACGCGCGAATCGCGCGAGCCGCCGACGAGCCGCTCGTCCGCGCGCGCCACCTCGCGCTCGCCACCCGCCCACCCGATGACGACGTCGCCCGAACGCTCGACGCCGCCGCCACGACGGCCGGTGATCGCGGAGCTGCGGCCGTCGCCGCCGAGCTCGCGGAGCATGCGCTCCGGCTCACGCCGCCGGGGACACCATCGGCGCGCCGCCGCCGGGCGCTCGCCGCCGCGCGTGCGCAGCGGGCGGCCGGCGAGTCGACGCGGGCGCGGGCGATCGCCGCCGACCTCCTCGCCGAGCCCGGCGGCGGCAGCGAGCGCGCCGAGGCCCTCATCGTGCTCGCGGATCTCGAGAGCGTCGACCGCGCCGTCGACCTGCTCCAGACGGCGCTGGAGATGACGCCCACGCCGGCGCTGCGGGCCGACATTCTCACCCGGCTGGCCTTCGCCATTCGGTTTCGGAAGGGTTCCACGGAGGCAGCCGGCTACGCGCGAGCCGCACTTGCGCTGGCCGAGAGCCTCGCCGATGACCGCCTGACCGTCGAGGCGCTCGAGGTCATGTCCCATCTCGCCGCGATCGCGGGCGACACGGACGCGCCCGCATTCGCGGCTCGGGCGCTCGAGGTCGCCACAGCCAGCGGCGATCCGGTGCTCGTCCGGATTGGCTGGTTCGCGGTCGCTTGCAACCTCTTCGTCGAGCACCGCCTTGACGAGGCTCGGGCAATCTTCGAGCGGACGTACGAGGAATGGCGCGACCGCGACGAGCTCGTCGCGGCGGAGGCCGTCTGGCAGCTGGCATGGGTCGAGCTCTGGGGCGGACGCTGGGAGCGCGGCGCGGACGTCGCCGCCCGGGCGCACGAACTGAAGGTGCAGTACGGGCTCGAGGAGCCCCCCGACGTACTCCCGATGTCCATGATCGCGCTGCATCAGGGGCGCCTGGAGACCGCCCGCGACCTCTCGGCGCGTGCGTTGCAGATGGCCGAGACGCACTTCGGCCTGCAGCCGCCGATCCACCTCGGGATCCTCGGGACGGTCGCGCTCTGGAGCGGCGACCCGGGCACGGCCGCCGACTACTTCGCCCGGGCGGAGGAACAGGCGTTGAGGCTCGGCTGGGCAGAGCCGACCCAGCGGCCGTGGACGGCAGACCATGCAGAGGCGCTCCTCGAGCTGGAGCGCGTCGAGGAGGCGGTGGAACTCATCGACCGCCTCGAGACGGACGCCGTCCGCGTCCAGCGCGGCTGGGTCCTGGCCGAGGTCACACGCTGTCGGGGGCTGATCGCCGCGGCACGCGGCGACATTGCCGAGGCAGCCGCGACGCTGGAGCGCGCCGTCGAAGCGCACGCCTCGGCAGGAGACCGGTTCGGGCGCGCGCGGGCGCTGCTCGCGCTCGGCATCGTGCGCCGCCGCACGCGGCAGAAGCGTCCCGCGCGCGATGCGATCGCGTCGGCTCTCGAGGCGTTCGAGGAGCTCGGCGCCGAGACCTGGGCCGCCCGGGCACGAGCGGAGCTCGGCCGGATCGGCGGGCGGACGCGCGCCGAGGGCCTGACGGCCGCCGAGCAACGGGTTGCCGAGCTCGTCGCGGCGGGCCGGACGAACCGCGAGGTCGCGGCCGAGCTCTTCCTCGGCGAGCGGACCGTCGCGAGCCACCTGACGCACATCTACGCGAAGCTCGGCCTGCGCTCGCGGACGGAGCTCGCGCGCCGGCTGCGCTGAGCAAAGTTCAGACGTTCTTGCGTTTTCACGGCGACGGCCCGGCCCTAGCGTCGACGGCGTGCCGAGCTACCTCGTGGAGACGTACCTCTCCCGGAGCCAACCCGGGGAGCGCGCCGCACGCGAACGTCGCGCACGCTCGGCCGCCGAGGAGCTGACGCGGGAAGACGCTCGCGTCAGCTTCCGGCGCGCCATCCACGTACCCGAGGACGAGACGTCGTTCTTCGTCTTCGACGCGCCGTCGGCGCGCCTGGCGAGGCTCGCCGCGGCCCGGGCCGAGCTCGACGCCATCCGCATCGTCGAGGCCGTCTCGTCCAGAGAGGAGGAGAAGTGAATTCCAAGCGACTGCTGGCGCTCCTGGTCGCGGCCACAGTGGTAGCCGTGTACGCGGGAACGGTGCTCGCGACGCCGAGCGTCGGCTTCACCAGCACCACGATCGCGATGGGGCATGTCGACCCGCTCAACCTCAGCACGTACCCGGCAGACGAGCCGCCGTGGCAGCAACCGTGGGGCCTGATCCTCAAGACGCGCGCGGCTTCCGACCTCTACGTGCAGTCGAACGTCTGGCCGCCGGGTGGCAGCACCGGCTGGCACACGCATCCCGGCCCAAGCCTGATCACCGTGACGGCGGGCACCGTGACCGCCTACGAGGGCGACGACCCGTCGTGCACGCCGCACGCGTACTCGACCGGCCAGACCTTCGTCGATCCGGGTGGCGGGCACGTGCACCTGATCCGGAACGAAGGCACCGTCGAGGCGCGCTCGATCACGGTGCAGATGATCCCCGTCGGCGCGACGCGGCGGATCGACGCGCCCGCGCCGGGAAACTGTCCGTTCTGACGAAAGCGAGCCGGGGCGGCCGCGCGACGCCGCCCCGGCCGCCAAGTCACCCGGCGTCGAGGGCGGCGATCCACTCGGCGTAGAGCGGGTCGACGACCCGGTACTTGCGGCCGCCGGCGTCCTCGATGTCGGCGCTTTCCAGCAGCCGCTGCACGGCTGCGCTCGCCGCACTCTTCTCGAGCTCCAAGCGCCTGAGGACGCCGGTTCGGTAGGCCGACCCGCCGCCGGCGACGATCGAGCGCAGCGTCTTCTGCGCCACGGTCGAGTGGTAGCCGCGCCACCGCGCGTCGAACTCCGGCTCCAGCTCGGCGAGGGCGGCGGCGTGCGCGTGCTCCCAGCGCTCGAGCGTCGCCGTCTCGCCCTCGGCGACCTGCTCCCAGAGGTGGTAGGCGAGCATGATGGCCCGCTGAGGGTGGCCCTGCGCCGTCTCGAGGAGCGGCCCGAGCGCCTCCCCCACGCCGCGCCCCGTCTGCGCGAAGCGGTCGGCGATCGAGCCGGCGATGTCCTCGTCACGGAGGCGGCCGAGCCGCATCGGCACGGCCGACCCGTACAGCGGCCGGTCGCGGTTTTCGAACAGCTGCTTCATCAGCCCCGGCTCGGACCCCGCGAACACGTATGACGCGACGTCGCCGTGGTGCTGGATGTGGCTCCGGATGAGCCCGTCGAGATCCGGGACATTGCCGACGTCCTGGAACTCATCGAGCGCGATGAAGGCGCGGTACCCGCCCTGCTGCTCCAGCTTCGTCGGCAGATCGAGCAGCGTGTGCAGCGCCGCGATCGGCTCGACCTTCGGATCGACCTGGATGCGGGCGCCGATGCCGTAGGCGCCGAGCGATAGCCCGAGCCCGGTGCGCTGGAGCAGCTCGTCGACACGCGCGCGGAGCGAGCCCTTGAGCTGGCGTGCGTACGCGCGCTCGAAGCGGATCGTGACGTCGGCGATGGAGACGACGCGGTAGAGGTCGACGAGGACAGGGACGAGACCCTCCTGCTCCTCGGCGTCGCGGAGCGCGCGCTTGAGCAGGCTCGTCTTGCCGTACTTCCGCGGCGCGAACAGGCGGACGTAGTGGCCCCCGACCGCGGCGCGGAGGAGCTCGTGCGTCTCCTCGTCGCGGTCGAGGAGCTCCTCCGGCGAGATCGGCCGCGAGTAGACGAACGGGTTTGTATCGACGATCATGTCCGCTGCCAACGTACCAGGAAGTACGCTGACAGCGGACTGACCTTCATCTAGCGCGACTCGCCTGCGGCTGTTCGCGGATGAGCTGGTAGGCGAGTGCGGCGAGAGCAGCGCCCGCCAGCGGAGCTGCGATGTAGAGCCAGAGGGCGTGGAGGTCCCCGCTGACGAGGGCCGGGCCGATCGAGCGGGCGGGGTTCATCGAGGCGCCGGAGATCGGCCCCCCGAACATCGCGTCCAGCCCGACGGTCCCGCCGATCGCGATCGCCGCCGCTTCCCCGACAGCCAGGGTGTCGGTCGCGACCGCCATCACCACGAACATCAGGAAGAAGGTCATGACGAGCTCCCAGAGGAACGACTGGGCCTGGGAGCCCGACGGCAGCGTCGCGCCGACGTGCGCGATGTTGCCCAGCGAGCCACGCAGGATCACGGCGGCGGCGAGGGCGCCGGCGAGCTGCGCGCCCCAGTAGCCGAGCAGGCGCGGCCACGGGAAGTGCCGGCTGAGCGCGAATGCAAGCGTGACGGCCGGATTGAAGTGCGCCCCGGAGATGTGGCCGACCGCGTAGATCATCGCCATGATCACGAGGCCGAAGGTGATCGCCACGCCGACGTGGCCGAGCTCCCCCGTCTTCGCATCGACCATGATCGCGCCGCACCCGGCGAAGACGAGCGCGAACGTGCCGATGAACTCGGCGGTCAGCCGCCGCAGCGACTCGCGTGGGACGGGCCGCTCGATCAGCGTTCCGGAAGCAGCTCGCCGATCAGCTTCTGGACGCGCTCGTCGATCTCGTCGCGGATCCGGCGAACGGTGTCGAGGTCCTGACCGCTCGGGTCGTCGAGCTGCCAGTCCTCGTACTTCTTGCCCGGGTAGATCGGGCAAGCGTCCCCGCACCCCATGGTGATGACGACGTCCGCGGCACGTACGACCTCGTCCGTGAGCGGCTTCGGGAACTCCTCGCTCATGTCGACGCCGATCTCCTCCAGCGCGGTCACGGCGTTCGGATTGATCTCGTCGCCGGGTGCCGATCCGGCGGAGCGGACGTGGACCTTGCCGCCCGAGCGGAGCTTGAGCAGGCCCGCCGCCATCTGACTCCGGCCTGCGTTGTGGACGCAGACGAAGAGTACTTCGGGCTGCTCCTTGCCGAGCAGCCCCTGGGCCTGCGCGAGCGCGCGCAGCCGCTCCCGGCAGAAGCGGTTCGCAAGCACCGGCACGAAGACGTTGATCCTGGCTTCGCCGAGCAGGTCGGTGGAGTCAGCCATGTAGCGGGCGATCGTCTCCTGGGAGAAGATCCCGGCGAACTCCTCGGCCAGGCGGTCGGCGGCCTGGTTGATGTGGTACTGGGTGACTGGGTCGATCGCCTGCGGCATCGCCGGGCCTCCTCGGTATCGATGACGGTCGATGTCGTCGGGCCGATGATGGCGAGGACATCGATCTCTGTCAATATCCTTCCATGGCAGGAAAGACCATCGCGGTGATCGCCCCGTCGTGCCCGCCGCTCCTCCAGGAGCCGCTGGCGCCACAGGACGCGGAGCAGCTCGGCGCTGCGTTGAAGGTCATCGCCGACCCCGCGCGGCTTCGCCTGCTCAGCCTCATCCAGGCGCAGCCCGGCCACGAGGCGTGCGTGTGCCACCTCACCGAGCCGCTCGGTCTGAGCCAGCCCACGGTCAGCCACCATCTCAAGGTGCTGCTGCAAGCCGGGCTGGTCGAGCGCGAGCAGCGCGGAAGCTGGGCCTACTTCCGCGTGCGCGAGGAACCGCTCGCCGCGCTCCGCGCGCTACTCGCCTGACGGCGGCGCGCTAGTATGAGAGTGACCCAGCGGGGATGCCGCGGAGGCCCTGAACTCTCCTCTCTTCGACTCCCATTACCGCGCCGGGCATTCCGCGGGAGAGGCCGCACGCGGTCGTCTTCCCAGAGAGAGAGGAGCTCACATGAGGCAGGACGCCGGATTTAGCACGGTGCGGACGGACGCTGCAGACCAGGCGATCATGGTCTTTGGAACGTGCGAGGTGACCGCGTCGGAGCTGCGCACAGGACGCCGCGCCGACATGCTGGAATTGTTGATGCGCCACGGCGTCAAGCGCCTGGCCGCAGAACGGATCCTCGAGATCCACTGCGGTGACGAGACCAACACCGGCCGCGCGAGGTCGCACCCGACCTCCCGAGGCGCCTCGAGCCTCCGCTAACAGCCGCTGCCGCGGCGCCCGGGGTCAGCCGCCCGGTTTGCCGTCGGCGTGCGGCGCCGCCGACTCGTCGCCGCGGGACGCGAACGTCTGCTCCCAGCCGACGTTGATCAGCATCGCGCCGACCTCGCGCACTGCGAGCGCGATTTCGAGCCCGATCTCACGAATCGCCTCCGTCTCGCGCGCCGTCGAGGAGTTCGCGCGCAGCTCCGCAAGCAGCGTCTCGAGCCGCTCGATCTCGACGTAGTTGTGCTGCTCGGGAGTCTGGCTCACGCGAGCTGGTGTTCGTCTTGCGCCGGTGCGTCCTCGGTGGACGGCTCGGAGTCGTCGGAAACGGCGTGCTCGTCGGACTCGTCCGCAGGCGGCACGTACGTCCCGTTCGCCTGTGCGAGACGAATCTCCGCCGCCACGCGCTTCTTCTCGAGCTTCAGCGCGCGCTTTTCCTTGACGGCGCGTTCGCGCGCGTGCTTGGCCATGGTCTGGCGCTTCTTGGATGCGCTCATCCAGCCCCTTTCGTCGACCGGTCAGACCGTCGGGCCCGGCCGGAGTGGAGGGGGCGCGCGCGGACGCGCGCGCCCCTACAGAAGGCCGGGCTAGCCGACCGTAACGACGTTTGTCGCCACCGGCCCCTTGTCGGACTCGGCCGGCTCGTACTCGACCTTCGCGCCCTCGGCGAGCGACTTGAAGCCCTCGCCCGACAGGTTGCTGAAGTGCACGAAGAGATCCTTGCCGCCGTCCTCGGGAGTAATGAACCCGAAGCCCTTGGCGTCGTTGAACCACTTGACGGTTCCAGTTGCCATAAAACACACCTCCTTCCCGCTAACTCACGAACGCGTAAGGAGGCGAAAAGCGCCCGAACTCGTCCTAACTTACGAGCAAGGGTATCAGCCACGCGGTTCCGTCGACGGCGCGGCCGAGCCGGGGATCCGAGCCAGGCTTCCTCAGGCGGTGATCTGCGCAGGGACCTCGGGCGTGACCTGCGTGGCGACCTCGCCGCCAAGTCGCTCGGGGGGCTGAGCCAGGTCCGGGGCGAAGTTCGCCTGGATGAAGGGGCCAAGTCGTCCCAGTGCGACGTCCCAGTCGGCCTCGCTGTCCCAGAGCCAGACCGTCATGAGCTCGTTGTCGGCGGGGCGGAAGACCAGACGCAGGTCGCGAAAGCCTGGGCTCTCTCGAATGATCGGTACGGCGTCTTGATGGATGCGCTGCATCAGGCTCTGCTGCTCGTCGTCGGTCAACGAGCGAAAGCGAAACCGACCGACCATGCTGAACATCTGGCACCTCCAAGGCACGATGGTGGCGGGCCGGCCGCGCCGGCCCCGGGTCACCGACGAACCTACTGCAAACCGGACCGCTCGCGTTCCCGCCGGCGATGACCGGTGGACAGCGAACCGGCGCCGCTCCATGATCGTGCGGATGGTGAGCGATCTCCCGACCGGTGTCGTGACGTTGCTGTTCACCGACGTCGAGGGGTCGACTCGGCTGTTGCACGAGCTCGGTGACGATTACGCGGAGGCGCTCCACGAGCATCGGCGGCGACTCCGCGCCGCCTTTGCCGACCACGCAGGCATCGAGGTCGACACGCAGGGTGATGCCTTCTTCGTCGCCTTCGGCCGCACGTCGGACGCTGTCGCCGCCGCCTCTGACGGCCAGCGCGCGCTGGCGGACGGGCCGATACAGGTTCGGATGGGGCTGCATACGGGCGAGCCGCGCCTGACCGAGGAGGGGTATGTCGGCCTCGACGTGCACAAGGGCGCGCGGATCGCGGCTGTCGGCCACGGGGGGCAGGTGCTGCTGTCGCAGACGACCCGCGCGCTCGTCGACGTGAACGTCCGCGACCTGGGCGTCCACCGGCTCAAGGATCTCAGCGCCCCGGAGCGCATCTACCAGCTCGAGATCGACGGGCTGCATTCTGAATTCCCGCTGCTCAAGACGATCGAGGCCGGCATGAGGAACCTGCCGGCGCCGCGCACGTCATTCGTCGGTCGCGCGGCCGAGCTCGACGAGATCGACCGGCAGCTCGGGGATCCAGCCTGCCGCCTGCTCACGCTCGTCGGTCCGGGCGGGGCGGGCAAGACCAGACTCGCCCTCGAGGCCGCGGCCCGTCGCGTCGACCGTTACCCGCACGGGGTCCACTTCGTCCCGCTCGCCTCCGTGGCCTCCGCAGATCTGCTCGCGCCGGCCCTCGCCGAGTCGATTCAGTTCGCCGTCGACGGCGCCCACAGCGGCTTCTCGGCGCAGGAGCAGCTGCTCGACTACCTCAGCGACCGCTCCACACTGCTCGTGCTCGACAACTTCGAGCACCTCGTCGAGGGCTCCGCGCTTCTGAGCGACGTAATCGAGCGCGCCCCGCAGGTCGAGCTCCTGACAACGTCTCGCGAGCGGCTGAACGTCCAGAGCGAGTGGGTGTTCGACGTCGAGGGTCTCGGCCTCGCGGAGAACGGGAACGGCAGCCCCTCGGCGGTGCGCCTGTTCGTCGAGCGGGCCAGGCAGGCCGTACCGGGCTTTGCCCTCGAGGACGCATCCCAGGTCCTCCGCATCTGCCGCCTCGTCGACGGCATGCCGCTCGGCATCGAGCTCGCGGCTTCGTGGGTGTCCGTCCTGTCATGCGCGGAGATCGCGGACGAGATCGAGGGCAACATCGACTTCCTCGCCACGTCGATGCGCGACGTGCCGGAGCGGCACCGCAGCCTGCGGGCGGTCATCGACCAGTCGTGGCGCCTGCTCACCGACGACCAGCGCAGCGCATTCTCGCGGCTGTCCGTGTTCCGCGGCGGCTTCGATCGCAGCGCCGCGGTCGCGATCACGGGCGCCGACCTGCGCGTGCTCTCCGAGCTCGTCGCGAAGTCGCTCCTGCGCCGTCCGGACTTCGGCCGCTTCGAGCTGCACGAGCTGCTGCGCCAGTACGCGGCCGAGCAGCTCGCGGCCTCACCCGGCGAGCAGGCCGATGTTCGCGAGCGGCACGCGCGTCACTACGCGGAGATGCTCCAGGAGCGGCAAACGGCACTCCTGGGCCCGGAGCTTGCGGTTGCGCGGGACGAGCTACGGGGTGAGCTGGACAACCTCCGCGCAGCCGCCGAGTGGAGCCTGACCGAGGACGACGAGCCGGCGGCGTTACGGATTCTCGAAGCCCTCTTCACGTTCTTCTGGGCGCACAGCTGGTTTGAAGGGGCCGAGACGCTGGAGCGGCTCACGCGCATGGCCGGCCTCGACGCCGGCGACCCCGCAAGCTGCAGTGCCGTTGCGGTGTCGGCTGCGGCGTACCGAGTCGCGATCGGCGCCCGACTCGGGTACGACGCGGAAGCGGAGGAGCTCGGCGCCCGGTGCGTGCCCGTCCTGCGCGCGCGGAACATGGAGCGAGAGCTCGCGTTCTGCCTATGCGCCCTCGGCATCATGGCCGGGTATCGGGACGTCCTTCCCGACGCGGTGGCCCTCCTCGAAGAGGGAGCGGAGATCGCGAGAGCGGTCGACGACAAGCTCGCCGAGTGCGGCGCGCTCATCGATCTCGGCTTCGGCCGACTCCTCCAGGACGACCTCAAAGCGGCGCGCGAGGCGTTCGAGGCGGCGAACGCCCTCGCAGAGAAGCTGGGCGGCCCGCTTCTGCGCGCGTACGCTACGAGCAAGCTCGGCCTCCTCGCCGATGCCGAGGAGCGTTACGACGACGCGCTTCGGCTGCACCTGGAGGCGAGCGACCTGTTCGCGTCCGTCGGTGACGTCGGTGGTTCCGGCTACACGCTCAGCCGCGCGAGCCTGAGCGCATTCGGGCTCGGTGACTACCCCGAGGCCCTGCGGCTCGGCCGCGCCGGCTACGAGGCCTTCTCCGAGGTCAACCACCGCTGGGGGGTGATCGGCGCGCTCTGCCGCATCGGCTTCGCGGCGCTCGCGCTCGGAGACGGCACCGAGGCTCGAGAGCGCTTCGACGATGCGCTCGAGCGGGCGCACGCGTCGGAGGCCGTCTCGCTCGAGCTTCTAGCGCTGAGCGGTATCGGCGCGTGCCTCGCGGAGGATCCCGCGGAACAGGAGCGCGCCGCCGCGCTCCTCACGTTCGCGCTGGGGCACGAGCAGCTGCCCGCGTCGTACTCCTTCGCCGCACGCCCGGCCCTCGATCGGCTCGAGGCGGAGATACCGCCCGATCAGCTCGCCTCCGCCCGGGTCGCAGCGGCCGCGGCAAGTCTTGACGATCTCGTCACGCGCGCACCGAGCCGGTCGCGTAAGGCGCCTGCCCCCGCGAGCGACAACGTTCGAAACGGCCTTAGTGGGACAACGTTCGAACCCTCAAGCCGGGGTTGAGTGGTGGGCTCTTGCCGACCTTCTTCAACCCTGAGCGCGCCAGGCGTCGCTTCCGGCCCACGGAGGTAGACCGACCGGTAGACAGCAAAGCCGCGTCGCTCCATGATCGTGCGGATGGTGAGTGATCTCCCGACCGGCGTCGTGACGTTGTTGTTCACGGACGTGGAGGGGTCGACTCGGCTGTTGCATGACCTCGGTGACGATTACGCGGGCGCTCTGCACGAGCATCGGCGACAACTCCGCGCCGCCTTTGCCGACCACGAAGGCATCGAGGTCGACACACAGGGCGACGCGTTCTTCGTCGCCTTCGGCCGCGCTTCGGAAGCCGTCGCTGCGGCCGCGGACGGCCAGCGCTCGCTGGCCGACGGCCCGATACGCGTTCGGATGGGGCTGCATACGGGCGAGCCGCGCCTGACGGAGGAGGGGTACGTCGGCCTCGACGTGCACAAGGGCGCCCGGATCGCAGCTGTCGGCCACGGCGGTCAGGTGCTGCTGTCGCAGACCACCCGTGCACTCGTCGACGCGGACGTCCGCGATCTGGGCGTGCACCGCCTCAAGGACCTCAGCGCCCCGGAGCACATCTACCAGCTCGACATCGACGGCCTCCCGTGCGACTTCCCGCTGCTGAAGACGATCGAGGCGGGCATGAAGAACCTGCCGGCCCCGCGCACCTCGTTCGTCGGCCGCACAGCCGAGCTCGACGAGATCGACCGGCTGCTCGGAAATCCAGACTGCCGCCTGCTCACGCTCGTCGGGCCTGGCGGGGCGGGCAAGACCAGGCTGGCCGTCGAGGCCGCCGCTCGCCGCATCGACCGCTATCCGCACGGCGTCCACTTCGTCTCGCTCGTCTCCGTCGCTTCGCCAGAGCTTTTGGCGCCGGCAGTTGCCGAATCGATCCAGTTCATCGTCGACTCCGTGCACAGCGGCTTCTCGGCGCAGGATCAGCTGCTCGACTACCTCAGCGAGCGCTCCACGCTCCTTGTGCTCGACAACTTCGAGCATCTCGTCGAGGGCTCAGGGCTTTTGAGCGAAATCGTCGAGCGCGCCCCGCAGGTCGAGCTCCTGGCGACCTCTCGGGAGCGGCTCAACGTCCAGAGCGAGTGGGTGTTCGACGTCGGGGGCCTTGATCTCGCGGTGAACGGGAACGGAAGCGCCTCGGCAGTGCACCTGTTCGTCGAGCGCGCGACGCAGGTCGTGCCGGGGTTCACTCTCGACGCCGGCGAGCACGCGCATGCGCTCCGCATCTGCCGGCTCGTCGACGGCATGCCGCTCGGCATCGAGCTGGCGGCCTCCTGGGTCTCCGTCCTCTCGTGCGCCGACATCGCGGATGAGATCGAGGGCAACATCGACTTCCTCGCCACGTCGATGCGTGACGTGCCGGAACGGCACCGCAGCCTGCGAGCGGCGATCGACCAGTCGTGGCGCCTGCTCACCGACGAGCAGCGCAGCGCGTTCTCCCGGTTGTCCGTGTTCCGCGGCAGCTTCGATCGGAGCGCCGCCGTCGCGGTCACGGGCGCCGACGTGCGTTTGCTCTCCGAGCTCGTCGCGAAGTCACTCCTGCGCCGTCAGGACTTCGGCCGCTTCGAGTTGCACGAGCTGCTCCGCCAGTACGCGGCCGAGCACCTGCGCGCGTCCCCCGCCGAGGAGGCGGACGCCCGCGAGCGGCACGCACGTCATTACGCAGCGATGCTCTCGGAACGGCAGATGGCACTCATGGGCCCGGGGCTCGCGGTCGCACGGGACGAGCTGCGCGGCGAGCTGGACAACCTTCGCGCGGCGGCCGAGTGGATCCTGGCGGAGCCAGACGAGCGCGCAGCGCTGGAGGTGCTCGAGGCCTTCAACACGTTCCTCTGGATGCACGCCTGGTACGAGGGGGCCGAGACGCTCGAGCGCCTCGAGCGCACGGCCGGCTTCGACGCCGACGACCCTGCAAGCGCGAGCGCCGTCGCGCTGGCCGCAGCGATGTACCGGATCGCCATCGGTGCCCGACTGGGGTATGACCCCGCAGCCGAGGAGCTCGCTACCCGCTGCGTGCCCATCCTGCGAGCGCGAAACATGGAGCGGGAGCTCGCCAACTGCTTGTGCTCCCTGGGCATGTGGGGCGTGTACCGGGACGTCTACGCAGAGGCGGCAGCGTTCAGCGCCGAGGGGGCGGAGCTGGCGCAGGCGTCCGGCGACGGGATAGCCGAGAGCGGTGGTCTGATGGACCTCGGTTTCGCCCGGCTGCTCATGGACGACCTCGAAGCGGCACGCGAGGCGTTCAAAGCAGCGCATGCCGTCTCGGGCCGGCTCGGCAACCCGATTCTGCGCGCGTACGCCACGAGCAAGCTCGGCCTCCTCGCCGATGCCGAGGAGCGCTTCGGCGACGCGCTTCGCTTCCACCTCGAAGCGCACGACCTCTTCGCGTCCGTCGGCGAGGCCGCGGGACTGGGCTACGCGCTCAGCCGCGCGAGCCTGAGCGCGTTCGGGCTGGGCGACTACCCCGAGGCCCTGCGGCTCGGGCGCGCCGGATACGAGGCCTTCTCCGAGAGCAACCACCGCTGGGGGCTGATCACAGCGCTCTGCCGCATCGGCTTCGCGACGCTCGCGCTCGGAGACAATGTCAAGGCGCGCGAGCACTTCGGTGAGGCGCTCGAGCGGGCGCACGTCGCGCAGTCCGTCTCGCTCGAACTCCTCGCACTCAGCGGGATCGGCGCGTGCCTCGCGGAAGACCCCGCCGAGCGGGAGCGGGCGGCCGTGATCCTCACATTCGCGCTCGGTCACGAACAGCTGCCCGCGTCCTACGCCTACGCCGCACGGCCGGCGCTCGATCGGCTCGAGGCGGAACTCCCTCCCGATCATCTCGATTCAGCCCGGGACGCAGCGGCCGCCGCGAGCATTGAAGATCTCGTCACGCGCGCCCTCGAGCCAGTCGCGTGACGGGCTGCCCGCCGCTAGTTGCATTTACGACAACGGCCCTGATGGGACAACGTTCGAACCCTCAAGCCCGGGTTGAGTGGTGGGATCTGGCTGCCTTGCTCTAAGCCCTTGGCGGCGAACATGTCATAAGAGATGACAAGCAGACGCGCTGGGGGCAGGAGCGCTATTGGCTCCGGCCCCGTTTCGTCTCTGAGCTCACAACCGAAAGGCTAGGAGCGTGCCGGCAACGTGCGAAGGTGCCGTAGAACGAGCGGCCACGCTTGATGGGCGGCCTGTCCGTTGGCGTCTGGTGATGCCTCCGCGGGAGAGCGCGACGAGCGTGCCTTTGGTGCGTCTGCACGTCGATAGCTGCCTTCGCAGCATCAGAGCCAGCCGAGCCGATCAATCAGGGCTTCAAGCTGATGGCCGTAAGCTGTCGGCTCATCGTGTTCGTCAAGGCCGAACTCGGCCAGCTCATCGAGGACGATGCTGCGTAAACGCTCGCGTTCGTGAGATGAGAGACTCGCCAATTCAGCCTTCTTTACCTTACTGACGGCTTGCGGGTCTCGTCTCGCCACGATTTCCTCGATCATTGTCTTCTCGTCGCCACTTAAATACGGCATCTTATTGTTTACCTGTTGCGCCAGCCTTTCGAATTCTTGGCATAAGTCGTAACTATTTCACCGTCTTTGTTCAGTACGACGACTGCGTTTTTCCCAGTGTATCTCGTTCTGCCTCCAGATTGGCTCTTTGTTCCGATCGGATTAGCAACCGCATCGTCAATCGCAGCATCGCTGACTCCGCGCCCCCCGTCTCTCGTTTCGGCTTGCTCTAAACCGTGATTGGTCCAACCGGTAATCTTCCCGCCGCCAGAAGGCGGACAGCGTACGTCTCCTGGGGCCTCACCGCCGCCGCCCGCCCGACGAGACTGCCGCCCCCGCTCCGCAGGGTCTTCGGAAATCCTACCCGGCTCTGGCGCCCGATAAGTTCTCCCGGGAGTAATACCCGGAAAATGTTCGCCAAAATAATCAACATATAGCTGACCACTAAGATCAAAGCCATTAACTGGATCCTGACACGTATAGTCGTAGCCGTTGCACGATCCACCTTCGACTGGATCGACGGCATAGAAGCGCCCTAGGCTCGGGTCAAGCGGCCTGGCTCCCATTTCGATGAGACTCGAGATGGGATCGAGCTTCTTGTCCCATGCGCCGGTGAAGCGCTCGATTGCGTCCGTCCCTGTCGGGGCTTGTGTTAGCTGCCCGAATGGGTCGTAGCGGAAGATGTTGGCCGAAGTTGGCGCCGTCTCCGCGTTGACGAGTTGGGCTGCGAGGTCGCCGTGGCCGGAGTAGTAGAGGTATGTCGGAACTACGTTTAGGCCGCCTGGGGCGCCGTTATAGTGGGCCAGGTCCTCGGCCGGGCCGTCGATGTCGAAGTTCGTGATCGATGTCCCGATCTGCTCGATAAGGCCGCCGAGGAGGTATTTGGTCGTGATGCCGTTGAGTGTGCGGCTTCGTCGGAAGCCCGCGGCGTCGAAGCCATAGGCGATTGTTCCGCTCGGTCCCGGGTCTGACGCCGTCGCCTGGAGGCTGATCGTTCCCGGGGGGACGGGGCCGCTCGCAGGGGCGGTGAAGGCGGCTTTGGGGAGTGTCGCGTCGGCGGTGACTGCGGTGTTGGCCGTCGCCCAGGCGGCCGGCGGATTGCCGACGCTGTCTTCAGTACCGACCGCGTAGTAGTAAGTCGCGGCCGGGAGCCCGTTCGTCGTTCCGTCGCCGCTGTCGTCGTAGATCAGGAGCGTCGTCTGCCCGATTTCGTTGCTAGGGCCGGGCGTGAAGCCGGGCGTCGTTGATCGGTAGATGTGGTAGCGGGCGGCGTCCGGGTCCGTCGATGCCGGCCAGCTGAGGTGGACGGTTCCCAGGGCTGGCGACGTTGCCGTCAGGCTCGTGGGTGGGCTCGCGGGGGTCGTGTCTGAGGCTTTGTAGGTAGCGAGCTGGGCCGCCCAGGCGCCGCTCGTCGCCACTGTGCCGTTGGCGGTCTGTGGGCCGGTCGCCGCGACGACCTTGTAGGTCAGGTGAACGCCAAGTGCCGACGCTGACGCCGCGCTTGTGAGTTTGGTGTAGCCGGTGCCGGCGGTGAAGGTCGAGTTGTTGGCGACGCCGAAGGCGCCGATGACGAGCTCGCTGGGGACGGTGGTGGTCGGTGAGGCAGCTTTGGAGGGCGCGGTGCTGGTGCCGGTTCCTTGGGCGCTTTTGTCGAGCCAGCCGCTGGTTGTTTGTAGGCCTTGGAAGGCGGCGGCCGTCATGCCCATCGCGGCCGAGGTCGAGTTCGAGAACGTGACGGTGATGCTGCTTCCCGCTGGGAACGAGGTGGTCAGGCGGGAGGTCGCGATGGCGACGTTGGCGTTGCCGTTGGTGAGCGTGCCGCGATCGATGGTGTAGGTGTTGCCGCGGTTGCCGGTGACCGACGTGACAGTCGCGCCTACCTTCGCGGCGACGACGACGATCGTCGTGCCGACGGGAAGCGTCGGCGGGCTGCCGTTGATGTAAGGCTTGGTCAGCGTGTTGGTTGCCGACGTGTTCGAAATCGAGCCGATGTCGCGCAGGAGCTGAACCGATCCCGAAGCCGCGCCGCCGTTGTTGTTGACGTAGATCGTCCTGGTCGGCGCGTAACCGATGCCGCCCGCGGCGTTCGTCGCGGTGGCGCGGATGGTGTGCCAGCCGTCGGAGAGCGTGGTGGTGTCGAGGTTCTCCTGGAATGGCGCGGAGGAGTGCAGCGAGCCGGGCGTTTGGCCGTCGATCGTGAACTTGACGCCTTGCAGGCTGTTGATCGTCGCGCCGCTGTGTCGGCCGCGACCGTCCCAGGTCAGGGTGTCGGCGCCTCGCCCGGTGACCTCGCCGTCCCCCGAGTAGCTGTATGTGGTCGTGTTCTGGTTCGCGGTCGTGACGCTCGCGACTTGGTCGAGCGGCCCGCCGGAGGGGTAGCTGTAGCTTGCGGCCCAGGTTCCGGCGGTGCAGTCGGCGTTTACGGCCTTGAAGAATTTGGTGCGGTTGGAGTCGAGGTCGTAGCAGTAGGTTCGCTGCAGCGGCAGCCCGCCATCGACGCTTGAGAGCCGCCCGATCTCGTCGTAGTAGTAGGTGGTGGTCTCGCCGCCGCCGCTTACGCCGGCGCCGGTGCGCAGCTCCGAGGCCCGTTGCCCGTTCTGGTAATAGGTGTAGTCGAAGCCGGCAATGGTGCTGGTGGGGGACGTGACGGTGCCGTTGCCGTTGAGCGTCTGGCCAAGCCAGCCGGTGGAGAGGTACGTGTTCGAACTAAATGTGGTGTTGGGGTAGGAACCTCTAGTAAGCGAAGCTTCACGGCGTCACGCTCGTCACCACACTTTCACTCGGACGAGTGAACTGGGGGCGGCACGACATAGTCGTCCCGTTCCGACCTCAAACAACTAGTTGCATTTATTACAACGGCCCTGATGGGACAACGTTCGAACCCTCGACCCCGGGTTGAGTGGTGGGAGTTGGCTGTTCTGCTCTAAGCGTGTACAGACCACCAAGCCAAAAGGCTGGCCAGGGCGAGCACCAGGCAGTCGGTGCTACTCCGGAGGCGTAAGCGCAGAGGGATGTAAAGCCGGGAGGTCCGGCCGCCCGCCCGATCGGCGCTATGCGGAGTGGCAGCAGCCGCTGAGAAGTCCGCGGGGGAGCGCAGTTTCCACCCCCGTCTTCGGTTGAGCTCCACCGGTAAGAGCGCCGATGGCGGCCACTTGCGTTGACTGCACCTTTGAGCCCGCTCACCCGCGCGGCATGTAGCCGCGTTCCCGCCGTGCGACGGTCATTCAGTGCCGGCCTGCCTGTCCGCTGGTGGCGTAGGGCAAGAGTTCGTTGGTCGCAGCCCATTGCCCGCCACCAGGATGAGGCCCTCGCCAGTGGTTGAATGTTACGAGAAACGGCGCACCCGACGGCTCCGTCGCCTCCACGAAGATGCCCTCATACGACCAACCCGTGCGATCGTCGCCAGTCGGCCGCTTCGGATCGATCACTCGTATCATTTCCGGCCAGGCTTTCGCCAAGGCGTCCTTGTCCCGCGTATGCAACACCACCAACGGCGCGTACTGACGCGGACGGGTCAGGGTGATGTGGTCGATTTGAAACAGGGTGTGACTCCGTGAAGCGGCGTTCAGCCGCGCTATAAGCGTTCGCCGCGGCGGACTTGGGAAGACTCGGTGATCACGGCGCGCGTTCTGATGAATTGTCGTTAACCAGCTCTGCTTGAGATTCCTGACGATTGTTAGGTTGTTATGCGAGTCTCCTGAGTGCTGCGTAGGCGACTTCGTTCCCCCGCATGCGGCCCCGACACCCGCCAGACAAGAGAATCCCACGGCAACTAAGACGACCCTACGTCCCCTCGTGAGCCAGCCTGCCGGCGGGCGACCCAGCGCTATGTCCCGCAAACCAATGTGGCGATCGACTTGTAGGCATCATCGATCCAGCAACGCCCAGCGCCGGTCCGAAACGCTGCCGACGCGCGAATAAAAGCATTGCCCGCGCTGTCACGCAATTCGATGTAATAACCCTCGTATTTCGGCGGGTTGCCGAAGACACCGTCGACAATTTGGCGGTATTTAGCCGCTGCGCTGCGCGGATCGGCGGCCGCGGCGATCACTGCAGGCGCTGGGCCAAGAGGACGATAAATCTGAACGTCTAGAGGTGTAAGCCCTGCGGCTACCAGACGTGCCGTGACGTCAGCTCGGGCGCTAGCTGAAGAATCTGAACTGAATTTCTGTCCTCTGGCGATGTCGCCCATTCCGGCATCGATCTCGGCGACAGTCTCGCCGGTTGGAAGAACGCCGGAGAAGCTAGCCCCGTCGAGATCACTCCGAAGATTCTGCGACGTCCCCGACAATTCCGCCACAGCCCCTTCGAGCAAGTCGGCTTCCCACGCCGGCTCTATACCAAGCCCGTTTGTTAGCCCAGGAAGTCGAAGCGTCGCGTAGAACCAACGGGAGCCGGCACTCGCCGCCACGGACGAGGGCGGATTTGCGACCGAAGCCTCGACAATTGAACTCGCCCCGAGATGCGATTCGACTTGGTTCACCGCAACGTCGGGAGCCACTGGCGCCTGAACGCCGTCGCTTACTCGCACCGGAGTGAAGGAGATAGGTTGGGTAGGCGGAGATGCAGAGCGCGAGCTCGCCGCTTCACCGGACTCAGTTACCGAACCTAACGTCGCCAAACAGGCCGTTAAGGTAACGAGGGAAACTGCTGCGATGAATAGACGCATACGCCAGAAAACCGTTCGATGAACCCTAATGCGACACGCTAAAACTGCCGTTTGAAACGTTCGTTACTGACCAGCAATTGTTCACGCTTTCCGTAGAAGCCTGCTGCACGGTCGTCCACTGGTTGTTAGGATAGTTGTAACGCTGCCAAGAATCGAAATAAACCGTGCCTCCCCAACCGGAACATGAATAGTTGTCGTGTTGGGAGTCTTCGCCCCACTCTGAAATGCGAACCTGATTCGTATAGCCACTCTGGCCTTCCTCGAGCGATCCGTCGATATACGCTTGCCAGGTGCCATTGCCGCTGGAACTGTCTACGGTGAAGAGGTGATAGCTTGGCACTGAGTCCTGCCCATGTGGGTAGCACACGGCGTCTTGTACGCCCGTGCTCGGTATACGCTCGACGTATAAGACGTAATTGTTGGAGGTGCTGCAGGTTCCATCCAAAGTGGTTCCTGATCCGCACTTCGCATTGCCCACCTCGAGCTGGCGAGACGAATCGTTCGAGCTGACCACCGAATCGAATAGCACGCAGCCAGTCGTCTGCGGCTGAACCGCAGTCACGTAAGCGTTGGCTCGTGTGCCATCCAGACGTTGCCCTGCGGCCACCAGCCCGAAGAACAGCCCCCTGCGCCGCGGCCCTCTCACGACTTCGCCCGCCGTGACAACAGGGTCAACGGAGCCGCGGTCTCAAACACCAGCGCTTGATATCAGCCCTGGATACTTCTGTCAACCACACTCCGAGAAGTGGAAGCGCTAACGCTCGACTCGTTGCGTTTGTTACAACGGAGAAGGAGGGATTCGAACCCTCGAGGCAGGGATTACCCCACCTAACGCCTTAGCAGGGCGCCGCCTTCAGCCACTCGGCCACTTCTCCCAGGAGTCGCAGAATACCGCACCTCCTCGGCGGTCTCCGTTCGCCGCGCGTGGGGATCACCCTTCAGGGGGAGGCTCCGCGGCGAGCCCGGATGGACGCTGTGAGGGCCGGCCTCCCCCCTCATCCGGCATGGCACCTGGCGTCGCCCGTTTCGGTTGACCGAGGCGGGCTTCGTCACGTCTTGGGCCGGTACACGGCCGGCGCGAGCGTGACGACGACCGCCGGGACGACCGCCAGCAGGGGCACGACGCGCGCGAATCCGGCCACCACCATCACCAGCGCGGCGACCGGCGTGAGCACCGAGCAAATGAATGCGAGACGGCTGCGCAGCGGGAACGCGTCCGCCGCGATCGAGCCCGCGCCGACGATGAAGAGCACGACGGCAAAGAGCCACAGCAGCCCGAAGACCTCGGGCTCGCCGACGACGATCGCCGCGGCGAGCGCGCCGAGCGCTACGACGATGCAGATCCCGCGCAGGATCGTCACGGGCCGGTGAGCGACCCGCGGTGGCGATCGAGGACACGGCCGCGCTCGTCGACGAACGTGTACTTCACGCCCTTCGAGTCCACCCGCACGCGCAGCGCCCCGTAGTCGAGCAGCGAGAAGGCGCCCGGCGTGGCCAGGGTGAAGCGCTCGTCGCCCGGCCCCTCGCCGCCCGTCCCGACGGTGAACATCAGGTTCCCGCCGATCAGCCGGCGCTCGTAGCGGTGGAGATGGCCGGCGATGACGGCGGCGACCTTCCGCTCCCGGAAGAGCCGGATAATCGGGTTCCCCGGCTGCAGCGGGCGATGGACGACGACGAACCGCACCTGCGGCCCCGGCTGCGAGAGCTCGCGCTTCGCGAAGTCGTACGCGCTCTTCTCCGCGGCCGTGACCCCGAGCAGGACGATCTGCACCGGGCCGTAGCGGACGGCGTAGCGGCCGCCCTCGCCGGGGAGGTGCAGGGCCGACGTGACCGCCGCCCCGTTGCGCCAGAAGACGTCATGCTCACCGAAGGTCGCCCAGAGCGGCGCGTTCGCCATCACGGGTGCGAGCGGCTTGAAGATGTTCCGGTCGAGGAGCTGCGGGAACGCGGCCAGGTAGCTGTTGTCGCCCGCCGTGACGACGAACGCCGGGCGTCCCGCTGCGAGCACGCGCCCGACTGCGTACTCGTGGTCGTTGCCGGAGCCGTAGTCGCCGAGCGCGCCGAACTCGATCGGCTGCGAGAGCGTGCGCGGCGCGGTGGTGAAGGTCCCCGATGCGCGCGCCTTGCCGCCGACCGCGGCCGTCCAGGCGTAGACCGTGCCGGGCCGCAGCCCCGTGAAGCGACCGTTGCGCGCCACGACCGGCGAGCCCGTCGGGCTCACGGCGCGCAGTTCGACCGGCAGGTTTCCGCGGGCCGTCCATGAGATCGCCGCCGAGTCGGTCGAGACGGAGGTCAGGAACGGGCCACGCTCGAAGGGGCCGGAGCTCGGTCCCAGCAGGTACCGGTCCCAGTACACGAAGACCGCAACGACGACCAGCACGAGCAGCGCGCAGAGCATGCTCACGCCTATGAGGGCGCGCCGCAGGCGGCGCACCGAGAGGGGCAGCGCTTCCATCCACCGCCGTTCTATAGGCGCGCAGCTGTTCCAGGCCTGACCGGCGGGTAGCCCCGCTACCCTAGGCCGACCGCGGAGGGGTGCCGGAGCGGCCGAACGGGGCGGTCTCGAAAACCGTTAGGGGTGCAAGCCCCTCGAGGGTTCAAATCCCTCCCCCTCCGCCTCTTTTCCCAGGGCGTACGCTTCATCCATGCGGGCAGTCGGCGTGGCGATCGCGACCGCGGCCCTGGCGGCCGCACTCGCCCCGGCGCCGCACGCGGACACCACGAGGGTGATCCGCCTCATCTCCACGTTCGACCACGCGAGCGTCATCGTCGACCGCGAGCCGCTCGGCGCCGTCAGCAGGGGCGACGTGATCGTGAGCTTCGACCGTCTGGCAAACGCCACGGGGCAATTCGGACGGCCGAAGGGCGCGCACGTCGGGCACGACCGCGGCCAGTTCCGCTACCTGTCGCCGACCCGGATGCACATCGACGGCTGGACGACGCTCCCCGGCGGCCGCATGCATGTCCGCAGCCTGGTGCGGCCGGTCGGCGGCGAGGTTGTCGAGATCGACGTCATCGGTGGGACCGGTGCGTTCGCCGGCGCCCACGGGACCGTCACCGTCACGCCGTACCCGACGACCGCGCGCACGCTCCTCGTGTACCGGGTTCGGCTCGGCTAGCCGCAGCTCCATCTAGGCGACATCGTCCACGCATGGAACCGTTGCGCGGCGGCGCCGATCGTTGGCTTGTCCGCCAACGAGGAGGAGCCATGACCCAGCAGATCGCGCTCGTCTCGAAGACCACCGAGATCGGGCCGAAGGAACTCGAGCGCGCCGCCGCCGCGCTGACCACGCAGCTGACCCGCGACTTCGGGCCTGCCTGGAACGTCGACGCAGCAGTCACGGCCCCGCGCCGTGTCCCGACGACCGCGTGGCCGCTGATCGTCACCGACGATGCGCCCGCCGCCGGCGTCCACCTCGACGACAACGGCCGGCCCACCGCTGTCGTCGACTACGCCGACGACTGGACGACGGCCGCCAGCCACGAGCTGCTCGAGATGTGCGCCGACCCGTACGGCAACCGACTCGCGACCGCGCGCGCCGTGAAGCCCGGTCAGGGCCGCGTCGAGTACCTCGTCGAGGTCTGCGACCCGTGCGAGGCGGTCGCCTACGACATCGACGGCGTTGCCGTCTCCGACTTCTACACGCCGCAGTACTTCGACCCGGCGCCGCGCGCGGGCGTCCGCTACAGCCACACCGGCGCGATCACCCGCCCCCGCCAGGTGCTCCGCGGCGGGTACCTGAGCTGGCGTGTGCCGGCGACCGGCGAGTGGTGGCAGCAGCTGTGGCTCGAGGGGCCGCGGCCGGTCTTCCGCAACCTCGGCGTGCTGGAGCTCGGCCGCCGTGAGGCGGCCGAGCTTTCCAGCTGAACGACGCTAGGACGCCGGCGACGGCCCGAGGGTGGGACCGCCCCCGCCCTCGTACTCGCGCTCGATGCGCTCCATCTCCTCCTCGGAGCCCATGCTGACGGGGCCCTTGAACCACTTCTTCGCCGAGAGCACGTACCACCCGCCGAAGAGCAGGAAGGCGGCGCCGACGGCGAACGGCGTGTAGTTGACGAGGTTCCAGTCGAACCCCGTGTTCCACCAGATGCCGCCGTAGTACGACGGCAGCATGAAGATGACGCAGATGAAGACGATCCAGAGGATCGCGATCCAGTCGATCCACTTGTAGTGGCGCCCGAGGTGCCAGGCGCCGCGCTCGAACTTCTCCCCGGCCTTCAGCCGCAGGATGATCGGCAGCACGAACGCGATGTACAGGCCGATGACCGCGATCGCAGTCGAGGCCGCGTAGCCCGTGTAGTTGAACCACCAGGCCGGCAGCGGCGTCAGGAACGCCAGGACGACGATCGCCCACACCGTGTTGACCGGGATGCGGTCGCGCTTCGACACCTTGCGCCACCATCTATGGCCCGGGACGGCGCCGTCGCGCGAGAAGGCGAACATCATCCGCGACGCCGACGTCGTCGAGGCGATCGTGCAGAACAGCTGCGCGACGATGGCGATGAACAGGAGGACCTCGGCCCACCTGGTGCTCATCGAGGTCTGCCAGATGTACGTGATGATGTAGCTCCCGGCCGCTGCCGCGTCGGAGTCGTTCGGCACCGTGAACGTCACAGCGACGAGCAGGATGAAGCCGAAGATCACCGAGACGACCACCGACATGACCATGCCCCAGGCGGCACCGACCGAGGCCCGGCGCGTCTCCTCGCTCATGTGTGCCGAGGCGTCGTAGCCGGTGATCGTGTACTGGGCGAGCAGCAGCCCGGTCAGGAAGACGTAGAAGAAGATGAGGCCGCTCGTCGACCCGTTGCCGAAGCCCGTGTTGTTGATCGTCTGACCGAACACATACCCGACGGACCGGTGGTGGTCGGGCACGAAGATCAGGACGGCCACGATGAACAGGACGCCGATCATGTGCCACCAGGCCGAGAACGCATTCAGGGCCGCCGTGAGCGGCACCTTGAGCATGTTCACCAGGCCGGCCGCGAGCATGATGAAGACGTAGGTCAGGTAGATCCAGTGGTAGGTGTTGCCGTAGCTCCCGTTCGTGATCAGGTTGAGCCACGACGTCATGAAGATCGCACAGCCGAAGCCGATCGCGGCTGTCACGGCGATCTGCCCGACGAGGTTGAACCAGCCCGTGAACCAGCCCCACGCCGGACTGCCGAGCTTCGACGACCAGTAGTACAGGCCGCCCGCGGTCGGGTAGGTCGAGGCGATCTCGCCCAGCGCGAGCGCGACGAACGTGCAGGCGAGGCCGACGAGGAGCCAGCCCCACGTGATCGCGACCGGGCCGCCCTGGTTGAAGCCGATCGCGTACGAGGTGAGGCACCCCGCGAGGATCGAGATGATCGTGAAGGAGATGGCGAAGTTCTGAAACCCGCCCATGGAGCGGAACAGCTCCTGGGCGTAGCCCAACCGGTGTAGCTGGGCCTCGTCGTCCTCGTGGCGACCGGCAGTCGCAGGTCCAGTGCTCAAAGCCACCTCCGTTCGATCGTGGTCTTCCCTTGCCGCTGGAAGCGGCGATTGACCCACGTTTGTGGTGGCTGTGTCAAACGCGAACCGCAGCGCCCTCCGGGTCGTAGAGCGGCTCGGCCGAGATCTCGCCCGGGATCCACTCGCCGAAGATCTCGATCTCGACCCGCCGACCCGGCTCGGCGTCGCCCGTCGGGACGTAGGCGTACGCGATCGAGCGCTCGACCGTGTAGCCGTAGCCACCCGAGGTAACGCGGCCGACGATCTGCCCCTCGATGCGCACGGGCTCCGAGCCGAGCGCGACTGAGCGCGGATCGGCGAGAGTGATGCAGGCGAGCCGCCGCGGCGGATCCTCTTTCTGCACCAGCGCCTCCCGCCCGATGAACTCCTTGTCGAGCTTCACGGCGAAGCCGAGCCCGGCCTCCCAGGGCGTGTCGTCGGGGGTGATGTCCGCGCCCCAGACGCGGTAGCCCTTTTCCAGCCGGCACGAGTCGATCGCCCGGTAGCCGCCGGCGACCATGCCGTGGTCCCGGCCGGCGGCCCAGAGCTCGTCCCAGAGGCGGAGGCCGAACTCGCTCGGGCAGTAGAGCTCCCAGCCGAGCTCGCCCACGTAGGTCACGCGCAGCGCCAGGCACGGGACCGGGCCGACGGCGATCTCGCGCGCACGCATGTAGCGGAACGCCTCGTTCGACAGATCCGCCGTCGTGAGCGGCTGGAGGATGTCGCGCGCCCGCGGCCCCCAGAGCCCGAAGCACGCGAAGCGCGACGTCGCGTCCTCGACGGTGACCCCCTCCGGGGCATGCGACCGGATCCAGGCCAGGTCGTGCTGCCCGAAGGCGGTGCCGGTGACGATCCAGAAGCGGTCATCGGCGAGCCGCGTCACCGTGAAGTCGCACTCGATCCCGCCCGCGCTCGTTCAGCATCGACGTGTAGGTGACCGCGCCGACGTCGCGCGCGACACGGTTGTCGCACAGCCGCTCGAGGAAGTCGGCGGCGCCGTCGCCGCGGATCTCCATCTTGGCGAACGACGTCTCGTCGAAGAGCGCCGCCGTCTCGCGCGTCGCGCGATGCTCGGCGCCGATCGCGGGCGACCACAGCCGGCCCGCCCAGCCGCGCGGGCGCAGCGCCTCGTCGCCTGCGGCGGCGTTCGGCTCGAACCAGTTGGCACGCTCCCAGCCCGACTTCTCGCCGAACGCGGCGCCCAGCTCCTGCAGCCGCCCGTAGGTCGGCGAGACGCGCAGCGGCCGCCCGGCCTCGCGCTCGTGGCCCGGGTACTTGACGTCGTAGTAGGTCGCGTAGACCTCGTACGAGCGGGCGAGCGTGTATTCGCGGCTCGCGTAGTGGCGGCCGAAGCGCCGCGAGTCCATCTCCCAGACGTCGAGGCCCGGGCATGCCCTCGACGATCCACTCGGCGACGAGCCTGCCCATGCCCGCCGGCGCCGGCGAGCCCGTGCGCGCAGAAGCCGGCCGCCGTCCAGAAGCCGCGCACCTCGGTCGGGCCGAGGATGAACTCGCCGTCCGGCGTGAACGCCTCCGGCCCGTTCACCAGCCGCACGACCTCCGGCGTCCTGCGAGCGTCGGGCACGCGCACGATCGCGTTCTCGATCAGCTCCTCGAAGCGGTCCCAGTCCTCCTCGAGCAGCCGCCCGTTGAAGTCGGCGGGGATGCCGTCGAGGCCCCACGGGCCGGATCGCGCTCGTAGCCGCCCATGATCAGCCCGCCCGACTCGCCGCGGAAGTAGACGAGCAGCGAGGGGTCGCGCATCGTCGGCAGGTCGAGCGGCAGGCCGGCGGGCTCGGTGACGAGGTACTCGTGCGCGATCGGGATCGACCGGCACGGTCACGCCCGCGAGCCGGCCGATCTCGGCCGCGAACATGCCGCCGGCGTTGACGACGACCTCGGTCTCGATCGAGCCGCGGTCGGTCTCGACCCCGCGCACGCGCCCGCGCTCGACCTCGATCGCGGTCACGCGCGTGTTCGTGTTGATCTCGGCGCCGCCGCGTCGCGCGCCCTCGGCGAGCGCGAAGGTCAGCTGGCTCGGGTCGATGTAGCCGTCGCGTCGGCAGGTAGGCGGCGCCGAGCACGCCGTCGGTCGACATCGGCGGGAAGAGGCGCTGCGCCTCCTCGGCGGAGATCAGCTCGAGCGGCAGCCCGAACGTCTTCGCCCAGCCGGCCTGGCGGCGTGAGCTCCTCCATGCGCTCCGCGCGCGACGCGAGCCGCAGCGAGCCGACCTCGTGCCAGCCGGTCTCGAGCCCGACCTCCTCGCCGAGCGTGCGGTAGAGCTCGACCGAGCTCATCATCATCCGCGTCAGGCTGAGCGAGCCGCGCAGCTGGCCGACGAGGCCGGCGGAGTGGAACGTCGAGCCGCTCGTCAGGTCGGCGCGCTCGACGAGCGACGACGTCGTCCCAGCCGAGCTTCGTGAGCCAGTAGAGCGATCGGCGCAGCCGCCGACGCCGCCGCCGATGACGACGACCCGCGCGGAGCGCTTCATTCCAGCGCCCGCCGGAACGCGGGGTCGGCCGCGGTGCGCGCGAGGCGCTCGAAGTGCTGCTCCGCGTAGCCGGCGAAGTCGAAGTCGAGCGCCGAGACCGCCTGCTGGACGACGCCCCACATCGCCTCGCGGAAGTCGGACATGAAGCGCATCAGCGTCAGGTGCGTCGCGAGCTCGGGTCGGGCCTCGCCGAAGTACGCGTCGAGCAGGTCGCGGTCGCCGCGTCGCGAGCTCGTTGTTGACCGCGAAATTCGCGAGGTCGAAGAAGCGGTCGCCCATGCCCGCGTACTCCCAGTCGACGATGCGGATGCCCTGGTCCGGAGACCGGATGAAGTTCGCGGTCAGAAGGTCGTTGTGGCAGGGATGCGCGGGCTGTGCGCCGAGCCGACGCTCGATCCGATCGGCCGTCTCCTTCGCGCCGGCGTAGCCGGCCGGCCGCCACGCCGTGCTCGGCGGCCGTGTCGCGGTAGGCCTCGACGACGCGGAAGGCGTCGAAGCGCGCCGGGAACGGCGGGCCCTCGTGCACGCGGCGAAGCAGCGACGCCACCTCGCGCAGCGTCGCCGGCTCGCGCATCTCCTCGACCGGGACTGGCTCGCCGTCGACGAAGCGCGTGACGAGCGACCCGTCGACGAAGGCGATGACCTCCGGCCCGACGCCGAGCCGCGGCCGCCGCGCGGGCGCGCGTGCTCCTCCGCGTGCCGGTCGATGCCGAGCAGCTCCGTGCGCTCGCCGCCGATGCGGACCACGTATGCGTCGCCGTCGAGCGACACCTTGAAGTTGTGGTTCGTGATCCCGCCGCCGAGCGGCTCGACCAGCGCACGGCGCCCCGGCCAGACCCGTGCAGCGATCGCCTCGGCCAGCATCGAGCGATCCTAGGGGCTGTCCCCAGTGCTTGGGCAAAGGCTCAGGCGACGGAACCCAGTCAGCCGGACTGCCCTACGTCCAGGCACTGGGGACAGCCCCCGCTGTCGCGGGTACAGCCCCTGCCGGGCTTTACTCGCCGCCGTCGTGGGGCTGTCCCCGAAGGGGGCTGTCCCCAGTGCTCGGGCAAAAACTCAGTCGGCGGAACCCTCTTTGGCCGAGATGCTTGCGTCCAGTCACGGGGGACTGCCCCTCAGCCGGACTGCCCTACGTCCAGGCACGAGGGACAGCCCCCGCTGTCGCGGGTACAGCCCCTGCCGGGCTTTACTCGCCGCCGTCGTGGGGCTGTCCCCGAAGGGGGCTGTCCCCAGTGCTCGGGCAAAAACTCAGTCGGCGGAACCCTCTTTGGCCGAGATGCTTGCGTCCAGTCACGGGGGACTGCCCCTCAGCCGGACTGCCCTACGTCCAGGCACGAGGGACAGCCCCCGCTGTCGCGGGTACAGCCCCTGCCGGGCTTTACTCGCCGCCGTCGTGGGGCTGTCCCCGAAGGGGGCTGTCCCCAGTGCTTGGGCGAAGTCTCGGTCTTCGGAAAAACAGTTCGGTTGAATCCGGGCGCTGTCCAATGCACGCACTGGGGACAGCCCCTGCGCGTAGATTCATCGCATGCTGACGCTCGAGGAGCTGAAGGCCGACGTCTCCAGCGGCGCGATCGACACGATCGTCGTCGCGTTCACCGACATGCAGGGCCGCCTGATGGGCAAGCGCGTCCAGGCCCAGTTCTTCGTCGAGGACTCGCTCGAGCACGGCATCGAGGCCTGCAACTACCTGCTCGCGCTCGAGATGGAGATGGATCCCGTCCCCGGCTACGCGCTGACGTCGTGGGAGCAAGGCTACGGAGACTTCCAGCTGCGGCCCGACCCCGCGACGCTGCGGCGCATCCCCTGGCTCGAGGCGACGGCCCTGATCCTGTGCGACGTCCACGGGCACGACGGCTCCGAGGTCGGCCCGTCGCCACGGCAGGTGCTCCGCCACCAGATGCGCCGGGCCGAGGAGCTCGCCTTCACGCCCATGTTCGGCTCGGAGCTCGAGTTCTTCCTGCTCAAGGAGACCTACGCCGAGGCTCACGCCAAGCACTACCGCGACCTGACGCCGTCGGTGCCCTACATCCTCGACTACCACATCCTCGCCTCGACCTACGACGAGCCCTTCATCCGCCAGATCCGCAACGGCATGCAGGGCGCCGGCATCCCGGTCGAGACCTCGAAGGGCGAGGCGTGGCCCGGCCAGCACGAGATCAACTTCCGGTACGCGGATGCGCTGACGATGGCCGACAACCACGTCGTCTACAAGAACGGCGCCAAGGAGATCGCGCACCTGAACGGCTGCGCGATCACCTTCATGGCCAAGCCCGACCACACGTGGATCGGCAACTCGTGCCACATCCACTCGAGCCTCTGGCGTGACGACAAGCCCGCCTTCGAGGACCGCACGGTCTTCGACCGCTACCTGGCCGGGCAGATCGCGCTGCTCGGCGACCTCGCGATCTTCGTCGCGCCGACGATCAACTCGTACAAGCGCTTCTCGGCCGGCAGCTGGGCGCCGACGACGCTCGCCTGGGGCTACGACAACCGCACCTGCGGGTTCCGGATCGTCGGGCACGGGCGGGCGCTGCGCACGGAGACGCGCATCCCGGGCGGCGACGCCAACCCGTACCTCGCCTTCGCCGCGCTGCTGGCGGCAGGCCTGTACGGCATCGAGCACGAGCTCGAGCTCTCCCCGCCGCTTCAGGGCAACGCCTACGAGTCCGATGCCGAGCGCTTCCCGCACACGCTGCGCGATGCGATCGCCCGGCTCGAGCGCAGCGAGATCGCCCGCGAGGTGCTCGGCGACGAGGTCGTCGACCACTACCTGAACTACGCGCGCACCGAGCAGCGCCTCTTCGACGAGGTCGTCACCTGCTACGAGCGCGAGCGCATGTTCGAGCGCGCATGAGGCCGCTGATCGGCATCACCTCCTACGCCGAGGAGATCCAGATGGGCGTCTGGCAGGAGCAGAGCGCCGTCGTGCCGCTCGCCTACGTCCACGCCGTCGAGCACGCCGGCGGGCGGCCGCTCGTCATCCCACCCGTCGAGGACGGAATCGAGGAGACGCTCGATGCGCTCCACGGGATCATCTTCTCGGGCGGCGGCGACCTCGACCCCTCCGCCTACGGCGCCGACCCGCACCCGGCGACCGACAAGCCGAAGCCCTGGCGCGACGGCCCCGAGCTGGCGATGCTTCAGGCTGCGCTCGACCGGGACATGCCCGTGCTCGCGATCTGCCGCGGCTCGCAGCTCCTGAACGTCGCCCGCGGCGGCGACCTCGTGCAGCACCTCCCGGAGGTGGTCGGCCACGAGAAGCACAAGCACCAGCCCGGCTCGTTCTCCGACCACGGCGTCTCGATCGAGCCGGAGAGCCGGCTCGGCGGGCTGCTCGGCGAGCACGCGCCGGTGAAGTCACACCACCACCAGGGCATGGGCCGCATCGGCGAGGGCCTGCGCCCGGTCGCCTGGGCCGAGGACGGCATCGTCGAGGGCCTCGAGGATCCCGGGAAGCGCTTCGCGCTCGGTGTGCTCTGGCATCCGGAGGAGGGCGAGGACTTCGCGCTCTTCCAGGGCCTCGTCGAGGAGGCGCGCCGCTACCGCGAGGCCGCCGCGTGACGGCCGTCCTGAACCCGGCGACCGAGGAGACGATCGCCGAGGTGCCGGCCGCGAGCGCCGACGAGACGGACGCGGCGGTCGCGGCGGCACGGGCCGCGTTCCCGGCCTGGCGCGCGGTGGCGCCGGGCGACCGCGCGAGGCTGCTGCGGCGCGTGTCGGCGCTGGTCGCGGAGCACGGCGAGGAGCTGGCGCGGCTGGAGAGCCGGAACGCGGGCAAGCCGATCTCGGACGCGCGCGGGGAGATCGGCATGGTCGCCGACGTCTTCCAGTTCTACGCGGGCGCGATCGACAAGCACCACGGCGCGACGATCCCCGTCGCCGGGGGCGTCGACCTGACGTTGCGCGAGCCGCTCGGCGTCGTCGGGCTGATCGTCCCGTGGAACTTCCCGCTCAACATCGCGAGCTGGAAGCTCGGCCCCGCGCTCGCGTGCGCCAACACCGTCGTGCTGAAGCCGGCCGAGCTGACGCCGCTGTCCGCGCTGCGCCTGGCCGAGCTTGCGCTCGAGGCCGGCCTCCCGGAGGGCGTGCTCAACGTCGTCGCCGGCAAGGGGTCGGTCGTCGGCGAGCGCCTCGTCGAGCACCCCGACGTGGCCAAGATCGGGTTCACCGGCTCGACCGAGGTGGGCCGCCAGGTCATGCGCGGCGCGGCCGGGACGATCAAGCGGGTCACGCTCGAGCTCGGCGGCAAGTCCGCCAACGTCGTTTTCGCCGACGCCGACCTCGAGGCCGCCGCCGCGGGCGCGCCCTACGCCGTCTTCGGCAACGCCGGCCAGGACTGCTGCGCGCGGTCGCGCATCCTGGTCGAGCGCTCGGCCTACGACCGCTTCGTCGAGCTGCTCGTCGGCGCGACCGCCGGCGTTCGCGTCGGCGACACCGAGGACGATGCGACCGAGATGGGCCCGCTCATCTCGGCGGCGCAGCGCGAGCAGGTCGCCTCGTTCGTGGACGGCAACGTCCTGTTCCGGGGCGAGGCGCCGGGCGGCCGCGGCTTCTGGTTCCCGCCCACGCTGGTCGAGGCGACGAACGCCGACCGCGTCGCCCAGGAGGAGGTGTTCGGGCCGGTCGCCGCCGTCATCCCGTTCGCCGACGAGGAAGAGGCCGTTCGGCTCGCCAACGACACGCCGTACGGGCTCTCCGGCTCGATCTGGACGCGGGACGTCGGGCGCGCCATGCGCGTCGTCCGCGCGATCGAGACGGGCGTCCTTTCGGTCAACTCGAACACGTCGGTGCGCGTCTCGACGCCGTTCGGCGGCTTCAAGCAGTCCGGCTTCGGCCGCGAGCTGGGAATGCACGCCATGGACGGCTACTCCGAGATCAAGAACGTCTACATCGCCGCCACCTGATGGGCCGCCTGGACGGAAAAGTCGTCGTGATCACGGGAGCGGGCTCGGGGATGGGCCGCGAGGCGGCGCTCGTGTTCTCGGCCGAGGGCGCGTCCGTCTGCGTCGCCGACGTGGACGACTTCGCGGCGGCGCAGACGGCCGGCGAGGCGCGCGAGGCGTTCCCCTTCACCGTCGACGTGTCGGACGCCGCGAGCGTGCGCGCGATGTATGCGGCCACCGCCGAGCGCTACGGCGGCATCGACGTCCTCTACAACAACGCCGGTATCTCGCCCGCGGACGACGACTCGATCCTCGAGACGGAGGAAGACGCCTGGGACCGCGTGCAGGCGGTCAACACCAAGGGCGTCTACCTCTGCTGCCGCTACGGCATCCCCTACCTGCTCGACCGTGGCGGCGGCTCGGTGATCAACGTCGCCTCGTTCGTCGCGCTGGTGGGGGCGGCGACGTCGCAGATCTCGTACACCGCCTCGAAGGGCGCCGTGCTGTCGTTGAGCCGCGAGCTCGGCGTGCAGTTCGCGCGCCAGGGCGTGCGCGTCAACGCGCTGTGCCCGGGGCCGGTCGAGACGCCGCTCCTGCTGCGGATCTTCGGCGACGACCCGGCCGCCTACGAGCGGCGGCGGATCCACCTGCCGATGGGCCGGCTCGCGAAGCCGCGCGAGATCGTCGACGCGGCGCTCTTCCTGGCGAGCGACGAGTCGTCGTACGTGAACGCGGCGACGTTCCTCGTCGACGGCGGGCTCACCGCCGCCTACGTCACGCCCGACTCGAGTTAGTGGCTGTCAGCCACTAACTCGGGTACTGATCAGTCCCAGTCGACGCCGAGGTAGGAGTCGCCGTGGCGCTCCTCGCCGAACTCGCGCTCCGCGCACTCGGGGCACAGGACGACCACCGTCTCGGTGTCATCGTCCTCGAGCCCGAGCAGCGCGCGCCAGCCCCGTGCCGTGCCGGTGGACTCGATCTTGCATTCGGCGCACTCGAGCATCTCAATCGCCATCGTACGCCTCTCGGCGGCCGGTCTTGATCCCTGATACGAGGGAAATTCGCCCGAGTGTCATTCCGACGCCGGCGCGGCCGCGAGACCCTGAGCGGTCGCCGCGGGGGGCCGGGCTATCATCGCCCCGCTCGGAGAGGTGTCCGAGTGGCCTAAGGAGCGCGACTGGAAATCGCGTACCTGCCGAAAGGTGGGTCGCGGGTTCAAATCCCGCCCTCTCCGTCAGCGCCGGGGGAACCACGGTTCCCCCGCCGCGCTACCCGTGCGTCGACGGTAGACGAACGCGACGAGGTCGTCGATCTGCTTCGGCGACAGCTGCGTGCCGAAGTTCGGGGGCATGACGCCCTTCGGGTAGCCGGGCGCGATGTAGGCGTTCGGGTCGACGATCGACGTGTGGATGAACGCCGCGTCCTTGTCCTTGAGCGTCTCGTCGAGATTCGGCCCGACCGTGCCCGTGGCGTTCCCCGCCTTGAGCGTGTGGCAGGCCGCGCACCCGGACGAGGTGAAGACCGTCTTGCCGGCGGCCGCGTCGCCGGCGGGCGCGCCGCCGGTCGTGGTCGGCGTCGTCGTCGTGGTGGTGGACGTCGACGGCTCGGCCGCCTTCGACTCGGCCGCGAACTTCTCGACGGCGGCGAGTTGCGCGATCGTCAGGAGCGCGACGACGCCGAGGAAAAGGCCGAGGCGCTTGCCCGGGTAGTTCGGGTTCCGGCGCGGGAACACGAACGACGACAGGATCGCGAACGTGATGAAGATAAGCGCGACGAGGCCGAGCCCGATCTCGTGTCCGGTCGAGAGCGCGAGCAGCACGGCTGCGGAACCTACCAGGGCTGCCGGGCCTGTTGCGTCAAGCCGATGCCTCCTGTACGACTCAACGCCGTCAAGGCAATCGGGAGGGAGAACCACATGAGACGCATACTTGCCGTCGGGGTCGTCCTCGCCGTGGGGCTGGTGCTGGCCGCACCCGCCTTCGCGGCGCCACCTACCCCGACCGAGAAGAAGCTTCAGGCCGAGGTCACCGCGCTGCAGAAGAAGCTCCCGGCGATGCAGAAGCAGATCACGACCCTGCAGAAGCAGGTCAAGACGCTCACGAACGTCCTGTCCGCAGAGATCGACTACAGCATCTGCTCGAACGCGGTCACGGCGGACGCCCTGCAGCAGACGTGGGCGACGATGAACATCTCGTCGACGGGCGCGATCTTCGGCGCGGCCGAGTCGCCCGTGAACGACACCGGCAGCTGCACGTCGTGGAAGATCACGCGCGCGGCCGCCGGAGTGCCGAACCTGACCGTCTTCAAGGCGCTGATCGCGCTCTGGAGCTAGCTCTGAGGGAACAGCGGGGCGGCCGCGAGTCTGCGGCCGCCTCGTAGCCCGATTCCGTTTCGCACCCCCGCGATGTCCACTCTCCAGGGAGGGCGCTCGCACGCGGGGAGAAGTTTCGTGCCCTCAGGACGCCGCCCCGGCCCGGTTTCTTCCCGCGCGATACTCGGGCCGTGAGGATCCTCGCCCTCCTGGCCACGCTCGCCGCGCCGACATTCCACGCGCGGGTGACGCCCATCCCGGCGGCCTACCACCTGACCTCGTGGCATCCAGGCTGCCCCGTAGCCCGCAGCGACCTCCGGCTCGTGACGGTGACGCACTGGGGCTTCGACCGGCGCGTGCACACCGGGCAGCTCGTCGTCGCCGAGCGTGCGGCGCCCGCGATCGTCGGCGCGCTGCGCGGCCTCTATGCGGCGCGGTTCCCGATCCGCCGCATGGAGCTCGTCGAACGCTATGGCGCGGACGACCGCCGCTCGATGTCCGCCGACAACACGTCGGCGTTCAACTGCCGCCGCGTCGAGGGCAGCACCTCGTGGTCAGCCCACGCCTACGGGCTCGCGATCGACATCAACCCGCTCGAGAACCCGTACATCCGCCGGGGTCAGGTGCTGCCGCCGGCCGGGCGGGCGTTCCTCGACCGCAGCCGCTGGCGCCTCGGGATGATCCACGCCGGCGACGCCGTCGTGCGGTCGTTCGCGGCGGTCGGCTGGCCGTGGGGCGGCGCCTGGCACGAGCCCAAGGACTACCAGCACTTCTCGGCGACCGGCGGCTAGCCGGTGCGCGGGCAGCGGCCGGCGCTGTAGGCGCTGCGGTCGGACGGCTGGAGCAGCCAGTGCCATACCCCGCCGACGGACACGGCATGCATGGTCGCCGTCGTCACCCCGTTGTCCGAGGCCACGCGGACCGACACCGCCGTCGCGGGGATCGTCTTCGCACCGACGGCCACCGGGTCGCTGTACGTATCGAGGACCTTGATGCTCCGAAGATCCCAGCCCTCGTTCGCCTGGCACTCGACGAATCGGGCGCGGGTGACGACGCGCTGATCGGCGGGCACGAGCTCGTTCCAGAGCCGGCCGGACTGGCCGCGGGAGAACTCGGTGGTGACGCGGCGGACGAAGTCGGCGGCCGAGTTACCGCCGCCAGAGCTACCGCCGCACGCCGACGCGACGGCCGCCAGCGCAGCCGCCGCGATCAGGGACGTGCACCAGGTGCGGCGCGTCATATGACCACCTCCATTGAGTCGGAATCGACGAGCGGCAGGGCGCCGACAGTGAATGGAGCGCCGCGCGCAGGGACGACCAGCGCCGAAAGCGTCGGACGGCGGGCGAGGTACGCCTGCGCGTCCTCGACCGGCGAGACCGCGAGAGCCGTCGCGTACCCCTCCGCCTCGGCCGCGTCCGGGCCCACCACGGTGACCGACAGCGGCCCGCGGTCGGCCGGGATCCCGGTCGCCGGGTCGATCAGGTGATGCGCGAGGCGACCCGGCCCGAACCGGCGCCGGTCCGGGCCCGAGGTGGCCGCGCCGCCCTCGGCGAGCGCAACGGTCGCGATCGTCCGCGCCGGCGCGCGCGGATCCGCGACCGCCAGGCACCAGGGGCCTTCCTCAGGTGTCCGGCCCCACACCGCGATGTCGCCGCCGAGGTCGACGAGCGCGCCGGGAAGCTCGAGCCATGCCTCGCGCATCGCCCAGATCGTCCGCGTCGCGGCGAAACCCTTGCCGATCCCGCCGAGGTCGATGGCCGCGCCGGCCTCGAGCCGCACCTGGCCGCCGGCCCGGTCGACGTCGACGGCCGCGCTCGGCCGCCAGCCGTCGGGCGCTGCCGACGGATGCTCGGTCAGCTGCTCGAACGAGCGGTCGTAGCCTGCGGCGACGAGCGCGGGCAGGATCGTCGGATCGAAGCGGCCGCTCGTCTCCTCGCGGACCCGGAGCGCGACCCGGAGCGCATCGACGAGCCTGTCGTCCACGTGCGTCCACGCTCCGCCGGCTGCGTTGACGCGCGAGAGGTCGCTTCCACCGCGGAACCGCGACAGCGCCTGCTCGCACGACTCGATCTCACGCCGCGCCGCGTTCAGGGCCCGCTGCGCGCGCGCGTCGTCAGCTCGGGTCGCCGTCACGGCGACGGTGCACTCCGTGCCCATCGCCCGGAACGACTCGCGGATGAGCCGGGCGCCGATCACGACGGCACCGCCTCTGCCCGCTTGCCGGCCGGAGCGGGAGGCGCCGGGCGCGGCCGGGGCGCCGCACGCGGCCGGGGCGCCGCGCGGGGGATAAGGATCCGCGCGTAGGTGAGCCACAGGACAGGCGCCAGCGCGATGCCGGCGAACACGAGGCCCGCCGTACCCTGCAGGTCGGTTCCTGCGCGCACCCCGTGGCCGAGGGCGAGCGCGAATGCGCCGAAGGACGCATAGTGCAGGAGCCGCCAGCGGCGCTGGCCGATCCGCCGCCGGACGCGGAAGGACAGCGCGAGCGCGAGCATCAGGTAGCCGGCGACGATCCCGGCAGCGATCGTGTACGGGCGCCAGGGCGCGGCGCCGGGGATCAGGACCTGCGGCAGACCGAAGCGCAGCACCGGGTCGAGGACGATCGCGCCGGCATGCAGGACGAGCATCGCCAGTGCCATCCACACCAGGGTCTGATGCCAGCCGAGCAGTTCCTTCTGGCGCCGGGGCGCAAGGAGCCTGGTGCTCATCATCAGCCCGAGCGTCACGGAGACCGTCAGCAGCGAGAAGGCGACGAGGCCCGCGGCGCGTGCGATCAGCCACGCGACCGGCGTGCCCGCGGCGAGCAGCGAGCTCATCCGGCCGGAACCGGCGAGGTGCGCGTCGTCGCGTGGGTGGGCGCCGTCCCCGTCCCGGAGAGGACGACCAGGCGGCTCTTGCCGTTCTTGCCCTTGACGATGACCGCGCCGGGCACGTTCTGCACCGAGGGCGCGGGCGAGGGCTGCGGGCGCGTCCAGGCGAGGTAAGCGACGACGGCGCAGAGCGCCCAGGTCGAGATGACGGCTGCCCAGATCGTCCGCATCAGTCGCCGGGCTCCACGCGCCGCGGCGGCGCCGGGGCCGGCGCCTGCCGGATGATCTGATCGACGACGGGCGGCGACTGCTGCGCCGGCGACGGGGTGCGTCTCAGCCCGCTGACCGCCGCCCCGGCGGTCAGAACGGTCGCGGCGAGCACGGCCGCGAGCGCGAACAGCTCACGCCGGGTCGGAACCGGAGCGGCCGGTCGGCCGTTCGCGGCAGCAGGAACAGTTGGGGCCATGCCTCAGTCGTATGCGGGGACCGCACCCGAGGCATCCGTGCCGTCCCGGATAGGAGTTCGGTGTTCAGCTCGTCTTCACGAACCGGTGCACGGCCTCGAGCAGCTCCGCGGTCTTCTGCTTCGCCTCGGCCTCGTCGCCGGACTGGAGCGCGCCCGCCACGCAGTGGTTCACGTGCTGGTCGAGGATGCGGAAGGCGAGGCTCTCGAGCGCGGTCGAGACGGCGCCGATCTGGGTGAGGATGTCGATGCAGTAGCGGTCGTCGGAGACCATGCGCTCGATGCCGCGGACCTGCCCCTCGATGCGGTGCAGGCGCTTGATCAGGGCGTCCTTGTCGGCGTGGTAGCCGTAGTGGGCCGGCTCGGCGGCGACGTCCTGAGTCGTCATGCGCGTCCTTCCGTTCGGGCGCTGCGGAACCGCCGCAGGCGCAGGCTGTTGGTGACCACGAAGAGGCTGGAGCCCGCCATCGCGGCGGCCGCGATGACCGGGTCGAGCAGGCCGGCCGCGGCGAGCGGGAGGGCGGCCACGTTGTAGGCGAAGGCCCAGAAGAGGTTTCCCTTGATCGTGCGGAGGGTGCGGCGCGAGAGCCGGATCGCGTCGGCGGCCGCACGCAGGTCGCCCGAGACGAGCGTCAGGTCACTCGCCTCGATGGCGACGTCGGTGCCGGTGCCGAGCGCGAGGCCGAGGTCGGCCTGTGCCAGCGCGGGCGCGTCGTTCACACCGTCGCCGACCATCGCAACCACCTCGCCCGCCGCCTGGAGACGCCGGACCTCGTCGGCCTTGCCGCCCGGGAGCACCTCCGCCTGGACGCGGTCGATGCCGACCTCGGCCGCGACGCGCTCCGCGGGCTCGCGCGCGTCGCCGGTGAGCAGCACGGGCGTGAGCCCGAGCCGGCGCAGCTCGGCGACCGCCTCGGCGCTGGTCGGCTTGACCCGGTCGCGAACGACGAGCGTGGCGCGCGGCTCGCCGTCCCAGGAGACGGTGACGGCGCCGTCGCGGCGGCCGACCTCCACGAGGTGGCCGTCGACCCGGCCGGTGACGCCGGAGCCGGGGAGGCTCCGAAAGTCGTCGACCGCGGGCAGCGTGCCGACCTCGGCGCGCCCGGCGGCGGCGACGGCGCGGGCCACCGGGTGCTCGCTCGCCGCCTCGACCGCGCCCGCGAGGCGCAGGACCTCCGCGACCTGTGCGCCGTTCAGGAGCCGCACGTCGACGAGCTCGAGCGCGCCCTCGGTCACGGTGCCCGTCTTGTCGAGCACGATCGTGGTGATGCTGCGCGTCTGCTCGAGCACCTCCGGGCCGCGGATGAGGATGCCGAGCTGCGCGCCGCGCCCCGTCCCGACCATGAGCGCCATCGGCGTGGCCAGCCCGAGCGCACAGGGGCAGGCGATGATCAGCACGGCGACGGCGGCGGCGAACGCCGTCGAGGCGTCAGCGCCTGAGAGCAGCCAGCCGGCGAGGGTCGCGAGCGAGAGCACGATCACCACCGGCACGAACACCGCGGACACCCGGTCGGCGAGTCGCTGGACGGGCGCCTTGCCCGTTTGCGCCTGCTCGACGAGCCGGGCGATCTGCGCCAGCGCCGTCTCGGCGCCGACCCTGGTCGCCCGCACGACGAGCCGCCCGTACGTGTTGACGGTTGCGCCGGCAACCTCGCTCCCGGGCCCGACCTCGACCGGAACCGGCTCGCCCGTCAGCAAGGACAGGTCGACGGCCGAGTCGCCCTCCTCGACGACGCCGTCGGTCGCGACCTTCTCGCCGGGGCGGACGACGAAGCGGTCGCCCACGGCCAGGTCGTCGACGGGAACGAGCACCTCCTCGTTGCCGCGCAGGACGCGCGCGTCCTTCGCGCCGAGCTCGAGCAGCGCGCGGATCGCACCGGCGCTGCGGCGCTTGGCACGCAGCTCCAGGTAGCGGCCGAGCAGGATCAGCGTCGTGATGACGGCGGCGACTTCGAAGTAGGTGTCGGTGTCGATGCCGCCGACGAGCACGACCGCCGACCACGTCCAGGCTGCGAGTGTGCCGATCGAGATCAACGCGTCCATGCCCACGGCGCCGTGGCGGGCGCTCGCGAGCGCCGAGCGGTGGAACTCGGCGCCGGCCCAGAAGACAACCGGGGTCGAGAGGGCAAGCGCGACCCACTCCCAGCCGTCGAACCGCGTTGCGGGGACCATGGCGAGAACGGCCAGCGGGACGCTGAGGGCAACGGCCGCGACAAGGCGGCGGCGCAGCGGCTCCAGGCGGTCGGGCGGCGCAGCGGCAAGCGGGGCGTGCTCGCGCGCGCCGTAGCCGATCGACTCGACGGCCCCGACGAGCTCGTCGACCGACGCGCGCTCGGAGTCGAATGCGACGGCGGCGCGCTCGGTGGCGAAGTTGACGGTGGCCTCGACGCCGTCGAGGCGGTTGAGCGCCCGCTCGATGCCGGCGGCGCACGAGGCGCAGCTCATGCCGTCGAGCTCGAGCTCGGTCTTGACCATACCCCCTTAGGGTATCGCATCCAGCCGGTCGTGAAGCTCAACGTCACGGGACGAGCCAGGGTAGGCCGCGGTCGCTTCAGAAAAGCTCGCGCGCGACTCGCTCCAGGGCGGCAATGTCTCCCGGTGGATCTATGTACAGGATGAAGTACGAGATGCCTGACGCGGCCAGCGTCGTAAAGAGGCCTCGCTGGACGTCGGCGGACACGGTGAAGGACGCCGTTCGCAGGATCGCGTCGTAGTCGCGCTGGAACTCGTCGCAATGGCGGCGCAGAACGTCGAGCTTGTGCCGGTAGAACTCCGGGTCGAACGAATCCGTCAGATTGCACGCGTCGGCGTGTTGCGCGACGAGCCGCAGCAGGACGCGCTCGCCCGCGCCGCCGACGAGAATCGGTCCCGCGAACAGGCGTCGTACGGACTGGAGCGTCTCTTCGAGGTGTCTCAGCCGCTCGGCGACCGTGGGATAGATCGTGCCGTATCCGAACGCATGGTATTCGGCCTCGTCCCAGCCGGCGCCGAGGCCCAGCACGACGCGACCGCCGCTCGCAGCGTCCACGGTCGCCGCCATCTGCCCCAGCAGGCCGGCGTTGCGATAGAGGGCGCACGTGACGATCTGGCCAAGCCGGACCCGCGACGTCTCGCGCGCCAGCGCGGCGAGGCTCGTCCAGCACTCCAGCACCCGCTGCGGATCTCCGTCACGCGTCTGCAGGTGGTCGTATAGCCAGGTCGAGTCGAAGCCGAGTCGTTCAGCAGCCTGTGCAACGGAGACCATCCGTTCGAAGTCGCGTCCGGCGAGATCGTCGCGCCACCCCTGCGGCACGACGAGCCCAAATCGCACGCCATCGTTCTCAGGCCAGAGCACCGGGCAGACGCTAGATGACTTTGCGGTAGCCGGACTTCAGTGGGCGCGGCTGGGATCGAACCAGCGACCTCCCGCGTGTGAAGCGGGCGCTCTCCCGCTGAGCTACGCGCCCAGAGCCCGCTGAGTGTAGCCCGGCAAATCCCTTACGGACCTAGAGGTAAATCGAGTGACACTGCTTCTGCAGCGAGGTCGGCGTCGTCGCGCCTTTCAGGTCGCTCGCCGCGCACGTGATGCTGAACACCTGGCCGGAACGGTTGTCGTTGAGCGTCAGCGTGACGCGCTTCACCCCAGCCAGATGTGGATCGTTGGCGAGCTGGTCGAAGACCGGGACGGAGAGCAGGAAGCCCTCGTAGTTGCTGTGCAGCGGCGTGGGAACGATGACGATGCACGTGCTCTTGACGTCGCAGTCGACGCGCCCCTTGCCGAGCCTCCCGACGGCGGTGCGCAACGTGTCCGCGGGCGGCGGGACCGGCTTGCCCGAGCCGCCGCATCCGGCGAGGGCCGCCAGCAGCAGCGCGACACCGGCCCATCTCATCGCAGCCGCACCGCCAGCGCGTTGCTCGTCACCCCGGCGAGCGTCGAGCTCGTGCAGCCGGCCGGCGCGTCCACCGTCCGCCCACCGCATCGGACAAGCCGCGACGGAAGGCGTGCCTGGAGAGCGAGCGTGCCGCCTCGCTTCGGTGCGGGCACTCGCACGGCGTACGAGCCCGACGTACTCGTGCGCGCGCGCGCGAGCACGCCGCCGGCCGTGCTGATCCGGATCTCGAGCCCGCCCTGGGCCTTGCCGAACGAAAGCAGGCCCCGGAGGCGCAGCGACGAGCCGCGCCGCGCCGCGGCAGGGCCCTGGAGCGTGAGGAAGCTCGGGCTGACGACGATCCCGCGGCTCTCGGTGGTCGTCGGGTAGGCGGCCGCCCCGCCGCGCTTCCCGACCGGCGTGAAGAGCCCGCGCCAGACGGACGTGCCGTCGGGCGGAGATCCGAGACCGAGCACCAGCCGCAGCGCAAGACGCCGTACCGCCGCCCGGCCCGCGAGCGCGCTCTGCCGCGGCAGGCAGACCGTGATCCGCATCCCGCGGCGCTCGTGCACGAAGAACCGCAGCGTAAGCTTTCGGACCGCCCCGCGCGAGGCGGAGAGCGCGGCTTCCATGGCCCCCGTCGGCTCGCGCACGCAGCCCTTCGCCTGCGCCCGGTTCGCGGGGCGCGCGACGAGCCGCCCGGCGAGCAGCGACGGAGCCCCGCCGGCCGCCGGAACGAGCGCGACGGCCGCGTCGCCGACGACGGTGCCGACGGGCGGGAGCCGGAACGGCTGCGCGGCCGGGACGACGAAGGTGACGCGGGCAGGCGCCGGCTGCGCCGTCGTCTGGGAGACGTCGAGGAGGAGCGACGGGCCGCTGGCGAGCGAGCGGACGAGCTCCGCGCGAAGCCGCGGCGCGAAGCGCGCCTGGTCGGCGCCGGTCGCGGTGCCGGCGATCACGGCGACGAGCGTGCCGACGGCTGCTACGCGGCCCACCATCCGGCAAGTATCGCGGTCGTCCCGGCGGAGCCCGGGACGACGGGCTAGCGGCGCAGCAGCTCCCGCGCGGTCTCGCGCGCGTCGCCGTCGCGGTCACGCCACACGCGCTCGACGAGCGAGCCCATCACGTCGCGGATGCCGATGACGCCGAGCAGGAACCCGTCCTGCACGACCGGCAGGTGGCGGATGCGGCGCTCGCCCATCAGCCGCGCGGCCGACACGATGTCGTCTTCGGGCGAGACCGTCACAGGCCTCCGCGTCATGACCTCGCTGATGCGGATCGATGCGAAGTGGTTGCCCTCCCCGGCAAGGCGGACGAGATCGCGCTCCGTGAAGATGCCGACTAGCTCCGGGCCGTCGCAAACCGTTACGCTGCCCACGTTCTCCTCGTTCATGCGGGCGACGGCCAGCGATACCGGGTCGTCAGGCCCCACGCTGACGAGCCGGACGCTCATGACCTCGCTGATCCTCATCGCACTATCTTAGTGCCCTTCGCCACGAAGTTCAAACGGCTACGATCGGCGTGCCCGGCTGCGCTAGGCGGGGAGCTAGCGGTTCCCTCCACTCGCAATCCGCTCCAGCGAGGCTGAATTCCCTTCCGAGGGGGTGGCGTTCGTGGAACGGGCTGGCGAACGCGAGCGTTGACGGTCAGGTTCCGCGCACTGGGAGCCTCCGAACCGCGTCAGGTCCGGGAGGAAGCAGCGCTAAGGAGTCTCTCCCAGGTGCCGCGGGGCGACCTGACCCGAGCGAGCGTCGCAGGCACCACCACGGTGCGCGCCAACAGAGGAGGGTGCGCAGCCGGGCATGGTTCCCTCTTGGCGTAGCGGGCGGTTGGTGATACGACGCAGTGCGGCATTGCCAACGGAGAGGAGAGGGTTATGAGTGCAACGCTGTCCACGCAGGACCTCGCGTCGCTGCGCTCGCGGATGGCTGTGTCGGTTGGGGATGACGCCGACTGGGACGCCGCTCGCATGGGCTGGAACCTCGTCCACGACCAGCGGCCGGTCGCGGTCGTGTTCCCCGAGACGGCCGAGGACGTCGCCGCCGCCGTCGAGTTCGCGCGCGAGCAGGGCGTCCGCATCACGGCGCAGGCGACCGGGCACTTCGCCGCGACGCTCGCGCCGCTCGACGACGTGATGCTGGTGAAGACCGGGCGCATGCGGCGCGTCGAGATCGACGCGGGCGCCGGAACGGCTGCGATCGGCGCAGGCGCCCAGTGGCAGGACGTCGCGCACGCCGCGGTCGAGCACGGACTGGCCGGCCTCGCCGGCAGCGCGCCGGACGTGGGTGTCGTCGGCTACACACTCGGCGGCGGCCTGGGCTGGCTCGGGCGCAAGTACGGCCTCGCGGCAAACAGCGTCACCGGTGCCGAGATCGTCACCGCCGACGGGCAGATCCGCCGGGTCGACCGCGACACCGAGCCCGAGCTCTTCTGGGCAATTCGCGGCGGCGGCGGCAGCTTCGGAATTGTCACTGCGCTCGAGTTCCGGCTGTACCCGGTGCCGGAGCTCTACGCCGGTGACCTCTTCTTCCCCGTGGAGCGGTCCGCCGACGTGCTGCACGTGTGGCGCGAGTGGGTCGCCGGCGTCCCGGACGAGCTCACGTCGTGCGGACGCGTGCTTCACCTGCCGCCGATCCCGGAGGTGCCGGAGCCATTCCGCGGCAAGTCCTTCGGGATGGTGGAGGCCGCGTTCGTCGGGAACGAGGCGGAGGGCGCCGAGCTGTTGCGCCCACTCCGCGAGCTCGAGCCGGTGATGGACACGATGGCGATGATCCCGCCGACGCGGCTCGGCGAACTTCACATGGACCCCCCGGACCCGGTACCCGGCTTCTACGGCGGCGGCATGCTGCGCTCGCTCCCCGAGGCCGTCGTGGACGGGCTCGTCGAGACGGTGGGCCGCGCCGACCGGACGGCGCTGCTCTCGATCGAGATCCGCCACCTCGGCGGCGCGCTCGCGCGGGAAGCGCCCGGCCACGGCGCCGTCGGAGCGCTCGACGCCGAGTTCGCGCACTTCTCGCTCGGAATGGCGATGACGCCAGAGATGGGCGCCGCGATCCACGCGGACATCCAGCGCGTCGGCCAGGTCTTCGCGCCGGTCGATGCCGGCCGCACGTATTTCAACTTCTCGGATCACGGCGTCGAGCCGAGCGCGCTCTACCCGGCGGAGACGCTCCGGCGGCTGCAGGCGGTGAAGCGCGAGGTCGACCCCCACGACCTGTTTCACGCCTGCCATCCGGTCACGCCGGCCTAACGGCGTCCGTCGTCACCCCGGCAGGCAGACTGCCGGGGTGACGACCTTCGGTCTGTGCGAGGATGCCGCCCCGGTGGCGGGGAACGTAAGACCGACGTGAGCACCGCTCTCTATCGGAAGTACAGGCCGCAGGACTTCGACGAGGTCGTCGGCCAGGAGCCCGTCGTGCGCACGCTGCGCAACGCGATCACCGCGGGGACCACGCGGCAGGCGTACCTCTTCGCCGGCCCGCGCGGCACCGGCAAGACCTCGCTGGCGCGCATCCTCGCGAAGGCGCTGAATTGCGCGCAGGGGCCGACGGCGACGCCCGACAACACCTGCAACTCGTGCGTGACGATCGCGGCGGGCACGTCGCTCGACGTGATCGAGATGGACGCGGCGTCGCAGCGTGGCATCGACGACATCCGCGAGATCCGCGAGCGCGTCGTGCTTCAGCCCGTGGAGGGCCGCTTCAAGGTCTACATCCTCGACGAGGCGCACCAGCTCACCGACGCGGCGTGGAACGCGCTGCTGAAGCTGATCGAGGAGCCTCCGCCCCACCTCGTCTTCGTCTTCTGCACCACCGACCTGGCGAAGGTGCTGCCGACGGTGCGCTCCCGCTGCCAGACGTTCGTGTTCGCGCGGCCTCGGCTGCCGGAGCTCGTACGCCTGCTGCGGGGCATCGCCGACGGGGAAGGCTTCGACGTGCCGGACGCCGCGCTGTCGCTCGTCGCGCGCTCCGCGCGCGGCAGCTTCCGGGACGCGGTCTCGACGCTCGATCAGCTCGCCGCCGCCACCGAGGGGACGATCAGCGTCCAGGACGTCCTCCAGCTGCTTGGCGCGGTCGAGGAGGAGGCGCTCTTCCGGCTCTGCGACTTCGTCGTCGACCGCGACACCGCCGGCGCGCTCACGTTCGTCGAGGAGCTCGCCGACCAGGGCCAGGACCTGGGCCGCTTCGTGATCGACCTGCTCGAGCACCTGCGCCAGCTGATGCTCGTCCAGCACGTCGGGGACGTGCCCGATTCGCTGCCGCTGACAGGCGAGACGCGCGAGCGCCTGCACGCGCAGGCCAACCAGCTCGGCGAGCCCGTCGTCGTGCGGCTCTGCGACCTGCTCACGGTCGCCGTGGACGACCTGCGCCAGGGCGGCGACCCGCGGCTCCCGCTCGAGCTCGCGCTGGTCAAGGTGACGCGCCCCTCCGCCGACCTGGAGCGCGAGTCGCTCGCGTATCGGATCGAGCAGCTCGAGCAGCGCGGGCACGCGCCCGTCGCGCCCGTCGCGCCCGTCGCGCCCGCACCGCCGGCACCGGAGCCGGCCGAGACGCCGGCGGCGGCCCCGGAGCCCGAGCCGCCGGCCTCGAACGGCCCGCCGCTCGAGCTCTCCCAGCTCCAGGACGCGTGGGCGCGCAGCGTGCTCCCCCACGTCGAGCAGCGCTCGATCCCGACCGCGTCGATCTACCGGGAGGCACGCCCGGCGGCGCTCGCCGACGATGCGCTCACCGTCGAGTTCCCGGCGGCGGCGGCGTTCCACCGCCAGCTGGCCGAGGAGCCGAAGAACGTCACGCTGCTCGTCGAGGCGCTCTACGAGGTGACCGGCCGCCGGCTGACCGTCGCCTTCAGCGTCGGCGAGGATCCCGCCGACGAGGAGGAAGCGGACGAACCGGCGGGTGAGGAGCGGATTCTCGAGCTGATGAAGCAGACCTTCGACGCACGCGAGGTGGACGAGTGAGCGGATTCGACCTGAACAAGCTGATGCAACAGGCCAGCCAGATGCAGCAGCAGATGGAGCAGGCGCGCGAGGAGCTGGCCGGCGAGATCGTCGAGGCCTCGGCCGGCGGCGGCATGGTCACCGTCAAGGCGACGGGCGCCGGCGAGATCACCGAGGTCAAGATCGCCAAGGAGGCGATCGACCCGGACGAGCCGGACATCCTCGAGGACATGGTCGTCGCGGCCGTGAACGAGGCGCTGCGCGCGGCGGAGAACCTGGCGCAGACGAAGCTCGGCGGTGCGATGGGCGGGCTCGACCTGCCGCCCGGTCTCGGGCTACCCGGCCTCTAATACCCAGCGGTTTTCGCGCATCACCGGCATGCGCTCGCCGCCGCCGGTGAGACCGTCGACGTCTACCTCCGGGCTGCCGATCATGAAATCGACGTGCGCCGCGGACACGTTGACGCCGCGGTCGCGCAACTCGTCGGGCGACTGTCCGTCTGCGCCCTCCACCGCGGCCGTGTACGCGTTCCCGTACGCGATGTGGCACGCGACGTTCTCGTCGAAGAGCCCGTTGTAGAAGATGCGGTCCGGGATCCGCGTCGTCTCGTCGACGAGCGCGACCTCGCCGAGAAACGAGCCGCCCTCGTCCGCCTCCATCTGGGAGCGGACGAAGCCGCCGCCGTCGTCCGCGTCGACACGCACGGCACGGCCGTCACGGAACTCGACCTCGAGCCCTCCGACCGTGTAGCCGTACCAGTTGAACGGCTTGGTCGCCCGCACGACGCCCTCGGTGCGCCGCCGGTCCGGCGTCGTGAACACCTCTTCGGTCGGCATGTTCCCCGTGTGCTCGAGGCCCCAGTGCGTCACGTCGCTGCCCCCGATCCAGCGCGACTCGGGCAGCAGCCCGACCATGAGGTCCGTGCCGCCGCCGTGGAAGTGGACGGCATCGAAGCGCAGGTCGTTGAGCGCGCGGGCGCGGGCCTTGAGCGTCGCGATGTGCTCCCGCCAGGCCGCGAGCGGGTCGGGCTCGTCGAGGCGCACCGCATAGAAGATCTCCTCCCACAGCCGCTCGATATCGGGCTCGCCGTAGACCTGGCGCGCCCAGCCCTCCGTGGCGCACGCCGCGATCGTCCGCGACCAGTGCGCCTCGTTGCTGAGCCGGCGCAGCAGCTTGGTCGCCTCGTACGGCTCGGCCTTGCCGACCCGCGCCGGATCGATGCCGGCCATGAGTGCCGGCTCCGGGTCGCCGAGCATCTGCAGGTACGCGACTCGCCGGTCGGCCCAGTCCTGAAGGCGGGCGAGCGAGTACGCCGGCGTCCAGGAGAGCGCGTCGTCGGAACCGTGCTCGGCCAGCGACCGGCGGCCGTAGTCGTCTCGGTAGGACATCTCGACGTACCGAGCGCCGGCCCGCCATGCCGCCTCTACGACCCGACGCATCAGCCGGGCGTGCTCGATCCAGCCGACGACGACGACGTCCTGGCCCTCCTGGACGTTGCCGCCGACCCTGACGATCAGGTCGGCATAGGCGTCGAGGCGCTCCTGCGGCGGCACCGGGCGGAGCCTACGGGACGTCCGTAGGGGACGGTTACGCTCCTGGCGTGATCTCGCCCTCCGTCGACAACCTCGTCGCGCAGCTCACGCGGCTGCCCGGGATCGGGACGCGCACCGCACAGCGCCTCGCGTTCCACATCCTCCGCGCCTCGAGCGACGAGGCGGGCGCGCTCTCGGCGGCGATCGCCGAGGTCAAGGAGCGAGTCCGCTTCTGCAGCGAGTGCGGCAACCTCACCGAGGAGGAGACCTGCGCGATCTGCCTGGATGCGCGCCGCGACCACACGGTCATCTGCGTCGTCGAGCAGCCGGTCGACGTCGTCTCGCTCGAGCGCACGGCCGAGTACCGAGGGCTGTACCACGTGCTGGGCGGAGCGCTCTCGCCGCTCGACGGAGTCGACCCGGGCGACCTGCGCATCGACGAGCTGATCCGCCGCGTCGAGTCGAACGGGGTCGCCGAGGTCGTGCTCGCCACCAACCCGAACATGACCGGTGAGGCGACGGCCGCCTACCTCGCCGACCGGCTGCGCGGCAAGGTGCGCGTCACGCGGCTCGCGAGCGGGCTGCCGGTCGGCGGCGACCTCGAGTACGCCGACGAGGTCACGCTCGGGCGCGCGTTGTCAGGGCGCCGCGAGATCTGACCGGCCATTCACGCTGTCGCGTGAATGGTTAGGACTGCCGCGCCGCGGATCTGGCCGGCTCGCAGGTGGTCGAGCGCCTCGTTGGCGGCCTCTAGGGGAAAGACCTCGATCTCGGTGCGGACGGGCACCTGCGGCGCGATCGCCAGGAACTCCTCGCCGTCGGCCCGCGTCAGGTTCGCGACCGACCGCACGACGCGCTCCTCCCAGAGCAGCTCGTACGGGAACGACGGGATGTCCGACATGTGGATGCCGGCGCAGACGACCACGCCGCCCTTGCCCGTCGCGCGCAGGGCGGCGGGGACGAGCGCGCCCACCGGCGCGAAGATGATCGCCGCGTCCAGCTCCTCGGGCGCCGGGCCTGCGGAGTCGCCCGCCCATTCGGCGCCCAGCGACAGCGCGAGCGCCTGGGCGGCCTCGTCGGCGCCGCGCGTGAACGCGAACACGCGCCGGCCCTGCCAGCGCGCGACCTGGGCGACGATGTGGGCGGAGGCGCCGAAGCCGTAGAGGCCGAGCCGCTCGCCGTCGCCCGCGAGCCGCAGCGCCCGGTAGCCGATCAGCCCGGCACAGAGCAGCGGCGCCGCCTGGTGATCCTCGTAGCTCTCGGGCACGGGCAGGCAGAAGCGCTCGTCGGCGACGAGGTACTCGGCGTAGCCGCCCTGGAGCGTGTAGCCGGTGAAGCGGGCGTTGTCGCAGAGGTTCTCGCGGCCGGCGCGGCAGTAGCGGCAGGTCCCGTCCGTCCAGCCGAGCCACGGGACGCCGACGCGGCGGCCGTCGTCCGTCGTCCCGACGACCTGGTGGCCCGGGACGAGCGGCACGGCCGGGTGCGGGAGCTCGCCGTCGACGACGTGCAGGTCGGTGCGGCAGACGCCGCAGGCGTGCACGCGGACGCGCAGCTGGCCCGGCCCGGGCTCGGGCACCGGCAGGTCCCGCAGCACCAGGTGCCCGGGCGCGCTGTCGAGCACCATGGCGCGCATCACGCAATCCTCGCAGGGGCTGTCCCCGGAGGGGGCTGTCCCCAGTGTCGAACGGAGCTCGTGCAGGGCACTTGGGACAGCCCCCGCTGACACGGGGACAGCCCCTGCAAGGGAGTGCCTACACTCATTTCGATGGCCACGACCGAGTTCCAGCCCCTGCCGGGAATCGCCGCCGACGAAGCACGCGCGAGCGGCGGGACGGTCGTCATGAAGTTCGGCGGCACCTCCGTCGGCGACACCGACCGCCTGCTCGGCGTCGTCCGCCGGCTCGTCACCGCGCACGAGGAAGGCAACCGCGTCGTCGGCGTCCTCTCGGCGATGGGCCACACGACCGACGAGCTCGTCGACCTCGCCCACCAGATCTCGGAGCGCCCGAAGCCCCGTGCCATGGACATGCTCATCTCCGTCGGCGAGCGGATCTCCTGCGCACTCGCCGAGATGGCGATCGAGGACCTCGGCCACCAGGCCATCTCGCTGACCGGCTCGCAGGCCGGGATCGTCACCGACACGACGCACACGAAGGCGAAGATCGTCGACGTCCGCGCGCGGCGCATCCACGAGGCGCTGGACGAGGACCGGATCGTCCTCGTCGCCGGCTTCCAGGGTGTCTCCACCGAGCACGAGGTGACGACGCTCGGCCGCGGCGGGTCCGACATGACCGCCGTCGTGCTCGCGGCCGCGCTCGGCGCCGATCGCTGCGAGATCTACACCGACGTCGACGGCGTCTACACCGCCGACCCGCGGCTCGTGCCCGGGGCGCGCAAGCTGAACGCTCTGTCCTACGACGAGATGCTCGAGATGGCCGCGTCGGGCGCCAAGGTGCTCCAGCTACGCTCGGTCGAATTCGCACGCAATCACGGCGTGAAGCTCCACGTCCGCTCATCCTTCGGGGACGCCGAGGGCACGTGGATCACGCGGGAGGACGACCCCATGCTTGAGAAGGCGATGATCTCGGGCGTCACGCACGCGCTCGACGAGACGGTCTACCGCGTCGAGGGCATCCCGCCCGCGCGCCTGTTCGCCGAGCTCGCCGAAGCCAGCGTCAACGTCGACACCATCCTCCAGGCCGGCGGCGAGATCGTGTTCTCGGCGCCGGACGGCGACCACGCGGAGGTCTCGGCGGTGCTCGACCGGCTCGGCGGCCGCTGGTCGTCGCGCGACGACCTCGGCAAGGTGTCCGTCGTCGGAGCGGGAATGAAGAGCCACCCGGGCGTCGCGGCGAAGGCGTTCGCGACGCTCGACGAGCTGGGCATCCAGCCCGAGGTGGTCACGACGTCGCCGATCAAGATCACGCTGCCACATCCGCGACGACGAGCTCGAGCGCGCCGTCGATCGCGCTGCACGAGGCCTTCGGGCTGGAGCGGGTCGATGCCTAGGATCGCGGTCGTCGGCGCCACCGGCGCGGTCGGGGGCGTGCTCCGCGGCATCCTGCGCGAGCGCGGCTACGACGACGTCCGCTTCTTCGCGTCCGCGCGCTCGGCCGGGTCCGAGCTCGACGGCCGCGCCGTCGAGGAGGCGACGCCCGAGGCGCTGGAGTCGCTCGACGCCGACTTCGCGTTCTTCGCGGTCGGGACGTCGGCGTCCCGCGAGCTCGTCCCGCACGCCGCGCGCAGCGGCGCCGTCTGCCTCGACAAGTCGGCCGCGTGGCGGATGGAGCCGAACGTGCCGCTCGTCGTGCCCGAGGTGAACGGGCAGCGCGCGTTCGAGCACGAGGGGATCATCGCCGTCCCGAACTGCTGCACGATCCCGCTCACCTGCGTGCTGAAGCCGCTGCACGACGCGGCCGGGCTGGCGCGTATCCGCGTCGCCACCTACCAGTCGGTGTCGGGCGCCGGCGCCGGCCGGATGGCACGGCTGCGCGCCGAGGCGCCCGACGACCATGACCTGGCCATGGACTGGGACTTCGACGGCGAGGAGTTCGACGAGGAGACGAAGATCCGCGACGAGGCGCGCAAGATCCTCGAGCTGCCTGATCTGCCCGTCAGCGCGACGTGCGTCCGCGTCCCGGTGATGATCGGCCACGCCGAGTCTGTCTGGATCGAGACCGAGCAGCCGCTCGACGCCGCCGAGGCGCGCGAGCTGCTCGCCGCCGCGCCGAGCATTCGCCTCGAGGAGCTCCCGACGCCGGGCAAGTCCGCCGGCATCGACGAGGTACTCGTCGGGCGGATCCGCAACGACCGCGCCGGCCCCGGCATCACGCTCCATTTCGCCTCCGACAACCTGCGCAAGGGCGCGGCGCTGAACGCCGTGCAGATCGCGGAGAGGCTCGCCGCCCGCGACGCACTCGCCGCGTAGTTAGTGGCTTTCAGCCACTAGCTCGGCGCCTGCGGCACCGGCGCCGGCTGGAACGCTTCCTTGACCAGCTCGATCACCTTGGCGCGCGTCCCCTCCTCGACGGGCGCAAGCCCGCCGAGCTCGAGCCGCGCCAGCTCGACGAGGCCGGCCGAGCGCACCGTCTCGAAGCCGAAGTCGTTGAGGAAGTCGCGTGGGAACACCGTCTTGTGCTGGTGGAAGCGCTCGCGCGCCGAGCTGCCCTCGGGGTAGCGGTAGGCGAACGCCTCGAGGGCGACGGCGCCGCGGTCGCGCGCCTCGCCGATCGCGGTCAGGAAGAGCGACTGCATGACCCAGGGGCTGTGCAGGTCGACCAGGTACGCGCACGTGACCAGCACCGCGTCGTCCGAGGGCGGGCCCGCCGGCAGCTCCCGCGCACGCGGGAAGAGCGGCGCCGGCCCGTACTGCATCGAGCCGAGCACTCGCTCGTCGTCGTCCTGGTAGAGCGCTCCCCAGCTGCCCCAGCCGTCCTCGGCGGCCTCGATCCACTCGCTCTTGTCCTGCTCCTTGCCAAGCCTGGACTGCCACCAGACGCAGGTCTGGCAGACGCTCGGCGCACGCACGATCGTGGCGCCGGTCAGCCCGGCGACGCGGGTAACCACGCTCTCAGGCTATCGAGCATTGTCGTGGCCGCCCGGCGGGCGTAGCATCGTCCGCCGGAGGGCGCGCGCCGACGGGCAGAGAGGAGGCGACGTGGCTCAGAACGCCAGCATCGCCCGCAGCACCTACGAGGCCTGGAACGACCGGGACTTCGACCGCTTCGCCGAAGTGCTCGCCAAAGGCGAGGTGATCGCCATGGGCAGCGGAGAACGCTGGGAGGGCTCCGACGGGGCCCGCCGGTTCGCGGAGATGTGGTACGAGGGGTTCCCGGACGGGAAGATCGAGTTCCGCTCGATCACCGAGAGCGGCGACACCGTCGTGATCGAGTTCACCGGCCGCGGAACGCATTCGGGGACGCTCCGGTCGCCGATGGGGGACATCGAAGCGACGGGGAGGCCGCTGGAGCTCCAGCTCTGCGACGTCTGGTCGTTCGCGTCCGACGGGACGCCGGCCCAGGTCCGCACCTACTTCGACACGGCATCCATGATGGCTCAGCTCGGCCTGCTGCCGCAACCGGCAGCGGCAGGAGCGAGCGCCTAAACGGCTCGCCCGCCGCGCCCTCCGACCCTAGACCCTGGTCTTCTCGAAGATCGGGTCGACGGGCACCACGTGCCGCTTGAACTTCAGCTCCGAGTCCGCGAGCCCCGCGGCGACCCCGATCAGCTGCGACAGGTGCAGGATCGGCATCTGAAGGCTGCGGCCGGTCGAGGCTTCGAGCTTCGACTGCCATGCATCCAGCGACAGGTGGCAGAGGGGGCACGGCGTCACGATCGCGTCCGCCCCGCGCTCCAGCGCCTGCTCGATCGGCTGGATCAGCTCGCCGAGCGCCGTCTCCTCGCGCGCCTGGATGATCGGGAACCCGCAGCACTTGATCTTCGCGGGGTAATCGACCGCCTCGCCGCCGCAGGCCTCGATGATCGCCTCGAGCGACCACGGCCGGTCGGGGTCCTCGAAGCCGAGCAGCTTCGACGGGCGCAGGATCTGGCAGCCGTAGAACGGCGCCACTCGGAGGCCCTTCAGCCCCTTGTGCGCCGCCTGCTTCAGCAGCTCGTAGCCCTCGCCCTCGGCGATCATCCAGAGCAGATGGCGTACCTCGACCCCGCCGTTGTACGGCGGCACGCCGACCGCCTGCAGGTTCTCGTTGACCCGCGTCCGCACCGCGTCGTCGCGCTGCAGGATGTGGTTTGCCTGGCGCAGGTTCAGCGTGCAGACGTTGCACACCGTCATCAGCGTGTCGGCGCCCGTCGCCTCCGCGTACGCGAGGATCCGCGCGTTCAGGTGCAGGTAGTAGTCCGGCTCGGCCTCGTGGATGTCGCCGGCGCCGCAGCACGTCACGCTCTCGAGATCGAGCAGCTCGAGGCCGACCTTGGGCGCGAGCGCGCGGGTCGACGAGTCGAGCTCCTTCGCCGACAGCGAGGCGAGGCAGCCGCGGTAGTAGGCGACCTGCTTCACGAGCCCTCCTCCTCCGCCGGCGCGTTGCCCTCGGCGCTGAGATCGACGCCCTCGTGCTCGAGCTCGATCCGCGATAGCGCCTTCTCGCCCTGGACGATCCCCCTCGCGCCTTCGACGCCCTCCTGGCGGACGATGTCGTGCAGCTTGCGCGCCTCGCCGACGTTCTCGGCCACGTGCGGCGGCACGGGCAGCGGCACCTTGCCGTGGCGCAGCAGCTTGAGGGCGAACCCCGTCTGGGCGATCGCCGAGACGACGCCCTGCGTCTTCGGGACGAGCTCGGTCTCGCGCAGCCAGCCGGTGGTCTCGGTCGACTTCACGAACCACTTCGCGTGCTTCGCGCCCATGTCGTGGTCGATGCCGCGGGCGATCGACTCGGCGCCGAGCTTCGCGATCGCGTCGCGCGGGTCGACGCCCTTCGGGCAGCGCTCATTGCAGAAGTAGCAGCGGGTGCAGTCCCAGATCCCGTGCTCGCCGTTGTACGAGTCGAGCCGCTCGACTGTCGTCTGGTCGCGCGGGTCGCCGACGAAGCGCATCGCCTTTGCGAGCGCCGCCGGCCCGAGGAACTCGGGATCGGACTCCATCGAGTTGCACTCGGAGACACAGCAGCCGCACTGGATGCAGAGCGACTCCTTGTGCACGACGTTCATCGCCTCCTGCGAGACGAGGTACTCGCCGCCTTCGGCCGGCGGCTCGACGTATCCGGGCTCGAGCCAGGGGCGCACGGAGCGCGTCTTCGCCCAGAACGGGTCCATGTCGACGACGAGGTCCTTGATGATGGGGAGGTTCCCCATCGCCGAGATCACGGGCACGTGGCCGGCGTCCACGATCGGCTTCATCCGCTCTTTGCACGCGAGCACGGCGCCGCCGTCCATGCGCATGCCGCAGGAGCCGCAGATCATCATCCGGCAGCTCTTGCGGTACGCGAGCGTCCCGTCAACGCGGTCCTTGATGATGTCGAGCACGTCGAGCAGGCAGGCCCACTCGGGCGCCTCGACCTCGTACGTCTTCAGCTCCCGCTCCCCGGTGCGCGAGTCGTAGCGCCAGATCTTGAGGGCGGCGTCCATCGTCGAGAGCGGGCGGTGTGCGGTCGCGTCTGTCGGCATCAGTACTTGCGCTCCTGTGGTTGCCATTTCGTCATGGTCACGGGCTTCCAGTCGAGCCGCGTCCGGCCCATGTCGTCCAGGCGGGTGATCGTATGTCGCAGGTAGTTCTCGTCGTCGCGCTCGGGGTAGTCGTACGGCCTCGCGTGCGCGCCCCGGCTCTCCTTGCGTGCGACGCCGGCGACGACCATGGATTCGGCCAGGTCGAGCAGATAGCCGAGCTCGAGCGTCTGCGTCAGGTCGTTGTTGAACAGCGTGCCCTTGTCGTCGACAGTCACGCGCTCGTACCGCTCGCGCAGCCGGTCGATGATCTTCGCCTGCTCGAGCATCTCCGACTCGCGTCGGAACACCCCGAAGTTGTCGTGCATCGTCGATGCGAGCTCGTCGCGGATCTGCCACGGACGCTCGCCCTCGGTGCGCGCGAGCAGCTCGTCGACCTCGCGCCGGGAGTCGGTCTCGAGCGAGGCCGGGATGTCGATGGTCGTGTTCGACAGCGCCCACTCGGCGGCGTGCCGACCGGCCCGCTTGCCGTACGTGATCGTCTCCATCAACGCGTTGCCGCCGAGCCTGTTCGCTCCGTGCACCGAGACGCAGGCCGCCTCACCGGCCGCGTAGAGGCCCTCCAGCTGCGTCCGCCCCCAGATGTCGGTGTCGACGCCGCCCATGTGGTAGTGCGCGCCCGGCCGGACCGGGATCGGCTCGTGGATAGGGTCAACGCCGAGGAAGACCATCGACAGCTCGCGCGTCCCCGGCAGCCGCTCGATGATCTTCTCGGCGCCCAGGTGGCGCAGGTCGAGCAGCACGTTCCCGTGGACGCCGCGGCCCTCGTCGATCTCGGTCTGCTCGGCGCGCGAGATGACGTCGCGGCTGGCGAGCTCCATCGCGTGCGGCGCGTAGCGCTGCAGGAAGCGCTCGCCCTCGCCGTTGAGCAGGTACGCGCCCTCGCCGCGGCAGCCCTCCGTGATCAGTACGCCGGTGGGCGCCAGCGTCGTCGGGTGGAACTGCATCATCTCCATGTCCTTGAGGGCTACCCCTGCGCGCAGCGCCATCGCCATGCCGTCGCCGGTGCAGGCGTAGGCGTTGGTCGTTCCCGTGTACAGCCGCCCGGCGCCGCCGGTCGCGATGATCACCGTCTTCGCGCCGATCGTGTGCAGACCGCCGTTGATGATGTCCCAGGCGATCACGCCCTGGCAGCGGTCGTCGTTGACGACGAGCCGCCAGGCGAAAAACTCCTCGTACGTCGTGATGTCGCGCTTCATCACCTGCTCGTAGAGCACGTGCACGAGGACGTGGCCGGTGATGTCGGCCGCGTAGGCCGTGCGAGGGTGGCCCGCGGCGCCGAAGGGACGCTGCGCGATGCGGCCGTTCTCGTCCCGGCTGAAGATCGCGCCCCAGTTCTCGAGCTGGTAGACGTCGCCCGGCGCCTCCTCGCACAGGACCTCGATCGCGTCCTGGTCGCCGAGGTAGTCCGAGCCTTTCACGGTGTCGAACGCGTGCTCCTCGGCGCTGTCTGGCGACGCGTTGCCGAGCGCCGCGTTGATGCCGCCTTCCGCCGCGCACGAGTGCGAACGGGTCGGATGCAGCTTCGAGATGAGCGCTACGTCGGCGCCCGCGTCGAACGCCTCGATCGCCGCGCGCATCCCTGCCAGGCCGGCGCCGATGATCAGGACGTCGTGGTGGTCGGCCATCCCCGCGTTGACGCTATCCAACGCGCGTCACCGGCCGTCGCGCTTCCCGCGCCGCCCCAGGCGGAACAGCGGGTCGTACGAGCGGTCGACGACGCGCTCCTTGAGCGGGATGATCGCGTTGTCGGTGATCTTGATGCCCTCGGGGCAGACGTCGCTGCAGCACTTGGTGATGTTGCAGAGCCCGAGGCCGGCCGTGTCCTTGAGCAGCCCCGTGCGGTCGGCCACGTCCATGGGGTGCATCTCGAGGCTGGCGATCCGAACCATGAACCGCGGGCCGTAGTAGGCGGCCTTCAGGTCGTGCTCGCGCAGGACGTGGCAGACGTCCTGGCAGAGGAAGCACTCGATGCATTTCCGGAACTCGCTCATCCGGTCGACATCGGCCTGCCCGATCTGCCAGTCCGCATCGTCTCTGGGCGTGAACGGCGGGATGGTCTTCTCCACCTCGTAGTTCCAGGAGACGTCGGTGGCGAGGTCGCGGATGAGCGGGAACGTCCGCATCGGCTCGACGCGGATCGGCGCGTCGGTCGGGAGCGCGTCGACGCGTGTCTTGCACATGAGCTTCGGGCGGCCGTTGATCTCGGCGCTGCAGCAGCCGCACTTCGCCGCCTTGCAGTTCCAGCGCACGGCCAGGTCCTTGGCCTGCGTGCGCTGGATCTCGAGCATCGCGTCGAGGACCACCATCCCCTCGACCGTCTCGAGGTCGAAGTCGACGAGCGCACCGCCGCTCGCGTCGCCGCGCCAGACCTGGAACCGGCGCGCGCTCATGCGGCCGCCTCCTTGGCCTTGCGCTCGTCGACGAGCGGTTCGAGCTCGGGCACGGTGGCGACCGGCACCGGCGCGACGACGATGCGGCCCTCGGGCGTCCTCGACACGGCGATGTTGTGCCGCCCCCAGTAGTCGGAGAACTGCGGGAAGTCGAGGCGGCTGTGCGCACCGCGGCTCTCCTCGCGCATCAGCGCTGCGCGCGTGATGGCCTCCGCCACGGTGAGCATGTTCTTGAGGTCACGGCAGAGGTTCCACGACGGGTTCCAGGCGCGCGAGCCGACCGGCACGTGCACCTTCTGGAGCCGCTCCTTGTACTCCTCGAGCTTGCCGAGCGCCGTGACGAGCCCGGCCTCGTCGCGGAAGATGCCGACGTTGTCCTGGAGCATCGACTGGAGGTCCGACTGCAGCTCGTACGGGTCCTCGTCGCCGCCCTTCGTGAAGTAGCCGTCGAGCTCGGCCTCCGCCCCTCCCACCTCGACCTGGTCGATCGCCGGCGCCGGCGCGCGCTCGGCAGCGGCTGCTGCACCCTCTCCCGCCCGCTTGCCGAAGACGAGCAGGTCGGACAGCGAGTTGCCGCCCAGCCGGTTGGAGCCGTTCATGCCGCCGGAGCACTCGCCGCAGGCGAAGAGCCCGGGGATGGCGCTCGCGCCCGTCTCGGCGTCGACCTTGATGCCGCCCATGATGTAGTGGCACGTCGGCCCGACCTCCATCGGCTCGCGCGTGATGTCGACGCCGGCCAGGTCCATGAACTGGTCGTACATGCTCGGCAGCCGCTTCTTCACCGTCTTGGCCGGCAGGTGCGAGACGTCGAGGAAGACGCCGCCGTGCGGCGTGCCGCGCCCCTCGCGCACCTCGGTGTAGATCGCGCGGGCGACCACGTCGCGGGTCGACAGCTCCATGCGCTTCGGGTCGTAGCGCTCCATGAAGCGCTCGCCGTCGGAGTTGCGGAGGATCCCGCCTTCACCGCGCACGGCCTCGGTGACGAGCAGGCCGATGACGCCGGGTGGCCAGACCATGCCGGTCGGGTGAAACTGCACGAACTCCATGTCGATCAGCGTCGCGCCGATGTCGAGCGCGAGCGCGTGGCCGTCGCCCGTCCCCTCCCACGAGTTCGAGTTGATGCGGAAGAGCTTCCCGGTGCCGCCGCTCGCCATCACGACGGAGCGCGCGCGCCAGACGACGAGCTCGCCGGTCGCGCGCCGGTAGCCGAAGGCTCCGCAGACCCGGTCGCCGTCCCGTAGGAGCCGCGTGATCGTGTACTCCATGTAGACCTCGGCGCCGCTGTGCACCGCCTTGTCCTGCACGGTGCGGATGAGCTCGCGCCCCGTCCGGTCGCCGATGTGAACGAGCCGCTTGTAGGTGTGCCCGCCGAACGCCCGCTGCGCCATGCGCTGGTCGTGCGTTCGGTCGAAGACCGCCCCCCAGTGCTCGAGCTCGACGACCCGGTCGGGCGCCTCCTTCGCGTGCAGCTCGGCCATGCGCCAGTTGTTCAGGTACTTGCCGCCGAACATTGTGTCCTGGAAGTGCGTCTTCCAGTCGTCGGCCGAGTCGACGTTGCCGAGCGAGGCCGCGACGCCGCCCTCGGCCATCACGGTGTGGGCCTTGCCGAGCAGCGACTTGCTGACGACGGCCGTCTTCGCGCCCGCCGCGGTCGCGGCGATGGCGGCCCGCAGGCCGGCGCCGCCGGCGCCGATGACGAGCACGTCGCAGTCGACTGTCTCCACGTCCTCAGAAGATCCTCGGGTCGTGGAACACGCCGCTCGCCGCGAGCCGGACGTAGAGGTCTGCGAGCGCGACGCTGCACAGGCTCACCCACGCCCACTCCATGTGGCGCAGGTTGAGCACGGTGACGCCGCGCCAGGCCTTGTGCCGCGCGCGGGCGGCGGCGGTGCAGGTGAAGCAGTCGAGCCGGCCGCCGACCAGGTGGCGGAGCGAGTTGCAGCCGAACGTGAAGGCGGTCAGGAAGCAGACGTTGACGAGCAGGACGAGCGAGCCGAGCCCGACCCCGAAGCCGTTGTCGAAGAAGAACGCGCGGATGGCGTCGTACCAGAGGAAGCCCAGCACGACGATCGCCAGGTACAGGAAGTACCGGTGGACGTTCTGGAGGACGAGCGGGAAGGTCGACTCGCCGCGGTAGCGCTTCCGCCGCGGCCCGGAGACGGCGCAGGCGGGCGGCGCGAGGAAGAACGAGCGGTAGTACGCCTTGCGGTAGTAGTAACAGGTGAGACGAAGCCCGAGCGGCATCCACGCGACGAGCAACGCGGCCGAGAACGGCACGTCGATCCCGAAGAGCGTTTCGACGTTCGGCGAGTAGAACGGCGAGATGTAGTCGGCGCCGCCGCCCGTGTACTGGTAGTTGTCGTTGACGAGGATCGCGTACAGCGAGTAGAGGCCGAACGCGCTCAGGACGACGACGACGACGAGCGGGGACACCCACCACCAGTCGCGCCTGGAGGTTGCGCCGAGGCCGCGTGGAGCGGTGGCGCTGGCCGACTGTGTGGACACGTATGGCGACGCTAGCGGATGCGCGGGGCGCTAGTTGCCGGGCCGGCGGCCGCGACCTCGGGCGGCGCGTCGAAGCGGCGGAAGTTCTCGGTGAACATCGCGGCCAGCTCGCGCGCCTTCCGGTCGTACGCGTCCGGGTCCCGCCAGGTCGAGCGCGGGTCGAGCAGGCCCGAGTCGACGCCCGGCACCTCGAGCGGAACCTCGAAGCCGAACACCGGGTCGATGCGGTAGTCCACCGCGTCCAGCTCGTTCGTGATCGCCGCCTTCAGGAGCCCGCGCGTCGCGGCGATCGGCATGCGCCGGCCTTCGCCGAACGGGCCGCCCGTCCAGCCGGTGTTCACGAGCCAGACGCTCACGTGCGGGTGCTGCGCCAGCTTGCGGCCGAGCAGCTCGGCATAGACGGCCGGCGGCTGCGGCAGGAACGGCGCGCCGAAGCACGCCGAAAACGTGGGCTGCGGCTCGGTGACGCCGATCTCGGTGCCGGCCAGCTTCGCCGTGAAGCCCGAGAGGAAGTAGAAGAGCGCCTGCTCACGGGTGAGCCGCGCGATCGGCGGCAGGATGCCGAACGCGTCCGCGGCGAGGAAGACGATCGCGCTCGGATGCCCGGCGCGCTTCGCGGGCAGCGCGTTCGTGATCTGCTCGAGCTTGTAGGCGGCCCGCGTGTTCTCGGTCTTCGAGTCGTCGTCGAGGTCGAGGACGCCCCCCTCGTCGACGATCACGTTCTCGAGCACGGTGCCGAAGGTGTGCGTCGTCGCGTAGATCTGCGGCTCGGCCTCGGCGGAGAGCCGGATGACCTTCGCGTAGCAGCCGCCCTCGAAGTTGAAGACGCCGCTCGCGCCCCAGCCGTGCTCGTCGTCGCCGATCAGGTGCCGCTCGGGGTCGGCGGACAACGTCGTCTTGCCGGTGCCGGAGAGCCCGAAGAAGAGCGCGACCTTGCCGAGGTCGTTCACGTTCGCCGAGCAGTGCATCGGCAGGACGCCGTCGAGCGGCAGGAGGTCGTTCATGACCGTGAAGATCGATTTCTTGATCTCGCCCGCGTACCAGGTGCCGCCGATCAGGACCTCCTGGCGGCCGGGATGCAGGACGACGAACGTCTCGCTCCGCGTGCCGTCCTCGGCCGGGTCGGCGGTGACGGCAGGCGCGTGCAGCACCAGCGCGTCCGGCTCGTGCTCCGCGAGCTCCTCCTCGGTCGGGCCGATGAAGAGCGTCTTCGCGAAGAGCGCGTGCCAGGCACTGTCGGTGATGACGCGCACGGCGAGCCGGTGCTCCGGGTCGGCGCCCGCGAACGCGTCCACGACGTAGAGATCGCGGCCGTCGAGGTACGCCGTGATCTTGTCGCGCAGGCCTTCGTAGTGCTCCTCCGAGATCTCCTGGTTGACGTCACCCCACCAGATGCGACCCTCGGAGCCGGGCTCGCGCACGACGAACTTGTCGTTCGGCGAGCGGCCGGTGTGGCGGCCGGTGTCGACGACGAGCGGGCCGCCCTCGGCGAGCCGCGCGTTGCCCTGGGCGAGCGCGTGCTCGTAGAGCATCGCGGTCGTCGGCTGCCAGTGGACGCGGGCGCGCGGGCTCAACCCGTGGTTGTCGAGGCCAAGACCGGCCTGGGGTTCCAGCGTGGTCGCCACCAACGACTCCTTCCGGATCGCGAGCGAACGAAAACGTCACGCCCGTGGGGGCGGGCGCGTCCGCAAGCCTACTGCTTGCGGAAGGATCAGGTGTAGCCGAGCTCGGCCAGCAGGGCGCCGGCCTCGTCCTCGACATCGCCCAGCTGGCCCGGCGTGAGGTCGCGGCGGAAGCGTCCGATCGAGCCGGCGTGCGCCAGCCGCAGCGCCTCGGCAAGCGGACCCGCGGGGGCGTCGAGAAAGGCCGCGAGGCCGTCCGCGGTGCCGGCCGGGTCGGTCGCCATCGCCTCGTAGCGCACCTCGTACGGGGTCGTCCCGGAGGCGCGAATCGCAGACACGTACGCCCGCCAGACCCAGGCGGCACGACGCGCCTCGCTTGCATTCCGAAACTCGTCCACGCGCTCGGGCTCCACCCAGAAGCGCGCGTGGTCGCCGTAGGCCAGCCCCGCGTCGTCGCCGCCGTCGCGGCCGCTGCGCAACCAGCCCTTTTCGACCAGGGAGCAAACGACGTCGCGCCCGTCGCGAAGCATGTGGACGAGCCGGCCCTGCGGGAACGCCCGCAGGAGCGCCGGCGCGATGAAAGCGGTCTCAGGCGTCTGCTCGACGCCGCGAAGCCCGCGCACGAGCCCCACGGCGCGTGTCACGCCGAGCGTGCGGCGCAGGCGATCGGCGGCCTCGCCGGTCGGCATCCGCGCAAGCTCGGGGACGGCGGCCTTCACCGCCGCGACCTCGCTCAGGTCGACGAAGCCGGGCACGCTGCCGATCGACTCGGCGAGGAACGTCGTCCCGGAGCGCGGGCTGCCCAGCACGAAGACGATCCGGTCGTCCGGCGTCCCGAGCGCAGCGCGGAGCGGACGGGGGCGGGCAAGCCGCTTGACGGTCTTCAGGTGGAGCACGGCCCCGTGCACGGGCCGGAGTCTACGGTCGGGCTCTCCCGGTGGAGCCGAGCTGTCGCCTGGTCTGGGCACGTGGGACAGCCCCCGTCGGGGACAGCCCCAGCGCTCAGCCGGTGCGGTCGTCGCCGGTGTCGGGGCGCGAGCTCGCGACGATGCGAGCATGCAGCCCGTATACGCCGCCCGCGGCAGGCGTGGGCACGGCCGGCGCGAACAGGTGGGCGTGAGCACGGACGCTGCTGTCGAGCGGTTCCTGCGCGCCGCTCCGCTCGGCGAGGCGAGCCGACGCGCGTACCGGGTCGACGTCCAGGAGTTCGCCTCCTGGCTGCGCGGCCGCGGGGAGAGTGTCGAGGACGTCGACAGCCGCGTGCTCGCCGAGTACACGTCGCTCCTCGGCGCCCCCCGCCCCGGTCGCAACCCGCGCCGGCTCGCGCCGGCGACGATCGCCCGCAAGCTCGCCGCCGTCCGCTCGTTCCTGCGCTTCACGCTCGGCCCGGCGCGCGTGCCCGATGCCTCGCTCGGCCCGCGGCGCCCGCGCCGGCTCCCCGACGTCCCGAAGCAGGCCGAGATCGAGGCGCTGCTGGACACGCTGGAGCCGCGCGACCCGATCTCGCTGCGCAACCGCGCGCTGGTGGAGCTGGTCTACTCGGCCGGACTGCGCAGCCGCGAGACGGTCGACCTCGACCTGGCCGACGTCGACTTCGACCAGGAGCTGGTGCACGTGCACGGCAAGGGCGGCAAGGAGCGCACCGTGCCGCTCGGCGAGGAGGCTGCGCACTGGCTCGGCCGCTACCTGCGCGACGGCCGCCCCGGGCTTGCCCGGGGCGCGGAGAACGCGCTCTTCCTCTCGGTGCGCGGCCGCCGGCTCGACACGAGCACGCTACGGCGCCTCGTCCCCCACCCGCACCGGCTCCGACACGCGTTCGCCACGCACCTGCTCGAGGGCGGCGCGGACCTGCGCGTGATCCAGGAGCTCCTCGGCCACAGCTCGCTCTCGACGACGCAGATCTACAGCCACGTGGACGCGCGCCGCCTGCGCCGCGTGTACGACCGCTCCCACCCCCGTTCGTAGCGCTTGCGTTAAGCGTGGGTTTCGCGGGGCGCCACGCTCGGTAGAACGCACCGGGGCAGTACCGATACCGAAGGGGGAAGGGAATGCACCGAGCACTGATCGCGCTCGCCACCACGCTCGCGGCGGCCGCACTGGCAGCGCCTGCGTGGTCGGCTCCGCCGACCGCGAACCAGGTGCCGCGCTTCTGGTTCCGCACCACCGTCGTCGTCCATCCCGGCGACTCGATCCAGGCCGCGATCGACGCGGCGAGGCCGTACACGCGGATCCTCATCCTGCCGGGGACGTACCACGAGAACCTCACGATCACGAAGGATGGGATCACGCTCGACGGCAAGTGGGCCACGCTCATGCCGCCGGCGAGCCCGGCGAGCAGCCCGTGCGACGGGGTCCTCGGCCCCGGCACCGGCGTCTGCGTCGTCGGGCAAACGGACTCGATGGGCAACGTCACCACGTTCGTGCGCAACGCCGGCGTCACCGGCCTCGGCATCACCGGCTTCGACGGCAGCGGAATCGTCGCCTACGGCGCCCAGGATGCCTCGTTCACCAACTCAGCGACCACGAACGACGGCGGCTACGGGATCGCGGCGTTCTCGTCGAGCGGCACGTGGGACGCGAGCGACACGGCGAGCGGCAACGAGGAAGCCGGGATCTACATCGGCGACTCGCCCGACGCGCGGGCGACGCTCGAGCGCAACACGGCATGGAACAACGGCTTCGGCTTCTTCATCCGCGACGCCGAGGGCGTCACGATGACGTGGAACGAGGCCCGCTACAACTGCGCCGGCGTCGTGATCCTCGCGGATGCGCCCGGGCCGGCCGGGAACGTCACGGCCGCGCTGAACACGGTGGTGCACAACAACACGGCGTGCCCGGCATCCGAGGATTCGCCGCCCGTCTCGGGCATCGGCTTCGCACTCGTCGGCGCGAACGACACGACGCTGCATCAGAACGAGATCAAGGACAACCGGCCGAGTGGCCCCTCGATCGCGAGCGGCGGCGTCGCGCTGTTCAGCGGCGGCCCGACGCCGCCCATGGACAACACGGTCACCGGCAACTTCCTCGCCCAGAACGCCCCGGACATCTTCTGGGACGGCTCGGGCAGCGGGAACGTGCTCCAGCCGAACGCCTGCTTCTCGAGCGTTCCGGCCGGGCTCTGCTGAACGATTCGGTACGCGAGCGGGAGTTAGTGGCTGACAGCCACTAACTCCCCTCGGCGTCGCGCAGGAATGCCCGGACGACGGCGAGGTAGTGCTCCGTCTCCTCGAGCACCGGCGTGTGGGAGCTCTCCTCGAAGACCTCGAGGCGTGCGCCGGGGATGCCCTCGACGAGCGTCTGCGCGACGGGCGGCGTGCACAGGTCGTAGGCGCCCCGAATGACGAGCGCCGGGACGTCGATCTCGGGCAGGCGGTCGCGGACGTCCCAGTCGGCGAGCTCGCCGGTCGCGAGCCACTCGCTCGGCCCCCACATCACCTCGTACGCCTCCACCGAGCGACCCTCGCGCATGCGCTCGACCTCGGCCTTGTCGGCGCGGCGGTAGAAGTGGCGGTCGCCGAAGGCCTCGTCGGCGACCTCCCACTCCGGGCCCTCCCACCGCTGGACGCGGTCGGCCTCGTCGAAGACGGCGACGATCTCGGCCGGCATCGCGTCGCGCAGCTTGCGGACCTCGGCCGTCCACTGCTCGCTGCTCGCGAGCGTCGAGCTCAGGACCAGGCTCGCGAGCGTGCCGGGGCGGTCGAGGGCGTGCTCGAGGGCGAGCATCCCGCCCCACGACGTGCCAAGCAGGTGGACACGCTCCAGCCCGAGCGCGCCGCGAACCGCCCGCACCTCCGCGCGGAAGAGTGGGAGCGACCAGTGCGGGTCCGGGGGCTGCTCCGACCGGCCCGCGCCGAGCTGGTCGTAGCGCACCACGGCGCGCTCGTCGGCGAGCGCCTCGAGCCGCGTGTGGTAGGCCGAGGTCGAGCCCGGGCCGCCGTGCAGGCAGAGGAGCGGCGACCGCGGCCCGGCGAGGTCGCCGACGACGCGGTACCACGTGCGGAACCCGTCGACGTCGACCCAGCCCTCCTGTTCGGCAGGCATCCGGCGATGGTACGGCGAATGAGTCCGGGGCATGGCCGCCGACCGCGACGTCGAGTCCTTCCTGGCGCTGCTCGCCGCGCGCCGCTCGCCGCGGACCGTCGAGGCCTACCGCCGCGACCTCTCCTCGCTGACCGAGTGGCTGGGCCGGCCGCCCGCGACGGCATCGACCGAGGACCTCGAGCGCTACCTGGCCGCCGGGCGCGAGGCGGGGCTCTCCCCCGCAACGCTGGCGCGCCGGACCGCCGCGATCCGCATGTTCTTCCGCCACCTCCAGCTGATGGACGGCACGACAGAGAACGCGGCCGCGGCGCTCAGCCCGCCGCGCCGCACGCGCAAGCTCCCGCGGACGCTGTCGCCGGCCGAGGCGGAGCGCCTGATCGAGGCGGCCAACGGTGTAGGCCCGCGCGACCTGCGCGACCGCGCGCTCGTCGAGCTCCTGTACGGCGCAGGCCTCCGGGTGTCCGAGGCGGTCGGGCTGGAGCGCGGCGCCGTCGACCTCGACAGCCGCGTCGTCCGCGCCTTCGGCAAGGGGTCGAAGGAGCGCATCGTCCCGATCGGCCGCGAGGCGACCGAAGCGCTCCGCCGCTACCTGTCGCGCGGGCGCCCGCACCTGGACACCCGGCACCGGCCCGAGATCTTCCTCAACGCCCAGGGCGGCCCGCTGACCCGCGCTGGCGCGTTCCTGATCCTGCGCCGGCTCGCGGCCAAAGCCGGGCTCGAGCCCGAGCGCATCCACCCGCACCTGCTCCGCCACTCGTTCGCCACGCACATGCTCGAGGGCGGCGCCGACCTGCGCAGCCTCCAGGAGCTGCTCGGCCACGCCGACCTCGGCACGACCGAGCTGTACACGCACGTGAGCGACCGGCGGCGCAAGGAGGCGTACTTCGCCGCGCACCCGCACGCGAAGCGGCGGCGGAAGGTTTCCGGATGATGCTGCGCGGCGAACAACGCCGCGCCTGCCCCGGCTGCGGCCGCCCGCTCGTCGACGGGCGCTGCGGCTAGCGGCCCTTCCGCTTCAGGGTCTGCGCCACACGCGCGGCGACCTGCCGCAGCTCCGCAGGCTGCTCGTCGTCGGAGGCCAGGTGCTCGAGCAGCACGATCGTCTCGCGCTGCGGCGACCCGTTCGCCAGAGTGACGGCGGCGAGGCGCCGGACCGCGGCGTTTCCGTCCGCGTTCAGCAGCTGGTGCAGACGCGGGCGGAGCGTGTTCACGAGCCCGGGATGGTCGCGCGAGAGCAGCTCGATCGAGACGAGCGCCGAGCCGCGGCACGCCGGGCTCTCGTCCCCGAGCCCGCGCTCCAGCAGCTCGTTCTTCTGCCGCCAGCGGAACTGGCCGATCGCGCGGTAGGCGAGCGCGCGCTCGCGGAAGTCCTGGCTGCGCGCCGCGCCCTCGACCTCGTCCTCCCACTTTCGCCGGAGCTCCGAGAGCTCGCGCTCCTGGCCCGCCTCGGCGAGGGCGCTCGCCTCGGCCGCTGCCTCGGCCAGCGTCACGCGGTCGACAGCGTTCGCTGTGCCGGGCCGACGTACTGGGCGGACGGGCGGAACAGGCGACCCGTGCGCTTCTGCTCCAGGATGTGCGCCGACCAGCCGGCCACCCGGGAGCAGGCGAACATCGCCGGCGCGAGCGGCGGCGGCACCTGCGCGATGTCGAGGACGAGGGCGGAGTAGTACTCGACGTTCGTCCGCAGCGGCCGCTCCGGGTGGCGCCGCTCGAGCTCCGCGAGGGCGACCTCCTCGAGGTGCTCCGCGACCTCGATCTGGGGCGACCCGAGCTCGCGCGCCGTCTCCTTGAGGATCCGCGAGCGCGGATCCTCGGCGCGGTAGATCCGGTGGCCGAAGCCCATCAGCCGCTTGCCGGAGTCGAGCGTGTCCGTCACCCACTTCTCGGGATCCCCCATCGCGGCTACCTCCTCGAGCATCGGCTTCACGTACGCCGGGGCGCCGCCGTGCAGCGGGCCGGACAGCGCGCCCACCGCGGCCGAGAGCGCCGCGGCGCAGTCGGCGCCGGTCGAGGCGACGACGCGTGCGGTGAACGTCGAGGCGTTCAGGCCGTGCTCGGCGGTGCAGATCCAGTACGTGTCGATCGCGCGCACTGCCCGGGGGTCGGCCTCGCCGCGCCACTGGAGCAGGAACCTCTCGGCGGCCGTCTTCCCCTGCGCGACGACCTCCGCCGGAACGACGTCGGCCTTTCCGTCCGCGACGCGTGCCGAGCGGGCGACGATGCCCATCATCTGCGCCGAGAGGCGGCCGAGATCCTCGCGCGCCCGTTCGTCGGAGATCTCGCTCAGCTTGCCGAGCCTCCAGAGACCGGCCATGCGTGCGGTCTCGGCCTGGAGATCGGCCGGCGCGTTGCCGGTGAGGCCCACCGGCTCGTACGGCTCCGGCTCGGGCATGGTCACACTCAGGTCGTCGTCGACGAGCAGTCCCCAGACGTTCTCGTAGGGGTGGCGCCCGACCAGCTCGCTGATGTCGATGCCGCGATAGCGGAGCACGCCGCCTTCGCGGTCGGGCTCGGCGATCTCGGTCTCGACGGCGACGACGCCCTCGAGTCCGGGCTTGAAGTCGTTCATCGGCGCCGACTGTACCCCGAGCGAGCCCGGCTCAAGCCGTGCGCACCGGGTACCGGCGGGGCTCCGGCCCGACGTAGTCGGCAGCCGGGCGGATGATCTTGTTGTTGGCGTGCTGCTCGAGCACGTGGGCCGCCTGCCCGACGACGCGGCTGCACTCGAAGAGCGGCGTGAAGAGGTCGTCCGGGATCCCCAGGTAGCGGTAGAGCGAGCCGGAGTAGAGATCGACGTTCGGCCACAGTCCCTTCTGCTCGTGCGCGGCGCGCTCAGTGGCGTCGGTGAGCGCGTACCAGTTCGGCTCGCCGCCGTCGTGCGAGAACTCCTCGCTGTAGCGCTTCAGGATCCGGGCGCGCGGATCCATGGTCACGTAGACCGGATGTCCGAAGCCGAAGAGCGTTCGCTTCTCGGCCAGCATCTGGCGGACGCCGTCGTCGACGCGGTCGACCGAGCCGAACGCGGCGATGTAGCGCAGCGCTGCTTCGTTCGCACCACCGTGGGTCGGCCCTTTCAGCGCGCAGATCGCAGCGGTGATGGCCGAGTGCATGTCCGAGCCGGTGCCGGCGGCGACGCGCGCCGCGAATGTCGACGCGTTCAGCTCGTGCTCGGCGTGCAGGATCATCGCCACGTCGAAGGCGCGCGCCTGGCGCTCGGTCGGCAGCTCGCCGTGGATCGCGTGCAGGAAGTTCTCGGCGTACGACAGCGACGCGTCCGGCGGGATCGGCTCGAGGCCCGCGCGGCGCCGGTGGTGGCGCGCCACGATCGTCGGCAGCTGCGCGGTGAGGGCCACGCCCTTGCGCCGCTCGTTCGCCGGGTCGATCGCCGCCTCGGCCGGATCGGAGAACGAGAGCGCCGAGACGGCCGTGCGCAGCATCTCCATCGGCGTCGCGTCGCGCGCGTTCGCGTCGATCAGGTTGTAAACGGCGGAAGGCAATTCTCGGTCTGCGAGCTCGGCCCTGAACGCGTCGAGCTGCTCCGCGGAGGCGACATCGCCCTCGAGCAGCAGGTAGGCGACCTCCTCGTACGTCGCGTGCTCCGCCAGGTCGGCGATGTCGTACCCGCGGTACATGAGGATGCCCTGCTCGGCATCGATGGACGAGATGCCGGTCTCGGCGACGGAGACGCCTGACAGCTGCACCGACTTCTTGGCCATATGCAGCGACGATATCGGAAGCGTGGCTAAAGTCCGGAGCCGTGGCACACAGGGTCACGCTCATCCCGGGAGACGGAACAGGCCCGGAGCTCACCGAGGCGACGCGCCGCGTTCTCGAGGCGACCGGCGTCGAGTTCGAGTGGGACGTGCGCCAGGCCGGCGCCGACGTCATGGACCAGTTCGGCGGCAACCCGCTGCCGGACGAGACGATCGACGCGATCCGCGCGACGAAGGTCGCGCTGAAGGGCCCGATCACGACGCCCGTCGGCGGCGGCTTCCGCTCGGTGAACGTGGGGCTGCGCAAGAGCCTCGACCTCTACGCGCAGGTGCGGCCGTGCAAGTCGTACCCGGGCGTCCGCTCGCGCTTCGACGACGTCGACCTCGTCATCGTGCGCGAGAACACCGAGGACCTCTACGCGGGCATCGAGTACGAGGAGGGCTCCGCCGACGCGGAGGAGCTGATCTCCTGGATCGAGTCGAAGGGCGGCACGCTGCGCCACCGCGACGCCGGCATCTCGATCAAGCCCATCTCGGTGACCGGCACGCGGCGGGTCTTCGAGTTCGCGTTCGACTACGCGCGCCGCAACGGCCGCCGCAAGATCACGGCCGTCCACAAGGCCAACATCATGAAGTTCTCGGACGGGCTCTGGCTGCACGTGGCCCGCGAGGTGGCGGCGGAGAACCCGGACATCGAGTTCGACGACCGGATCGTGGACAACATGTGCATGCAGCTCGTCCAGCGGCCCGAGGAGTACGACGTGCTCGTGCTGCCGAACCTCTACGGCGACGTCCTCTCGGACCTGTGCGCCGGGATGATCGGCGGCCTCGGCCTCGCGCCCGGCGCGAACTACGGCGACGACGCGGCGGTCTTCGAGCCGACGCACGGCTCGGCGCCGAAGTACGCAGGCCAGAACAAGGTGAACCCGATGGCGGAGCTGCTCTCCGGGATGCTCATGCTGCGGCACCTCGGGGAGCTGGAGGCGGCGGACACGCTCGAGGCCGCGATCGCCGACGTCATCCGCCAGGGCTCGAGCGTCACCTACGACATGAAGCCGACCCGCGACGACCCGACCGCTGTCGGGACGAGCGAGGTCGCAGACGCGATCATCGACAAGCTGGGGGTGCGGGTATGACGGACATCGGTCGCCACGACTTCACGCCGTTCAAGGGGCGGCGGAAGGTGACCGTCGTCGGCGCCGGCAACGTGGGCGCGACCTGCGCGCTCGAGCTGGCCCGCCGCGACTACGCCGAGGTCGTCCTCGTCGACATCATCGAGAACTTCCCGCAGGGCAAGGCGCTCGACATCAACCAGATGGGCGCGGTGCTCGGCTTCGAGCCGCGCGTCGTCGGCACGAACGGCTACGACGAGACGGCCGGCTCGGACGTGATCGTCGTCACCGCCGGCAAGCCGCGCGCGCCCGGCATGAGCCGCGACGACCTCGTGACCACGAACGAGAAGATCGTCGGCGCGGTCGTCGAGGCCGCGGTGCGGCAGTCGCCGGACGCGATCCTCGTGATCGTCTCGAATCCGCTCGACGCGATGTGCCACGTGGCCAAGAACGTGTCCGGGTGGCCGAAGAGCCGCGTGTTCGGCATGGCCGGGATTCTCGACACCTCGCGCTTCTCGACCTTCATCTCCTGGGCGACGGGCTCGTCCGTCAAGGACGTGACCGCGATGGTGCTCGGCGGCCACGGCGACCAGATGGTCCCGGTCGTCTCGGCGACCACGGTCGGCGGCGTCCCGCTGCGCAAGCTTGTCGGCGACGACGAGATCGCCGCGATGGTCGAGCGCACCGCCAAGGGCGGCGGCGAGATCGTCAACCTGCTCGGGACGTCGGCCTGGTACGCGCCGGGCGCGGCGGCCGCGCAGATGGTCGACTCGATCATGCTCGACGAGAAGCGCGTGCTCCCGTGCACGGCGTACCTCGAGGGCGAGTACGGGATCTCCGACCTCTACATGGGCGTGCCCGTGAAGCTCGGCGCCGGCGGCGTCGAGGAGATCGTCGAGCTCGACCTGTCGGACGACGAGCGCCGGGCGCTCGAGGCCTCGGCCGGCGCGGTGCGCGAGGTCGTCGGCGTCCTTTCGACCTGACCAACCGGCGGACGAGCAGGGCGCACGCACGGCTGCGCGACGCCCCGGTGACGCGGTGCCCGCGCGACAGCCGGCACCGAATCGGCACAGTCGCGTGCGTCGATCCTCGGTACGCTCGTCGCGGGTGGCGGGTGGTCAACCAGCAGCCCCACCCAGGGTGGGGCTTATGGTGACGCGCGTGAGACGATGGACCTCGGGCTAAAGGGCCGCACGGCAATCGTCTGCGGCGCGTCGTCCGGCATCGGGCTGGCCGCCGCGGAGTCGCTTGCCGGGGAAGGCGCCAACGTCGTCATGTTCGCGCGCCGGCGCGAGCTGCTCGACCGCGAGGCGGAGCGGATCGGCGCGCTCGGCGTGCGCGGCGACGTCACCGACCCGCGTGATGCCGAGCGCGTCGTCGCCCGCGCCGTGGAGGCGTTCGGCGGCGTCGACATCCTGGTCAACAACAGCGGGGGCCCGCCCCGTGGGCCCGCGGTCGGGCTGACCGCCGAGCAGATCGAGTCGGCGGTCGAGTTGCTCCTCGTGTCGGCCGTCCGGATGACCGAGCTGTGCCTGCCCCACCTGCGCGAGAGCCCGGCGGGCCGCATCATCAACATCGAGTCGAGCTCCGTGCGCCAGCCGGTCGACAACCTCGCGCTCTCGAACGCCGTCCGCCCGGGCGTGATCGGCTGGGCGAAGACGCTCGCCCGGGAGCTCGGCCCGGACGGGATCACCGTCAACTCGATCGCGCCCGGGCAGATCGACACCGAGCGGCTTCGCGAGCGCTACCCGAGCGGCCCCGCAACGAGCGACCTCCAGGCCATCCCGCTGCGCCGGCTCGGCGAGCCGCGCGAGGTCGGCGACGTCGTCTGCTTCCTCGCCTCCGATCGGGCCGCCTACGTGACGGCCACCGTCGTACCGGTTGACGGCGGCCTCACCCGTTCCCTGCTCTGACCGGCTGCGTGCTCGTCTCCGAGCCGACGACCGCCTGCACGAGGTAGAGCGCAAAGCCGGCGCGCGTCCCTGCCGGATAGCCGAACGAGTTGCCGTCGAGTGCGACCTCCTCTTCCTGGAGCAGCGCCGACGTCTCGGGATCGAAGACCAGCGTCGAGCGGATCCCGTGAGCATCCAGGGCCACGGCAACGCCCGGACGCCCGGCGTCGTCCCGCACGTGGCCGAGCAGCTGCACGCCGGGCAGGCGGGACGCGACCTCGTAGAGCGCCGCCCGCTGCTCGGGCGTCGCGCTCGTCTCCCTCAACGCGTCGCCGACGAGCGTGAACATCTCGGCGGTGACGCCGTTGCCGTTGCCCTGCGCTTCCGCCTGCAGCCGGGCATACAGCGCATCCGCGTCGGCCGGGAGGTCGAGCGCCCCGGCGGGTGAGAGCGCGGTCGTCGCCGGCGGCTCCGTGAGCGACGGGCTGCCGGCCGCGATCCAGCGCTCGCGGTCGCGATCGCTGAGGAAACGCGGCGTGCCGCTCGTCTCATAGAGGCGGCCGCCGCCCGGACCGATCCACGTCTGGCGGACGCGCGGCACCAGGACGCTGTACGCGTCGTCCGGGTTCGACGTGGGGGCCGTTGTCGACATGTAGGCGCTCACCGACTTCGTGTACAGGTAGTGGCCGGCCTGGGGAATGAGCGGGATCTGGCGCTGCGCGACGACCGCGACGCGTTCGAGCGTGGCCGCGGCGGCGCTCGACGTGCCTTCGCTTCCGCTCGATACGAGCGCCACCGCCGCCACGGCCACTGCCGCAGCCGCCACGGCCGGAACAGCAAGCCAGCGCGAGCGCTTCGCCCTCCGGGCCGGCCTGGCGGTGAGGCGCTCGAGCAGCGCGCGCGCCTCCGCGCTGGAGGCCGCGCCCGCGAGCTCATCGTCGCGGACTGGAGCAAGCCCGGCGAGCAGGTCAATCGTCGAATCGGTGGTCACGGTCGGTCCTCCAGTCGAAGTCGGGGTTGGCCAAGACGCGGCTCTGCCCGGGCCGTCATGTCGTCCTCGGCAAGCGCCGAAGCGAACCGCCGGCGCGCGCGGTGGATGCGGATGCGGGCTGCGTTGCGTGAGCAGCCCAGTACCGCGGCGATGCCCTCGGCGTCGAGCCCTTCCCAGGCGACGAGGAGCAACAGCTCGCGCTCGTCCGCGCGGAGCCGTGCGAATGCGGCGCCGACCGCTCCGGCCGCGGCCGGGTCCGCGCCGGCGGGCAGCTCGCGCGCGACCGCCTGCGCCAGCTGATCCCGGCGGCGCCGGCCTCGCCGGTGGTTTGCACAGACGCGCCGGGCGGTGGCGTAGAGCCAGAAGAGCGCCTGCTCGCCTTCAGGGACGCGGTCGAGCCGCCGCCAGGCGGTCGCGAAGGTGTCCGCCACCAGGTCGGCCGCATCGTCGGCGTCGGCCCGGCGCAGGGCGTAGCCGAGCACGCGGTGGTAGTAGGCGGCGTAGATCGCCGTGAAGCGGCGGCGCGCAGCGTCGGACGTCGCGTCGTGCAACAGAGCCCCTTCCCTTCGGCGTGGTCAGCGTAGGCGGAACTGCCGTGGGAATGTCCGGGTCCGGCGCGGTCATTTCGCCCGCGTCTATCCTCGAACGGTGCGCCGTTGGGTCACGCCGGGCCGGCTCGGGGCCCTCGCGCTGCTGCTGCTCGCCGTTCTCGCGGTTGCCTACGTCACCCCGTCCAGCGACTTTCTCTTCCTGCCCGTGAAGGCCCAGCCGCTCGCGCCGAAGGTGCACGTCCAGGGCGCACGACCCGACCACGACGGCGGCGGCATCTACTACGACGAGGTGCACATCCGCAAGGCGACGATCCTCGAGAAGTACGTGCCGTGGCTGCGCCCGGACGGGTCGACGTTCGTGAAGGCCGCGGACTACCTCCCGCCGAACACCTCCGAGACGCAGCAGTTCGCGGTCGACCTCCAGGACATGAAGCGGTCGCAGAAGATCGCCGCTGCGATCGCGCTCAAGCAGGCGGGCGTCAAGGGTGTGAAGATCATCCCGCGCGGCGTCCTCATCTCGGCCATCTACCTCGGGACGCCGGCGGCCAAGGCGCTGAAGCCCGGCGACACCGTCGTCCAGGCCGACGGCAAGCCCGTGCGGACGCCGCAGCAGCTGGCGACGGCGATCCGCGCGCACAAGCCCGGCAGCGTCGTCCACCTGAAGGTGCGACGCACGGGACGCGTCGTTCCCGTCGCGGTCAAGACCGTCCACGACCCCCAGGACCCAAAGCGCACGATCATCGGCGTCGGCATCGAGCCCGCCGTCACGATCACCTTGCCGCTCAAGGTGAGCATCGACCTCGGCCGGGTCGGCGGCCCGTCGGCCGGGCTCGCGTTCGCGCTCGACATCCTGGAGGAGCTCGGCCGCAACGTCGACCACGGCCTCAAGGTCGCGGCAACCGGAGAGATCAACCTCGACGGGTCGGTCGGGCCGATCGGAGGCGTGAAACAGAAGACGATCGGGGCCAAGCAGGCCGGCGTCAATGTCTTCCTCGTTCCGGCTGGGGAAAACGCGACCGAGGCGAAGCGCTACGCGGGCGGCATGCGCGTCATCCCTGTGGAGACTTTTCGACAGGCGTTGCGCGCCCTGGCAACCGCCGCGAAAACGGCCTGAGCGCCGGTTCAGACCGCCGTCAGATCTTCCTGCTCTTTGCGGGAAAACCTACCGCCGAACCCCTTGTATCCGGCCGTGCGCGCCCTAGTATCCCGCCTTGTTCGAGGGACACCATGAGGGGAGCACACTGAATCTTGAGCAAGACGCTTAGAACAAGCTGTGAAGATTGCTATTTCCGCCAGACGGGCCTCTGCGCCCTGCTGGTCGACCAGCCCTGCCCGACCTTCCGCAACGCCGTCCGCGGACGGCTCGCCCGTCCGCTCCAGGCGCGCCTCGTCCCCCGGCCGTCCGATCCTCTCGCGGAGCACCCCACCGCGTAGAGTCCGCCGCCATGAGCTCCGGCCGCAGCGAGCAGTTCCAGCCGCGGCTCTGGGCGACCATCATCGGCCTCGCCGCGATCGCGATCTACCTCGTCGCGTTCATCGCCAAGAACTCCGGCAAGGTCACCCTGCACTTCATCTTCTTCAGCGCCCACGTGGGGCTGATCTGGCTGCTGCTGCTCGGGTTCGTGCTCGGGCTGGCCGTCGGCGTGCTGCTGTCGCAGCTATACGGCCGCCGCCGCCGGCACGGCGCCGGCTAGCCGCTCGACCGCCTCGGCGAGCGCGGCAGGCGGCACGAAGCTGTACGCGAGCCGCAGCGAGGACTGCCCACCCGACCCCCACGGGAAGAAGTCCGTGCCCTTCACCACGGCGACGCCGGCCTCGGCCGCACGCACGAAGACCTCGTCCGCAGCCACGCCCTCGGGGAAGTCCAGCCAGACGAAGTAGCCGCCGTCCGGGTGGCTCCACGAGGCGCCGCGCGGGCCGAGGTGCTGCTCGAGCGCGGCCAACAGCGCGTCGCGGCGCTCGTGCAGGATCGACCGGGCGCGCTCGAGGTTGGCCTCCAGCAGGCCGCGGCGCAGGAACTCGTAGAGCATCGCCTGCATCGCGAGCGCCGGCGACAGGTACGTGCCGATGGCGCGCGCCTCGACCGCCGCGACCCGCTCCGGCGGCAGGATCAGATACCCGACCCGCAGGCCCGGCGCGACGATCTTCGAGAACGAGGCCGCGTAGACGACTCCCTCCCCGGCCGCGAGCTCGTAGAGCGTCGGCGGTGGCTCGGCGCCGAAGCGAACGAGCCGGTACGGGTCGTCCTCGAGGATGAGCAGGTCGTGGCGACGCGCGAGCCCGAGCAGGTCACGCCGCGTGGCCTCCGAGTACGTGCGCCCGCTGGGGTTCTGGAAGGTCGGGATCGCGTACAGGAACGCGGGCCGCCCGTCGGACAGCTCGGCCTCGAGCGCGTCGACGTCGATCCCGTCGTCGGTCACCGGCACCGTCGCGATGTCGGCGCCCAGCCCCTCGAGGATCCGCAGCGGCCGATCGTAGGACGGTGCCTCGACGATCGCCCGGCGGCCCTCGGCGAGCAGCACCTGCGCGAGGATCGCGAGCCCCGGCAGCGAGCCGGGGGTCAGGATCACGTGCGAGGCGTCGACCCCGTGCCGCTCCGCAACCCAGGCGCGCAGCGGCTCGTATCCGGAGACCGGCCCGTAGTTCAGCAGCGTCTGGCCCTCGGCCAGAATTGCGGCGCGTGCGCAGTCGGCCAGCTGCTCGTAGGGGAGCAGCTCGGGCGGCGGCACGCCGCGGGCGAGAGAGATCGTCGTCACGCGCCCGAGTCTAGGCGCGCGGACGGTCAGCGCGCGGCGACGCGCGCCGTCTCGGCGACGAGCTGGGCGACCTCGGTCGGCGTGGTGCCGACCCGGACGCCGTGCGCCTCGAGCGCTTCCTTCTTGGCCTGGGCCGTGCCGGCGGTGCCCGAGATGATCGCGCCCGCGTGCCCCATCGTCTTCCCGGGCGGCGCGGTGAATCCGGCGATGTAGGCGAGCACCGGCTTCGACATCTGGGCCTGGATGTACTCGGCGGCCTGCTCCTCCTCGTTGCCTCCGATCTCGCCGACCATGACGACGTACTCCGTCTCGGGGTCGCGCTCGAAGCGCTCCAGGATGTCGACGAACGAGGAGCCGACGACCGGGTCGCCGCCGATGCCGACGATCGTGGAGTTGCCCAGCCCGAGCTGCGTGAGCTCGTGGCCGATCTGGTAGGTCAGCGTGCCGGAGCGCGAGACGAGCCCGATGTTCCCCTCGCTGAAGATCTCGGCCGGGATGATCCCGACGTTTGCCTTGCCGGGCGAGAGTGCGCCGGGGCAGTTGGGGCCGATCATGGTCACGCCGCGCCGCCGGATGTACGAGTAGATGCGCAGCATCTCGTGTGCCGGGAGACCCTCGGCGATGCAGATCACCGTGGAGATGCCCGCGTCGACTGCCTCGTAGATGGCGTCGCCGGCAAAGCGCGCCGGGACGAAGACCATCGTGGTGTTGGCGCCCGCCTGCTCGACCGCGTCGGCGACCGTGTTGAAGATCGGCACGCCCTCGACGTCGGTCCCGCCCTTGCCGGGCGTGACGCCGGCGACGACCTGGGTGCCGTAGGCGCGGTTGCGCAGCCCGTGGAACGAGCCCTCGCGCCCGGTCAGGCCCTGGACGACGAGGCGGGTGTCGCGGTCGACGATGATCGCCATCGGGTCTCTAGGCTCCCTTCCTCGCGCGCAGCAGGATCTTCACGTCCGTCCAGCCGGACCCGTCGGGGGTGGTGCGCTCGGCGAGCAGCACGCGGACGTGCTCCGCCTCCTCGCCCTCGCAGCCTGTGCGGGCGAGCCACGCGTCGAACGGGTGGGTCTTCTCGATGTGGCGGACCTCCTCGAGCACGAGCCCCGCATCCGTGAGGAACGACCGCCACTCCGCCTCCGAGTACGAGCGGATGTGCGTCGGGTCGCGGAGGCGCTCGGCCTCCTCGACGCGGTCGCTCGCGTAGAGCGTGTCCTCGATGATGACAAGGTCGCGCGAGGCCCGCGCCATCGCGGCGATCGCGGCCGGCACGTCCTCGAAGTGGTGCGGCGCGATCCTGGTCACGACGACATCGAAGCTGCCAGGCGCGAACGGCAGATCCTCGGCGCGGCAGATCACGTCGGGGTGCATCCCCGGCGCCGGGTCGCAGGTGATCACGTCCAGGCCCGCCTCGCGCAGCCGCCGCGCGACGTGGCCGCCGCCGGTGGCGACGTCGAGCGCCGTCTTCGCACCGGCCGACCACTCGACGATGAGGTCGAGATCCTCGCCCTCGCGCTGCTCGACCGCAGTGCGGTAGCCCTCGGCCCGCGAGCTCCAGACGTCCGTCACGCCGCCAGCTCCACGGCCCGGCGGGCGCCGTCCAGCATCGTCGCCTCCGGATGGATGTTCTCCTTGCCCGCCTCGGCCAGGATCGCCCGGCCCTCCTCGGCGTTCGTCCCGTCGAGGCGGACGACGATCGGGTAGCGGCTCATGTCGAGGCGGTCGAGCGCCTCCAGGATCCCGCGCGCAACCTCGTCGCAGCGCGTGATCCCGCCGAAGATGTTGAAGAAGATCGAGCGCACCTGCGGGTCGCGCGTGATGACCTCGAGCGCGTCCACGACGCCTTCGGCGTCGCCGCCGCCGCCCAGGTCGCAGAAGTTCGCCGGCTGTCCGCCGACGAAGGTGACGACGTCCACCGTCGACATCGACAGCCCGGCGCCGTTGCCGAGCACGCCGACGTCGCCCTCCAGCTTCACGTAGGTGACGCCCTTTTCACGCGCGAAGCGCTCCTCCGGAGGCACCGCCTCCGGGTCGCGCATGTCCGCGATGTCCGGGTGCTTGAAGAGCGCGTTGTCGTCGACCGTGAACTTGGAGTCGAGCGCACGCACCTCGCCGGACGGCGTGACGATGAGCGGGTTGATCTCGCAGAGCATGGCGTCGCAGCCGACGAACGCCGCGTAGAGCTTCTCGACGATCTGCATGATCTGCTTCTGCTCGCCCGGATCGGCGATGCCCGCCTCGTAGACGAGCCGGCGCGCCTGGTAGGGCTGGAAGCCCTCGAGCGGGTCCACGTGCAGGCGCGCGAGCGCGTCCGGGCGCTTCTCCGCGACCTCCTCGATGTCGACGCCGCCCTCGGTCGTCAGCATGAAGAGCGCCTTCTTCTCACCGCGGTCGAACGTGACCGAGAGGTAGTACTCGCGCTCGATGTCGGAGGCGCGCTCGATCCAGAGCCGCCTGACGACGTGCCCGCGGATGTCCATGCCGAGGATCTCCCGCGCGTGGTGCTCGGCCTCGTCCGGCGTCGCGGCGAGCTTGATCCCGCCGGCCTTGCCACGGCCGCCGGTCAGCACCTGCGCCTTGACGACGACGGGCGTGCCGAGATCCTCGGCCGCGTCGCGCGCCTCGCGCGGGCTGGTGGCGAGCCGCCCCTCGGAGACGGGGATGCCGAAGCGGCGGAACAGCTCCTTGCCCTGGTACTCGTAGAGATCCACCGCCGCCGGACTCTAGTCGTGCCACCCGGCCCGGCGTCGCAGGCCAGTAGACTCGCGCTCCCGACGACGAGGAGGCGGAGATGGCCGAGCGCACCACGCTGACGGACGACGAGCTGACGACGGCCGTGCTGGAGAGGCACTACGCATCAGTGGCCGACGCAGACACGGACGACTCGGACGACTCGGACGGCTCGGATGACGGCGACGCCGACGAGTCGGACGCCGATGCGGATGCCGACGAGAGCGACGGCGACGCAGACGACAGCGACAGCTAGGGCAGGCGCGGCACTCGAGCGCTGCCTCGGGCCGGCCGACGCCGGCGCGTTCCTGCGCGACCAGTGGGAGCGAACGCCGGCGCACGTGCCGCGCGAGGAGCCGGACCGGTTCGCGCAGCTGCTCACGCGGTCGGATGCCGAGCGCATGCTGACGGCGACCGGCATCCGCATGCCCGGTTTTCGGCTGGTCAAGGCCGGCGAGCAAGTCGGCGGCTACGTCCGCGACATTCCCTGGCGGCCGCGGCCGTTCACGAGCGCCATCGACGTGCGCCGCGTCCTCGCCGAGTTCGCGGAGGGGGCGACGATCGTGCTCCAGGCGCTGCACGTCAGCCACGAGCCGGTCGCCGTCTTCGCCCGGGAGCTCGAGCTCGAGCTGGGGCACCCGGTGCAGGTCAACGCCTACTACACGCCGCGCGCGGCCCAGGGGCTGCCCGTGCACCACGACACCCACGACGTCTTCGTCCTCCAGGTCTCCGGCGAGAAGCGGTGGCTCGTCTACGAGCCCGTGCTCGAGCTGCCCCTGAAGACGCAGCGCTACGCGCCGTCGCTCGGCGACCCAGGGGCCGTCGTCCTCGACGTGACGCTCCGCCCCGGAGACACGCTCTACCTCCCGCGCGGCTGGCTCCACGAGGCGGTCACGTCCGAGACCGACTCCCTGCACCTGACCGTCGGCGTGAACGTGATCACGTGGCAGCAGGCGATCCGCGACGCACTCGACGAGACGGACGACAACCTCGCGATGCGCCGCTCGATCGAGGCGGGCAGCCTCGACGAGGCGCTGCAGGTGCTCGCCGAGCGGCTGGACGACGGCGACGTCGAGCGGCGGCGGGTCGCGAGGCTCGTGCGGCGCAGCCGGCCGCTGCTCGCGGACGGCTTCGACCAGCTGCGGGCGCTCGACGGCCTCGGCCCCGAGACCCCGCTCGAGCGGCGGCCGGCGCACGCGCTCCTGCGCGACGACGGCGAGGGCGGGCTCGTGCTCGAGCACGACGGCGGCGACCTACGGCTGCCCGGGGACGTTCGGGACGAGATCGAGGCGGTGCTCGAGTCCGAGGGCCCCTTCACGGCCGCCGAGCTCCCGGGGACGCTCGACGACGAGGGGCGGGTCGCGTTCGTCTCGCGCCTCGTGCGCGAGGGCCTCGTCCGGATCGGCTAGACGAGCTCGGCCGCGTAGTGGCGCGGCCGCTGCGGGACCGTCGCCTCGCAGGTGAGCAGCATCGGCTCGCCGTCCGCGCGCGTGACCCGGATGTCGTAGTCGTCGCCGCCTGCGGCGAAGCGGACGAGCCACTCGTGGGCGGCGACGCGGCGCCACGACTCGAACCGGACGCCGTCGACCTCCCAGATCCCGGTGGCCTCGCGCACGGCACGCTCGGCCGCCTGCTGCGGAAACGAGTGGCACGACCGGCCGCGGTAGTGCCCCGGTTCGATGCGCCCGGCCGCGTACTCCGCCAGGACCCGGCCCGTCGCGTCCGGGTCGAGGTGGCCGAAGTAGAGACCCTCCGGCAGGCAGACGAGGTTGCCGGCGAAGCGGTCGCCGCCGACGTGCGTGCACTGCCAGACCGGCCTCGGTGCCTGCTTGCTCGCACGCGCGCGTGAAGACCGCCGCCCCGTAGCGTGCGCAGCAGCGATCGCGGCGGCCGTGGGCGCAGACGAGCAGCAGCGGGTGGTCAAGGCGCTCCGCATCGCCGGCGAGCATCGCCGCCGGGTCGATGCCCGCAAGCCCGGCTCCGTCGGTCACCGTTCGCCGGAAGGCCTCGGCCCGCGCGCCCCCGCTGCGCACGACATAGACGTGCCGCTCGTCGGACGCGCGCCGGTCGGGGCGGCGGATGAAGAGCAGGCGCCCGTGCGGAAGCCCCGCGAGCGCATCCCGCAGGTGCTCCTTCGCCTCGGGCGGGATCAGGCTCCCGGCGACCGCATCGCGCGCCCAGCGCCCGGGGTACTCGACGAGCAGCCAGTGGTCGACGCGGCTCGCCGTCGCCCCGAGCGCTTCACCGGCCTGCCTCGACGTGTCCGCGCAGAAAGGCCTAGGGCTCGGCGCCATCCGCGTCCTGCATCACGACGCAGATCACCTGCCCGGTTGTCACCGGCTCTCCCGGCCGCACCGACAGCTCGGTCACGCGTCCGCCGAGGTGCGCGACGACCTCGTTCTCCATCTTCATCGCCTCGACGATGCAGAGCACCCGACCGGGCTCGACGAGGTCGCCCTCGGCCACGTTGACGGCGAGCACTGTCCCCTGCATCGGGCTGACGACGGCGTCCCGCCCGCCGGCGCCCACCGCGGCCGTCGCGAGGCGCTCGCGCCGCCGGCGCGCGAGCTCGGCGTGCGGCGGCTCGGGTACGCGCACCTGCACGTCGAAGCGCCGGCCGTTCACCTCGACGCTCGTCGCCCAGTCGCGCCGGCCGGCGCCGTCCGACGCCGAAGCTGCCGTTGTTGTCTGATGAGACAACTGGTCCGCACGCTGTCGCAAGAAGCTCCGACTCCACGATGCCGTGGCACGTCGCCGCCTCGATGAAGCAGGGGTGCTCGAGCAGCGCGCGGTGGAAGCCGACGAGTGTCGTGACGCCGTCGATGTGGAACTCGCTCGAGCGCGCGCAGCATTCGCCGCCGCGCATGCTCGCGGTCGACGTCGTGGACGATGAGCTTCGCGATCATCGGGTCGTAGAGGCCGCTGATCTCGGCGCCCTCGACGACTCCGGAGTCGACGCGCACGCCCGGCCCGGACGGCTCGCGGTAGGCCGTGATCCGCCCCGGCGTCGGCAGGAACCCGCGCGACGGGTCCTCGGCGTTGATGCGGCACTCGATCGCGTGGCCGCGCAGCTCCACCTGGTCCTGGGTCACGGAGAGCGGCTCGCCGGCCGCGATCATGACCTGCTCGCGGACGAGGTCGAGCCCCGTCACCTCCTCCGTGACGGTGTGCTCGACCTGGATGCGCGTGTTCATCTCCATGAAGTAGTAGTCGCCCGTCGGGCGAGAGCAGCCCCTCGATCGTCCCGGCCGAGCGGTAGCCGGCGGCGCGGGCGGCCTCGACCGCGATGCCTCCGATGCGCTGGCGCAGCGCGTCGTCGACCGCCGGCGACGGCGTCTCCTCGACGAGCTTCTGGTGCCGGCGCTGGATCGTGCAGTCGCGCTCGCCCAGGTGGATGACGTGGCCGTGCGCGTCGGCGAGCACCTGGACCTCGACGTGGCGCGGGTCCTCGAGGTAGCGCTCGACGTAGACCGAGGCGTCGGCGAAGTACTTCTCGCCCTCACGGCGGGCCGACTCGAACGCGCGCTCTGCCTCGGCTTCGTCGCGCACGACCTTCATGCCCTTGCCCTCCGCCCCCGGCGGCGGCCTTGATCAGCAGCGGGTAGCCGATCTCGCCGCCGAGCCGGACGACCTCCTCCGCCGAGCCGACCGGGTCGGTCGTGCCCGGGATGATCGGCACCCCGGCCTCGCGCATGCGCGTGCGCGCGGCCGTCTTCGAGCCCATGAGCGCGATCGCGGACGCGGGCGGCCCGATCCAGGTCAGCCCCGCCGCCTCGACCGCCTCCGCGAACGCGGCGTTCTCGGCGAGGAAGCCGTAGCCCGGGTGCACCGCCTGCGCGCCGGAGCGGGCCGCGGCGTCGAGCAGGCGCTCGACGTCGAGGTAGCTCTGCGGCGCCGGGCCAGGCCCGAGCAGGTAGGCCTCATCGGCCACGTGGACGTGCAGCGCGTCGCGGTCGGCCTCGGAGTAGACGGCCACGCAGCCGATGCCGAGCTCGCGCAGGGTGCGGAAGATCCGTACCGCGATCTCGCCGCGGTTGGCGACCATGATCTTCGTGAACGGCGGCACGCCGCATATTGTCCCTGCCGGTGCGCGCTGCCGATCAGCTGACCGTCGCGCGAATCCTCGCGGCGCCGCTCATCGTCGTCCTCTTCCTCGCGGACTTTCAGGGGCACGACTACTGGGCGACCGCGGTGTTCATCGCTGCAATGGCCACGGACTGGCTGGACGGCCGCCTGGCGCGGCGGGGCGGCTACGGCACGAATCTCGGGTCGCTGCTCGACCCGATCGCGGACAAGATCCTCGTCCTCACCGCGCTGATCATGCTCGTCGACGAAGGCGTGTTCGCGGGCTGGATGGTGGCGATCATCGTCGCGCGCGAGTTCCTGGTCACCGGGCTGCGGCACGCGGCCCTGGAGCGCGGCGTCGTCATGCAGGCGCGTGACCTCGGCAAGCTGAAGACCTGGGGCCAGTCGACGGCGGTCGTGCTCGGCGGCCTCGCGGCGGGCGGGGCGATCGACCAGTCGATCGCGTGGTGGGCGCTGCTCGCCGCCGTGCTGCTGACGCTGCTCTCGGGCCTCGACTACGCGCGCGTGGCGCCGCGCGTCCTGCGCGGCCGCCCGGCGTAGGCCGGGTCGACAGCGTCCTCGAGCGGCGCGGCGTTCTCGCGCATGCCCGCCGCGAGCCAGGCGCTGCGGTACTGGGCGGGCGCCTCGGCGGCTGCGCGCTCGAGCGCCTGCGCGATCGCCTCGCGCTCCTCGGGCGTCGGCTCGGGGGACGTCTCGAAGCTCACCCCGTAGAGGGTAAAGGAGCACGGATCGCACGACGATGAAACGGGGATGAGGCGCCCCCTCGCAGCGTTTGCGTGCCTTGCGTTCGTGTGTGCCGGAGCGGCTGCCGCGCAGCCGCAGGCCGCGAACCGCTCCTGGGCGGATCAGCAGATCCGTTTCGTGGTCGCGCACGGGCTGATGGCGAAGAGCGTCGCCGGCTTCAAGCCGGACGCGCCGCTCACACGCGGCGCGCTCAACCAGGTCGTCGCGGCGCTCGGGCGCACCGCGGCCGGCGTCCCCCTCGACCCGCCCAGCACCACCGACCCGCACCAGGTGACGATCGCGCAGCTCGACTCGCGGCTCGTCACCGGGCTCGGCCTCTCCCCCGCCTCGCGGAGCTTCGCGCAGGGCGCGCGGGACGCGGGCCTGACCGTCCCGAGCCGTTTCGGCACCGAGGTTGTCGCGCGGCTGATCGGCCTGCGCTTCAACCACCCCGACGGCCAGGACAACCTCGAGCTCCTCCCCGGCGAGACGGCGACGCGCGCCGAGGCGGCCTTCTCGGTGGCCGCCGCGCTCCAGCTCTCCGAGGATCAACGACAGCTCGTGCTCGACGAGTCGTCCGCCTTCGTGCTCCCGGAGCTGACCGACTGGCAGATCGAGGTGCTCGACACGGCGGTGAAGCTGATCGGCTACCCGTACGTGTGGGCGGGGACGAGCGAGAAACCGCAAGCGCCGACGGGCACGCAGGTGCCGGGCGGGTTCGACTGCTCCGGCTTTGCCTGGCGCGTCTTCAAGCTGCAGGCCTACGACGACGGCGGCGTGCTCGCCACGACGCTGAACGGCCGCACCGCGGCCGAGATGGCCGGCGAGGTGCCGGCATCGAAGCGCATCGCGTACGCGAAGCTGCAGCCCGCCGACCTGATGTTCTTCTCGTCGTCGGGGTCGAAGAAGGCGGGCGCAGTCGACCACATGGGCATCTACCTCGGCGGCGGCTGGATGATCCACTCGTCGCGCTTCGGCGTGGCGCTGGCACCCGTGACGGACGGCTGGTACCGCACGAACTTCACGTTTGGCCGGCGGCCGCTGGCCGAGGCCGGCCTCTCCTAGCCGCTACAGCGGGATGTTCCCGTGCTTGCGCGGCGGGCGCCGCTCGCGCTTCGTCAGCGTCGTCTCGAGCGCGTCGATCAGCACCGGCCGTGTCCGCCGCGGCTCGATGACGTCGTCGACGTAGCCGCGCTCGGCCGCGACGTACGGGTTCGCGAACCGCTCGCGGTAGTCCTCGATCAGCTCGGCGCGCCGCTCGACCGGGTCGTCGACGTCCTCGAGGTCGCGCCGGAAGACGATGTTGACCGCGCCCTCCGGGCCCATGACCGCCACCTCGGCGGTCGGCCACGCGAAGTTGAAGTCCGCGCGGATGTGCTTTGAGCTCATGACGTCGTAGGCGCCGCCGTACGCCTTGCGCGTGATCACCGTCAGCTTCGGGACGGTCGCCTCGCAGTACGCATACAGCAGCTTGGCGCCGTGGCGGATGATCCCGCCCCACTCCTGCGACGTCCCCGGGAGGAAGCCGGGCACGTCCACGAAGGTGACGAGCGGGATGTTGAAGGCGTCGCAGGTGCGGACGAAGCGCGCGCCCTTGACCGACGAGTCGATGTCGAGCACGCCCGCGAGCGCCTTCGGCTGGTTGGCGACGACGCCGACCACATGGCCGCCGAGCCGAGCGAAGCCGCAGACGAGGTTCTCGGCCCAGCGCTCGTGCACCTCGAGGAACTCACCGTCGTCGACGACCTTCGCGATCACCTGCTTGATGTCGTACGGCTTGTTCGGGTTGTCCGGGATGATCCGATCGAGCTCCTCGTCCTCGCGGTCGCGCGGGTCGGTCGCCTCGAAGAACGGCGGCGGGTCGAGGTTGTTCTGCGGCAGGAACGAGATCAGGTAGCGCGCGTCCTCGAGGCACGACTCCTCGTCGGCCGACACGAAGTGCGCCACGCCCGACTTGGCGGCGTGGGTGGCCGCACCGCCGAGCTCCTCGAACGTCACCTCCTCGCCGGTCACGGTCTTCACCACGTCGGGGCCGGTGATGAACATGTACGACGTCCCCTCGACCATGAAGACGAAGTCGGTCATGACGGGCGAGTAGACCGCGCCGCCGGCGCAGGGGCCCATCACGAGGCTGATCTGCGGGATGACGCCCGATGCCTGGACGTTGCGCCAGAAGATCTCCGCGTACCCGGCGAGCGAGACGACGCCCTCCTGGATGCGTGCGCCGCCGGAGTCGTTGATGCCGACGACGGGGCAGCCGTACTTGGCCGCCATGTCCATGATCTTGCAGATCTTCTCGGCGAAGACCTCGGACAGCGACCCGCCGAAGACGGTGAAGTCCTGCGAGAAGACGAAGACCTTGCGGCCGAAGATCGTCCCGTAGCCGGTGACGACCGCGTCGCCGTAGGGGCGCTTGTCGAGCATCCCGAAGTTGGCCTCGCGATGCCGCACGTAGCGGTCGAGCTCGACGAACGAGCCGGGGTCGAGCAGCTTCTCCGCGCGCTCGCGCGCGAGCAGCTTCCCGGCGGCGTGCTGCCGGTCGACCGCCTTGGCGCTGCCGGCGTGGAGCGACTTGTCGCGCAGCTGCTCGAGCTGCTCGAGCTTCCCCTCGGTGGTCGACTCGGAGACTCCGGGCTTGTCCTCGGTCGTTGCCATGCCCCTAGTATCGCCCGGGTGAGCCCTGTACCGCTCGACCGCTCCGCCACGTGGCCGTACGAGGACGGCGAGGTCGGGACCTACCACTACTCACGGTACGGGCATCCGACGGGTGCCGCCGCCGAGGAGGCGCTCGGCGCCCTGGAGGGCGGCCGCGCCCTGCTGTTCGGCTCGGGATCGGCCGCCGAGACGGCGGTGGTGCTCGGCCTGCTCCGGCCGGGCGCGACCGTGGCCGTCGCCGAGGGCTGCTACTTCGGCACGGTCGGGCTCCTGCGGCTGTTCGAGCCCTGGGGGCTGCGGTTCGTGGAGTTCGACCAGACCGGGCCGCCGCCGGACAGAGCCGACCTCGTCTGGCTGGAGGCGCCGTCCAACCCCATGCTGTCGTTCCCCGATCTCGAGGCGGCTGCTGCGCATCCCGGGCGCGTGCTCGTCGACGCGACCGCGTCCTCGCCGGTGCTCCTGCGGCCGCTCCACCACGGCGCCGACCTCGTCCTGCACAGCGCGACGAAGTACCTGGGCGGCCACTCGGATCTCCTGCTCGGCGTACTGGTGACGCGCTCGGACGAGATGTACGACCGGCTGCTCGGCGTGCGGACGAGGACGGGGAACGGCGCTGCGGCCGATCCCGCCTGGCTGCTCCTGCGCTCGCTCGAGACGCTGGAGCTTCGCGTGCGACGCCAGTCGTCGAATGCGCTAGAGCTTGCCCGGCGGCTCTCCGACCACCCACGCGTCGAGGTCGTCCGCTACCCCGGCCTCGGCGACCCGCGCGCAGAGCGCTGGATGGACAGCGGCTTCGGCGGGCTGCTCTCGTTCGACGTCGCCGACGGCCACGAAGCGCTGCGCGTCGAGACCTCGACACGGCTGATCGGTAACGCGACGAGCCTCGGCGGCGTTCGTTCGACAATGGAGTCGCGCTACCGCCACGAGGGCGACCGCGTGCCGCAGGGGCTGCTCCGGCTCAGCGTGGGGATCGAGGACGTCGAGGCGCTCTGGAGCGACCTCGAGCAGGCGCTCGGCGCCTAAGCCGGAGGTCGGACTCGAACCGACGGCCTAGTCATTACAAATGACTTGCTCTGCCAACTGAGCTACTCCGGCGCTTCGCGCATTGAAGCACGGGTGCCGTCATCCGATGTGTTGTCTATTATGAATACAGATGGAGCACCCGAAGGACATCGGCGATCGAACAACGCTCGCGGTGACTCTTGCTCTTCGCGGCGCCGGCTACGAGATCTATGTGCCGTTCGGCGAAAACACACGAGTCGACCTGGTTATCGACGACGGCACGATGCTCTCGCGCGTTCAATGCAAGACCGGACGCCTCCGGAAAGGCGCCGTTCGTTTTCGGACGTGCAGCTTCTACGGGCACCACCCGAATCCGAGGGTCCTGAGCCGCGACTATCTCGATGACGTCGAGTTCTTCGCGGTGCACTGCCCCGAGACGAGCGGTGTCTATTTGATTCCGATCACCGATCTACCACTCCGAAACCAGGCGGCGCTCCGGGTCGACCCGCCGCTCAACAACCAGCGAAAGGGCATCCGCTACGCGGCTCGCTACGAGATCGGCAGCGTCGAGGTGCGGGTGCCCCGCCCGGACGGAACGGCTGGGGCACCCGCTGTCGGGCCTCGCTAGGAAGCAGGCGGGATGAGGACCCGGTTCACGACGTGGATGACCCCGTTCGTCGCCGGGACGTCGGCCTGGATCACCTTGACGTTGCCGTTCAGATAGACGGCGCCGCCCTTGACCGAGATCGAGACCGACTGCTTCGCGAGCGTCTGTGCCGCGCTCAGCTTCGTCACCTTGGCAGCGGTGACCTTGCCCGTGACGACGTGGTAGAGCAGCACCCGGCGAAGCTGGGCCTTGTCCTTCAGCAACGCGTTCAGCGTCGTCTTGGGGACCTTCGCGAACGCCGCGTCGGTGGGAGCGAAGACCGTGAACGGGCCCTTGCCCGAGAGCGTGCCCGCGAGGCCGGCGGCCTTGACGAGCTTCACGAGCGTCGTGAACTGCCCGGCCGCGACGGCGGTCTGGACGATGTTCATGCTCGGCTTCATCGCCGCCGGAGTGGCGGCGGGCCGGGTTGCGCCCGCCGTCGCGGCGAAGGCGGCGAGGACGACGGCGCCGAGCGCGGCGAGGGCGATGGTGCGGAGACGAATGCGATTCATGCGGCTTCTCCTTCAGTAGTCGGGAGGGGGACGATCGAGACGGCCGGGCGGAGCGAGGTGACGGAGGCCGCCCCAGCGGCCTCCGTCTCCCTGCGGGCCCGTTCGTCACGGCCGTCGAGGACGGCGCCGGCGACGAGGAGCGCCAGCGCGGCGAAGACGACGACGGAGACGGCGAGGCCGACGGCGAACAGCGCGAGCGTGCTCATTGCCGCGCCCTGGCGGCCGACGTGGCGAACGCACCGAGCGCGAGGATCGAGGGCACCCAGAGGCCGACGAAGATCCCCTGCTGCTCGTTGCCGGTGAACCACAGCGTCACCGACAGCGCGAACGACGCGAGCGCCGCCACGCCGAAGAGCGCGTTCGAGACGTGAGCCGGCATGGCGGTTACCGGCCGGCGAGCGCCGGCTGGCCGACAGCGCTTCGCCGCCCGGCGAGCCGCACGATCCCGTACACGGCGGCGACGCCGACGAGGCCGTAGATGACCCGGCTCACGGGGTTCGTCTGGCCGAAGTCGTCGCCGGTGATCGTGGCCACGAGATCCCACTCGGCGATGGCGACGAGGCCCCAGTTGAGGCCGCCGACGATGAGGAGTGCTGCAGCGATTGTGTCGAGCGCTTTCATTGCGCCCCCTTTCGGTTGGACAACGCGGTGTGTCCAGGTTTTGTACAGGTACTCCGCTCTGGTGTCAAGTGATTGTCCAGAGTGTGTACAGTGTCGATATGGAGGAGGGCGCCGTCCGGATCGGGGAGCTCAGCCGGCGCACCGGCGTCGACGTCGAGCTGCTCCGGGCCTGGGAGCGCCGCTACGGCCTCCTCCGCCCCGCCCGCTCGGCCGGGGGGTTTCGCCTCTACACGCCGGGCGACGAGCGGCGCGTGCGCCTCATGCAGCAGCACCTCGCGGGCGGGCTCGCGGCCGCCGAAGCGGCTCGGGCGACGGTCGCGGACGTGCAGGAGGCCCCGAGTGAGACTGCGGCGCTCCTCGACATCGAGCGCGACCGCCTTACGCGCGCGCTCGACGCGCTCGACGAGACGGGCGCGCACGCAGCCCTGGACGCACTCCTCGCGGGCTTCACGGTGCGCACCGTGCTCGCGGAGGCCATCCTCCCGCACCTCGCCGACATCGGCGCGCGCTGGGAGCGCGGGGAGGCGTCGGTGGCGCAAGAGCACTTCGCCAGCAACCTGATCCGCGGCCGCCTGCTCGCACTCGCGCGCGGCTGGGACCGCGCCTCCGGGCCGCGCGCGCTCCTGGCGTGCGCGCCCGGCGATTTGCACGATCTGCCGCTCATCGCCTTCGGCCTCGCCCTCGCCGACCGCGGCTGGCGCATCAGCTTCCTCGGCCCGGACACGCCGATCGAGTCGATGACGGACGCGGGCCGCATCCTCCGGCCCGACGCCGTCGTCATCGCGGCGACGATCGCCGGCTTGCTCGAGCCGTTCGCGGCGCAGCTGCGGATGATCGCCCGGACAACGCGCCTCTACCTCGCCGGCCGCGGCGTCGAGCCCGCCTTCGCGAAGCGCGTCGGGGCCACCGTGCTCGCGGGCGACGCGGTCGGCGCGGCGTCAGAGCTGGCCTACTGAAGAACCTGGCGCGTCCGCTGGTGCGCGATGATCTTGCGCTTGACGCGCTGGAGCGCGTTGTCGATCGTCTTCGTGTCGCAGCCGAGCTCCTCGGCCATCTGCTCGTAGGACGAGCCCTCGAGGTAGAAGCGCAGCGCGTCGGCCTCGAGCTTCGAGAGCCCGGTGCCGAGGCAGAAGACGAGGCTCTGGAGCTCCTCGGTCGAGATCACGCACGTCGAGGGGTCGTTCACGCTCGGGCCCGGTAGCGCGTCGCCGAGCGTGCAGTCGCTGTCGGAATCCTGGCCGGCGGGCGTCTGGCTGAACGACACGTACGTGTTCAGCGGCGCGTGCTTGAAGCGCGTCGCCGTCTTGATCGCCGTGATGATCTGCCGCGTCACGCACAGCTCGGCGAAGGAGCGGAACGACGTCTCCTTGTCGGGCCGGAAGTCCCGCACGGCCTTGTAGAGGCCGATCAGGCCCTCCTGGATGAGGTCGTCACTGTCGCCGCCGGCGAGGAAGTACGAGCTCGCCTTCAGCCGAACGAAGCCGGTGTAGCGGCGGATGAGCGCGTCGAGCGCCTCGCCGTCGCCGTTGCGGGCACGCATTGCAAGCTGCAGGTCCTCCAGCTCGCGCTGGATGCGCTGCGGCGTGCGAATGGGTCTGGTCGCTGTCTGTGGGGCCATGTCCGGGAGTCCTCTCTGGCTCTCGGGCAAAGCGGAAGCAAGCAGGCGTGCTCCTCCCTAGCCTCACCCTCAGCTCGAGGGCAAGTTAGCAAGGACCGGATCGTTTTACAAGTCCTTTGCAAAGGTCCCGCTTGAGCGACTCATTCGCGGCTGCGGCGAAGGCGCTCCAGACGGGCTCTCGTCTCCTCGTCGACGCGATCGGCGATCCGAGACGGTTGCGGCTTGCTCGCGCTCATATCCCCGAGCTCGGCTGCAAAGAGCTTCGACGTCACCTTCATCACCTCCTGCCCCGACGTTCCGCGCACGGCGAGGTCGGATGAGACGAGGAGAACCTGCTCCGTGTCGCGGTGATCGGCCGCGAGGCGCTCGAGCACGGCGTCCGCGTCGGGCGCGTAGCGGACGGCCAGCGAGCCGAAGTCGCGATCGGTCCCCGGCCCGTCGAAGACGACAACGCCGCGCACCCCTTTCAGTGCGATGAACGAGGCGAGCCGGTCGACGAGCTCCGCGGGCTCGGCGATTCCCGACGCGCGGAGCACGTTGTAGCCGTCGAACAGATACAGGGTCGGCTCAGCCACGCTGGCGGCGCGCCTCGTAGAGGATCAGCGCGGCGGCGACGCTGACGTTCAGCGAGTCGACCTGGCCGAAGAGCGGGATCGAGACCTGCTCGTCGCACGCTCGGCGGACGAGCGGGCGCAGGCCGCGGCCCTCGGCGCCGAGCACGAAGGCGGCGCCGCCCGCGAACGTCGTCTCCCACATCGACGCCGACGCTTCGCCGGACGCCGCGTAGACCCAGAGCGACGACCCCTTCACCTCGGTGAGGTAGCGGGCCAGGTTGGTGACCACGGCGACCGGCAGGTGCTCGACCGCGCCGGCCGACGTCTTGCAGACGACAGGCGTCACCCGCGCCGACCCGTGCTCCGGGACGACGACGCCCGTCGCGCCCGCTCCCTCGGCGCTCCGGCAGACGGCGCCCAGGTTGCGCGGATCGCTGACGCGGTCGAGGCACACGAGCAGCGGCGACTCGGTCGCCGCGAGCTCCCAGGCGTCGACATAGCGGTACGGCTCGGCGCGGGCGACGACGCCCTGATGGTCGCGTGTGCCGGCCAGCGCGGTCAGCTCGCGCTCCGGCTTCACGTGCACGCGGACCGCGCTCTCGGACAGCCACGGCTCGGAGGCGACCGCGCGCTCGGTCGCCCAGATCTCCAGTGCCTGCCTGCGGCCGCGCAGGAGCTCCCGCACCGAGCGGCGGCCGTAGACGAGGTCGGCAGTCACGCCCGGGGGACGAGCTGGAAGCCGCCGTCGCCCTGGACGTCGCGGACGATCCAGCCGGCCGCCTCGATCTCGGCGCGCAGCCGGTCGGCCTCGCCCCAGTCTCCGGCGGCACGCGCGGCGGCGCGCTCCTCGGCGAGCGTACGCACCGCGTCGGGCGCGGCCTCCGACTCCCCGAGCGACTCGAGCCCGAAGATCGTGAGCGCGCGACGGAGCAGGTCATGGTCGCGCCAGTCGTGCAGCACGGCGAGCGCCTCCGGTGTGTTGAAGTCGTCGTCGAGCGCGGCAGCGAAGCGCTCCCAGGCGCCCTCCGGCGCCGGCTCGGAGGGCGACCGGAACACGTCGCGGAAGCGCTCGGTGCGCGCGGCCGCCTGCTCGAGATCGGCGTCCGAGTAGTCGATCGGCTTCCGCCAGTGCGCCGTCATGAAATACACGAGCAGCGTCTCGCGGCCCACGCGGTCGATCGCATCGCGCAGCGTCTCGAAGTTCCCGAGCGACTTGGACATCTTGTCGTCGCCGACCGGGCGCAGCAGCCCGTTGTGCGCCCAGATGCGCGCGAACTCGTGGCCGAGCGCGGTCGACTGCGCGATCTCGTTCTCGTGGTGCGGGAAGACGAGGTCGAGCCCGCCGCCGTGGATCTCGAAGACCGGCCCGAGGAGCTCCTCGGCCATGACCGAGCACTCGATGTGCCACCCCGGCCGTCCCGGCCCCCACGGCGAGTCCCACATCGTGTCCTCGCCCGGCTTGTTCGCCTTCCAGAGCGCGAAGTCGCGCGGGTCCTCCTTGCGCGGGTTCTCCTCCTGCTCGGAGACCTCGTCCGGCCGCTGGCCCGACAGCTTCCCGTACTCGGGATCGCTCGCGACGCGGAAGTAGACGTCGCCGTCGACCTCGTAGGCCGCCCCGCGCCGGATCAGCTCCTCGATGGCCACGATGATCTCGGGCACCATCTCGGTCGCTTTCGGCACGACGTCCGGCTGCCCGAGGCCGAGATCGCCCGTGTCCTCGAGGTACCACTGCGTCGCGCGCTCGGCCAGCGCGGCGCTGTCGCCGGGCGCAGCCTCGTAGATCTTGTCGTTGATGTCCGTGATGTTGTGGACGAGCTTCACGTCGTACCCCGTCTCGATCAGCCAGGAGCGCAGCCACATGCCGAGTACGAACGGCCGCGCGTTGCCGATATGGGCGCGCGCGTAGACGGTCGGGCCGCAGAAGTACATGCGGACGGGCCCGGGGGCTTCCGGAAGGTCGTCCTTGCGCCGGGTGAGCGTGTTCTGGAGACGCATGGGATCACGTTAGACGCTCGCGAGCGACCGCCTCCCACCCAGTGCGGGAACCTCCTCGCCAGCACCAGGTGAGCTGGGCGCCGCCTCACGCGTCCGGGTGACGACAACGGGCCGCGGTCGGACGAAGGAACGAGCAGGACGCCCGCATCGTGAAGCCGTATGCCCTTGCACTGGCGCTCGCCGCCGCCGTCTCCGCACTCGTCGCGGCCTCGGCGCACGCCGACTCGCCGACGCCGCCGATCCGCCACGCTCACGTACGTGGCCGCGCACACGCGCTGATCCACAGGCGGCGCGCGCGGTCGGCCCCGGCGGCGCCGGTCTCCTGCGCGCCGGGCGGGACGAACGCCGCGGCCGACTGCGCCGGCCTCATGCCGGTCAACGAGCCGGCGATCGCGACGAACGGGACGGCGTTCGTGGCCGGGGCAAACGACTACAACTCGTGGAACGGCCAGGGGCAGGACGGCTTCTACTGGTCGAGCGACGGGGCTACCTGGAACGACGGCGGGCCCATCGACGTCTTCCCGCACCGCCAGAACGCTGCCGCCGGCGACCCGGGCGTGGCGATCGACGGCGCCGGAGTCGTCTACTACTCGTCGCTCCTCTTCGACCCGAACGACTGCTCGTTCGGCGGCGTGGAGCTCCTGCGCCGCGATCCGGCAACCGGCGTGTGGTCGTACGCCCAGCTCGCGGGCAACTCGAGCAGCGCGTTCGAGGACAAGCCGGCGATCGCGCTCGGCCCGGGCGCCGTCTACGTCTCCTGGTCGCACTTCGGCTCGTGCAGCGGGGAGAACGTCGCGTCGCCGATCCAGGTGGCAACGCTGCCCACGGGCGCGGCATCGGTGGCCCCGACCTCCGTGCTCGACGTGCCGGGGTCGACGTACTCGCAGGGGTCGTCGATCGCGGTCGACGGATCCGGCGGCTTCTGGATCTCCTGGGAGGAGTTCCCGTCCGCTGGCTCCACGAGCGGCGAGATCCGGCTCGCACACTGGGCAGGCGGCTGGCAGCCGTTCCTCTCGAACGGCGGCAGGACGTGGGAGACCATCAGCCCCCCCGGGTTCCGCGACCTGTCGAACCCGCTCTCCGGCTTCGCGTTCCGGACCGACTCGTTCCCCGCGCTCGCCATGGTCGGCGGTGCGCCGTGGGTCGCGTGGGCGTCCGCGGACGGCAGCGTCGGGCGCGTCCACCTCTGGTCCGGCGGCACGGGTGCCCCGGCGGTGTCGGATTCCGGCGGCGACCAGTTCTTCCCGGCGCTCGCCGCGGACGGCTCCGGGGGCGCCTTCGTGTCGTACGGGCAGACCGGCGCCGGCGGCACCTACGACTGGTACCTCGCGCACGGCACCGACGTGAGCCGTGTGTCCCAGACGTCGTCGACGCCGAACGACGACCCGTTCTTCTCCGGTCAGTTCGTCGGCGACTACAGCGGCATCGCCGTCCGCGACGGCAAGCCGTATCCGATCTGGACGGCCGTCGTCCCCGGCGGATTCTTCCCGCGCATGGAGGCGATGGTCTTCGCGGGTGGGCGCACCGCGGTTGCTCCGGGAGCGCCCACGCTTTCGGCGCCGTCGGCCGGCAACGGGCTGCTGCGCCTGCGCTGGACGCCGCCCGCCGACGACGGCGGATCCGCCGTCACCGGCTACCGCATCTACCGCGGCACGGCAGTCGGCGGCGAGGCGCCCATCGCGGCGATCGGCCCGACGACCTCCTGGGACGACGCCTCCGTCACCCCCGGGACGCTCTACTACTACCGCGTCGCCGCGATCAGCAGCGTCGGTGAGGGTGCGCTGTCGAACGAGGTCTCCGCACCGTCCGACCTGACGGTGCCGGTCGTCGCGGGGGGCAGCTCCGTGACCGTGACGACGACCCTGCCGGGCGAGAACGCACGGCTGACGTTCGCCGCGACCGCCGGCCAGCTCGTCAGCATCCTGCTGACGGGGAGCACGTTCCCGAGCGGCACGGTCGCGATCGTCCGCCCTGACGGCTCGTCGCTCACCCCGAAGCCGTTCGCCGGCGCCGGCGGCTTCGTCGACCGAACACAGCTGCCCGCCGACGGGACGTACACGGTGCTGATCGACCCAACGGGGACGGCCGTGGGGACGGTGAACGTGACCGTCTTCGCCGTGCCGCCCGATGCGACGGCGTCGATCACCCCCGGCGGCGCGGCTGTCGCGGTCGCAACGACCACCCCCGGGCAGAACGCCGTGCTGACCTTCCCCGGCGCCGCCGGCCAGGCCGTCGCGCTCCAGCTGAGCGGTGTGACCATCTCGAGCGGCATGGCCTCGCTGCTCCGCCCGGACGGGACGGTCCTCGTCACGAAGCCGTTTGCCGTCAACGGCGTCTTCCTCGACCGGACGGTGCTGCCCGTGACGGGGCTGTATTCGATCGCGATCGACCCGAGCGGCGCGGCCGTGGGCACCGCGACCGCGACCCTCTACGACGTCCCGCCGGACGTGAGCGGCACGATCACGGTCGGCGGGCCGGCCGTCCCCATCACGACGACCGCGCCCGGGCAGAACGCACGACTGACGTTCGCCGGGACGGCGGGCGAGGCGGTCGGCCTCGACGTCTCCAGGGTCACCATCGTCAGCGGCACGGTCTCGATCCTCCGCCCGGACGGAACGACATTGACGTCGAAGTTCTTCTCGACCGGCGGCACCTTCCTCGACGGCACGTCGCTGCCGTCGACGGGGACGTACACGGTCGTCGTGGACCCCTCGGACGCCCTGACCGGCACGGCCACGCTGAAGCTCGCCGACGTCCCGCAGGACCTGACCCGCCCGATCGCCGCCGGCGGGCCGCCCGTGACCGTCACCACGACGACCGCGGGCCAGAACGTGCGGCTCACGTTCACCGGGGCCGCCGGACAGTCGGTCAGCCTGCAGCTCGCCGGGGTGACCATCGCCAACGGGATCGTGTCGTTCCTCCGCCCGGACGGCACGACGCTCGCCATCAAGGCTTTCGCAGCCGGCACGACGTTCGTCGACCCCGTCGTCCTGCCGGCCGGCGGCACCTATACGGTGCTGATCGACCCGGCCAACGCCGCGGTGGGGTCGCTGACGGCCACGCTCTACGACGTGCCACCCGACGTGACCGGGACGATCAGCGTCGGCGGGCCCGCCGTCCACGTGACCGCCACGGTGCCGGGCCAGAACGCGAGGCTGACGTTCAACGGCGCGGCCGGCCAGGCGGTGACCGTCACGCTGAGCGCGGCGACGATCCAGAGCGGGACGGTCTCGATCCTGCGGCCAGGCGGCGCGACGGTCGTGATCAGGTTCTTCTTCGCTCCTGGCGGCACGCTCACCGCCACGCTGCCCGCGACCGGGTCGTACACCCTCCTCGTCGACCCGTTCAACGCCGCAACGGGCACCGCCACCGTCGCCCTCGCGTAGTTCAACCGGTTGGGGTGATCCCGTGACGCTCGCGCGGCCCTAGCGTGAGGGGGTGTCGGAAGAGGTTCCGGACCGCTTTGCCCGGCTCGGCCTGCCGCTCTACATCCTTGACGCGGACGGCGTTGTCGTCTGGGCGAACGAGCCGGCCGAGGCGATCGCGCCGGCGCTCGTCGGCCGGCCGTTCACGTCGCTGTTCGACGGCGAGGAGGCACTGCGCGCGGCGGCCATGTTCCAGCGCAACGTCCGCTGGGCGCGGCACCCGGACTACTCGGTCGACCTGCCGGCAGGCGGCGGGCGCCTACGCGTGCAGATCAGCTCGGCGCCGCTTGCCGGCGAGGCGTATGCGATCGCGATCTTCGGCGCCGGCGCGCCGGGCTACGTGCCGAAGGTCGACGCCGACAGCAGGCTCACCGAGCGGCAGGCCGCGATCTACGCGCTGCTCTGCCGCGGCGCGTCGACCGACCAGATCGCCGGCGCGCTGGAGCTCAGCCGCGAGACGGTGCGCAACCACGTGCGCCACGTCGTCGAGCGCCTCGGTGTCCGCTCGCGGCTCGAAGCCGTGACGCTCTAAGGCACGAGCTCGAGCGGCCGTTCCATGCCGTGGCAGCGCTTCCACTTCCGGCCGCTCCCGCACGTGCACAGCTCGTTGCGGTCACGCTCGGCGTCGGCGGCCCGGTAGAAGCCCATGATCTGCGCCGGCGAGCGGCCCTGGCCCGCGAAGGTCGCCATGAGCTGCATCGGCGTGTCGACATGGTGGAAGAACGCCTTGTAGCCGTCGCACAGGTAGTTGAGACCCGGCTCGCCTCCAGGCGTCACGGCGAAGCGGTCCTTCGGGCAGCCGCCATGGCAGGCGAAGCGGACGTCGCAGGCGAGGCAGAAGCTCGGCAGCGTGTCGCGCTTCGCGAGGCCGAACTGCCGCTGCTGCGGCGACTCGACCAGGTCGAGCATGCGCGTCATCGTGATGGTCCCCAGCCGGTGCGCAGGCGTGACGAAATGGGCGCACGAGTACACGTCGCCGGTGGCGTCGACGACGGGTGCCGTGCCGCACGTCTCGGAGTGGACGCACATCGCCGGAGGGGTGCCCGCCCAGTTGGCCAGCGCCGCGTCGAACATCTGCACCGAGACCTTGCCGACGTCTCGCCGCACCCACTCCTCGAAGACGTCGATCAGGAACCGCGCGTAGCGGAGGCCGTCGACCGAGCCCGCCGAGACACGCCCTCCCCCCTCGTGCTCGACGAGGGGGACGAACTCGATCGAGCGCGCGGCGAAGTCGTCCCGCAGCGAGCGGTAGATCGCCCGGCCCTGGTCGGCGTTCCCGGCATGCACGGTCGTGACCGCGGTCCAGTCGACGCCGGTTGCCTGCAGCCGTTCGACAGCCCCGAGGACGCCGTCGTCATCCGTGTCGTCGATCGGTAGCCGGACGACCTCATGGGCGGCCACGTCGAGCCAACGCGGGGGAGCGGACGACACCAAACGGGAGCATCCTCCGTTGCCGCGGGCCGCGCATCGCCCGGTTTTGGTGAGCGCGCGGTTCACCCCGTCAAGACGATGCGGCCACGTGAACGGACGGCGAACGTCCGTGCTGACGCGTCGACGAGAGGAGCAATCGCATGTGCCGCTGGCTCGCATACTCCGGAAGCCCCGTCCTCATCGAGGAGCTGCTCAATCAGGGCCAGTACTCGCTGCTCGACCAGAGCCTCCACTCCCGCATGGGCGCGGAGACGACGAACGGCGACGGCTTCGGCGTCGGCTGGTACGGCGTCGGCAACGAGCCGGGCGTCTTCCGCAGCGTCGAGCCGGCCTGGAACGACGCGAACCTGCGCCACATCTCGGCCCATATCCGCTCGCGGCTCGTCCTCGCGCACATCCGTGCGTCGAGCGGGACGCCGGTGCAGCAGACCAACTGCCACCCGTTCTGCCACGGGCGCTGGCTGTTCATGCACAACGGCGTCGTGCACGACTTCGCGAAGGTGAAGCGCGACCTCGTGCTCCAGGTCGACCCCTCGCTCTTCCCGAGCATCGTCGGCTCGGCCGACTCGGAGGTGCTCCTCTTCCTCGCGCTGACCTACGGGCTCGAGGACGACCCGCCGGCCGCGATCGCGCGCACGATCGGTCTCGTCGAGCACGTCGGGCACGAGCACGGCGTCGAGTACCCGTTCCAGGGCACGATCGCGACGACCGACGGCGAGCGCCTCTGGGTGTTCCGGTACTCCAGCGAGGGCAAGTCGCGGACGCTCTACTACAGCACCAAGGTCGAGACACTGCGCGAGCTGTACCCGGAGGCGGAGCTGCTCGGGAAGGTCGACGACGAGAGCCGGCTCGTCGTCTCGGAGCCGCTCGGCGACGTTCCCCGGCGTCTGGAACGAGGTACCGGAGTCGAGCTGGGGCGTCATCCAGCCGGGCCAGGACGAGCTCCACCCGTTCGCGCCGGTTGCGCCCGGTTCGCTCGCCGTCGCCTAGTGGCTGAACACCTTCGTCGTCGTGGCGTCGTGAACCGGCGCGGCCTGGCGCTCGAGGTGCGGTAGCTGCCGCTTCAGGTCGTCGACGCAGCATGTCCGCCATATCGTGGGTGAAGCCGCGGCGGACGACGACGCGGAGCACGGCGAGGTCGGTGCGGTTGGCCGGGAAGGTGTACGGCGGCACCTGCCAGCCACGCTCGCGCAGCGCTCGTGAGACGTCGAAGACGCTGTACGCGTCGACGTCGTCGTTGAGCGTGAATGCGAACACGGGCAGCTGGTCGCCGCGCGTGAGCAGCCGGAACGGGCCGAGCTCCTCGATCTTGCCGGCGAGCCGCATCGCGACCTCGCGCGCGTAGCCCTGGACGCGCGCGTAGCCGTCGAACCCGAGGCGCAGGAAGTTGTAGTACTGGGCGACGACCTGCGATCCCGGCCGCGAGAAGTTCAGCGCGAACGTGGGCATGTCGTCGCCGAGGTAGTTGACGTGGAAGATCAGGTCCTCGGGCAGGGCCTCGGCGTCGCGCCAGATCGCCCAGCCGACGCCCGGGTAGACGAGGCCGTACTTGTGCCCGGACGCGTTGATCGACGCGACGCGCGGCAGGCGGAAGTCCCATTCGAGGTCGGGGTCGACGAACGGCGCGACGAACCCGCCGGAGGCGCCGTCGACGTGCAGCGGGATGTCGAGGCCGGTGCGCTCCTGGAGGTCGTCGAGCGCAGCCGCGATCTCCGCAACCGGCTCGTACGCGCCGTCGAAGGTCGATCCGAGGATGGCGACGACCCCGATCGTGTTCTCGTCGCAGAGCGCCACCGCCTCCTCGCCGTTCAGCGTGAAGCGGTCGCCCTCCATCGGGACGAGGCGCATCTCGACGTCCCAGTAGTTCGCGAACTTCTCCCAGCACACCTGGACGTTGATGCCCATGACGATGTTTGGCTTGTCGGCGGGCTTGCCGGCGGCGCGGCGGGCCTGGTGCCAGCGGCGCTTCAGCGCCAGGCCGGCGAGCATCGCCGCCTCGCTCGAGCCCGTGGTCGAGCACCCGGTCCCGACGTCCGCCTTCGGCGCGTGCCAGAGGTCGGACAGGATGTTCACGCAGCGCATCTCGAGCGCCGCCGTCTGCGGGTACTCGTCCTTGTCGATCATGTTCTTGTCGAGCGTGTGCTCCATGAGCGAGCGCGCCTGCGGCTCCATCCACGTGGTCACGAACGTCGCCAGGTTCAGCTGCGCGTTGCCGTCGAGCATGAGCTCGTCGCGGATTGCCTGCTCGGCCGCGTCGGGTGGGACACCGGAAGACAGGAGCGAGTGCCGCGGCAGCCTGTCCAGCTCGAGATCGACGATCGGGGTCGGCTTCAGCAGGGTCATCGGTCCTCTCCGGTTGGGGTACGGGGCGCCGGGTTGCCCGGCGCCCCGCGCACTTGCTAGGCGCTGGCCGCCTCGGTCGCTTTGAAGCCGACGGCGATCAGGTCCTTCGGATGGATCCACTCGTCGGCGAGCACGAACCCGCCGGCGCGGCCGATCGCGTCGCGGAGCCCCATCGCCCAGCGGTGCTCGATGAGGCCGATGGCGACGGTGGCGCCGTCCGGGATCATGTCGGCGACGTACCAGACGTCGTCGGAGTCGATGATGTGACCGTCCTCGCCGGCCGCTGCACCCGCGAGCGCGCCGGCGTCGACCATCTCCTCGTCGCCGGTGCCCATCCCGATGAGGGCGCCGATGATCGCGCCGAGCTCCATCGCCTCGTCGGTCGTGAGGTCGCTCGTCTGGACGGTGGTGACGTTGCCGTCGTCGTCCTTCCTGACGACGAGCAGGTCGACGAGGCGGACGATGTCGGCCTCCTTGAGCCGCTGCAGCTCCGCGAGGGCCTCGCCGCGGAACTTCGGCTCGTTGAAGCCGACGATCAGCATCTGGACGGGCCCGAACGGGAAGCCCATGTTCTCCTCGGCGGCGCTCACATCTGCCCCAGAAGCTTGGCCTTCTGGACCTCGAACTCCGCGTCGGTCAGGATCCCCTTCGACTTCAGGTCGGCGAGCTTCTCGAGCTGCGCATAGACCTCGTCGGGGTCCGCGGCAGGCGCCGGAGGCGGCGCGGCGGCGGCCGGCGGCGGCGCTGCGTACTGCTGCTGCTCCTCGTACTGCGCATCCTGGTCGGCCTGGGCCTGGGCGTCCTGCGAGCTCTGCCTGCTCTTACCGACGGCGTACGCTGCTCCGCCCACGACCGCGGCACGCGCAAGTGGGCGTCTTCTCCTCATCATCATCGGGATCTCCCTTCCTGTGGGTCCAGGTAGCGCGAGCATTATCGCCGCGCAGCGGAGCGGCATCGCCCCGATGGGGTGAGTAGGGTGCTCCGCCGGGTGCAACAGCGTCTGCTCGCCTGGTTCGCCTCCAACGGCCGCGACCTCCCGTGGCGGCGGACGCGCGACCCCTACGCGATCCTCGTCTCGGAGGTCATGCTCCAGCAGACACAGGTGGCCCGCGTGGTGCCGCGCTACACGGAGTGGCTCGAGCGCTGGCCGACGGCCGCGGCGCTCGCGGCCGAGTCGCCGGCAACCGTGATCCGCGCCTGGCAGGGCCTCGGCTACAACCGGCGCGCGCTGAGCTTGCACCGCGCGGCGTGCCACGTCGCGACGCACGGCTGGCCCGAGGACCTGACCGAGCTGCCCGGTGTCGGCCGCTACACCGCCGATGCCGTCGGCGCGTTCGCGTTCGGGCGCCCGGTGCTCCCCGTCGACGTCAACGTCCGGCGGGTCATCGAGCGCAGCGGCGGCGTCTTCGATCACCGCGCCGCGCAGGCGCTCTTCGACCTCGGGGCGACCGTCTGCCTGGCACGAGTCCCGCGCTGCGGCGCCTGCCCGCTCGCTGCCCGCTGCCCGTCGCGCGGGCGCCGCTGGGAGCCCGAGCGGAAGCAGGGGCCGCTGGAGGGCTCCTTCCGGCAGCGGCGGGCACGGACGCTGCGGCTCGTGGCCGCCGAGGGGCAGCGGCTGGGCGAGCTGGACGGCGAGGCGGTCGAGTCCCTGGCGCGCGACGGCCTCGTCGTCGTGCACGGCGGATTTGTGGCACTGCCCGGCTCCTGACACCATTCGCGCCGTGGAAGCTCCCGTAAAGGTCGCGTGCGTCCAGGTCGAGCCCGTCATCCTCGACCGCGAGGCGACGATCGACCGGCTGGACGAGCTGGCCGGTGAGGTTGCGGCCGCGGGCGCGCGCCTGGCGGTCTTCCCCGAGGCGTTCATTCCCGCCTACCCGTCGTCGGCATGGGCAAAGGCGCTCGCGGGCTGGGCCGACCCGCGGGCGAAGGCGGCGTTCGCGCTCCTGGCGCGCGAGTCAGTCGCCGTGCCGGGCCCGGCTGCCGACCGGCTCGGCGAGATCGCGTCACGCCATGGGCTCTGGCTCGTCACGGGAGTGACGGAGATCGACCCGGAGCGACCGGGAACGCTCTTCAACACGCTGCTCTACCACTCGCCCGACGGCCGGCTGGCGCTGAAGCACCGCAAGCTCGTGCCGACGAACCACGAGCGACTGGTCTGGGGCCAAGGCGACGGCGGCGGCCTGCGCGCGCTTCCGACCGAGCTCGGCCGCATCGGCGGGCTGATCTGCTGGGAGAACTACATGCCGCTAGCCCGCTTCGCGCTCTACGAGTCGGGCGTCGAGATCTACATCGCCTCCACCGCCGATGACAGCGACGCCTGGCAGTCGACGCTCGTGCACATCGCGCGCGAGTCGCGCTGCTTCGTGATCGCGCCGTCGCACTACCAGCGCGCGTCGAGCTACCCGGACGACTTCCCGCTCCGCGAGCTGCTCTCCGGCCACGACGTGATCGGGCGCGGCGGGAGCGCGATCCTCGGCCCGGACGGGTCGTACCTCGCCGGGCCGCTCTACGACGAGGAGGGCATCCTCTACGCCGAGCTCGAGCCCGAGCGGCTCTTCGAGGAGCGCCAGCGCTTCGACCCTGCCGGGCACTACCACCGGCCCGACGTGCTCGGGCTGACGCTGAACGAGCCCTAGTACTAGGCCGAGACTCGGTGCCGGAGCCAGACGTTCGGCTCCACGTGCCGGCCGACTCCGGCGGCGACCTCGAGCGGCGCCAGCATCTCCGGGACGACGTAGGTGCCGTCGCCGGGGAGCTCGAGCCCGAGCCACGACTCCCAGTCCGCGACCGGTGCCTCCATCACCATCGACGCCGGCGCGGGCGCCAGGATCTCGCCGCCCAGGCGCTCGTGCACGCGGATCCACGGATCGAAATGCGAGCCGTCGGGCCGCCGCCACGCCGCGTACGCCTCGATCGGGATCAACGGGTAGCGCGCCTTGAGCGTCGGCCGGACGGGCGCGATCAGCTCGCGCAGGCCGCCCCGGGCCGCCGCCGCCCGCATCTCGTTCACCATGCGCCCGGACAGCTGCTCGCCGCGCCGCTCGGGCTTGACGGCGATCGCGAGCGCGCAGAGCACGGTCGGCTCCCCGCCGCCCTCGAACGCACGCGTGAAGGCGTCGTCCCAGCCCGTGGGCAGGTCGTCGGCGCTCCCGTCCCAGGCGACGGGCACCGAGTGGAGCTCGGCGACGAGCTCGTCGCCGTCGAGCAGCGCGAGCTGGAAGTCCGGATGGTCGACGTACAGCCGCGCCCAGAAGCGGCCGCCCGGCTCGTTGTGGTTCATGTACTCGGGGAACGCCCGGCGGGTGAGCTCCTCGCCGCGGATCTCGCGGAGATCGGCCCGGTCGGCGTAGCGGACGAGCTTCATCGGCGCTGGAGCAGGGCGACCGCCTGGGCTGCGAGACCTTCCCCGCGCCCGGTGAAACCGAGCCGGTCGGTCGTCGTTGCCCGCACGGCGACGCGCCCGGCGTCGACGTCGATGGCGCCGGCGAGGCGCGCCGCCAGCTCGGTGCGCCGCTCACCGAGCCGCGGCCGCTCGCCGATCAGTACGCAGTCGGCGTTGACGAGCGCCCAGCCGGCGTCGCGCACGGCGTCGTAGGCACGCGCGAGCAGGTCGAGCGACGACGCGCCGGCCCACGCCGGGTCCTCCGAGGGGAAGAAGCTGCCGATGTCGCCGAGGTTGGCGGCGCCGAGCAGGGCGTCGATCAGCGCGTGCGCGACGACGTCCCCGTCGGAGTGGCCCGCGAGCCCCGGCTCACCGGGGAACTCGACTCCGCCCAGCACGAGCTGCTTCGCGCCGCTTAACGCGTGGGCGTCGATGCCGATGCCGACCCGCAGCTCAGGCATTCGACCACACCGCCGGGAGCTCGTCGAGCGACGAGATCTGCGTGCCTTCCCCGTGCTGGAGGTAGCCCCACGGCCCGCGGCGGATATGGACGGCGAGCATCCCCGCGGCGCCGGCGGGCTTGACGTCGTTGTCGATGCGGTCACCGACGTAGGCGACCTCCGCCGCCGGGCGGCCGGCGACCTCGATCAGCCGCTCGAAGAACTGCGGGGCGGGCTTCTCGACGCCGAGCTCGGCCGACGAGGCCGCCCAGTCGACGCCGAGCCCGAAGTGCTCGACCACCGGCCCGAGCTCGCGGCCGACGTTGCCGGCGAGGCCGACGAAGTAGCCGTCGGCGCGCAGGCGGCGCAGGCACGGCTCGGCATCCGGGTAGAGCTCGGCGTCCTCCAGGCCGACCGAGCCGGGGTCGGGCCGCTCGACGCCGAGCAGCTCCCAGGCCTGCCAGTGCTGGTCGCCCCGCGCGATCGCAGCCCCCAGCCCGGCCCAGATGACGTGCGGCTCGAGGCCGGCGTGGGCGCCGAGGGAGGCCCACATGCGCCCCTCGTTCACGAGGGTCTCGCCGACGTCGAAGAAGACCGCGCCGATCATGTTCCTATGCCTCCGCCTCTTCGTCCTCGTCGTCCTCGTCGAGGTCGTCCTCCTCGATCGGGAGCGGCGGCGAGACGCCGAGCCAGGTCGAGACGAGCGCGAGATCCTCGCCGTCGGTGACCTTGAGCAGCCGCCGGTCGCCCTCGACGACGGCGACGCGGCCACCGCGCGCCTCCACCATCGCGGCGCAGTCGCTCGCGTCGTGCCCGCCCGCGAGCGCCTCGCGCAGCGCGGTCGCCACGAACGCCTGCGGCGTCTGCACGAGCCGGACGCGCTCGCGCGGGAGCGTCTCCTCCACCCCGCCTCGCGCCACGCGCTTCACGGTGTCCGCGGGGACGATGCCCGGGACGGCGCCGTCCCAGCCGTCGTTGAGCGCGGTCAGCACGCGGCCGACGACGCTCTCCGAGAGCAGCGGCCGGGCGGCGTCGTGAACCATGATCACCGTCGCCTCTTCAGGCACCTCGGCGAGCGCGGCGCGCACGGACGCAGCACGCGTGTCGCCACCGGGCACGACCGCGGTCACCTTCCCGAGCCCGAGCTCCTCGGCCAGGAGGATCGTCGGCTCCTCCCAGCCCGCGGGCACGGCGACGACGACACCGTCGACCCAGCCGGTCGCCTCGAGCCGCTCGAGGCTCTCCGCGAGCAGCACGCGGCTGCCCAGCGGCGCGAACGCCTTCGGCCGGTTCAGGCCGAGGCGGCGTCCCTCGCCGGCGGCGGCGACCACGGCCCAGACGCCATTTCCTCGTACCTCGGAAATGGTTAGGTGCGTCTGCCGGAATCGAGGCGACTGGTCGGAATCACACCACTAACCTAAGTCCGTCGCCCGCACGGCGACGGAGGCTCCATTGACGCCCTGGGCGACGGAGTTAGGCCGTCGCCTTGACGCGCGGCTTCTTCGGCTTGTCCGCGTCGGCGAGGACACCGTCGAGCCAATCGGCGGTCTCCTCCTCGTCCATCTGCTTCGCGTACATGAGCTCGGACACGAGGATCTTCTTCGCCTTGACGAACATCTGCTTCTCACCCGTGGACAGGCCCTTGTCCTGGTCGCGCAGCGACAGGTTCCGGACGACCTCGGCGAGCTCGAAGATGTCGCCGGTCTTCATCTTCTCGCGGTTGTGCTTGAAGCGGCGGTTCCAGTTCTTCGGCATCACGGTGCCGTTGCCGGTCAGGGCCTTCAGCACCAGCTCGACGGTCTCTTCGTCGATGACTCCACGGAGGCCAACCTTCTCGGCGTTCTCGGTCGGCACGTTCACGGTCATGTCGTTGTGGAGGATCTGAATGGTCAGGTACTCGCGCTCCTCCCCCAGGACGGTCCGCTTTTCCTTCTTCACGACCGTCCCCGCTCCGTGATGCGGGTAGACCACCTTCTCGCCGACGTCGAACAACCCGACCTCCCTGTAGCAGTCGCAATTCACCAAGACGCCGGCGGGGTTCGTCCCCCACCGGCGAGCGAAGGAAGTATAGCGAAAGTGTGTCGAAAATGCGACCGTTTCCAGGGATTTTCGGGACCGGAAATGGCGTTAAAACGAAAAACCCCTGCTCAGGCGGCCTCTGTGCTCGCGTGCTCGAGCGCCGCGCCGACCGCCTTTCCGACCGTGTCGGCCGCGACGACCTGCACCGAGCCGCCCGCAGGCGTGTCGGCCGGGGCGACGACCGTCGTCAGGCCGAGCTTCGCGCACTCGGAGAGGCGGCGCTCGGCCTGCGTCGCGGGCCGTAGCCGGCCGGTCAGGCCGACCTCGCCGAAGGCCGCGGTGCCGTCACGGACGGGAACGCCGCGCGCCGCGGAGGCGATGGCCAGGGCGACCGCGAGGTCAGCGCCGGGCTCGTCGATGCGAACGCCGCCGGCCACGTTCACGAACACGTCGGCGGAACCGAGCGGCAGCCGCGCGTGACGTCCGAGCACGGCCACGATCATCGCGAGGCGTTTCGGGTCGACGCCGGTGCCGACGCGCCGCGGCATGGCGAGGTCGGTCGGCGAGACAAGCGCCTGGATCTCGAGCAGCAGCGGCCGTGTCCCCTCGAGCACGCAGGCGACCGCGGCGCCCACCTCCCCGCCCGCGGTGCGGCCGAAGAGCTCGGACGGGTCGGGCATGCCGACGAGGCCGGCGCCGGTCATCTCGAAGACGCCGAGCTCGTTCGTCGATCCGAAGCGATTCTTGACCGCGCGCAGGATGCGGTGCTCGCGGTAGCGATCGCCCTCGAAGGTCAGCACGCAGTCGACGAGGTGCTCGAGCACACGCGGGCCGGCGACCGACCCGTCCTTCGTCACGTGCCCGACGAGGAACAGGGCGACGCCCGATGTCTTCGCGACGCGCATCAGGCGTGCGGCGGCCTCGCGCACCTGGCCCACGGACCCGGGCGCCGAGCCGATCTCCGCCGAATAGAGCGTCTGCACCGAGTCGATCACGCACACGTCCGGCCGCTCGTGCTCGAGCGTGGCCGCGATCGCGTCCAGATCGGTCTCGGCGAGGATCTCCACGCGCTCCGTGCCGCCGAGCCGCTCCGCGCGGAGCTTGACCTGCGCGGCCGACTCCTCTCCGGTCACGAGCAGGGCGCGGCGCGCCTGCGAGATATGGGCGAGCGCCGACAGCAGCAGCGTCGACTTGCCGACGCCGGGCTCGCCGCCGACCAGGACGAGCGACGCCGGCACGAGGCCGCCTCCGAGCACGCGGTCGAGCTCGGGCACCCCGGTCGGGATCCGCTCGGCGTCCTCGGTCTCGACCTGCGCGAGGCGGAGCAGCGGACGCGCCTGCGCGGCCGCGGTGGCCCTGGCCGGCGCCTCCTCGGTGAGCGTCCCGAAGCTGTCGCAGCTCGGACACTTCCCGAACCAGCGGCCCGTCGAGTAGCCGCACTCGGAGCACGCGAACGAGGTCGCTGCCTTCGCCTTCGCCACCGAGCCAGTCTAGGAACGAGACCTGACGCCGGGGCGTGCCGGGTTCGTGCCAAAGTCCCGGCATGGGTTCGATCCCGATCAACGTCCGCGACTACCAGCGGCTCGCCGAGGAGACGCTCGCCGCCGGAATCTTCGGCTACATCGCGGGCGGCGCCGGCGACGAGTGGACCCTGCGCGAGAACATCGCCGCCTTCGGCCGCTGGATCCTCCGTCCGCGCTTCCTCGTCGACGTGGAGACCGTGTCGGCTGCGACGACCGTGCTCGGCACCGACGTCTCGATGCCGCTGCTGGTGGCGCCGACTGCCTACCAGCGGCTCGCGCATCCCGACGGCGAGCTCGGTGTCGCGCGTGCGGCCGCAGCGGCCGGCACCGTCTTCTGCCACTCGACGCTGTCGTCGGTACGCCCGGCCGAGGTAGCCGCCGCCGTCCCGGAGGCGAGATGCTGGTTCCAGCTCTACCTGTCCAAGGACCGCCAGTTCGCGAAAGCGCTGCTCGACGAGGCGGCGGCGAGCGGCTACGACGCCGTCATGCTCACCGTCGACCTGCCGCAGGCGGGTCGCCGGGAGCGCGACATCCGCAGCGCCTTCATGATCCCACCCGACCTGCCGCTGCCCTGCATCTCGCTCGAGTTCGACCGCCCGGTCGACCCGGGCACGGGCCTCGGCGCGGTCACGGACAAGGCGCTGACCTGGCGCGACCTCGAGTGGCTGCGCAGCGTCACGCACCTGCCGCTCGTCGTGAAGGGGATCCTCACCGCGGAGGACGCCGAGCTGGCGTGCGACCACGGCGCCGCAGGCGTCGTGGTCTCGAACCACGGCGGCCGGCAGCTCGACGGCGCCGCGGCGTCGCTCGACGCGCTGCCCGAGGTGGTCGACGCGGTCGCCGGGCGCGCGGAGGTGTATCTCGACGGCGGCGTGCGCCGCGGCGCGGACGTGTTGAAGGCGCTGGCGCTCGGGGCGCAGGCGACGCTGGTCGGACGCGCGGCGCTGTACGGGCTCGGGTCGCGGGGCGAGGCGGGGGTGCGGCACGTGCTCGAGCTGCTGCGCGCCGAGGTCGAGCTCGGCCTGTCGCTGCTCGGCTGCCCGGAGCCCGATGCGGTGACGCGCGCGCACGTGGCGCCGGCACCGCGCTGACACCGGCGGCCGTTTAGGGTCGCCGTGTGCTCATCGGCTTCGCCGCGCTCCTGCCGGATCGCGTCCAGAACTTCATGCGCGAGGCGGCACTCGAGCTCGACGAGCGGTTCGGCACTGCGACGACGATCGAGCCGCACGTGACCTTCAAGCAGCCGTTCGAGGGCGACGTGGTCGCGGCGGCCGCCTACCTGGATGAGCTCGCGGCGTCGACTGCGCCGTTCGAGGTCGTGCTCGACGGCTACGCCACGTTCGAGGGCGAGGGCGTCCTGTTCCTGGACGTCGTGCGCGGCACGGAGCAGCTACTGGCGCTTCAGCGCCGCGTGCTCGAGGAGCTCCCGGTCGCGCCCGGGGAGTACGAGGGCGCCGGCTACCACGCGCACGCCACGCTCGCGGCCGGGCTCTCGCCGGCGCAGCTCGCGGAGGCTCGGACGGCGCTGCCGCCGTCACCCCGCTTCCGGTTCCAGGCCGACCGGCTGGGGCTCTTCGCGCGCCTCGAGCCGGCGTGGATCGTGTACCGGCGCGCGCGCGCCGGCTGAGGCGAACACGACCGCCGCGAGGATCAGCGCCGCGCCGCCGAGCTGCAATGCCGATGGCGACTCGTCCACGAGCCAGGCGGCCAGGATCACCGCGAGCACGGGCTGAAGCATGAGCAGCAGGGAGCTGCCGACGGCCGGCAGGCGCGGGAGCGACACCGCGATCAGCAGCCAGCCGAGCACCTGCGCGCTCAGTGCCAGCACGACCAGCCACCCCGTCGCGGACCAGGTCGGGAACGGGTCGAAGTCGCCGACGGCGAGCCCGATGACGAGGCAGCCGGCGGCAGAGGCGAGCGTCGCGTCGAAGAGCGGCGCGGCGGCGCGATTGCCGGCGCTCCCGTGCCGGAGCGTCAGCAGGAACCCTGAATAGGCGGCCCCGGTGAGGACCCCGTAGGCAACGCCGAGCGCAGGATTGCTCCCGTACGCGCCCTGCTCCAGCACGCCCGAGATGAGGACGACGCCGCCGAAGGCGATCGGGATCGAGATGAGCGCGCGGTTCGACGGACGCTCGCTCAGGAGCGCCCAGGCGAGCAGTCCGACCATCAGCACCTGCGTGTTGCCGAGGACGGTCGCGAGCCCGGCGCCGACCGCCTCGATGGAGTGGTGCCAGAGCACGAGGTCGGCGGCGAAGAACGCGCCGGCCAGGTACGCCCAGAGGCGTGCGCTGCGCGAACGCGGGCCGAGGCGGCGGTTCTCCGCCCAGGCGAGGATCGCGAGCGCCGGCAGCGCCCAGAAGCAGCGGAAGAACGCGCCCGTCGTAGGCGAGACATCCGCGTAGCGGAAGAGGATCCCCGAGAAGGCGATCGCCGCTGCGCCGGACAGTGCCCCGATCTCGGGGCGGCGCTCGAGCACGTCGTAGCTCACGCGCGGGCCGCGAACACGAGGAAGTCGTCGGCCCGCGTCGGCGGCCGCAGCGTGTTCCCCGCGAACACCTCGACGTCGGCGAAGCCCGCGGCCAGGATCATCTCCCGGAGCTCGTCGCGGAAGTAGAGCGTGATCGTCAGCCGGTGCATCTCCTCGGAGGAGCCCGCATCGCTTCGCCGCTCGGCGCGCAGCTCCATCGTGACGACCTGCTCGAGCGGGTCGAGGTCGACCACCCGCGTCCAGAGCGCAAGCTCGCTGCCGTCGGCGGCACGGCGCCGTTCCGGCTCGCGCCATTCCTCGGGCAGGCCCGTCCGGCCGTCCTTCAGCCAGTAGGGCCAGTGCCGCGTGTACGAGTACGGGAGCTCGACGTCGAGGACGAGCCTCCCGCCCGGTTCCAGCGAGGAATGGAACCGCCGTAGTGCCTCCTCGTCGCGCCGCCGCGTCGAGCCGAGGCCGAACCCGCCGCACACGAAGATCGTGCGGTAGCGACGCGGAGCGTCGAGCTCGTGCATCGGCTGCGCCCAGACGTGGGCATCCACGCCCGCCTCGTCAAGCTTGCGGCGGCACGCGGCGACCATGTCCGCCGAGAGGTCGCACCCGTCCACGTCCAGGCCTGCGAGCCGGTAGGGCACGAGCAGCCGGCCGGCACCGCAGGCGACGTCGAGAGCGGGCTCGCCGGAGCGCTCGATGAAGCCGCGGAAGTACTCGACCTCGGGGCCGCCCTCGTTGAACTCGGCCCACCAGGCCGCGACGATGCCGTGGTGCCAGGACTCCGGTTCCGCGACCACGCGGTGGAGTCTGACTACGCCTGGAAGCCGGCGAGGAGCCTGCCTGCCGCGACGCGGAAGCGCTCCACCCCACCGAACGGCCGTGCGACCAGCATTGCGCCCTCGAGCCCGCTCACGATCAGCTGCGCAGCGTCGGCGGCCGAGCCCTCGAACGCGAGCGTGCCGCGCCGCCGGCCGGCGTCGAGCACGCCCTCCAGCCAGTGCTGGTTGTCGGCGAAGAACCGCTCGACGGCGTCTTGCATCGCCGCGGGCAGCGTCTCGTACTCGGCGGCGAGCATCCCGCAGAGGCACATGCGGTCGTCGGCGAGCACGCCGGCGTAGAGCTCCGCGTAGGCGGCGAGCTTCTCGCGCTCGTCGTCGAGGCGCTCGCCGACGTCGCGCAGCGCGGCGCCGAACCGCTCGCCATACCGTGCGATCAGCGCCTCGCCGAGGTCGGCCTTGCCGGCGAAGTGGTAGTGGATGCTCGCCTTCGTCACGTGGAGCTCGGCCGCGACGTCGGCGTAGCTGAAGCCGTTGAAGCCGCGCCGCTGCACGAGCCCCTCGGCCACGTCGAGGATCGCCGGGGCACCGCTTTGGGCCGTGGCAGGCATAGCTTGAATTTTACCTACTGGTAGGTAAATATCCAAGGGCATCGACCCCAATGCACGAGGAGGCCCACATGCAGGACACCAAGCTCACGGGACACAAAGCGTTCGACTCGCCCGACGAGGTGCGCGAGTTCCCGAACGGCAAGGGCGAGATCCTGAACATCGGCGGCGGCGAGGTCGGCCGCTACACGCTCCAGCCCGGCTGGCGCTGGTCCGAGCACGTCAAGCCGGTCGCCGGCACCGAGTGGTGCGAGGCGCCGCATTTCCAGTACAGCGTCGCCGGCACCATCCGCGTGCAGATGAGCGACGGCGCCGAGTTCGACGTCGGCCCCGGCGAGATCAGCGTGCTGGAGCCGGGCCACGACGCCTGGGTCGTCGGCGACGAGCCCGCGATCATCGTCGACTGGGGCGGCGCCCACACCTGGGGCCGGCCGCACGACCACTAGGCAAGCCTGACGGGACAGTCCCCCGCCGGGGGGCTGTCCCAACGCCTCTCCGGCCGATAACGGAGACATGCGGCCCGTTCTCGTCGCGCTCGTCTACGCCGGGCTCCTCGGGCTGGCGGTGTCGTACTTCGTCGTCCTGCTTCCGCGGCACCGGCGGCTGCTGCTCGGCGCGATCGACGCCGAGCTCCTGCCGGCGGCCTGGGTGCACTACACGCGCTTCCCGCCGCGCTTCCGGGAGGTGCCGGCAGGCGAGCGCGGAAACGTCGCGCGGCTGACGATGTCGCTGCTGCGCACGCGGCACGACGACCCGGCGCTCGAGTCCGCCCGGCGCCGGTTCGTGCGCGCCTACGTCGCGTTCGGCTGCGCGCTCGCGGTGATCATCGGCGCGTGCGCGGCGATTCTCGTCGCCGCCTGATCAGCGGCGCGCGCTGTCGGCGACGCGGCCGCGGTTCTTGCAGCGGATAATCGCGGCGTGCACGTGGAGCCGCTCGCCGGAAACGCCATAGGCTCGGCCGGCGACGCCTTCGTCGTCGTCGAGTGGACGGCGGAGGTGGGCGACCACTGGATCGCGCCGCTTCACGTCCACCACTCGGACGACGAGGCGTGGTACGTGCTCTCGGGAACGCTCGGCTTCCGCCTCGGCGACGAGGAGGTCGAGGCGCACGCTGGGTCCGCGGTTCTCGCTCGCCGCGGCACCCCGCACACGTACTGGAACGCAGGGCCGACCGAAGCCCGGTACCTGCTCGTGATGACGCCGCGGATCGCGCAGCTGATCGAGGCGGTGCACCAGCCCGGCGCCGACATCGCCGCCGTGTTCGCAGCGCACGACTCGGCGCTCGTCGCGCAACCTTAGGGGGCTGGGTCGGAAACGAGTGCGGCGGCCTCTCGGCCGCCGCTTCAGCGCTTACTCCTCTGCCGGCTCGTCCGGCGGAGACTCTTCCTCCGCGGGCACCGTCACCTTGTCCTCCACGGGCGGTGCGCCCGGGATGACCTCGATGGTGACCTCCTCGGCGTCCGGCTTGCGGGCGACGAGGATGGTCGACCCGGGCCCGAGCTCCCGGCCGAGCACGAAGTCGGCCAGCGGGTCCTCGATGTGGCGCTGGATCGCGCGGCGCAGCGGCCGGGCGCCCATCGCCGGGTCGTAGCCCTTCTCGACGAGCAGCTCCTTCGCCTCGTCCGTCAGCTCGATCGTGACCTCGTGCACGCTCATCTGCTCGCGCAGGCGCCGCATCATCAGCTCGACAATCTGGAGGATCTCCTCCTTCGTCAGCTTGTGGAAGACGATCGTCTCGTCGATGCGGTTGATGAGCTCCGGCCGGAAGACCTTCTTGAGCTCGCTCATGACGCGGTCCTTCATGTCGTCGTACGACAGACCCGACTCGTCGCCCATCGTGAAGCCGAGCGACTGGTTCTTCGAGATCTGGGCGGCGCCGATGTTCGACGTCATGATCATGATCGTGTTGCGGAAGTCGACGCGCCGACCTTGCGCGTCCGTCAGCTTCCCGTCCTCCAGGATCTGGAGCAGGATGTTGAAGACGTCCGGGTGCGCCTTCTCGATCTCGTCCAGCAGGACGACCGAGTAGGGCTTGCGGCGGACGGCCTCGGTGAGCTGGCCGCCCTCGTCGTACCCGATGTAGCCGGGCGGTGAGCCGACGAGCCGGGACACGGAGTGCTTCTCCATGTACTCCGACATGTCGACCTGGATCATCGCGTCCTCGTCGCCGAACAGGAACTCGGCGAGCGTGCGCGCCAGCTCGGTCTTCCCCACGCCCGAGGGGCCGAGGAAGATGAACGAGCCGGTCGGGCGCTTCGGGTCCTTGATGCCGGCCCGCGCGCGGCGGATCGACTTCGCGACCGCGACGATCGCCTCCTCCTGGCCGATGACGCGCTTGTGCAGCTCCTCCTCCATGCGGATGAGCTTCGCGGTCTCGGCCTCGGTGAGCTTGAAGACCGGGATGCCAGTCCACATCGAGACGATGTCCGCGATCTCCTCCTCGCCGATCTCCGGCTGCTCGGTGGCCTCCTCGGCGCGCCAGGACTCCTCGAGCTCGCGCTTCTTCTGCGTGAGCTTGCGCTCCTTGTCGCGCAGCGAGGCGGCCTTCTCGAACTCCTGCGCCTCGATCGAGGACTCCTTCTCCTTGCGGACGCGCTCGATCTCCTCCTCGAGCTCGCGATACCGCGGCGGCGCGCTCATGGTCTTGATGCGCATCCGCGACGCGGCCTCGTCGATGAGGTCGATCGCCTTGTCCGGCAGGTGCCGGTCCTGGATGTAGCGGTCGGCGAGCACGGCGGCCGCGGTCAGCGCGTCGTCGGTGATCTTGCACCGGTGGTGCGCCTCGTAGCGGTCGCGCAGGCCGCGCAGTATCTGGACGGTGTCGTCGGTCGTCGGCTCGTCCACGCGGATCTGCTGGAAGCGGCGCTCCAGCGCAGCGTCGCGCTCGAGGTACTTGCGGTACTCGTCGAGCGTCGTCGCGCCGATCGTCTGGAGCTCGCCGCGGGCGAGCGCCGGCTTCAGGATCGAGGCGGCGTCGATCGCGCCCTCGGCGGCGCCCGCGCCGACGAGGTTGTGGAGCTCGTCGATGAAAAGGATGATGTCGCCGCGCTGGGTGATCTCCTTCATCACCTTCTTCAGGCGCTCCTCGAACTCACCGCGGTACTTCGACCCGGCGACCAGCGCCGCGAGGTCGAGCGTGTAGATCTGCTTGCCCTTCAGGAGCTCGGGCACCTGGTTGGACGAGATCCGTGCCGCCAGGCCCTCGACGACGGCGGTCTTGCCGACGCCCGGCTCGCCGATCAGCACCGGGTTGTTCTTCGTGCGGCGCGACAGGATCTGCATGACGCGCTCGATCTCCGTCTGGCGGCCGACGACCGGGTCGAGCTTGCCCTCGGCGGCGAGCTTGGTCAGGTTGCGGCCGAACTGGTCGAGGAGCTTCGAGCTCTTCGACTTGCCCTCGGCGGAGCCGCCCCCGCCCTGCTGGCGGCGGCCGGGCCCGGAGAGCATCCGGATGATCTCGTTGCGAATCTTCTCGGCGTCGGCATCGAAGTCGAGCAGGATCCGTGCTGCGACACCTTCGTTCTCGCGCACGAGGCCCAGCAGGATGTGCTCGGTGCCGATGTAGTTGTGGCCCAGCGACAGTGCCTCGCGCAGTGCGAGCTCCAGCACCTTCTTCGCGCGGGGCGTGAACGGGATCTGACCGGTCGTGACCTCGTCACCCTGGCCGACGATCCGCGCCACCTGGGCGCGCACCTCCTCGACCGTGATGTCGAGCGACTCGAGGACGCGCGCAGCAAGCCCTTCCTCTTCGCGCAGGAGCCCAAGCAGGATGTGCTCCGTGCCGATGTAGTTGTGCTTCAGGGCGCGCGCCTCGTCCTGGGCGAGGACGACAACCTGTCTGGCCCGTTCTGTGAAGCGTTCGAACAAAACCCTCGAGCCCCCTTTCGTCGGAAATCGCGACGGTGGCTGCGCCGCGGTCGAGGTCGTCTCAGTGTAGCTCGCGCCTCCGAGGCTACTTTCGGCACCGGAGGCCGGATGGTCAAGCGTTATGACGCCGTTCCGACACGCTTGTTACAGCCGGGCGGACGACTCTTTCCATCTTCTTAGTCGCCGCACGCTCAGCTTCACGCGCCGCGAGTCGGGGCTACTCGGTGACGCGGTACATGCGGAAGACCGACAGCACGGTGAGCACCGCGATCTTCACGTCGAACCAGAGCGACCAGTTCTCGATGTAGTGGTTGTCCCACTCCACGCGGTCGGAGAGGGACGTCTGGCCGCGCAGGCCGTTCACCTGGGCCCAGCCGGTGATGCCGGCCTTGACGCGGTGGCGCTCGCCGTAGCGGTAGACGCTCTCCTCGAACATCTCCACGTACTCGGGGCGCTCGGGCCGCGGCCCGACGAGGCTCATCTCGCCGCGGACGACGTTGATCAGCTGCGGCAGCTCGTCGATCGACGTGCGGCGCAGGAAGGCGCCGACGCGCGTGCGGCGGTCGTCGCCCTCGACGCCGCCGGGGGCGACGTCGTCGCGCGGGAACCACTCGGGCTCCATGACGTTGGCGCCGTCGCGCTGCGGGAGCATCGTGCGGAGCTTCAGCATCTCGAAGGGGCGGCCGTCGCGGCCGATGCGCGTCTGGCGGAAGAAGATCGGGCGGCCGAGCGAGATGCGCACGGCGACCATCGCGCCGATCAGGACGGGCGACAGCAGGAGCAGCGCCAGGCCCGCGACGACACGGTCGACCATGTACTTGACCGCGAACTGCCAGCCCTTCGGATCGGCGTGGTGCGCCGTGACGAGCGGGAGGCCGCCGAGGTGGTCGATCGAGACACGCTCGCCCACGCGCTCGAACAGGCGCGGGACGAACGAGACCTGCACGCCGAGCTCCTCGCAGCGGCGGGCGAGGCGGAGCAGCACTTCGTGCGGCGCGGTGGAGAAGGTCACGAGCACGTGCTGGACGCCGTAGTCGCGGACGAGCCGGTCGAGGTCCCAGCTGGCGCCGAGAACCGGCAGCATGGGCCCGTCGGGCGCGTCCATGGGCTCCTTGTCCAGGAAGCCGATCGGCCGCAGCCCCAGCTCCGGGCGCTCCTGAAGCCGACGCGCCACGAGCCGCCCGACGCGGCCGGCGCCGACGATCAAGGTCGGCCGGACGAAGTCGCCGGTCGTGCGGGCGCGGCTCTGCGTCCAGGCGAGCGCGGTGCGCCCGGCCGCGAGGTAGACGGTCGCGAACACCCAGGGGCGGAAGATCTCGGCCGCGAGTGTGCCGTCGTCGCCGAGCATGACCCGGGCTGCGAGGATGATCATCGCCGCGAGCGACGTGGCCGTGGCGACACCGCGCAGGTCGTCGAGGACGTCCAGGCGGAGCTTGGGCGCGTACATGCCGCGGGCGCGGGAGGCCAGCAGCACAAGGCCCGCGAACGCCGCGAGGCCGAACGCCGACATGCGCGGAAGCCCCGCGTGGTACGCGCCGAGCGCGGTCGCGCCGGCCGCAGCCGCCAGCATGGCGGCGTCGACCGCGAGCGCCGCGTGCGCCCAGAAGCGCTGCGACTGGAGCCGTGCGTAGCGCGCCGGCTGCGCGCGCAGAGCGTGCAGCGTCGCGGCTGCGCGATCGGTCGTCGTCTGCAAGGACGTCATGCCGAAACGGATCCCCCTGGGACCTCAGACACTTCCACGCGGTCCCGAGCTAGCTCTTCGCCCGCGCCACGCGCCTGAGGCCGAAGCCCACCGAGAGCAGCAGCACGCCGCCGACGGTCAGCAGTCCCAGGTCGAAGCCCGTGAACGGCAGACCGCCGCCCGTGCTGTTGTTACCGCCCTGGAGTCCCTGCTGCGCGCCAAGCTTGTTGACGATCTCCTGCTTCATGCCAGGCGTGATCGTCGGGCTGCCATAGCCCTGGACGGCCGGGCTCGAGAGCGCGGCCTGCAGATCGGCGACCGAATAGCGGCCGTCGAGCCTGCCGTTGTCCTGGTAATCCCGGTAAATCTGGGTTGGCGTCGCAGCTGAAGCCGCCGAAACGGCAAGCAGCGCGATCACCAGGAGGACGGTCACCCCCCGTGCGAACCTCCCCATCGAATCTCCTTTCCCGCAGTTGCCCCTGGACGCATCGTAGTGAAACGGCCGCATTTTTCACGCCCTGTCGATTTGCAGGAAGAAACGTTCGCAGGGGCGAATCGCCTAAACGCGGTGATTGCCTCAGACGCCCGCGAGAAAACGCATTTCGCGGATCTTTGGCTCGCGCTGCCCACCATACTCGCGAGCCTTCTCGCCGGCGGCATGGCCTGGCGGGAAGGCGGCTCGATCCTCGCCGCCGACTGGCTGCCCTATGCGATCCTGCTCGCCGCGCTCGCCGCCGTCGTGCTCGCCGCCGGGATCGCGGTCACCCCGTCACGCACGGCCGTGCTCGCGCTCGCCGGAGTGTCGGGACTCGCGCTGTGGACGGGCCTGAGCGCCGCCTGGAGCCCGCTCCCGTCCGCCGCCCGCGACGAGGCGCTGCTCGTGGCGGCGTACGCCCTCGCGCTGGCGGTGCCCCTCGTGACCCTGCGCGGCCGCCTTGCGCGAACCGGGGCGACCGCGGGCGTGGTCGCGATCTCGGCCGGGCTGGCGGTTGCCACAGCGGCGGCGCTCGTCTGGGGCGCGCACCCTGGCGACCGCTTCGACGTCGGCCGCCTCACGTCGCCGATCGGGTACGTGAACGCGCAGGGCGCGGCCTTCCTGCTCGCCTTCTGGCCCGCCGTCTCGCTCGCCGCCCGCCGCGACCTGAACGCGGTCGTGCGCGCGCTCGCGGGCGGCGCCGCGACGGCCATGCTCGCGGCCTGGCTCGTCACGCAGAGCAAGGGCGGCGGCGTCGCGCTCGCCGCGGCGGCCGTCGTCGTGCTCGCCGTTTCCCCGTCGCGCCTGCGCCTCGTCGTCCCGGCGGCGATCGCCGGGGTGCTCGTCGCGATCTCGTACGGGACGCTCACCGACCCGTTCCCTGTGCGCTACCAGACCGGCCCGCTGGTCGACGCCGCGCACGCGGCCGGGGCCCGGATCCTGGTGCTCACGGCGGTCGGGGCCGCGGTGACGGCGGCATACGCGCTCCTCGACGAGCGGCTCTCGATCCCGGCCGACACGCGCCGCCTGATCGGGCGGATCGCGGCCGCCGCGCTGCTTCTCTGCGTGCTGGCCGGCGCCGTCACGTTCCTCGCCCGAGAGCACCATCCGGTCGGCTGGGTCGGCGACCGCTGGGACAACTTCAAGACGCTGCCGACGCGCGAGTCCGGCTCCAGCCATCTCGTCAACCTCGGCTCGAACCGCTACGACTTCTGGCGCGTCGCGCTGAACGAGTTCAGGGCGCACCCGCTCGTGGGCATCGGCTCCCGCGGCTGGGACGTCGCCTACCTCCAGCACGGCCGCAGCGACGAGACGCCGCGCCGCGCCCACTCGCTCGAGCTCGACACCGCCTCCGAGCTCGGCCTCGTCGGCCTCGCGCTGCTCGCACTCGCGTTCGTCCCGCTCTTCGCCGGGCTCTTCCGGCGCGCGCGCGAGGACGTCCTCGGTGCCGGCCTGCTCGGCGCGGCCGCCTACTTCGCCGTCCACTCGGCGGGCGACTGGATCTGGACGTTCCCGGCCGTCGGCATCGTCTTCTTCCTGCTCGCCGGCATCGGCCTCTCGGGCAACGACCCACCGGCGCTTCCCGGCCGCGCGGCGTGGACGGGCGCGGCCGTGGCGGCGGCCGTCGCGGTGCTTGCGTTCGCGCCGGTCTGGGTCTCGGCGAGCATCACCTCCCACGTCGCCGAGCACCCCGGCGCCGACCCCCATGCCGACCTGACCTGGGCGCGCCGCCTCGACCCGCTCTCGACCGATCCGCTCGTGACCGAGGCGCAGCTGGCGCAGACGCCGGCGGCGGCGATCCCGCCGCTACGCGAGGCGGTGGGCAAGGAGCCCGACGCCGCGGGGCTGCGCTACCTGCTTGGCGACGCCCTCTTGCGTGCCGGCCGCAAGGCGTCCGCGAAGCGCGAGCTCCAGGAGGCCCACCGCCTCGCCCCGCGCGACCCGCTGATCGCGGCCGCGCTCCGTCGGGCGGGCTAGGCTCGGCGTCGTGCCCGGGACTGCCCTCGTCACCGGCGGCGCCGGCTTCATCGGGTCGCACCTCTCTCATGCCCTGCTCGAGGACGGCTGGGAGGTGTATGCGCTGGACGACCTTTCGACCGGGTCGGTCGCCAACGTGGCCGACCTGCGCGACAACCCGCGCTTCCATCTGGTCGTCGAGTCGGTCCTCTCGCCGGCCGTCGTCAGCGAACTGGTCTTCAAGAGCGACGCCGTCTGGCACCTGGCGGCGGCCGTCGGCGTCCGCCTGATCGTCGAGCAGCCCGGCCGCACGCTGCTCACCAACGTGCAGGGCACCGAGACCGTGCTGGAGTACTGCGCGCGCTTCGACAAGCCCGTGCTGGTCACGTCCAGCTCCGAGGTCGTCGGCGACCACCCCGCCGACCAGCAGCCGCTCCGTGAGGACACGCGCCGGATCTACGGCCCGACGACGGCGAAGCGCTGGGCGTACGCCGACTCGAAGGCGCTCGACGAATTCCTCGCCCTGGCGCTGCACGAGGAGCGGAATCTCCGGGTCGTCATCGCGCGGCTCTTCAACACCGTCGGGCCACGGCAAAGCGGCGAGTACGGGATGGTCGTCCCCCGTTTCGTGGGCGCGGCCCTGGCCGGCGAGCCGCTCGAGGTGCACGGCGACGGGAATCAGACGCGCTGCTTCTGCCACGTCTACGACACGACCCGCGCACTCGTCGATCTGCTCAAGCACGACGGCCTCTGGGGCGAGATCTACAACGTGGGCTCCACCGAGTCGCTGACGATCAACGACCTGGCCGGGCGCGTGCTGACCCTCACCGGCAGCTCGTCGTCCCTCACCTACATCCCGTACGAGCAGGTCTACGGCCACGGGATCGAGGAGATGTTCCACCGCATCCCCGACCTGGGCAAGATCCGCGCGGCAATCGGCTGGGAGCCTTCGATCGGCCTCGACCGGATCCTCGCCGAGGTCGTCGCCGAGCAGCGTGCGGCCGGAGTCCCGAGCACCTAGCGCGGCGCCGCCCGTCGACGCCGCCGCGGCCACCACCAGCCGGTCCGTCCTCCGGGGCGGCGCCTGGTACACGGCCAGCTACGCCGTTCCGCAGCTCTACACGGCGATCACGTCGATCATCGCCGCGCGCTTTCTCGGCAAGGCGGACTTCGGCCAGCAGAGCTTCATCGCGCTGAACTCGATCCTCATCGCCACGCTCCTCTCCAGCTCGATGTACCTCGCCGTCATGCGCTACGTCGGCGAGACGGTCGGCGCCGGGCGCCCCCAGGTGCTGCGCGGCCTGCTCGGGTGGGCGTGGAGGGTGAACGGGATCGCGGCGGCAGCCGCCGCGGCGGTGCTCGTCGGCGTGGCTGTCGCCGGCGGTGACCCGCCGGGCGCGTGGGCGCTCGCGGGCTTCGTCTCCGCGCTGACGATCCTCCACACGGTGCCGACGGCGGTGCTCGTCGGTCTCCAGCGCATTCGACAGGCGTCGACCGTCGGGCTCACCACCGGCTTCTTCAGCACGATCGCGACCGCGCTCGTCCTCTGGGCGGGCGGTGGGATCACCGGCATGTTCGCCGTCGAGCTGGTGGCGTGCATCGCCAACCTCGCGTGGACGGGCACGCTGGCCCGGCGCGCCCTCGGCCCCGGCGACCCGGCTGCGGCCGCAGAGGCGCGGGCACTCCAGCGGCGCGTCGCCCACTTCGCGCTGGTGGCGGCGCTCGGCGTGCTCGTCGAGCAGATCGTCGCCTCGCGCGTGGAGTTCTTCTTCCTGAAAGCGTTCTCGACGACGGGCGCGATCGCCATCTACACGATCGCGTTCTCGATGGTGGTGGCGCTCCGGCTCGTGCCGTCCGCGCTCGGGGCGACGGTGGCGCCCGCGTTCGCGACCTTGTTCGGCGCCGGCCACCACGACCGCATCGGCTCCGGGTTCCGGCGCGCGTTCCGCCTGATATTCGTCGTCACGCTGCCGCTGGCGGCGGGCGCCTTCGCGCTCGGGCCGGCGCTCGTGCACGTCGTCTACGGCGACCAGTACACCGGGGTCGCCCAGCCGCTGCGGATCATGCTGCTCACCTTTCCGCTCGCCGCCGTCGGCTCGCTCGCGGGAGCGCACCTCGCCGCGCTCGGCCGCGTCCGGGTGACGGTCGCCGCAAACACGATCGCCGCGATCATCGACGTGGGCCTCGCGCTCGCCTTCGTCCCGCTCCTCGACGCGAGCGGCGCCGCGATCGCCAACGCGGGCGGCCAGGCTGCCTACGCGATCGCGATGCTCACCGTCAGCATCCGCGCGATCCGTGGCGGAGGGTGGCTGCTGTGGTCGCTCATCCCGACCCTGTTCGCGTCCACACTCGCCGCCGTCGGCGGCTGGTCGGCCCTGGAGGCCTTGGCGAGCCTGCCGCTCGTCGCCGGCGTGATCATCGCGGGCGCGGTCTTCGTGTTGCTGTACGGCGGGTCGGCACTCACGATCGGCGTGCTGACCGACGCCGACGCCCGCTGGCTGGAGTCCGCGGTCGGCGGGCGCTCCGGCCGCCGCATCGGTCGCATCGCCCGCTACGTCACGATCCGCTCGACGCGCGCGGGCTCGGCTGACCGGGGGCGCCGCTGATGCGCGTCCTGGTCGTTCTCGCCCAGCCGCCCCTTTCCGAGGGCGGCGCGCCGGGCAAGACCGCGCTCGGCATGCTCCGCGGCCTCGCGGCGCACGGCGTGGACGTGTGCGCGGTCGCCGCGAAGCGGCATTTCACTGTGCCGGGCGAGGTGCCGGCCGACCTGCAGGTCGAGGTCGTCCCCGTCGAGCCGTCGTCGTCGTGGCGCGCGCGGCTCGACCGGTACCGCCGGCCTCGCAGCGAGCTCGCCGGGGCGTTTGCGGACCGCGTGAGGGAGCTCGCCCGCGATGCCGACGTCGTGCATCTCGAGGAGACCGAGACTGCGTGGTGCGACCGCGGGCTCGCGACGCCGTCCGTGCTCCACGTCCACTACCTCGTGCGGCGTGACCGTGACCTCGGCGCGCCCTGGCGCCGGCAGTTTCGTGACGTGGTCGAGCAGCGCCGGGCCGAGCGAATCGCGCTCCGGACGCACAGGCATCTCGTCGCGAGCTCGCCGCAGGTCGCAGCGGAGCTCCGCCGCGACGCCCCAGCCGCCGAGGTCGTGCTCGCGCCGCTCACGCTCGACCCGTCCGCCTACCCGCCCGCCCCGCTGGACGGGCCGCCGGTCGCCGGCATCATCGGCACCGCAGCGTGGCCGCCGACCGCGGAGGCGATGCGGGAGCTCGTCGACACCGTCTGGCCGCTCGTCCGCGGCCGGGTGCCCGAGGCGCGCCTGCTCGTCGCGGGCCGCGGCACGGAAACGCTCGGGCTCGCTGGCCCGGGAGTCGAGGTGCACGGCGAAGTCGAGTCCGCGAGCGCGTTCCTGCGCAGCCTTTCGGTCCTGCTCTTCCCGCAGCGGCGCGGAAGCGGCATGAAGGTGAAGGCGCTCGAGGCGATCGCGAGCGGCGTGCCGGTGGTAACCACGGCCGCCGGCGCCGAGGGCATCGCCTCGAACGACGGCGTGATCGTCGGCGAGGGCTCGGCCTTGCTCGCGGACGCCGCAGTCCAGCTGCTCGCCGACCCCGCAGGGCGGCGCGAACGGGGAGCCGCGGCGCTCGCTGCCTTCGTCGCCGGCTACGCGCCGGGGCCGGCGACGCGCCCGTTGGTCGAGCTGTACTCCCGCCTCGCGTAGGGCCCAGCCGCCTGCCGCGCGAACCCCGGCGCCGAACGCGGCCAGCCGGTGCTCCGGCGCTGTTACGCGCTCAGACGAACAACCGTCGAGTGCGCCCACGCCCGGCCCGCGCGCGCGACCGCACGCATCGGGATGGCGCGCCGGGCGCGGAGGACCTTGTGCACCCGGAAGACACCCGCCGCGTTGGTGTGGGCGCGGGCGAAGAGGTGCCAGTGTGAGCGGTTGCGCCAGTAGACCGAGACATGCCAGCCGTCGCTCGCCGCCTGCACGCGCCCGTGGATGACTCGGCCGCCGTGGAGCGCGATCCGGCGCGCGAGCATGTGGCCGCGCCCGGTCGTCCGCGTCGTCGTCGACTTGACGGGCTTCGCCTTCACCGGCGTGCTCGTGGCCGCCTGAGGCTTGTCGACGACGCCGGGTGGGAGCCGCAGCACGAGCCCCGTCAGCGGCTGGAGCGTGACCTGCGTGACCGGCACCCCCTCGGGCGTGATGTACGAGCGGCCGAGGTCGACGGTGCGGACCGCCCGGGCGGACGTGTTCACGACGGCGGTGCCCTGCGTGTAGTCACGGCGGTAGACCCCGCCGCCCTGCGCCTGCTGCGGGCCGGCGGGGACGCCGATGTCCGTCGTCCAGTCGGCCGACCACGGGTCGACCGGCGCGTTCGGGTCGAAGCTGAACGCGCTCGGGCCGCCGTTCCAGCCGATCAGGAAGCTCGCGCGGCCCCAGCGCATCGAGCGCACGTCGTTGGCGGGGGCGGTCGTGGTGGTCAGGAAGATCTTGTCCTCGCGCTCGACCGTCTCCATGACGTTCATGAGGTCGGCCCAGCCGCCCTCGCCGTACTGGCCGGCGGCGCCGGAGCCCCACTTCATCCAGAACTCGCGCGTCCCGCCCGAGGTGAACTGCGTCCAGTCGGCCCAGAGCTTCGCGTCCGCGAGCACCGGATCGGCCTGGATGTTCGGGATCACGAGGAAGCCGGCCTTCGTCAGCCTCGGGCCGACGTTGGCGAGGAACGAGCGGGTCGCCGCCTGGTACGAGGGCTGCGTCGGGTACTCGCTCATCGTCTGGCCGCCGAGCTGCGGCCGCTCGTCGACGTTGGCGTCGTCGATGACCACGCCGTCCCAGCCCTGCGCCGTCAGCTCGGTGAGGACGTTGGCCGACCACTGATCCTGGTAGCCGGGCGAGCCGACGTCCATCTGCCAGTTGCCCGGGTACACCGTCCACTGGAGCCGGTTGCCCTGCGGGCCGGTCGTGAACCAGTCCGGGTGGTTCTGGAGCGTCCAGCAGTAGCCGAGCCCGCTCGGCAGCAGCGGGTCGTCCACGCCGGCGTGGCAGTCGTACGCGGGCGTCGACGCCATGTCCTTGTAGACCAGGATCTTGGCGTTCGGGTTCTCCGCCCGGATCTGCGGGATGCGCCCGGCGTCCCAGGCGTGGAGCGTCACGTACCCGTAGCGGCCCAGGTCGCCGGCCTTTTCCGCGCAGCCGGAGCAGATCCGTGTGGCGGCGACGTTCCCGGTCGCCGCCTCCGACTCGGTGCCAGCGCAGCCCGCGACTACGAGCGCGATGAGCAGGAGCACGGCAAGGCGACGCAGCACCACGAAAGGTGCTTCGGCACCGTTGTCGCGGCGGTCATCCCTCGCGCGAGGGACACTTGCTCGAGCGTCCCTGAGTTAGTGGCTCTCAGCCACTATCTCCGCGCCGGGCCGCCTCGTCGACCGCGGCGACGAAGGCGGTCAGCGAGAGCGGCCCGTGGGCCGCGCGCAGGGCCTGCTCGCCGAGGCTCGCGGCCACGCTCGGATCCGCCGCCAGCTCGAGCGCGATGCGCAGCGGATCGGCCTCGCCGGGCGGGACGAGAAAGCCGGTGTCGTCGCTGACGTAGTCCTCGGTGCCGGGGCCCTTGGTGGCCACGACGCCGCGGCCGACGGCGAACGCATCGAGGATCGCGAGCTGGCCCGCCGTGCGCATGGAGTCCGCCAGCGGGACGACGACCGCAGCCGCCTGCTCCATCAGCAGGAACAGCTCCTCACGCGGGACCGGCTCCACGAGCCGCAGCGGGCCGGGCACCGACGCCGGGCCGATCACGCGCACCTCGATGTCGCTCGCCTGCGCCGCGCGGGCGAGCGTCTCCCAGTCGCGGTGGTCGCGGCCCACGGCCAGCAGGTGGTCGCCCGGCGGCGCCGGCTGATCGCGGCGGGCGCGGACGCCGAGCGGGACGAACTCGCCGTGGATGCCGAGCTGCTCCGCGTCGCGCATGCCCGCGCGACTGAAGAAGACCACCCGGCCGGCGCGGCGCGCGCCGGCGGCGACAAGGTGCTGGCGGCGGCTGCGCCGCGAGAGATCGAGCAGCGGGTTCAGGATCACGAGCCGCTCGCGGCGCCCGAGGCGCGCGGCGAGGGCGCCGGCGATCGGGTCCCACGCCACCACCGGCCCCGGCCAGCGCAGCGCGCGTGCCGCCTGGCGCACGTACGCGGGCCAGCTGCGCAGCCGGTGGCCCCGCGTTCCGACCGTCGGGCCGAGCGGGGCGACCCGCGCCACCTCCGCGTCCACCCCGGCCTCGGCGCAGGCGGCGCGGAAGTCCTCGTCCTCGCTGTCCGACCAGCCGGCCAGCCAGAGCGCCGGCTCAGCCACGGGCCAGCTCCTCCCAGAGCGCCACGGTCGACGCGACCATCTGCTCGCGCGTGAACTCGGCCCGCGCCCGCGCCCGGCCGGCCTCGCCGAGCCGCGCGGCCTCGTCACCGTCGTCGAGCAGCCGCGCGAGCGCGCCGGCGACGGCATCGACGTCGCCGCGCTCGACGACCACGCCGCCGCCGTCCAGCACCTCCTCGACGCCGCCGGCCCGCGTCGCGACCACCGGCACGCCCGCGGCCATCGCCTCGGGCACGACGAGTGAGGCGCCTTCGTAGTCGCTCGTCACGAGCAGACACGACGTGCGGGCGAGCAGCTCGGGAACGTCGTCGCGGTAGCCGAGGAAGCGCACCCGCTCCGCGACGCCGAGCTCCGACGCGAGGCGCTCCAGCTCCGAGCGGTCGGGGCCGTCGTTGGCCACGTCCAGCTCGGCGCCGGGCACGCGCGCGAGCGCCCGCAGGGCGAGATCGGGCCGCTTCTGCTGCGCCAGCCGCCCGAGGAAGAGCACGCGACCGGGCAGCGGGTCGCGCGCGGCGCCGAACCGGGCGACGTCGACCCCGTTCGGGATCACCCGGTACTGCTCCGGCCGCCCAACGCCCGCCGCCAGGCCGGCCTCACGCTCGTCCGCCGATACAGCGACGATCGCACGGCACCAGCGCGCGGCGGCCCGCTCGAGCCGGAGGTAGACCCTCGCCTCCGCCCCGCCCACGGCCCAGAACGACCAGGCGTGCGGCGTGTATGCACAACGCGCCGTCCGCCCGCGGAGCGCCGCCGCGAGCCGCCCCAGGAACCCGGCCTTGGCCGAGTGCACGTGCACCACATCCGCCCGCCCGGCGAGCTGCGCGAGCCGGGCGAGCGAGGCCGCGTCTCCGGGCGCCGGCCGGCGTGCGGCGCCGAGCGGGTGCAGCCGCACGTCCTCGCGCCCCGCGAGCGCCTGCCAGAGCGTGGATTCGGGCGGGCAGGCGACGTCGATCGCCCACGCCTCCGTGTCGGCGCCCTCGACGAGATCGAGCACATGGCGGGGCACGCCCGCGGAGAGCGGTTGCGAGGCTAGAAGAAGACGCCTGCGGGCCGCCATCCGCGGCTATTGTGCTCAAGTCCGAGCCTCGGGACGACGATCCCGGGAGTTGGCGGCTGTAGATGAACCTGAGCGAATTCCTCGAAGTCCTCTGGCGGCGCAAGCTGATCGTGATCGGCGTCACGCTGGTCTCGCTCGGCGTCGCCTTCGCCGCGCTCAAGGTCACGACGAAGCAGTACGAGGCGACCTCGACCCTCGCCGTCCTCCCGACCGCCGGCCCGAACGCGATCTACATCCTGAGCGCCGTCGACCAGATCACGCCGATCTACGCCGACGCGGCGACGGCGCCCGACACGCTCGGCACGGCACAGCGGGCGCTGCCGAATGGAGAGTCGCTCGCCGGGATCAACGTGCGGACGTTCACGGGAACGCCGATCATCAAGGTGGTCGCGCGCGACCCGAGCCCGAAGGTGGCCCAGGACTCCGCGCAGGCGGTGACCCAGGCGCTCCTCGCACGCGAGGCGTCCGGCGAGCTGAAGGTGACGCAGGCACATCTCGAGCAGTACAACCGGCCGACGCTGCCGAGCGGCGCCGTCTACCCGAGGCCGAAGCTGACCATGATCGTCGCCTTCCTGCTCGGCCTCGGGCTGGGCATCGGCGCGGCGCTTCTGCGCGAGAACCTCGCCACGAAGATCGAGACCCCGGAGGCGCTTGCGCGCGTCGCCGGAGTCCCGTCCTACGCGGAGATCCCGAACGAGCCCGCGCTCGCCCACGTGCACGCGGCGCGCGACCTGACCGACCCCAAGTTCCGGATCGTTGCGGAGGCGCTGCGCGACCTGCGCACGAACCTGCTCTTCACCAAGGGGAACCTGCGCTCCATCGTCATCACGAGCCCGGAGGGCAGCCACGGCAAGACGACGGTCTCGTTCGGGCTCGCCGTGTCCTTCGCCCGCTCCGGCGCGCGGACGCTCCTCGTCGACGCCGACCTGCGCAAGGGCCGCGTCTCCGAGCTGCTGAACGTGCAGCGCACGCCGGGCCTCTCGGAGATCCTGCGCGGCCATCCCATCGAGGAGGCCGTCAGGCACACGTCGCTCGACAACCTCGACTTCATCACGGGCGGCAAGCTCGGTGAGGACCCGGGCGAGCTGCTGATGGCGGAGTTCCCGAACCTGCTGCACCAGTTCGAGCGGATGTACGACATGGTCGTCATCGACACCACCCCGCTCGTCCCGGTGAGCGACGCGCGCATCATCGCCCGCTTCGGCAAGGCGACGCTGATCGTGGCGAGCGCCGGCACGACGACGCGGCGCCAGCTGCGCACGGCCGTCGAGCGGCTCGCGCTGATCTCGGTGCAGCCGACCGGCGCGGTGCTCAACAACTACCGCGCGGCGTCGAAGACGGCGTACTACGGGCCGTCGGAATCGTCGAACGGCTCGGGGACCGGCGGCAAGACGAAACGCCGGCTCGCCCGCCTCTAGGGAGCACCGATGTCGGCGCCGAGACCGCTGACCGCGGCGGCGCATGCGGCCGAGGACCGTCCGGGCCTCGCGACCGCGGCGGTAATCGCACTCGCCGCGCTCGCAGCGCCGCTCGCGCTCGTCGCCGCCAGGCAGCCGGGGCGAATCGTCTTCATCGCGATCGCGCTCGCTGTCGTGCTCGTCGCGCTCGCGCGCATCGAGGTCGCCCTGATGCTGCTCGTCGCCTCGGCGCCGCTCGAGGATGCAATTCAGATCAGCTCGAACCCGCAGCTGACCATCACGAAGCTCGCCGGCGCGCTCTGCTTTGCGAGCTTCGCGCTGTACGCGCTGTCGACGCAGCGGCGGCTGTACTTCGACCGGCTCCACGCGGCCGTCCTCGTCATCCTCGGGCTGGCGATGGTCTCGACGCTCCAGGCCGAGGACCTCGCCTCCGCGCAGGCGACCACCGTGCGGTACGCGAGCTTCGCGGCCCTCTTCATCGTCGTCAGCCAGTTCGTCGGCGACCACCGCGTCCAGCGCCGCCTCGCGTGGGCGCTCGTGATCTCGTCCGGGATCGCCTCCGTGATCGCGCTGAACCAGTTCCTGAGCGGCGCGTCGACGCAGGCGACGCTGCCCTACGGCGACCCGAACGACCTCGCGTACATCCTGGCCACGACCGTGCCGATCGCAATCTGGCTCATGCTGCGCTCGTCCCGGCGCGCACGGCCCGTGCTGCTGCTGACGCTCGGGCTCATGTTCGGCGCGATCGTGCTGACCTTCTCGCGCGGCGCGCTCGTCGGGTTGGCCGCCGCGCTCGTCTGGCACGTCGCGACCGAGCAGCGCGGGCGGCTCGTCCTCGTCGCCGGCGTGATCGTCGTGGCCGTCGTCTCGACGTTCCTGCTCATCCAGCTGAACCCGAAGCAGCTGCAGACCGGCTTGAACGCAAAGGAGAAGGTCGCGACCACGAACGTGAACACGCGCCTCGACGCGTGGTCGGCGGCGGCGCGGCTTGCGAGTGAGCACCCGCTCGGCGTCGGGCCGGGCAACTTCAAGCTCTACTACCTCAAGGAGACCGGCCGGCCGCCGGGCACCGACACGCTCGTCGTCGTGCACGACGCGTACCTCGACGTTGCGGCCGAGCTCGGCATCGGGGCGATGCTCGTCTTCCTGCTCTACCTCGGCGGGTCGTTCATGCGCGCGTCGGTCGCGCGGGCGCGCGGCAACGGGCCGCCGGGGCTCGCCACCGCCGTGCGCGCCGGGCTTGTGGTCGCCTGCGTCTCCGGCCTCTTCCTCTCGGAGCAGTACTACGCGCCGTTCTGGCTGCTCGGCGCGCTCGCGACCGCGATGTGGCGCGAGGGCGAGCCGCTGCCCGAGCCGCGGTGAGGGTCTCTCTCACGTTCCCGAGCCGTCGCTGGCAAAGGAGGCAAGCGGGCGGCGCGCAGGACAGTGCGAGTAGCACGGACAAGCGCCGCCCGCGCTGCATCCTGCAGTCCAGCGGCGGCAGCCTGCCGCGGAGCCGCGCTCCGCGCGGCGGGAGCGGCAGGCGGTCGGGGGCGTGAGAGTCGTCTATGTGACGAGCATCCCCGAAGCGGGGCCGGTCACCCACCTCCGGACGCTCGTGCCCGCGGTCGCGGCCGCCGGCGTCGATCCGCACGTCGTGTGCGCCACCGAGCACGTGGCGGCCTCGTTCCGCGAGGCCGGCATCTCCGCGACCGTCGCGCCCTTGCGGCACAAGGCCGACCTCGCCGGCGCGCGGCGGATCTGGCCGCTCCTCGCCGGCGCCGACGTCGTGCACACGCACGACCGCCGCTCGGGGCTGCTCGTGCGGCCGGAGGCGAAGGTACGCGGCGCCGCCGTCTTCCACACGTACCACGGGCTCCCGCACCAGGTCGCCGGGCTGGTCGACGGCCGGCCCGCGGAGGTCTCGGGCGCGCACGCCGCCTGGCTCGTGCACGGCTACGTGGCGATGGAGTCGGCGCTGGCGATGCTCGGTCAGGTCATCGTCCCGTCGCGCGCCGTCGCGCGCTTCCTCGTCGCGCACCGCTTTCCGGCGGGCCGGCTGCACGTGGTGCCGAACGGGATCGACCTGCGGCGGACGGAGCCGGCGCCGGCGCACGAGCCGCTCGTCGTCGGCACGGCGGCGATCCTCGAGCACCGCAAGGGCGTGGACGTGCTGCTCGACGCGGCGGCGCGGGTGGACGCCCCGGTGCGCGTGGAGATCTTCGGCGACGGCTCCCTGCGCGCCGAGCTGGAGGAGCAGGCGCGCGCGCTCGGCGTCGACGCGCGGTTCCACGGGCGGGTCGACGACGTGCGCACGCGGCTCGAGGAGCTCGACGTCTTCGTCCTGCCATCGCGTGACGAGAACCTGCCGATGGCGCTGCTCGAGGCGATGGCGGCGGCCGTCCCGCCCATCGCGACGCGGGTCGGCGGCGTCCCGGAGCTCGTTGTCGACGGCGAGTCCGGCCTGCTCGTCGCGGTCGACGACGCCGACGGGCTGGCGGCCGCGATCGACGCGCTCGCCCGCGACCCGGAGCGGCGCGAGCAGCTCGCGCGCCAGGCGGCGCAGCGCGTCGCCACCGAGTTCGAGGCCGAGGCGCTGGGACGGCGGATGGTCGCGCTCTACGCCGACGCGTCGCTGATGCGGATCCTCCACACGATCCAGGGCTCTGGGCGTGGGCGGCGCCGAGCGGGTGGTCGCTGGCCCTTGCCCACGCCGCCGCCGAACGCGGTGACACCGTCGCGGTTGCCGCCCAGGACGGCGAGCTCGCGGCCGAGCTGCCGTCGGGCACGGAGCGGTTCGACCTCCCGCCGATCGAGCGGCGCCCGCGCAAGGTGCTCGCCGCCGTGCGTGCCGTCGACCGTGCGCTACGCCGGTTCAAGCCGGACGTCGTCCACGCGCACAACCCGGCCGTCGGCCTCGCAACCGGCCTGGCCGCGCTCAGAGGCCGGCGCGCTCCGGGCATCGTGAGCGTTCACGGCGTCCCGGACTCAGACTACGAGCACGCCGCCCGCGCGCTCGGCTACTCGGGCCTGCCCGTGATCGCCTGCGGGCCGGGCATCGCCGAGGGACTTGCCGAGGCGGGGCTCGCCGTTCACGCGACGGTGCCGAACGGCGTCGGCCCGGCGCCTGCGCCTGCCGACCGGGCGGCGCTCGGCGTCAAAGGACGGTTGCTCGTAACGGTCGGCCGGCTCACGCCGGCGAAGAATCAGCATGCTCGCAGTGCAAGCGCTGGCGCACGTTCCCGATGCGACGCTGCTCATCGTCGGCGACGGGCCGCGAGCGGCATGCCCTCGAGGCCGCCGCACGACCGCTCGACGGGAGAGTCGTCTTCACGGGCACACGCCGCGACGCCCGGGCGATCACGGGCGCGGCTGACGTCGTCGTGATCCCCTCGGAGTCCGAAGGGCTGCCGCTCGCAGCTCTCGAGGCGCTCGCCGGCGGCCGGCCGATCGTCGCGACCGCGGTCCGCGGGCTCCGCGACCTCCTGAACGACGGCCGCACGGCGCTGCTCGTGCCGCCCGGCGACGCCGAGGCGCTGGCCGCGGCCGTGCGCCGGGTGCTCGACGACCCCGAGCTCGCACGTTCGCTGGGCGAGGCCGGCCTTCAGGAAGCCTCGCGCTATACCGAAAATGGCATGGTGGCCTCGTACCTGAGCCTGTACGCCGAGGTGGCGCGGTGAGCCCGCGCGTCTCCGTCGTCACGCCGGCGTTCGACGCCGCGCAGACGATCGGCGGCGACGATCGCGTCGGTGCTCGGCCAGACGTACCGCGACCTCGAGCTCGTCGTCGTCGACGACGGCTCGACCGACCGGACGGGGGCGATCGCCGAGGCGCACGGCGAGCCGGTGCGCGTCGTCCGGCAGGAGAACGGCGGCGTCGCGGCGGCCCGCAACCGGGGCATCGAGGAGGCCGCCGGCGAGCTGATCGCGTTCTGCGATGCCGACGACGTCCTCCTGCCGGAGCACGTCGAGCGACTCGTCCGCGTCTGGGACGAGCACCGCGGCATCGCGACGGCGAACTCGTACTGGCTCCTGCCCGGCGGCATCCATCCGTCGAAGACGCGCTACCGCGGCGGCTTCCCGAAGCCCGACCGCCAGCGGCGCGCGATCCTCGAGCAGAACTTCGTCTCGCCGCTCTCGCTCTTCCCGCGCGCACTCGTCGAGGAGATCGGCGGGTTCGACGTGGAGCGCCGGCGCGCCGAGGACTGGGACTTCTGGGTCCGCGCGATCTTCGCCGGGCGGCGCGTGACGCTCCAGCCCGAGCCGACCGCGCTCTACCGCTGGGGCACGGAGAGCCTGTCCTCCGCCCGTGATCAGATGGACGCCGACGTCGAGGCCGTGCTGCGGACGGCGGCCGCGCGCGACGACCTGGCGCCCGACGAGCAGGCGTATCTGCAAGCGGCGATTGTCCGGCCCGAGCCCGCGCGAGCTTGCCCGCCGCGGCGACCGCGCACTGCGCGCGGCCCGGTACTCGGAGGCGTCGCGCGCCTACGCCGAGGCGGCGGAGCTCGTGCCCAGCGAGCGGATGCTGCTCTGGAAGGCCCGGGTCATGCGCCCGGCGCCGCGCGTGCTCGGCCCGCTCGTCCGCGCGCGCCAGCTGCGCATCGAGCGTTCGCTCGGCTTAACGGAAGACCACGTGCGATGAGTGCTGCCGGGCCGGACAACGAGAGTACGCTGCGATCGATGCGCGACGATCCGGAGCTGCTGATCAACGAGTTCTTCGAGCGGCTCGACGAGCTGGAGGCGCTCGCGCACGACATCACGTCGCGGCTCTCGACAACGACCCCCGCCCCGGCGCGAGCGCCGCGCCGCGAGCGGCCGTTCCAGCTCGTCGTCGTCTGCACGGGCAACCGCGTGCGCAGCCCCGCGGCCGAGGGCTTCCTGCGGGTGCTGACCGAAGGCCTGCCCGTCCGGCTGTCGTCGGCGGGGCTGCTCGACCTCGGGCCGGTGCCGGCGCTGCCCGAGACGCTGCAGACGGCAGCCGAGCTCGGCCTCGACCTCTCGGATCACCGCGCGCAGTGTGTAGTGCACGCCGACCTCAGCGCGGTCGACCTCGTCGTCGGCTTCGAGCAGCGGCACGTCGCCACGGCCGTGGTCGACGCGGACGCCGACCGCGACCGGACGTTCACGATCGTCGAGCTGGTCGACCTGCTGGAGCGGGTGCTGCCGTCGGCCGAGGAGGACCTGGCCGAGCGCGGGCGCGAGGCAGTCGCCCGGGCCGCGGCGCTCCGCCGCGGGCGCACGGAGCCGCCGACCGAGATTCCCGACCCGCTCGGCGGGTCGGCGGCCGTCTACCGCTCGACAATCGAGCGGGTACGCGACCTGTCGGAGCGACTCGCCGTCGGCCTGTTCGGGGCCGAGGCGGTCAACCCCCTGCCGGTCGTGGCCACGCAGGCACGGCACCCGCACATGCGTGCGGTTCGCGACCGCTGATCAGCGGAGCGGCGGAAACAGAATCACGTCGCGGATCGTGTCCTTGCCCGCGAGGACCATCGCGAGGCGGTCGATCCCGAGCCCGAGCCCGCCCGTCGGCGGCATGCCGTACGACAGCGCCTCGACGAAGTCCGGGTCTCCCTGCTCCGCCTCGACGTTGCCGCCGGCGCCCTCCTCCGCCTGCATCGCGAAGCGCTGCGCCTGCTCGTCGGGGTCGTTGAGCTCCGAGTAGGCGTTGCCGAGCTCCATCCCGCCGACGTAGTACTCGAACCGCTCGGTGATCGTCGGGTCGTCGTCGCGCGCACGCGCGAACGGCGACAGCTCGACCGGGTAGTCGTAGAGGATCGTCGGCTGGATCAGGCTCGGCTCGACGGAGCTCGAGAGCGCGTGATCCACGAGCTGCGCCCACGTCTTGTCGGCATGCGTGTCGGTGCCGCGATCCTCGAGCCGCTTGCGGAGCTCGTCGGCGTCGCGCGTCCAGAGCCCCTGCTCCTCCAGCGCCTCGACGAGGCTGATCCGGCGCCACGGCGGCGCGAGGTCGATCTCGTGCTCCTTGAACGTGATCCTCGTCGTCCCGAGCGCCTCCTGGGCGACCGCCGCGACGAGCTCCTCGATGCGGTCCATGGTGTCGCGGTAGTCGGCGTAGGCCTCGTACCACTCGAGCATCGTGAACTCGGGGTTGTTCTTGTAGGAGACGCTCTCGTTGCGGAAGTCCTTGGCGAGCTCGTAGACGCGCTCGAGCCCGCCGACGATGAGCCGCTTGAGGTACAGCTCGGTGGCAATCCGCAGGTAGACGTCGCGGTCGAGCTCGCGAGAGTGGGTCACGAACGGCTCGGCGAAGCCACCGCCGTAGCGCGGCTGCAACACCGGCGTCTCGACCTCGACGAACCCGTGCTCGTCGAGGTAGCGGCGGATCGCGGTGATCATGCGCGCGCGCAGCTGGAAGTCCTCGCGCGTCTCCTCGGTCATGAGCAGGTCGAGGTAGCGCTTCCGGTAGCGGAGCTCGACGTCCTGGATGCCGTGGAACGTGTCCGGGAGCGGCCGCTGGTTCGGGGCAAGCAGCTCGATGGAGCGGACGCGCAGCGACGGCTCGCCGCGGCGGGTGCGCATCGGCACGCCTTCGACGCCGATCACGTCGCCGAGGCTGACGTCGAGCTCGCCGATCTCCGCCGGCTGGCAGAAGAGCTGAATGCGGCCCGAGCGGTCGACCAGATCGAGGAAGACGAGCTTTCCCATGTCCCGCCGGGCCATGACGCGGCCGGCGAGCCGGCGTACGTCTGCGCTCTCTCCGCCGGGCTCGAGCCGCTCCGACTCGGCGCGCACGGAGACCACGTCGACGCGGTCCGGGAAGCGCTTCGGGAGGCTGGCCATCGGAGTCGCGAGTGTAGGGACTGCGACGGACTCAGACTGCATCCCGTCGAAGTCCCTGGGAAGAAGCCACCGCCGCCCGTCGTCTTACAGACCCGATCGCTCATCCGAAAGAGAGGCACCTCCGATGATGAAGCGGATCATTCGAAAGAAGCTCTTCAAGCCGACACTCATCGCGTTCGCGACTGCTCTGTTCATCGTCCCCGCGGCCTCGGCGATGCCGATGCAGGACACCAGCGGCACCGCCGTCACACCGCGGGCCTTCGTCGTTCCGGCCACAACGCTGACCGACGGCTGGTACTCGGCCGCGATCCAGCAGACTCCCCTCACCGACGGCTGGTACAGCGCCGTCGTCAAGCCGCCGGTGTCCTCGACGCCGACGGTCGCCACGCCGACCTCAACGAGCAACTTCCCGTACCGCAACGTCGGGATTGCGCTCGCGTTCGGGCTCCTGCTAGCCGCCCTCCTCGCGACGGCGGTCGTGAAGACCCGGCGCGTCCGGCACGTCCCGGTCCTCCAGTAACTCCTCCAGTAGGCGACTCCCTCGCTACGGCCCGGCCGCGTCGGCGGCCGGGCCGACTGGTGGTCCGGGAAGCTCGAATCCGATATCCCGTCCAAGCTCGACGAGCCGCCTCGCGAGCTCTTCGAGCTCGGCGCGGCCCATCCCCATCGCCGCGTAGACGGCGATACCGGCCCCGGGCGTGCTGCAAAGGCGGACCCGCAGGATCGGCCGGATGTCATCCATGCTCAGGAACGGCCCCTTTTCGGACACCGTGATCGCGCGAACGTCCGACCAGGCGACATCGTGGGTGCCGAGGCGGTTGCGAATGTGGATGCCGCTGCCGTCGGCACGCATGCGGACGCCGGCCGAGCGAATCTCGAAGAGCAGGATCGCTGCCCCTGAAAGGGGAACGACGGCCCAGACGCCCGCGAGCGCGAGCGCCAGGGTGACGAGGAGCCCGCCGAAGAACAGACCGCCGACGAGGCGGTCGTAGAAGGGCGCGACCAGGCACAGCCGCCGCCACGACTGGCGGACCTCGATCACGGTCTGAGACAGTGCAGACTGGCAGACCGCCCGGGGCGGCGCCGGGTTACGCGGCCTTGATGTCGAGGATCTTGAACTTGAGCGCGCCGCGCGGGGCCGCCACCTCGACGGTCTCGCCCTTCTTGCGCCCGATGATCGCCTTGCCGACCGGCGACTCGTTCGAGAGCTTGTTCTCGGCCGGGTTCGCCTCGGCGGAGCCGACGATCTGGTACTCGAACGTCTTGTTGGCGCCCACGTCGCGCAGCCGAACCGTCGCGCCGATCGAGACGACGTCGGCGGTGATCTCCGACTCGTCGATGACGCGCGCGGAGCGCAGGCGCTCCTCGAGCGTCGCGATCCGGTGCTCGAGCATCATCTGCTCGTTCTTCGCGTCGTCGTACTCGGCGTTCTCGGCAATGTCGCCGAACTCGCGTGCGACGCGGATGCGCTCGGCGACCTCCCGTCGACGGTCGGTCGACAGGACCTCGATCTCCTGCTTCAGCTTTTCGTATCCCTCACGAGTGAGGACAACTTCCTTCACCGAACGCCTCCCGAACGGCCCCAGGAAAAGTAAAGGCGGCTGCGCCGCGGGCGGGAATCCTAGCCACGGTGCCGGACGGACGCAAACGCGGCTTCAGGCGCCCTGATTCAGTTCCCAGATGCGCCTCAGGCCCTCGAGCGTCAGATCCTGGTCGATGCGGTCGAGCGTGGCCGCGTGCGGGACGATCAGCTCGGCCAGGCCGCCGGTCGCCACGGTCGGCGCGTCGGCGCCCAGCTCGCCTCGGATCCGGCGCACGATCTCGTCGACCTGGCCCGCGAAGCCGTAGACGAGGCCGGACTGCAGCGCCGCCGAGGTCGTCTTGCCGATCACGGTCGGCGGCTCCACGAACTCGACGCGGAAGAGCCGCGCGGCGCGGCCGAAGAGCGCGTCCATGGAGACCTCGATTCCGGGCGCGAGCACGCCGCCGACGTACTCGCCGGCCGGCGACACGACGTCGAAGTTGGTCGACGTGCCGAAGTCGACGACGATGCAGGGCGCGCCGTGCCGGGCGCGCGCCGCGACGGCGTTGGCCACGCGGTCGGGCCCGACCTCGCGCGGGTCGTCGTAGCGGACGGCCATGCCGGTGCGCGTCCCCGGCCCGAGCACCAGGATCGGCACCTGCGCCCACCGCTCGGCGAAGTCCTCGTACGAGCGCACGAGCCCGGGGACGGTGGACGAGAGGCAGATGCCGTCGACCGTGCCGAGGTCGATCAGCCGGTCGAGCAGCACGCCCAGCTCGTCGCCGGTGCGCTGCGCCTCCGTCGTGACGCGGCGCTGGTCGACGAGGCGCTCGCCTTCGTAGAGCCCGAAGACGGTCTGCGTGTTCCCGGCATCGACCGCGAGGAGCATGCGGCGCTTGTACCATGCCGGGCATGCCACGCTACGTCGTCGAACGCACATACACGGTGGATATGGACACGCTGCCGACCGTGGCGACACGGTCGAAGGCGATCGGTCACTACCACTACCCGCAGATCATCTGGGAGCACAGCCACGTCGTCGTGGGCGAAGACGGGACGCCGAAGTCCTTCTGCATTTACGAGGCGCCGAACGTGGAGATGGTCCGCGAGCACTCGCGGCAGCTCGGCGACCACTTCATCGAGACGATCTACGAGATCGCCGGCGACGTCACGCCGGACGACTTTCCTCTGACCGCGGATCCGGTCGAGCAGCCGCAGAGCTAGGTCCCGGCACGTCGACCATATGCAGGTGTGAGAGCGCCTGCACGGCGACCATCTGGCGCATGCGCAGGCTCTTGCGGCGAGCGTTGTCGCCTTCCGGCACGAGCTCGATCGCCTCGCCGTAGAGCTTGATCGAGCGCTCCTTGGCCCAGCCGCGGCCTGCCTGGTCGGCGGCCGCCTCGAGCTCGTCGAGCGCGCGCTCCGTCTCGCCGGCTTCCCGCCAGTGGTGGGCCAGCGCCTCGTGCGACTGACCGACGGCCGTCGCCGCCGCGAGGAAGCGGGCGACGGCAGCGTGCTTCTCGCGCCGGGCTGCGCGCGGCAGTGTGCCGTACGCCACCTCGTGGATCAGGCCGTGCTTGAACCCGAACTGCTGGTCGCCGGAGATCCGTGAGACCGCCTCGCGGCGGATGAGGTCACGCGCCTCGAGCGATCCGAGGAGCGTGGAGAGGTCGTCGCGCGCGCGGATCTCGCTCAGCGCGCCGCGCCAGAAGACGCGTCCGACCACGGATGCGTCGACGAGCACGCGCCGCTCGTCGGGCGGCAGCGCGTCGAGCCTGGCCGCCACGATCGCCTGCACGCTCGTGGGCAGCCGGCCGGTTTCGGCCGTCGAGCGCTCGGCGAGCGACGCCGACAGCTCCTCGATGAAGAGCGGGTTTCCCTCCGCCGTCTCGGCAACAGCCGCCGCGCGCTCGTCCAGGGCGCTCGCGAGCAGCTTCCGGGCGAGCTCCTGGCCGGCCTCCGGGCTCAGCGGGTCGAGCAGGAGCGCCGTGTAGGACGACACGCCACCGCACCACGCCGGCCGGCTGGTCAACAGCTCCGGCCGCGCGAGCGCGACGAAGAAGACCGGCACGTCGTGAACGCGTCCGGCGAACGTCTCGAGCAGGTCGAGCAGGCTTTCGTCGGCCCAGTGGATGTCCTCATAGAGCAGCAGCGTCGGGCCCTGCAGGGCGAGCGACTCGACGAGCACCCGGGCGGAGAAAAACAGGGTCTCGCGGTCAATGGCTCCGTCCTCGTTCCCCAGGCCGAGCAGGGTGGCCAGGTGAGGCGTGTGCTCCTCGGCCGCCGCCGGCCCGGCGAGCTCCGCGACCGCCGCGGTGAGCTTCTCGTAGGCGAGCCCGGCCTCGTCGCTGTCGAAGATGCGCGCGATCTGCTTGACCTGCTGCGCGAACGCGCTGTACGGGGTGCTCGCGCCGTACGGCGTCGAGCGGCCGCGGATGACGCGGCCGCCCTGGTCGGCGACGAACTGGGAGAGCTCGAGCGAGAGCCGCGTCTTGCCGATCCCCGACGGGCCGAAGACGGTCACGAACTGCGCCCTGCTCTCGTCCGTGACGCGCGCCCATGTCCCCGTCAGCAGGCCGAGCTCCCGCTCGCGTCCCACGATGGGCGCCCCGGTGACCGCCCGCTCGCCCGCCGCCGTGGTCGGGTGCAGGGCGAGCCATGCGTGGACGGGCTGCTGCTTGCCCTTCAGGGTCAAGGGCTGCGCAGGCCGGTACTCGATCACGGTGCGCGTGGCGACGTACGTCTCCTCGCCGACGAGCACCGAGCCGACCGGCGCGGCGCCCTGCAGCCGCGACGCCGTGTTGACGACGTCGCCGGCGATCATCGCCTCGCCGTGCGAGGGGCGCGCCTCGAGGTCGACGAGCGCCTCGCCCGTGTTGACCGCGATGCGCACCTGGAGGCCGTCGCCCTCCGCCCAGTCGCGCACGGCGAGCGCGGCGCGCACAGCGCGCTCGGGATCGTCGCCGAACGCCGTCGGCGCGCCGAAGATGCCCATCACTGCGTCGCCCACGAACTTCTCCACCGCGCCCCCGTGCCGTTCGAGCTCGCCGCGGACGTGCTCGTAGTAGGGCGTCAGGAACGCGGCGACGTCCTCCGGGTCGAGCTGCTCGGCGCGCGCCGTCGACCCGACCAGGTCGACGAAGAGCACGGACACGAGCCGTCGCTCCTCGCCGCCGTGTTGCGGCGCCGCGACCGGCCCGCCGCACTCCATGCAGAACTTCGCGGCCTCCGGGTTGTCGTGGCCGCACTGCGCGCACGTTGCCATGCGCGTAAGCCTACGGCGCCCTAGTCGTCGTCAGGGGAGAGCGACTCGCCGATCTTCTCGGCCAGCGCCTCGGCGGTCAGCTTGGGCTCCTCGCCCTCACCACGGAGCTCTTCGACGGTGACGTCGCTGGACGTGTAGATCTCGGCGCGCGGGATCATCCGGGTCGGCCGGTTCTTGTCCCAGACCCACACGTCCTCCATGCGCAGGTGGAAGAACGGGTAGCTCTGCTGCGGCACGTAGTTGAGGTCGAGCTTGTTGCAGAGGTAGGTCGAGTCCTGCGTCAGGACGCAGTACCGGAACAGGCTGAAAACGGCCGTGTACTCGCGCTTGAGCTGAAGCTCGAGCTCCGCCTCGTATTCGTCGAGCTCGTCGAGATTCGACATGCGTTCATTGTAGTCGCGTCAGCAGGCTCACCAAGTCGCCCGCCCCGGGCACGACGAGCGCCGGGTCGAGGTCGTGGAGCGGCTCGAGCGCGAACAGGCGTTCGGCGAGGCGTGGATGCGGCACCGTCAGCCCGGGCTCGTCGATCTGCTCGTCGCCGTAGAGGAGCAGGTCGAGGTCGATGGTACGGGGGCCCCAGCGCAGGCCGTCGCGCGTGCGCCCGAGGTCACGCTCGACCGCAAGCAGCGTGTCCATGAGCTCGCGCGGGCCGAGTGTCGTGTCCAGCGCGGCCGCCGCGTTGAGGAAGGGCGGCTGCTCGACCGGCCCCCACGGGTCGGTCTCCCGGACCATGGAGACGGCGACGACCTCGACGCCGCGACGGGCGCCGAGCGCCGCGAGCGCGGCATCGAGCGCCGCCCGGCGGTCGCCGAGATTGGCGCCGAGGCCGATGTACGCGCGTTTCGCCGCTACATTGCGGAGCGTATGCGGTGCGCGCTCTTTCTCGCCGCGGGCACCGCGATCCTCGCGCTCGCGGCCGCGTCTGCGTCGGCCGGCCCGGCCGCGCACCTCTCCGGGGCGCAGCTCGTGGGCATCTCGCCGGGCGCGCGCGCCCAGGCGATCGTGCGCGGCGCCGGCGGCTCACCGGTCTCCCGCCGCCTCGGGATCTGGGCGCTGTCGAGTGCAGGCGCCTCCATGACCGTGCCGGCGCTTCGCCGTGCGGGCCTGCTGCGCTACGTGGAGCCGAACCGGGTCATCCCGGCGGCGCACGAGCCCGCCGATCCGCTCGCGACGCCCGATCTGGGCTGGCAGTTCTACCGCGTCGGCGCCGACCAGGTGGAGCCGCCCGGCCCGGGCGTCCCGATCTCGATCGTCGACTCCGGCCTCGACATGAGCAACACCGAATTCGCGACGCGCCCGGACGTGACCCTGCTCGACACGCAGCCGGCGATCTCGTGGGATTCCCCGGAGCTGTACCACGGCACCGAGGTCTCCTCCGTGGCTGCGGCGCCCGAGAACGGCTACGGGACGGTCGGCATCTACCCGACGGCGGCCCTGCGCATGTACGCGCTGGCTGGCGTCGCGGACGGCCCGACGACGGCCGACGTCGTCCGCGGCATCACGGCCGCCTCCTCGATCGGCCGGACGGTCATCAACCTGAGCCTCGCCGGCCCGGGCTTCTCGGAGTCCGAGTACGAGGCGGTCATGTCGGCGGTGAAGCGCGGCGCGCTGGTCGTGGCAGCGGCCGGGAACGACTTCGCCCGCGGGAACCCGCGCGATTACCCGGGCGCCTACCCGCACGTCCTCACCGCAGCGGCGACCGGGAAGACCGACCAGCCCTCGTCTTTCTCGACCGGGAACAGCGCCGTCGATCTCGCCGCACCGGGCGAGTCGATCGCCGTCCCCCACCCGACCGACCCGACGATCTCGAAGGTCGTCGCCGGCACGAGCTTCTCCTCGCCGATCGTCGCCGCCACGGCCGCCTGGGTGTGGACGGTCCGCCCCGACCTCGACGCCGGCCAGGTGGCGGAGGTGCTCCGCGAGTCGGCGCGCGACATCAACTCGCCGGGCTTCGACGACCGCACCGGGTACGGGCTCGTGAACGTGCCTGCGGCGCTCACGGCGCCGACGCCGCCGAAGGACCTGCTGGAGCCCAACGACGACATCGACCAGGTCGCGGCCGGGCGGCTGTTCGCCGCCGGGAGCACGCCGCTGACCACGCAGGCGAAGCGCAGCGTGCGGATCAACGCAAGCCTCGACCAGAACGAGGACCCGGAGGACGTCTACCGCGTCGTCATCCCGGCCGGCCGCACGTTCGTCACCACCGTGACCCCGACCACGAACCTCGGCGTGATCCTCTGGAGCCCGACCGCGAAAACCGTGTTCGCGAGCGGCGCCACGGCGCGGAAGAGCGAGCTCGCCGGCAGCGACCGCACCGGCAAGCGCGCCGAGCGCGTCGTCTGGAAGAACACGGGCAAGCGCGCGGTCACCGCCTACCTGGACGTCTGGTTCTCGAAGGGCTCGACGCGGCGCGCGACCTACATCGCGAGCATCGCTACCTAGCGCGTTCCGCGACCGCGACCGCCTCCCCGAGACGGAGCCCGGCCACCTCGAGGCCCGGCTTGCGCGCGTGCACGCGCACCCACTCGACCGGGAAACGGCCGACGATCGCATCGGCGACACCGGCGGCGAGCGCCTCGACGAGGTTGTACCGGTGGCCGTCGGACACCTCGCGCACGCACGCGGCGACGTCGCGGTAGTCGACGGCGTCCTCGATGCGGTCGGAGAGCGCGGCGTCGGAGACGTCGAAGGCGATGTCGAACAGAAAGACCCGGTCGCGCTCGCGTTCCTCTGCCAGGACGCCGTGGCGTCCTGGCACCTCGAGGCCGCGGAGCTCGACGGTGAAGCTCATGCCACGACCGCCCTGGCAGCGGTGAGCGCCTCGACGTGCTCGCGGACGTCGTGGGCGCGGATCATCGTCGCGCCGCGCTCGTAGGCGGCGACGGCCACGGCGAGGCTCGCCGGGAGCGGCCCGGTCGTCGCCTGCGGGTCGCCGAGGATCCGCCCGAGCGAGCTCTTCCGCGAGAAGCCGATGACGATCGGGCGACCGAGGGCCGTCAGCTCGCCGAGCCGCCGGACGAGCTCGAAGTTGTGCTCGACGGTCTTCCCGAACCCGATACCCGGATCCAAACACACTTTGCCCTCGTCGATGCCGGCAGCGGTCGCGGCGGCGAGGCGGCCCTCGAGGAACGCCTTCACGTCGTCGACGACGTCGTCGTAGCGCGGGTCGGCCTGCATCGTCCGCGGCTCACCCTGCATGTGCATCAGGCAGACGTAGGCGCCGGCGTCGGCGACGACGCCGGCGAGCTCGGGGTCGCCGCGCAGCGCCGTGACGTCGTTGACGAGCTCCGCCCCCAGCGCGAGCGCGCGGCGGGCGACCTCGGCCTTGGCCGTGTCGATCGAGACCGGCACCTCGCCGGCGAGCGCCTCGAGCACCGGGACGACGCGGCGCAGCTCGTCGTCGAGGCTCACGCCGTCCGCCCCGGGCCGGGTCGACTCGCCGCCGACGTCGACGATGGCGGCGCCCTCAGCGAGCTGACGCCGCGCCGTGGCCGCGGCGGCGGCCGGATCGAGGTTCACGCCCCCGTCCGAGAAGGAGTCGGGCGTGACGTTGACGATCCCCATCACGCTGGGGCGCGGGAAGCGCTCCTCGGCGGGCCGGCGCACGGCAGCAGGCTACTGCGGGCCGAACGCGAAAAGGGCCGCCATGAACGAAATGGCAGATACCCCAGCCGCTCCGGCCCAGGCCGGCGGCAATGCAGGACCGATCGGCGAGACACGCTCGATCGGGCTCTCGATCCTGTGGTTCATCCTCACCCTCGGGATCTACAGCCTGTACTGGACGTACAAGACGTTCGAGGAGATGAAGCGGCACACCGGTGAGGGCATCGGCGGCGTGCTAGCGCTCGTCATCCACATCGTCGTCGGGGCCGTCATCTGGTTCGTCGCCCCGTCGGAAGTCGGTTCGATGTACAAGCGCGACGGCCGACAGGCGCCGCTAAGCGGCTGGACCGGTCTCTGGTGGCTGCTTCCGATCGTCGGCTGGTTCGTGTGGTTCATCAAGGTACAGGGCAGCCTCAACCGCTACTGGGAGTCGAAGGGCGCCACGGCCTGAGCCCCGCGCCGGCGCCGACCGAAGGGCCGATCGGCGAGATCCGGTCGATCGGCCTCGCGCTTATCTAATCTAGCGTCGAACGAGGGCCAGGGGCTGTCCCGGCGTAGCCGGGGCTGTCCCAGTGATCGGGCGGCATCTCGGTCTTCGGCACCTCAGTTCGGCCGAGGCCGGGCACCGTCGCTTTGCACCCACTGGGGACAGCCCCCTTCGGGGACAGCCCCTGGGACAGCCCCGGCGGCGACCCTTACTGGGTTGGCTCGGGCGGAGGCGGCTGCATGGTCGCCCCCGGGAGCGGGAAGCTGCGCGGCTTCGGCACGCGGCGCTTCTCCTTGGCCTTCTGCGGCTCCTCCGTCGCGGCCGCGGAGGCGTCGTCGTCGGCGAAGACGTCCTCGTCAGACTCCCCGGCGAGCAGGCGCACGAACTGGTCCTTGTCGATCGTCTCGCGCTCGATGAGGACCCCGGAGATCCGGTGCAGCTCCTCGACGTGCGCCTCGAGCGTGCGGCGGGCCAGCTCGTGGCCCTCCTCGATGATGCGGCGGATCTCGTCGTCGATCTCGCGCGCGATCTCCTCGGAGTAGTCCGGCTCGGCGGCCATCTCGCGGCCCAGGAAGGGCAGGTCGTGGTTGCGGCCGAGGACGCGCGGGCCGAGCTTCTCGCTCATGCCGAAGCGCATGACCATCTGCTTCGCGGTCGACGTGACCTTCTCGAGGTCGTTGGCGGCGCCGGTCGTGACCTCCTGGAAGACCATCTCCTCGGCGGCGCGCCCGCCGAGCGTCATCGCGAGCTGCTCCATCAGCGCGGTCTTGGTGGTCAGGTAGCGGTCCTCGCGCGGCAGCGAGATCGTGTAGCCGAGCGCCTGGCCGCGGCTGATGATCGAGATCTTGTGCACGTCGTCGGTGTGCTCCAGGAAGTGGCCGACGATCGCGTGGCCCATTTCGTGGTAGGCGGTGACCTTGCGCTCGTGCTCGGAGAAGAGGCGCGTCTTCTTCTCCGGGCCGGCGATCACGCGCATGATCCCTTCCTCGAGCGCCTCCTGGTCGATCGTCTTCTTCCCGTGCCGGGCCGAGAGCAGCGCCGCCTCGTTGACAAGGTTGGCCAGGTCGGCGCCGGTGAAGCCCGGCGTGCCGGCGGCGAGCGTGTCCAGGTCGATCGAGGGGTTGAGCGGCTTGCCCTTCGAGTGCACCTCGAGGATCTTGCGGCGGCCGTTGCGGTCGGGACGGTCGACGACGATCTGCCGGTCGAAGCGGCCCGGGCGCAGCAGCGCCGGGTCGAGGATGTCCGGGCGGTTCGTGGCCGCGATCAGGATGATGTTGTCCTTCAGCTCGAACCCGTCCATCTCGACGAGGAGCTGGTTCAGCGTCTGCTCACGCTCGTCGTGCCCACCGCCCAGGCCGGCGCCGCGGTGGCGGCCGACCGCGTCGATCTCGTCCATGAAGACGATGCACGGAGAGTTGGCCTTCGCCTGCTCGAACAGGTCGCGGACGCGCGAGGCGCCGACGCCGACGAACATCTCGACGAAGTCGGAGCCGGAGATCGAGAAGAACGGCACGCCGGCCTCGCCGGCGACCGCGCGCGCGAGCAGCGTCTTGCCCGTGCCGGGCGGCCCGTAGAGCAGGACGCCCTTGGGAATGCGCGCGCCGAGCGCCTGGAACTTCTTCGGGTTCTCGAGGAACTCCTTGATCTCGTGCAGCTCCTCGACGGCCTCGTCGACGCCGGCGACGTCCTTGAAGCCGATCTTGGGCGAGTCCGGCGTCATCCGCTTCGCGCGCGACTTGCCGAAGCTCATCACCTTCGAGCCGCCGCCCTGCACCTGGTTCATCAGGAAGATCCAGAAGCCGATCAGCAGCAGGAACGGCAGGAACGACCCGACCAGCGAGACCCAGGAGAAGCCGCCGGTGCCCTTGGAGTCGAACTGAATCCCGCTGTGCTCGATCTGCGTCTGCAGGCGGATCTGCGCCTCGGGCGTCGCGTAGTGGACGGTCGCCTTCTTGCCGTCGGCGTACGTCACGTTGGCGGCCTGCTTGGCGGGATCGAAGACGACGTTCTCGATCGTCTTCGGCTCGGTCTGGATCTGCGTGATCAGGCCGGAGGTCGTGAGCTTCTCCGTCGCCTTGCTGCTGCCCATGAAGGTCTGGCTCGCCAGGTAGACGAGCAGCACGATCACGATCAGGGGGAAGAGCGCGGAGCGGAAGAAACGGTTCACGTGGCCTCCGTTGGAGGGTAGCAGCGTCTATTCGGCCTGAAGAGGGGCGCGGATCACCCTCTTAGGACGTTCTTACGCCAGATCAGGGATCAGTCGCTCGTTCAGTACGCCGACGTACGGCAGGTTCCTGTACCGCTCGGCGAAGTCGAGCCCGTACCCGATCACGAACCGATTGGGGATCTCGAAGCCCACGTAGCGCACCGGCACCTCGATCTCGCGGCGCGACGGCTTCGTCAGCAGTGCGCAGATCTCGAGGGACGCCGGCTCGCGCGCGCCCAGGTTGCGGACGAGGTAGGAGAGCGTGAGGCCGGAGTCGATGATGTCCTCGACGACCAGCACGTGGCGGTCGCGGATGTTGATGTCGAGGTCCTTGAGGATCCGCACGACGCCCGACGAGTCGGTGGCCGCGCCGTAGCTCGAGATGGCCATGAAGTCGACCTCGCAATGGACCCGGATGTGCCGCATGAGGTCGGCCATGAAGAAGACGGCGCCCTTGAGCACGCCGACGAGCAGCAGGTCGCGGCCCTCGTAGTCCTCGGAGATCTCGTCGCCCAGCTCGGCGATCCGCTCCGCGAGTGTGTCCTGGTCGACGAGCACCTCGGCGACGACGCGCTCGAGCTCGGTCTGGCTCATGCGTCCCTCCGGGCCGTGATCCCCGGCGCCTCGACGATCCCGGGCACGGCGACGACCTCGTCGCCGCGGACGACGAGCGGCCAGGCCTCGCGCTCCGACCGCGGCACCTTCGCGTCCACGAACACGTCCTGCACCTTCACGCGGCGCCCCGCCAGCCGGTCTCCGGCGCGCCAGCCGCGCACGTACAACCCGGGCAGCTCGGACTCGATCGTCCACGCACCCCAGCGGACGGCGCCCACGAGCGCCACAGGCCCTGGCTCGAGCCACACCAGGTCGTACTCACGTACGGCCTGGAGGCCGGCGCCAAGGTCGATTCGCTTCGACCCCACACGAGAGGCGAGCAACGATAACAGGGCTTCCTCGACGCGTCTGGGGAGCCGTCGCTCGGCCGCCGCATGCAGGAGATTCGTGTCGGCGGAGGGGTGCAGGCGACGGAGGAGCGGCAGGATCTCGGCCCGGATGAGGCCCCGCGCGGTGTCCGGATTGGACGAGTCCAGGCGGAACTCGAGCCCGTGCTCGCGGCAGTACGCCTCGGTGTCGTCGCGCCACACGTCGAGCAGCGGCCGCACGACGCCGTCGGCCCGCCGGCGTTCGACGCCCCCCGTGTCGCCGCGGGCGACGAGGCGGTAGAGCACGGTCTCGACCTGGTCGGACGCGGTGTGGCCCGTCGCCCGCAAGCCGAGCCCCTCGGTAAGGCGGTACCGCGCCTCGCGCAGACGAGCCTCACTTTGTGGCTGAGAGCCACTATCTCTGATCACTTCGGCTCCGAGCACCTCGCGGCAGAACATCGCGTCCTCCTCCGACTCGTCGCCGCGCAGGCCGTGGTTCACGTGCACCGCGGACACTTCGTAGCCGAGGGCGCGCAGGACGTGCCAGAGGCAGGTCGAGTCGGCGCCGCCCGAGACGAGGCACGTGACCGCGCCGCCCGGCTCGATCAGATCGTGCTCGGAGATCGACGCCTCGACGCGCTCCGCCAGGGTCACAGCGCGGCAGCCGTGTGGTACGCGACCAGCACGTCGTGGTCGGCGCGGCCGCCGAGTGCATGGTCGAGCCACTCGGCGGCGGCGACGTGCAGCCCACGATCGGCGCGCGCGTAGACGATCTCGCGCACGAGCGGGTGCACGAACGCGTACTCCGCCTCGCGCGCCACGGTGGAGACGCGCACGCCCTGGAGCAGCTCGACCGCCACGGCCTCGTCGAGCAGCCGGCACGCCTCCTGGACGTCGAGCCCGGCCAGCGCGGCGACGGCGCCACCCCAGAAGGTCCGCCCGACGACCGCGCCCGCCTCCACGGCGCGCTGCTGCTCGGCGCTCAGCCTGGCGAGCCGAGCTTCCACCACCTCGTCGAGGCCGCCGGGCAGCGGCCGCCCCAGGCGGGCGAGCTCGACCGCATGCAGGGGGTTGCCGCCCGCGAGCTCCGGCGCCACGTCTGCGTCGAGGCTCTCGAGCAGGGCCACGACGGCCGCGTCCCCGAGCGGGCCGACGTCGACGTGCGTCACGTTCTCGCGGCCGAGCGCCCACCCTCCGCGCTCGTGGCCGGTGGTCGCGACGACGAGCAGGCGGCCGCGCGCCGAGTCGGCGACGTGCTCGACGAACTCCCGCGTCGTGGAGTCCTGGACGTCCTCGAACAGGCACACGAGCGGCCGCTGCGCGGCGGTGAGCTCCAGGAACCGCGTCCACCCGTCGAAATCCGGCTCGTCCTCCGGGGTAATGCCGGCGAGCGGGGCCAGCGCCTCCTCGAGCCGCCGTCGCTCGGCCCCGTCGGTCGTCAGGGCGCGCACGGCGGCCGCGAGCTTCGGCTCCGCCTCCTCGACGCCGTCCGACTTGAGAATCGCGGCGGCGTTCTTGACCAGGTCGCCGAGGGCCGAGAAGGGCGCGCCGCCGTAGGGGAGCGACTGGCCGATCCGCCACTCGACCACCTCGTCGTCGCGCTCGTTCGTGGAGGCGCGGAACTCGGAGACGATCCGCGTCTTCCCGATGCCCGGAGGCCCGCTGAGCACCACCACCTGGGGCTTGCGCTCCAGCAGCACGCGCGCGAACCCGCCCTTCAGCTGCGAGAGCTCCGGCCCGCGGCCGGCGAACTCGGGCTCGCGAGCGCTCGGGGCGTCGAGCCCGTGACTGCGCGCGCCGAGCGCGCGCCAGAGCGGCACCGGCTCGGGCTTCCCCTTGGCCGCGATCGGCGGCAGCGCCTCGTAGTCGACCGCCTCGCGCGTGCGCTCCCAGGTCACCTCGCCGACGACCACGCCGCCGACCGGCGCCGCGCCGAGCAGGCGCGCCGCGGTGTTGACGGTGTCACCCGTGACCATGCTCTCCCCCGCCTCGAGCCGCGCCCCGAGCGCGACCGCAACGTCACCCGAGTTCACGGCTGCCCGCACCGCGACTTCGCGGAACGCGTCGTCCTCGTTCAGCTCGACGACGACCTCGGGCAGCCGGAGCGCGGCCCTCACCGCCCGCTCGGCGTCGTCGGCCCGTGCGACGGGCGCGCCGAAGACGGCCATGACCGAGTCGCCCAGGAACTTCTCGACGGTGCCGCCGAACCGGTCGATCTCGTGGCGGATGGCGCCGAAGTACGGTCGCAGGAGCGCCCGCATCCCCTCCGGGTCGGCGCTGTGCGAGCGGAGCGAGAAGTCGACAAGGTCGACGAAGAGGATGGTGACGTCGCGGATCTCCTCGTCGACCGGCACCTCCTCGACCACGTCGGCGCTGCGGGCGCGGCGGCGGCGCTGCGCCGGCTGCCAGGCCGGCTCGGGCTCGACACGGCCGGGAAGCGCGACAGCGGCGAGGCTCGTGTAGCGGAAACGCGCACAGGTGCGCTCGTAGGTCGTCTGGCAGACGGCGACGCCCCCGGGCGGCGCCGCGCCCTGGAGCTTGCCCGCGACGTTGACGATGTCGCCCGTGACGACGCCGACCGCTCCGTCGCCCACGCGGTCGACTGCGACCGTGTCGGAGTTCACGCCGACACGGACGGCGAGCTCGAGCCCCGGCTGCTCCTCGTTGATCTCCTCCACGACCTCCGGGATCCGCAACGCCACGCGGACGGCGCGCTCCGCGTCGTTTCGGTCGCCGTCGTCAGCGCCGAAGACGGCGACGACGGCGTCGCCGATGAACTTCTCCACGCGACCCCCGCGGCGTTCGACCTCGTGCTTCACGCGCGCGTGGAACGGGCGCTGGAGCGCGCGAATCACCGCCGGGTCGGCGCCGTGCGAGCGCGACGTGAAACCGACGAGATCGGCGTAGAGCACCGAGACGAGCCGTTGCTCGTCCATGGCGCCATTCTGCTGCTTCCCGCGCGAGTTAGTGGCTGAGAGCCACTAACTCCGGACGGGCGGGGCCGGCATCGCGCCCGGAGGGCTGGCCGACTCACGCGGCGAAGGCGCGGGGCGCGGCCGCATGCGGTGGATGTAGGCGGCAGCCTCGAGCGCCGCCCAGCGGCCGACCCACGCCAGCGCGGCGAGCGCCAGCAGCCTCACCAGGAGGGAGCCGCGCACCATTCCTCCAGCCGGTCGACGGCGCGCTCCAGCGCCTCCGCGTCGAGCCGGAACGGCCGCGCGTATTCGATCATCCCCATCTGCCGCGCCGGGTGGGCGCCGTCCACCGCGCCGAGCACGTAGGCAATCGGCAGCGAGTGGATGACGACCAGGACGGTCACCTCGTCGCGCGCGAGCAGCCGCCGCAGCGCGCCGGCGTAGCGGCTGACGACCGTCTGCCGGCTCTCACCGCCGCCCGGCGGCTCATCGGCGGAGCCGTGGGCCCATGCCCACTCGCGGTAGGCCTGGAACGGGCCGCCCTCGAAGGCGCCGTACCGCGGGTCGTTCAGTTCCGGCCACGCCTCGGTCGGAACCTCGCGGCCGGCCAGGGCGAGCTGGGCGGTGCGCCGTGTCCTTGTCAGCGCCGAGGTGACGCAGAGGTCGATCGGCTCGCCGGCGAGCTCCTCCCCGAGACGGCGCGCCTGCTCCTCCCCGGTCGCGCTCAGGCCGACCGCCGCGTCGACGTCGCTCGAGAGGGCGTCCTGCACATTCATGTCGCTCTCGCCGTGGCGGGCCAGGATCGCCGTCTGCATGGCGGGCAAGGGTAGATTCGCGGGATGGACGAGCGCACGCGGATCGACATCGACCCCGACGAGTTCCGCGCCCTCGGCCACCGGCTCGTCGACGACCTCGCGGGCCTGCTCGAGCGGCTGCCGGAGCTGCCCGTGACGCCAGGCGAGGCGCCCGAGGAGGTGCGGGCGGCGCTCGGCGGCGCGGGGCTCCCCGAGCACGGCGCCGCGCCGGGTGAGCTGCTCGCCGAGGCCCGCGACCTGCTCTTCGAGCACTCGCTCTTCACCGGGCATCCGCGGTTTCTCGGCTACGTGATCGGCGCAGCGGCGCCGCTCTCCGCGCTCGCTGACCTGCTCGCGGCCGGCGTGAACCCCAACCTCGGCGGGTACCCGCTCGCCCCGATCGCGAGCGAGATCGAGCGCCAGACGGTCCAGTGGATCGCTGAGCTGATCGGCTACCGGCCCGACTGCGGTGGGATCCTCGTCAGCGGCGGGAACATGGCCAACTTCATCGGCGTCCTCGCCGCCCGCCGCGCGAAGGCGCCGTGGGTGCGCGAGGAGGGCATGGCCGGCTCGCGTCTCCGCCTCTACTCCACGCACGAGACGCACACCTGGATCGACAAGGCGCTGGACATGTTCGGGTTCGGCGCCGAGGGGCGCCGCATGATCCCGATCGACGGCTCGCTGCGCATGGACGTCCGCGCGCTGCGGAGCGCGATCACGGAGGATCGCGCGGCCGGCTTCCAGCCCTTCCTCGTGGTCGCCAACGGCGGCACGGTGTCGACGGGCGCGGTCGACCCGCTGCGCGAGCTCTCGGCGCTCTGCCGTGAGGAGGACCTCTGGCTGCACGTCGACGGGGCCTACGGCGCGTTTGCCGCCGCGGCGCCGAGCGCACCCGACGACCTGCGAGCGCTGGCCGAGGCCGACTCGATCTCGCTCGACCCCCACAAGTGGCTCTACCAGCCGGCCGAAGCGGGCTGCGCACTCGTGCGGAGCGACGCCGACCTGCTCGACACCTTCGACTTCACCCCGCCCTACTACCGGCTCGGCCCGGGCGAGCTCCACTACTACAAGCGCGGCCCGCAGAACTCGCGTGGGTTCCGCGCGCTCAAGGTCTGGCTGTCCCTCCGGCACCTCGGCCGCGAGGGCTACGCCGAGCTGATCGAGCGCGACATGGCGCTCGCCCGCGAGCTCGATGCGATCGTCGACGCGACGCCCGACCTGGAGCGCGGGCCGGGCGGGCTCAGCATCTCGACGTTCCGGTACGTCCCCGACGGCGTCACGTCGGACGAGGAGCTGGACGCGCTCAACACCGAGATCCTCGGCCGCATCCAGGCCGGCGGCGACGCGTTCGTCTCGAACGCGCTCGTCGACGGCCGCTACTGGCTGCGCTCGTGCATCGTCAACTTTCGGACGACGCGGTCCGATCTCGAGGCGCTCGTGGCGCTCGTGCAGCGGCTCGGCGCCGAAGCGCTCACCCGCGCTTAGAAGAGCACGCTGCGGTACGAGATCGTCCGGCGCATGCCGATCGCCTCGTAGACGCGGATCGCCTGTGCGTTCTCGCGCCGGACGAAGAGGCACACGGTCGGCGCGCGCGTCAGCAGGAAGCGGCACAGGTCGCGCATGCCGCGGTGCCCGTAGCCCTGGCCGCGCGCTGCCGGATCGACCCAGACCTGCTGCACCTGGACGGCGCGCGGCGTCCAGGCGGACGCCTCCGCCTTGAACAGGATCGTGCCCTTGTCGGCCCAGAGCCAGGAGCGGCCCTCCTCGATCTGCGCCTGCGTGCGCCAGCGGAACGCGTCGGCGTCGCGGAGGAGCGGGTCGATGCCGAGCTCGAGCTCGTGCGCGGCCGCGCACGCCGGGACGAGCAGGTCGAGGTCGGAGAGCGTCGCCGGACGGAGCGCGGTGTCGCCGGGCTCGGGCGGCAGGTCCATCGCGTAGACCGGCTGGCCGGGTCGATCCTCGCGCGGCGTGGGGAGGCGCCCGCGCGCCGCCTCCCAGAGATCGCCGACCGCGCCCTCCTCGCCGATCAGCATGCGCGCGTGCCCACCGCCGATCGCCGGGGCGAAGCCGCCACAGCCGCGGCCGGAGGGGACGACGTTCGCCCCGACGTGGCAGAGCGCCTCGAGCCGCCCGCCGCGCTCGAGGCCGCGGAACCGTCCCAGGCGGCGTCGCGCCGCGTCTTCGAGGAAGACGCGCTCGACGGGATCCTCGGCGCAGAACTCGAGGATCTGATCCAGTGACGGCTCGACCAACCCGGGCATAGGGCGCGGATCGTTGCAAGACCGGCGGCCTCACGTCAGGCACTAGGGTTGCGCGGTGCCGATTCACCTGCGAGCCGAAGCCGGCGACTACGCCGACGCGTGCCTGCTGCCGGGCGACCCGCTGCGCGCCAGATACATCGCCGAGACGTTCATGCAGGACGTCCGCGAGGTAAACGCCGAGCGCGGGATGCTCGGCTACACCGGCACGTTCAACGGAAAGCCGGTCTCGGTGCAGTCGTCGGGCATGGGCTGCCCATCGGCGGCGATCGTTGTCGAGGAGCTCGTCCAGCTCGGCGTCGAGCGCATCCTGCGCGTCGGCACCTGCGGCGGGCTGCAGCCCGACCTGGAGATCGGCGACCTGATCATCGCGCTCTCCGCCGTGCCGGCCGACTCGACCCCCACGCACCTGGTCGGCGGCGAGCCGCATGCGCCGACCGCCGACTGGGAGCTGATCCACGGCGCCGTCCACCACGCGAAGGAGCTTGGCAAGCCCGTGCGCGTGGGGCCGATCGTGTCGAGCGACGTCTTCTACAACCCCGACGGCGGGCAGTACCAGCGCTGGTCCGACCGCGGCATCCTCGCCGTCGAGATGGAGGCGGCGATCCTGTTCACGATCGGCGCGCTGCGGAAGATCCGGACGGGCTGCCTGCTGATCGTCAGCGACGTGGTCGTCGATGGCGAGTTCGTGCGCATCTCGGACGAGGACATGAAGCGGGCCGTCGACGAGATGACCGAGCTGGCGCTGGCGACGGCGACCGACCCGCATTAGGCCTGGCGATGGAGGCACCGGACCGCCGGGCCGTCTTCCTAGTCAACCCGGCGTCCGCGAACGGCGCCACCGGCAAGCGCTGGCCCGAGCTCGAGCGCCAGGCGCGCGACTTCGGCCTCGACCCGCACGTCGAGGTGAGCAGCGGGCCCGGCGGGCTCGCCGACCTCGCGCGCCAGGCCGCCGACGACGGTGCCGAGCTCGTCGTGGCCGTCGGCGGGGACGGCACGGTGCACGAGGTCGCGAACGGGCTGCTGTCCTCGACACGCACGCCGCTGCCCGAGCTCGGCGTGCTCCCGCGCGGCACCGGCGACGACTTCGTGCGCGCGCTCGGCATCCCCGTCGCGGACATCGACGCGCTCACCGTGCTGCGCGACGGCCGGGCGCGAGAGCTCGACGCCGGCCGGGTGACCTACCGCACGCCGGACGGCGCGGAGGCGGTCTCGCACTTCGTGAGCATGGCCGGCGTCGGGATGAGCGGCGCCGTCGCGCACAAGCTCAACGCGACGTCGAAGCGGCTCGGCGGCCGCGTGGCCGGCCTGGTCGCCACCTTCGCCGTCTTCACGCGCTGGACGAACGTGGAGCTGCAGATCATCGTCGACTCCGAGCACCGCCAGGGGCTGATGGAGGACGTGCTCGTCGGCAACACCGAGTACCACAACGGCGGCATGCGGCTCACGCCGGGCGCGCTGCCCGACGACGGCCTGTTCGACGTGCTGCTGATCGGCGACGTGACCAAGCGGGATCTCGCGCTGAACCTGCACAAGCTCTACCGCGGGACGTTCCTCCCCCACCCGCGCGCCGAGCTGCTCCGTGGGGCGACGGTGACGGTGGAGTCGCAGTCGCCGCTCCCGATCGAGCTCGACGGCGAGCAGCCGGGCACGACGCCCGTGCGCTTCGAGGTCGTCCCGCGCGCCCTGCGGGTGCGGGTGCCTAGCTCTTAGAGGCGCTGGAGTCTGACTTCGAGCTCGACGAGCGGGTCGACCGCTTCGGCTTCGCCAGCTCGTCGACCTTCTTCTCGAGCGCAGCCAGCCGCTTCTCGATGTCGTCGAGGCCGCGGAGACGCTTCTGCATCTCGTCCGAGCGCTCGCGCAGGGTCGTCATCGTCGTCGCCAGCCGGTGCAGTGCCGGCAGCTCGCTCACCTTCGAGATCGCGTCCTCGCCGGCGTCGGCCAGCCGGCCAAACAGGTTCTGCGCTTCCGCCATGGCCGTGACCCTATCTAGCGGTGGATGACGACGGGAGTCCCTGCCAGCACGAGCCGATGCAGGACGCGGGCCGCCGCGTCGGAGATGCGGATGCAGCCGTGGCTCACCGCGGCGCCGATCGAGCCCGGATCGTTGGTGCCGTGGATGGCGATCGGCCCGTCCTGCGGCCAGTTCCTGAGCGTCGGCGAGAACGCCGAGACGCCGAACGCCGCCGGCCCGAAGGGGCCCCCTGCGACCGGTGGGATGAGGATCTGGTTGACGTAGAAGCGGCCAACGGGCGTCGGCGTGCCCGGCGCCCCGATGCCGGCGCGCGTGGTCAGCTGCACACGCCCGGAGACGTACAGCCGCAGGCGGCGCTCGGAGAGGTCGACGTCGATGCGGGTCGTCACCGAGGCGAGCTTCACCCGCGACGCCGCGACCCACGCGGTGCGGCCGTTCGGGCGCAGCGGCAGCTGGACGAGATACCACGCCGCACGGCAGCTCGCGTCGACCTTCCGCGCGCGCACCCAGAACAGCGTCGGGAAGTTGTTCTCGTTGACGATGTCGAACCGCGCGAGCACCGGGCCGCCCGGCAGCTCGCGGGCGGCGAGCGGCTCGCCCGCGACGGCGACGACGGCGCGCCGCTCGCCGCCCATGCCCTGGACGGCTCCGGCCCGGCACAGGCCGGCGGGGGAGCCCGCCGCGGCAGCCATGGTCGAGGCCGCGACTGCGAGCCCGGCCAGAGGTAACAGAATGGTCACCGAACGGTGACAAAGTTCAGATAACTCCTTGCGCAAGCCGACGTCCTACCTATCGTGAGACTCGTGGGGACACCCGCACACGCGGTGCACAACCACCAGGCCGTCAAGGAGCACATCCTCGGCCAGCGCCACGGCATTCCGTACGAGGTCGAGCGCATCCGCTGCGCCGACTGCCGCGCCGTGCTGGAAGAGAAGCCGCTCCGCCGCGCAGCCGCCTAGCTGCCCGGCCGGTCCAGGTTCAGCACCGCTATGCGGGGACGGCCTCGCGTTCCATCTCCTCCCTGTAGCTGCCGCCCCGTGCCGCGCCGTTGAGCTTCGCGCGGTGGTAGTAGGCCTGCTGGCCGGCGGGGACGTTCGCCTCCTGGCCGCCCCACGCCTTCAGCGCGGGCGCCTGGAGCGCGCGGCCGTACGAGAACGACAGCTCCCACGGGTGCTGCCCGCGGGCGTTCATCGCGTTGAGGTTCGCCGTGGCGTCCTCGTCCGACTGGCCGCCCGACAGGAAGACGATCCCCGGGACGGCGGCCGGTACGTGCCGGGAGAAGCAGCGCAGCGTGTGCTCGGCGACCTCGTCGTGCGACGCCTGCTGCGGGCACGAGTAGCCCGAGAGCACCATGTTCGGCTTGAGCAGGATGCCCTCCGGGTCGACGCGCTGGTCGCGCAGCTCGGTGAAGACGGCGTGCAGCGTCCGCGACGTGACCTCGAAGCTGCGCTCGATCGTGTGGTCTCCGTCCATCAGCACCTCGGGCTCCACGATCGGGACGAGCCCGGCTTCCTGCGCCAGCGCCGCGTAGCGCGCGAGCGCGTGTGCGTTGACCCAGATCCGCGTACTCGCTCGGGATGCCCTCGCCGATCGAGATCACGGCGCGCCACTTCGTGAAGCGCGCGCCCAGGCCGCGGTACTCCTCCAGCCGGTCGCGCAGGCCGTCGAGGCCCTCGGTGACGGTCTCGCCGGGCGCATTGGCGAGCGGCTTGGCGCCGAGGTCGACCTTGATCCCCGGGATGACGCCCTTCTGCTCGAGCAGCTTCGGGAACGGCGTCCCGTCCAGCCCCTGCTGGCGGATCGTCTCGTCGAACAGGATCACGCCGCTGATGTACTGCTCGGCGCCGTCGGTGGTGAACAGCAGGTCGCGGTACGCGCGCCGGTTGCCCTCGCTCGACTCCACGCCGATCGAGTCGAAGCGCTTCTTGATCGTCCCGCCGCTCTCGTCGGCGGCCAGGATGCCCTTGCCCGGCGCCACGAGCGCGCGGGCGGTCTCGTTCAGGTGAGTCATCTCGATCCTCCTTGCGTCATCACTGCATCGTATTCCCCCGTCCGAGGAGGGCGACGATGCCCGTCAGCACCTCGCCCGCGGCGCCCTCGATGCGGATCCACGCCCGGCCGTCGAAGGCCGTCGGCCCCCTGTTGACGATCGCCACCTGCCCGCCGGCGCGCACGGTCTCGAGCGGCAGGCCGGCGACCGGGTAGACCTCGAGCGTCGAGCCGACTACGAGCAGCAGGCGCGCGGCGGCGGCGAGCGCGAAGGCGCGCTCCATCGCGCCCGGCGGCAGCAGCTCGCCGAAGAAGACGACGTCGGGCTTCGGCACGGCGCCGCAGTCGAGGCAGCGCGGGACGCCAACGTCGACGAGCGCGAGCACCTCGTCCAGCGTGTGGACGCGGCCGCACGCCGGGCAGGTGGCCGTCCGGATCGAGCCGTGCACCTCGACCACGTCCCGGCTGCCGGCGCGCTCGTGCAGCAGGTCGATGTTCTGCGTGATCACCGTGTCCGACCACGCCGAGCCGCTCGAGCTCGGCGATGGCGTGGTGCGCTGCGTTCGGCTCCGCCTGCGACAGCATCCGGTAGCGGGCGCCGTAGAACTCCCAGACGCGCGCGGGGTCGCGCCGGAAGGCGTCGATGGAGCCGTACTCGAGCGGGTCGAACTGCGCCCAGACCCCGGTCGGCGAACGGAAGTCGGGGATGCCGCTCTCCGTCGACACGCCCGCCCCGGTGAGCACGAGCGCCGGCGCGGCCTGGCGCAGCGCCTCGGCCAGGCGCTCGACGCTCACAGACCGCCTGCGTAGCCGTCGCCGCGGCCGTCCGAGCCGCCGACGAGCGCCTCGCCCAGGTTCAGGATCATCTGGCCGACGCCGAAGTCGTACGGCGCGTCGGCGCGTACGACGCGCCGGCCGCGCGCCTCGAGCTCGGCAGCGCGGTCCCAGAGCCCCGGCTCGAGCCGCACCGTCCCGTCTCCCTCGACGCGGAAACGGGCACGGTCGAGCGCCGATTGCGGGTCGTGGGCGAGCGTGACGACGGCATCGACGACCTGGACGTGCCCCTGCGCCTGCATGGCGCCGCCCATGACGCCGAACGGCGACGCACGGCCGTCGTGCAGGAGCATCCCGGGAATGATCGTGTGGAACGGGCGCTTGCCCGGCTCCAGCCGGTTCGGATGGCCCTCGGTCTCGACGAAGCATGCGCCGCGGTTGTTGAGCGGGACGCCGGCCGCCGCGAGCCCCGAGCCGAAGCCCTCGTACGTGCTCTGGATGAGCGAGACGGCCATGCGGCCGGCGTCGACGGCGCAGAGGTACGTGGTGTCACCCGCGGCGCCCCCGCCTGGAGCGCCCGGCTCGAACGCCATGGAGAGAAAGCCGTCCGGCAGCGGCTCGTCGCCGACGTGCGCGTGTGCCGCCGCGAGGCCGGCCGCGACGGCGCCCACGCGGGCATCGAGGTCGCGCGGGTCGGCGCCCTCGAGCAGGCGAAGCGCAATGAGCGCGGCGACGCCCTGGGTGTTCGGCGGCAGCTCGCACACCTCGACGCCGCCGAACGCCATGCGCAGCGGCTCGACCCACTCCGACCGGTGGGCGGCCAGATCGGTCTCTTCCAGCCACGTGACCGCCGCGATCGCCCGCGCCACGTCGCCCCGGTAGAAGCCGTCCGGCCCCTGCTCCGCGACCCGCCGGAGCGTGGCCGCCAGCTCGGGCAGGCGGTAGCGCTCGCCGACCTGCGGCGCTCGGAACGGCGCTCGGCCCTCGCGCTCGGCGCGCTGCCAGAGCGTCGCGACCCGCGCGGTCGCGACGACCCCGCGCTCGGCGAGGTCGGCCGCGTGGCCGAGCGCCTCGTCGAGGCCGAGGCGCCCGAAACGGGCGCTCAGCTCGAACCAGGCCGCGACCGCACCGGGGACGGTGACCGAGCGCGGCCCGAAGCGGTCGACGGCGCCGTGGTCGAGCGTGGCCGGCGAACGGCCCGATCCGTTGAGCCCCACGAGCTCGCCGTCGTCCCAGACCTGGGCGAGGCAATCGCCGCCGAGGCCGTTGAGGTTCGGCTCGACGACAGGCAGCACGGCCGCGGCGGCGAGCGCAGCGTCGACGGCGTTGCCGCCCTGCTCGAGCACGCGCAGCCCGGCTCGCGTCGCCAGCGGATGGCTCGTGGCGACCATCCCCTCGGCGGCGATCGCCGGCATGCGCGGGAACCCCGAGCCACCGCCCGGCCGGAAGAGCTGCTCGAAATCGAGTCGCATAGGGTCCGTCCATCATCAGGTGACATGACCGAGACGTTCAAGTTCCACACCGAGGTGCGCGTCCGCTTCGCCGAGACGGACGCACAGGGCATCGCCCACCACGCCACCTACCTGGTGTGGTTCGAGGTCGCGCGGGTCGACTACCTGGCGCGCTTCGACGGCGGCTACCCGGGCCTGCAGGAGCGCGGCGTCGAGGCGCTGACGACCGAGGCGCACGCGCGCTACCTCGGGCCGGCCCGCTTCAACGAGACGATCACGATCGGCGTCCGCTGCACCGGCGTGCGCGGCGCCCGCTTCCGCTTCGAGTACCACGTGACCAGAGGCGACGACGTGATCGCGGACGGATGGACCGGCCACGCTTGCGTCGACGCGAAGACGTTCGTCCCGACGCGCGTGCCCGCCTACCTGGCGGAGGCGATCACCGCCGCCGAGCGGCGCTAGTTCGTCGTCGTAGACGACGTCGTAGACGGCGTCGTCGTGGTGGTGGTCGTCGTGGTGGTCGTCGACGACGTGGTCGTGCCCTGGCCCTTCGGCTTCGTCTTGCCCTTCGTGCCGACGAGGACGATCTGCGTCTCACCGCGGTACGAGGAGTACCACGTCGTCTTCGAGCGCACCTTGCCGTTCGGCGCGTAGACGGTGCGGGTCACGCTCGTCGAGCGCGGCGGCTGGCCGTATTGCTGGATGACCTGCTGGCCCGTGGCGAGCGACGGGTCGGACACGTGCTTCAGCGGCACGGGGCCGGTGACGTTCAACGGGCCGGTATCGGCCACGACCTTGCGGCCCGTCGGCGTCCCGTACAGGTTGACGACGAGCGACGAGGAGCCGACGAACGTCCGCAGGAGCAGCCAGTGGCCGGTGTCGTTCACGAACTTGAGGTCGACGTCCGGGTAGTTCACGGTCGCGTCGCGGCCCTGCGGGTAGTGGCTGATGTAGAGCGCGTGGTTCGTGCGCGCCGTGATCGGCAGCCCGGCCTCGAACGCCGCGTTGAAGACGGTCGTCGAGACCTGGCAGACGCCGCCGCCGAGCCCCGTCTGGAGCTCGCCGTTGACGATGACGGGCGCCTCGAGGAAGCCCTTGTCCGCCGTGCGCTCACCCGTCGTCGCGTTGAACGAGAACTCCTTGCCGGGCGCGATCAGCGCGCCGTCGACGAGGTGCGCGACCAGCTGCACGTTGTGGATGCGGTTCGCGTCGCCGCCGTAGATGGTCTCGTAGCTCGAGACGACCTTGTTGACGCCCATCGCCCTCGCGTCGGCGGTCGTCCGCTCCGGCGCCGCGGAGACGATCGTCAGCGCGGCCGTGCGGTCGGTCCGTGAGAGCGCGGCGGCGAGCACGGCCGCGGCGGCCGCGCGCACGTCGAGCTCGCGACCGGGCTGCGCGGGCTTGATCGTGACGCGCCCGTTGGTGTGGACCGCGAAGCCGGCGTCCACCGGCTTCTGCGCGACGCGCTTCCCGAGCTTCTCGAAGTACGCGGTGGCCGCGGTACCGCCGACCGCGAGCTTGCGCGAGCCGTCCGCGGGGAGCTGGAGCAGCTGGGCGACGCGCCAGCGCGGCAGGCGCCAGGCGCGCTGCCCGAGCTCGAGCCGCACCGGCGCCGAGACGGCGAGGCGGGTCTGGGCGAGGGCGCGCTGCAGCTGGGCAGCCTGCACCTTCGCCGGGCGCACGACGACCGGCAGCGACACGCGTTGGCCGCGCTCGAACCCGGAGAGGGCGCGGACGAGGACATCCTCCGCGGACTCCCGGTCGAGCGTCATCGCGTCCTGCGCCGGAACGATCGCCGGGTGCAGGCCCCGGAGCTCGACCGCCGCGTCTTGCGGCTTCCTGCCGAGCGAGCGCTCGATGCGGTCGACGTAGTAGTTCAGGGCGGGCACGTAGACGCGCGTCTGAGGCGTCACCTCGGCGCCGAAGATGCGGACGCTCAGGCGGCGCAGCCCCTGGACGGGGCCGAAGCCGTTGCCGTTCTGGCGTGCTGCCTCGACGGCGGCGCGCCAGTTGACCTGGAGCTCGAGCTTCTTCGCCGAGAGGTTCCAGTGCTTCGGCCCGGCGGTGAAGGCGACCGGGACGGCGCTGACCGCGTCGGCGCGCTGCTGGAGGAGGCGCGTCGCCGCCGTGGCCGAGAGGCCGCCGACGTCGACGCCGGCGATCTTCGTTCCCGCGGGCAGCGTCGAGGAGGAGCCGGCGTACACGAAGCCGAGCCCGGTGACGACCAGCCCGATCGCGACGAAGGCCGCCACCGTCCAGAGCGCGGCCCGCGCGCCGACCGACCGCCGACGGCGGACCGGGACCGTGCCAACCCGCGCGTCGACAGCCACGCCGACAGATTAGCCACGCCCGCCCGGGCTCCTTTCGGTTGTGGACAACCCTCTACGCGCTGGGCATGAAGATCTCGCGCGCGATCACGAGGCGCTGGATCTGGGAGGTCCCCTCGTAGATCTGGAAGAGCTTGGCGTCGCGCATGAGCTTCTCGACCGGGTACTCCTTGATGTAGCCGTATCCGCCCAGCACCTGGACGGCGTCGGTCGCGACCTTCATCGCCGTGTCGGCGGCGAACCGCTTCGCGAACGACGAGTACAGCGTCGCCTTGCGGCCATAGCCCGAGTCGAGCATCCACGCCGCCTGCCACACGAGCAGGCGCGCCGCCTCGATCTCCGTGGCCATGTCCGCAATCAGGAAGTTGACGCCCTGGTGCATCGCGATCGGCACGTCGAAGGTGACGCGCTGCTTCGCGTAGTCGACGGCGTGCTCGTATGCGGCCTGGGCGACGCCGACTGCGCCGGCGGCCGTGCCGGGCCGCGTGACGTCGAGCGTCTGCATCGCGATCTTGAAGCCGTCCCCCTCCTCGCCGATCCGGTTCGCCGCCGGGACGACGACGTCGGTCAGCGAGAACGCCGAGGTGTCGGTCGAGCGCTGCCCCATCTTGTCGAGGTGCTGCTCGATGACGACGCCGGGCGCGTCCATGGGCACGATGAAGGCGGACAGCCCGCGATGGCCGGCGGCCGGGTCGGTCTTGGCGAACACGACCGTCCAGGCGGCATGGCCCGCGTTGGAGATGAACGTCTTCGAGCCGTTGAGGACGTACTCGTCGCCCCGGCGGACGGCGGTCGTCTTGATCCGGGCGACGTCGGAGCCGGCGTCCGGCTCGGTGAGCCCGAAGGCACAGAGGATCGGCTCCTCGAGCAGCGGCGTCAGCCAGTCCCGCTTCTGCTCGTCACTGCCGGCGAGCAGTACGGGGCCGGAGCCCAGCGTGTTCGCCGTGATCGAGACGGCCATGCCGGCGCAGCCCCAGGCGAGCTCCTCGCTGATCAGCATCCCGTCGAAGCCGGGCAGGCCGAGGCCGCCGTACTCCTGCGGGACATGCGGGTTCATCAGCCCGACCTCGTGCGCCTTCGCGACGACGTCGGCCGGATGCGTCGAGTTCTCGTCGTACTCCGCGGCGCGCGGCCGGATCTCACGCTCGGCGAACTCGCGCGTCAGCTCGCGCAGCGCGCGCTGCTCGTCGGACAGGGCGAACGAGACGCCCGTCGCGACGGCGTCTTCAATGGTCGCCACCGCTTCCTCCTCTACGGTCGATTGACTCGTCAGTCAATCGTACGGACGGCCACCTCCGCGGTCAAGCTCGGGGCCTCCTTGCGCGCCTCGCCGCGCCCGGCGATGGCCGCCGCGCCGACGACCACTGCGCCGAATGCGAGCAGGCGCAGCAGCCCGAGCGCGCCGCCAGGCAGGCCCTCGGCGTAGAGCGTCGTCCCGGCCAGGATCGGCAACGCGTTGGTGGCGAGCGTCGCGACCCCCGCCGTGGCGAGCGCACCGCCGCGCTGGAAGCCGAGCTGGAGCGCCACGAACGCAAGCCCGTGGCAGGCGAGCAGCACCGGCACGAACGCGAGCTCCGCTCCGCCTGCCACGGCCTGCTTGGTGGCGACGTCACCGGCGGCGTAGAGCACGCCGGCGGCGATACCGAGGCCGGCGCCCGGCGCCACAACCCGGGACAGCGGCCCCGCCGAGACCCCGGCCGCGGCAGCCGAGACGACGCACCACGCCGCAACCCACGTCGCAGTGGCCTCGGAGCCGGCGGCCGCGCCGCCGGCGAGAGACACGCCGAGCGCAGCGAGCCCGGCGACCGACCAGATCACCCCGACGCTCTCGCGCCGCGACAGGGGTGTGCCGCCCGCGCGCACGAGCAGCGCCAGGACGCCGATGCCGCCGGCCGCCGTCGCCTGGACGAGCGACAGCGGCGCGAGCCGGAGGGCCGCGACGTACGCGGCCCACCCCGCGATCCCGACCGAGAACCCGACGAGCCAGCGCGCGCTGCCGAAGAGCGCGCGCAGCGAGGCGAGCGGCCGGCGGATGCTGAGCGGCGGCAGCCCGGAGGCCACGTCGTGCTGGCGGAAGAACGCCCAGTTGAGCGCGAACGCCGAGACGAGGGCCAGCGCGAGCCCGGCAGCGATCACGCCCGCTTCCGCCCGCTGAACGGCAGGTACGCCTCGGCGGCGAGCGCAGCGATGCCGACGCGGGGCAGGTCGCGGCGGCGCTCGTAGACCACGAAGCGCCGCTCCCAGCCGGGCAGGAACTTGCGGTTGAAGATGAGCAGGTTGTCGAGCTGGAAGTGGCCCTTGAGCGCGAGCAGGGCGCGTCGCTCGGCGCGCTGGACCGCGGTGAGCTCGGCGTCGGGAGTGAGCAGCGCCGCGAACGGCGCGAAGTTCAGCGAGATGCGCTCGTAGCCCTGCGCGCGCGCCCACTCGACCGTCTCGCAGACGAGCCACTCGTTGAACCCGTTCGGCGTCGTCCGCAGGCGCGGCATCGACGAGAGCGACAGAGCGGCGGCGCAGCGCGAGACGGCGAAGTGGAGGAAGCCCGCCGGCTCGCCGTCGGGGTCGAAGCCGATCGCGAAGACCGCGTCCTCGTCGTCGAGCCGGAAGAGCGCGTCGAGCGCCATGACGAAGCCGCGGTTCGGCTCGGCGCCGCGCCATGCGCGCGCGATCGCCTCGAGCTTCTCCCGGAGCGGTGGGGCGAATCTCGCGCGGGTGGAGCAGCTCGGCGCGGTAGCCGGCGCGCTCGAGGCGGTGCACCGACTGGCGCACCTTGCGGATCGCGCGGCCGTCGAGGGAGAACGCGGCGGTGTCCACGACGGCCTCGTCGCCGTGGTAGAGCGCGTGCAGGCCGTGGGTGCGGTAGAGCTCGAGGCGCCGCTCGGACGCGCCGAGGATGGCGATCCGCCAGTCGCGGGCGTGCGCGTGCTCGGCGAAGCGCCCGACCAGCCCGTCGAACAGGTCCGGAGACCCGATCGGGTCACCCGAGACGATCGCCACGCCGCCGACGACGCGGTAGGCGAGGAACGCCTGGCCGTCGTCGCTGAAGAAGTACGACTTGTCCCCGCGCAGCACGAACGGCGCGAGCGTGTCCATCCCCCACGCACGCACGAGCGCCCGCACCGCCTCGCGCTCGTCCACCTGCTGGCGAACGCGGTGCCGCCACGGCGCGAGCCACGCGGCCACGATCGCGGCGGTGGCGACGAGGCCGAGCAGCAGGACCGACACCGGGAACCACTCACCGACCGGGCCGGCGAGGTGCGGCGACCCGCGCGCCGTGCGGAAGAGCAGCGCGTCGGTCGTCTCCCTGGTCGCGAAGGAGAGCGTGTACGGGCGGTCGGCGGCGAGCCGGTTCCACCAGAGCGCGACCGCCCCGTACGCGTAGATGGCGGCCAGGAACGCGGCCGCGTGCAGCACGACGCGCGGGTGCGACTGCGGGTCTCCGCGCGCCGTGAAGTCGTGCCGGAACGCGACGAGCAGGAGGGCGACGATCAGGGTGGCGATCGCGCCCTCGTCGAAGCGGTGCAGCACGTGCAGCGTGCCGACGGCGCCGAGCAGGACGAGCGCGAGCTGCCACGCGCGGTGCTTCCGGCGCGCCAGGCCGCGCGCCACGAGGAGCAGGGCCAGACCGAGCGGCGGGACGAGCGCGTGCGCGAGCGGCCGGACGCCCGCCGGGACGAGCGACGCGAGCAGGCTGTCGCCGTGGGGCGGCAGCACGGCGTCGAGCACCCCGAGCCCCCCGACCGCGCCCACGAGCACCGCGAGCAGGAGCGGCGCGCGCGGCGCCGAGCGTCGCGGTCTGCGGCCCGCGACGGCGCCCGCGAAGCCCGCGAGCGCGGCCGGAAGGTAGACGGCCCGGAGCGAGGCGGCGGCGTGGAACGCGTCACTCGGCGGGATCTGCCGGACGATCGCGATCTCCACGCCGGACGTCAGGTAGGTCCAGAAGCCGACGCCGAGCGCGAGCAGCACGGCCGCGGTCGGCCGGTCGGCCTTGAGCGCCCGGGCGAGCAGCCCGAGCGCCGCGCCGGCTGCGGCCCACACGAGCACGAACACCGCGAGCGGCGAGGCGCCCCGCTTCGCGAGCTCGTCGAGCGGCAGCGCCTCGCCGATGCGCGGGCCCGGCACACCCCCCAGCGGGCCGAGAACGTAGAGCCACCCCGTCGCCGCGGCGGCGACGGCGATCGCCGCCGGCAGGCCGGCGGCAACGCCGGCGACGCGCAGCGCGCTACGCATGCGCGAGCCTCCGCGCCGCGGCGAGCAGCGCCTGCTGCGCATGCGTGCGCCAGACCGCCCAGTTGTGGCCGCCGGGGAAGAGCAGGAAGCGGTGCGCGATATGGAGGTGAGCGAGCTCGCTCGCGAACTCCTCGTTCTGGACGCGCAGCGGATCCTCGCTGCCCGAGTACAGCCAGACGTACGTGTGCGCGCGCCGGAGCGCCGGTGCGGCGCGCGCGAGCGTGGTCAGCGGCGTGTTGCGCGCGAGCAGCGCAGGCTCGCCGCCGAAGATCGCATGGACGTTGTCGGCGCGCGCGTAGCCGGACCAGCTCTCGAGCACGCGGAACTCGCCGGGATGATGGAGGCCGATGTTCAGCGCGCCGTAGCCGCCCTCCGACAACCCCGCCAGCGCGCGGCCCCGTCCGCCCGGGATCGTCCGGAACTTGCGGTCGACCGTGCGGACGAGGTCGCGCGCGACGAACGTCTCCCAGCCCTCGTGCGGATGGATGCCGTTCGCCCACTCCTTGTCCGTGAAGGTGCCGGTCGAGCCGTACGGCATGACCAGGATCGGCGGCGTGATGCGGTGGCGCGCAGCCAGCGCGTCCTCGAGCACGCCCATGCGGACGGTGAGCAGGAAGGCGAGCGGCCGCCCGGGGAACCCGTGCATGAGGTAGGCGACGGGGTAGCGCCGGTGCGGGTGCGCGGCGTAGCCGGGCGGGAGGTAGACGTACGCGGGCTGCGTGCGGCCGAGCGCCGGGCTGACGACGCCGATCTTCCGGGTCGTGCCGTGGACAGTGACGTAGGCGGGGTCCTGCGGCGGGGCGAAGCCGCGGTAGAGCCAGTAGTTCCAGGCGTAGCGCTCGACGCCGAGCAGGCCGACCGCCACGAAGAGGGCGACCCCGAGCGTCGCGAGGCCGATGACCGCCCATCGGCGGCCCGCGACCTCCGGGAGCGCGGTCGCGGTGCTCGACACGGAATCGTTATAGGACGAGCAGGTTCGCGGAGGATTGACCGGGGTTACGCGGCCGCGGACTTCACGTTATGCACAGGTTGCGCCTAAGCTCGCCCGCCGTGGCAGTGACGACGGCACAGGGCCCGCTCGTCGGGACGAACGAGGTGACGTTCCGCTTCACCGATCCGACGCGCGCGCTCTCCGGCGTCGCGCTCGCGCACGAGCTGCACCGGCCGCGCCGGGTCGAGTTCCGCCGCGGGCAGCGCCGCGGGACGTGGCAGCTCGACTTTCGCCTGCCCGACGTGAACCGGATGGAGTACCTGCTCGAGCTGACCCCGCGCGGGCACGAGCCGCGGCTCGTCCCCGATCCGGCCAACCCGCTCCGCGCGCCGGGCGTGTTCGGCGAGAAGTCCGTGGTCGAGCTCCCGACCTACAACCCGCCCGCATGGGTCTTCGACGACGAGTCGCCGCCGGGCGAGGTGAGCGAGCTCGAGGTGCCGGTCCGTGCGCTCGGCACCGTGCAGGCGCTCGTCTGGTCGCCCGCCGACGCCGACCCGGCCGAGCCGCTGCCCCTCCTCGTGGCTCACGACGGCCCCGAGTACGCCGAGCTCGCGCTGCTGATCCGCTACCTCGACCATGTCGTCTCCTTCGGCGACGTGCCGCCGCTGCGCGCTGCGCTCCTCCAGCCGGCCGACCGCAACGAGATCTACTCGGCGTCCGCCCGCTACGCGCGGGCCTTCGCGCAGGAGCTCCTGCCGCGCCTCGAGGAGGCGCTGCCGACGGACCGGACGCGGCCGGTGATCATGGGCGCGAGCCTCGGCGGCCTCGCCGCCCTGCACGCGCACTGGCAGCACCAGGTCGCGGGGGGGCTCTTCCTGCAGTCCTCGAGCTTCTTCCGCGAGCGCTGGGACAAGCAGGAGTCGCGCTTCGGCCGCTTCGGCCGCATTGCCCGCTTCGTCGGCCATGTCCTCCACGGCCGCGCGGCGCCGCCGCGCGTGCCGGTGACGATCACCGTCGGCCGCGGCGAGGAGAACCTCGACAACAACCGCGCCGTCGCGAAGGCGCTCGAGACGCAGGGGTGGGACACGCGCTTCGTCGCCGGCCGCGACGCGCACAACTTCACGGCGTGGCGCGACCTGCTCGCCCCGCTCGCGGAGGTCATGCTGCGAGCGTGGACGTGAACCGCCGCGAGGTCTCGATCCACGCCCCGGCGATCGGCGCGGACGGCACCGTGCTCGCCTACGGGCACTGGGGCCGGCCCGTGCTCGCGTTCCCGTCGGAGCAGGGGCCGGCGTGGCAGTACGAGGAGCGCGGCATGGTGGCGGAGCTCGGCGAGCTGCTCGACGCCGGCCGCATCAAGCTCTACTGCGTCTCCAGCTTCGACTCGGAGAGCTGGCACGCGCAGCACCTGCCGTTGGAGGAGCGGGCGGTTCGCCACGGCGCCTACGAGGACTGGATCGTCAACCAGGTCGTGCCGTTCATCCGCGACGACTCCGGCGGCCGCGCCGACCTGATCGTGAACGGCCCGAGCTTCGGCGCCTTCCACGCCGCCAACTTCGCGCTGCGGCGGCCGGACGTGTTCCCGCTGGCGATCTGCCAGTCGGGCGTCTACGACATCGCGCCGATCGGCTGGGGCGACCGCGGCGACGCCGCCTACTTCAACAACCCTGCCGACTACGTCCAGCACATGGAGGGCGACCACCTCGACTGGATCCGCGGCAACGCCAACCTCCTGCTCGTCTGCGGCCAGGGCCAGTGGGAGGACACGACTGGCGCGCTCGCGAGCACGACGGCGTTCGCCGGGCTGCTCGGCGCCAAGGGCATCCGCCACGAGCTCGACCTCTGGGGCCACGACGTGCCGCACGACTGGCCGTCGTGGCGCGCGCAGCTCGCGCACCACCTGCCGCGCTTCTGCTGACGGACCTGCGGGGCCTGCGCCGCCGTATCCGTTGCGTGAACCGCCGCCGGTTCCTGCTTGCGACCGCCGCCGTCGCGCTCGTGCGCGACCTCGACGCGCTGGGCGCCGACATGCCGGTCGCGCTCGTCACCGCCGACACCGAGTCCCGTGTGCTCGCGGTCGGCCTGGACGGGCGCATCAGGAAGGAGATCCCGACGCTGCCCGGCCCGCGGAGCATCCAGACAGTCGGCGAGCACGCAGTGGTCGCGCACACGGCCGCCGGCGCGCTGACGATCTTGCGCGGGCTGCACGTGCGCCACGTCATCCGCGGCTTCGACCAGCCGCGCTACACGGCCGGCTCGCCGGACGGGCGCCTCGCCTACGTGACCGACTCGGGCCGCGGCGAGGTGGCGGTGGTCGACGTCGCCGCCGGGCGGGTGCTCACGCGGACGACGGTCTACGGACCGGCGCGGCACGTGAGCCTCTCGGGACAGGCGCTGTGGGTCGCGCTCGGCTCGAGCGCCGAGCGGATCGCCGTCCTGAACGTCGCGCGGAAGCCGGCGCTCGTCCGCTTCCTGACGACGCCGTTCCTCGTCCACGACGTCGGCTTCGAGCCTTCGGGGCGGCGGGTCTGGGTGACGTCGGGCGACGACCACCACCGGACGGTGCTGGTCTACGAGCGCGGCGCGGTGGTGCGGCGCCTGTCGGCGGGCGCGACGCCGCAGCACGTCACCTTCGCCGGGGGCGAGGCGTTCGTGTCGAGCGGCGACGACGGCGTCGTCCGCGTCTTCTCACTGGGCGACGGAAGGCTGCTACGGACGACCGACGTGCCGCTCGGCTCGTTCAACGTCCAGGCGGCCGGCGGCGTGGTGCTGACCCCGTCGCTGACGCGCGGGACGCTCTGCGTGCTCGACCGGCGCGGGCGCGTGTCCCTGCGCGAGCGCGTCGCGGCGTCGTCGCACGACGCCTGCCTGGTCAGCGCACCGTGACGCGGCCCTGGTTCCGTCTCCGTCGTTGGGGTAGAAACGGCGTGTGCCCTCTCACCTGATCGGCCTGCTGCTCGGCACCGAGGACGACTGGCCGACGGCGTTCGAGCACCTGCTGGGCCGCGTCGGGCCCATCCAGCACGGCGGCGAGACGCACGAGCTGACGACCGAGCGGGTCATGAACGAGCCGTTCGACCTGCGCTACCGGCCGCGGCACGCGCTCGTCATCGACCGCCTCGCGTGGTGGTACTTCGTGCCGCGCGAGTGGCTGAAGAAGATCTCGCTGATGGACGACGTGTACCTCCTGAACAACCCGTTCACGTTCCAGGCGATGGAAAAGCACTCGGCCTACTGCGCGATGATGCGGCTCGGCCTCAAGGTCCCCGAGACGTGGCTGATCCCGCACAAGGAGCCGCCGCGCTCCGTGCGCTTCGAGTCGGCGACGGCGCGCTGGGAGGCGATGGCGTCGCGGTACAACGCCCCGTTCGACCTGGACGCGATCGCAGGGCACATCGGCTTCCCGCTCTTCATGAAGCCGTTCGACGGCGGCCAGTGGGTCGGCGTCACGCGCGTCGCGTCGCCGGACGAGCTGCACTCGGTGTACGACGCGTCCGGCGAGCGGATCATGCATCTGCAGGCGTCCGTCGAGGACTTCGACGTCTTCGTCCGCTCGCTCTCCATCGGCGCCGAGACGATGGTCATGCGGTACGACCCGTCCGTCCCGCTGCACGCGCGCTACTCGGTCGCCCACGATTTCCTCTCGCCGGACGTGGGCGCGGAGGTCGTCGCGATCTCCCGGCTCGTCAACGCCTTCTTCCGCTGGGAGTTCAACTCCTGCGAGACGCTGGTGAAGGACGGCGTCGTCTATCCCATCGACTACGCCAACGCGTCGCCGGACGTCGCGCTCACCTCGCTGCACTACTACTTCCCGTGGGCGATCAAGGCGCTCGTTCGCTGGTGCACCTTCTGCACCGTCGTACGCAGGCGCATGCGCCTCAACCAGAACACCCGCGCGTACTTCGACATCGGCGACCGCGACGACCTGACGTACCAGGAGAAGCTGGACGGCTACCGCGGCCTGGCCGAGGACTACTTCGACGTCGACCACTACCGCGAGTTCTGCGACACGCACCTCGCGCACCTCGACGAGGCGACCGTCGACTACGTCGAGAGCGCGCAGTTCGACGAGCTGATCGTCTCCACGGTGCAGGCGACGTTCCCCGAGCACGAGCACGAGCACTTCGTCGCCCACTACCGCGGCCTGCTCGGCATGTGGGTCGCCGACCAGCACGCGGCAGCGCGCGTATAGCCTCCGCCTCGTGGACTTCGAGCTCACCGACGAGCAGCGGCTCATCCAGGACACCGTCCGCGCGTTCGTGGACGAGCGCGTCCTGCCGGTGGCCATCGAGAACGACATTGCGCACCGCCTCGACATGGGCGCGATCGAGGGCATGGCCGAGCTCGGGATCCTCGGGATCATCATCCCGGAGGAGTACGGCGGCGCCGGCCTCGACTACGTGTCGGAGGCGCTCGCGTGCGAGGAGATCGAGCGCGGCGAGGCCGCGTTCCGGACGCTGATCTCCGTCCACGTCGGGCTGAACTCGTCGACGCTGCTGCGCTACGGCACCGAGGAGCAGAAGCAGCGCTACCTGGTGCCGCAGGCGCGCGGCGAGAAGCTCGCCTGCTTCGGGCTGACCGAGCCGGCCGCCGGCTCCGACGTCGCCGCGATGCGGGCGACCGCGCGGCGCGAGGGCGATACCTACGTCCTGAACGGGCAGAAGAACTGGATCTCGTACGCCTCGGTCGCCCAGCACCAGCTGGTGTTCGCGAAGACCGACCCGGCCGCGAAGCACAGGGGCATCTCGGCCTTCATCGTCGAGCGCGACTGGCCCGGCGTCACGACGCGGGACACCGAGAACAAGCTCGGCATCTGGGCCGGCTCGACGGGCGAGCTCTTCTTCGAGAACGTGGAGGTGCCGGCGGCGAACCTGGTCGGCGAGGAGGGCCAGGGCTTCGAGATCGCGATGTACGCCCTCGACCAGGGCCGCTTCACCGTCGCGGCGGGCGCGGTCGGCGTCGTCCGCGCGTGCCTGGAGCGCTCGGTGGAGTACGCGCGCGAGCGCGAGACGTTCGGGCAGCCGATCGGCAAGTACCAGTTCGTCCAGGACATGATCGCCGAGATGGTGCTGGGCTACGAGACGTCGAAGCTGCTCGTCATGCAGGCCGCCTGGATGAAGAACGAGGGCCTGCGCAACACGCGCGAGACGTCGCTGGCGAAGTGGCATGCGACCGAGTCGGCGTTCAAGGCGGCGCACCTCGCCATCCAGGTGTTCGGCTCGTACGGCTACTCGGCGGAGTACGGCATCGAGCGGTACTTCCGCAACGCGCGCGCCCCGATCATCTACGAGGGCACGACGCAGATCCACAAGATGATGCAGGCCGAGCACGCACTCGGGCTGCGGCGGCTGAACGGCCACACAGGCGAGATGTCGCCGCTCGTCTCGTGGGGGCCGCCGCTCGCCGCCGCCACGGCGTAGTGGAGCTTCCGCTCGAGGTCGAGGAGCTGCTCCGGGGGCGCAACTTCGCGCACCTCGCGTCGCTTCTGCCCGACGGGTCGCCCCACTCGGTGCCGATCTGGATCGGCGTCGAGGACGGGCGGATTGCCTTCTTCACGGGCGACGGCACGCGCAAGGCACGCAACCTCGAGCGTGACGGCCGGGTCGCGCTCTCGGTCACCGACGACCGCAACCCGTACCGCTCTTGCTGGATCCGGGGGCGCATCGTCGAGCGGCTGACGGGTGACCGCGCGAATGCGATCGTCGACCGGATCTCCATGCGCTACACGGGCCAGCCGTTCCCGATGCGGGACAGGCTCGTGCTGCTGATCGAGCCGGAGCGCTGCGGGACGATGACGCTCCCGTTCGAGCACGACCGGCCCTAGCTGTGCGAACATATGTTCGATGCGGGAGGCGACGATCCTGCACGCGGATCTCGACGCGTTCTACGCCTCGGTCGAGCAGCGCGATCACCCGCGGCTTCGCGGCCGCCCCGTGATCGTCGGCGGCGGGGTCGTGCTCGCCGCCAGCTACGAAGCGAAGGCATTCGGCATACGGACGGCCATGGGCGGGCGCGAGGCGCGCCGCCTCTGCCCCGGCGCGACCGTCGTCCGCCCGCGCATGGACGCCTACTCGGAGGCGAGCAGGGCCGTCTACCGCGTGTTCGAGGACACCTCGCCGCTCGTCGAGGCGCTGTCGATCGACGAGGCGTTCATCGACGTGCGCGGGATGCGGCGGATGGCCGGCACGCCGGTCGAGATCGCCGCGCGGCTGCGCCGGCGCGTACTCGAGGAGGTCGGGCTGCCGCTCACGGTCGGGATCGCGCGGACGAAGTTCCTCGCCAAGGTCGCGAGCGGCGTCGCGAAGCCCGACGGGCTGCTCGAGGTGCCCATCGAGCGCGAGCTCGCCTTCCTCCATGCGCTGCCGGTCGAGGCCCTCTGGGGCGTCGGGCCGGCGACGGCGGGGCGCCTGCACCGGCTCGGCATCACGACCGTGCGCGACGTGGCACGGATGGAGGAGGGCACGCTCGTCTCGATCCTCGGCCGCACATCGGGCCACCACCTGCACGCGCTCGCGCACAACCGCGACCCGCGCCGGGTACGGACGCGCCCGCGGCGACGGTCGATCGGATCGCAGCGCGCGTTCGGCCGTGGCCCGTGGACGCCCGAGTTCATCGACTCGACGCTGATCGGCCTGGTCGACCGGGTCATGCGCCGGCTCCGCACCGCGCGGCGGCTGACGCGAACCGTGGTGCTCCGGCTGCGCTTCGACGACTTCTCGCGCGCGACGCGCTCGCACACGCTCGTCGAGGCGACGAACGAGACGCGCACGGTGCTGGCCGCCGCACGCGGCCTGCTGGCGGCCGCGATGCCGACGATCGAGCGCGAGGGCATCACGCTCGTCGGCATCACCGTCGCGAACCTGGACGACGACGGCCAGCTCGCGCTGCCCCTGGATCGCGATAGGGCGGCCCTCGACGCCGTGCTCGACGAGGTGCGCGAGCGCTTCGGCGTGGACGCGATCACGCGGGCCGTGCTGCTCGGCCGCTCTCAGGGGTTGACCGTGCCGCTACTCCCCGACTGACTCGCGCAGCAGCCTGTCGAAGTGCACGACCAGCTGCTCCGACCGCGGCAGCGCCTGTCCGTGGGCGATCGCTCCGGCCCGCACGCCCTGCTGGACGCGCTCGACGAGCACGGTGTCTTCCCGCCCGACCTGGTCGTCGAGGGAGAGGAAGTCGGCGATCCAGCCCTCGTCCGCGTCGGGCGCGAAGAAGTAGTCGAGCGAGCGCCACGTCCGCTCGGGGGTAAGCGGCACGATCGGGCCGATCGACAGGTTCGGCTCGCCCGGCATGACGTTGATCGCCGTGTTCGGGAAGACGAAGTGGAACTGACCTTGCGGGAGGCGATTCCCCGCGCCGCCGCGCGGATCGCCGGTCTGGCTCATCGTCCACCGTCCGGTGCGCAGGCCGTAGGCGTCGGGCGAGACGTCGATGACCCGGGAGAACCCGGGGTGCGCGACCGCGCAGTGGTAGCACTCGAGGTAGTTCTCGGCGCAGAGCTTCCAGTTCGCCTCGTACGTGCTCTCGGCGCGGTGATGGAAGCGCAGGGCATCGACGTCCACGCCGCCCGCCGCCAGCTGCTCGGGCACGTCGTCGAGGGTGTCGGCCAGCGACTCGCCCGGGTCCGGGCTGACGAACACGAACGGCCCCCAGGTCTCGATCGCCACCGGCAGCAGACCGAGCCCCTCGGTCGAGAGCCCCGGCTCCCGATCCGCGCGCGGCGCCGCGCGCAGCGAGCCGTCCAGGTCGTACGTCCACGCGTGGTACGGGCACTGGAGCGTCTCGCGCCGCCCCTCCCCCTCGCACACAAGCGAGCCGCGGTGCCGACAGACGTTCACGAACGCCCGCAGCTCGCCGTCATGGCCGCGGACGACGACCACCGGCAGCTGCCCCGCGCGCGTCGCGACGTAGGCGCCCGGCTCCGCCACCTGGTCGGCCCGCGCCGCGTACTGCCACGACCGGGCGAAGACGCGCTCCTGCTCCCGCCGCAGCAGCTCCGGGTCCGTGTACCAGCTCCACGGCAGCGTCTCCGGCACGGCCGCGATCCTACGTACGCTCTGGCGGTGCGCCTCGTCGCCGTCGCCGCCGCCGCCCTGGCACTCGCCTCCGCGGCAGCCGCCGCTCCGCCGCGGGCCGGGCTGTTCGTCCCCGGCGTCAGCCTCGGCGGCCTCCGTATCGGCATGACGCAGTCGCAGGTACGGCACGCATGGGGCTCGGCGTACGGCGTCTGCCGGGGCTGCGCCGACCTGACGTGGTACTTCAACTACCGCCCGTACCACCCCGAGGGTGCGGGCGTCATGTTCCTTCGCGGCCGCGTCGTCGCGATCTTCACGCACTGGGCGCCGCCGGGCTGGCACACGCCCGGCCGCATCACGATCGGCGCGCCGTCGGCCGTCGTCGCGCAGCGCTACGACGCCCTCCCCCCGACGACATGCGGGAGCTACACCGTCGTGAACGTCATCCGGCTGAACGTCATCAACGCCTTCTACATCGTCAACGACAAGATCTGGGGCTTCGGGATCACCACGGGGCGCGTCGCGCCGTGTATTCCCTAACGCACGAGCCCCTGCGCCAATATGTCGGTGACGGTGCGCTCCGCGGCTGCGACGTCGTCGTCGCCGTCCGGCAGCCGGCCGAGCACCCAGCCGGTGAGCAGCTCCTCGAGCGCACCCCAGACGATCCACGAGGCCAGCCGCGGGTCGAGGTCGCCGCGCAGCTCGCCGGCCGCCTGGCCGCGCTCGACGATGCGCTGGATCGGCGCCAGCACCTCGCCGATCGCGTCCGCCTGCACCTGCACCTGGGGGCTCCGCGCGACCTCGCGCACGAGCACGCGGATGAGGTCCGGGTCATGCCGCCACGTGCGCAGGACGATCGCGGCGACCTGGCGCAGCTGCTCGCGCGCCGGGCCGCCCGCCTCCTCGACGCGGCCGATCGCCTCCAGCAGCCCGTCCCACGTCTCCGTGAACACCGCCTCGAGCAGCGCCGACTTCGACGCGAAGTAGTGGTACACGAGCCCGTGGGCGACGCCGGCCTCCGCGGCCACGTCCCCGACCCGGGACGTGTGGTACCCGTCGCGGGCGAACACCCGCACGGCGGCCTCGAGGATCTGCCGGCGCTTCTCGCTGACTGACCGGTCAGTCGACGTGGCCATGCAAGGACTGTAGTACGTTCGCCGGCCGTGGAGCCCCTGCGCGACCTGCTCGTCGTCGACCTCACGCGGTACCTGCCCGGGCCGTTCGCAAGCCGCGAGCTGCTCCGGCTGGGCGCCCGCGTGGTCTGCGTCGAGCCGCCGGAAGGCGACCCGACGCGGACGCTCGCGCCGGCCTGGCACGCCGCTCTGTGCGCGGGCAAGGAGTCGGTCGTCTGCGACCTGAAGGAGTCGCCGGAGCTGGCCCGTGGGCTGCTCGCGCGCGCCGACGTCGTGCTCGAGGGCTTCCGCCCCGGCGTTGCCCAGCGCCTGGGCGTCGGCCCCAGGGACGTGCCCGAGTCGGCCGTCTACTGCTCGATCACGGGCTTCGGCGAAGGGGACGACCGCGCCGGTCACGACCTCAACTACCTGGGCTGGGCCGGCATGCTCGCCGACACCGCGCCCGCGCTGCCGCCGATGCCGATCGCCGACCTCGCCGCCGGCGCGCTCGGCGCCGTCACGGAGATCCTCGCGGCGCTGCTCGAGCGCGCACACACGGGGCGCGGCGCCCGGCTCGTCGTGTCGATGACGGACAACGCGCGCCGCCTCGTCTCCTACCGGCAGCACGACGACCGGCCGCTGCTGACCGGCGCGCTGGCCTGCTACCGCATCTACGCAACCGCCGACGGGCGCCACCTGACCGTCGGCGCGCTCGAGCCGAAGTTCTTCGCGCGCCTGTGCGAGCTGATCGGCCGCCCCGAGCTGGCAGCGCGTCAGGGCGACGCCGACCAGGAGGCGCTGGCGGCCGAGCTGGCCGCCGTCTTCACCGCGCGGCCGCTCGCCGAGTGGCTGGAGCTGTTCGACGGCGAGGACGTCTGCGCCGGCCCGGTGGCGACGCTCGCCGAGGCGCTGCCGCCGTCCGAGGCCCCGGTCGCGCCCGCGCTCGGCGAGCACACCGAGGCGTGGCGGGCCGAGCTGGCCCGCTAGCCCTTCTCTTCCCCGCTTTCGATCTCCTTCGGCGCCGAGCTCGAGCGGCTGCCGATGGCGCTGCCCAGCTGGCCGAGCGCGTCGGTGAACTCGCTCGGGATGATCCAGATCTTGTTCGAGTCGCCCTGGGCGATCTGCGGGAGCATCTGCAGGTACTGGTAGGCGAGCAGCTTCGGGTCGGCGTCGCCCTCGTGGATGGCCTTGAAGACCGTTTCGATCGCCTTCGACTGGCCCTCCGCCTGGAGCATGGCCGCCTGTCGCTGCCCTTCGGCCTTGAGGATCGCGCTCTCCTTGGAGCCCTGCGCCTCGAGGATCTGCGACTGCTTCGTCCCCTCGGCCGTGAGGATCGCCGCGCGCTTGTCGCGGTCGGCGCGCATCTGCTTCTCCATCGCCTCGCGGATGGAGGCCGGCGGATCGATCGCCTTCAGCTCGACGCGGTTGACACGGATGCCCCACTTCCCGGTCGCCTCGTCGAGGACGCCGCGCAGCTGGCCGTTGATCTGGTCGCGCGAGGTGAGCGTCTGCTCGAGCGTCATCGATCCGATCACGTTTCGCAGAGTCGTGCCGGTCAGCTGCTCGATCCCGGCGATGTAGTCGGCGATCTCGTAGGTCGCCGACTTGGGGTCTGTGACCTGGAAGTAGAGGACGGTGTCGATCTCGACGCCGAGGTTGTCCTCGGTGATGACCGGCCGCGGCGGGAACGAGACGACCTGCTCGCGCAGGTCGATCAGCGGCTTCACCCGGTCGACGAACGGGATCACGATCGTCATCCCGGCGTTCAGCGTGCGGTGGTAGCGGCCGAGCCGCTCCACAACCGTGGCGTGTGCCTGCGGGATGATGCGAACCGTCCGCCAGAGCGTGAAGACGACCACGAAGACGATGACTGCCAACACGATCAGTGCTGCGAGCACCTCGAATTCCTCCTATTCGAAGACGAGCGCCGTGGCGCCCTCGATCTTTGCCACTTCCACGTTCGAGCCGGGCTCGATCACCTGCTCGTCGAAGAACGCCCGCGCGCTCCAGACCTCGCCCCCGATCTTGACCTGGCCGCCGTGCGCGTCGACCCGCTGGAGCACGAGCGCCCGCCCGCCGACGAGTGCGGCCGTCCCGCTCCGCATCGCCGCCGGCATGCGCACGTGGCGCCGCGCGATCGGCCGCAGGAGCCAGAGTGACCCGATGGCGGCCGCGATGAAGACGATGAAGGGCGCGAGGATGCCGAGCCCGACCGCGGAGGCGATCGCCGCGAGCAGCGCGGCGACGGCGAGCGGCCCGAGAATGAACAGGCCCGAGGTCGCAACCTCGCCGGCGGCGAGCGCCGCCGCGATGATCAGCCAGATGGCCCACCCGGGCAATGCGCTTGCATCGTACTTCCTTCAGGCGGGCACGCCGAGCGCCGCGGGAAGCGCGTAGAGGTCCGGGAGGCGGTTCTCCCGGCCGGGATACCGGCCGTCGCGGTCGAGTAGGAAGGCCTGCATGCCGATCGCCCGGGCGCCCTCGATGTCGTCCTCGAGCGAATCGCCGACCATGGCAGCCTCGTCGGGCCGGGCGCCGAGCCGCTCGAGCACGGCGCGGAAGATGCTGCCGTGCGGCTTCGTGCGCCCGTGCGCGCCGGATGTCAGCGCGGCGTCGACGGGCAGTGCGTGGTGTGCGAGGAACTCGTCCAGGTCGCGGCCGCTGTTCGAGACGAGGCCGAGTCTGAGGCCCGCCTCCCGCAGCTGGGCGAGGACCGGCAGGACGTCGTCGTAGAGGTCGAAGTTCGCGTGCACGTCCCAGGCGCGCGTCATCTCGAGGGCGGCCTCGCGGGCCGCGGGATCGCTGCCGCCCATGCCGCGAATGATGTCGGTGGTGAAGGCGACCCAGATCTCGGCGTCGTGGTGCAGCTCGGGATGGTGCTGCAGGCTTTCGCGGGCCTCGGCGCGGGCATCGTCATAGCGCGCGGGATCGAGCGTCAGCCCGAAGCGCTCGCCCATCCGGCGATAGCCCTCCGGGCCGAGCTCCGGGCCGGGCCGCGCGAGCGTGAAGTCGACGTCGAAGAGGACAGCCCGGAGCGTCAAGCGGCCTCCAGCAGCCAGCGCGCGACCTCGAGCCAGCCTAGGCCGGTATGGACCACCGGTAGGCACCCGCCTGGCGGTTCGCCAGGGACGGGAGCTGCTCGCGCACGGCGCGCAGCCGCGCGCGGTCGACGTCCGCGACGACGACGGTCTGCTCGTCGGGCGCCTCGGCGACGACGATCCCCCACGGATCTGCAATGAGGGAGCGGCCGTAGCTCGGCTTTCCCGGCCAGGGCTCGCCGATCTGCGCCGCGGCGGCCACGAAGTACGTGTTCTCGACTGCCCGCGCCCGAAGGAGCAGGTGCCAGTGGTCCTTGCCCGTGTACAGCGTGAAGTTGGCCGGCACGGTGACGAGCTCGGCGCCCTCGAGCGCGAGGATCCGGTACAGCTCGGGGAAGCGGACGTCGTAGCAGACGCTCAGCCCGATCCTCCATCCCTCTGCGTCGGCGACCACCACCTCGTCGCCGGGCTCCTCCGCGTCCGACTCGCGGTACGAGCGCCCGCCGACGTCCACGTCGAACAGGTGGATCTTGCGGTACACGGCCGTGAGCTCACCGTCGCGGTCGAAGACGAGCGACGTGTTGCTGAGCTTCTCGCGGCCCTCCCGGCGCTCTGTGATCGAACCGCCGACGAGCGTGATCCCGTGCCGCGCGGCCCAGCCGCTCATCGCCTCGACGGACTCGCCGCCGTCGAGCGGCTCGCCCGCGGCGTGCAGCACCTCGGGCGGGCCGATCGCGTTCCACTTTTCCGGCAGGACGACGAGGTCGGCGCCGGCTGCGGCCGCGTCCGCGACGAGGCGCTCGGCGTGCTCGATGTTCGCGGCCTTGTCGGGGCCGCTGGTCATCTGCACGCACGCGACGCGAAGACTGTCCCCCATCGAGGCCGAGGATAGCTTTGACGGGTGGAGCAGACCCTGGAGCGGCGGCGGGTGCGGGCGTTCGAGGCCCTGCAGCACCGGGACTTCCGGCTGCTGTTCGGAGGCCAGGCGATCTCGCTCGTGGGCGACGCGGCGTTCGTCACGGCGCTCGCGTGGCTGACGTTCGACCTCGTGGGGTCGTCGAAGCTCGGGATCGTCCTCGTCTGCCAGTCGGTCGCCCTGCTCGCGACCGTGCTCGTCGGCGGTGCGCTCGCCGACCGCTTCTCGCGGCGCCGGATGATGATCCTGTCCGATGTTGCCCGCTTCTTCGCCGTCGCCGGCCTCGCGCTGGTCGACGCGAGCGGCCACCTGACCTTCGGGTGGATCGTCGTCTTCGCCGTCGCGATGGGGCTCGGCGACGGCCTGTTCTACCCGGCGTTCGGCGGCATGGTGCCGCTGGTCGTCGACCGGCCGATGATCGCCTCCGCGAACTCGCTGATCGGGGTAGCCCGCTGGGGCTCGATCCTGCTCGGGCCGGCGATCGCCGGGCTGCTCTACGCCCCGGCGGGCTCGGCGACCGTGTTCGCGGTCGACGCCGCGTCGTTCCTCGTCTCGGCGACGCTCGTCTGGAAGACGCGGCCGCGGCGCTTCGCCACCGAGGCGTCCGAGGGGACGTTCAGCGGCATCGCCAGCGGCGCGCGCTACGTCGCAGGGGTGCCGTGGCTCTGGGTCACGATCGGGCTCTTCGCCCTGGTGCTGATGCTCCAGCTCGCGCCACAGCAGGTGCTGCTCCCGAAGCTCGTGGAAGGCCAGTGGCACCGAGGCGTCGGGTCGTACGCACTGCTGACGACGCTGCTCGGCGTCGGCACCGTGCTCGGGACGCTCGCGTTCGGCCAGCTGCAGCCGCGGCGGCGCCGCGGGGTGCTCTGCTACGTGCTCTTCGTCGTCAACAGCCTCGCGCTCGTCGGCTTCGCGCTCTCTCCCTGGTACTGGCTGGCCGGCGGGCTCGCGGCCGTGCGCGGCGTCTGCATCGGGTTCGCGATCGCGATCTGGGAGACGATCCTGATGGAGCTCGTGCCCGACCAGCTGCTCTCGCGGGTCGTGTCGCTCGACTTCTTCGGCTCGTTCGGGCTCATGCCGCTCGGGCTCGCGCTGTCCGCAGTCGTCGCGAGCGTCGCGCCGGCCGACGTGCTGATCGCGTGCGGGGCGGCCGTGTCGGCCGTGCTGACCGCGCTGCCGCTCACCCGGCCGTGGCTCCGCGCGATCGACTAGATCGAGCCGGAGAACGTGTCGCAGGCTGCCGGCTTGCCGGTCTCGTAGCCGCGCGAGAACCAGCGGCGGCGCTGCTCGGACGACCCGTGCGTCCAGGTCTCCTGGTCGACCTGGCCCTGCGTGCGCTCCTGGATGCGGTCGTCGCCGATCGCCGCAGCCGCGTCCAGGCCCTGGTTGATGTCCTGCTGCGTCAGCTGCTCGATCAGGCCGGTGTCGACGGCGTGCGCCGCCCAGACGCCCGCGTAGCAGTCCGCCTGCAGCTCCGAGCGGACGCCCTTGCTCTCCGGGCCCTGCGTGTCGCCCCGGATCGCGTCGAGCACGCCGAGCTGGTCCTGGACGTGGTGGCCGTACTCGTGTGCGAGCACGTACGCCTCGACGAACGGAGTGGGCTGGACACCGAGCTGGTCCTTCAGGTCCTGGAAGAAGCCGAGGTCGATGTAGACGTGCTTGTCGGCCGGGCAGTAGAAGGGGCCGACCTGCGAGGTGGCGGTGCCACAGCCGGTGTCGATCGAGTCGTTAAAGAGGTAGGTATCCACGTACCTGTACGTGCGGTTGCTGCGCGCGAAGACGCCGGCCCAGAACTTCTGGACGCTGTTCACCACGCCGACGATGCGGCAGTCGTCACGCCGGTTCGCGTCGGCGCCCGTCCGGCACTGGGACAGGTCGGCGGCCGTGTCGCCGCGGCCGACCGTTTGCCCGTCGAGCGACGAGAGCTGGCCGCCGAGGGTGCCGCCGCCGCCCGCGCCGCCTGAGAAGGCCTGGAGGAGCAGGTAGATGACGACGACGACGAGCCCGATGCCGCCGCCGCCGATCGCGACCGGCCCGCCGACGCCGCGGCCGCGGACATCCGTTACCTGGCCGCTGTCGAGCTTGGCTCCGGGACGAAAGCGCACAGCACCACCTCTCCTGGGGCGCAGCGGTCGAAACCCACTCTCACACGCCGGGCCGGAAAACAGCGAGGGGAGCCAGTGGCTCCCCTCATGTATCGGGGTGCCCAGATTCGAACTGGGGACCTCTCCGACCCGAACGGAGCGCGCTACCAGGCTGCGCCACACCCCGAGCCGTCACAGCGTAGCGCAGCCCGGAGACGGTCACACTCCCGCCACGCATCCGGCACAGACAGGTCACACCTCCCCCGCTACGTTGTCTCATAAAGACAACGAAGGAGGGCTTGTGAACACGGTCACGCTGGTCGGAAACCTGGCCTCGGACGTCGATCTGCGCGAGATCGCGGACGACAAGAAGGTGGCGTCGTTCCTGCTCGCGATCAATCGCCCGACGAAGGAGGACGCGGCCGACTTCGTCCGTGTCTCCGTCTGGGACAGGCAGGCGGAGCTCTGTGACGAGTACCTCGTGAAGGGCCACCTCGTCGGCGTCGAGGGCCGGCTGCGCAGTAGCGCCTGGACAGACGAGGACGGCAAGCAGCGCCGGGCAGTGGAGGTCAGCGCGAGCCGGGTCGAGTTCATCGCGCGGCCCCGCGCCGAGGCCGAGACGCCGATGGAGGAGGCGGTCATGGCCTGACCGGCCCCTCAGTACGATGGCGCGGTGGCGCGCCGCGACGACGTGATCGCCTTCGCCGACGAGCTGCTCGACCTCGGCTCCTTCCCCGACTACGGACCGATGGGCATGCAGGTCGCCGGGGCCGATGAGGTCACGAAGGTCGGCTGCGCGGTCTCGTCCTCACTCGAACTGTTCCAGCGAGCGGCTGCGGCCGGGATCGACCTCCTGGTCGTCCACCATGGGCTGCTCTGGGACAACGAGCCGCGGACGATCGACGACCGCATGCGGCACAAGCTCGAGGCGCTGTTCCGGTCAGGAACGACGCTGGCCGCCTACCACCTGGCGCTGGACGCGCACCCGGAGATAGGGAACAACGCGCTGCTCGCACGCGACCTCGGCGTCGAGGTCGAGGGGCCGTTCGCCGGCCTCGGCGTCGGCGGGCGTCTGGCCGAGCCGCTCGAGCCGGAGGCGTTCACGGCCCGGGTCGCGGAGCGGCTCGGTCGGGAGCCGACGGCGTTCCTGGAGGGCCCGCCGCTTGTGACGCGGGTCGCGATCATCTCGGGCGGGGCGGCGCGGTACGTCGCCCAGGCGGCTGACGAGGGCTACGACCTCTTTCTGACCGGCGAGCCGGCGGAGCCGTCGCTGCACTCGGCACGCGAGCTCGGCATCCACTTCGTCGCCGGTGGCCACTACGCGACCGAGCGGCTGGGCGTGCAGGCGCTGGCGGCCGTGATCGGCGAGCACTTCGGCCTGCCGTGGGAGTTCCTCGAGCTCCCGAATCCGATCTAGGCCGGAGTGAGGGCCTCGATCGCGTCGAGGCACTCCGCGGGACGCTCGACGACGAGCAGGTGGCCGCAGTCGGCGAGCACGCGCAGCTCGGCGCCGAGCGCGCGCGCGTAGACGAACGCGTCCTCGAGCGGCACCTGTGTGTCGCAGTCGCCCCAGAGCACGAGCGCCGGGCAGCGGACGTGGCCGAGCAGCGGGCGGACGTCGTCGAGCACGAGCGCGGACGAGGCGCCCGCAACGTCGGTGTGCAGGGGCACGTCAACGAGAAGCGCGTCTGCGGCGCCCGGGTCGAGCGCTGCGGGGTCGCTGGCGCCCCACCCGCCGAACACCGCCGTGCGCAGCCGGGCGCTCGACGCGATCCGCGCGCGGTACGGCGCGAGGCGCCGGCCGGGCTGGACGAGGGCCGTCAACGAAAGGAGCACCTCGGCCGTCCGTGTGGTCGAGCGGATGCCCGCCGCGCCGGCCAGCACGATGCCGAGCGTCTCCTCCGGATAGCGGACTGCGTGCCGGACGGCCACGACCGCGCCGAGCGAGTGGCCGGCGAACAGGGCAGGCAGCGCCCTCTCCCGCCGGGCGAGCTCGTGCACGATCTCGGCGAAGGGCGCGAGGTTCGGCAGCCCCGGAACGCCTGCCGACCCGCCGTGGCCCGGCAGGTCGGGCACGACGACGCGGTGGCGCTTGGCGAGGTCGGGCGCGACCGCGACCCAGTTCGCCGCCGCCCCGCCGAGGCCGTGGACGAGGACGACGGGCGGGTCGCCCGCGCCCGCGACGAAGTAGCGGACGTCGACGCCCTTGACGCTCGCGCGCCGTTCCTCGAAGCCCGCGAGCGTGTGCTTGTCGGACGTCACGGCGGCAGGGTATTCTTCAGCCATGCGGTATTCGGGGAGGCGGGCCCGCTGATTCCCGCCCACGCAGTACCAGACGGTTTTTCGAGCCCGTCCGGCGATCGCGCCGGTCGGGCTTTTTCGTTCTCACAGGAGGTAATCCGATGGCGAACCACCTGACGCCTGAAGAGCTGTCGAAGGAGATCGGCCTCGACCGCCAGGAAGTCATCCGGGTGTGCGTCGAGGAAGGTGTGCCCATTTACCAGGGCAAGATCGACAAGACCCTGTTCCAGGCACAGCTCCAGGCGATGGGCGGCTCGTCGACCGCCACACAGGCGGCCTGACCCCGTAGCTCCGGGCTCCGTCCACGGGCGGAGCGAGCGTTCAGACGCGCGGGCCTTGCCCGCGCGTCGCCGTTCCGGAGGCTATTTCTTGGCGGCAGCCCTGGAGCGCGGCGCGCGCTTCTTCGCTGCGGCCTTCGGCTTCTCGTCTTCCTTCACCTGCTGGACGCTGCGGCGCAGCGCCTCCATGAGGTCGACGACGGGCGTCTCCGGCACCGGCTCCGGCCGCTTGATCTCCTGGCCCGCGAGCTTGGCCTCGAGCATCTCGCGCAGCTCGCCGCGGTAATGGTTCTCGAACTCCTCCGGCTGGAACTCGCCGACGAGGCTCTGGATCACCTGCTGCGCGAGCTCGAGCTCGGCCGCCTGCACGTCGGTCTCGGCCACGGCCTCCTCGATCTCGGCACGCGAGCGCACGTCCTCGGCGAAGAACAGCGTCTCGAGCGCGAGCGAGTCGCCGTGCGGCCGGATCAAGCAGAGATTCTCCTTGCCCCACAGCACGAACTTCCCGATCGCCGCCATGCCCGACTCGGTCATGGCCCGCAGGAGCAGCACGTACGGGCGCCGGGCGGCGTCACCGGACGCGGGCGCGAGGTAGTACGTGCGATCGAAGTAGACCGGATCGACGTCGGCGAGCTGGACGAAGCGGAGGATCTCGATCGACTGCGACCGCTGCAGCGCGACCGCCTCGAGATCGGACTCCTCGACGAAGACGAACTCCCCCTTGACGAACTCCCAGCCCTTGACGAGCTCCTCGGGCTCGACGTCCCGCTCGTGGAACGGGCACCAGCGCTTCTGCTTGATCGGCGTGCCGCACTCGCGGTGAAGCGTGCGGAACGCGATGTCCGAACGTTGCGTCGCGAGCGCCAGCCCGATCGGGATGTTGACCAGGCCAAAGCTGATGGAGCCGTTCCAGATCGTGCGCATGGCTGCAACAGATTCTAGTCGGCGGGCGAGGCTCCTCTGCCCGTTTTCAGGCGACCGCCTCGGCGCCGGCCGGCGCCTGCAGACGGTTTGCGCGCTCGAGCCACGGCGCGGCCGCCAGCCGCTCGAAGGTCGCGGAGGCGGCGCGGGCGAGTGGATCCGCCTCTGGCGCACGGCCCTGCCCCACCAGCCACTCTGCGTGCTCGAGCTCGGTCACGGCGAGCCAGAACGGCACGCGCACGGCGCGCAGGCCCGTGGCGGCCGACGCGTAGAGCTCCTCTGCGACCTGTGGCTCGTCGACCAGACGGGCGCGCAACCGTTGCGCCTGCGCGAAGAGGTAGGGCGAGCGGACCCCGGGCAACGTCTCGTCGACCTCGCGGAGGAGCCGGTCTGCCTCGTCGACGCGTTCGAGCGCGATCGCCGCCTCGACGGCCTCGACCGTCCCCTGCTTGACCCCCTGGAACGCCGGCCCGAAGCTCGGACGGGCGACCTCGATCGCCTCGATCCCGAGGCGCAGCGCTTCCTCGAGCTCGCCGTCCGCGCGGCTGAGCAGAGCGAGGGAGCTGAGGCCGATGCTGCGGTCCTGGATATCCCCCGCCCGCTCGAGGTCGCCGTAGAGCGAGCGAAGGCGACGCACCTCGTCCAGCTCGCCGCGGTGGAGGCGGATCTCGAGGACGGATGTGAGCAGGCTCAGCGTCACTGTGTCGCGCACTCGGTCCTCCGGGATCGCGGCGGCCAGCTCGAGCACCTCGTCCCAGCGGCCGAGCATGTAGAGCGGGTACGTCTGCTCGGCTTGGGTTCCCCACTCGCCTGGCCTCGACCCGCGACGGCGGGCGATCGCGAGCGCATCGTCCAGGTAGGCGAGCGCGTCCTCGTAGCGGTCGGCCGCGAACGCACGATCGGAGAGCGAGAAATACGCGACGTTCGCGGCCTCCCAGACGTCGTGCTCCAGAGCGAGGGCGAGCGACTGCTTGAGGAACGCGATCGTCTCCTGTGGCCGCTGCGCGCCCGAGGCGAGGACCGAGCGCGTGACGAATCCCCAGGCGATCGTCTCGGCGAGGTTTCGCGGCTCGGCGATACCCAGCGCGAGATCGAGGTACTTCCGCGCCTCCTCGTTCTCGCCCGAGAACGTCAGCAGCGCCGCGCGCGTCCAGGCCGCTTCGGCGAGCAACTCGTCCTCCTCACCCGCAAGCACGTCGAACGCCGGCTCGACCCGCGCGAGCGCCTCCTTCGTGCGGCCACGATGGCGCTCGAGCGCCGCGGCTCGAACCTGTGCGTGCGCCGCCGCCCGCGGGTCGCCGACTGCCTCGTACAGCGTGCTCGCCTCTTCGAGCAGTCGTGTCGCGGCCTCGAAGTCGGCGGTGCGGTTGCCGATCCACCCGGCCCGGGCGCAGAGGTCGGCCCGCATCCGCTGATCGTCCGTCAGCTGAACCGCGTCGCTCAGGTAGCGCATCGCCTCGCCGGCCGCCCCGAGGGAGTCCGCGCGGTCGCCCGCGCGCACGAGCGCGTCACGCGCCTTCGCCTTGACGTCTGCCGCGTCGTCCGCGTCCGGCGCGGCGTCGTGCGCGGCGCGGTAGTGGGCGGCGGCGACCTCGGCGACCTCGTTGTCGCCCGGGACTGCGCCCTCGACGTACTCGGCCGCCGCGAGGTGCCGGGCGCGCCGTTCGTGGCGGGAAAGCGTCTCGTACGCGACGTGGCGCACGAGGTCCTGGAGGAAGCCGTACTGCCCGTGCTCGGGCGAGCGGGGATCGGACTGGAGGCCCAGGATCTCCTTGCGCACGAGCGTCTGGAGGAGCGCGTCGGGGCGCGCCGTGCCCGAGATGGCCGCAAGTCCCTCGGCCGTGAAGGTCTTGCCGAGCACGGACGCGTCCTGGAGCAGACGACGCTCCGCGGGCGCGAGCGCGTCGAGACGGGCCGCGATCAGCGCATGCAGTGTCTCCGGGACGTCGAGCGACTCGATGGGCCCGACGGGCCGGTAGACGTCGCCTTCCTGCACGAGGGCGCCGCGGTCGATGAGCATCCGCACGGTCTCGACGGCGTAGAGCGGCACGCCCTCGGCTCGCGCGAGCACCTGTGCGCGGATCTCCTCGGGCAACCCCGGCACGAGCCCCGTCAGCAGCTCCTCCATCGCCGCCTCGGCGAGCGGCTCGAGGTACATCGAGCTGAAGTGGCGGTGGCCGGCACCCCACCCTGCCCTGCGCTCGGACAGCTCCGGGCGCGCGAGCGTGAGCACGAAGATCGGGTGCCCCCGCGACCATTCGATCAGGTACTCGATGAAGTCGAGCAGGCTCGCGTCGGCCCACTGGAGGTCCTCGAAGGCCAGAACGGTCGGGTACGTCTCTGACAGGCGCTCGAAGAAGAGCCGCCAGGCGGCGAAGAGGTCCTGCTGGTCGCCTTGCCTCTGGTCGCCGAGCGCGAGCAGCTGGGCGAGGCGCGGCTCGACGAACGCGCGATCTGCCGCGTCGGGCAGATGCTCCTCCACCGTCGCGTGCAGCTTGGCCGTGGCCGAGGCGTCGTCCTCGTCCTCGGCGATGAGGCAGCGCATGCGGATCATGTCGGCGAGGGCCCAGTAGGTGACCCCTTCGCCGTAGGCGAGGCAGCGGCCGCGGTGCCAGTAGATGGTGTCGGCCAGCCCGTCGAAGTACTTGTAGAACTCCCAGCCGAGCCGCGACTTGCCGATGCCGGCGATGCCGGTGACCGAGACGAGATGCGGCTTCTTCTCGTCGGCGCAGGCGTGGAAGAGCTCCTTCAGCTGGCGCAGCTCGCGGTCGCGGCCTACGAAGGGCGCCTCGAGGCCGGCCGACTTGAGCGCGCCCTGTCGGCCGGAGACGACGCGGCTCGCGCGCCACAGCTGCACCGGCTCGGCCTTGCCCTTGAGCTCGTGCGAGCCGGCGTCCGCGTAGGCAATGGCGACCTCGGTCGTGCGGCGGGTCGCCTCGCCGACCAGGACGGTGCCGGGCTCGGCCGCGGACTGGATCCGCGACGCCGTGTTGACGAGGTCGCCGGCGACCATGCCCTCGCCCTCGGCGCCGAGCGTGACGGCGGCCTCGCCGGTCAGCACGCCGGCGCGCGCGGCGAGCCCGGGCGCGCCGAACTCGTCGCCGAGCGCCGCCACGGCGGCGACGAGGTCGAGCCCCGCGCGCACGGCGCGCTCGGCGTCGTCCTCGGTCGCGACGGGCGTGCCCCAGACGGCCATAACGGCGTCGCCGATGAACTTCTCGACCGTGCCGCCGTAGCGGCCGATCAGGCTGCGGCAGGTGTCGAAGTAGTGCGATAGGAGCTCGCGCACCTCCTCGGCGTCGCGCGTCTCCGACAGCGTCGTGAAGCCGACGAGGTCGGCGAAGAGCACGGAGACGAGCCGGCGCTCCGCAGCGGGCGCGGGCGCGGCCGGCCGTTCCGGTGCGGCGGCGTCGAGCGGCGACCCGCACTGCCCGCAGAAGCGCATGTCCGGCTCGTTGGCGGCGCCGCACGCAGCGCAGGTGAGCGCGAGCGGCTGCCCGCAGCCGCCGCAGAACTTGCGGCCCGCGCCGTTCTCGGTCCCACATGCCGGGCAGGTGATCACGCGCCTGCGGACGTTACTCCCGCCCGGCGCGGGCGTGAATGCGGCGGTCATCACCGACTAAGCTCCCGGCGTGGCGCTCGACACGCAGGCCGCCCCTGACCGCACCGCGCCGGAGCCCGGCCAGCTGCGGACGATCGGCCGCCTCTGGCGCGACGCCGTCGCGACGAAGCGGGACACGCCGGCCTACCTGGTCGAGCGCGCGGACGGCTGGCAGCCCGTCCCCTGGGCCGAGGCAGAGGCCGCCGTCGACGAGGTCGCAAACGGCCTGCTCGAGCTCGGCGTCAAGAAGGGCGACGCCTTCGCGATCTCCGCCCGCTCGACCTACGAGTGGGTCGTCTTCGACTTCGCGCTCGGCCTGATCGGCGCGATCGGCGCGGCGGTGTACCCGTCGTCGTCGACGCGGGACGCCGTCCACATCGTCGAGCACTCGGAGTCCATCGGCGCGTTCTGCGAGGACGAGGAGCAGCTCGCGAAGCTCGCCAGGGTCGAGCTCGCGCACCGTCTGACGTTCGCCGACCTGGACGCGCTGCGCGAGCGCGGCCGGGCGTTCGCGCGCGAGCATCCCGATGCGCTCGCCGCGGCGGAGGCGGGCGTCGGTGAGGACGACCTCTTCACCTACATCTACACCTCCGGCACAACGGGCCTGCCCAAGGGCTGCATGATCCGGCACCGCAACTACTACGACATGTGCCGCAGCTCGGCGGAGGCCGGCAGCTTCATGACCGGCGACACGCTGCTGCTGTTCCTGCCGCTGGCGCACAACTTCGGCCGGCTGGCGCACCTGCTCGGCCCGCACATGGGCTACACGATTGCCTTCTGCCCCGACCCGCTGCGCGTCGTCGAGACGCTGCCCGGCGTTCGCCCGACCGTCTTCCCGAGCGTCCCGCGCGTGTACGAGAAGGTGCACACTGCCGTTCAGGCGAAGTTCGCGGAGGCGACGGGCGCCCGCGCCCGCCTGATCGACTGGGCCCTCGACGTCGGCCGTCAGGTCAGCGTCCTCAAGCAGCAGGGCCGGCCGTTGCCGCGCGGGCTCGCCGTCAAGCACCGGATCGCCGACCGGCTTGTCTTCACCAAAGTGAAGGCCCGGCTCGGCGGAAGACTCCGCGTGGCGATCTCCGGCGGCGCGCCGCTGTCCCGTGAGGTCGCGGAGTTCTTTCACATGCTCGACATCCTCATCCTCGAGGGCTACGGCCTGACCGAGTGCACGACCGGCGCGACCGTCAACCGTCCCGACCGGTTCCGCTTCGGCACCGTCGGCCCGGCGATGCCGCGCGTCGAGCTCCGGCTCGCCGAGGACGGCGAGCTGCTGATCTCAGGCCCGACGGTCTTCGCCGGCTACCTGAAGGACGAGGAGGCGACCCGCGCGATCCTCGACGACGAGGGCTGGCTGCACACGGGCGACGTGGCGACGATCGACGAGGACGGTTTCGTGAAGATCACCGACCGCAAGAAGGACATCCTCATCACTGCCGGCGGGAAGAACGTGGCGCCGCAGGACCTCGAGAACGCGCTCAAGGCGTCACGGTTCATCTCGCACGCGATCGTGGTCGGCGACCGGCGGCCGTACATCGCGGCGCTGATCACGCTGGACGAGCCCGAGGTCGCCGCCTGGGCGGCCGAGCAGGGAATCGACACCGACCCGTCGACCTTCGCGACGAGCGAGCGGGTGCGGGCGCTCATCCAGGAGGGCGTCGACGCCGCCAACGAGGGCCGCTCCACCTTCGGCCAGGTGCGCCGTTTCGCCCTCCTGTCCCGCGACTTCACCGCGGACGAGGACGAGATCACGCCGACACTGAAGCTGAAGCGCAACGTCTGCGAGGAGCACTTCGCGGGCGACATCGAGCGGCTCTACGAGTCCGCCTGAGCGCCCGGCGGCGCACGAACTTTCACCGAATCGGCACACACGCGGCACAGATTCGCGGGTAGCGTCGTCGCCGAGGGCGGCGGGACACGGCTTCCCCACCCTGGGTGGGGGTATGGGCTGGCGGTTCCGCGGAACCGGCCGTGCGGGCTAGCGCGGGCTAGAGACGGCGGGCGCCGACATAGGTCGACGCGTACCAGCCCGTGAGGCTCGAGATCTTGACCACGTCGCCGGTGTGCGGGGCGTGGATGAACTCGTTGTTGCCGATGTAGAGGCCCACGTGCCCGAGCCCGTCGAAGAAGACGAGGTCGCCGGGCTCGAGCTGGTCGCGCCCGACCGGCGTGCCCATGCCGTACTGCGCGACCGTGTAGTGCGGGAGCGAGACGCCCATCTGGCCGTACACGTACATCGTGAAGCCGGAGCAGTCGAACCCGGACGGCGAGGAGCCGCCGTAGACGTACGGCACGCCGAGGTACTGCATCGCGATCCCGACGACGCCGCCGTACTGCGAGGGCGGAGCGGACGTGATGATGTCGGGCGCCGGCGCCGCTGCCGTCGTCGCCGTGGTGTCCGCGCTGGCCACGCTCACCGGGCTCGGCACGATCTGGACGGCCGCGTCCTGCTGCGCGCGCAGTCTCGCCTCGGCCTGGGCCTTCAGGATCCGCTGCTGGCGGGCCTCCGCGGCCATCATCTGATCGATCTGCCCCTGGATCGTCGAGAGCATCTGCTTTTGCTGGGCGATCCGGGACTCGATCGAGGCCTTCTCGGCCGCGCGCTCGGCGACGAGCTGTTTCTGCTCCCGGTTCGCCTTCTTCAGCGCCCGCCCGTGCTTCTGAACGGCCGCGCGGTAGCGCGCGACCCGCTTCATCACGGTCGTGTCCTGGTCCTGGACGCGGTTGGCCGTGTCGACGCCGTCGATGGCGTCGCTCAGCGAGGTGGAGCCGAGGACGACGTCGAGCGTCGACGCCTGGGCGGGGGTCTTGTAGAGGGCCACGACCCGGTTCTGGAGGATCAGCTGCGCCTTGCGCAGGTTCGTGCGCGCGATCTTGTACTGGCGGCGGTTCGCCTGCAGGTCACCCCGGATCTGCGCGAGGCGGCTCGTGGCGAGGTCGTACGCGTCGATCGCGTGCGACAAGTTCGAGTCGAGCTGCTGCACCTGCTGGAGCACCTGGCTCGCCTGCTGCTTCTTGAACACGATCGAGGCAGGCTGCGCCGACGCTCGCCGGAGCGACGTAAAGGAACACGGCGAGCACCGCGACGCCGAGGACGACGCCTCGCTTCACCCGCTGTGTGACCCGATGTCGCGACGCCAAACCAGGCGACGCGTGGAGGGGCACCACCGTCACGAAGGGGGGACCCTAGCAATGTGCCCGGATGCCTGCAATCGGCTACCGCAGCCAAACGTGACGATACGCACAGTGTTACGAGCGGTGTCCGGACAGGCGACGGGCTGTTCGCTAATCAGGCAACGGAGGAACCTGTTAGCGTCCCGCGCCTGATCAGGCACGCCCGTCGCGGCGCTGCGGTGGCGATCGTGGTCGCCGCTGCGACCCTCGTATTCACCGCCGAGGCCGCTCCGCCGCCGCCCACGGCGAAGGCGCGGATCCTCGCAACGCTTGCATCCCTGCACGCCCGCGACGCCGTGCTCCAGCGCCAGTCGGCCTCGGCCGCCCTGCAGCTGCGCGTCGCCCGCCGGTCGCTCGGCGTCGCGCAGCGCAATCTCGCGCGGCGCATCCGCGACCTCTACGTGGAGGGCGACACGCCGCCGCTCGAGGTGCTGCTCGGCGCCAGGTCGCTCGGCGACGCGATCACGCAGCTCGACGAGCTCCGGCGCGCCGCCGACCAGGATCGCGCCTGGATCCGCCAGTGCCGCGAGCTGCGCCGCACCGTCGGCCGCCTCTCGCAGGCGATCGCAGCACGCCGGCGGGCGCTCGCCATCCTCCGCGCCTCGACCGACGTGGCCGCGGTCGCCCTCGACCGGACGACGGGGCCGGCCGACGTCCCGCTTCGCGAACTGGTGGCACGGCCGGCGCCCTCGGCGCTCGTGCCCGGCACGCTCACCGTCGTTGCAACCGGCTACGTAATCCGCGGCGCGACCGCCACCGGGACGCCAACCGGGCGCGGCACCGTCGCCGTCGACCCCGCAGTCGTGCCGCTCGGCACCCGCCTGACGATCCCCGGCTACGGCGACGCGGTCGCCTCCGACACCGGCGGCGCGATCCGCGGCAGCCGCATCGACGTCTGGTTCCCCACGGTTCAAGAAGCTCGGTCCTGGGGAACACGCACCGTGACGATCACCATCCAGCGGGGGTGAGAACACGGCATGCCGCAGGCAGCGCCGGCGGACACGACAGCAGAGAACGGACGGGCACGCGGGCCGACGGTCGTGCTCGTCGACGACCACGATCTCTTTCGCACCGGGCTGCGCACCCTGCTCGAGGAGCAGGGCGTCGCAATCGTCGCCGAGGCGTCTGACGGCGCCGCAGCCGTCTCGCGGGTGCGCGAGCACGCGCCCGACGTCGTGCTGATGGACATCAACATGCCCGTCATGAACGGCGTCGAGGCGACGCGCGAGATCACCCGTCTCGCCCCGCTCAGCCGCGTCGTCGTCCTGACCATCTCCGACGACGACGGGGACGTCATCGACGCCGTTCTCGCCGGCGCGTCGGGCTACCTGCTGAAGGACGCGTCGGTCGACGAGCTGCTGCGCGGTATCCAGGCGGCCTACGCCGGCGACTCGCTCATGTCGCCGACGATCGCCTCCAAGCTGATCCAGCGCGTCCGTGCGGCGAGCCCCGGCGACACCGGCCATCCACGCGCTGCGCTCTCCGAGCGCGAGCTCGACGTGCTGCGGCTGATTGCAGGCGGCAAGGACAACGCGCACATCGCCGGCGAGCTGCACATCAGCCCGAAGACGGTCAAGAACCACATCTCGAACATCCTCATGAAGCTCGGGATCGAGAACCGCATCCAGGCGGCCGTCTACGCCGTTCGCACCGGGATCGTCTGAGGAGTACCGTCCGGTCATGTTCAAACAGATCTGGCGCCGCTTCCTGTCGCTCAACCGCAGCGACTACGCCGAGGAAGGCGGGCAACGCGTCGAGAACAAGGACGCGCTGGCCCAGGCCGGTCAGGTCCTGACAGGCCCCGGCAGCGGGCTTCCGGTAGGCGACGGCATGCCGCCGGGCTACGTCAACTCATACGACGAGGGCCGGCCACCCCACTAGGGCTAGGCCGACCGCAGCCGCGTCCTCAGCAGCAACAGCGCCTCGCGCAGGCGGGTCAGCTCGCCGTCGGCGTGCGTCCGCCGCCGCGCCAGCTCGGCCAGCTCGGCGACCGCCGCGCCGGCCCCGTCTGAGACGAGCCCCGCCGCCAATGCCGTGATGCGCCTGTCGAGCCGCAGCCGCTCCGCCTCGAGCGACAGCGCCTGCGCGTAGCCGAGCGTCAGCGCCTCCTCGACCGCTGCGCGGTCGCCCGGCTCCGCCGCGAGCTCCTCGACCGTGCCGATGAGCGCATCCGTGTCCGGGGTCACGAATCGATTATCCGACGTCCCTGGTACGCGGGCATGGGCCGTCCGGCCCATCTTGCTGATCGACCAGTCCCGGTTGACGACGGCCGACGCTATGCCAACAATCTGCCGCCGTGCGTCGCTTCGCCCGCATCGCGCTCGCCGCTGCCTGCCTGGCCGGCGTCGTCGTGCCCGCCTCGCCCGCGGGCCACGTCGATGTCGGCACCCGGCTGGCGAAGGCCCTCGCCGTCCCCCACGCCGGCGTGACGGCCGCGCTCGCGGTCGACCTCTCAAGCGGCGACGTGCTCTTCCACCGCCGCGCCGAGCTGGGCCTCGTCCCGGCCTCCAACGAGAAGCTGGGCGTCACTTACACGGCCCTGGCCGTGCTCGGCCCGAACTACCGCATCGACACCACCGTGCTCGGCGAGGGCGAGCTGATCGACGGCGTCTGGCACGGCGACCTGGTGCTCAAGGGCTTCGGTGACCCGACCCTCACGCGCGGCGACCTCCGCCGCCTGGCAGCGCAGCTGCGCGACGGCGGCGTGCGGCGGGTCACCGGCGGGGTGCTCGGCGACGAGAGCTTTTTCGACGCGATGCGCGTCGGCCCGCTCTGGAAGCCGAGCTTCTACATCAGCGAGTCGCCGCCGCTCTCGGCCCTCACCGTCGACCGCTCGAGCTACCGAGGCATCGTGAGCGCCCAGCCGGCGTTCGCCGCCGCGAGCGCGTTTCGCAACCTGCTCGTCAAGGCCGGGATCCGCGTGGCCGGGCCGGCGGGCATCGGGCGCGCCGACGGCGCCGCATTCCCGCTCGCCACCGTGCGCTCGGTGCCGATGTCCGTGCTCGTCCGCTGGATGAACCGCGACAGCGACAACTTCATGGCCGAGCTCCTGCTCAAGCAGCTCGGCGCCGTCGAGAACCAGCAGGGCACGACCGCGCGCGGCACTGCGGTCGTCCGGCGCACGCTCGCCGCCGTCGGCGTGCCGCTCGCGGGCGTCCGCCTCGTGGACGGCAGCGGCCTTTCCCCGTCCGACCGGCTGACCGCCGGCGCCCTGGTCGGCATCCTCGAGGCGGCCTGGAAGGATCCCGGCATCCGCAAGCCGTTCGTGGCCAGCCTGCCGGTGGCGGGCATCGCCGGGACACTTGCCGACCGGTTGCGCACCCCGCCGGCGCGCGGGCACGTAATCGCCAAGACCGGCACGACCAACACTGCCTCGACGCTCGCCGGCTACGTACGCTCGCGGTTCGCGTTCGCGGTCATGAACAACGGCCGGCCCGTGAACACGGACTCCGCCCGGCGCGCCCAGGACCGCTTCGCCGCAGTGTTAGCCGCGCAGTAGGGCCTTCAGGTCGTCCTCGGTGAGCACGAGGGTGCCGTGCTTCTCCGCGCCGCGCACCTTCGAGCCCCCGGGCTCCTCGCCGACGATCAGCCCCGTCGTCTTCTTGGACACGGAGTTGGCGACCTTCGCGCCGAGCGCCTCCAGCGACGCGCTCGCCTCCTCGCGCGTCAGCGACTCGAGCGTGCCCGTGATCACATACGTGCTCCCGGTCAGCCGCCCCTCCGGCGCGGGCTCCTCCTCCTGCACGTCCAGGAGCGGCCAGAGCTCGGCCACGAGCGCCTGGTTGGCCTCGTCCGCGAACCATTCGACGATCGCCTCGGCACGCTCGGGACCGAGGCCCTCGCAGGCCATGATCTCCTCCTGGGACGCGGCGGCCAGGCGCTCGATCGTCCCGAAATGGCGCGCGAGCGCCTGCCCGGTCACCCAGCCGACATCGGGGATGTTGAGCCCGAACAGGACGCGGCCGAGCGGAAGCGCGCGCGAGGCCGCGATCGCGTCGACCACGTTGGTCGCGCTCGTCTCCTGGAACCCGTCGAGCTCGAGGAGCTGCTCCTTCGTCAAGCGGTAGAGGTCGGGCAGCGACCGCAGGAGGCCGAGCTCCCAGAGACGCCCTACGAGCCGCTCGCCGACGCCCTCGATGTCGGCCGCGGCCATGACCCAGTTGTTGAGCGTCTCGAGGCCGCGAGAGGGACAGGCGCGGTTCGGGCAGCGATGCATGACCTCGCCCTCGGGCCTGACCACGTCGACGCCGCAGAGCGGGCACGTCTTCGGCATGCGGAACGGCTTCGTGCCGGGATCGTGCGGGCCGGCCGGGCCGACGATCTGCGGGATCACGTCGCCCGCACGCTGGACGATGACGACGTCGCCCTCGCGGATGTCCTTGCGGTTGATGTCCTCCTCGTTGTGAAGCGTCGCGCGGGAGACGGTCACGCCGCCGACCTCCACCGGCTCCAGCATCGCCCAGGGGTTGAGCGCGCCCGTCCGGCCGACGCGGATGGCGATCTTGTTCAGGCGCGTCTGCGCCGTCATCGGCGCCCACTTGTAGGCCCGCGCCCAGCGCGGCCTTCCGTGCAGCGCGCCCAGACGCTCCTGCTGGCCGACCGAGTCGACCTTGATCACGATGCCGTCGATCTCGTAGTCGAGCTCAACGCGCCGCGTCTCCCATTCGGCACAACGCCGCGCCACCTCCTCGATCGACTCCAGCCGCTCGGCGAACGGGTTGGTGCGGAAGCCGTGGGCGCGCAGCCAGTCGAGCGTCTCCGACTGCGTCGCGAACTCGAGACCTTCGCGCGCGCCGGTGCCGTAGACCCACACCGCGAGCGGCCTGTCGGCCGTGATGGCCGAATTCTTCTGCCGCAGCGAGCCTGCCGCGGCGTTGCGCGGGTTCGGCGCGAGCTTCTGGCCCGTGCCGGCGAGGCGCTCGTTCAGCGCGCGGAAGCCGGACAGGGGCAGGTAGACCTCGCCGCGCACCTCGAGCAGCGGCGGCGCGCCGTCGCCGCGCATGCGCAACGGCACCGACTTGATCGTGCGCAGGTTGACCGTGACGTCCTCGCCCTGGACACCGTCGCCGCGCGTCGCCCCCCGCGTCAGCACCCCGTCCTCGTACGTCAGGTTGATCGCGAGGCCGTCGATCTTCGGCTCGATCACGTAGGAAACCGGCTCGTCGGTTCCGAGCCGCTTGCGGACGTCCTCCGCGAACCTGGTGAGCTGCTCGGCGGTCGTCACCTTCTCCAACGAGCCCATCGGAACGACGTGCGCGACCTTCGCGAAGCGATCCGTCGGCGGCGCGCCGACCCGCTGCGTCGGCGAGGTCGGCAGCCGGAGCTCCGGATTGGCCTCCTCGAGCGCGACGAGCTCGTCGTAGAGGCGGTCGTACTCGGCGTCCGAGATCTCCGGGTCGTCGAGGACGTGGTAGCGGTACAGGTGGTGGTCGAGCTGCTTGCTCAGCTCCTCGACGCGCTTCGCCGGAGAGACCGCCCTAGACGACGCCAAGCAGCTCCTCCGGGCTGTCGATGAGCGCATCCGGCTGCTCGGGCTCCAGCCGGTCGCGGCCGTGGATGCCGCCCCAGCTGACGCCGATCGCGCCCATCCCGGCGGCCTTCGCGGCCTGCAGGTCGAACGGCGAGTCACCCACGTATGCCGCCGTCTGCACGGGCGCGCCGTACCGGCCGAGCGCGAGCAGCAGCGCTTCCGGATGCGGCTTGTGCTCGGTCACGTCGTCGCCGTTGACGACGACGTCGAAGTACTCCCCGAGCGGCAGCAGCTCGAACGTGAGGTCGACCGTGATGCGGCTCTTGACGGTGACGACCCCCAGCCTCCTGCCGCTATCGCGCAGCTGCTCGAGCACGGGCTCGATGCCGGGGAAAAGGCGGATGTCGCGGTACAGCTCCATGTTGTGCGCGCGGTACGCGGCGACCAGGTCGTCGACGCGGTCCTCGTCGAAGGCCGCCATCTGCCGGTGGATGCCGTGCCCGCCGACGCTCGCCATGATCACGTCGTCCTCGTAGCGGCGGCCGAGCACGGTCTGCGTCGCGTGGTGGAACGAGGCCAGAATGGCCGCGCCGGAGTCGATCAGCGTGCCGTCGAGGTCGAAGAGGACGGTCTCGTAGCGCACGGCTTCATTAGTACCCGACGGCCGTCAGGTACAGCCCCCACGGCGGGGCGGTCGTTCCCGCGTCGGCGCGCGGCCCGCCCTCGAGCAGCCGCTCGAGCTCGCCCGGCGTCAGGTCGAGCATCGATCCGACGAGCGTCCTGACCATGCGGCGCAAGAAGCTGTCGGCGGTGATCTCGAAGACGAGCACGTGCCCCTCGCGACGCCAGACGGCACTCTCGACCGTGCGGACGAAGACGTCGTGTTGGGTCTGCGTCGGCGTAAAGGCGCGGAAGTCGTGCCGGCCGACGAGCAGCGCCGCCGACTCGGCGAGCGCATCCTCTTCGACGGGCCGCGCCACCCACCAGCTGCGGCGCCGCTCGAACGGCGACGGCTCCGGGCGGCGCCAGATGCGGTAGCGGTACGAGCGCGAGCGCGCCGAGAAGCGCGCGTGGAAATCCGCTGCGGCCTCGTCCACGCCGCCGACGGCGACGTCACCGGGCAGGACGGCGTTCAGCGCCGCAGCGGCGCGATCCGGCGGCGGCCCGCCGTCGGCGTCCAGGCTCGCCACGTTGGCCAGTGCGTGCACGCCGGTGTCGGTGCGGCCCGCGATGGCCAGCCCGCCCCACGACGGGAACACGACGTCGAGGGCTGCACGAAGCTCGCCCTCGACCGTGCGCAGGCCGGGCTGAACAGCCCAGCCGTGGAAGTCGGTGCCGTCGTACTCGAGCTCGAGGCGCAGCCGCACCGCCGGCCTCTAGCCGGCGGGTGTTTCTACTTCCTGCTCCTGCCGCCGGCGGCGCAGCAGTCGCCGGCGCTGCTTCTCCTCGGCCGGCCCCTGCGGCGAGTAGTCGACCAGCTCGAGGTAGACCATCGGCGCCGCGTCGCCCGGCCGCGGGCCGAGCTTGACGATGCGCGAGTAGCCGCCCGGCCGGTCCACGAAGCGCGGCGCGACCTCGGCGAACAGCTTGTGCACCGTCTCCTGCTTGCGCAGGTACGCGAGGGCGCGCCGCCGCGCTGCCAGGTCGCCGCGCCGGCCGAGCGTGATCATCTGCTCGGCGATCGGGCGGACCTCCTTCGCCTTGGCCTCGGTGGTCTTGATGCGCCCATGCTCGATCAGCGCGCCCGCCAGGTTGGCGTAGAGCGCCTTGCGGTGGGCGCTGTCGCGCCCGAGCTTGCGGCCGGAGCGGCGGTGCCTCACGGCGTTACTCGTCCCCTCGCAGGGTGAGCCCGTGCGCCGAGAGGGTCTCCTTGACCTCCTCGATCGACTTCTTGCCGAAGTTCGGGATCGCGGCGAGCTCGTTCTCGGTCTTGCCGACCAGGTCGCCGATCGTCTCGATGCCGACGCGCTTGAGGCAGTTGTATGAGCGGACGCCCAGCTCGAGCTCCTCGATCGGGAAGTTCTCCATCCCGTGGGCGAGTGACGGCTCGGCGGCCTCCGCGGCTGCGGCGGCCTCGCCGAAGCCCTCGATCTTGTCCACGTCGGTGAAGATCGCGAGCTGCCGGATGAGGATGTCGGCGGCCTGTCCGATTGCGTCGCGCGGCTCGATCGAGCCGTCCGTCGTGATGTCGAGGCGCAGCTTGTCGTAGTCGGTGCGCTGCCCGACACGGGCGGCCTCGACGTCGTACGAGACGCGCCGCACAGGCGAGAAGATGGCGTCGATCGGGATCACGCCGATCGTGTGCTCCGGCCCGCGGTTCAGCTCCGCCGGCACGTAGCCGCGACCGCGGCCGATCGTGACCGTCATCTCGAGCTTGCCGTTGTCCGAGAGGTGCGCGATCTCGAGCTCCGGGTTGAGGATCTCGAGGTCGGCAGGCGCCTCGATGTCGCCGGCGGTGACGATGCCGGCACCGCGCTTCGTGAGCCGGACCTCCACCTCGGGCGACGCACCGTGCAGGCGGCAGATCAGGTTCTTGAGCTGCAGGATGATGTCGGTGACGTCCTCGCGCACGCCCGGCAGCGTGGTGAACTCGTGCGCGACGCCCTCGATCTTCACCGAGGTGACGGCGGCGCCCTCCAGCGAGGAGAGCAGCACGCGGCGCAGCGAGTTGCCGAACGTGTAGCCGAAGCCGCGGTCGAGCGGCTCGATCACGAAGACGCCGCGCTCGGCCTCGAGCTCCTCGTGGACGATGCGCGGAATCTGGAAATCCATCAGGGACGTGCGAGTGGCCAAAGTTTTTCCTTTCCTCTCTAACCAACAGCCTTCAGGCTGTTGGCACTACTTCGAGTAGAGCTCGACGATCAGCTGCTCGGAGACCGGCGTGTCGATCTCGTCACGCTCGGGCCACTTGAGCACCTTGCCCGTCAGTCCTTCGTGATCCGCCTGCAGCCATGGTGCGACCGAGGCGGTGAGGTCGGTCGCATCGCGCACGACGGCCTCGGCGGCCGACCTGGGCGCGATCGTGACGATGTCGTCCGGACGCACCTGGAAGCTCGGGACGTTGACCCGCCGGCCGTTCACGTGGAAGTGGCCGTGGCGGACGAGCTGGCGCGCCTGGGCGCGCGAGGAGGCGAAGCCGAGCCGGTACACGACGTTGTCGAGCCGGGTCTCGAGCATGCGCAGCAGGTTCTCGCCGGTGATGCCGGAGCGCCGCGCCGCCTTCTCGTAGTAGTTGCGGAACTGCTTCTCGAGCAGGCCGTAGTAGCGCCGCGCCTTCTGCTTCTCGCGCAGCTGGAGCAGGTACTCGCTCTGCTTGATGCGGCCGCGGCCGTGCTCGCCCGGCGGGTACGAGCGACGCTCGACCGGGCACTTGTCGGTCAGGCACTTCTCGCCCTTCAGGAAGAGCTTCATGCCCTCGCGGCGGCAGTTACGGCATTTCGGGCCGAGCGGGCGGGCCACTAGACCCTCCTCCGCTTCTTCTGGCGGACGCCGTTGTGCGCCTGCGGTGTGACGTCGCGGACGCCGAGGATCTCGAGGCCGGCGGCCTGCAGCGACCGGATGGCGGTCTCGCGGCCGGAGCCCGGGCCCTTCACGAAGACCTCGACCTTCTGGAGGCCGTGCTCCATGCCCTTGCGCGCGCACGCGTCGGCGGTCACCTGGGCGGCGAACGGCGTCGACTTGCGCGAGCCCTTGAACCCGGCCGAGCCGGCGGACTCCCACACGATGACGTTCCCCTCCTTGTCGGTCAGCGCGACGATCGTGTTGTTGAACGACGTCTTGATGTGCGCCTGGCCGATGGCGATGTTCTTCTTGACGCGGCGACGGGTGCGACCCCGGGCCGCTGCGGCACGACGAGGAGGCGCCATTACTTGGCCTTCTTGCCGCGGCCGACGGTCTTCTTCGGGCCCTTGCGCGTGCGGGCGTTGGTCTTCGTCCGCTGGCCGTTCACGGGCAGGTTCCGGCGGTGGCGGATGCCGCGGTACGAGCCGATCTCGCCGAGGCGCTTGATCGCCTGCGAGCGCTCGCGGCGCAGGTCGCCCTCCACCTGGAGGTTCGCGTCGATGTGCTCACGGAGCCGCGTGACCTCCTCGTCGGTGAGGTCACGGACCTTCGTATCCGGCGACAGCCCGAGGGCGGCAAGCACCTCGTTGGCCGTCGACCGGCCGATGCCGTAGATGTACGTGAGGCCGATCTCCAGCCGCTTCTCACGCGGCAGGTTCACGCCTGCGATTCGAGCCAACGCGTTCCTCCTACCCCTGTCGCTGCTTGTGCCGCGGGTTCGAGCAGATGACCATGGTGCGCCCATGCCGCTTGATCACGCGGCAGCGCTCGCACATAGGCTTGACGGACGGCCTGACCTTCACTTCAACCTCTATTCAAAATCGTTGTGCCCGCGCAGAGGCGCAGACGTCACAAAGGGCGCAGCAGAGCCGCGCGTCGCGGCATCGTAGCAGCTAGCCCACTCTCTGGAGCGACCACGACATGCGGCTCCACCACGTCCGGAATAGCAGATCGAGCGCTACTGCGCGGGGCCGCTGCCGAGCGTGACCGTGATGGTCCCGTTCTGCGTCGTGACGGCGACGGTGTCGCCCGGCTGCTTGCCGAGCAGCAGCGAGGTGATCTCCTCGGGGGTGCTCACGGCCTGCCCGTCGATCGCCGTGATCACGTCGCCGGCCTGCAGCCCGGCGGTGTCGGCCGGCCCGCCGGAGACGACGTCCGCAATCGCCGCACCGCCGCTCCACTGGTCGGTCGTCAGGTTGACGCCCAGGAACGCGGTGCCGCCGACATGGACGGTCCCGGAACTGTCGCGGGCCTCGATCTGCCTGGCCACCGAGAGGGCGGTGGCGATCGGGACCGCGTAGCCCTGGGACGTCTGGGAGATGTCCTGGTAGCCGTAGCGGCCCGAGCTCGATGCCGCCGTGTCCACGCCGACGACCTTGCCGTCGGTGTCGAGGAGCGGGCCGCCGGAGTCGCCCGGCTGCACGTTTGCGTTGGTCTGGATCAGGCCGGTCAGCGTCTCGCTGCTGCCACTGTCGTCGGACGCGGTGATCTGCTGGTTCAGCGCGGTGACCGTGCCGGTCGCGCGCACGAGCGCCCCGGTGCCGCCGGCATTGCCGAGCGCGGTCACTGTCTCGCCGACGTCCACGGAGTCGCCGAGCGGCGCGGTCTTGAGGCCGCTGGCGTTCTCCGCCTGGAGCACGGCGATGTCGTGGGCGACGTCGTAGCCGACCACGGTCGCGGTGTAGCTGTGCCCCGTGCCCGGGACGACGACCTTGATGGTCGTCGCCCCGTGGACCACGTGGTTGTTGGTCAGGATCTCGCCCCGGGAGGTGAGGACGATGCCCGTGCCCGCCGCCGCGGCGTCCTGGTAGCCGAGGCTCGTATCGATGACGACGGTGCCGGTGCCGGTGCTGCCGCCCGCCGCCTCCGTCGTGCCGCGCTGGAGCGCGAGCACGACGGCACCGAGCACGACACCGGACCCGAGCAGACCGGCCAGGATGAGAGCCACGGCGGGGCTGCGCCTGCGCCCGGCGTTCGGGAGGGGAGGGAGAGCGAACGGCTCGGGCGCAAGCTCGGACATGGCACCCAGTCTTCCGCGCGAACCTGTGAGCAGCCCAAGCCTGGGCTAGGAGCCGCCTAAGAATTCGCGCCGGCGTGGCGCACGAGCGGCGCTGCGACCGACGGGTGCGGCCAGGTGAGGATGCGCGGGTCGCCCTCGGTGATCGCGACCGTGTGCTCGAAGTGGGCCGCGAGCGACCCGTCGACGGTCGAGATCGACCAGTCGTCGTCGTGCAGGTAGATCTCGTACGTGCCGGCGGTGATCATCGGCTCGATCGCGAAGACCATGCCGGGGCGCAGCTCCGGGCCGCGGCCGGGCGGGCCGTAGTTGGGGATCTGCGGGTCCTCGTGCATCGCACGGCCGACGCCGTGGCCGACGAGCGCGCGCACGACCGTGAAGCCGGCCGCTTCCGTCACCTCCTGCACCGCGTGCGACACGTCGGACAGCCGCCGTCCCGGTCGGCACTCGGCGATGCCGGCGGTGAGCGCCTCCTGGCCGGTCGCGAGCAGCCGGGCGGCCTCCTCCGCGATCTCGCCGACGGCGAACGTGTACGCCGCGTCGCCGATGAAGCCGTCCAGCGTGACGCCGATGTCGACGGAGAGGATGTCGCCGTCGGAGAGCCGGTACGGCCCGGGGATGCCGTGGACGATCATGTCGTTCGGCGACGTGCAGATCGCCGCCGGGTAGCCACGGTAGCCCTTGAAGGTCGGGTAGCCGCCGCGCGACTCGATGAACTCCTCGGCGATGCGGTCGAGCTCGGCGGTCGTCACTCCTCCGTGGATGTGCTCGGCGAGGAGCTGGTGCGTCTCGGAGACGAGGCGGCCGGCGCGCGCCATGCGCTCCAACTCGGCGCTCGACTTCCGGATGATCACGCCGCGACCTGCTCGAGCGCGTCCTGGATCTCGGCGAACACCTCGTTGATGGTACGGCCCGCGTGGATGCCGACCAGGTTGCCCTTCGCGCGGTAGTGGCCGACGAGCGGCTCCGTCAGCTGGTGGTAGGTCGCGAGCCGCTTGGCGATCACGTCCGGCGTGTCGTCGCTCCGGCCCTCCTCGGTAGCGCGGCGCAGCAGGCGCCGCACGGCCGACTCGTCGTCGAGCTGGAGCTCGAAGACGATACCGAGCTCGCGGCCGATCTCCTCGAGCATCGCGTCGAGCGCATCCGCCTGCGCCATCGTGCGCGGGAAGCCGTCCAGGATGAACCCCTCGGAAGCGTCAGGCTCGGCCAGCCGGTCCCTGATGAGCAGGATCATCAGCTCGTCGGGGACGAGGTGGCCGTTGTCCAGGATCGGCTTGACGCGCAGCCCGAGCGGCGTCTCCTCGGCGATCGCCTCGCGCAGGATGTCGCCCGTCGCGATGTGCGGAAAGCCGTACTCGGCGGCGATCCGCTTCGCCTGCGTTCCCTTGCCCGCTCCCTGCGGGCCCAACAGGAGGATGTTCACCGCGGGGCGGCGGCTATTTGAGGAAGCCTTCGTAGGAGCGCATCATCATCTGCGACTCCATCTGCCGCATCGTGTCGAGCGCCACACCGACCACGATCAGCACCGACGTTCCCCCGATCGCGCGCGTGGTCGCCTGGGAGAAGTGGAAGTGGACAACCAGGATCGTGGGCAGCGCCGCGATGGCGGCGAGGAACAGCGCGCCGGGGAGCGTCAGCCGCGACAGCACGCGGTCGAAGTACATCGCGGTCGGGGCCCCGGGTCTGATGCCGGGCACGTACCCGCCGTGCTTGCGCAGGTTGTCGGCCTGGTCGACGGGGTTGAACTGGACGGCCGTGTAGAAGTATGTGAAGACGATGATCAGCCCCGCCTCGACGAGGATGTACGGCCAGTCCGTGTACGAGAGGTGCCGGTTCACGAAGCCCTGCGTCGATGGGAAGTACTGGCCGATCGTCGGCGGGAACGCCATCAGCGCCGCCGCGAAGATGATCGGGATGACGCCCGCCATGTTCACGCGCAGCGGCAGATAGGTCGAGCCGCCGCTCGTCAGGCGGCGCCCCACCATTCGCTTGGCGTACTGGATCGGGATGCGCCGCTGGCCCTCCTGGACGAAGACGACCGAGACGACGACGAAGATGACCACCAGCGGCAGGAACAGCCGCTCGCTGACGCCGCCGTTGTACCAGGCGTTGATAACGAGCGGTGCGCTCGAGAGGATCGACGCGAAGATGAGCAGCGAGATCCCGTTGCCGATCCCGTACTTCGTGATCTGCTCGCCGAGCCACATGAGCAGCACGGTGCCGGTCGTGAGCGTCAGGACGATCAGGACGAGGTTTCCGGTGCTGCCGCTCAGCACGCCCTGGCGGTGGAACAGGTACGCGTAGCCGGTGGACTGCAGCGCCGCGAGCACGACCGTGAGGTAGCGCGTGTACTGGTTGATCTTGGCGTAGCCGGCCTCGCCCTCCTTCTGGAGCTGCTCGAGCTTCGGCACGACGACCGTCATGAGCTGGAGGATGATCGAAGCGGTGACGTACGGCATGATCCCGAGCGCGAACACCGCGAACTGCGACAGCGCGCCGCCCGAGAACAGGTTGAGCAGGCCGAGCACGCCGGTGCCCTGCGAGTTGAAGTAGCCCTTGATCTTCGCCGAGTCGATACCGGGCGCCGGCATCCACGCGCCGAGGCGGTAGACCGCCAGGATCAGCGCGGTGAACAGCACCCGCTTGCGCAGGTCCGGGACGCGCCAGGCGTTGGCGAGCCAGCTGAACATCTAGCCCTCGGTCTCCATGTCAGAGCTCGGCTCCTCGTCAGGGGAGTCGTTCTGCGGTCTCCGCCGACTTCTGGCTCGGGGAGCCCTTTCCTCGTAGCAGGCGGCGCTTTCGAGTCTTGCCGCCGCTAACCATTTCGCGCAGCGAAATGGCCGAGCCGCCGGCGGCCTCGATCTTCTCCTTCGCCGTTGCCGAGAAGCGATGCGCGGTCACGGTGAGCTGCTTCGTCAACTCTCCGGAGGCGAGGATCTTGACGTCGATCTTCGTGTTCTTGATCAGGCCGGCCTCGCGCAGCGACTCGAGCGTGACGTCGGCGCCGGCGTCGAACCGCGCCTCGAGGTCGCGCAGGTTCACGGCCTGCGTGAAGGTGCGGTGCGGGCCGACCGGCATCGCGTCCCTCGAGTAGGGGCCGCGCAGCTTGCCGAGCCGCATGTGCAGCGGCATCTGGCCGCCCTCGAAGCCGGGGCGCATCTTGGCCGAGCCGGACCGCGACTTCTGGCCCTTGATGCCGCGACCGGAGTAGCGGCCCTTGCCGGAGCCCAGGCCGCGGCCGATGCGCTTGCGATCGCGGCGCGCCTCGGCGGGCTTCAGCGTCGAGAGATTGAGCTGCTCAGGCATACGGTCCTCAGTCGGCGGTGGCCTCGACCTGCACGAGGTGCCGCACCTTCCTCAGCATACCCTCGAGCTGCGGACTTTCCTGGTGCTCGGCCGAGCGGCCGATCCGGCCGAGCCCGAGCGCCCGCAGCGTGCCGCGGTGGCGCTCGCTCTGCCCGATCGAGCTCCGGACCTGCGTGATGCGAAGCGCGGCCATCAGGCCGTCTCCTCGGTCGTCTCAGGCGTCTCTTCGGCGGCCGGAGCCTCCTCGGCCGGAGCCTCCACGGCCGGAGCCTCGGCGACCGGGCCCTCGGCGACCGCGACTGGGGCCTCGGCCTGCTCCTCCTCGGCGACCTTCTTCTTCGGCGGGAGCACGTCGGAGATCCTCAGCCCGCGCTTCTTGGCGACCTCCTCGGGCCGGCGCAGGTTCTGCAGGCCGTTCACGGTCGCCTTCAACATGTTGATCGGGTTCGTCGTGCCGAGGCTCTTCGCGAGGATGTCGCGGATCCCGGCGAGCTCGAGCACCGCGCGCACGCCGCCGCCGGCGATGACGCCCGTCCCCTCGCTGGCCGGCCGCAGCAGCACGCGTGCCGCGCCGAACTGACCCAGGATCTCGTGTGTGATCGTCGTGCCGTGGCGGGGCACGGAGAAGAGGTTCTTCTTCGCGTCGTCGACGGCCTTGGAGATCGCGAGGGGAACCTCGCGTGCCTTGCCGTAGCCGACGCCGACCTTCTCGTGCTCGTCGCCGATGACGACGAGCGCGGTGAACGAGAACCGCCGCCCGCCCTTGACGACCTTGGCAACGCGGTTGATCTCGACGACCCGCTCCTTCAGGTCACGGGACTCAGCGCTTTCGGTGACGCTCAAATTCTCAGTCCTCCCTCGCGCGCGCCCTCGGCGAGCGCCTTGACGCGTCCGTGGTACAGGTAGCCGCCCCGGTCGAACACCGCGGTCGAGATGCCGGCGTCCTGCGCGCGCTCGGCGAGCAGCTTGCCCACCTCCGTGGCCATGTCCGCCTTCGAGTGGTCGCCCTTGACGTGCAGCCAGCTGGCAGCGGCGAGGGTGCGGCCCTCCTGGTCGTCGACGAGCTGCGCCTCGATGCCTCGGTTGGAGCGGAAGACGGCGAGCCGCGGCCGCTCGGCCGATCCGATGATCTTGCCCCGCACGCGGCGGTGGCGGCGCTTGCGCGCCTCGAGGACGGAGAGCTTGCTCACGCGCGCTTCCCGACCTTCCGGCGGACGTACTCGCCCTCGTACCGGATGCCCTTGCCCTTGTACGGCTCGGGCGGGCGCACCTTGCGCACCTGGGCGGCGATCTCGCCGACCTGCTGCTTGTCGATGCCCTTCACCGTGACCTCCGTCGGCGTCGGCACCTCGAACGAAATGCCCTTCGGGGCGTCGATCACGACCGGGTGCGAGAAGCCGACGTTGAGCTCGAGCGCGGTGCCGCGCAGCGCCGCGCGGTAGCCGACGCCCTGGATCTGGAGCTTCTTCTCGAAGCCCTTGGTGACGCCCTCGACCATGTTCGCGACGAGCGTGCGCGTGAGGCCGTGCAGCGCGCGATCGTCGCCGCGCTCCGTGGGCCGCGTGACGACCAGCAGGTCGTCCTCGCGCGCGATCGCGATGCGCGCCGGCACCTGCTGGTGAAGCTCGCCCAGCGGCCCGGACACCATGACGCGCCCAGGGTCGATGGAGACGTTCACGCCCGCAGGAACTTCGATTGGCCTTTTCCCGATTCGACTCATATGAATTCACCTAGCCATTTGCGAAGCAAATGGCCTACCAGACGTGGCAGATGACCTCGCCGCCGACCCCTTGTTCCTCGGCGGTCTTGCTCGTAACCAGCCCCTGGGAGGTGGACACGATAGCCGTCCCCATGCCGCCCAGCACGCGCGGGAGCTTGTCCTTCGGCGCGTAGACGCGGCGCCCCGGGCGGGACACACGCTTGAGGTTCGAGATCACGCGCTCGCGGTTGCGGCCGTACTTCAGCTCGATGACCAGCAGGTCGTACCCGAGCGGCGCCGGCTGGCCGTCCTTGCCCCTGTGGTCGGCGCCCTTGTCGATGCGGTAGTCGGCGATGTAGCCCTCCTCCTTGAGCAGGCGCGCGATGTCCGCCTTCAGCTTCGAGGTCGGCATCACGGCGTGCTCGTGCATCGCCTTGTTGGCGTTGCGGATGCGGGTGAGCATGTCTGCGATCGGATCGGTCAGCATCGGACTACCAGGACGACTTGGTCATGCCCGGGATGGCGCCCTCGTGGGCGAGCTCCCGCAGGCAGATGCGGCAGAGGCCGAACTTGCGGAACGTCGCCCGCGGCCGGCCGCACCGGTTGCAGCGCAGGTAGTTGCGCGTCTTGTACTTCGCAGGCCGAGAGGCCTTCACTACGAGCGACTTCTTCGCCACTACTGGTCTCCTCCATCCCGCGCGGCGGCGAACGGCAGGCCCATGCCGCGCAGGAGCGCGCGGGCGTCGTCGTCCGTCTTCGCGGTGGTCGTGATCGTGACGTCCAGGCCCCGGATCGCGGCCACGCTGTCGTAGTCGATCTCCGGGAAGATGATCTGCTCGCGAATCCCGATCGAGTAGTTGCCGCGCCCGTCGAATGCGTCGGGGTTCAGCCCGCGGAAGTCGCGGATGCGCGGCAGCGCGATCGAGACGAGCCGGTCGAGGAACTCGTACATGCGGTCGCCGCGCAGCGTGACCTTCGTCCCGATCGGCATGCCCTCGCGGATCTTGAAACCGGCGATCGACTTGCGGGCGCGGCGCAGCTGGGCGCGCTGCCCGGCGATGATCGTCAGCTCTTCCATCGCGGCGTCGAGGGCCTTGGACTCGGTCTTCGCCTCGCCGACGCCCATGTTGAGCGTGATCTTGTCGATCTTCGGGACGTCCATGACCGTGCTCTTGGCGAGCTCGTCCTTGAGCCGGTCCCGCAGCTCCTCGTTGTACTGCCGCTTCAGGCGCGGCACGTAATCGGTCGCAGTCGCCATGGCCTAGCGGTCGATCTCCTGACCGCAGTCGGCGCGCTTGCACACGCGTGTGCGGTGCCGCTCGCCCTTGACGTCCTTGACGTCGAGGGCGATCCGCGTCGGCCGCTTGCACACCGGGCAGACGAGCATGACGTTCGAGATCTGAATCGGCGCCGGCCGGTCGATGACGCCGCCCGGGATCATCTGGGTCGCGCCCATCCGGCTCGGGTCCTTCATCGGCCGCGGCTTCAGATGCCGCTTGATCGTGTTCAGGTTCTCGACGACGACCTTGCCCTCACGTGGCAGCGCAGCGAGCACGCGGCCCTGCTTGCCGCGGTCCTTGCCGCTCAGCACCTGGACGACGTCGCCTTTGCGGATCTTCAGTTTCGTGTTCGACATGGGTTCAGAGCACCTCGGGAGCGAGAGAGACGATCTTCATGAAGTTGCGATCACGCAACTCGCGGGCGACGGGGCCGAAGATCCGCGTGCCCCGCGGGTTGCGCTGGGCATCGATGATCACGGCAGCGTTCTCGTCGAACGCGATCTGCGTGCCGTCGTCGCGGCCGAAGGGCTTCTTCGTCCGGACGACCACCGCACGCACGACCTCGCCCTTCTTGATCGCGCCCTGCGGCGTTGCGCTCTTCACGGTACCGACGATGACGTCACCTACGCGCGCGTAGCGCCGCTTCGACCCGCCCATGACGCGGATGCAGAGCAGCTCGCGGGCGCCCGTGTTGTCGGCCACGCGGACTCGTGTCTCCTGCTGAATCACGGTCCTACCTTGCCTTCTCCAGCACCTCGGCAAGGCGCCAGTTCTTCGTCTTGGAGAGCGGCCGCGTCTCGACGATGCGCACGGTGTCCCCCACGCTCGCCGTGTTCGCCTCGTCGTGCGCGTGGAACTTCGCCGACCGGCGCACGACCTTCTTGTACTTCCGGTGCGCCTTGATCGTCTCGACCATGACGACGATCGTCTTGTCCATCGCCGCGGAGACGACGACGCCGCGCCGCTCCTGGCGGCGGCCGCGCTCGCCGTCCGGCTTCGGGAGCCGGACGATCGGCTTGCGCTGCGCCGGCTTCTCGCGCGCGACCTTCGAGCGCTGGCGGCGCTCTGAGCGCGGCAGGCGCTTCCGCTTCGGCTTCGGGCCGGACTGCGGTGCAGGGGCAGTCTCCTCGGCGGCGGCAGGCTCCACCGCGGCGGCGGGCGCCTCTGCGGCAGGCTCCTCGGCGGCGGCGGGCTCCTCGGCGGCGGCGGGCTCCTCGGCCGTCTCGGCCTCGGCCGCCACGTCCGGCACGGGCTCGGCCTCCTCCACAGCAGCCTCCTCGGCCGGCTCGGCCTCGGGCTCGGCGGCTTCGGCGGCTACGGCGTCGACCGGCGTCTCGTCGACGGCCTCGTCGGACGCCCCCTCAGTTACCTCATTTGGAACCTGATCGTTCTCGTCAGCCATTCGTCTTCTCCAGGGCGCGCTCGCGGCGCACGGTCAGGATCCGCGCGACGTCACGCTTCGCATGGCGCAGGCGGGTGTGGTTCTCCAGGCCCCCGATTGCGTACTGGAAGCGCAGCTCGAAGAGCTCCTTGCGCGTCTCGGTGAGCTTCTCGTCGAGCTCGTCGTCGGTCATCTCTGCAAGTTCCTTGGCGTCCATCTCGGTCTTCCATTCCCTCAGTCGAACAGCGCCGCTTCGCGCTTCACGAACTTGGTCCGCACCGGCAGCTTCGAGCCTGCGAGGCGCAGCGCCTCCTTGGCGAGCGGCTCGGGCACGCCGGCCAGCTCGAACATGACGCGGCCGGGCTTCACGACCGCCACCCAGTGCTCGGGGTTGCCCTTGCCGGAGCCCATGCGGGTCTCGGCCGGCTTCTGCGTCACCGACTTGTCCGGGAAGACGTTGATCCAGACCTTGCCGCCGCGCTTGATCTTGCGCGTCATCGCGATACGGGCAGCCTCGATCTCGCGGTTGGTGAGCCAACCGGCCTCGAGCGTCTTGATCCCGTAGTCGCCGAACTGGACTTCCGTCTGAGCCCTCGAGAGGCCCCGGCGGCGCCCACGGTGGACCTTCCGGAACTTGGTCTTCTTCGGGAGCAGCATCAGCTATCGGCCTTCTTCCGCCGCGACTTGCCCGAGCCCTCGCCGCCGCCCTTGTCCTCCTGCGGCGGGTCGCCGGACTGATCGAGCGTCTTCGGGTCGTCGTGCATGGTCTTCTCCGTCGTCGTGTCGGGCGCCTCGGCGACCGGAGCCGGCGTGGTCTCGACCTGCGGCTCGACGACCGGCTGCTCGCGCCCGTCGGCCGACACGGCGTTCTCGTCGGTGCGCGGCTTCTCGACGTTCTCCTGCTGCTGGCGCGGGCGTCCGCCGCCGCCACGGCCACCGCCGCCGCCGGGACGTCCCGGCCCGCGGCCGCCGCCCGGGCGATCGCCGCGCTTGCGCTGGCGCACGGGGCCGAGGCCCTCGCGGTCCTGGCTGCGCCCACGGCCGCCCTCACGCGAGGCTGCGAGGCCCTCGCGCTGGCCGCCTCGGCGCCGCGCGGTGTCCTGGTCGCCCAGCCGCTGGTCCTTGCCGCCGATGGACTCGTAGCCCTCGGGCATGATCTCGCCCTTGTTGATCCAGACCTTCACGCCGATGCGGCCGGTGGTCGTCTTGGCCTCGGTCTGGCCGTAGTCGATGTCGGCGCGGATCGTGTGCAGCGGCACGCGGCCCTCGGAGTAGGTCTCCGAGCGGCTCATCTCGGAGCCGCCGAGGCGGCCGCCGCACGTGATCTTCACGCCGTGCGCGCCCGAGCGGATGGCCGAGGCGAGGGAGCGCTTCATCGCGCGGCGGAAGCTCACGCGGTTCTCCAGCTGCTCGGCGATCGACTGGGCGACGAGCTTGGCGTCGAGCTCGGGCCGCTTGATCTCGTTGATGTTGATGTGGACGTTCTTCTGCGTCATCGCGTGGATCTCGCGGCGCAGCGCGTCCACCTCGGCACCGGACTTGCCGATCACGATGCCAGGGCGCGCGGTGTAGATGTCGATCGTGACCCGCTGGTTGTCCTTGCGGATCAGGATGTCCGACAGCCCCGCGTGCGAAAGCTTCTTGTAGATGTGCTCGCGGATCTTCACGTCCTCGAGCAGCATCATCGGGTAGTCCTTGCGGCTGGCGTACCAGTTGGACTTCCAGTCGTGGATGACGCCGACGCGCAGCCCGCCGGGATGGATCTTCTGGCCCATTAGCTTTCGGTCTCCTCTTCCTTCTCGTCCTTCTTGCGCCGGCGTGATCGCTTCGGCTTCTCCTCCGCCTCGGGCTCCGCGGGCGTCTCCGCCTCGGCGACCGGGGCCTCCTCGACCTCGGTCTCCTCGGTCTCCTCGACCTCCGGGACGTCCTCGAGTTCCTCCACCGGCTCGGCCTCGCGCGACCGGCGCGGCAGCAGGTGTCGCTGCCGGTCCGCCGGGACGGCCTCGAGTGTGGTCAGCGTCAGCGTGATGTGACAGGTCCGCTTCCGGATGCGGGCGGCGCGGCCGCGCGCACGCGCGCGGAAGCGCTTCATCGTCGGGCCCTCGTCGACCACGGCGGTCTCGACGATCATCTCGTCGCCGATCAGCCCGTGGTTCGCCTCCGCGTTCGCGACGGCCGAGCGCAGCACCTTCTCGACCTCGCGCGCCGCGGCGCGGTCGGTGAACGCGAGCACGGTGCGCGCCTCCGGGACCGTGCGGCCGCGGATGTGCTCGACGGTGAGGCGCGCCTTGCGCGGCGCCATCCGGACCCACCGGGCCTGCGCCCGGACCTCGGCCCGTCCGTCTTCTCTGATCGTGGTCGCCATCAGCGCTTCTTGACCTGTGCCTGGCGGTCGCCGGCGTGGCCGCGGAAGGTCCGCGTGGGCGCGAACTCGCCCAGCTTGTGGCCGACCATCTGCTCGGAGATGAACACGGGCACGTGCTTGCGGCCGTCGTAGACGGCGATGGTGTGGCCGACCATCTCGGGGAAGACCGTCGACGAGCGCGACCAGGTGCGGATCATCCGCTTCTCGTTGACGACGTTCATCGCCTCGATGCGGCTCATCAGCCGCTCCTCGACGAACGGCCCCTTCTTGGACGAGCGGCTCACCGCCTACCTTCCTTTCCGCGCCGGCGTCGCCGGACGATCAGCTTGTCGGATGCCTTGTGCTTGCGCCGCGTGGGCTTCCCCAGTGTCGGCACGCCCCAGGGCGTGACCGGGTGGCGGCCGCCCTTGGACTTGCCCTCACCGCCGCCGTGCGGGTGGTCGACCGGGTTCATCGCGGAGCCGCGGACGGTCGGCCGCTTGCCCTTCCAGCGGCTGCGACCCGCCTTGCCGCCCGAGATGTTCTGGTGGTCGACGTTCCCGACCTGGCCGACGGTGGCCCGGCAGGGTAGCGGCACCCGGCGCATCTCGCCGGAGGCGAGCCGGAGCACGCCGTAGCCCTCGTCCTTTGCAACCAGCTGGACGCTCGTTCCGGCGGAGCGAGCCATCTTGCCGCCCTGGCCCGGCTTCAGCTCCACGTTGTGGATGAGCGTGCCGGTCGGGATGTTCTCGAGCGGGAGCGCGTTGCCCGGCTTGATGTCGGCCTCGGGCCCGGACTCGACCATGGCGCCGACGCGCAGGCGCGCAGGCGCGATGATGTAGGCCTTCGCGCCGTCGGCGTAGTGCAGCAGCGCGATGCGGGCCGACCGGTTCGGGTCGTACTCGATCGCGGCCACCTTCGCCGGGACCCCGTCCTTCAGGCGCTTGAAGTCGACGATGCGGTAGCGGCGCTTGTGCCCGCCGCCGCGGTGCCGCGTCGTGATGCGGCCGTTGTTGTTGCGGCCGCCCGACTTCTTCACCGGCTCGAGCAGGCTCTTCTCCGGCGTCGTCTTCGTGACTTCCTCGAAGGTCGACACCGACATGAAGCGCCGGCCGGGGCTCGTGGGCTTGAACTTGCGAACGGGCATCAGGTTCTCAAAGGTTGGGGGCCTGGAAGATCTCGATCTCCTGGCCGGGCTTGAGCTTGACGACGGCCTTCTTCCAGCCGGGGCGCGTGCCCTTGATCAGGCCGCGCCGCTTCGGCTTCGAGCGGACCTGGACGATGTTGACGGCCGCGACCTTCACGTTGAACGCCTGCTCGACGGCCTGGCGGACCTGGGTCTTGTGCGCGTCCTGGTGGACGCGGAACGAGTACTTGCCGTTCTCGATCTCGGCATAGCTCTTCTCCGAGACCACCGGGGCGATGAGCACCTCGTTCAGCTTGATGCTCACAGGCCACTCTCCTCGGAGGTCGTGCGCGTGGGCCGCGAAACGCAAGCCAGGCTAGGACGCAGGGAGCGTTCGTAGCGGGACGCTACGGGCGCGACCGAGGACGACGCATGGCGCCGCGTTGCAGCGGTTCCACGCGTGCGAGATCTGAGGTGAGGGGCCGTCAACTCGCCGCCCTCCTCTGGAGGAGCTCGAGCGCGGCCTCGGTGACGACGAGCGCGCGGGCCCAGACGATGGTCGCGACTTCGACCTCGGCGGGCTCGACCACGAGCACGCGGCGGAGATTGCGGAACGACTTGACGACGGTGTCCTGGTCGGAAACGGCGACGACGACCACCGGGCGCTCCTTGCCCCACTCCTCGAGCAGGCCGAGCGCGGTGCGCGTCGACGGCTCGTCGAACGCCGACGGGTCGACGATGGCGAGCGTCCCCTCCTCCACGTGTGCGGAGAGCGCGCTGCGGAGCGCGGAACGGTAGGCCTTCTTGTTCACCTTGACGTCGAAGCTGCGCGGCGAGGGCGGGAAGACGACGCCGCCGCCGGTGAACTGCGCGGCGCGGATCGTGCCCGCGCGGGCGCGGCCGGTGCCCTTCTGGCGCCACGGCTTGCCGCGGCCGCCCGACACCATGCCGCGGCTCTTGGCCGCGCGCGTGCCGGCGCGCTGCGCGTTGAGCTCGGCGCGCACGGCCTCGTGGACGAGATGCGGTTTCACCTCGGCGGCGAAGACCGACTCATCGAGCGTCACGTCCTTCGTGGCGCCCAGCGTGGGTGCTTTCGGGGCGGCCACTAGCGATTCTCCTCGCGGATCTCGACGATGCCGTTCTTCGGGCCGGGGATGGCGCCCTTGACGAGCAGCAGGTTCTGCTCCGGCTCGACGGCGTGGACTGTGAGCCCGACCTGGGTGACGCGCTTGCCGCCCATGCGGCCCGCCATGCGAATGCCCTTGAACACGCGCGAGGGGGTCGCGGAGGCGCCGATCGAGCCCGGCTTGCGGATGTTGTGCGAGCCGTGCGTCACGGGGCCGCGGCTGAAGTTGTGGCGCTTGATCGTGCCCTGGAACCCCTTGCCGATGCCAATGCCGGCGACCTTGACCTTGTCGCCGGGCGCGAACGCCTCGACGGTGACGGTCTCGCCGACCGTCAGCTCAGACTGGCCCCGGAACTCGACCAGATGACGGTGCGGCCCGGCTCCGGCCTTCTTCAGATGACCGAGCTCCGGCCGCGAGAGCTTGCGCTCGGCGACCTCGTCGAACGCGAGCTGCACGGCCTCGTAGCCGTCCGCCTCGTTCGTGCGCACGTACGTGACCGGGCACGGGCCGGCCTGGATCACCGTCACGGACGTGAGCTGCCCGCTGTCGGTGTCGAAGATCTGGGTCATGCCAAGCTTTCGCCCGAGGATGCCCTTCATGGTGCGTTCCTCCTCGAGGACGAAAGCTTGGTTAGGGAGCCGTTCTTGGCCCGATCCCTAACCAATTTGCGCAGCAAATTGGTCATAGCTTGATTTCGATGTCCACGCCCGCCGGCAGGTCGAGGCGCATGAGCGAGTCGACCGTCTTGGGCGTCGGGTTGTGGATGTCGATCAGGCGCTTGTGCGTGCGCACCTCGAAGTGCTCACGCGAGTCCTTGTCCTTGAACGGGCTGCGGATCACGCAGTAGACGTTCTTCTCGGTGGGCAGCGGCACGGGGCCGGTGATCGTGGCACCGGTGCGCTGGGCCGTGTCGACGATCTGCGTCGCTGAGCGGTCCAGCTGGGTGTGGTCGTACCCCTTGAGCCGGATGCGGATCTTCTGTGCCACGTGCCGTCTGCCCCTTCCCGAGAAAGTCGTGCTCGTTGACTACTTGATGATCTTGGTTACGACGCCGGCGCCGACGGTGCGGCCGCCCTCGCGGACGGCGAACCGCAGGCCCTCGTCCATGGCGATCGGCTGGATGAGCTCGATCTCCATGTTCGTGTTGTCGCCCGGCATGACCATCTCCTGGCCGTCCGGGAGCTTGATCGAGCCGGTCACGTCGGTCGTCCGGAAGTAGAACTGCGGCCGGTAGCCGTTGAAGAACGGCGTGTGGCGCCCGCCCTCGTCCTTGGAGAGGACGTAGACCTCGGCATTGAAGTGCGTGTGCGGCGTGATCGAGCCCGGCTTCGCGAGCACCTGGCCGCGCTCGACGTCCTCGCGCTTGACACCGCGGAGCAGTGCGCCCGCGTTGTCGCCGGCCTGCGCGTAGTCGAGCGTCTTCTGGAACATCTCGAGCCCGGTGACGGTCGTCTTCTCGACCTCCGGGTGGATGCCGACGATCTCGACCTCGTTGCCGACCTCGCACTTGCCCTGCTCGATGCGGCCCGTGACGACGGTGCCGCGGCCCGTGATCGTGAACACGTCCTCGATCGGCATCAGGAACGGCTTGTCGACGTCGCGGGTCGGCTCCGGGATGTAGGAGTCGACGGCCTGCATGAGCTCGAGGATCTTGGGCGTCCACTCCGCGTCGCCCTCGAGCGCCTTCAGCGCCGACACCTGGATGACCGGGATGTCGTCGCCCGGGAACTCGTACTTGGAGAGCAGCTCGCGCACCTCCAGCTCGACGAGCTCGAGCAGCTCGGGGTCGTCGACCATGTCGGCCTTGTTGAGCGCGACCACGATCGCCGGCACCTCGACCTGGCGGGCGAGCAGGATGTGCTCACGCGTCTGCGGCATCGGGCCGTCGGCGGCCGAGACCACGAGGATCGCGCCGTCCATCTGGGCGGCGCCCGTGATCATGTTCTTGATGTAGTCGGCGTGACCCGGGCAGTCGACGTGCGCGTAGTGACGCGCTTCGGTCTCGTACTCGACATGCGCGGTGTTGATCGTGATGCCGCGCTGGCGCTCCTCGGGAGCGTTGTCGATCGACGCGAAATCGCGGACTTCCGTGTTGCCGCTCCCCGCCTCGGCGAGCACCTTCGTGATCGCTGCGGTGAGCGTGGTCTTGCCGTGGTCGATGTGACCGATCGTGCCGACGTTGACGTGCGGCTTGGTGCGCTCGAACTTCTGCTTGGCCATCTCTCCTCCGTCAATCCTTCCGTTTAGGTCTGGGCGGCGACGATCTCGCCCGCAATCGACTGCGGCACTTCCTCGTACCGGTCGAACTGCATGGTGAACGTGGCCCGGCCCTGCGTCGTCGAGCGCAGGTCGGTCGCGTAGCCGAACATGGTGGCGAGCGGGACGTGCGCCTTGATCGCCTGCGCGTTCCCGCGCGGCTCGAGGCCCTCGACGCGCCCGCGCCGCGAGTTGAGGTCGCCCATGACATCGCCGAGGTACTCCTCGGGCGTCACGACCTCGACCGCCATCATCGGCTCGAGCAGCTTCGGGCTCGCGCGCTTCATGCCCTCCTTGAAGGCCATGGAGCCCGCCACCTTGAACGCCATCTCGCTCGAGTCGACGTCGTGGTAGGAGCCGTCGACGAGCTCGATGCGCACGTCCACGACCGGGAACCCTGCCAGGATGCCCGACTCCATCGCCTCCTGGATCCCGACGTCGATCGACGGGATGTACTCCTTGGGAATCGTGCCGCCGGTGATCCGGTCGATGAACTCGTAGCCCTCGCCGGGGCCGGCCGGCTCCATGTTGATCGTGGCATCCCCGTACTGCCCGCGGCCGCCGGTCTGGCGGACGAAGCGACCGCGGATCTTCTCGACCCGCTTGCCGACCGTCTCGCGGTAGGCGACCTGCGGCCGCCCGACGTTGGCGTCCACCTTGAACTCGCGCATGAGGCGGTCGACGATGATCTCTAGGTGCAGCTCGCCCATCCCGGAGATGAGCGTCTGCCCGGTCTCCTCGTCGGTCTGCACTCGGAAAGTCGGGTCCTCCTCCGACAGGCGCTGGAGCGCTGCGCCGAGCTTGTCCTGGTCGCCTTTCGTCTTCGGCTCAATTGCAACGGCAATCACGGGCTCGGGAAACGTCATCGACTCGAGCACGATCGGCGCCGTGTCGATGGCGAGTGTGTCGCCGGTCGTCGTCTGCTTCAGGCCGACGGCCGCGGCGATCTCGCCCGCGCCGATCGAGTCGCGCTCCTCGCGGTGGTTGGCGTGCATCTGGAGGATGCGGCCGATGCGCTCGGTGCGGCCGTTCGTCGTGTTGACGACGCGGTCGCCCGCCTTGACCTGGCCGGAGTAGACGCGGAAGTACGTCAGCTTGCCGACGTACGGGTCGGTCATGACCTTGAAGGCGAGCGCGGCAAACGGCTCGTCCACCGCCGCCCGGCGTGAGAGCTCGTGCTCGGTGCGCGGGTCGATGCCGTGGATCGGCGGCACGTCCAGCGGGCTCGGCAGGTAGTCGATGACGGCGTCCAGCAACGGCTGCACGCCCTTGTTCTTGAACGCCGAGCCGGCGAGCACGGGCGTGACAGTGATGTCGAGCGTGGCTGCGCGGAGCGCGCGGCGCAGCATCTCGGGCGTCACCTTCGACTCGTCCTCCAGGTACGTCTCCGTCAGCTCGTCGTCGTGGTCGGCGACCGAGTCGATCAGCTGGTGGTGGTACTCCTCGGCCTGCTCGCGCAGCTCCTCGGGGATCTCCTCGGTGGCGTACTCGGTGCCGAGCGCGTCCGAGTAGACGACCGCCTTCATCTCGATCAGGTCGATGACGCCGCGGAAGTGCTCCTCCTGGCCCAGCGGCAGCTGGACCGGCACCGGGTGGGCGCCGAGGCGGTCGATCATGGACTGCACGGCGGCGAAGAAGTCCGCGCCGGTGCGGTCCATCTTGTTGATGAACGCGATCCGGGGAACCTTGTAGTGGTCGGCCTGGCGCCACACGGTCTCGGACTGCGGCTCAACGCCGGCGACCGAGTCGAAGACGGCGATGGCGCCGTCGAGCACGCGCAGGCTGCGCTCCACCTCGACGGTGAAGTCGACGTGTCCCGGGGTGTCGATGATGTTGATCCGGTGGTCGCGCCAGAACGCGGTCGTCGCGGCCGACGTGATGGTGATGCCGCGCTCCTGCTCCTGCGCCATCCAGTCCATCGTCGCGGCGCCCTCGTGGACCTCGCCCATCTTGTGGGTGCGGCCCGTGTAATAGAGGATGCGCTCGGTCGTCGTGGTCTTGCCCGCATCGATGTGGGCCATGATCCCGATGTTCCGGACGCGGTCGAGCCCGACCTCCGTCTTGGTTGCAACGTTCGACATCTCTCTCTTTCTCTCCGGACTGCCTACCAGCGGTAGTGCGCGAAGGCCTTGTTCGCCTGCGCCATCCGGTACTGATCGTCCTTCTGCTTGAACGCGCCGCCCTGCTGGTTCAGCGCGTCGAGGAGCTCGCCTGCGAGCTTCTCGTCCATTCCCTTCTCGCGGCGCTTGCGCGCGTTCTCCACGATCCAGCGCACGGCGAGCGTGCGGGCGCGGCGCTGCGGCACCTCCACGGGAACCTGGTAGTTCGCCCCGCCGACGCGGCGCGAGCGCACCTCGAGCACGGGGGTCACGGTCTTGATCGCCTGCTCGAGCGCCTCGACCGGCGGCCGGCCGCTGCGCTCGCCGATGGTGTCCAGCGCGGAGTAGACAAGCGTCTCGGCGACGCTCTTCTTCCCGTCGAGCATGACGCGGTTGATCACCTGCTGGACAAGGACGGAGTTGTGCACCGGGTCCGCCGTCACGGTCCGCGGCTCGATGTCGGCGCGGCGCGGCATCAGCTCGTGGGCCTCTTCGCGCCGTACTTCGAGCGGCCCTGGCGGCGGTCGGTGACCCCGGCGGCGTCGAGCGCCGCGCGGATGACCTTGTAGCGGATGCCCGGCAGGTCCTTGACGCGCCCGCCGCGCACGAGCACGACCGAGTGCTCCTGCAGGTTGTGGCCCTCGCCCGGGATGTACGCGGTGATCTCCACGCCGTTCGTGAGCCGGATGCGCGCAGCCTTGCGGAGCGCCGAGTTCGGCTTCTTGGGCGTGCGCGTGAAGACGCGCGTGCAGACGCCGCGGCGCTGCGGCGACCCCTGAAGGGCCGGGGTCTTCGTCTTCTCCCGCGCGGCCTTGCGGCCCTTGCGCACAAGCTGGTTAACAGTCGGCACTGGTTGTCTCCTGGTCTCCCAGACGGTCGAGGGTCTTCCTACACACAAAGAAGGTCGGCAGGGGCAGGCCCTGCCAACCACCTGCGGCATGGTAGCGAACGGCCGAGGGAGCCGCAAACCCGCTCGGCAAGCGTGAATCGCGCCTGGTGCCATGGGGGATGAAAGAGGGCGACTGGCCGACTACAGTGAGGACACGAGCCTTGTGGGCAATGGCTTGGGGCAGAGCTTTTCTGGGGGGGCCGGAAATGCGTGCGCAGGCAGACACCTGCGAAGACAGGAGTACGCCGTGACAACGGCGCTGGCAGCGGTAACCGCCGCGCTGGCGACGCTCGTCGTCGTGCTGGTCGTCCTGCTCGCGCTGCGGCGCCCGCGCGAGGCGCCCGCGCGCGCGCGTGAGAGCGACCGGCCGAACCCGTCGCCGGCGCCGGTGCCTGCCGTCGTAGAGGCGCCGGGGCAGCTGCAGCCGTTCGCCGAGGGCGAGGCCCAGCTCGAGTCGAGGGTGCGCGAGCTGTCGCAGGCGCTCGAGCGGGCCGAGTACCAGAACAGGCGCGCCCGTTTCGTCGTGCAGCTGTCCGGCGCCCTCGACCTCGACGACGTGCTCGGGCGGACACTCGAGGCCGCGCAGGGGCTCTCCGGCATCGACTCGGCCATGATCGTGCTCCCGCAGGCGGGCGAGGGCCCGCTCGTCGCCACGCACGGCATGAGCCGCGAGGAGGCGCTGAGCCAGCCGATCGCGCCGCCGCCGGAGAGCCAGCAGCCGCGCGCCGTGTCGCTCAGCTACCGCTACGCGGAGGCGGACGCCGGCCGTGACGGCAACCTCATCCGCGGCGGGCTGATGGTGCCGCTGGTTGGGCTGCGCGAGCAGTTCATCGGCACGCTCGCCGTCTTCTGGCGCGGGCGGGAGCGCGACGCCGCCTCCGAGGAGGTGCAGCTGCTGGAGGAGCTGGCCGCGACGGCCGGCCCGGCGATCGAGAACGCCACGCGCTACCTCGAGGCGCGCCAGCTCGCCGAGATGGACGCGCTCACCGGGCTGCACAACCGCCGCTACTTCGACGAGGTGCTCGAGCGCGAGATCGCGCGCGCCAAGCGCTACGAGCGCGGCCTGGCGCTGCTGCTCCTCGACCTCGACGACTTCAAGCAGATCAATGACCGCGTCGGGCACCTGGGCGGGGATGCCGTGCTCGCCGACATCGGCGGGCGCGTGCGCGAGACCCTGCGCTCGGCCGACATCGCCTGCCGCGTCGGCGGCGACGAGCTCGCGGTGGTGCTCCCGGAGTCGACCGTCCAGGACGCCGAGCAGCTCTACGCTCGCCTGCTCGCGGCGCTCAACGCCCGCCCGCTTGCCGGCGGCCAGACGGTGAGCATGTCGGGCGGCGTCGCCGAGGTCACCCGCGACGACGACGCCCAGTCATTCTTCCAGCGCGCGGACGACGCCCTGTACCGCGCGAAGCGCGACGGCAAGGGCGACGTCCGCTGACGCGTAGGGCCTAGCTCAACTTCGCGGTGAACTCCGGCGCCTGCGTCGGCGCCGGCACGCCTCCCGCCCGCTCGACCGTGACGGCGAAGACCGCGCCCTTCGGGAGACGCTGTTGCAGCGGGATGACGAGCTGCGTCTCGCCGCCCTTGAACAGGCCCGTCGAGTGCGGCGTCTTCCCCGTGACGAACCACGCCTGGTACTCCTTGCCGGGCGGCGCTGCCTTGAGGCCGAACACGATCAGGACAGCCTTGCCTGTTCTCGTCACGTAGAGGACCATCTTCCCGTTCGACCCGCCCACCGGGATTCGCCGGGCACCGGGCTGCGAGATGAGGCTGATCGCCTGCGCGGCGCCGGCGGGGACCGTGGCAGTCGCCTTCTTCGAGTCACTTCCGCTCCAGATCGCCCAGGCGCCGAGCGCCGCGGCGGCCGCCAGGACGGCGACGACGGCGGCGGCAGCGAGCAGCGTCCGGCGCTTGCCCGGCGTGCCGGCGGCCGGCGGCGCCTCGGGGGTGGGCTCCGGCTCGGCGTTGGCGTCGGCGTCGTACGCGATGATCGTCGGCGCCAGCGCCGGCGGGTCGTACCGCGGCTCGTGCCGCGCCGGCTCCCCCGGCAGCTCCTCGGTGATCACGGCGACGGGCGCGAGCACGGGCGCCTCCGCGGGCTCGTCCTCGCCGGGGCGGAAGAACGTGACCTTCTCGTGGAGCATGCCCGGCATGTCCGGCTCGCGCCTCGGCTCGTAGTGGTCACGCCGCGGGGCGACGACCGGCTCCGGCGCGGGAGCCCGAGCCGGCTCGCGCTCGACCTCCGGCGCGCGCCGGCGACGAGCCGCTGCGACAGCAGCACGACCTCCTGCACCGCCGCGTGTGCCGCCTCGAGCATACGGCGGCGGCGCTCCTCGCCGAGCGAGCGGTCGAAGAAGTAGACGACGGCGTAGCCGAGCGCGCCCGCCGCCGCGCCGAGCACGACCAGCCGGACCCCGGGCGACGCGCCACCGGACGACCTGTTCCCCCCACTGTTCAACATTTGCCCCTCCCGCTTGAGAGGGCGGCCGGCTCGTACTTCGCCGACCGCCGAACGGCCCCCGTGCCGCTGCGCGGCAGACTACTCCCTACCCCGTGAAATTTCTGTGCAAACAGCCAACAATGAGGGTGGAGATGGAGCACGGTTCACGCCCCGCCGTCAGCGCGAGCCGGTGACGACCGCCCTCGTCGTGGCCGCATCGGTCCTCGCGACGCTCGCGGTCGTGCTCTCCGTCCTGCTCCTGCGCGACTGGCGCACCCCCGCCGCCGAGCCCGAGCCTGCCGCCGAGGAGCCGGCCCCCGCACCGGACGTGGAGCCGGCGCCCGTCCGTCTCGATCACGAGCTGTACCAGGTGGCCGCGCGCGCAGTCGAGGCGCCCTGGGCACCTGACCCGGGGCCGCCGCCACGCGCGATCGAGCTGTCGCCGCGCGCGGCGCCGTCGTCGGACGCCGCCACCGGCTCGCAGAAGCTCGAGGCACTCCTCGCACAGGCGCTAGAGACGGCGCGCGCGATCCCCGGGGCGGATGCGGCGCTCGTCTCCGTGACGCCGGCCGGCGACCCGTTCGTGGGCACGCTCGGCCTGGCACGCCATGAGGCCGATCGGCTGGCGAGCACGCTGCCGTCCCCGAAGGTGCGGACTCGCTCGATCCAGATCGCCTACGAGTACGAGCGCGAGCCGCACGACGAGCTGCCCACGGGGCGGATTGAGCGCGGCGTCGCCGTGCCGGTGCCCGGGAGCACGCCCGCCCTGCTCGCGATCCTGACCCGCGCGCCGGCCGCCGCCCTGGGCGCGCCGCAGCTCGAGCTGCTGGAGGAGATCGCGCGCAGGCTCGAGCCCGCGCTGGCCGCCGTCGGCGACGCGCGAGCCGTGCGCATGCCGGTGACGATCAGCGTCCGCGAGTTCGACCGGCCGAGCGGCCGGCTGTACACGACCGGCTCAGGCGAGCGCGAGGAACGGCACGAACCCAGTCAGATCGACTGGTTCGGGCGACGGTAGCTCGTCCCGGATGCAGACGGTGCTGCGGAGCGCGGCCGTCTGGCGCGCAAGGAGCCAGTTCTCGAATGCGGTCAGCTGCTTCGACTCGACCAGCGCGGCGCTGATCGCGGGCGTCGCCAGCGACAGCGGGTAGGCGCCGAGCGGCATCGCCGGCTCGCCGACGGTGACGCGCGTGAAGCCGGTCGTCGTCGGGATGAGCAGCGGCGTGGCGCCGGGAAGCGCAGTGAGGACGGCGGCCGGGGCGGTCGCGGAGAGCGCGACGCCGTGCGTGCGACGGCCGAGCCACCAGGGCGCCGGCGTCGCGTCGACGACGCGCGCGGGCTCGGTGGCGTAGCTCGTGTACCAGTCGAGGATCTCGGCGGACGTCGGCGCGGCGACGTGGAGCGAGTGGCGGATCTTGAGCTCGCGTGCCTGCGTATCGATGATCGACCGGGCGAGCGATCGCGAGATGCCCGCGTGCGCAAGCGCCGCCTCGTAGCGGGCGAAGCGGCCGCCGAACCAGCGCGCGACGACCTGCGCTTCGGCGGCGTCGAGCTCCGAGCTGGTCAGGTTCGTCGCCTGGGCGAGCACGAGCCGTTCCTGGAGCGCGCTCAGCGCGGCGTCCGTGTCGCCGGTGAGCTTCGTCACCGCCGTGAGCGCCGAGCGGGTCACCACGCTCGTGCCGAGAGCGCACTGGACGCCCGCGGGCAGGAGCCCCTCGGTGCGCGAGACGTCGAAACCGTCACCGGCGAGCTTCGGCCCGTCACAGAGCGAGGCGTCGCGCGCCCACAGCCAGACGCAGGCGGCCGCCTCCTTGTCGGGGTCGGTCTCGCCCTTGCTCCAGACGCCCCAGCCCCACGACCAGACGGAGCCGATCGCCTCCTCGCCCGCGACCTGGCGGGCGGCAAGCGCCTCGAGCTTGACGACGTCGAACCAGGCGCTCGCGGGCTTGAGCCCCTCGCGCCCGGATCCGATCCCCTTCGTCGTGTGGAATCCGAGCATCACGCCGAGGCCCGACGGGGGGATGCCGATGTCCGTGAAGGCTTCGATCGAGTTGCGCAGGGCGTCGCGCATCGTGCGGCTGCCGAGCAGCGGCCCCTGCTGCGAGATGCGCGGCCCGGAGAAGTAGACCTCGCGCACGAGGTCGGCGACCTGCGAGGCGTCGCGCCACCACTGCGCCGCGTCACCGCCCGTGTAGGGCGGGCTCGAGATCAGCAGGTAGGGGCGGGCGCCGAGCGTCGAGAGCCGCCGGAGCAGCGTGAGCACGTTCGCGCGGTACTGCGTGTTGGAGTCCGACCAGGGCGTCGCCGTGCCGGCGCCGAAGAGCTCGTTCAGCGCGATCACCGGCGTCGCGCAGCCCGAGGAGGCGACCGCGCGCATGAAGAGCCGGTCGGCCTGGTCGACGATCCCGGCCGGGCTCAGCGGCTTCTGCGGCGTCCCGACGCGGTTCGACAGATGCATGTCCCAGTAGATGGTCTTCGCGCCCGCGGCGCGCAGCTTGGGCGGGACGAGGAAGTTCGAGGCGGCGGCGACGACCCCCGGCCTCGCGAAGATCTGCTGCCAGAACGGGACGGAGCCGTCCCCGAAGTCGATCCAGAGCGGGCGCTGCGCCGGGAGGTCGCAGCCCGGAGGCGTCGCGGGCGGCGCGGCAAAGGGGCGCGCCGCGGCCGCCGGGGCGAGCGCGAGCGCGGCGAAAGCGCCGAGGAGCAGGAGCTTCTTCACGGCGCGGCCTTTGTACCAGTTAGGTATGAAGACGCTGCCGGGGCTGTCCCCGAAGGGGGCTGTCCCCAGTGATCGGGCGATGTCTCGGTCTTCGGGAGAACTGTCCGGTTGAATCCGGGCGCTGTCCTATGCACGCACGGGGGACAGCCCCCGCTGACACGGGGACAGCCCCTACTTCAGGAAGGGCTTCGTCGTCAGCACGAGCTTCCGGCCGATGCACAGGTCGGACACCGTCGTGAAGGTAAGCCGACGCCCTGCGAGCGCGTAGCGGTACACGCCGTCGCCGTCGGACTTGCTGCACGCGTATGGCCCGAAGACATCGTGGATCCTGAGATGGCGGCCGGCGAGCGGCGTTGCCGTCGACAGAACGACGACCTTCCCGTTGCGGACGATGCGAAGGGCCCGTGAGGTGCCGAAGTCGACCTGCCACCTGCCGTTCAGCGCCGCCGGCTTGGCCCCCGTGAGCGTCGCGCTGTGGGTCCCGCTCGGCGAGCCCGACGCCGCCGTGGCGGCCGCTGCGCATGTGCCGGCGGCGAGGAGGACGAGAAGAGGCTTCGCGGTCATGCCGGGGTAAGCCTAGAACGACGCGAGGCCCGGCAGATGCCGGGCCTCGCGAACTGCCAGTGCCGACGAGCTGTTACTCCTCGTCGAGCGGGCTCTTGATCTCGGGGATCTCCGCCGCCTCGCCGCCCTCGGTCGGCATGCCGTCGCCGTTGGCGTCGTGCTGCGGCTCGCCGCCGAACGAGAGGTCGTCCAGAGCGAGCGACCCGCCGTCCGAGCCGATCTCCTGCAGCGCTGCGAGGAGCGCCTCGCGGTCGGCTGCCGGGGTCTCCCGGATCACGCTCTCGGTCGGCTCGATCTCGATCTGCCGGTACCGCTTGAGGCCCGTCGCAGCCGGGATCAGCTTGCCGATGATCACGTTCTCCTTCAGCCCGAGCAGGTTGTCGACCTTGCCCTCGATCGCGGCATCGGTCAGCACCTTCGTCGTCTCCTGGAAGGAGGCGGCCGACAGGAACGACTCGGTCGCGAGCGACGCCTTCGTGATCCCGAGGATCAGCGGCTCGTGCGTCGCCTGCTGGCCCTTCTCCTTCTTCACGCGAACGTTCTCGCGCTCGAGGACGACCCGATCGACGAGCTGACCGGGCAGGAGCTCCGTGGTGCCCGCGTCCTCGACGCGGACCTTCTTGAGCATCTGCCGGACGATCACCTCGATGTGCTTGTCGTGGATCTCGACGCCCTGTGACTTGTAGACCTTCTGCACCTCGCCGACGAGGTACAGCTCGGTCGCCGTCGAGCCCTTGAGACGGAGCAGGTCGGCCGGGGTCTGCGAGCCCTCGTGCAGCGGATCGCCGACCTCGACCATCTGACCGTTCTCGACGAGCAGCCGGGTGCGCCGCGGAACCTGGTACGTGACCGGCTCCAACGGCTCGCCGTTCTCGTCGAGCCCGTCCAAGTGGACGGTGACCTTCGGGCCGCGGTCGTCCGGCTCGATCTCGATCCGCCCCGCGACCTCGGTCAGCTTGGCGGCGCCCTTCGGGTTCCGGGCCTCGAAGATCTCGACGACGCGCGGGAGACCGTGCGTGATGTCCGCGCCGGCCACACCGCCCGTGTGGAACGTCCGCATCGTCAGCTGCGTGCCCGGCTCGCCGATCGACTGGGCCGCGATGATGCCGACGGCGTCGCCGATCGTCGAGAGGTCGCCGGTAGCCAGGAAGATCCCGTAGCAGGCCCGGCACAGCCCGACCTCGGCACGGCACTTCAGCACCGAGCGGACGGGCACGCGGAACGAGTCGACATGCTCCTCGCCGACGCCCTCGATCAGCTCGAGCACGAGATCGGTCGTGAGCAGCGTGCCCTTGTCGCCCAGCTGCGTCTTGCCGGGCTCACCCGACTTCAGCGGCTTGAAGACGTCGATAGCCAGCTGCCGGCCGAGCAGGCTCTTGTTGATCCCATCGGTGGACTTGAGCGGCAGCTCGATGTGACCCTCGGTCCCGCAGTCGTCCTCGCGAATGATCACGTCCTGCGCGACGTCGACGAGACGCCGGGTCAGATACCCCGAGTCCGCCGTGCGCAGCGCCGTGTCGGCGAGACCCTTGCGGGCGCCGTGCGTCGAGATGAAGTACTCGAGCACCGGGAGGCCCTCCATGAAGTTGGCCTTGATCGGGCGCTCGATGATCTCGCCCTTCGGGTTGGCGACCAGGCCGCGCATCGCCGCCAGCTGGCGGATCTGCGTGAACGAGCCGCGGGCGCCCGAGTTGGCCATCATGAAGATCGGGTTCAGCTCGCGGAGGTTCTCCTCCATCGCCCGTGCGACGGCGTCGGTGGCCTCCGTCCAGATCGTCGTGATCAACTCGTGCCGCTCCTCGTCCGTGATGAGGCCGGTGTCGTACTGCTGCTCGACGCGCTGGACCCGCTCCTCGTGCTCGGCGAGGATCTGCGCCTTGGCCGGCGGGACGACGATGTCGTTCTTCGAGACGGTAATGCCGGCCTGAGTTGCGTACTTGAAACCGATCGCCTTGATCCGGTCGAGGACCGCCGCGATCACCGGGGCGCCGAAGCGCCGCGCGAGGCCGGAGATGACCTCGTCCATGTCGCGCTTCGAGAGCGTCCGGTTGACGAACTCGTACCTCGCCGGCTGATCGCCGTCCATCTCGCCCGTCTCCTCGAGCGCCGCCTCGATCTCGGCGTTGAAGATGACGCGGCCCGCCGTGGTGAGGATGACCTCGCCGTGCCGGCGGTACTCGATCGGCGTCTGGACGGAGATCTGCTTCGCCTCGACGGCGAAATGGACCTCCTCCTCGTTCTGGAAGCGCGGGATCCCCTTGAGCTTGAGCTCCTTCGCGAGCTCGGCCGACGTCTTCGTCTCGGGCGACTTGTCCGAGTAGGTGAGGAAGTAGCCGCCGAGCACCATGTCCTGCGTCGGCGTCGCGAGCGGGCGCCCGGACGCCGGCGAGAGGATGTTGTTCGCCGACAGCATCAGGATCCGTGCCTCCGCCTGTGCTTCTGCCGACAGCGGGAGATGCACGGCCATCTGGTCGCCGTCGAAATCAGCGTTGAACGCGTGACAGACGAGCGGGTGCACCTGGATGGCCTTGCCCTCGACGAGCACCGGCTCGAACGCCTGGATGCCGAGGCGGTGCAGCGTCGGCGCGCGGTTCAGGAGAACCGGGTGCTCCGCGATGACCTCCTCGAGCACGTCCCAGACCTCCGGGACCATCGAGTCCACGTACTTCTTCGCCGCCTTGATGTTCTGCGCGGCCTTGCGCTCGACCAGCCGGCTCATGATGAACGGCTTGAAGAGCTCCAGCGCCATCAGCTTCGGCAGCCCGCACTGGTGCAGCTTCAGGTTCGGGCCCGCCACGATGACCGAGCGGCCCGAGTAGTCGACGCGCTTGCCGAGCAGGTTCTGGCGGAACCGGCCCTGCTTGCCCTTGAGCATGTCGGACAGCGACTTGAGCGGGCGGTTGCCCGGCCCCGTCACCGCACGGCCGCGGCGGCCGTTGTCGAACAGCGCGTCGACGGCCTCCTGGAGCATGCGCTTCTCGTTGTTGACGATGATCTCCGGCGCGCCGAGGTCCAGGAGCCGCTTGAGGCGGTTGTTCCGGTTGATGACGCGGCGGTAGAGATCGTTCAGGTCGGAGGTGGCGAAGCGGCCGCCGTCCAGCTGGACCATCGGGCGCAGCTCCGGCGGGATCACCGGCACGGCCTCGAGGACCATCCACTCGGGGCGGTTCTCCGACTTGATGAAGGCGTTCACGACCTTCAGGCGCTTGATCGCGCGCTGCTGGCGCTGGCCCTTCGAGGTGGCGATGACGTCGCGCAGCGACTCGGCCTCGGCGACGAGGTCCAGGTCCTTGAGCAGGTCGCGGATCGCCTCCGCGCCCATGCCGCCGCGGAAGTAGACGCCGAACCCGTACGGCGAGCCGAACCGGTCCTTCATCTCGCGGAAGATCTGCTCGTCCGGCTCGATGTGCTTGACCTCGAGCTCCCGGAACTTCTCCCACGTCTGCTCGAGCCGCTTCTGCGAGTCCTCGGCCGCCTCGCGGGCGTCCGCACGCCTGGACTCGATGTCCAGGTACATCTCGCGGACCTTGAGCGCCCACTGGATCACGGCGTCGAGGTCCTCGCGGCTCATCCGGCCGTCGGTGCGCAGGCAGAGGTCGTTGGCGACGTCGCGGAGGGCCGCGGCGTCGGCATTCAGGTCGGCGGTGTCCAGGACTTCGCGGAGCAGCCCACTTCCGAGCTCCCGCGCCTTCTCGAGGTTCTTCTGGTCGACGCCCGAGACCAGCTCGGCGTCGTCGCCCGTCAGCTCCTCGCCGCCGAGCAGGGCGTCCTGCACCTTGTTGATCCGCTTGGTGAGCGCGCCCTTCTTCGAGCCGCTCGCGCCCTCGACCTCCGCGTGGAGCGAGGCGAGCGCCTCGCGCACCTGGGCGGCCGCGGTCGCGACCTGCTCGAGCTCGCGCGTCGAGAGGCGCCGGTCGTCGCGGATCGCGGAGTTGCGGACGAGCTCGCGGATCTTCTTCGAGTCCTCGGTCGTGATCGTGCCGGAGACGTCGACGAAGAGCCCGGCCATGAGCTGGCGGACCTCGTCCAGGGTCGGGAGCGCCTGCTCCTCGGCCCAGTTGGACAGGCCGCGGGCCCAGAACTCGTCGTCCTCGTCGAAGTCCTTCTCCTTGCCCTTGCCGAAGTAGTCGCGGCGGCGCTTGAGCCTGCCCTCGAGCGCGGCGAGCGCCTCGTCGCGGTCGACGTAGATCCGCTCGTACTCCGCCTTGACCTTGTCCTCGAGCTCGTTCAGGTCCTTCGCCCGGGCCTCCTCGTCCACGTGCGTGACGATCGAGGCCGCGAAGTAGAGGACCTTCTCCAGCTCGCGCGGAGCGATGTCGAGCAGGTAGCCGATCCGGCTCGGCACGCCCTTGAAGAACCAGATGTGCGAGACGGGCGCAGCCAGGTCGATGTGACCCATGCGCTCGCGGCGCACCTTCTGGCGCGTGACCTCGACGCCGCAGCGCTCGCAGATGATGCCCTTGTAGCGGACGCGCTTGTACTTGCCGCAGTAGCACTCCCAGTCCTTGGTCGGACCGAAGATGCGCTCGCAGAACAGGCCGTCGCGCTCGGGCTTGAGCGTGCGGTAGTTGATCGTCTCGGGCTTCGTCACCTCACCGGACGACCAGTCACGGATCTGCTTGCTCGACGCGAGGCCGATGCGGATCGCGTCGAAGTCGTTGATGTCGACGGAATGTCGTCTGTCGATCAAGTTGTTCCTTTCCTTCTCCGTCGGTGGGTGACTACTCGTCCAGGTCCAGGTCGGCGACCTCGCCGGTGGCCACGGGGCCGAGCTCTTCCTCGACCTCCTCCACGGCAGCGGCCTGCGGCGACAGCTCGACGTCGCTGAGATCGCCGAGCGACTCGTCGGCCGGCAGGCTCAGCTCGCCCGTCTCGTCGACGCGGTCCTGGCCCGCCTCGACCTCCTGCGCGTCGGGCTGGCGCGCCTGCGCGCGGAGCGAGCCGGGTGACAGGTCGATGCCGAGCTCCTCCGCGGCGCGCAGCAGCTCGTCCTCCTCCTCGCGGACCTCGACCTCCGCCCCCTCCTCGGAGAGGACGTCGACGTCGAGTGCCAGGGACTGCATCTCCTTCAGCAGCACCTTGAAGGACTCGGGGATCGACGGCTCGGCGATGTTCTCGCCCTTGACGATCGCCTCGTAGGCCTTCACGCGCCCGACCGTGTCGTCGGACTTGATGGTGAGCATCTCCTGGAGCGTGTAGGCCGCGCCGTAGGCCTCGAGCGCCCAGACCTCCATCTCCCCGAAGCGCTGGCCGCCGAACTGGGCCTTGCCGCCCAGCGGCTGCTGCGTCACGAGCGAGTAGGGGCCGGTCGAGCGCGCGTGGATCTTGTCGTCGACCAGGTGGAGCAGCTTCAGGATGTACATGTAGCCGACCGTGACCTTCTGCTCGAAGGGCTCGCCCGTGCGGCCGTTGAAGAGCCGCACCTTGCCGGAGCAGAAGCGGCCCTCGGGCCGGGACTCGTCGACCATGAAGTCGATCGGCGAGTCGGGGTTCTGCTTCGTCCACTGGACGAGGGCCCTGTCGACGTCCGCGACGGTCGCGCCGTCGAAGACGGGCGTCGCGACGGGGGTCGGGCCGTTCGGGGACTCGCCGGGCTCGACGAAGACGCCGTGGGCAGCGGCCCAGCCGAGGTGCGTCTCGAGGATCTGGCCGATGTTCATCCGGCTCGGCACGCCGAGCGGGTTCAGCACGACGTCGACCGGGCGGCCGTCCTCGAGGCACGGCATGTCCTCCTCGGGGACGATCTTCGAGATCACGCCCTTGTTGCCGTGGCGGCCGGCGAGCTTGTCGCCCTCCGCGATCTTGCGCTTCTTCGCGACGTACACGCGCACGAGCTCGTTGACGCCCGGGGACAGGTCGTCGCCGGCGTCGCGCGAGAACGTCTTGACGTCGATCACCTTGCCGCCCTCGCCGTGCGGGACCTTGAGCGAGGTGTCGCGGACCTCGCGAGCCTTCTCCTTGAAGATCGCGCGGATCAGCTTCTCCTCGGCCGTCAGCTCGGTCTCGCCCTTCGGCGTGACCTTGCCGACCAGCAGGTCGCCCGAGCCGACCTCGGCGCCGATGCGCACGATGCCGCGCTCGTCGAGGTCCTTGAGCGACTCCTCGGAGCGGTTCGGGATGTCGCGCGTGATCTCCTCGTCGCCGAGCTTCGTCGCGCGCGCGTCGATCTCGTACTCGTGGATGTGGATGGACGAGAGCACGTCCTCCTTGACCAGGCGCTCCGAGAGGACGATCGCGTCCTCGAAGTTGTAGCCCTCGAACGGCATGAAGGCGACGAGCAGGTTCGCGCCGAGCGCGAGCTCGCCGTCACGCGTCGAGGAGCCGTCCGCCAGGACGTCGCCTGCTGACACCTTCTGATTCAGCGTGACGATGGGCTTCTGGTGGATGAGCGTCCCCTGGTTCGACCGCATGAACTTCGTCAGGTCGTACTCGTCCCGGCCCGCGTTCGCACCGCGCGTCTCGACGACGATCTTCTCGGCGTCGACGTGCGAGACGGTGCCCGAGTTCCCTGCCAGGACGACGTCGCCCGTGTCGATGGCGGCGCGGTACTCGACGCCCGTGCCGACCAGCGGCGCCTGCGTGATCATCAGCGGCACTGCCTGCCGCTGCATGTTCGCGCCCATGAGCGCGCGGTTCGCGTCGTTGTGCTCGAGGAACGGGATCAGCGCGGTCGCGACCGACACGATCTGCGCCGGCGCGACGTCCATGTAGTCGATGTCCTTCGGCAGTGCCATGACCGCCTCGTTGGCGGCCGACCGGCACAGCACGAACTCGTTGGCGAACTTGCCCGTCTTGTCGTCGACGGCCTCGGAGGCCTGCGCGATCGTGTACTGCGCCTCCTCGGCGGCATCGAGATAGATGATGTCGTCCGTCACCTTGCCGTTCCTGACGACCCGGTACGGCGTCTGGATGAAGCCGAACTCGGACACCGTCGCCATCGACGCGAGCGAGCCGATCAGGCCGATGTTCGGGCCTTCCGGCGTCTCGATCGGGCACATGCGCCCGTAGTGGGTCGGGTGGACGTCGCGCACCTCGATCGGCGCGCGCTCGCGGGTCAGGCCGCCGGCGCCGAGCGCCGACAGGCGGCGCCGGTGCGTGAGCCCGGCCAGCGAGTTCGTCTGGTCCATGAACTGGGACAGCTGCGACGAGCCGAAGAACTCCTTCAGCGCCGCCACCACCGGCCGGATGTTGATGATCGTCTGCGGCGTGATCGTGTCGACGTCCTCCGTCGTCATGCGCTCGCGCACGACGCGCTCCATGCGGTAGAGGCCAACGCGGAACGCCTCCTGGATCAGCTCGCCGACCGTCCGCAGGCGGCGGTTGCCGAAGTGCTCGTACTCGTCGAGCTCGTTGCGGATCGGCTCGCGCGAGAAGAGCAGTGCGTCCGCGGCGAAGTCCTTGGACTCATCCGGCAGGCCGAGCTTGCGCGGCAGGTCCACGAGCCGCCGGACGAGCGCCAGGATGTCGGCGGTCGTCAGCACGCGGGTGTCCTCGGGGACGTCGACGCCGAGCCGCTGGTTCAGCTTGTAGCGGCCGACCTTCGTCAGGTCGTAGCGCTTCGGGTCGAAGAACAGCGCGTTCAGCAGGTTGCGGGCGTTGTCGATCGTCGGCGGCTCGCCCGGGCGCTGCTTCTTGAAGACCTCGACGAGCGCCTCTTCCTCGCGCGTCGTCGTGTCCTTGTCGAGCGTGAGCTGGATGAACGGCGAGTTGTCGAACAGGGCGAGGATCGCCTCGTTCGAGGACGTATCGAGCTTGAACCCGGTGGACGGGTCCTCGGCCGGCAGCGCGCGCAGCAGCGTGGTGATGGGCAGCTTGCGCTTGCGGTCGATGCGTGCGTAGACGACGCCCTTCTTGTCGATCTCGAGCTCGAGCCACGAACCACGAGACGGCATCAGGTTGGCCGTGAAGACCTGCTTCGTCGGGTCCTTCGCCTCCATGAGGTAGGCGCCCGGCGAGCGCACGAGCTGCGTGACGATGACGCGCTCGGTGCCGTTGATGATGAACGTGCCGTGCTCGGTCATCATGGGGAAGTCGCCCATGAAGACGTTCTGCTCGCGGATCTCGCCCGTCTCCTTGTTGACGAAGCGGACCGTCATCGAGAGCGGGGCCTGGTAGGTCAGGTCCTTCTCACGGCATTCCTGGATGGAGACCGGCGGGTCTCCGAAGCGGTACTCGGCGAACTCGACCGCGAGGGTGCCCGTGTAATCCTCGATCGGCGAGATGTCGTCGATGGTCTCGCGCAGGCCCTCGTTGAGGAACCAATCGAACGACGCCTTCTGGATGTCGATCAGGTTCGGGAGCTCGAGGACGTGCTTGAGGCGCGAGAAACTCTTGCGCGCGCGCGGCGCAGCGACCTTAGTGGCCAAAAGGAGAGACCTCCCTCAGAACTGGTTGTGAAGACTGGGTGCGGACAGGCGAAGCCGAAGCTGAGACGTGGCGAACCGTGCAGCGTAGCGGCTGAACCCACCCTCGCGCAAGGCTTTCGGGCCCGCCGTGGGGTAGGAACGAGCAGTGTAGCAACCGACGTGCAGCCTAAGACGCACAACATCGAGGGGCTGTCCCCGGCTGCCTTCCAAGCCCCACCGTCCCTTCGAGCCAACAGGGGGCTGTCCCTCGCGTATCTAGGAACGAAGCAGCTGGCCTTAGCCGCTTGGGCAAGCGCCTCGGTCGCGAGTCACGCGAGGGACAGCCCCCTTCGTTTCGAGAGGGGCGACGGGTCGCGGGGTGAGCCGGGGACAGCCCCTCGAGATGTTGGCTACTTGAGCGGAATCGACCGCCGCCCCTCCCACGCGTGACTGGCGACCGGGGCGCCTGCCCAAGCGGCTAAGGCCAGCCGCTTCGTCGCTAGATACGCGAGGGACAGCCCCCTGTTGGCACGAAGGGGAGTGGGGGCTCGGAGGGCAGACCGGGGACAGCCCCTCGAGATGGAGGCTACTTGAGCGGATTTAAGCCGATTTGGGTTACGCCGATACGCCTTCTTATGCAACGCGCGGTAGCAGTTCGTCCTGCCCTGGCGTTCCCGCGTGTGGCCGGCTGGCAGGCGCTTTCCCTCGTCGTCGTCGCAAGCGCCGTTGTCCGCACGGTCGCGGGCTTCGCGCGCCAGACGCCCATGTACTTCCCGGACGAGTACCTGTACTCGGAGCTCGGCCGGTCGATCGCGACGGTCGGCCGGCCGCTCGTGCGCGGGCAGCACGCGACGTTCCCGGGGCTGCTCCAGCCGCTCCTGACGGCGCCGGCGTGGCTCCTCGGCGACGTGGCCGACGCCTACCACGCCATCCAGCTCGCGAACGCCGTCGTCATGTCGCTCGCGGCCGTGCCCGTCTACCTGCTCGCGCGGCGCGTCGGCGTGTCCGAGCACCTGGCGGTCGCGGTCGCCGCGCTTGCCCTGGCCCTGCCCGACCTCCTCTACAGCGGCTGGGTGCTGAGCGAGCCGTTCGCCTATCCGCTCACGCTGCTCGCCGCGTGGCTCGGCATCCGCGCGCTCGACCGGCCGACCGCAGGTGCGCAGGTCGCGTTCCTCGGCGTCGCGGGCCTCGCCGGGCTCGCGCGCGCGCAGCTGCTCGTGCTCCCGCTCTGCCTCCTCGCCGCGGCCGTGCTCATGGACATCCGCGAGCGGCAGCTGCTCTGGACCCTCCGGCGCCAGTGGGTCGTCCTCGGCGCAGCGGTGCTGGCGGCCGCCGCGTACGCCGCGCACGGCACCGTCGGGCAGTACGGCGACGTCCTCTGGGGCCTCGACTTCGGGCCGGCAAGCCTGGCGCACCGCGTCGCGACGCAGGGCCTCGCGCTGCTCTACGGCGCCGGGCTGGTCGTTGTCCCCGGCGCAGCGCTCGGGCTCGCCGGCGCCTTCGCACACCCGCGCACGCGCGCGGAGCTTGCACTTGCGGCGTTCACGGTGCCCTTCGTCGCCGCGCTCCTTCTCCAGGCCGCGCTGTGGGGCGACACGGGCCAGATGCAGGAGCGCTACGTCTTCTACGCCGTCCCGCTGCTGGCGGTCGGATTCGCCGTGCACGCGGGGCGCGGCTGGCCGTGGTGGCGGGCGTACGCGCTCATCTGCGCCGGGCTGCTGGTCCTCGCCGCGACGACGCCGCTCTCGGGCTACGCCGTCGCGCTCGGCAAGGATCACGCGCCCGTGCTCTTCGCGGTCACGCGGTCGGAGGAGGTGTTCGGCGGCGTCGGCGGCGGCTCGCTCGTCGTCGCCCTCGTCGCCGGGCTGCTGGCCGTCGCCTGCGCGCTCCTCGCACGCATGCGCCGGGCGACGCTCCTGGTGACCGCGCTGGCGATCGCCGCGCCCGCCGCGACCGCGTTCGCCGCGACCTCGTACGACCTCCGCTATGACCGCGCAGTCCGCCGCGACTACCTGCCCGCCGACCGCTCGTGGGTCGACCACGCAGCCGTCGGGGACGTCGCCCTGGTCTACAGCAAGGGCATTCCGAAGGAGGGCCTCGAGCAGCTGTTCTGGAACCGCTCGGTGAAGCGGATCCTGCTGCTCCCCGGCGCCCCGCCGCTCGACGCCTACCGCGCGGACAAGCTCTCAATCGCGCGCGACGGCACCCTCCTCGACGCCGGCCGCCCCCTCGATCAGCCGCTGCTCGTCGACGGCGGCGCCGCCGTGATCGCGCTGCGGGGCGCGCAGCGCGTTGCCGCCTCCCAGGCGTACGCGCTCTGGAAGCCGGCCGGCACGCCGCGCCTCACCTACTACGCGACCGGCTGGTACCGCGACGGCTGGCTCGGGAACGCCGGCTCGTTCCGGTTGTGGGGGCCGCGCATCGCGGGCCGCATCCGCTTCACGGTGCACCGCTTGGCGACGGACGACGCCGCCACGCTCTGGGTGCGGACGCCCGCCGGCCGGAGCCGGATCCACATGCTGCCCGGAGAGACGCGGACGGTCGAGCCTGACGGCCTGCGGCAGCGCACGCTGGCGGGCGACGTTCAGCGTCGACCACCTGGTGCTGAGCGCCAACCGGCTGCTCGGCATGCGGGCGACGAAGCCCGTATGGACACCGGACGCCGGAGCGTGCGGGTAGAGGCGCGTTCAGCGCCTCTACCCGCCTAACCACGCCGCGTCAGCGGCGTGGCGACTACTTGACCTCGACCTCGGCGCCGGCCTCTTCGAGCTGTGCCTTGATCGAGTCGGCCTCCTCGCGGGGCACGCCCTCCTTGACCGCGTTCGGGGCGTTGTCGACCAGATCCTTGGCCTCCTTCAGGCCCAGGCCGGTGACCGCGCGGACGACCTTGATCACCTGGATCTTCTGGCCGCCGGCGGCGTTGAGGACGACGTTGAACTCCGTCTGCTCCTCGGCTGCGCCGCCACCGTCGCCGCCCGCCGGCGCAGCCACGCCGACAGCCGCGACCGGAGCGGCGGCGGTGATGCCCCACTCCTCCTCGATCTTGTTCTTCAGCTGCACGAGGTCGAGGACGCTCATCTTCCCGAGCTCCTCGAAGATCGTGTCGACCGAATTTGCCATCGTTACTCCTCCTCTTCCTGCTGTGTCTCTTCGGGGGTGTCGGGTGCGCCCTCGGCGGGCTCCTCCGTTGCTGCCTCGGCGGACGCGACCGCCGCGTCTTGCTCGGCGGCGGCGCTCTCACCGGTCTCGGTGTCCACCGACGCCTGCTGCTCCTCGTGCTCGGCGGCGGGCGCCTCGTCCTCCTCGGCCGCCGGAGCCTCCTCGGCGGGCGCCGCTTCGGTCACACTGAGGGACGCCGATGTGTCGCCCTGCTGCTCCAGCTGCTCGATGCGGGCATCGATCAGCCCGTAGAGGTTCTGCAGCGGTGCGTTGATCAGCCCGGCGATCGCGGTCAGCGGTCCCAGGATCGCGCCGAGCACCTGGCCGCGGAGCACGTCCGCAGGCGGCAGCTTGGCGAGGTCCTCGACCTCTTGCCCGCTCATCGGGCGGCCCTCCAGCAGCCCGCCGCGGATGACGAGGATCCTCGTCGTCCGCGCGGCCTCGGAGAGAGCCTTGGCGACCGCGACCGGGTCGCCCTCGGACTCGAGGAACGCGATGCCGGTCGGGCCCTCGAGCATCGCGAGCAGCGCGTCCTGGCCCGCCGCTTCGGCGGCACGCCGGGTGAGCGTGTTCTTGACGACGCGGAACGTCGCGCCGTGCTTCAGCACCTCGGTGCGGAGCGAATCGATCTCGGTCATCGAGAGACCGCGATAGTCCGCGACGAGCAGCGTCGATGCCTGCTGCAGCTGCTCCGTCAGCTCCGCGACGAGACGTTCCTTCTGGGCTTTTTCCATATGGCCATTTCCTCCGGAAATGGCTAGGCCCGCACTGAGGCGGGCCAAGGCACGGCAAGACCGAGCTGTGGCTCCACCTCGGCTGGACTTCTGCTCTTCGAGCTGCCAGCGGTCTTCGGCGGCCTAGCGCTATTTGCGTTACGAGGCTACAGCAGCTGCCTCTCTAGACGAATCGGCCCCAGCCGATTCGTCCTCCAGTTCCTCGATGATCCCGCGCGTGCGCGACGGGTCGATGTGGATGCCGGGGCTCATCGTGCTCGTCAGCGTGACGCCGCGGATGTAACGGCCCTTGGCTGCGGCCGGCTTCGCGCGCACGATCTCGTCGACCAGCGTCGCGTAGTTCTCGAGCAGGGCCTTCACGTCGAAGGAGCGCTTCCCGATCGGCATGTGCACGTTCGCGCCGCGGTCGGTGCGGTACTCGAGCTTGCCGCCCTTGGAGTCGGAGACCGCCTTGGCGACGTCCATCGTCACGGTGCCGGTCTTCGGGTTCGGCATCTTGCCGCGCGGCCCGAGGATGCGGCCCAGGCGGCCGACGACGCCCATCTGGTCCGGCGTCGCGATGGCCACGTCGAAGTCGTCGAAGCCTTCCTCGATGCGTGTGGCGAGGTCGGCGGTGCCGACGACGTCCGCACCGGCTTCCTCGGCCTCGCGTGCCTTCTCGCCTTCGGCGAAGACGGCGACGCGCATCGTGCGGCCGGTGCCGTTCGGGAGCATCAGCGTGCCGCGCAGCTGCTGGTCGGCGTGGCGCACGTTGAGGCCCAGGTTGAAGTGCACCTCGACCGTCTCGTCGAACTTCGCCTCCGGCCCGTCCTTGAGCGTCCGGATCGCCTCGAGCGGCGAGTAGAGCTTCTCGCGGTCGATCGACTCGCGGAGCGTGTTGTAGCGCTTGCCGTGCTGTGCCATGTCAGCACGTACGCGCCAGGATGAATCCTGGCACGAGGTCTCGGTGATTGGAAAAGGTCAAGTTCACTCCACCTCCACACCCATAGAGCGAGCGGTTCCGGCAACCACGCGCATCGCCTGCTCGACGTCGCGCGCGTTCAGGTCCTCGAGCTTCGTCTCGGCGATCTGGCGCACCTGCGCCTGGGTCAGCCGGCCGACCTTGTTGCGGTTCGGCTCGGGCGAGCCCTTCTCGAGGTTCAGCGCCTCCTTGATCAGGACGGCGGCCGGCGGCGTCTTCGTGATGAAGGTGAACGAGCGATCCTCGAAGACGGTGATCTCGACCGGCGTGATGCGACCGTTCGCCTGGGCAGTCTGCGCGTTGAACGCCTTGCAGAACTCCATGATGTTCACGCCGTGCTGCCCCAGCGCAGGGCCGACCGGCGGCGCAGGGTTCGCCTGCCCGCCCGGGATCTGCAGCTTGATCAGCGTGAGGACTTTCTTGGCCATCAGGGGCGCGACAGCGTAGCTGTCAGTCGAGCTTCTTGACCTGGTCGAACGCGAGCTCGACCGGTACCTGGCGCTCGAAGATGTCGACCAGCACCTTGAGCTTCTGCTGGTCGGGGTTGACGTCGACGATCTCGCCGTCGAAGTCCGACAGCGGGCCTGACGTCACCTTGACCGACTCGCCGAGACCGAACTCGACCTGCGCGCGCGGGCGCTCGGCCGCGGACGCGCCGGTCCGGAGGATGCGGTCGACTTCGGGCTGCGAGAGCGCGATCGGCTTGTTGCCGGCGCCCACGAACCCGGTCACGCCCGGCGTGTTCTTCACGACCGTCCAGGCGTCGTCGTTCAGGTCCATGTTCACGAGCACGTAGCCGGGCAGGACGCGCTTCTCGGTCTGCACCTTCTGCCCGTCCTTCGTCTCGATGACCTGCTCGGTCGGGACGACGACGCGGCGGAAGCGCGAGTGCTGCCCCATCGAGTCGATCCGGTGCTCGAGGTTGGCCTTCACCTTGTTCTCGTGTCCCGAGTAGGTGTTGATGACGTACCAGCGGAACACGGGCTAGCCGATGAGAACGTTGTTGATGAGCGGCTTGATGATCAGGTCGATGATCCAGAGATAGGTGCCGACGATCGTGCAGGCGACGAGCACCACGACGGAGCCCGTGATCACCTGCTTCTGGTTCGGCCAGTCGACCTTCTGGAGCTCGGCCCAGCACTCACCGATGAAGCCGATGACGCCGCCGCGGTGGTGGACGCCGGGCTGCGCCTCCGCCTCGGCGGGCGCGGCCACGGCCTGCGACCGGCGCGCGCGATCGCCCGCGCCGTCGGCGCGGTCGGCGCGCTGCTGCTCACGGCGCTCACGGCGGGCCTGACGAGTCGGACGTGCCACTAGCGGGTCTCCCGGTGGGGTGTGTGCTTGCCGCACCAGCGGCAGTACTTGCTCAGTTCCACGCGGTCAGGCGTGTTCCGCTTCGACTTGTTCGACTGGTAGTTCCGCCGCTTGCAGTCGGTGCAGGCGAGCGTGATTGCAACTCGTACTCCGGTGGCCATTTGAGAGGATCCTTATCGGGTCGATCGACGCAAAGAAACGGCAGCCAATGCCGTTCCTCCGTCTGATTCTAGCGGGAGATTCGGCGACGCCGGCCGAGCCGGCGGCCGGTCAGCAGGATAGCGATCGCGGCGAGGGCCGCAAGGGCTGCTGCAACGACGATGGCTTTGCTGCGGCTACCGCTCGCCGGGTGCGCATCCCCCACCGCGCCATGGAACGCGGCCGCGGAGGGCTTCGCAGTGCCGTCGGCCCAGTAGAGCCCGGACTGCCACCCTTCGAGGCGAGGCTCGTCCCAGAGCAGGAAGTTGAACCAGGCAGTTACCCCGGGCTGGGACGCCGCGAGGCGGATCGACGTCCGCAGTTGAGCCGCCTGCTCGGCGGGCGGGATCGCCTGCACCAGCTCGCGACCGGTGTAGTCGCCGCGCTTCGCCGCCGGTACGGTCGTCTCGAACCCGGCCTCCAGGTACCAGACGTCCGGGATCGGCTGGGCAGTTCCGCGGAACCCGCGCTCGAGGGTGTCGACCAACTTGGCGTAGTCGCCCTCGCCGATCGTGCCTCCGGGGTGCTGCGCCCCGGGCGGCTCGCCCGGCGTGCTGCCGTAGACATGGTGGGCAAGCGTGTCGAGGATCGGCATGGAGCGTCCGCTCGCCCGGTAGGCGGCGGCCATCCCTTCGAGGAAGCGCTGCGGCGAGTGCGAGACGTTGCTCTTGGCGCGCGGGTTGTCGTTGCCGCGTGGCGCCGTCGACGGCCCGAGCACGTCGACGTCGCCGCGCTGGGCGTGGAGCTCGTCCCAGCAGCGGGCGAGAAGCGCCTCGTAGCGCGCGGGGGCGAGGCTCTGCCCGTCAGGCCCGTACTGGGGGTTCCAGAAGAGCTCCTTGTTCGGCTCGTTCCAGATGACCACATCGCGGATGGGCGGGTAGTCGGCGACGATCCGGCGCACGAAGCCGCAGTACTGGTCGCGCTGGGCCGCCGTTTGCGGCGCATCGCGTCCACGGTCGCCGAAGAGGGACAGCACGATGCGGAGCGGGCTGCGTGTGGCGGCGTCGAGCTGCGCGCGCTGCGCCGCGTCGGGCGCGATGAGGCCGGGGTGCCACGTCAGCGTGATGCGGACGGCGTCGATGCCGAGCGCGTCGGCGTCGCGGCTGATGCCGGCCGGATCGGACTTCAGGCGGTCCTCCGTCACGCCGACGACCAGCGGCGTGCGGCCAGACGCGACGGGCGCGACCGCCAGTGCCGCTATGAGGATCAGAAGGACCTTCACGCAGGCGTGATACCCACATGGGAGGGGCGAGGGAACCGGAGGTTCCCAAGAAAGACGCCCTCGGCAGACCACCAACAACCGCCGCCGAAGCCGGACTTGCTCCGGCGAGAGGCGCACCCCGGAGAGGCAACCATCGGAACCCCGCGACGAAGCGGCGGCTCCTGAAACAACGCGAATACAGCCGCCGCACGCAAGGAGGGGGGCCCGGGGGGAACCAGGGGTTCCCCCACGCGAAGTAGCGGCGGGTGGATTCGAACCACCGACCTGCGGGTTATGAGTCCGCCGCTCTAACCGCTGAGCTACGCCGCCGTGGCGCGCAAATGGTAGCCGGTGCTCCGCGTACGGTCAGGGGCGTGGGCGAGTCGTGCTGGCGCTGTGGCGCCGAGATGTTGTGGCTCCACCAGAGCTGGCAGTGCACGCGGTGCCGCTGGAAGCTCGGCTGCTGCGAGGGTGACTCGTGCTCAGGCGTCGACGATGGCGACGGGCGTGCCGACGCGCACGTGGTCGAACAGCCACTCGGCGTCCGGGACGCGCATGCGGATGCACCCGTGCGAGGCTGAATAGCCGATCGACGCCGCGTCCGGCGTGCCGTGGATGCCGACGGCCGCCGCGCTCAGGCCCATCCAGCGCGTGCCGAGCGGATTGCCCGGGCCCGGCGGGATCGGCTTCGCACCCTGCGCCCACGCGGAGTTCGGCGGCGGGATCCACCACGGGTCGCGCTGCATGGTCACGATCGAGAACGTCCCGAGCGGCGTCGGATACGAGGCCTGGCCGGTCGCAACGCCGAACTCGTGCACGAAGCGGCGCCCGTCGAACAGGCGCAGCCGGTGCGAGCTGCGGCCGATAACGATCACCGGGCCGAAGTTCTGCTTCGTCACCTTCGGGCTGACCGGTTTGGTCGCCAGGGCGATCGTGCGGTAGACCGGCGAACGCAGTGCGTTGGAGATCCGCTGCTCCATCAGGCGCGCCGCGACGCGCCGGCCCGGGACACCGTCCGCGATCACCGGCGAGAGGCGGCCACTGGTGCCGACGAGCCGGGCGTCCACGGGCGCGCGCGAGTACTTGTGGCTCAGGTACTCGACGTAGGCGTGAATCTTGCGGCTCGAGACGACCACGGGCAGCGCCACCGCCGAGCGCGGCCGCGCGTCGAGCGCCTGGCGCACCGCCCGGTCGACGCTCGCCCGGACACCGAGGCCCTCCGGCCGCACCGTCCACTTCTCAGACCCGTCGAGGATGGTCAGGGGCTGCTCGAACCTCGCGCGGACGACCGCGCGGGCGGACTCCGAGCCCAGCCCGCCGAGCTTGACGCCGTTCACCGTCACACCCGGCGCGACCGCCCCCAGCCGCGCGGAGCTCGGCGCGGCGGCGCCGACCGCGAGCAGGGCGCCAAGGGCGACGAAGAGCACCTTCATGGGCGCATGGTGCTACGAGAGAAACCGGGCACGTGCAGGCGATTCACGGGATGGAGAGTCTCCCTTGCGCACACCCCTGCGCGCAAGGGTTACGGTGCCGTGATGGCCGAGGACTGGCGCGTGACGATCGCGATGGACCCGGGCGAGGAGGGGCTCGTCTCGCGGGCGCTCGAGGCAGTCCGCGAGCACGACGTCGAGCACGAGGCCCGCAAGCGGCTCGGCGGCCGCGTCGCCGTCAGCCGCGACGACGACCGGATCTTCCTCTACGCCGACGCCGAGCCCGCGGCACGAGAGGCGGCCGGCCTCGTCTCGACACTGCTGGCCGAGCATGGCCTGGCCCTCGAGGGCGAGATTGCCGTCGAGCGCTGGCACCCGGTCGAGGAGCGCTGGGAGGACCCGACGGTCGCCCTCCCGTCGACCGATGCCGAGCGCCGGGCCGAGGTCGAGCGGCGCGATGCGGACGAGGACGCCGAGGCCCGTGCGAGCGGCGAGGCGACCTGGGAGGTCCGCGTCGAATTCGCCGAGCACGACGACGCGACCGCATTTGCCGATCGGCTCGAGCAGGAGGGCCACACGGTCGTACGCCGCTGGACGTTCCTGCTCGTCGGCGCCGAGGACGAGGACGCCGCCCGCGAGCTCGCAGCGCGGCTCCGGCAGGAGGCGCCGTCCGGCGCGCAGATCGAGGTGGAGCCCGGTGCCGGCCCCGTGTGGGACGTGTACGGGAACAACCCGTTCGCCTTCTTCGGCGGCCTCGCCGGGTAGGGCTCACTCGGTAACCCAGCCCTGCGTGAGCAGGAGCCAGAACGCGAGGCCTGCGTACGGCCCGTAGCGGCGGAAGCGCCGCACGATCGTCGTGTCCTTCACCGTCTTGCGGCCGGTGATGCGCGCATAGGTCGGCCGCGTCCACGAGTCGAGGATCAGCCGTGAGTGGCGGCCGAGCAGCATCATCGTGTGCGCCGCCGCGTACGGGCCCACGCCGGGGAGGGCCAGCAGGCGGGCCTCCACCTCCTCGTCGCTCAGCGCGGCATCGGAGGCGAACGGCTCGAGGTCGATGCTTCCCTCGGCCACGCCTGCGGCGACCGCGCGCAGGTACGGGCCGCGGTATCCGGCCCGCACCTCGTCCCTGTAGAAGGCGTCCGGCTGCGCCGCCATCGCCGCCGGCGTCGGGAAGGCGCGCCCGGAGCCGCCGAGCGCGGGCTCGCCGAGGACGTCGACGAGCGCGGTGACCATCCGCACCGTCCCTGACCAGGCCGTGTTGGTCGTGCAGATCGTCTTTACGACGGCCTCGAAGACGGTCGGCGGCCGCAGCATCCGGCCGGCGCCGGCTTTCACCCAGGAGAGGTCGGGGTCGTCCGCGGCCAGGGCATAGAACCCGGAAAGATCCTCGTCGAGGTTCAGCATTCGCCGCGCGGCGCGTTCCAGGGCCGCCGCGGTTCGCGCACCGATGCGGGGGCCCTGCACGGTCACCGACGCCACGCCCGGCCGCGCCTCCTCGATCGCGATCGTCCGCGGGCGCCCGCCCGGCACCGAGACCGTCGTCGTATAGATGCCCTCGCCGACCGTGGCCGGGGGCAGGTCGGCGACGCCGTGCGAGTTGATCGTCCGCGCGAAGCTGACGGGCTCGCCACCCGGGCCGACGAGCGGGATGGTCAGCGTCGTGCTCATGTCATGAAGGTCCGGAGAGTCATCGCTCTTCCAAACGTAGAGTCGGTCGGTGGCCATCCTCGGGATCGACGTCGGCGGCACGTTCACCGACGCCGTCCTGATCCACGAAGACGGCTCTGTCGAGACGGCCAAGGTACCGACCGCGGAGCGGCACGAAGCGTCGGTCGTCGCGGCGGCGCGCGCGATCGGCGCGCACGGCGTCACCCGCTTCGCGCACGGCACGACCGCTGCCACGAACGCGCTACTCGAACGGCGCGGCGCGCGGACCGCCTTCGTCACGACCGCCGGCTTCGAGCACCTGCTGCACCTGCGCCGCCAGAACCGCGCGGACCTCTACCGGCTCTGTGCCGAGCACCCCGAGCCGCTCGTCCCGCTCGAGCGCTGCCATGGCGTGACCGAGCGAACCGGCCCGGACGGCGTGATCGTGAATCTCGACCTCGGCACGCTCCCTGCGGTCGATGCCGAGGCGATCGCGGTCTGCCTGCTCTTCTCGTTCCGGCACCCCCGGCACGAGCAGGCCGTCGCCGGGGAGCTCCGCCGCCGCTACCCGGCCGCGCACGTCGTCGCGTCGCACGAGCTTGCGCCCGAGTTCCGGGAGTACGAGCGCGCGTCGACGACGGTCGTGGACGCGTACCTCGGGCCGCTCGTGGCCGCGTCGCTCGGAGCGCTGAAGGAGGCGGCCGGCGGCGCAGGGCTGCCCGAGCCGCTGGTGATGACCTCTTCCGGCGGCCTGCTCCCGCTCGCGGAGGCGGCGGCCCACGCCGCGCGCGTCGTCCTCTCCGGGCCGGCCGCGGGCGTCGTCGGTGCCGCGCGCGTGGCCGCTACGGCCGGGTTCGAGGCGGCCATCTCGTTCGACATGGGCGGCACGTCGACCGACGTCGCGCTGATCAGCGCCGGCGAGGCGTCGCGCTCGGCCGAGCGCGACGTCGCCGGCGTGCCGCTCCGCCTCCCCACCGTCGACGTCCACACGGTCGGCGCCGGCGGCGGCTCGCTCGCCCGGCGCGACGCCGCGGGCGCCCTGCACGTCGGCCCTCGCAGCGCCGGCTCCCGTCCCGGCCCCGCCTGCTACGGCCGCGGCGGCACCGAGCCGACGGTCACGGACGCGAACCTCCTGCTCGGCCGCCTCCCACCCACTCTTGCATCCGGGCTCGAGCTCGATGCCGACGCGGCCGTCGAGGCACTCGGCGACATCGATCCCGCCGACGTCATCGCCGTCGTCAACGCCGAGATGGAGCGGGCACTGCGCGTCGTCACCGTCGAGCGCGGCCACGACCCGCGCGAGCTGGCGCTCGTCGCCTTCGGCGGCGCCGGCCCGCTGCACGCGTGCGCGCTGGCAGAGGAGCTCGAGGTGCCGGCCGTGCTGGTCCCACGCGCCGCCGGCGTCCTGTCGGCGCTCGGCCTGGCCGCCGGCGACGTCCGCCGCGAGCGCGTGCGCTCGCACGTCGTCCCGCTCGCCGAGGCGGGCGAGCTGCCGGCGGAGGGCGAGGCCGACCTGCGCTACCGCGGCCAGTCGTTCGAGCTGAGGGTGGAGCTCGGGCCCGACCTGCCGGCCGCTTTCCACGCGGCGCACGAGGAGCGGTACGGCTACGCCGACCCCGCGCGTGAGATCGAGCTCGTTGCCGTCCGCACGGCGGAGGTCGACCCCGGCCCGGCCGTGGAGCTCGCCGGCGGCGCGCACGTCGAGGCGTCCGGGCCGCGGCTCGTCGAGCTCGAGGGCGCGACGTGCTGGGTGCCGGCCGGCTGGAGCGGCGAGACCGACGACCACGGCACGCTCGTCCTGCGGAGGTGAGCGTCGAGCTGCAGGTGCTCGGCAGCGCGCTCCGCGCCGTCGCCGAGGAGATGGGCGCGGTGCTCGTCCGCTCTGCGTTCTCGGCGAACATCAAGGAGCGGCGCGACTGCTCGACGGCGCTCTTCGACGAGCGCGGGCAACTGGTCGCCCAGGTCGAGCACATCCCCGTGCACCTCGGAGCGATGCCCGACGCCGTCGCCGCCGTGATCGGGCACGACCCCCAGCCGGGCGAGACCTGGATCCTCAACGACCCGTATTCGGGCGGCACCCACCTCCCGGACATCACCACCGTCTCGTGCACGGAGCTCGGCTTCGCGGCGACGCGCGCGCACCACGCGGACGTCGGCGCCGTCGAGCCGGGGAGCATGCCCGCGGGCTCGCACACGCTCGCCGAGGAGGGCGTCGTCATCCCGCCGACACGCCTCGACGAGGCAATGCTCGAGGAGCTCGTCGCGCGGATGCGCAACCCCGACGAGCGCCGCGGCGACCTGCGGGCGCAGCTCGCCGCCAACCGCCTCGCCGAGCGGCGAGTGGCCGAGCTTTGCGCCCGCAAGGGGGCGACGCGGCTGCGCGACGCCTCGGCGGCGCTGCTGCGGGATTCGGAGACGCTCGTGCGGGCGGCGATCGCACGGATCGCCGACGGACGCTACGAGGCCGAGGACGTGCTCGAGGCGCCCGAAGGCCTGCTTCCCGTCCGCTGCGCCGTCACCGTCGCGGGCGACACGGTCGAGATCGACTTCTCCGGCACCGCGGCCGAGCACGCCGGGAACCTGAACTGCCCGCTCTCGGTGACACGCTCGGCGTGCTTCTTCGTCGTACGCTGCCTGACGGAGCCCGACCTCCCCGCGTCGGGCGGCGCCTTCGCACCCGTCTCGGTGCGCGCCCCGTCGGGCTCGCTCGTGAACGCGCGCCCGCCCCGGGCGGTCGCGGCCGGCAACGTCGAGACGTCGTGCCGGATCGTCGACGTCGTCATGCGCGCCTTCGGCGAGGCGGTGCCGGTGCCGGCGCAGGGCCAGGGGACGATGAACAACGTCACGCTCGGCAACGAGCGGTTCACGTACTACGAGACCATCGGGGGCGGCCAGGGCGGGTGCCCGGACGCGGATGGGCCGAGCGGCGTCCACGTGACGATGTCGAACACGCTCGCCACGCCGGTCGAGGCGCTCGAGCTCGGCTACCCGATCCGCGTCGAGCGCTGGGCGCTGCGGCTCGGCTCCGGCGGCGCGGGCCGCCACCGCGGCGGCGACGGCGTGGTGCGCGAGCTGCGCGTTCTGGAGGAGTGCCGACTGTCGGTCGTGTCCGAGCGGCGGGAGCGAGCGCCGCAGGGCGCGGCCGGCGGCGCGCCAGGCGAGCCGGGCCGGAACCTGCTGAACGGCGAGCCGCTGCCGGCGAAGGCCGACGTCACGCTCGAGACCGGCGAGGTGGTCACGATCGAGACGCCGGGCGGTGGCGGCTGGGGTGGTCAGTAGGTTGTAACCGATGGCGGTGATCGAGGCCGAGAACCTGCGGCGGACCTACAAGACCAGCACCGGGACGATCCGTCGCAAGACGCTCGAGGTGGAGGCGGTGCGCGGCGTCAGCTTCGAGGTCGGCGAGGGCGAGCTCTTCGGCCTGCTCGGCCCGAACGGGGCCGGCAAGACGACCACGATCAAGATGCTGATCACGCTGCTGATCCCGACGTCGGGGTCGGCGCGCGTGCTCGGCCACGACGTCGTGTCCGAGCCGCGCGAGGTGCGCAGGCAGATCGGCTACGTGTTCGGCGGCGAGCGCGGCGTCTACGAGCGCCTGTCCGGGCTCGACAACCTGCGCTACTTCGCCGAGCTCTACGGCGTGCCGAGCCGCGAGCAGCGGCCGCGCATCGACCACCTGCTCGAGCTCGTCGGGCTGAAGGGCCGCGAGCAGGAGCGCGTCGAGGGCTACTCGCGCGGGATGAAGCAGCGCCTGCACGTCGCCCGCGGCCTCCTGCACGACCCGCCGGTCGTCTTCCTGGACGAGCCGACGATCGGCCTCGACCCGGTCGGCGCGCGCGAGCTCCGCGCCCTCATCGCGTCGCTCACGGCGGCCGGGAAGACCGTGCTGCTGACGACGCACTACATGTTCGAGGCCGACGCGCTCTGCGACCGCCTGGCCGTGATCGCGGAGGGCCAGATCGTCGCCGAGGGGACGCCGGACAGCCTCAAGCAGCTGGTCGCGGACCGGACGGTGGTCGAGATCGAGACGTACGGCGTCGGCGCCGAGGCCGTCGACCGCCTGCGCGGGATCCCCGGCGTCGCCTCGGTCTGGGTCGAGGACCGCGACCAGGCGCAGCTCGTGCTCGTGCAGTCGGCCCGGGGGCTCGAGCTGACGCAGACGCTGCTCGCCCACCTGGACGGAATCCGCGTCGGGCGGGTCGCCGCACGCGAGCCGACGCTCGAGGACGCCTACGTCGTCGCTCGTCGGCGAGGGCGCCGACTGATGCGCTCCGCTGCGCCTGCTGCGGATGGGCTGGTTCTTCCAGCTGAAGATGCAGTGGCGCGACCCGTTCACGGGGATCTTCGCCGTGCTCTACCCGATGTTCTTCGCGACGGTCGCCTTCCTGATGTTCCGGATCCACGGCGGCGCCACATCGCTGCTCTACGCCGCGCTCGGCGCCGGCGTGATGGGGATCTGGGCCTGCACGAGCACGACCGCCGGGTCGGCGATGCAGCGTGAGCGCTGGCACGGCACGCTCGAGGTGCTTGTCGCCTCCCCCTCGCCGTTCGCGCTGATCCTGCTGCCGGTCACGGTCGCGATGGCGACGATCGGCCTCTACTCGATGGTCGCGACGCTCCTCTGGGGACGGCTCGCGTTCGGGATCGAGTTCTCCGTCGTGCACTGGCCCGCGTTCGTGCTCGCCGTTCCGGCAACCGTGATCTCGATCGGGTGTGCGGGCTTCCTGCTGGCCGTGTCGTTCGTGCGCTACCGCACTGCGTGGGCGCTCGGCAACCTGCTCGAGTATCCCGTCTGGCTGATCTGCGGCTTCCTCGTGCCGCTCGCGCTGCTCCCGGGCTGGGTGCGGCCGATCTCGTGGATCCTCGCGCCGACCTGGGGCATGAACGCGATCCGCCAGTCGTCGCTCGGCGGGACGCCGTGGCCCGACCTCGCCCTCTGCGTCGCCCTGGGCGCCCTGTACATCGCGCTCGGGATCCTCGTGCTCGAGCGGGCGCTGACGGCCGCGCGCGCCCGCGCCGCGCTCTCCCTGACGTGACCATCTCGCTGCGCATCTTCTTCATCGGCGGGATGACGAGCTTCCGCGCGCTGTTCGGCTGGGTCTCGCCGTGGATCTACATCCCGACGCTCGTGATCGGGCCGCTATTCCAGATCCTCCTCTTCGCGTACATCGGCCGCACGACCGGGATCGCCTCCGACAAGTTCTTCGTGATCGGCAACGCGCTGCAGTACGCGTCGATCCCCTGCCTCTTCGCGATGACCAACACCATCGCCGGCGAGCGCCACGAGAACACGCTCGCCTACATCCTCGTGTCGCCGGCCGGCCGCATCCCGATCTTCCTCGGGCGCGCGCTCCCGGTCGTCATCAACGGCGCGTTCGTTGCAGCGCTCTCGCTGCTGCTCGGCGGGCTCGTGCTCGGGGTGCACGTCCCCGCCGGGCTCGTTCGCCCCGCTCGCCCTCGTCGTCCTCGTCACCGCCTACTCGTGCACGGGGTTCGGCCTGATCAGCGCGGGCCTCGGCCTGCGCATTCGCGAGACGGCCGTGCTCGCCAACGTGATCTTCGGCGTGCTGCTCATCTTCACCGGCGCGAACGTCCCGCTCGCCACGCTCCCGAGCTGGATGTCGACGATCTCGGGCTGGCTGCCGATCACGCACGGCATCCAGGCGGCCCGACTGGTCGCGGACGGCGCCTCGCTCGCCGATGTCAGCGGGCTCGTGGCGAAGGAGGCGGCGCTCGGGACGGCGTTCGCCGTGCTCGGCTACGGCCTGATCCGCCTCATGGAGCGCCAGGCGCGCCGGCGCGCGTCGATCGAGGTCGCGTGAGCCGCGCGTCGTACGCTCGTATCCTGTCGCGGTGCAGACCGAACGCCAACTCAGGTGGGATGCGTGCCTGAACGTCCGCGACCTCGGCGGCCACCCGACTCCCGACGGCGAGACGCGCTGGGGCGCGATCGTCCGCTCCGACGCGCTCAAGCGCCTGACCGACGAGGGCTGGCGCGAGCTCACCGGCCACGGCATCTCGACGATCGTCGACCTGCGCATGGACGAGGAGCGCGAGGCTGATCCGCCGGCGGAGATCCCCATCGAGGTCGTGCACGTCAACGTGCTGGCCGGCTCGCCGGCCGACTACGGCGAGCAGCTGGACGCGCTCGTCGACGCTATCGAGACGCCGGCCGAGAAGACGAAGGCCGTCTACCTCGACTTCCTCGAGCGCTTCGGCCCCAACTGGGCGGCAGCGGTCCGCGCCGTCGCCGACGCGCCGCCCGGCGGCGTGCTCGTCCACTGCCAGGGCGGCAAGGACCGCACCGGCCTCGTCGTCGCATTGCTGCTGAGCCTGGCCGGCGTCCCCGACGACGAGATCGCCGCCGACTACGCGATCAGCGAGCGCAACCTGACCTCGATCCAGCAGGCCTGGGAGGCGGACGCCGAGACCGACGACGACCGTGAGCGGCGCCGCCAGATCGGCTTCTGCCCGCCCGACGCGATGCGCGGCGTGCTCGCCGAGCTCGAGCGGCGGCACGGCTCGGTCCGGGCAGTTCCTGCTCGACGCCGGGGCGACCCCGGCAGAGCTGGACCGTGCCGTCGCGCGGCTGCGCTAAAGCGGCACCGGGCTCGGTACAGAATCCGGATGCGGCGCAGACCGCGTGCGGCCACGCTGGAAACGTGATCGCAGAGGCACCGATCCGGCGAGAGACCTCCCCCGCACCACTGGAGCTCGTCCCACCCGAGCAGGTCTCGGTTCAGCGCCTCGCCGACCTCTGGCAGCACGCGCTCGACGCCGAGCAGCGCGCCGTCGACGCAAACGGCCTGGGACGCGGCCCCGAGCTCCAGCACGAGCGCGCCGAGACCGTCCTGCTCCTCGCCGCGCTCGCACACGATACGGGCGCGCGTCCGGCGCCCTGGCTGTCACCGGTGCCGGTGACGGCCGAGCTCCTCGGCCTGCCGCGCGCCACGCAGGCATGCCTGGTCGACCTCGACGGCGTCCTGACCGACAGCGGCGCGCTGCATGCGGCCGCCTGGGCCGAGGTCTTCGACAACCTGCTCCTTCAGCTGAGCGACAAGCTCGGCTGGCGCTTCATCCCCTTCGACCCCGACGCCGACTACGTCGAGTACATCGACGGACGGCCCCGGCTCGAGGCGATCCATGCGTTCCTCTCCAGCCGCGGGATCCGCATCCCGGAGGGGCGGTGGGACGAAGGGGCAGACGCGAACACCGCGTGCGGCGTCGCGCTCCGCAAGGGCGTCGCCCTCGAACACGCTCTGCACAGCCGTGGCGTGCGCGCAGTGCCGGGAGCGCATCGCTTCCTCGACGCCGCCGGCCGCGCCGGCATCGAGCGCGGCGTCGTCTCGGCGAGCGCGAGCACCGAGGAGATCCTCGAGCGCGCGCGCCTGGACGCCCTCGTCGAGGAACGCATCGACGCGGGTGTCAGGAGTGCAACCGAGCTCCGTTCGCGCCCTGCCCCTGACGTGCTGCTCTTCGCCTGCGATCGCCTCGGCGTCGACCCGGCCTCCGCAGTCGCGATCACCGGAGCGCCCGCCGGCGTCGCAGCCGGGCACGCGGCCGGAATGCACGTCATCGGCGTCGGGTCAGGCCATGCGTCGGCGCTCCTCGAAGGGTTCGGCGCCGACCGGGTCGTGTCCGGCCTGCGGGCGCTGCTCGACCCGCGCCTGCTGTAGCGGACGGCCGCGCCCTCGCGCGCGCGAGTACCTAACCGCTACTTGACGAGCGAGAGCATCTTGAACATCGGCAGGTACATCGAGATGATGATCACCCCGACGACCATGCCGACGCAGATCATCATCACCGGCTCGATGATCGACGTCAGCGTCTGGATCGCGGTGTCGACCTCGTCCTCGTAGAAATCGGCGACCTTGCCGAGCATCTTGTCGAGCTCCCCGGTCTCCTCGCCCACCTTGACCATGTGCGCGACCATTGCGGGAAAGGCCGGGTCCTCGGCCAGCGGCGTCGAGATCGGCACGCCGTCGTGCACGCGCTCCCGCACCTCGAGCAGGGACTGCTCGATCACCCAGTTGCCGGCAGTCGCCGCGGTGATCTCGAGGGCCCTGATGATGTCGACGCCGGCCGAGACGAGCGTCGAGAGCGTGCGCGAGAAGCGCGCGAGCGTCACCTTGCGCACGGTGTCGCCGATCTTCATCGGCATGCGCAGCTTGAGCGAGTCCCAGATTCGCCGGCCGCCCGCGCTCTGCTTCCAGCGGCGGAAACCGTAGATCGCCGCGCCGATCGACGGGAAGATCACGAACCAGTACGAGCGCAGCAGGTTGGACGCGGTGACGACGTACTGGGTCAGCGTCGGCAGGTCTCCGTTCAGCTGGGTGAAGATCTTCGTGAAGATCGGGACGAGGAACATCAGCATCCCGGCGAGGACGATCGAGGCAAACGTGAGCACGATCGTCGGGTAGAGCATGGCGCCCTTCACCCGGCGCTTGATCTTCGTCTCCTTCTCGATCTGGAAGGCGACGCGGTCGAGCACCTTGTCCAGGATCCCGGCCGCCTCGCCCGTCTCCACCATCGCGATGTACAGCCGGTCGAAGACGCGCGGATGCTTGGCCATCGCCTCCGAGAGCAGCATCCCGGCCTCGACGTCCGAACGGACCTGGCTGATGACCTCGAGCAGCGTCGCATCCTCCGTCTGCTGCTCGAGCACGACGAGCGCGCCGACGACGCTGATGCCGGCTTCGATCATCGTCGCGAACTGCCGGGAGAAGACCTGGAGCGACTTCGGCTTGACCTTCTTGTTCGAGCCGGCCGAGCCGGCCACGTGCTCGGCGGCGCCGACCTGGCTCAGGCTGGACGGCAGCAGGCCCTTGGAGCGCAGCTGCTCGCGCGCCGTGCGGACGTCGCCCGCCTCGAGCTCACCCTTGAACTCGAGGCCCTGCTCGTTGATCGCGGTGTAAGCCCAGGTGCTCATGTTTCCTCCGTAGTGATCGGCACGCAGTCCGCCGTGCTTGAGGCGCTAACCCGTGTTCGGGTCGAACAGGGACTGAAGGCGCGAAAGTGCCGGCCCCGTCAGGTGCTTCGGGTCGCGGACGACGACGGTGACCTGCTTGAGCTGCCGGCCGCCGGACGGCGTCGTGTAGACGACGTAGGAGTCGATGCGGTAGCTCTTGTTGTCCGGCCCCGTCACCGTCTGCATGGGATTGCATTCGGCAGGCACGCCCGAGCAGGTACCGGTCACCTGGCTTGCGCTCCAGGCCGAGTCGCCGCTGTAGACACTGTTGCCATTCGCGGTCGTCACCGACGCGGAATCGAGCTGGATCGCCGCATACGTCAGCGCGCGGTAGCGCTCCATCTGCTTGTCCGCGAGCGTCGAGGCAGTCGCCGCCACACCCGAGCGGGAGAGCGTCACGATGCCCGAGCTGATCGCCGCGACGAGCGCGAGCAGCGCGACCGACATCATCGCCATCGCGATCGTCAGTTCGACGAGCCCGAACCCCTCCTCGCTGCGCACAACCTTCCGCACGCCGCTACCCCTTCGGCGTCGTCGAGACGACCTTGATGCGATAGCGCTTGCCGGTCGCGGTGTTCTGGAGCGTCACCTGCTGGCCCTTGCCCACGGTGACGGTCTTGCCGCCAGTCTTGAGCGAGCCTCCGGCGATCCCGATCACGACCGAGCTCGCGGAGACGCTCGCCAGCTTGAAGACAGGGTCGTCGCCCGGAAAAGTCCTTCCCTGATCGACGGTCGTGACCTTGCCGTTGACCTCGAGCGAGGCGCTGGCGAACGCGGCCGAGGCGGGCGGAGTCGTCTCGCTGCCGGCGACGGTGAAGCCCGCGCTGGCCGCGAGCGTTCCGCCTGCCGGCGTGGAGGAGCCGGTGCCGCCCGAGGCCGTGGAGGACGTGCTCTCACCGCCGGTACCGCCCGAAGGCGCTGCGGCGCCGGAGCTGGAGCCCGACGAGCCGCTCTGCGACAGGGACGTACCACCCGTACCGTCTGCGTTGACCTGAACGATGAACGGGTCCTTGCTCGAGAACGTATCGAACGACGCCAGGCGATCGGTCGCGGTGCCCGCAGCCGGTGCCGTCGCCACGGGAGTGGCCGGCGTACCGGGCACGATGGGCGGCGGCGTGACCGCCGGGGCCGGCGTCGAGCTGGTCGACGGGCCGCTCAGCTGTTTCATGAGCTTCGGCCCCTGGATCGCGCCTACGATCACGAGGAGAACCGCGCCGGCGATGGCGATCTTCTTCTGGCGCGCGGCCTTGGCCCGCGCAGGCGACATGCCGACCGTGGCGGCAGGCATCAGCTTCCCGTCCCGGTCGCCGGAGCAGGGGTCGCGGGTGCGGGCGCGGCGGGAGCGGCTCCCGTCGCGTCGGCGGTCCCGTACACGTACGCGTTGGCGGTGACCTTCGCCTGGAGCGACTTGCCGGTGCCCTGCGAGAACGTGATGCCGTCGACGCTGTAGAGGCGCCCGCCGACGTCGAGCTTCCCGTCCGGCCGGTTCACGAGGTTGCGCAGGCGGAACAGAAAGTCGGACAGCTGGTAGTACGTTCCGCGGAAGGAGAGCTCGATGGGCACCGTCTCGTAGCCGGTCGCGGCGACGGGCGCGCTCGGCGTGATCGAGTCGAAATCGATCCCCGTCGCCGATGCGACCTTGCTGAGCTCCAGCAGCATGCCGGGCATGTCCGTGCTGTCGGGCATCGCCTTCGTCAGGCGGAAGTAGTCATCGACCCGGGTCGGCTCGGGCTTGGCCTGGCTCGAGACCTCGGCGGCGACAAGCTGCTGTTCGGCAGCCGTGATCTTGCCGTCGAGCGACCCCGCGCGGCTGCGCTGCGGCGCGATGACCGCGAGGTAGCCGAGCACGGCGAAGCCGACGAGCGCTGCCGCGACGGCCGCGAGGGCCTTGGCGTTCCGCGGCTTGCTCATCGAGAAGAGCGAGCTCGTCACGAGGAACCTCCCGGGTTGCGGATCTGGGCGCTGATCGTGAAGCCGACGATTGAGCGCTTGCCGGCGTTGGAGCCTGCAGCGGTCTGGAGGCTCACGTTGCTGAAGTACGGGACGAGGGCGAGCCGCGTCAGGAGGCGCGCGACGCCCGCCTGCGAGTACGTGGAGCCCGTCAGCGTGAGGCTGGTGCCCGTCTGCGCAGGAGCGGACGGGTCCGTCGTCGGCGTGGTGGCGCCCTGGGCGCTGAGGGTGGTCAGCCAGACGTCGGAGGGCAGGACGAGCGACAGCTCCCGCAGGACAGCGTCCCAGGAGGTCCGCTGGTCGAGCGCCGTGTTGACGGCTGCCGTGCGCGCATCCTTGTCGGCGGCGAGCTCTGGCGACACCGCCACGGCAGGCTTGGTGGGCGCCGGCACGGCACGGATCTGAGCCTCGACGGCTGCGAGCCTCTGCTCGCGGCGGGTGACGGCACCGTGCTCGACGGTATACGCGCCGACCAGCAGCGCCGCGACGGCGACGCCGGCGCCGACGGCCGCGATGGCCTCGGGCGGGAACGTCCGGTTGCTTGCCCGGCGGAGATCGGCGGGCAGAAGATTGGCGGGGCGCACGGCTAGACCTCCATCCCGAGTCCGATGGCGACGGCCAGGGAGCCCATCTCGGCGTGCGAGTCGAGCCGGGTCGCGGACTTGACGCGGGCGAACGGATCGCCGACGCGGACGGTGACGCCGACCAGGCGCTGGAGCTCAGCCGCGAGGCCGGGCAGCTGCGCCGTCCCGCCCGTGATCGTGATCTCGCCGATGCCGAGCGAGCCGGGCTGGTTCTGGTAGAAGTGGAGCGACGAGACGAGCTCGCGAACGAACGTCTGCAGCTCGTTGCGCACGGCCTCGTAGACCGCGCTCGCCTGCTCGTCGGTGTAGCCCTCGAGCCGCTCCTGCGTTGCGTTCAGCGTGAGCGTCTGCTTGATCGGCTCCGCCTGCGAGGGCGTGAGGTCGAGCGTGCGGGCGACCGCGACGTCGAGCGCGCCGCCGCCCCAGTCGAGCACGCGGGCAAACTCGCACGTCGAGCCGTCGGCGACGACGAACGTCGAGCGGTCGTGACCGATCGAGACGACGACCACGGCGGCGTCCTTGGCGTCCGACTCGCCGATCGGACCGAGCGAGCGCAGCAGCGCGAAGGCCTCGAAGTCGATGCCGGTCAACTTCACGCCGGCGGCACGGCAGGCGATGGCATAGCGCTGAACGAGGTCCCGGTAGGCGACGACCAGCAGGACGCGGTAGACCTTCTTGCCATGCTCGTCGGTCGTTTCGCCGACGACCTGGTAGTCGAGGACGGCCTCCTCGAGCGGGATCGGGAGCACCTCCTGCGCCCGGAAGCGGATTGCGTTCTCGAGATGCGACGCGTCGGAGAGACCGCTGATCTCGAACCGGCGGACGCCGACGCGGTTGGTGCCGACCCCGAGCCGGACTGCCCGGTGCGGCAGCTTGTGCTTGCTGAAGAACTTCTTGAGCTCCACCGCGAGCGCGTCGGGGTCGCGGACCTCGCCCGCGACGACAATGCCCTTCGGCAGCGGCTCGCGTGCGAACTGCACGAGCTCGTGGGGGCCATTCGACGTCACCTGGGCGGCCGCGATGTGCGACGCGCCGATCTTGAGCCCGACCAGGTTGCTCTTCTTTCCCGGCCGGTGCGCAGACGAGGCGGCCTTCGCCTCCGCCGTTCGCGGTGTGCGGCGGAACGGCAGCTCGAGCGAGCGGCGCGAACGGGCGTTGGCGCTCTTCGCCTTCTTCTCCTTGGCAGGCGCCTTCGCGTCGCCGGCCGGCTTCGGCCGCGTCAGGCGGACCGAGCCGAGGCGGACGAGGAGGCCGGGACCGCTTGGCTTGGAGGCGGCGTCGTCGGCCTTGCGGGGCCGCGCGAACCGACTCGGCTTCCGCTCGGTAGGAGCCTGCTCGGTAGGGGCCTGGTCACCTGCGGGCGCGGGCGCGCTCGCGCGCGCGAACGGCGAGAAGCGACTGCGCCGTTCCTCCACCGGCTGCTTCGGCGCCTCCGGCGGCGTGTCTCCGGCCGAGGGCGTCGCGGCGAATCGCGACAGGCCCAGCCGCTCGGTAGTGGTCGGTTCGTCCTTGGGCTTGCCGACGCGCAACTCGCGCTTCCAGACCGATGCTCGCTGCTCGGTCGCGGGCTGCTCGGCCGGCTTCTCCTCGGGGACCTCGGCCACGCCGGCTCCCTCCGAGCTCTTGCGCCCGACGAGGTCGCCGAGCTTGATCTCCTTCTTCCAGTCCATGAGCTAGCTCTCCGCCAGTCGAAGTCCGCCGCCGAGCGGCGCCAGCGTGTTGTCCCCGACGCCGGCCCGCTCGAGCAGGCCGAGCAGCTGGTCCGGGCGGCTCGAGCACGACAGCGCCGCCTCCGTGGTGACCACGCCGCGACCAGCGATCTCCGCGAGCGCCTGCTCCATTGTCTGCATCCCGCGCTGCGTGCCGGTCTGGATGACGCTGTAGATCTGCTCGACGCGCGCCTGGCGGATCAGGTTCCGCGTCGCGTCGTCCGGGAGAAGGATCTCCAGCGCCGGGACGCGCCCGGTGCCGTCGGCCGTCGGCAGCAGGGCCTGCGTGACGATGCCCTGGAGCGTGCCGGCGAGCTGCATCCGGACTTGCTCCTGCTGCTCGGCCGGGAACTGATCGATGATGCGGTCGACCGTGCCCGGCGCGCTCTGCGTGTGCAGCGTGGCGAACACCAGGTGACCGGTTTCGGCCGCGGTGAGCGCGGTCGACGTGGTCTCGAGGTCGCGCATCTCGCCGAGGAGGACGACGTCCGGGTCCTGGCGGAGCGCGGCCCGCAGTGCGGCGCTGAACGTCGGCGCATCGGCGCCGATCTCGCGCTGGTTGACGATGCACTTCTTGTGCCGATGGAGGAACTCGATCGGATCCTCGATGGTGATGATGTGGTCGGCGCGGGTGCGGTTGATCTCGTCGATCAGGGCCGCCAGAGTCGTCGACTTGCCGGAGCCCGTCGGGCCGGTCACGAGCACGAGGCCGCGAGGCTTGTGCGTCAGCTCGTGCAGGCTCTTCGGGAGATTGAGCTCCTCGAGTGTCTTCAGCCCCATCGGGATCAGGCGGAAGGCCGCCGCGAGGCTCTCGCGCTGTGAGTACACATTCACGCGGAAGCGCGCGAGGCCGGGGATCGAGTAGGACAGATCGAGCTGCCGGTCGACCTCGAGCCGCTTCTGCTGCTCGGTCGACATGATCCGGTAGAGCATCGCGAGGGTGTCCTCGGCGGTCAGCTTGGGGAAGTCTTCGAGCCGCTCCAGCGACCCGCGCACGCGGACGACCGGATGCGAGCCGACCGTCACGTGGAGGTCGGACCCGTTGTGCTTGACGAGCGCCTCGAGCAGTTCATCGATGTTGAGCACGGTGTTTGTCATGGCTACCTCGACGGCAGCTATCGGCACGTGCCCTCGCTGGCTTGAGTGATTTCTGCGCGTCACCCAGCGCGTGGGTGCCAATCACCTGGTTGGGGGAGCAGGCGCGATCCGCGGGAGGCCGATACAGGCGGCGAGCCACCAACGCCTACCACGAACGGAGGACTTCAATGAACAGGCTCAGGAATCGGATCGCACAGGGGAACGTCGAGGGCGGTTTCACGCTCATCGAGCTCCTGGTCGTAATCATCATCCTCGGCATCCTGCTCGCGATCGCCGTCCCGTCGTACATCGGCTTCAAGAGCAAGGCCGAGGCGACGGCCGCCCAGGCGAACGTCCGGGCCGCCGTCCCCGCCGTCGAGGCGTTCTACGCCGACAACGGCACCTACGTCGGCCTCAGCAACGCATCGACGGCCGCCACGCCTGGCATCTCGTACTACGATCCCGGCAGCGCGGCCAAGGTGAGCGTCTCGGGCAGCCCGGCCCCGACGACGACGACGTACTGCGTCTACGCCACCCAGGGCGGTTCCACCTACTTCAAGAACAGCCCGGCCGGTGCGATCACGAAGGATCCCGGCCCGATCCTCACGGACTGCAACGCGGCCACCTAGGCCACGGCTTCACGAACGGTGCGGGAGGGCGCGGGCAACCGCGCCCTCCGTCATTTCGGGGAGCGTTCGGGGAAACGGCGCGCCCCCCACTGGAGGATCGGCACCCCCGATCGAGGGTACGCCGTATTCGATCGGGAGCCGATTCATCCCGTGCGGCATCCCCCTCAGTGGGCGCCCCGGCCGCGGCCAAGCCGTACCGCACGCCGAACGGAGGCACCATGAACAGGCTCAAGAATCGGATCGCACAGGGGAACGTCGAGGGCGGTTTCACGCTCATCGAGCTCCTGGTCGTAATCATCATCCTCGGCATCCTGCTCGCGATCGCCGTCCCGTCCTACATCGGCTTCAAGAGCAAGGCCGAGGCCACGGCCTCCCAGGCCAACGTCCGGGCCGCCGTCCCCGCCGTCGAGGCGTTCTACGCCGACAACGGCACCTACGTCGGCCTCAGCAACGCATCGACGGCCGCCACGCCGGGCATCTCGTACTACGACCCGGGCAGCGCAGCCAAGGTGAACGTCTCGGCCAGCCCGGCCCCGACGACGACGACCTACTGCATCTACGCCACCCAGGGCGGTTCGACCTACTTCAAGAACAGCCCGGCCGGCTCCATCACACAGGATCCCGGCCCGGTCCTCACGGACTGCAACGCGGCGACGTGATGCCGCGGGGGAGGGTGCGGGCTACCGCGCCCTCCCCCGCCCGAGGGGCACGGGCTAACCCCGGGCGGGCGACCCGCCGATAGGGGAGCCGTGAGGAGCTCACGGCGTTCGCACACCGACCGCGAGGCGGGTTTCACGCTGATGGAGCTCCTCGTGGTACTGGTGATCATGGGGATCTTGCTGTCGATCGCCGTGGGCGGCTTCGTCAGCATGCGCGACCGTGGTGAGAAGTCTGCGGCGGAGCTGAACGTCCGCGAGGCGCTGCCCGCTGCGCAGCTCTTCTACGCGCACCACGACACCTACAACGGCATGACGACCGCGGCGCTCGAGTCGCTGGACGCGGGCGTCCGTCTGAGCGCGGACCCGGTCATCGCCGCCGACGGCAAGACCTTCTGCCTCGAAAGCACCCACAACGGACGGCCTCCGACCGCCGCGTTCGATCCGGGCCACAACGTGCACAGCCTGCTCGGCCCGGGCGGGGACATTGTCTCTGGAGCCTGCCCCGCATCCCTCTGATCGTTCCCTCAAGTCGGGTTAGCCAACTGCCGATAGGAGAGTCAATGAAGCTTGCCAGCGCCAACCCCGTTCGCCTCGTCGCCCTGGTGGGCATGACGGCCGCGCTCGCGGCCGGCGTCTTCGTGCTGAAGACCACCACCGGCGGCGGGAGCAGCACGAGCTCGTCGCAGCCGAAGCTTCTTCATGCCTCCGTCGGGCACCGGCTGCACCGAACGACGCCGAGCCACACGACGCAGAAGCCGGGTCGGCCCCACGCTCGGCCGGCGCACGCAGTGGCGGCGAACGGTCTGCCACGTGCGGTCGCCGACGCGCTTGTACGCAACGCGGTCGTCGTCGTCTCCGTCGTCGCTCCCCGCGGCGCGGTGGACGACGTCGCCGTCCGCGAAGCGCAGGCGGGGGCAGCGGCCGCGCACGCAGGGTTCGTGCGCGTCGACGCGTTCCGCCAGTCGCAGATCGCGCCGCTCCAGGCGAAGCTGGGCATCAAGGACGACCCCGCGCTGATCGTGCTCCGCCGCCCCGTGACGGTTTCGTTCGAGGTCTCCGGGTTTGTCGATCGCGCCACGGTCGTCCAGGCCGTCGCAGACGCCCGAGCGGCAGCGGCCGCGGCGAGCTGAGCGGCACGCCGCCCGCTCGTACGGCACACTCACCGTCCGGAATCCCTCCCGCTGATCGTTGCTTCGCCTCGACACGCGGTCGCGGCGATGCCCAATGGGAGACCCGTGCGCTCCGGAAGTAGCACAGCTCCCTCGAAGCGCGATGCCGCGGCGACCTTGGCGTGTCGAGGATCTCACGCACGCGGACCGGCGGGGCGGTCGAGCTCGCCGTCGTGCGGGAATGTCCGCCGAACGGTTCTAATCGGGCATAGGCGGATAGGCCGGGTCGTCCGGCCGCGCCACCGCTGAGCTCGGTATGACGACGACGTCGTACAAGTCGGTGCCGACACCGCTATCCGCCCCAGCTCGGCGCGCGGTCTCGACAGCGGTTCTCGCGGCTTGTCCAACGTCTTCGGCTCGTACCCAGAAGGACAGACCAACTACGGGACGACCTGCGATCCCCGTCCCTTGATCGGCGCTGCTCTCTCCCGACCGCCTCGCTAGCTCATCCGAGCCCGTCAACCGACGCTGGAGGGCTTGATGAGCTGCCGGCACACGGGCTCGCTCCTCGTCCGGGGCAAACAGATCGACGCGTACGCGCCAGAGTTCCGACCCGTCACCCACCCACCGCATAGACGGATGTTTACCGCGCCGCTGGTTGGTGACGTGGCCGTCGTTTGCGCGAATGTTTCAGGAATGACGCCTGAGCCCACCGTCCAGGATGAGACGGCGAACAACAGCGACGACTCCCCGGCCGACGGCATCCAGGGTGACCACGCCGACCAACAACATTGCGAACACCACCAGTGGGGCGCCGCCCTCACGGTCGCCGTGAGCCCGTGCGACCACAATTTCGGCAACGCCGACCAGAATTGCAACGGTGAAGAACACTCGGCCGGGCTGGGAGAGCCGAAGTCGGTGACCGAGCCATCTCCAATAGCTTCGGAGTCTCGCCAACGCGTGAAGTCTAGGCCAGAGGAACGAGCGGCAAATTGGGCCAGTGTTCGGGAATGTCACCCGACCGCTCGAACTTCGGCGAGCCGCTTGACTGCGAACTCGTCGGTCCCGCTGGGATCCCAGCAGGCGGCGGCTTCCCATGCCGCCCGTGCTTGCGCGGCAACGTCGTGCCTGTCGTCCTCGAGACGGGCGGCGTTGTGTGGCAACACCAGGTCGAGGTCGGCGACGTCGACGTGCGACTCGTCCCAGTCGATCAGCGCGACTCGATCCGCGGTCATGCGGATGTTTCCCGGGTTGGGGTCGCCGTGGACGACGCAGCGCTCTCGTCCGGTGAGGCGCGCCCACGCTGCTCGGCATCGAACGACACCCTCAGGCGGCATCGCGCCGAGGTCGATCTTCGTCCCGGTTTCCGCGTGCAGGAGGTCGGTCGACGATCGCCAGCCCGGGCGTTGGGGCCAGCCGTGCGTCAGTCGGTGCAGCTGGCGGAGTGTGTCGGCGACGCGACGCCAGTCGGCCTCCGTTTCGGGCGGTCCGCCCTCCACGTAGGTCATCACGACCAGACCGTCTGCGAAGTGCCGGCCGTCCGTGGTTGGGATCGGCACCGGCACCGTCATCCCTTCACGGTCGAGGTGGCGCAATAGCTCGGTCTCCCACGAGAGGTCGGCGTCGCCGCGCTTGCCGAGCCGACCGATGGCGAGCTGCCCGTTGACGCACACGCTCCACACCTCGTTGACGCCAACTCCGCCAGTGAGCGGTTCGATGCGAGCGACGTCGCCCCACTGGTCTAGTGCCGCCCATCCCACAGCCACATCTTCGCGGAGGGTCATGAAGCGCTCACCGGCTCCTAAGCGAGTGACAGCACCAACCCAGGCTTGTTCGAAAGAGCCTCCGCGCCGGAATCCGATGCTCAACGACTGCTGCCGAGCTACAAGACGGCCCGCTGGGCCAGCTCCCTCTGCCTCGACCCTGGCGACGTGGGGCAAATCACGCCGCCGCCGAGGCCGCGCGGTGTGACGCCCGCCGAGCGCCGCCCGACCTACGCAGCGCCCGACTTGCCCCAGGTGCTGGCGCGCCCCGTCGAGCCGGTCCAGCGGGGCTGAGCGCTGCGCTCGACGTCAATCGAAGCGATCGTCTCAGGACGCAGGTAGCGATCACCGACCCGGGGCCATCGCGTCATACCGGGCGACGCCGCCGCCATGAACTGCCCCGCAAACGAGTGCGCCTCTCCCTCGTCGGCGAACGAGCCGGCCTCGATGCGCTCGCCGTCAACGAGGCGCAGGAACACGAGGTACTCGTCCGGCGGATCCGACGCGATCAGCGCCTCGGTCTCGGTCGCGAGCTCGTCGTTCATCTCGCCAGCGTACGTGGCATTGCGGACGCCGTCGTGTCCCGCGCTGCTCACAGCGTCGTCAGGTAGAGGTCGAGGAGGTGGCCGCCGGCGAACAGGGCGACCACGCCGCCGAGGGCGAGGAAGGGGCCGAACGGGATCTTCATCTTGCGCGCCGCCATGCCGTGCCGCGTGAGCAGCACCACCGAGGGCACGAGCGCGCTCAGCATGCCGAGCATGAGGGCGACCGGGACCGTGCGGCCGAGCATCGCCCCGAGCAGCAGCGCGAGCTTCACGTCGCCCAAACCCATGCCGCGCGGGTAGGCGAGCACCGCAAGGAAGAGGAACAGCGAGGCGCCCAGCGCGCCGGCGATCCACTCCACGCTCGGATGCAGCGCGGTCTGCGCCACGAGCACGATCGCCGCGGACGGCAGCGTGATCCGGTCGGGGAGGATCTGGTGCTCGATGTCGATCGCAGAGAGCACGACCAGCGCCGCGCAGAAGTAGGACGCGACGAGCGCGTCCGCCGTGAGCCCGAACTCGAGCAGGCACGCGACGACGAGGACGGCGGTGGCGAGCTCGACCGCCGGGTAGCGCCAGCTGATCCGCGCGTCGCACGAGCGGCAGCGGCCACGCAGGACGGCGTACGAGACGAGCGGGATGTTGTCGTACCAGGCGATCTGCGCCGAGCACGCCGGGCAGGCCGAGCGGCCGCCCACGAGCGAAACCCGCTGCGGCATGCGCGCGGCCACGACGTTCAGGAAGCTGCCGATGGCGAGCGCAGGCGCGAAGGCCGTTGCGACGATCACGTTTCCCACGTCAACCCCGCTCCGGCCCCAGGAGGAGCGCGTAATCCGAGGCGCTGCCGAACGAGCCGTAGATCTGCCCGGCGATGAGCGACTGGAGCGGAGGCCAGCTGTAGAACGTCGGCAGGCCGTTGCCCTCGGCGTTGTCGATCAGGATGGTGTCGCAGATGATCGGCCCGCTCGAGCGGAAGTCCTGGTGGACGTGGCACGTGTCCTTCGCCCACATCACACCCTGGAATGCCGCCGGGTCGTAGTTCTCGCCCTGGTCGTACTCGGCCGAGCCGCCGGCCACGATGATCATCATGTTCGCGTTCGGATCCCAGGCGGTCATGTCGCCGTTGCGGCAGTTGTACGAGCCGCTCCCGCCGGCACACACGACCTCGTCGAACTCGGTATCGCCGCCCGCGTAGATGATCGCCCGCCCGTTGTAGTTCGTCAGCTGGCCGTCCTTGTCCCAGCGGACGTCGCCGTCGATGAAGATCGTCCCCTTGATGGTCATCACGTGTGAGACGTGGTTCCAGGCGATCCGCCCGATCAGCGTGCCGTTCTCGACGTACTGGCAGTCGTAGCTCGTGTTCGTCGGCGTGACGTCGAGGTCCTCGTTCTGGTTGCCGTAGTCGGGCAGGCTCTTGTCGTAGACCGAGTTGTTGTCGAATCCGCCCGGGAAGCTTCCGCTCGTGCAGTTGTGCATCGGACCGGGCTTCGCGTTCGCATACCAGTAGTTGAAGTCGATCGACGGCTTGACGAGGTCCGTGGGGCTCGTCGTCACCGACGAGGCGTACACGCCGTCCGTTGAGCTGCACGGCGTGTGCGCCGTGGCGGAGCCGTACTTGCACGTGCCGGCCACCTGGACGCTCTCGACCGGCGTGCCGGACGTTCCGATCAGCGGGTTGACGGTCTCGTAGGTGACGTCGACGCGGATGTAGTCGACGCTCGCCGTTCGAGACGAGGACGTGTTGTTGTTCGTCGCGCGGAGGCGGACGCCGAAGTTGGTCGCGTTGACCTGCGCCGGCGTCCAGGTCGTCGACCACATGTCTGACCCGCTGCCGTAGCTGACCGTCGCATCGCTCGTCCCCCACATCGAGCCGGACGCCGCCTTGTTCGCGCCCGTCGCCGTCCCGGCCTTGATCAGCTGCACGGTGTCGTCGTCGATCGAGCTCGTGTTCGAGGCCTTGCGCTCGATCTGCACCTGGATGCCCAGGATGGTCGCCGTGCTCGGGATCGAGAACCCGAGGCTGGTCGAGTCCAGGTAGGCGCTGTTGGCGCTCTTCGCGATCGACGCGGTCGCGTAGGAGTCGTTGCTCGAGCTGACGCGCGTGCTGTTCGTCCAGCCGGTGGCGGCGGCCGGATCGCCGAAGGACGACGACGCGGAGGCGCCGGTCAGGGTGACGTTGCCACCAGCCTCGACGGTGGTCGAGCTGCCGGTGATGGTGGCGCTGCCCTGCAGGCAGATGCTGCCCTTGGCGGTGAGGTTGCTCGGCACGTGGACGCCGCTGGGGATGGTGAAACAGCTGTTCGAAGCCTGGAAGACACGGTCCCATTCGGCGGCGGTCGCGCCCGGCACGAGCGGCTGGATCGTCGCCACCTGGGTCACCGTCCTGCGCACGGAGCCGGCGTTCGACGTCGGGTTGGCCGACGTGCCGGTCGCGGTGATCGTCCAGTCGGGCTGCGTGTAGCTGCCGGAGAAGGTGACCGAGCCGCCGGCCAGGTTCATCGTCGTGCTCGGGAGGAGCGTCGACACGGTCGGATCCGCCGCCGCGTCGAGCTTGGAGAGCGCGGCCGCGAGCCCAGCCTCGGCCAGCTGGTACGCATAGCCGTTCGCCGCGTCGCGCTTGCCGCTACGGGCGCCGGCCGTTGTCAACTCGATGACTGCGACCGTCGTGATCGAGAGCACCATCATCACGCCGATCGCCATCGGGAGGGCAAAGCCCTGATGCGAACGCATGAGGGCGAAGCCCACATGCGAACGCATGGCGAGTCTCTCCAGGAGCAGCCTCTTCATCACCCCTTCTCTCCTCCTAAGGTCAGGCTGTAGCCCGATGCGCTGCCGAACGACCCGTACATCTGGCCCGCGATCAGCGACTGCAGCGGCGGCCAGGAATAGAACGTCGGGTCGGACGGGCCCTGCTCGTCGTCGATCAGGACGGTGTCGCAGATGATCGGCCCGCTCGAGCGGAAGTCCTGGTGGATGTGGCACGTGTCCTTCGCCCACATCACCCCCTGGAACGCGCCGGGCAGGAACGGGCAGCAGGTGGCGCCCTGGTCGTACTCGGCCGACCCGCCGGCGACGATGATCAACATGTTCTGGTTCGGGTCCCAGGCGCTCATGTTGCCCGTGTAGCAATCGTTCGTCCCGTTTCCGCCGGCGCAGACGACCTCGTCGAACTCGGTGTCGCCGGCGGAGTAGATGATCCCGCGGCCCTGGTAGTCGCTGACCGCTCCGTCCTCGTCCCAGCGAACGTCGCCGTCGATGAAGATCGTCCCCTTGATCTTCATCACGTGGGACACGTGGTCCCAGGCGATCTGCCCCACCATCTGGCCGTTCTCCCAGTACTGGCAGTCGTAGCTCGAGCTATGCGGGGTCATGTCGCCCTCCAAGCTGTCGTTCGACGACGGGAGGCTGTTGTCATAGACGCCGTTGTTGTCGAAGCCGCGCGGGAAGCTTCCGCTCGTGCAGTTGTGCATCGGGCCCGGCTTCGCGTTCGCGTACCAGTAGGCGAAGTCGATCGACGGCTTGGTCAGGTCTGGCGGCGACGTGCCGACCGTCGTTGCGTAGACGCCGTCCGACGAGCTGCAGGGCGTGTGCTGAGGCATCGACCCGTACTGGCACTTTCCGCCGACCTGGACGCTGTTGACCGGCGTCCCCGACGTCCCGATCACCGCGCTCACCGTCTGGTAGGTCACGGTCATGTTCACGTAATCGACGCTGGCGGTGCGGGAGCTCGAGCTGTTCGCGTTGGCGACCCGGAGGCGCACGCCGAACGTGCTCGCGTTGATGTCCGTCGGCGTCCACGCGGCCGACCAGAGGTCGTTCGCAGCGCCGTAGCCGACGGTCGTGTCCGTCGTGCCCCAGAGCGTGCCGGTCACCGCCTTGTTGGCGCCGGTTGCAGTGCCTGCCTTCAGCAGCTGGACCGTTTCGTCCTTCAGGGAGCTCGTCGCCGAGGCCTTGTGTTCGATGTTGAGCTGGATCCCGAGGATGGTCGCGCCGGCCGGGATGGTGAAGCCCCAGTTGGTCACCGTCAGATACGCGCCGTTCGAGCTCTTCGCGACCGAGTTGGTCGCGTAGGTGTTGTTGCTCGTGTACACGTTGGTGCTGGTCGTCCAGCCCGACGCGGTTGCCGGGTCCTGAGGCTGGTTGGACGACGGGGTGCCGTCCATGACGACGTTCCCGCCCGCCTCGACGTTCGAGCTCGCGCCCGTGATGGTCGCGTCGCCGTGCAGGCAGATGTCGCCCTTTGCCCCCACCGACGCGGGGATGTGGACGGTGTCGGGGATGTTCAGACAGCCGGGCAAGGCCTGGAAGACGCGGTCCCACGCCGCCACGGTCGCGCCCGGGACCAACGGGTTCAGCGTCGCCGTCTCCGTGAGCGTGCGCTTGACCGCGCCGCCCGTCGGGTCGGACGGGTTCTTGATCGACCCGGTCGAGGTGATCGACCAGGTGGGCTGCGAGTAGGTGCCCGAGTAGGTGACGGTGCCCCCGTTCATGTTCACCACCGTGCTTGGCAGCAGCGTGCTGACGGTCGGGTCGGCCGCTGCCGAGAGCTTCGAGAACGCGGTGGCGAGCCCGGCTTCCGCCAGGTCGTATGCGCTGCTATTGGCCGCGTCGCGCTTTCCGCTCCGTGACCCGGCGCCTGTCAACTCGACGACCGTGACGGTCGTGACGGAGAGCGTGATGATCATGACGATGACCATCACGAGCGCCTGCCCGTCTTCCCCTCGAAGCCTTCTCAGTAGCTTGTTCATGTCCTCAGCCCCTCCAGGTGCCGGAAACCGTGTGGATGGTGGAAGCCGCTCCGGGGGCGCCGGGCGGAAGCGAGCCAAGCGGGATCGCCTGGCCCACGTCGTCGTTGAGTGAGAGCTGCCGAGCGATGACCGGGCCCCAGTTCTGCGTGTCCGTGCCGGCCCGGTAGTCCGTGACCGCGTAGACGGCGCCCTGGAAAACAGCGTCGTTGCCGAGGTCGGCGCCGTACGTGGCCGCCGGATCGCCGGCGACGAGCACCAGCAGGTTCGTGCCTGGGTCCCACGTCGCGTCGCAGGCGGGGACGCCGCAGACGTGCACGCCGCCGCCGATCGTGATCGTGGACGAGGAGTAGATCGTGGCCCGCCCGCTGTACGTGGCGTCGCCGGCGAACGTGACGGGGCCGTCGAAGAAGATCGTGCCGAGCGCGGTGAGCGTGTTCGTCGCCGGGCTCCACGCGAGCCGGCCCAGGAGCTTGCCGCCGGCCCAGTACTGGCAATCGTAGGCGGCGCCGCTCGTCGGGTCGAACGTCGCGCGGCTGCGGTTGAGCGCCGTGTCGTCGTCGAAGTCGCCGGGGACATTGCCGGACGTGCACGCGTTGCTCGGGCCGGGCTTGGCGTTGGCGTACCAGCCGCTGAGGTCGACGGCCGGTTTGGTCAGCCCGGCCGTCGTCTGGGTGAGCGACGTTGCGTAGACGCCGTCGGCGGCGCTGCACGGATGCGGGTCCGGGGCGCCACCTGTGCAGCCGCCGGCGAGGTCGGCCTCGGCGACCGGCGTCCCAGCCGTCCCGATCGACGCCCCGGGGCCGAGCGTCACCGTGCCGTCCACCTGGACGGGCGCGCCGACGACCCCGGCGTTGGCGCCGAGACAGAGGTTCCCGCGCGCGTAGATGGGCGTGGCCACCGTCGCACCCGCGGGGACGGTCAGGCATCCCGCCTGGTCGTCGGCGAAGAGGTACTGCCACGTCGTGCCGTCCGTCGTCACCACGACCTGGACGGACGCCGTCCGAACGATGTCGCCGGTGCCGGCCGTCGTCGACGGGGCCGTTCCGGTGCCGGTGATCGTCCACGTCGAGCCGGAGAGCGAGGCGTCGTACGCGGCCGTCCCGTCGTCGCGCGCCTGGGACCCCGGCTGGATGGCCGTCGGGCTGAGCGGAGCGTCCGCCGCAGCGAGGACCGCGAGCGCGTTGTTGAGGCCGTCTTCCGCCAGCGCCAGCGCGGTGGCGTCGCCGGACGCCCGCGACGTCGCGGCCTGGTTGGCGCCGCTCAGGACCATCAGGACCCCGGCGATGATCGTGAGAATCATCATCGTGCCGATCGCCATCGGCAGGGCGTAACCGTCGGCCGCGAACGCGGGCCGCGCGAAGAACTGCCGGACGGTCGTCATGCGCGCACCGTGTTTCGGAGCACGAGGCTGTCCTGAAGGCGGTAGGCGTTCGGGCTCACCGCCTGGCTGTTCGGGTCCACGGAGAAGTCGACGCCGATCGAGCCGAGCGCGGTTGGCGACGGCGCGGTGTAGGTGAAGGGGACGCCGGACGTCAGGTAGTCGGCGTACTGCTTGCCCGCGCTGTCACAGGTCGCGGAGACCTTGCGGTACAGCTTGAAGCGGTAGGACGAGCCGACGGTGCACCACGTGACGGTGCCGCTGCCCGTCGCGCAGCCGGACGGAAGGGTCAGCGTCAGCGTCTGGACCTGGTTCGGCGCCGAGCCGGAGGTCGCGACGGCGGCGCTGTCGGCACAGTGCGCCTCACGCCGGAGGTATGACAGGGCCCCGCGGGCCTCAGACTGTGCCTGAAAGCGGAAGGTCGCCTCCGCCTCGGCCTTGATGCCCGACGTGAAGAGCTGCGTCAGGCCGGCCATCACGAGGCCGAGGATCGACATCGTGACGAGGAGCTCGACGAGCGAATAGCCGCCCTGCTTACGGAGGCGCTGCCTCAACGCACGCACGCCTCTCACCGCGCCTTTGCCTCGACCCCCCTGAGGGCGCGGGTGGCGACTGCGCGGCTGCGCGAGCCGACACCCCAGAGATCGATGACGCGATTGTCGACGACAACGAGCTTCTTCAGTGCCTGGTCGCCGTGGTACCAGCCGAAGTTCGCGCCGGTCACGATCCAGGCGTGCTGGTAGAGCCAGTGGTTGACGTTGGCGTCGGTCTTGGTGGGATGCGCCTGGACCCACGCGCTCAGCTCGTCGGCGCGCGCCGTCAGCGTGATCTCGTCGAGCGGCTCCTTCGGCGCGCCGGGGACGACGAACGCCGGGGGGCGCTGCGCCGGCGTGACGACCGGCCGCTTGACCACGGGCTTCTTGACCACGGGCTTCTTGACCGGCTTCTTGACGACCGGCTTCTTGACCACCGGCTTCTTGACCACCGGCTTCTTGACCACCGGCTTCTTGATCACCGGCTTGGCCGTGGGCAGGACGATCGCGCTGCCCGTGTAGGGCGAGGTGTTCTCGGGCTCGCCCCGCTGCGGGTAGCTGCGGCTCGCGGTGAGCGTGACGCGGACAGTCGGCATGCCGTCGTCCACGACGCGGGTGCCCGCGCTGGGGTACTGCGAGGTTACGACGTTGGCCGCATAGCCGCCGATGGAGCCCTGGACGCGCCAGGCGAACCCGGCGTCTTCGAGCATCCCCTTGGCGAAGACGAAGACCTGGCCGGTGACGTCCGGGACGCGAACGACCGGGCGGGCGGCCGGCGCCGCCGCGACGGGGCGCGGCGTGCTGCCACCGGCGGCCGCGAAGGAGATCGCCGCCGTTGACAGGACGACGACGACCGCCGGGATCGCGAGACGCAGGACGATCGGTGTGAGCTTGGCCGCCATACCCTCCTCCTTTTCGGCAGGGAGTCGCCCGTCCTTAAGGGTTTTTGGTGAAGAGGATCTCGCCCGCAGCGGGTGACTCCGGCTGCGAGGCCGAGAACTCGATGACCTGGTCCGCGGCGGTGGCCGCCGGGCGGGTGGCGCCGACGTACCCGGCGCGCAGGTAGGTGTCGAACCGGACGACCGTCCCGGTGTAGGGCGCGTCGACCATCAGCCCGGCGCTGCTCACCATCCCGACATGGACGATGTGCGCGGCGTCGCTCCCGAAGAAGACGAGGTCGCCGGGCTGGAGCGGCTCACTCGGCGGCACCCGCGGGCCGGCATCGAACTGCTCCTGCGCCACGCGCGGCAGCGAGATGCCCGCGCTGGCGTATGCCGCCTGCACGAGGCCCGAGCAGTCGTAGGTAAACGGGCCTTCGGCACCCCATTCGTACGGCGTCCCGAGCTTGCCGACTGCGAAGCGCAGCGCTCCGCCGGCCGGCCCATCCGCCTCCGGGGCCGCGTACGCGGCCGCGGGCGCGCCGAACAGGTCGGACGTGGCGATTCCCGGCACTCCCCCGAATGGCACCGACGTGGTTGCCGCGACGGAGGACCGTGCGTCCGCGAGCCCGCTCCGTGCGTCGGCGAGCTGCTGCTCGAGACGGCGCGTGAGGGCATGTGCGCGGTCGTAGCGCACGCCCACGATCGTCAGCCGCTTCTCGGCGGCCAGCTGATCGGACAGAAGCGACGTGTGTGTCAATGTGGCCTGGGCCGACTCGACCGCCGGGGCCAGGCGCCGCTCGGCGGCGCGCGCCGAGGCCAGTGCGTCGCGCGTGGCGTTCACCTGGTCCACCAGCGCCGACACGTCGACGGGCGCCGGCGCGAAGCCGGACGTGGCACTCGGGGTCGTGCCGCCGCCGTACAGCGACGTCAACGCGAGGACCTCGTTCACGTACCAGTCGGCGTGGTTGTAGGAATAGAGCGCGTGCGGAAGGTCGGTCGCCGCGCCGGACGCGGCCAGATACCGCGCCGCGGCGAAGATCGCGTCCTCGGCACTCCACGGGTCGGCGACGCCGTCGCCGTTGGCGTCGACGCCCCAGCGCAGCCAGGTGTCCGGCATGAACTGCATCCAGCCGACGGCACCGGCCGAGCTCGGGCCCATGTTGTTACCGAAGTCGGTCTCGATCTTGTTGATCGCGGCGAGCGCCTGCCACGGCACGCCGTAGGCGGCGCCGGCGCGCTCCCAGATCGGCTGGAGCTGGTCGACCGGCAGCTGCTCGACCCACAGCGGGCGGGTGGTGAAGCTCTGGTCGACCGCGATCTCGCCGGGCGCATTCGGCGCCAGGGCGCTTGGCAGCGCGGTCGCGGGGGCGAGCGTTTCGGGGACGACGACGAACGTGTCGGCCGCGAATGCGCCGGCCGGGAGAACCAGGACGGCGACCGCCGCCAGCAGCATGAGGCGCCGCGTCACGAGTGCTCCGCCACGCGAATGGAGGCGCCGTCGGCGCCGTCCGGTGTCCGCAGGAGAAAGGGCGTAGGCCCCTCGTCGTCGGTCTCGGCCACGGCCTGCTCCTCTTCCTCGCCGGCCCGCAGCCGCTTCTCCTCGTGCTCGAGCGCCACGAGGAAGTCGTGGCGGTTCGTCGCCGCGGCGGCCGCGACCTCGCGGTCGACGCTGCCGTCGAGGACGAGCGCGATCAGCGCCTGCTTGAACGTTTGCATGCCGAGGAACCCGCCGTCGTCGACGGCGTCCTCGATCTCGTCGGAGCGTCCCTCCCGGAGGAGCTCGGCGATGCGCGCGTTCGTGACCATGATCTCGACGGCCGGGACGCGGCCGCTGCCGATGCGCGGGAGCAGCCGCTGGCTGATGACGCCGCGCAGCACACCGGCGAGGATCGACCGCACCTGCTGCTGCTTGAGCGGCGGGAAGAACTCGACGAGCCGCCCGACGGTCTCGGCGGCGTCGATCGTGTGCATCGTCGAGAAGACGAGGTGGCCGGACTCGGCGGCTTGCAGCGCCGTCTGGGCGGTCTCCGCGTCGCGGAGCTCGCCGATGAGGATCACGTCCGGGTCCTGGCGCAAGACGCGCCGCAGGGCCTGCTGGAACGAATCGGTGTCGAGGCCGACCTCGCGCTGGTTGACGATGCAGCCGAGGTCCGGGTGGATGATCTCGATCGGGTCCTCGATCGTGACGATGTGCTGCGCTCGCGTGCTGTTGACGTGGCCGATCATCGAGGCGAGCGTGTTCGTCTTCCCGGAGCCCGTCGCGCCGGTCACGAGGACCAGCCCGCGCTCCTCGCTGGCGAGCCGCTCGACGCCGGCCGGCAGGCCGAGGCGCTCGAAGGTGGGGATGTCGGTAGGGATCGCGCGGAAGGCGAACGAGACAGCGCCGCGCTGGCGGAATCCGTTGACCCGGAACCGCGGCAGGTCGTGGGCCGTGTAGGCCACGTCGAGCTCGCCGGTCTCGTAGAAGTCGTTGAGCCGCTTGGGGACGGCGGCGGTGACCTGCCCGAGGACGGCGTCGAGCGCCTGGGCGTCGAGGACCGGCCAGTCGTCGAGCGGGCGCAGGCGTCCGTCGTCGCGCAGGACAGGCGGGCGTCCGATCTTCAGATGGACGTCGCTTGCTCCGCGCTCGACCGCGTGCAGAAGGAGGGCGTCGAGATCCATGCCGCGACGCAGGGATCGGCAGGTAACGCAGAACGGTTTACCCCGAACGAGGGAGCTGCGCCTAGTTTTTGCCAGGTTCGGTCGAGTTACGCGCTGCCGCGGCGCCCGATCACGTCGACGGCGCGCAGCGGCACACGTGCCACCCCGCGCGCCTCGCCGGGATGGGCGAGGTCGCCGCGGACGAGCGCGTCGACGGCCTGCCAGACCGGCGGCAGTGCGAGCAGCGCGAACGTGAGCCGGGGGAAGCGATCGAGAGCCAGCTTCGCCTTCCACGAGGCGGCGGCGTGGGCGCCGATCGCGCGGTCGAGCGCCGCCGAGTACGGCTCGAGCGTCTGCTCGCGCCCGGCAAGGAGGTCGAGAGCCGCGCCCGCGGCGAGCCGGCCGCTGACGAACGCCTCGTACATCCCGTCGCCCGACAGCGGGTCGACCAGGCCGGCGGCGTCGCCGACGAGTGCGACCCGCCCGCGCGCAGGTGACGTCGGCGGCCGCCGGAGCGGCAGCCGGTAGCCGCGCAGCGCCTCGACAGCTGCCCGCGGGATCCCGTGCTCGTCGCACAGGCGCCACAGGTGCTCGCGGAGGTGCGGTCCCTCGTGCTCCCACCCGCCGACCCCGACGTTGACATGGTCGCCTTTCGGGAAGACCCAGCCGTATCCGCCCGCGATCGTGCCGAGCTCGACGACGGCGGTACCGGCGAAGCGCTCGGCCCGGGCCGCGGCGTTCGGGACGTTGCCCTCGAGCGCCACCCCATAGGTGATCCGCTGCTCAAGCCGGAACGAGCGCGCGGTCACGCCGTTGACGCCGTCGGCGCCGATGACGGCCTCGGCTGAGAGCGTGCCGTGGGCCGTGTCCACCTGGCCGTCGCGCACGGCTGTGACCTTCGTTCCGTCACGCAGATCGGCCCCGGCCGCGGCGGCCTGCTCCGCGAGGTACGCGTCGAGACGGATGCGCTGGGTCATCGCCACGAGGCGGCCGCGCGAGCGTCGCGAGATCCGTCGCCTGTAGCGCAGCCCGAGCTCCATCCGGTCGACCTCGTGCTCGACGACGGGCGAGACGTCCACGGGGACCTCGCGCAGCGCGCGGCCGGTCAGCCCGCCGCCGCACGGCTTGTCGCGCGGGAAGGTCGCACGCTCGAGCAGCGCCACGCGGGCGCCCGCGCGCGCGAGATTGTGTGCGGCCGTCGACCCGGCGGGCCCTGCACCAACGACGACGACGTCGAACCGCTCCATCGGGGTCGATGCTACGCCCCGGCTACAATCCGGCGTCCCGGGGGTGTTCCCGAGCGGCCAAAGGGGACGGGCTGTAAACCCGTTGGCTCAGCCTTCGGAGGTTCGAATCCTCCCGCCCCCATAGAACAGCCCGTGGTGTGTGGAGCGCCGCCGCGGGCTTCGGCCTGGAGCCACCGTACGTGGCGACCCCCGTTCGAGGGACCAGTCCGGCGAGCACCCGCCGATGGCCAGAGCACAGGGGCCGGAGCGGCAGCCCTGGACGCGCCCCAGTCAGCGAGACGAGTCGCTTGGCCGCAGGAGCGACTTGCTCGAGGCTGGGGCGCGTCGAGGGCTCGGCACGCTCACCCCGATCGACCCGATCACAGGACGTGTTGTCGCGCGGATCGCCACCGCTCCCACCCTGCGGGCGGCAGTCGCTACCGGCAGCGGCCTCGTCTGGGTGGCGGTCCAGGAACCCCAGTGAGCGGCAGTCGCGGCTCGTCAGCCGCCGCTGATCGCCGCGATCACGTCCACGCGGGCGGCGGTTGCAAGTGGAGTGTCGAGCGCGGCCCGCTCCCGATCGACGTACACGTGGATGTGCGGGCGTAGCAGCGGCCCGGGCTCGCACAGGCGATCGCGGAGCCCGGGCCACTGGTCGTCGAGCCGGTCGATGGCGGCGCCGACGGTCGGCGCCTCGACGTCGAGGCGGTTCGGCAGGCCGTCGAAGAGCGGCATCAGCGTGCGCGGAAGGTGGACGTCGGCCATCAGTCGACGATCGCGACCTCGACCGAGGAGATCGCCGGCAGGTAGTCGGCGATCTGGCTCCACGTCTCGCCCTCGTCGACGCTCGAGAAGATCTGGCCGGTGCTCGTGCCGAAGTAGAGGCCCGGCTGGTCGTAGGTGTCGATCGCCATCCCCTCGCGGAGCACGCCGACGAACGCGTTGTCCTGCGGCAGGCCGCGGTCGAGGCGTTGCCAGCTCGAGCCCGCATCCCGCGTGCGCCAGACGGCGGCGTGGCCGTCAGGCATCGTCCGCGCGTGCAGGGGGTCGAGCGGCACGACGTAGAACGTGTCCCGGTCGTGCGGGTGCGTCGCGGCGGCGAACCCGAACTCGGTGGGGAGCCCTTCGGTGATCTCCGTCCACGTGTGGCCGGCGTCGTCCGAGCGGTGCATGCCGACGTGGTTCTGCTGGTACATGCGGTCGCCGTCGACGGGGGAGCGCACGAGCTTGTGGACGCAGAAGCCGACCTCCTCGTGCTCGCGCGGCCAGTCGGCGCGCAGGCCGCGGTTCCGCGGCGTCCACGATTCGGCATAGTCGGCGGTCTCGAACAGGCCGATGCCCTGGACGATGGCCCAGAAGCGGTCATCCTCGTCCGGGTCGAACATCAGCGCGGAGATGCCGAGGTGGCCCGGCGGCTGGCTGGCCGGGTCGTCCCAGACCTCGCTGCCCGGCTCGCCGGACAGCGTCGAGAGCAGCGACCAGGTCGAGCCGCCGTCCCGGCTCTCGAAGATCCCCGGCGCCTCGACGCCGACGAGCACGCGCCCGTTCTTGACGGCGAGGTTCGAGACCTTCGAGACCTTGCGCCCGGCGTCCGCGTCGTACGCGATGCCCTCGCTCGAGTGCTCCCACGTCTCCCCGCGGTCGGAGCTGCGCCAAACGGCCGAGCCGTGCCACTCGCTCGCGGCCGCCGCGAAGATCGTGTCCGTCCCCGCGTCGTGGACGGCATGGTACACGGGCCAGCCCTCGCAGTACGGGCCGCGCATGGCCCAGTCGCGCCGGTCGGCGTCGCTCTCCAGCAGAAAACATCCCTTGCGCGTGCCGACGAGCAGCAGCGTCCGTGGCATTGCGTTCACCTCCGCGTCGAGATCACGGTCGATCTATCAGACCGCGCTCGCGTGCGAAAGTCATCGCCGCGAAAGCAAAGAAATCGTTCCGTCGCCGTGGACGATGCGGATCGTCCCGGTCCCGCCCGCCTCGACGACGTAGACGTCGCCGCCCAGGACCGCGCAGGAGAGCGGCGTGTCGAGGCCGCGCGCGACGATCACGGGGCCGGCCGCGTCGAGGCGGAGGACGGTCATGCCGGTGAAGTCCGTCAGGTAGGTCGCGCCCCCGCCGGCGCAGATGCCGGAGACGCCGGCGATGCCGCTCGCGATCGTGGTGATCACGTGCGTGACGGGGTCGATCCGGCGGACGCGGTGGTTGTCCGTGTCCGGGATGAGGAGCGCGCCGTCGGCAGCGACGAGCAGCGCATGCGGGTGGTTGATCTGCGCGCTCGCCGCAGGCCCGCCGTCGCCGGCGCCGCCACGGGTGCCGGTGCCGGCGACGTGCGCGGACGCGCCGGTCGCCGGGTCGATGCGAAAGACGTCCGTGGAGGTCGCCAGGTAGACGCCGCCGTCGGGCGCGACCGTGACCGGCCCGAGGTCGGCGTGAGTGAAGACGGGCGTGACATGGCCGGCCGCGATGCGAACCAACACGTCGGACGCCGTCGCGTAGACGTCGCCGGAGGGCGCGACCGCGACGCCGTACGGGTTGGTGATCCCGGTCGCCAGCGTGGTGACGGCGCCGGCGGTCGTCACCCGCACGATGCGGTTGGCAGCAGCCTCGGCGAGCACGAGCGTCCCGTCGGCCGCGGCCGCGATGCTCGCCGGCTGCGCGAAGAGGACGGGCTGCGGCGCGGGCAGGCGCGCGGTGACCGACCCGAGGCGGTACCGGCGGCCGCCGGTGCGCACGGCGATCGTCCAGCGCCCGCCTCTCACAAGGCGGACAGTCGCCGCGAAGCGGCCGGGCGCGGTGCGGCGAGCCGGGAAGGCGGCCGTCGCCGGCCCGGAGGCGACCACGACCGGCTTGCCGGACGCCCGGAAGCGAACGGTGAAGGGCTTCGCAACCGTGACCGCCGCCGGCAGGCTGGCGGTCAGCGCGACAGGCGGGGGCGCGGCGTCGGCGAGCAGCATCATCGGCTCCTACACCCGCGGCGGCGGCGCGGTTCCGTCAGGGCGTCGCCTTCGGCAGCATCGCGTAGAGCCGCGTATATCCCGTCAGGTACAGGCGCTCGCGACCGCCGATGACGCCGGCGTACTTGCCGTCGTTGTACGTCCAGAGCTTCTTGCCGGTCTTCGCGTCGAGCGCGAACGTCCGCTGCCCCAGGGTCGAGAAGTAGACGACGCCGTCGATGACGGTCGCCGAGCCAGAGATCTTGGCACCGGCGTCGAACTTCCAGACCTCGTCGCCGGTCGCCGCGTCGAGCGCGTAGAAGTGCTTGTCGTGGGAGCCGATGAGGACGAGCTCCCGATACACCGCCGGTGACGCGTAGACGTAGCTGCCGGTCCCGTGCGACCAGCGCAGCTTTCCGGTCGTCGCGCCGTACGAGTAGACCTTGCCGTCGGTCGAGCCGATGTAGACGCGCCCGTACGAGACGGCCGGCGTCGAGTAGAAGGTGCCCTGCGGGCCGAGCCGCTCCTGCGCGGCCGCCTTCCAGACGAGCGTCCCGGTCTTCGCGTTCACCGCGTAGACGTGGTGGTCGTACGAGCCGAAGAAGACGTTGCCGCCCGCATAGGCGACCGCGCCCTTCACAGCGCCGCCGGTCTTGTACGTCCAGACCAGCTTCCCGGTCTGCTGGTCGAGCGCGTAGACGTTGCCGCGCCAGTCGCCGACGTAGACACGGCCGTCGACGACGAGCGGCGACGTCTCGCTCGGGCCGAGCGAGAAGCTCCAGCGCTCCTTGCCGTCGCGGACGCGCAGCGCAACGAGCACGCCGTTCAGGGTGTCGCCGCTGGCGTTGCAAGGCGGCGTGTTCATGAACACCGCGTAGACGGTGTAGTCGGAGAGCGTCGGCGAGGCGGCCGAGCAGCGATGAAACGACTTGCTCCAGTGCACCGTCCCGAAGCGGCGGTCGAGCGCCAGCAGCCGGCCGTCGTTCGTCTGGACGAACAGGCGCCGGTAGCCGAGCGCCGGCGGAAACTCGATCAGCCTCTTCGCCTTGAACGTCCAGACCGCACGGAACGGCGGCTCGATGCCGAGCCCCTCGTCCCAGTGCCTCCGCGCGACGTCGAAGCCGTACGTCGGCCAGCGGATCGGGCTCCGCGGCGAGCTCCGCGGCACGATCTCGTTCGTGCTGAACTCGACCGACGACGAGCCGTGCACGTCCTGGCTCGCCTGCCAGCGCGTGTACGCGAAGACGGCGGCGGCGCCGGCGCCCAGGACGACAAGCGCGGCCACGACGACCAGGGCTCGCTTCACGCGGCAGCGCTACGACATGGCCCCGGCACGGCGGCGAAGGGTAGTCGTTCGCCGGTCTACGTCCGTGCAAAGCCGACGTTAAGCGGAGAGTGCGGCCCGGGCTGCGGGCCGCACTCTCGGACGAGGTTCAGCCGGTCAGGCTGTCGTCGACCAGGATCGGCCCGGTCAAGTCCTGCGCGATCGTCTTGAAGACGGTGGTCAGGTCGGCCGGGTTCGGCTGGTTGAAGAACTTCGCCGGATCGGAGGCGATGCCCGACACCATTTGCAGCGCGGTGGTGCTCGGCACTTCCGCACAGCGGAACTGGAAGCCGTTCTTCTTGTTGCACGTCTGCCCGTCCGTCCCGGTGCCCGTGGATTTCCATCCCCAGCACTGGACGCTGCCGACGTTGTAGGCGATGGCGTAGACGGCAGTCCCCGCCGCGGTTGCAGCCTGGCCTGAGGACTCGGCCTGGTGGCACGGCGTCGCCCGGTACGGAGACGTGTTGTTTTCGCACACCTGGTCATGGTTCGTGTCCGTGCACGGGCCGTAGTTCGCTTCGCCGTCCGTCAGGAAGACGATGGCGTCCTGGGCGTTGGGACTGTGGTTCGCGGCCAGCGTCTGCTGTGCCTTGTCGAGTGCCTGGGCCGTCGCCGTCGTGCCCTGCGCCTTCAGACAGTTGACCGTGTTGACGAGCAGCGAGTTCGGGTTGAGTGGCGACGTCGCCGAGGTCTTGTAGTCGTTGGCGAGCGGGACCAGCAGGTAGCCGTTCGGGTACGCGTCGTAGTCGGTCGTCGGCCCGTCGGTGCTCTTCGGCACGAAGGTGCACGGATTGCCCGTGCCCGGCGGGAACGCGATGAGCGCCACCTTGTCGTACGCCGGATCCATGCCCTGGAGGAAGGCCTTGATGCCGTCACGGACGCAGTTCACCTTGGTGCCCCCCGCAGCCGAGCACGGGTCGTTCATGGAGTTCGTCCGATCGAAGACGATCACGATGTGCGCTGGCTTGGGGACGCCCTGCCCCATCATCGCGCTCGCCTTCGCGGTGATCGTCCAGTGGTCGAGCCCGAGCACCTTCGCGAACGTTGTCGGAACGACGGCCGACTGCTTGACGACGAGCGCGTTCACCGGGTTGCATGGCGCCGAGGCGACACACGACGTGGTGACGGAAGTCGTTACGGACGGGAGGTTGCCCGGGTGGTTCTTGTCGCTGTAGCTCTGGGCCAGCGCGGCCGCTGCGCTCGTGTTCGGGAGTGCCTGCGCGGCCGCCAGCGCGGCTGCATCCGCAGATGCCTGAAGCTGTCGCTTTGCCAGGTACGCACGCCCCACGTCCAGCACGAGCGCGGACATTCCCAGTAGCACCACCAGAGTGACGCCGGTGATAACCAGCACCTGGCCGTTTTGGTCGTTCTGCCGCAGGAGCCTCAGTCGTCGCACAGGAGCTCCTGTTCTCTCGAATGTAACCGCCACGGGGAACATCGTTCGCCGTGCCGTCGAGGCGCGCCCCCGTTCAGGTGATCTCGTTCGAGGGGTTTCTCGGCGCGGGGCGTGCATCCGGGGCGAAAACCCGCCTCGGACGCCAAGCGCGAACTGTTGCCGTCCTCTATGAGCTCCCGGGCCCGAGGTGCACACTCGCGGGGATCCCCGTGACGACCGCGCCGGGTGGCACGTCGTGGAGCACGACCGCGTTGGCGCCGATGACAGCGCCGCGCCCAACGCGGATCGGGCCGAGAACGCGCGCGCCGCAGCCGACGACGACGTCGTCCTCGATCACGGGGCAGCCGTCGTCCTTCGCCGTGCCCACCGTGTTGCTGCCCATGAACTTCACGCGCGCGCCGACCTTCGACGTGCCGCCGATGACGATGCCGACGGTGTGCGCGAAGTTGACTCCCACGCCGAGCTCGACGTTCCGCTCGATCTCGATCCCGTAAATGACCGTGGTCGCGAGGCGGAGAACGTGGTTGACCAAGGGGATGTGCCTCCTGCGCGCGGTCTCGCGCACGCGGCTGAGGAGGAGAACCTTGTATCCGTCCTGCGACAACGCCGCTTTCGCCGCCGTCTTCGCCGACGGCTCGTCGTCGCCGCCCATCGATCGCGCGAGCTCGAACGCGTCGGAGCCAAGCTTCCGGAAGAGACCCATACGCGGACGTAGTGTCGCACTGTCGATCGCGAGCGGTGTCTCAACCGTGAAGCCCCTTGAGCGTTGAATCCCGAAAGGGGCTCTGATCACAGGCAGTTGTCATACCGGCTCCCGAGAGCCGGGAAGCAGGCCCGGAACGCCGCTACGATGCGGCTACGCCCTCTTAGCTCAGTTGGTAGAGCACCTCCATGGTAAGGAGGGGGTCGACGGTTCGAGTCCGTCAGAGGGCTTCGGGAGACTGACTCCATGGCACGGAGATTCGCTCGACGCGACCGCGAATCGAGGGGTCGCGGCCCGATTGGATCGCACCGGCAGACGCCGGCTACAGGTGCAGCCGCTTCACCTGCGAGCGCCCGGGCCGCTAGGCGCGAATCGCGACCTCGCCCGGTCCGCCCATCCCCTCGTGATCGGCGATCCGTGCGCGCTCCAGATCGACCGACTGACCGAAGCACTCCGCTGACCGTCGGCGCGACAAGACGGCGTGGTCGGTGCGAGCGAGCTGCTCGGGCCGGGACGTCCGATTAGATCCGTCGTGTGGCTGCGGCCAGGCGAGCGCTCAACGAGCCGAGGGCAAACGCAACGGTCGGAATCATCAGAAGCAGGACCAACCCGCTCCCTAGATTGTCGCTGACCGCGTACGTGGTGAGGTCGGGCGCATCGCTCTTGTGGAAGTCGCTGACGAGGCCGGAGTCGTAAGGACCGCCTGCATTCGTGTAGGTCACGGTCACCCAGACGATGAACACGGTCAAGCCGCCGACAAGTCCACTCCAGAGCGCCGCGAGAGTGCCTGTCCGTGAATCGCGGGAACGGTGTCCCGCGACGGCGGCAACTACCGCCGGGCCAAGGAGCGCGATGAGGAGCGGAAGGAACACCCAACCCTTGATGGCCGACGGCGGCGCGATGCCAAGGAGCCAGCCGACTCCCACGGCGAGTCCTCCCGTCAGGCCGTAGCGACGCGCCGCAACTGATCGTTGCGTCTCGCCTCGGGAGAGAAAGACCGTGAGCGCGGCGTAGGTCAGAAGGGTCGCGAGGAAGACGATCATTGCTCCCCAGACGTTTGGCTCAGACCGTAGTCCGGGGTACCGCACGAGACCGTAGCCAACAAGCGCGAGCGCGATCACGGCGCAGCCGAGAACGACGACCCGCAGCAGAGCGCCGCCTGGCTCGCGGGACCCGACGCGGATGCGGACTGCAGCCCATGCGCAGCCGAGACTGAACTGCCAGCGCTCTCGCCGTCCCTCGACTTGATCGAGTTCAACGAGCATCGCCTGTGCCCAGTCCACCCGATCGGCCGGCAGACCCTGCACTGCGAACTCGAGCAACAGCTGAGCTCGATCGCAGTCGGCTCCGCCGACGGATGCGCACAGCGCGCACGATTGCCGGAACCGCGACTGTCGCCACGAGGATCAAGAGCGCCAACACAAACAGCGCGGCTATGACGCACCCCGAAGCTCGGGCCGACGCCGGCTCCGCCGCTGCGCGACAGAACGAGTCGCGTACGTCGCTGCGTGCTCGAGGCCACTCGATGTCAGGCGATAGAGATGACGAGGCGGCCGACCGGGCGGCGGCCCGTCCTCCCACTTCGCCTCGAGCAGATCACGGTCGCAAAGCCGCACCAGGATCGGATAGAGCGAACCCGACCGCAGCCCGACCTCCAGCCCCAACTCATAGCCATACCGCCACGCCAACGGATCTGCCGCCAGGGCCTCGAGCACCTTCACGGTCTGAGGAGAGGGACGGCGAGAGCGAACGAGCATTCCGTAACTCTACCTATGTAGAGATCAACGGGCACGGCGATGAACAATCCGACCGAGACCCACGTCCGTTGTCAGACGCGAACATCAGCCTGGGCACGCGCGTCCACGCGCGGGTCAGAGGCGACCCTTCGTTCGCACCCGTGTCCGGGCCTCCTGGCCGACCATCCCTGGGTCAACTGAGGGCGGCCTCGCAGAGCGCCTTCAGCGAGGCGTACTGCTTCGGCACGTTGCGGCGGATCACGGGCGCGAGCAGCAAAAAGAGCAGCTTCAGAGCTCCTGTCGGCCGAAAGTCGAAGTCGCTCTCGAGATCCGTTCCGTCAGCGGTCGGCGTGAGCGTGTACTCGATCGTGAGGTCAGGTCGTCCACTCGCTTCGAACACGAGCCGTGACGGCGGTTCGAAGGTCGTGATCGTCACGTCGTACGGCCTGCCGCCGTTGACAATCGAGAAACGCGAACCCAGCTTGATCGGCTCGTCGCTCCGCAGCTCAGCGTTGGTCACCTGGCTGTTCCACTGCGGCTCGTTGCGCAGGTCTGCCAACGTGTCGAAGACGCGGTCGGGCGGGCAGGCGATATGGGTCGTAGCCGTGACGCGCACTGGCTGATCCTATTGACCCTTTCCCCCGCCCCTCTACGGGGTTCTATTCGGGTGCCAGATGATCTCCCATAGGTGGCCATCGGGGTCACGGAAGTAGCCGGAGTAGATCCCCCAGGGTCGGTCGTGGCCGGGTGTGACGGTGGCACCCGCGGACGCCGCCTTCTCCAGCAACGCGTCAACCTCCTCGCGGCTCCGAACGAGTTGCGCAAGACTGAACTCGCCGCTCTGCGGCGGCCCGACCGGAATCGCGGCATCCCTGGCGAGGTCGGTTCGTGGGTAGAGGTTGAGGAGCATGCCGCCCTCGAGCTCGAACATTGCGACGGCGCCGTTGGCGCCGGTCGCCTCATCCGTCCATTCCGTCCCGATGATGCCCTTCGACTCCAGGCCGAGACTGCGGTAGAAGGAGAGCCCGCGCTCGAGATCGGCCACGGCCAGGGTGACGACGTCCAGACGCGATTCCATGGTCTCGTTCTACCCGTCGCCGCGGTAGCGAACCTGCGATTGCCCCCGAAGTCGCACGGCGACGCAAAACGCGAGACCCAGCCAGGATCGTCGTGGCCGCTAGAACTTGTTCGCGTACAGGTCGACGTTCGCCTTGGTGATGGTGAGCGGCTCGCCGGTCCGCAGCTCTTGGTGTTTGGCGTAGTACCAGACCTCCTCCAGCTTGGCGTGCACTCCATCCCGGTCGATCACGCGGTGGTTGCCGGCGGGCGCGGGCTCTCCACGCGCCAGAAGCCGGCCGAGTGAACCCCGACGGCAACGAGGCTCGCCACGAGGAACGTCACTCCCGCGACCCACGTGATGTCCCAGAAGGCGGCGACGAGCCCGACGAAGGCAGCCAGCTGGGCGATCGCCCGCGCGAGCGTGACCGACACGGACGCGGTTCGCCGACCTCGGAACGCCTCCTGCCGGTTCACCAGCACGAGCGCCGCCAGCAGTGGGATGGCCACCGCGAACGCGATCGTGCCGACCCTGGCGGGGGCGTCGAGGGAGCTCGCCTCGAGGAACCCCTGCACCATGACCACCGCGATCGCGATCAGCCCCCCGTACATCACCCCGATCTGCCGCAGCATCTCCTGCTTCATCGCGCCGGTCTCTGTCACCGCCGCGATCCGCTCGGCCTCCGCCCTGGCGCGTGCTTCCGCCTCCCGAGCCCTCCGCCTCGCCTCGTCGGCAACGCGAGCGTGTTCGTGCTCAGAGTCGTCGCTCACAGGTCGCTCCTTTCACGTTGAGGCCCTGAAGGATCGAAGGTAGCGAGACATTCACCACCCACATCCGGTCAAGACATCGCGCCGCGCGCTCGCGCCGTTGATGGTTGCGCGAGGCTGCCACCATGGCTCACTACGCCTTCGAGGGCATCAGCACCTGGCTGCAGCGGCTCGACCGCTTCGCGCACATTGTCGAACGCACGAAAGGAGCACGATGAGCACAACCCCGAAGAAGCGCAAGCAGTCCGCCCAGAGCGGGAGCAAGCGCGAGGGATTCACGGCCGAGGAGAAAGCTGCGATGAGGGCGCGCGCGAAAGAGCTGAAGTCGGCGGCCGACGGGGAAAGCGCCGTGCAGGCGGCACTCGCCGAGATGTCGCCGCGCGACCGCGCCCTCGGCAAGCGGCTCCACGCGATCGTCAGAGAGAGCGCTCCAGACCTCTCGCCGAAGACCTGGTACGGGATGCCGGCGTACGCCAAGGGCGGCAAGGTCGTCTGCTTCTTCCGCAACGCGGGCAAGTTCAAGGAGAGGTACGCGATCTTCGGCTTCAACGACAGCGCCAACCTCGACCAGGGCTCGATGTGGCCGGTCGCCTTCGCGCTCAAGGACCTGACCGCCGCCGACGAGACCAAGATCCGCGCGCTCGTCAAGAAGGCGGTGAAGTGAGGGCTCGACTGAGATGACGGCTGAATCGAGCCGGCGAGTCTCCCGACCGGTCCTCGCCGGACCTAGTTCAAGCCGTTTCCGGCGTTCGGTTCTGAATGCCCGTGCCGTGGGCGGGGGAACCGGCCGAGGGGATTGTGACGGTGAGGGACAGGCCGCCGTCATCCCGGGGGCAGGCGGTGGCAACGCCCCCGTGGACTGCGGCGATGGACGCGACGATGGTGAGGCCGAGTCCGAAGCCCTCATGGGAGACGCGGTCGTTGAGCCGCTGGAACGGCTCGAAGATGCGGTCGACCTCCACCGGGCTGATACGTGGGCCGGTGTTCGCCACGGTGAGGTGACTGCTGCCGGCGACGGTGCGGGTGCTGATCCAGATGTCGCCGGCAGCACCGCTGTAGCGGACTGCGTTGTCGACCAGGTTTGCGACGAGGCGCTCGACCAGCACCGGATCGCCCGATATGGCGGCCGGTTCGAGCGTGGCATGGACGCGCCGGTCGCCAAGGCCGGCCGTGTCGAGGATGTCTTCGGCGACGGTGGCCAAATCGACTTCGTCGTGAACGGTGAGCCCGCGCTCGTTGCGCGCGAGGATGAGCAGCGCTCCGATGAGATGCTCGGCGTGATCGACCGCGGCGCGGATATCGGTCGCCATGCCGCGCAGGTCGGCGGGCGTGCTGTCGGGGTTGTCAAGGACGACGTCGACGGTCGCGCGCATGACCGCGAGCGGGGTGCGCAGTTCATGCGAGGCGTTGGCGATGAACCGCTTCTGGCCCTCGAACGCGACCTGGAGCCGGTCGAGCATCTCGTCGAAGGTCTCGGCCAGTTCGTGGAGCTCGTCGGGGGGACCGCGCAGTGCGACCCGCGCCGACAGGTTGTGTTCCGAGGCGGCGCGCGCGGCCGCAGTGATCCTGTGCACGGGGCGTAGCGCTCGCCCGGCGACGATCCAGCCGAGGATCGCGGCGAGGGCGATGACCACGGCGAGGGTGATCAGCGAGTACTGCAGGAGATGGGAGAGCGTGACGTCACGCTGGTGCTGCGCGCCCTGAAGCCGAACGTAGGTGTCGCACTTGGCGAGGAGGCGCCCGTTGGGATGGGCCTTCAGTTGCTCGGAGCGGCACCGCGCCAGGAAGCTGGCCGGAGCCTGCTGGCTCGACCCCTGCGGCTCCAGCCGCGCCACCAGGATGTAGCTGACCGCGACGACGATCGCCCCGCAAACGGCGAACAGGCCGGTGTAGAGCAGGGTCAGTCGTGCGCGGACGGTCAGCCGCGGGCGGCGGCTCACATCCGGTATCCCTTGCCGATCACGGTCTCGATCAGCGGCGGGTCGCCGAGCTTGCGCCGCAGTCGAGTCATCGTCACCGAGACGATGTTGCTGAACGGGTCGGCGTCGGCGTCCCACACATGCTCGAGCAGCTCCTCGGCGCTGACGACGGCGCCGTCGGCTGCGAGCAGCGTCTCCAGGACCCCGAACTCCTTACGGGTCAGGGACAGTGGGCGGGAGCCGCGGCCGGCGCGGTGCCGGGCCCGGTCGACGGTGAGGTCGCCTCGGCGCAGGATCGGCGGCGCGGACGGTGCGCGGCGGGACAGCGCCCGCACGCGGGCGACGAGCTCGGCGAACACGAACGGCTTGCCGAGGTAGTCGTCGGCGCCCAGCTCCAGGCCGTCCACCCGGTCCTCGACCTGGGCGGCGGCGGTGAGCATGAGGATCCGCGGGCCCGAGCCGGCGAGTGTCCGGCACACCTGGTCACCGTGCACCACCGGCAGATCGCGGTCGAGCACGATCACGTCATAGGCCGTCTTCGTGGCGGCCTCCAGTGCCGCCGCGCCGTCGTACGCGGCGTCCACGGCCATCCCCGCCTGACGCAGCCCCTGAGCGATCCGGCCGGCAAGCGTCGCATGGTCCTCGACCACCAGCACCCGCATGCGCCCAAGTATGCGCCGGTCGACGTGACATCCGTCCGACATCGCGCGTAGCGCTGATGTCATCCGCCCGGGCGTAGAAGCTGCAAGCAGAGTGTCTGCCAGCGCTAGCCGCAACGAGGTAGTGCTGCCGGGCCGCGCCGATCGGCCGTGCCGGGCGCTGGACGCAGCATCCGCCTGGTATGGGCGGAGGCGGCGCTCGCCGTTGCCGCGTTCGCGGCGCTGTGCGTCGTGGTCCTGTCGGTCGCGCCTCAGACCGCAGAGCCCGATGACGGCGCCTACCGCGCATCGATCGTGGCGATGACCGAAGGGCATTTCCTGACGTTGTCGACCGCTCAGGCAGAAACCCTGGCACGGAAGCTGGGCGACAACCCGGCCGCCCCTCCGAACCAGTGGGTCGAGCTGGCCGACGGGCGGTACATCAGCGAGAAGGACCCCGGCTATCCGTTCCTCGCGGCGCCGTTCCAGGCGCTCGGCATCATCCGGTGGGCGCCGCTGTTCTACGGGGCACTGGCCTGCCTTGGGCTGTTCATCGGCGCCCGGCGCTGGCTCGGGCGCTTCGGCGGCCTGGCAGCGGTGGGCCTGTACTGCTCATCCGGAGCCGCGCTGGCGTTCGCCTGGCGCGATTACATGCCGACCTTCACCGACGCCTCGCTGATCGCGGCCGGCTCCGGAGCCCTGCTGTGGGCGGTGCTGGCAACCGAGGCCAGTTCCCGGCGGCGCACCTGGGCCGGCCTCGCCGGATTCGTGGCGATCGAGATCGCGACCTTCGTCCGCTACACCAATATCGTGATCCTCGGCTGCGCCGTCGTGGCCGTGATCGTCGCGTGGCGGCTGCGAGCCGCGAGGCTGCCCCTCCGCACGCTGTGCTGGTGGCTTGCGTCGGTGGCCGTCTTCGGCGCCGGCGTGGCCATCTTCGACGACCTCGTCTACGGCGGCCCGCTGACAACCGGGTACCAGCCCGGTGAGGTCACGTTCGGCCTCGGCGCGATCGGGCCGAATCTGCGGATCATGCCCGCGCACCTGATGCAGGCCATGCCGATGCTCGTGCTCGGACTGGTCGCGCTCGCGTGGATCATCGTGCGGTGGCTGTTGCTGCGCCGGGTCGGCGGCCAGGCCGGCGCAGTGGCTCGTCGCGATCTATGGGTCGGCCTCGCCCTGGCCGCGTCGTGGTTCGCGGTCTGGGGCCTGTACTCCGCGTACACCTGGACGACCGACCCGACCAGTGTCACCGTGCAGGTCGTCAGGTTCTACGTTCCGGCGATCGGCGCGATCGCCCTGCTCGGCGCCTGGCTCGTGACCAGGATTCCCGGCCGTGCATGGTCGGCCGGCCTGACCTCAACCGCCGTCATCGCCGCGATGTTCGGCCTGGGCGTGTGGTCGTTCTACGCCATGTACGCAGCGTTCGGCGTCCCACTACACGGGTAGCGGCCCGACGTGATCACCGGCGTCGGCTCACCTTCGCCAGCATGCCCAGGACCGGGTCGCCCGGGCCGACGTCGAAACGGTCCGGCCTGGAGCCATGCGCGTTCCATGCCCAGATGAGCTCGCCGTCGATGCCCTGCGCGCGGCCGGCCGCGATCTTGCGGCGAATGCAGCGGCGCGCTGCGGGAGACCGCCCACGCTCCTGGGCTTGATGCCCGCCTCGTCGACAAAGAGCGGCTTGTTGAGCGAGCGGCACTGATCGATCCGAACCTGCAGGCCGTTCCACCGGTCGCCGGGGATGGGGACGAAGGGCCGGTGGTAGTCGTGGTACTCGCACACGTCGAGGCCCTGCACGCTGTGGAGATCCTTGTACTCGCCTCGCTCCGCGCCACACTGTCCGTTGCCCATCGTTCCGAGGCTCACCAGATGGTTGGGGTCGATCGAGTGGATCAGGCCAGAAACGCTCGCCGCGAAGCGCTTGAGAAGCCGCTCAGCGCCGACGCTGCACGAACGCGAGCCCCTGGACGGCTTTACCTCCGCCTCGTTGACCAGCTGCCAGGCCATGATCGTGGGGTCGTCCCGGTATCGCGTCACAATCTCTGAGACCCAGGCGCGATACGGCACGAGCGTTCCGGCGGCCGTCGTCGTGGCGTACCCGCCGGCGTACCACTGCGTGTCCTTGTAGGCCCCGTTTCCGCCGTCGGCACCGTCGCACTCAGGCCACTGGTTGACGAGGACGGGCAGAACCAGGACGCGGTGCGCGCGGGCGAGGGCGAGCGTGTGATCGAACCCCGACCAGTCACGAGCGCCGTCTGCCATGGCGAGGCTCTGGAAGAACCAGACCCTGATCACCTGAACGCCGCTTCCCATCTCCCTAAGCGACCGGTCGAGCAGCGGTCCGCTGGCGAGCGCATACGAGCACTCGGCGGCGCCGGCCGTGTTCAGGATGTTCATGCCCGTGAAGTGGAACGGCTTGCGGTTCAACAGCAGCTGTGAACCCGATCGCTTGACGAACGAGGGACCCGTCGCGAGCGACGGGGAGCTGCCGATCGAGACCAGGAGGAGCGCGGCGACCGTGACGGCCACCCAGCCAGCTGCTCCATGCCCACGCACGAGCGACCCCGCCGACGGCGTTCTAGTCAGCGCCGGCCTCTCCCCCAGGTCGCTCTCTCGCCTGTTGCCGCAACTCTTCCCACCGCCGCAGGGACCCGCCTGAAGAGGGTATTCATCTGCAGGCGGCGCCGCAACGCCGCCGGATCAGATCAGGAAATCGGCCCCGGCCGCGTCGCCGCGCGATGCGAGCACGAGCGCCTGAAGCGCAAACATCGCGCACCACGCGTTCGCCCGGTCCTGACCGGCGGCGAATGCAACCCCGCCGTCGGGGCGCACGTGCCGCACGAGCGCAGCGGCGAGCTCGTCGAGACCTCGCGTCGAGCCGTCCCCTCTCAGCCGGCCGGATGCGCGCAGTAGCGCTCCGACGCGCAGCGCCTGGGCGAGGACGTCGGAGCGCCCTTCGCCCGCGACCGCGGCGAACACCCGGTTATAGACGGCCTCGGCGACGTCGAGCGTCTCGGTCGACGGCACAAGCATCAGGCCCTCGAGCCCGTACAGGAGCGGATGCAACCCGTAGCCCGCCTGGGTCGTCTCGAGCGCCGCCGTCCAGTGCGCCACGCTACCCCGGCACGCACCGACGAGCTTCTCGCCGACGACGTCCGCCGGCAGGCGGAGGAGGGCGGCTGCCGCCTTGAGGTGGTACACGCCGGGCCGGGTCGACCAACGGACGGGCGGCGGTTGCTTGCCCACCCGCTCGTGCGAGGGCAGGGGCACGCTCGCTCCGCAGATCTCGCGTACGCGGCCGACCAGGTCGCGGACGACCAACCGCGTGTCAGTTCCCGAGACGGCCCCGAAGCAAGCCGCGCCGCGTGCCGCCATCGCCAGGTCGAAGGTGAAGATGCACGAGTTCCGCCAATCGCCGGGAGCGCCGTCCAGGTACAGGCGCGTGGGCGGCAGCGCTCCGTTCGCCGTGACGGAGCGCAACCAGTCGAGCGCGCCGCGTCCGCGGTGGAGCGCCCGTCGTGCGCGGCCGGCGTCGCTCGCTGCGCCGGCGGCCAGCCAGGCCGCGGCGGTCAGGTAGTAGCCCGTGATCTCGAGGTACACGAACTCCGCGCGACCGCCTCCGTCAAGCCAGCCGGCGACGCCGCCCCGGTGAGCGCCTCTCGCGATCTGAATCTCGGAATCGAGGAGCCACTCCTCGATGCGCCGAGCGGTTTCCGCAAGCGGCTCAGGACTCACGAGCCAATGGAGACCTCACGCGGCAGCAGGCGAACCGCCGTCGTCAGGAGCTCGGCGATGCGCTCGCCCGCTCGGCCGTCGCCGTAGGGGTCGTGCGCGATCGCCATGCGTGCGTAGTGCCGCGGATCGGCGAGCAGTCGCGTCGCAGCCGCGACGATGTCGCTCACGTTCGTGCCGACCAATGTCGCCGTACCCGCTGTGAGCGGCTCCTCACGCGCTGTCCTGTGATTGACGACGAGCACCGGCTTTCCGAGCGCAGGCGCCTCCTCCTGCACACCCCCGGAGTCGGTGATGATGAAGAACGAGTCGGCGAGCATCCGCACGAAAGCGACATAGTCGCAGGGGGGGCGCACCTCGACGTTCTCGGGGCGCTGATCCGCGAGCTCCGCCGTCACGGCGTCCCCGATCGACGGTGCCGGATGGACCACGAACTGGAAGCGCACGTCGGGGAAGCGGACCGCCAGCTCTCGCACGGAGCGTGCGATTGCGCTGATGCCGTCCGGGATGCTCTCGCGCCGGTGAGCGGTGACGACCACGCGACGCTCACCGTCGGGAGGCGCCGGCGCCGTACGCGGTAGGGCCAGCGCCCAGTGGAGCGCATCGATGCCGGTATTGCCGGTGAGGTGAACGGCGTCGCGCGCGACGCCCTCGCGGATGAGGTTCGCGACCGCCAGCTCGCTCGGAGCGAAGTGCAGGTCGGCGACGGCGCCAAGCACGCGCCGGTGGGCCTCCTCGGGCCAGGGCGCGCGGTTGTCGTAGGTGCGGAGCCCCGCCTCGACGTGCGCGAGCACTGCGGGCGAGTAGAAGCCGGCGAGGCCGGCAGCCATGGCCGTCGTCGTGTCGCCCTGGACGAGCACGACGTCCGGACGCACGCGCCGGCACAGGTCGGTGATCCACGCGGCAACCATCCAGGCAACGTCCTGCGGCTCCTGACCGGGACGCATCGCGGCCAGGTGGTGGTCGATCGCGAGGCCGAACGTGTTCAGCGCGTCGGCGAGCAACTCGTCGTGCTGGCCCGTCGAGCACACGATCGTCTCGAAGTCCTCCTCGCGCTCGCGCAGCCGCTCCACGGGCGAGAACATCTTGATCGCCTCGGGCCGCGTACCGACCACCGCGAGCACGCGGGTGCGAGGCTGCCGACCGTTGCCGGTCGGCGGGAAGGGCCCGTCGCCCGGGCGCCGCAGCTCGGACACCCTTCCGACGAAAGCGCACTGCCGGCCATGCGTCAAGTGGCGGTGCAAGATGACCCCATGCCGGAGATTCACCTTTTCGAGCCCTCCGGCTACGCCGGCGTCTTCCAGCATTCCTGCCGGCTCGGCGAGTTGCTCTCGGCGCGCGGCCTGAAGGTCGTCCTTCACACCGGCCACGAGCACGAGGACGTCGCACCGAGCGGCGTGACGCTGTGCGCGTGCTCATGGTGGCCGCGGCACGGTCGCCGCGGACCGGGCCGGTCGGCCCGGATCGCGTGGCGGTTCCTCGGGCAGACCGTTCCGCACTTGCGCCGGACGATGCCTGCCGACGCCATCCTCCACGTCCAGGGAATCGCCGCGGGGGGCGCGCTCACGCTGGCCGCGATCGGCGCGGGGCGGCTTGGAGGACGGCGCGTCGTGTACTCCCCGCACGACACGTTCTCGCGGCGAGGACGGCTCGACGACCGACTGCTGCGGATCGCGCTCCGCCTCCCGACCGCGGTGATCGTCCACGCGCGCTCCGCGGCCGACGCGCTCGACGGCGCGTACTACGCCCCACTCGTGCAGCTCGTGCCGCAGCCGGCGGACAGCCGGCGGCAACGCTGGCGCGAGGAGTGGCGCGCAGGCGAGGACGTGGCCATCGTGCTGTTCGCCGGCGTGATCAGGCCGGAGAAGCGACTCGATCTCCTGATCGAGAGCGCGAGCTCATGGCCGCCGAACCGCCGGCTCGCGGTGGTCGGCGAGGATCGCGGCGGCTGGCAGCCGGCGGCGGCACTCGCCGCCCGGAGGGGAGTGGACGTGGCGGCGCGGATCGAGTTCGTCGAGCTGGACGACTTTGCCGCAGCACTTGCCGCAGCGGAAGTCGTCGTCGCGCCGCACGCGAAGGCGACCCAAAGCGGAGTCCTCTCGCTGGCCAGGCAACTGGGCGTGCCCACGATCGCCGCGGACGTCGGCGGGATGCCCGAGCTTGCGGACCGCACCTTTACCGCGGGCGATGCCGACGATCTCACGCGCGCGATCGAGGCCCAGCTGGCGGAGCGGCGCTCGGCCGACCCGACGTTCGACGAGGAGCTGGCGGTCCGCGCGCACCTTTGTGCCTACGGTCTCGCGTCGTAGAGTTGTCAGTGGGAGGATCTGCGGCTGCCACGCGACGAATCACGAGCGCCATCCCGTCCGCGCGACTCGATCGGCGCGAGGATCGTCGACGACGCCGTTCGCTACTGGCCGCTCGTCCTGCTGGTCGCGCTCGCGGCTGTGGTTGCGACGCTCGTCGCCCTCTCGCAGCGGAAGCCGTCATATCGGGCGACTGCCACCGTCCTGATCACGCCGCTGCCGCAGTACGACGAGGCCTTTCTCGGTGTCAGCCTCGTTCGTGATGCGGGCGACGCCAGCCGCACTGCCGCGACGGTCGCCACGCTGATCCAGTCTGACGATGCGGCCGACCAGGCGGCGCGAACGCTCGGTCGCGGCTGGACGACGCAGTCCGTCAAGGACGCGGTCGCCGTGAAACCGGCCACCGACGCGAACATCGTCCGGGTCACGGCACGCGCCGACGACCGTGCCCGGGCAGAGCGCCTTGCGTCGACGTACGTCCGGTCGGCGTTCCAGATTCGCTGGCGCAGAATCGCGCGCGAGCTCGACGCGCGCATCGGCGATCTCGAGGCCCTTCGACGCGCCACTGGATCGGCGGGCGGGGAGGTCGGACGCGAGCTCGCGATCCTCGAGGCCGTGCGCCGCAGTGGTGGAGACCCCACTCTCAGCCACCGCCGAACGGACGCGGCCGAGGAGGCAAGCGGCGTTCCCGGCGGCGTCGCCGTCGTGCTCGCATTGCTCGGCGGCCTGGCGCTCGGTGTGCTCGCCGCGGCGGTGCTGGGTGCCTCGCGGCGACGGCTGGGGAGTGCCGACGAGAGCCAGACGAAGGACGAACCGGCCGTCGCACCGGATGGCTTCACAGCCCGCTAGCCAGGCACCGGCCGTGTCGCAGCCTCACCGTCGCCGACGTCTCCTGGGCATGCCCGTTGACGCCGTCACCCTCCCGGAGGCCACCGACCGCGTGGCGGCATCGCTGGCCGCCGGCGGCGGAGGAGCCATCCTCACGCCGAACCTCGACATCGTCCGGCAGTACTGCCGCCGCCCCCAGCTCCGGCCCGTTTTCGAGGACGCCGAGCTCGTCGTCGTCGATGGCATGCCGGTCGTCTGGGCGCTGCGAATCCAGGGAACGCCGGTACCGGAGCGCATCACCGGCACAGACGTGTTGTGGTCGCTGACGGCTGCGGCCGAGAGGCAGGGAGCATCGGTCATGCTGTGCGGCGGACCGCCGGGCGCGGCCGCGCGGGCAGCCGACCGCCTGACGAAAAGCCATCCCGCGCTCCGCGTCAACGCCCTCGCCTGCCACGAGTTTCCGGAGCAGCCGCTGGCAGTACAGCTCGACGCGGTTGCGGAGGCGCTCGTCGCCGCGGCTCCGGGAATCGCCTACCTCGGCGTGCCCTTCACCGGTCAGGTCGAGCTGATGACGCGCCTCCGCCAGCAGCTTCCGGGCACGTGGTTCGTGGGCGTCGGCTCCAGCTTCGAGTTCCTGAACGGCGACCGGCGTCGTGCCCCCATGTGGCTGCAGCGCCTGGGCCTGGAATGGACCCACCGGCTCGTGCGGCAGCCGAGGTTGTGGCGTCGATACCTCCTGCACGGCCTGCCGTTCGCTGCGTGGCTGGGCGTGCACGTGCTCGCCATCCGTGCCCGGAGAACTGTTGCCCGCGGACGCTAGCCGAGCCCTGGTGGACACAGCAGCGCCTCAGCCCGGGGCGCTGAGCGCACGCGGCATCCTGGCTGCCGCGTCGTGGATGACCGGCGCGCACGCGGTCGCCCAGGTTGCCGCCTACGGCTCACTGATCGTCCTGGCCCACTTGCTTCCCCCCGGCTCGTTCGGAATCGTCGCCGCCGGAACTGCCGTCGTCTGGATCGCGGTCGTCTTCATCGACTCCGGGGCGCACGGGAGCATCGTCGTCACGAGCGGACTGACAAGCGCGTTCCTCCGGCGCGAGCTCCTGCGCTGCCTTGCGTTTGCGGTCGTCCTCGCCGCAGCGATCGTCCTGGGGGCACAGCTGTTCGTGGGGCCGATCACCAGCAACCAGTCTGCAGCCGCCGTTGCCGCCCTCGCGCTCTGCTTGCCCGTCTACGCGCTCACGGTCATTCCCGTCGCCCTCCTGCAGCGAGCCATGGAGTTCCGCACGCTCGCCGGCGCGACCGCCGCTTCCAACATCGGCGCGGCTTTGGCCGCCGTCCTAGCAGGCGTGGCAGGCGCGGGCGTCTGGGCGCTCGTCACGCGGCAGCTGCTCTGGTTCATCCTCCTCGCCGGGTTTGCGGCCGTGCTGGCGCGGCCGTACTTCCCGCGCGTCAACGCCGACGACGCGCTCGCCGCCCCGAGGTCGGTCGATCGCTGGTTCCTCGTCTTCCGCCTTACCCTGCTGGTGGGGCTGAGCGTCGACTACCTCGTCATCGGCGCGCTGGACGGTGCTGCGGCCGTGGGGCTGTACTCACTCGCGTTCGTGATCGCATTCGCACCGGTCGACCACCTCTCGGCCGAGGTGGGCAAGGTGCTCTTCGCTGCCGCGGCGGCGTCGAACCGCGAGTCGAGCGCGGCGCGCACCGTCCAGGCGGTGCGGGTCATGTCCTTGCTGCTGCTGCCGCTCCTGCCGCCGGCGATCGCGCTGGCGCCGGTCCTCGTGCCCGCCGTCCTCGGCGACGAGTGGAAGGGAATGGTCGTCCCTCTCCAGATCCTGCTCGTCGTCGGCGTTGGCTACGCCATCCTGAACTGCATCGGTGAGGCACTGTCCGGCGGAGGCGAGATCACTTTCCGCGCCAAGGTCAACGTCGCTTGGAGCCTGGCCACCCTCGTGGCGCTCGTCGGCTTCGTCGCGCTCGACGGCATTCGCGGCGCCGCCCTCGCGCACCTCGCCGTCTTCGTCCCGTACGCCGCCGTGTACTTCACCGTGGGCGCGCGACGCATCGGAATTTCTCCTCGCCTCCTGTGGAATACGGTCCGCCTTCCCGTGGGCGTCGTGGCGCTCGAAGCGGCCGTGACCGTCGCGGTCGCTGCGGCGGTCGCCGGGTCGGGGCAGTCGCAGGCCGTGGCGCTGTCCGCCGGAGCGCTCGCCGGAGTCCTGGCCGTGGCGGCGGTCGGCATGTACGGCGGCCGGGCGCGAAAGGGAGCCGCCGGCCTGCGTGCGGCGCTGCGGGGAGAGACCTAGGTGAGCGCGACGCGCCTGGCCCTGACGGTGATCGTGCCGACATGCAATCGGCTCGAGTCCCTCGAGCGCCTGCTGGGTCAACTGGATCGTCAGACGCTCGGTCGCGACAGGTTCGAGGTCGTCGTGGTGGACGACGGCTCGGAGGTCGAGGTCGGGACGGCGCTTTCAGGCGACTACGGGTTCGCCCTCTGCACCATGCGACAGACGCGAGCCGGTTCGGCCGCCGCGCGTCAGTTCGGAGCCGATCGCGCCACCGGCGAGGTGATCGTCCTGCTGGACGACGACATGGAGGTGCCAGCCGGCTTTCTCGAAGCGCATCTGGCGTACCACCGCGCGGACGACCGCGTCGTCGTCCTCGGACGCGTGCGCCCGGGCGATGACCTGCTGACGCTCCCGCTGCTCGAGCGCTATCGGCTCGGCTCCCTCGACAAGCTGGCCGAGGAGATTCAAGCCGGACGACAGAGCCTCACGAGTGCCCACGTCTACACCGGGAACATGTCGCTCAGGCGCGCACTGCTCGAGGAGGCCGGCGGCTTCGACACCGAGCTGCCCCTGATCCACGATGTCGAGCTCGCCATCCGTCTCGAGCAGATCGGCGCCCGCTTCGTCCTCTCGGGCGACGCCTGGAGCACCCACGGGCGCGACAGCCGCTCGAACGAGGAGTGGCTGACGCGGTTCTCCGACGACGGGGTGTGGTGGTCGAAGGTGGCCGAAAGGCATCCGGATGAGATCACGGCCCAGCCCTGGCACCTTCTCGACTTCGCCAGCCCGGCGTCCCGCCCGCTGCTCGCTCTGGGCGCAATCGCCCCGTCCGCATCCGGCGTCCTCGCCCGCAGCGTGCTCGCATCGGCGAGCGCAGCAGACGCACTCGGGCTGAAGCGCGTGGCGCTCGCGGGCGCAACGGTCCTCTACGGCGTGCAGATGTTTCGCGGTGCGGGCAGGGCGGCCGGCGGCGGGCGCGCGGCGTTTGCCCAGTACCGTGAGTACCGGCGGGCGTTCGCGGACGCGGCGGGCAAGCGGGAGAGCTCGGCGTACCGGCAGTTGACGTCTGCGATCAGCGCCGACTACGAGGCGCTGGTCGAGAGCCGCGCACGGTACGAGCCGGAGCGGCCGCCGCTAGGGTCGCCGGCCTCCACGTTCGCCGTCCACATCGGCTTCCAGCTCGTGGTCGCGTATCGGTTGATGCGCTACATGAGAGATCTGGATCTCCCGCTCGCCGCCCGGGTGGCCGCGCGGGCGATTCGGCACCTCTACGGTTCCGACATCCACCCGGAGGCCGATCTTGCACCGGGCCTCGTGATCGTCCACGGCTTCGGCCTCGCGATCAGCCACGCCGTCCGAACGAGCCCTGGCTGCATCCTGTCGCACAACGTGACGCTCGGAGAGGGACGCGACGCCGCAACCGGCAGGCTGGGCGCGCCGGTCATCGAGGCCGACGTCGTCATCGGCAACGGTTCGTCCCTGTTCGGGCCGATCACGGTCGGTGCGAGCTCGAAAGTCATGCCCGGGTGCACCGTGTATGAATCGGTTCCGCCGTACACGATCGTCGAATCGCCGAAGATCGCCATGCGGCCGCGCCGGCCCGGCGCGGAGGACCCGAGCTAGACCGCGCGCGCGGCGCAGACGGCAGTGAGCACGCCGATCACCGCCGTGATGCCGAGGGCGTCGAACACCGGGAACGTCACGCATACGACGAACAGGGCGACGAGCGACGCGCGGCAGCCGACCTGAGCGACGCGCCAGAGCAGATCCTGAGAACGCGGCGTGCGTCGGAACGCTGCGAGAGCCACGAGAGCGACGACGAGCGCCGCGAGCGGGACGCCGAGCTTCCACGCGAGCCACAGGTAGCCCTCGTGCACGTACGTCGTCGTCGTCGTGGCGAAGACGTTGCGCTCGCCCCACGTGACCGACGCTCCCAAGCCGGAGCCGAGAGCAGGCGCGCGGCGAATCTCCCGCAGGACAGCACGGGACTCGACAACCCGCGAGGTCACCGAGTTGTCCGATCCCAGGGTCATCAGCGACTCCACGCGGCCCGTCGCCGCCGTGAGCGAGCCCGCGCCGAGCGCCGTGAACGCGAGCACCAGGCCCGCGGCGAGTGCGGGCCAGCGGACGGCGCCGCGCCTCTCGCCACGCCGTAGCGCGAATGCCACCACGACGCACCCGATCACCGTGGCGCCCCAGATCGTTCGCTCGTACGTCACGAGCGCGCAGATGACACCAAGTCCGAAGACGGCCGCGACGAGCGCCCGTGCCCAGATCGGCTCGACCGCCCTCGAGAGCAGCGCTGCGTAGGACAGCGTCACCGCGACCGGGTACGCGAAGAGACCGCCCTGGAGCTGTCCGCCACCGGCCGACGGGTCCTGGTTGATTCCCGGCCGGACGCCCACGTCGGCCGACGCCGCCGAGTAGCCCAGGTGCAAGCCCCACTGGGCGAGGCCCCAGAGGCCGAGCGCGAGCCCGAGGCCGAGGAGCGCCCAGCCGAGTCGCCGCCGCTCTGTGCGATCGTGAAGGAGGGGCCACGCGAGGATGAACGCCGACGTCCCGAGAATCAACGGCCGTGCCTCGTATCCGGCATCGCTCGGCGCCGCACCTGCGGCGATTCCTCTCGCCAACGCCAGCGTGAATCCGGCCAGCAAGACGGCCGCCGCGACGACGGGCCAGGCAAGCGGCATCCGGCGCGTGGCGACGAGAATCGCAACTCGCACGAGGCCGACGGCAACGACGACGTCCACCACCAGCAGCCCGGGGCGGCCGACACCGCCCCCGAGAGACAGCCGGTTCTGCACCTCGTACGGGACCAGGACCGTGATGAACAGGAGAGCCGAAAGTGCAACCGTCGGCGCGAGAACCGCGAGCGGGACGACGACGACAAGCGCAACTGCCTCCACCGGATGCTCGGGCAGCACCGCCCCGAACGCGGCTGCGAGCAGGACCGCCAGCGCGCCAAGCGCCGCCGCCGGGAGGCGCGGGACCTGCTCACGGACCACGGCCGTCAGCGTGGTGCTAGGAGAGCCCAACGTTCCGCTTTTCCGCTTGCTCAGCCTGGCGCCGCACGTAACCAAAATAACCCGCATCGGGAACGCTTCCCAGCCGCGGTGGGCGGGCCCGACTCATCCTTGGCGGCTGAACTTCTCCGGGTCGAGCGACCGAACGACACGAGCCGGGTTTCCGGCCACGACGGTGAATGGGGGAACGTCTTGCCGCACCACCGCGCCGCCCGCGACGACCGATCCTCGTCCCACCGTCACCCCTGAGAGGATCATCGCATTCGCCGCGATCCACACGTCGTCTTCCAGAGTGACCGGTTCACCCGTCGGCCGCATCTCACGGTCATAGAAGCCGTGGAAGTGGCTGTCGCTGATCACGACGCCGTAGCCGATCAGCGCCCGCTTGCCCACGTGGATCGAGCAGGTGCAATCGAAACGGACACCGTCGTTGACGATCACCGCGTCATCGAGGACCAGCTCGCCCTGCGGCCACACGTTGAAGTAGATGCGCCGCGTCCGAGACTCCAGCAGGACGTCGTTGCCAAGCCTGATCGCACCCCGGTTGTGGATCAGCGGCGGCAACCCCAGGATGCACACACCGATCCCCATTGCGTTCACCTTGCGCAGTTGCACGCGCGCGCGTGCGGTCGAGGCGATGAACGCCAGACCGCGCCAAGCGGCTTCGAGCGGCGGCCGGCCGCGGTTCGTGGAGATCTTTCGATGAAGCGCGGCCATCGCGTGCGCTCGGTCGTCGATCTTCAGCAAGCTTCTCAGCATCCGTGCTCGGTCGGGAGATCGCGACCGGTCGTCTGATCATGAAACGAACCGCTGAGGGTGTCCAATTGACCGCTGAACTTGGCACCAACCGCAAGGCGCGATGATCGGCCGCAGGAGTCGAGCGACTCGTCAGCCCGTTCTGCTGGCCAATATCGGCGCTGAAGACGCAGACGTAGCCGCCTGCGTCGATGAACGGCGCGAACGCCGTAACATGCCGAACCGCCGATGCCGGGCTGGCTCTTCGCAGGGATCGTGGTCGTCTTCGCCGTCGGCGGCGTGCTCTACGTCCGCTCGAAGCAGAAGGGCGCCTTCGTCGAGCGCCTTCCGCTCGAGGAGGGCGAGCACACCCTCCTCGAGGAAGAGGGCTTGAAGGTCTTCCACCGGGCACGGCGGCGGGCGGTCCGCGACGGCGGGACGGTCACCTACCGGGTGCGGGCGCTCCTCACCGACAGGCGCATCCTCCTGGCCACCGGGGGCCCGGAGGGCGAGCACAAGTTCGTGATCCTGATGATCCTCGACTACACGACCCCGGCGGAGCCCGTCCCGGAGAGCGGGTTTGCGGCCTACAAGACGAAGTTCCACCTCGAGAACGGCTACGCGACGTATCCGTTCTCGGCCGCGGACGCGAGCCTCGAGCATGAGGACGGCGACGCCGACGCGCTTCGGATCGTGGTGCCGTTCCCGGAGGGCGGGGCCAGGTGGGGCGACCCACCCGAGGTGAAGCTCTACACGACGCAGGCCGAGCGCTACCGGGACGCGATCGCCCGCACATAGGGTCCGGCCGTGACCCGGCCCGTCGTCCTTCGGAACGGCGTCGAGATCGAGGACTCCCTCAGCGTTGCCCTCGGCTTCCTCGAGGCCTACCCGCACTACGACGCCGCCGACACCGTTCAGGTGCCGGGATCGTTCCTCGAGGCCGATCTCAGACTCGCCAACCGCGGCGGCGCCCGCATCTCGGCGGCGGAGATCGCGGCCATCCTCGAGCGTCGCCCCGCGATCGAGCGGGCGCTGCGGGCGATCGCGCCCGATGCCTCGCTCGCAGGAGCGGCGGGCACCGTCCCGTGGCGCCCGCTGGGCCGACTCTTCGAGGCGTTCGCGGAGATCCGGGGCGTCGGCTTCGCCAAGATGACGAAGGCGCTGCACCGCAAGCGCCCGGCGCTGATCCCCCTACTCGACAGCGTGGTGCAGCGGCACCTGGAGGACGACGACCCCGGCGCCGAGGCGCCGTTCGGAGCACGCGCGCTCGCGCTCGTGCGCGGCTACAAGCGCGACGTCGACCGCAACCGCGCAGCGCTGTGTGCCGTCCGGAGAGAGCTCGCGAAGCGCGGGTACACCGTCACCGAGGTGCGGATCCTCGACCTGCTGATCTGGTCCGCCGAGACCACCGCCTGATGCACAACGAGTACGCGCAGACGGCGTAGCTACCGAACACACGGCTCCGGTTGCCGTGCACGTGCCCGACTCCTGCCGGTACCTTCGCGCCGTGGAGTACGTGAACCTCGGGCACACGGGCCTGCACGTTTCGCGCGTGTGCCTCGGGATGATGAGCTTCGGGCCGCACGAGAGCCGCCGGTGGGCGCTCGACGAGGCGGCTGCCGAGCCGATCGTCCGCCGCGCCGTGGAGGGCGGCATCGTCTTCTTCGACACCGCGGACGTCTACAACGGCGGCGCGAGCGAGGAGATCACGGGCCGGCTGCTCAAGAAGCTCTTCGGCACGCGCGAGGAGTACGTCGTCGCCACCAAGGTGCACGGCCGGACGATGCCGGGCGTGAACGGCGCGGGCCTCTCGCGCAAGCACATCCTCGCCTCGATCGATTCGTCACTCCAGCGGCTCGAGCTCGACTACGTCGACCTCTACCAGATCCACCGCTGGGATCCGGAGACGCCGATCGAGGAGACGATGGACGCGCTGCACGACGTCGTGAACGCCGGCAAGGCGCGCTACATCGGGGCCAGCAGCATGTGGGCGTGGCAGTTCGCCAAGGCGCAGCGCGTCGCCGCGACGCCGTTCGTCTCGATGCAGAACCACTACAACCTGATCTACCGCGAGGAGGAGCGGGAGATGATCCCGCAGTGCGTCGACATGGGCGTCGGGATCATCCCGTGGAGCCCGCTCGCGCGCGGGCTCCTCGCCGGGAGCCGCACGTCGTCGGGCGAGCGGCTGACACAGCGCGCGAACACCGACCAGTTCCAGGACTCGCTCTACCGTCCCGACCTCGACGTGCCGGTCATCGAGCGCGTCGCCGAGGTGGCCGCCGAGCGCGGCGTCGCGCCGGCGCAGGTCGCGCTCGCGTGGCCCCTGCACAGGCCGGCTGTGACGGCGCCTATCGTCGGCGCGACGAAGCTCGAGCATCTCGAGGACGCGCTCGCCGCGGAGCAGCTTGCGCTGAGTGACGAGGAGATCGCGCGGCTCGAGGAGCCGTACGTGCCCCACCCGGTCTCGGGCATCGAGCTCTAGCGGGTAACGCAGCGGAAGCCGATGTGCCGGTCGAGGTGTCGAGCGTCTCGCCCTGGCGCGCCGCCGGCCGGTAGCGCAGGCAGTAGTTCGGCGCGCAGAGGTGTGAGCCGCCCTTGATCACCCGGCGGGGGAAGCCGCTCGTCGGCGCGGCGCGTGCGCTGCGGCGCGCAGCACGGCCGGCCGCTCGCGCGCCGGCTGCACGAAGTCGTCGCCGTCCACTCCCAGACGTTGCCGGCCATGTCGTAGAGGCCGTAGCCGTTCGGCGGGTAAGTGCTCGACCGGCGAGGTGCGCTCGTAGCCGTCGTGCAGCAGGTTCTGCCACGGGAACTCGCCCTGCCAGGTGTTGGCCATCATCCGGCCCTTCGGCGCGAACTCGTCGCCCCAGGTGAAGGTCGCGCCCTCGAGACCGCCGCGCGCGGCGTACTCCCACTCCGCCTCGGTCGGCAGCGCCTTGCCGGCCCACTCGGCGTAGGCCACCGCGTCCGCGTAGGCGACGTGCGTGACCGGATGGCGCTCGCGGCCGTCGACGTTGCTGCCGGGCCCTTCGGGATGGCGCCAGTCGGCGCCCGGGCGCCCAGGCCCACCAGTTGCGGTAGTCGTCGAGCGGCACCGGCCCGGCGCGTCGCCGGAAGACGAGCGAGCCCGGGACGAGCAGGTCCGGGTCGGCGTCCGGGTAGTCCTCGGCCGCGGGCGCGTGCTCGGCGCCGTGACGTGGCCGGTCGCCTTCACGAAGCGGCGGAACTCGGCCACGGTCACCGGGTGGCCGTCGATCGCAGAAGCCGTCGACCGTCACCTCGCGCACCGGCCGCCTCCTCGGGATAGAAGTGCTCCGAGCCCATCCGGAACGTCCCGCCGGGCAGCTCGACCATGTCCTTCATGCGCGCCCCTGCGCCCGCGCGCGCTCGAGCAGCCCCGGCGGCAACGGCACGCCCGGCGGCCGGCCGTCGACGAGGTGGTGCACGAAGACATAGAGGAGCGGCACCCACGGCGACTCGAGCCGGAGCAGCGGCTGGCCCTCGGGCTGGAACTGCACCGAAGGCCCGCCCGAGCCGGCCGCGAGCTGGAGCGGGCTCATCTGCGCGTACCAGAACGAGCCGCCCTTGCCGCCGGCGTTGACGACCAGCCGCTGGCTGGTCACGACGACGTCCGCGGCGCCAAGCGGGTGCCACCGCGGACGCGCTTTGGCCTGCGCCTCCTTCTTCTTCGAGGCGTTGTAGGCGAGGCTCGCCGCGCCGGTGACGGCCAGGCCGACCGGCCCGCCGACGAGCAGGAACGAGCGCCGGTACTGCCCGTCCTCGCCGAAGTAGCCGGAGACGCCGACGGGAGCGAAGCGGGCGTGCGCGACCTCGCCCGGGCCGAGCTGCACCGGCGAGGCCTCCCGCGGTAGTGCGGCACGACCGGCGAGCGCGCCCGACCACTGGTAGGCCCGCAGGTACCCCTCGTCGAACGTGCTCCACGCCGGGGCGCTCACGTCGCCCGACGCTACACAAAGGGCGACTCCAAGAAAACGGATCACCCGTTCCGTTTTTGCTACGGTCGGCAGATGGCCCTGTCCGAACGCGTCGACGCCCGGCGGAACCACGCGCGGCTCGTCGCCACGGCCCGCACGCTCCTCGCCCGGGACGGCCTCGACGTCTCCGTGCGCGAGATCGCGCGCGAGAGCGGCGTCGGCGTCGGCACCGTCTACCGCCACTTCCCGACGCGCGACGACCTCATCGACGCCGTGCTGGAGGAGGCCTTCGAGGAGATCCTCGCCGCCGGCGAGCACGCGCTCGCGGCAGGCGACGCCTGGCTCGGCTTCACCGGCTTCATCGACGAGACGCTCGAGCTGACGGCCCGCAACCGCGGATTCAAGGACGTCGTCGAGAACGAGGAGCGAGGCCGCGGGCGGGCCGCGTCCATGCGCGCCCGCCTCCGCCCGATGACGACCGAGCTCATCCGCCGCGCCCAGGAGGCCGGCGCGCTGCGCGCCGACTTCACGCCCGAGGATCTGTCGCTCGTCTTCTGGGGTACCGACCGGGTCATCGACCTCGCCCCCGACAGCTGGCGCCGCCATCTCGGCTTCGTGCTGGACGGGCTCCGCGCATGACCGAGCACGGCCGCCAGAACTACAACGTCACGTTCGCGCTGCTCGCCGGGGCCGCGATCTCGTACGCGCTGCTCCAGTCGCTCGTCGCGCCGGCGCTGCCGGACCTCCAGCACGCGCTGCACACCTCGGTGAACTCGGTCAGCTGGGTGCTGACCGCCTACCTCCTGAGCGCGTCGATCGCGACCCCGCTGATCGGCCGCCTCGGCGACATGTACGGCAAGGAGCGGCTGATGGTGATCATCCTCGTCGTTCTCTGCGGCGCGACCGTCCTCTCGGCCCTCGCGACGTCGCTCACGGTCATGCTCGTCGGCCGCATCCTGCAGGGCGCCGCCGGCGGCATCTTCCCGCTCGCGTTCGGGATCATCCGCGACGAGTTCCCGCGCGAGCGCGTGGCCGGCGCGATCGGCCTCATGGCCGCTCTGGCGGGCGTCGGCGGCGGCGCGGGCGTCGTCCTCGCGGGGCCGATCGTCGACCACCTCGACTACCACTGGCTCTTCTGGCTGCCGGTCGTTCCGCTCGTCGTCACGACGTTTGCCATCTACTTCTTCGTGCCGGAGTCGCCGATCCGCGTCCCCGGACGCCTGAACTGGGCCGGCGCCTTGCTGATGTCCGTCGGCCTCGGCGCCGTCCTGCTCGCCGTCAGCGAGACGGCAGTGTGGCACTGGGTCTCCGGCCGAACGATCGCGGTCTTCGCGATCGGCGTCGTCTTCCTCGTCGCCTGGGTCCGCAACGAGACGCGCAGCGACAGCCCGCTCGTGGACATGCGGATGATGCGCATCCGCGGGGTGTGGACGACGAACGCGGTCGCCGCACTGCTCGGCTTCGGCATGTACTCGTCGTTCATCCTGGTGCCGGACTACGTGGAGACGCCGCGCAGCGCCGGCTACGGGTTCGGCGCGTCGGTCACCGGCGCCGGCCTATTCCTCCTGCCCACCACCATCGCGATGCTCCTCGCCGGCGCGCAAACCGGGCGGCTGGAGCGGCGCTTCGGGTCGAAGCCGCCGCTCCTCGCCGGGGCGCTCCTGACCGGCAGCGCCTATCTCCTGCTCGCCCTCGAGCGGAGCGAGCGCTGGGAGATCTACGTCGCCGCCCTGCTGCTCGGCACCGGCATCGGGCTCGCGTTCGCGTCGATGGTCAACCTGATCATCGAGAACGTCGGGCCGGCGGAGACCGGGATCGCCACCGGCATGAACGCCGTGACGCGCACGGTGGGCGGCGCCTTCGGCGGCGCCGTCGTGGCCTCGATCCTCGCCTCGACGGTCGAGTCGGGCCTCCCGACCGACACCGGCTACACGGTCGCGTTCCTCGTCTGCGCGGCTGCCCTCGGGGTCGGGTTCCTCGTCGGGCTCGCCATCCCGCAGCGACGGCCCGCGGACGCGTTCGCGCCACATCCCGTCGGCGATCTGCCGGCGGGGGCCGACGCTTGACCTGCCATCCGCGGTGCGGGAGGGTGGTGGCGTCAGGGGGCACGAGACGAAGGAGCTTGTGATGGCCGAGACGACCACGATCCGCCAGCCCGGCGAGAGCGAAGCCATGTGGATGTTGGGCGGCCTCTACGAGATCAAGGTCACCGCCGACGAGACCGGCGGCGCCATGAGCGTCATGGAGTTCACGATCCCGGATGGCGCCGGGCCGCCGCCGCACGTGCACGACTCCGGCGAGCTCGTCCACGTGGTCGAGGGGCGCGTGCGCTTCCATGTGGAAGGCGAGACGTTCGAGGCCGGCCCCGGGACGATCTGCTACTTCCCGGCGGGCGTCGAGGAGACGTTCGAGCCGATCGGCCAGGTCAAGCTGATGACCGTCTACTCGCCCGGCGGGATGGACCGGTTCTTCAGGGAGTTCGGCGAGCCCGCCGAGCGCCTCGAGGTCCCGCCGCCCATGGATGGGCCGCCGGACCTCGAGCGCCTCGGCTCGATCGCCGCCAAGCACGGGATGGAGATCCACATGCCCGCGCCGACGTAGCTCAGGCAGGCGCCAGCCGGTTCCGCCCCAGCCCCTTCAGCTTGAACGCGAGGAACAGCTCCGTGAAGCCGCGGAAGAGCGCCACGACCCCGACGTAGACGACGAGCAGGATGACGCTGTCCACGAACGAGCCGGCGACCCAGAACGCCAGGGCGATCTCGATGATCCCGAGCACCAACTGGAGCCACCAGATGTCGAACTGATCCTTCGCCATGAAGGCGACGGTCAGGTCGAAGACGCCCTTGAACAGCAGGAAGAAGCCGACGAGCGCGGCCAGCGTGGCGAACGCGTTGTGCGGGTGCACGAGGGCCCAGATCCCGGCGGCGATGAAGAGCACGCCGAGGATCACGCGGACGATCCTCCAGCCGGACGTCGAGACGGGCAGCGCCGCGAACTCGTTGATCCCCGCCATGATCGCGACGACGCCGAAGAGGAACGACACCGCGTACACCGTCGTGTAGTCCCACTGGAAGACGAGCAGCGCGAAGACGAGCCAGGCGATGCCCGACAGCAGGAACAGCCACCAGTGGTCAGCCGCGTCCTCGAGCACCTCCCGCTCCGTGAACATGCGGTTCATCGATCTCATGGCGCGACGTTCTCGTTCGCGGCAGCGAACCCTTTTGGCAGGGAAGGCAGGGGCGTCCGTCGAAGCGACGGGGCATGGCCGCCCGCCCGGCCCCGCCGACCCCTGACCAGATTGCGGCGCGCGAGCGCTGGCAGAAACAATTCAACCTTCCGATCCTGCTTGCGGCCGTCGTGCCGCTCTTCGTCACGTCGCCCAATGCGTACTGGGTCGAGGTCGGCGTCGGCATCGGCTCGTGGATCGTCTTCGTCGTCGACCTGGTCGTCCAGCACCGGATCGATCCCGCGTACCTGCGCCGGCGAAACGGCCGCATCGACCTCGGCATCGTCCTCCTGACGTTCCCGTACTACCTCATCCCCGGGCTCGGCGGCGCATCGGCGATCCTGCTCCTCGCGCGGCTCGGCCGCGTCGTCCGCGTGCTGATGGCGACCAGGGGGCTGCGCCGCCTCGTGGAGCGGCTCGGCAAGCTCGCCGCCGTCGCCGCCGGCGTGGTCGTGCTCGCGTCGCTGACCGCGTACGAGGCCGAGCACGCGACCAACCCGGGGTTCGCGACCATCGGCGACGCCTTCTGGTGGGGGATCGTCACGCTCACCACCGTCGGCTACGGCGACATCGTCCCGAAGACCGAAACCGGCCGCTTCGCCGGCATCGCGATCATGTTCACCGGCGTCGCGGTGCTCGGCGTGCTCGCAGGTTCGCTCTCCGCGCTCTTCAACCTCGACAAGCCCGAGGAGCCGGAGCCCGGCGAGGAGGGAACCGTGCAGGCCGAGCTCGACGCGCTTCGCGCCGAGCTGCGCGCGATCGAGGGGCGGCTCGCCACAGTCGCGCAGCGGACGCGCGCCGGCGTCAGGGCGTAAGCGCGGCGCGGGCCGCCTCGACCCGCTCGCGGCGGGCCTTCGTCAGCTCCTGCACGAAGATCTGGACGGTCGCCGCCAGCGGCACGGCGGTGAGCGCGCCGAGCACGCCGAGCAGCGCGCCGAACAGCGTGACGGCGACGATGATGAAGAAGCCGGAGAGCCGCACCGCCTTGCCCTGGATCTTCGGCGTGAGGATGTTGTTCTCCACCTGCTGGTAGACGAGGATCACGACGAGCATCATGATCGCCGCACGCGATCCCCTCCTCCGCCCAGATCGTCGGGACGAGGATGAATCCGGCGATTGTCGCGCCGATGTTCGGGATCATGTCGAACAGGCCCGCGATGACGCCCAGCCCGAGCGCGTAGCTCGAGCCGAGCAGCCAGGCCGTCAGGCCCTGGGTTGTCCCGGCGATCGCGGCGATCACGACCACGCCGATCGCCCAGCGCGAGACCGCCTCCGTCACGCGCTCCCAGACGCCGAGCCAGCGGTCGTCCTCGCCGGGCATGAGGACGCTTGCCAGCGAGCGCTTTAGGTTCGTGATGTCCGTGAGCAGGAACAGGCAGATGAAGAGGATCGTGAAGGCGGCCGAGGAAGACGCCGAAGAAGCCCCCGGCGATGCCGAGCACGGCGGAGATCGCGTTCGGTGTGTGGCTCGACACCTGCTGCGCGCCTTGCTGCACGTTCTCGCCGCCGGCCGCGCCGATCCACGACAGCTCGTCCGAGGTGCGCAGCTTCTCGACCGTGGTGCGGCAGGTTGTGGAGCACGTCGCGGACGCCCCCGACAAGCGGAACGAGCAAGAGGAGGAAGAACACGGTCACGGCCACGGCGGTGCCGAGCACGGTGATCGTCGCGGCGAGCCCGCGCGACCAATGCGTCTTCGCCATGACGAAGCGCACCGGGTACTCGAAGACGAGCGCGAGGAAGACGCCGACGAACACGATCAGGAAGGTGTCGCCGATCGCGCGGAACGCCGCGAAGATGCCCACCGCGGCCGCGATGATCAGCACGGTCCGGATGGGCAGCAGGAGCTCCACGCGCCGTGTGCCGTCCGGCTGCATGGAGCCGAACGATAGGGAGCGCGGCGGCTGTCTCTATGCCAGCGGGGGCGCTGGCACGACCACGACGGTCTCGTCGCCGAGGTGCTCGTCGACGACGAGCTCGGGCCGCGGCAGCTGCGCCACGGCGCCGCCGAACGCCTCGTAGAAGCTGTCGGGCGGCTCCAGGAAGTTCACGGCCACATTCCGGTAGTGCATGGGCACAGCGACGCGCGGCTGCAGCTGCCGCACGATCGTTGCCGCGGCTGCCCCGTCGATCGTCGCCTGGCCGCCGACCGGCACGAAGAGCAGGTCGACCTCGCCGATCGCCGCCGCCTGCTCGGGGCGCAGCTCCGCCTGGCCGAAGTCGCCGAAGTGGCAGACGCGCAGGCCGTCGAGCGTGAAGCAGAAGATCGTGTTCGGACCGCGCTCCGTCCCGGCACGCGCGTCGTGCTCGGACGCGACCGCGACCACCTCGCCGACCGGCGACTCGAGCCGGCCGGCCGTCGAACGGATGACGACCGGGTCGCCGGCCACAGCCTCCACGCCATTGTGGTCGAAGTGCTCGTGCGTGACGAGCAGCAGGTCGGCGTCCACGTCGACGATCGGCGGGTACAGGAACTCGAGCCCGCGCCCGGCGGCCCGCTCGCGCATGTCGCCGAACGGGTCGATCATGACCGACTGCTCGCCTTCGAGCAGGAACGCGGACTGGCCGAACCAGCGGACGTGCATCAGTCCTGGGGCACGATCAGCTCGAAGCGGGTGCCGTGCTCGAGCGGGTGGTAGACCAGATCGCCGCCGTGCGCCTTGGCGTAGGTCCGCGCGATCGCGAGGCCGAGGCCGCTGCCCCGGTCGGTATCGCCGCGCGCGAAGCGGTCGAACAGCCGTGAGCGCAGGTCCTCGGGCACTCCGCCGCCCGCGTCCTCGACCGAGACGCGGAGGTGGCGGTCGCGCTGCTCGGCGGTGACGGTGACCGGCGGGGCGCCGTGGCTGACGGCGTTCGTCAGCAGGTTGGAGACCACGCGCTCGAGCACGAGCGGGTCGGCCACGGCGGCGAGGTCAGGCGAGACGTCGACGTCGACCTGCACCTCCTCGGCGAAGGCCGCGTCCACGATGTCACGGAGCACGCGCCGGAGCACGAGCGGCCGCGGCGAGACGCTGATCGCCTCGGCATCCAGCCTCGAGAGGTCGAGCAACTGCTCGAGCAGCCGGCGCAGGCGATCCGACTGCTCGTACGCCACGTCGATCAGCTGTTCGCGCGTCTCCTCCGGCAGGTCGCGGGCGCGGATGGTGACGAGCGCGCCGTACACCGCTGCCGTCGGCGTACGCAGCTCATGCGACGCGATGGCGACGAAGTTGAGCTTGAGCTGGTCGAGCAGGATCGCCTGCTCGTAGACCTGCGCGCGCTCGATCGCAAGCGCGACGCGCTCGGACATGAGCTGTAGCAGCTCGACGTCAGACGGCGTGAAGCGGCGGTGGACGAGCGTGCCCACGTGGAGCACGCCGATCGCCTTGCCGCCGGCCAACAGCGGGACGCCGGCCATCGACTTCATGCCCTTCTTCCGGAGGAACGGGTTGAGCACGTCGGCGGTGTCGACATCGTCGAGGATGACCGGCCGCTTGCCCGCCGCGATGCGGCCCGCGAAGCCGCGGCCCATGGGGATGCGCACGCCGGCCTCGACCTCCTCCTCCAGCCCGACCGCGGCGCGCGCCACCAGCTCCTGGCCGCCCACGTCGGATAGCAGGACGACGCACGTGTCCGCGTGCAGGATGTCGCGGATTCTCGGGAGCAGCACTCCGAGCAGCTCGTCGAGATCGAGGTGCGCCAGCGCCGCGTCCGTGACCGCCTGCACGTTCTCGATGCGCTCGCGCGCGCTGCGCTCCGCCTCGAAGAGGCGGGCGTGCTCGATCGCGACCGAGGCGCGGTCGCCGGCGAGCTGGAGCAGCTCTACCTCCTGCGCGCCGAACTCGCGCGGCGTCAGCGAGCCGACGTGGACGACGCCGATCACGTCGCCGGTCACGAGCAGCGGCACGCCGACCATCGACTTGATGCCCTTCTGCCGCAGGATCGGGTTGAGCACGTCGGCGTGGTCGACGTCGTCGAGGATCACGGGCTCCTTGGCCGCCGCAACGCGCCCGGCGAAGCCGCGGCCGACCGGGATCCGAACACCCGCCTCGACCTCCTCCTCGATCCCCACCGCCGCGCGCGCGACCAGCTCGCTCGTCTCCTCGTCGAGCAGCAGGATCGCGCAGGTGTCGACGCGCAGCAGGTCGCGGGTGCGCAGCAGCAGCGCGTCGAGCAGGTCGTCGAGCGTCAGGTGCGCGAGAGCAGCGTCGGTCAGCGCCTGGAGCCGCTGGAGCCGTTCGGCGTCGCCGCCGAGCTCGTGCTGCATCCCGGCATTGTTACCGCCGATCAGGCCGAGTCGTATGCCGGCGCCTCGTCCGGGGCCGGCGCGTGCTCGACCCGCAGGAACTTCGCCGCCACCGCCGCGGCCGCCGCCGCGAAGACGGCTCCGAGGAGGAACGCGACGTGGTAGCCGCCGGTGAGCGCAGCCGCGTGGCTCGAGCCCGAGCTCTCGAGGCTGTTCGTGCGGGAGGCGGCCGCGCTGGCGAGCACGGCGAGCCCGAGCGCGCCGCCCATCATGAACGCGGTGTTCGCGACGCCGGACGCCAGCCCCGACTCGCTCGGCTCCACGTCGCTCATCGCGGCCAGTAGCACCGGATTGAACGCGAGGCCGATCCCGAAGCCGATGACGATCATCGCGGGCAGCACGTCGACGGCGAACATGCCGTCGGTGGCCGCGCGCGCGAAGAGGAGCAGGCCGGCGGAGATCAGCGACATCCCGACCACCGTCGGCGTCTTGATCCCGAAGCGCATGACCACCTTCGCCGAGAGCCCGACGGAGAAGACGCCCATGATCAGGTTGGCCGGCAGGAACGAGAGGCCGACCTGCAGCGGGCTGTACCCCAGCACGAGCTGGAGGTACTGCGCGGCGAGGAAGAAGAGGCCGAACATGGCCGCCGACCAGAGGATCCCGACGACGCTCGCGGTGCTCAGGTTGCGCAGCCGGAAGAGCCGCAGCGGCACGAGCGGTGCCGGGAAGCGCGACTCGATCAGCAAAAAGGTCCCGAACAGCGCCGCGCTGAGCGCGAGCAGGCCGAGCGTCTGGAAGCCGAGCCAGCCGGCGTCGTTGCCCTTGACCACGGCATAGACGGCGATCATCAGCGCCGCGGTCACGGTGATCGCGCCGGCGATGTCCACCCGGCGGGACTCCGCCCGCTCGAACGCGCCCGGGATCAGCGCCAGCGTGAGCGCGAAGACCGCGATCCCGATCGGGACGTTGACCAGGAAGATCCAGTGCCAGTCGGTGAGGTCGACGATCACGCCGCCGAGCAGGACGCCGATGCTGCCACCGGCTGCCATCACGAAGCCGAAGAAGCCCATCGCCTTCGCGCGCTCGCCCGGCTCGGTGAACAGCCGCATGATCAGCGCGAGGGCCACGGCCGAGACGACTGCGCCGCCGACGCCTTGAACCGCACGCGCGACGACGAGCGCGCCCTGCGACTGGGCGAGGCCGCACACGGCCGACGCGAGCGTGAACAGCGTCATCCCGCCGAGGAAGAGGCGGCGCTGGCCGAACAGGTCGCCGAGACGGCCGCCGAGGAGCAGGAACCCACCGAAGGTGATCGTGTACGCGTTGAGCACCCACGCCAGCGACTCCTGCGAGAACCCGAGGTCCTCGCGGATCGACGGGAGCGCGACGTTCACGATCGAGACGTCGAGCACGATCATCAGGTCCCCCAGGCAGAGGACTGCGAGAGCGAGCCATTTTGCGCGGGTGTCTGCGATGGTCATCGTCGGGGTCCTTTCTCGTCGGTCACCGGCTTCGACCGAGCCCAAACCCCGAACTCATCGGTCGCGCCCGGAACCGATGATTTTTCCGGCGAACGGGCGTCAAATCGGGTGATGATCGAGTCGCAGTTCTCCGTGCGCGGCCCGATCGCCCGCGCCGACCTTCCTGGTCTGTGCGAACGTATCTGCGGGCTCCTCTCTTCCGCACACGGCGAGGTCGCCTGGTGCGACGTGGCCGACGTGCCGTCAGACGCGGTCACGGTCGACGCGCTGGCGCGCCTGCAGATGGCGGCGAGGCGGGCGGGCTGCTTGATCCGGCTGCGCAACGCATCGCCGGAGCTCCGCCAGCTCGTCGCCTTCATGGGGCTGAACGACGTCGTCTCCTAACCCAGAGTTAGTGGCTGACAGCCACTAAGTCAGGCTAGGCGGCGGCCTCGAGGCGCGGCGGCAGCCCGAAGAGCGGGAAGATCCGGTCGGTGTCGAGGAAGAACGTGATCTCACCGACCTTGCCCTTGCGGAGCTCCACGACCTGGAGCGCCCACGGCTCGTAGCCGCCATCGGCGGCCGGCTTGTACTGGCCGTACGCGGGCGAGCCGTTGGCCATCAGGTCCGGTGTCGGGATCACCTTCGACCCCTTGCAGCCGATGCCCGGGCCGAACCACCACGTGAAGACGTCGTCGCGGCCGCGCAGCCAGAGGTCGTACGGCGGCATCGACTGCTGCGCGTCCTCGTGCAGGACCTCGGTGAGGCGGTCGATGTCGTAGGCCTCGAAGGCGGCCACGTAGCGGGCGAGCAGGTCGCGGTCGTCGTCCGTCAGCTCCGCCGAGGTGCCCGCGGCGGTCAGGTCGGTCGCGTCGAGCGTCGCGCGCGCCCGCTGGAGCGCGCTGTTCACCGAGGCGACGCTCGTCTCGAGCAGCTCCGCCGCCTCGCTCGCCTTCCACTTCAGCACCTCGCACAGGATCAGCGCCGCGCGCTGGCGCGGCGGCAGGTGCTGGAGCGCGGCCACGAACGCGAGGCGCACGGTCTCGCGCGACTCGGTCAGCTCGGCCGGGTCGGTCGGCAGCGGCTCGATCCAGGTCACCTCGGCGAGCGTGCACAGGTTCTCGATCACCGGCTCGCGCGCGGGGCCGAGGTCCATCGGCCGTGCGCGCCGCTCGCGGCCGGAGAGCATGTCCAGGCAGACGTTCGTCGCGATCCGGTAGAGCCAGGAGCGCAGCGCCGCGCGGCCCTCGAAGCGGTCGAGGGAGCGCCAGGCGCGCACCATCGTGTCCTGGACCGCGTCCTCGGCCTCGAACGGCGAGCCGAGCATGCGGTAGCAGTACGCGGTCAGCTCGCGCCGGTAGTCCTCGAGCTGGGTCTCGAGGCCCGGGTGCGCGGTGGTCGCCACGGCGGTCACTCTAGAGGCTCAGACTGCCCGCCCAGAGAAATCTCATCGGTTAGCGTCGTGGCGTGCAGGATCTCGGCCGCAAGGCGATTCTCGTGACCGCCACCAACCGCGGCGTCCGCGGCTTCATGAGCCGCTACGGCATGCGGCTCGGCGCCTCGCGCTTCGTCGCCGGCGAGACGCTGGGCGCCTGCCTCGACACGCTGGCCGCACTGAATGCGAAGGGGCTGTACGCGAACACGACGCTGCTCGGGGAGGACGTCACGACCCGCGACGAGACCCTCGACGTCGTCGCCGCCTACCGAGAGGTGCTCGACCGCATCGCCGAGCACGAGCTGCGCGCGAACGTCGCGTTGAAGCTGACGCACCTCGGCCTGCTGATCGACGAGGAGCTCGCGTTCGAGAACGTCGGCGCGGTCGTGGCCCATGCCGCCTCGCTCGGCAACTCGGTGCGGATCGACATGGAGCAGTCCGCGGTCGTCGACGCGACGCTGCGCACGTACCGGCGCCTCCGCGAAGGGGGCCACGACAACGTCGGCTGCGTCCTGCAGGCGTACCTGTACCGGACACCGAGCGACCTGGACGAGCTGCTGCCGCTCGCGCCCAACCTGCGGCTGGTGAAAGGCGCGTATCTCGAGCCGGAGGCAATCGCCTACCCGCACAAGGCCGACGTCGACCAGGCCTATCGCGACGTGCTCGAGCACGCGCTCTCCGGCGGTGCCTACGTCGCCGTCGCGACGCACGACGAGTCGCTGATCGACCACACGATCGCACTCGGCTACCCGACCGACCGCTTCGAGTTCCAGATGCTCTTCGGCGTGCGCCCGCAGCTGCAGCTCGACCTCGTCGCGCGCGGGTTCAAGGTGCTCGTCGCGACGCCGTTCGGGCCGCAGTGGTACCCGTACCTGATGCGCCGCCTGGCCGAGCGGCCGGCCAACGTCCTCTTCTTCGCGAAGAACGTCGTCCAGCGTTAGTGGCTGACAGCCACTAACGCTTCCCAGCGCGCGTCCACGTGCGCCTGGATCGCCTCGACGTCTTCCGCGGTGACGCCGGCGAAGCGGCCCTGCGTACGCAGGTAGTCGCCGACCGGGACGGGGTGCTTCGGCTGGTAGGTGATCCGCAGCTCGCCGTGGTCGCACTCCCAGAGCGGGAAGGTGCGCGATTCGACGGCGAAACGCGCGACCTCGGTCGTCTGGTCGGTCGCGTAGCGCCAGCCGGGCGGGCAGCCGCCGAGGATCTGCAGGAAGCGGAAGCCCTCGACCTCGGCCGCGCGCGTCACCTTCGCGCGGAAGTCGCGCAGCATCGGCACCGAGCCGAGCGCCAGCGTCGCGACGTAGGGCACGCCGTGCGCCGCCATGATCCGGGCGACCTCCTTCTTCTGGCCCCGGCGCGGCGCTCCGGCCGGCGTTGTCGTCGTCCACGCGCCCTCCGGGGTGGCGCCTGACTTCTGGACGCCCGTGTTCATGTACGCCTCGTTGTCGTTCAGGACGTAGAGGATGTCCTCGTTGCGCTCGGCGGCCGCGGACACGCCCGAGAAGCCGATGTCCGCCGTGGCGCCGTCGCCGCCCCAGACTACGACCGTCGCGTCGCCGTGGCCGCGCAGCCGCAGCGCCGCCTTGATGGCGGAGGCCTCGGCGGCAGCCGACGCGAACGGGGTCAGGTGAACGGAGACGCCGAACGCGTTCACGGGATAGACGCCCGCGATGATCGTCCAGCACGACGCGGGGATCACCAGCACGATCTTCGACTCGGGCACCGTCGCGGTCAGGGCGCCGAGCACGTGGCGCACGTTGATCGCCGGCCCGCAGCCGGCGCACGCAGCATGGCCGGGAAGCAAGAGCCGCTCCTCCCCCACGATCTCGTCGAGCCAGGCCGGCACGGCTACACCCCCTCCGGCACGTACACGGGGCCGCGCGACCGCGCAGAAAGCGTCTGCTCGAGCATCCAGCGCAGGGTCTCCGGCGTCACCTCGGCCCCACCCAGCCCGCAGACGAAGTTCCTGGCCGCGTCCAGGTGGCGCAGGTCGAGCGACATCACGTCGTTGCCGAGCGGGCCGAGCGAGCCGAACGCTGCGGCGCGGTCGACGACCGCGACGGCGCAGACGCCCGCGAGCGCGGCCGCAAGCTCCTCGGCCGGGAACGGCCGGTACGCGTGGACGCGGACGACGAGCAGGTCGTCGTCGGTCTCCAGCAGCTCGTGGGCGGTATCCCCGATCGACCCGATCACGACGAGCGCACGACTCGCCCGCCGGTTGCCGGCGAGCTCGACCGACGCGATCTTCTCGCGTCCGACGAGCGCGCCGAACTGCGCGCTCACGTCGGCGATGACGGGGCCGGCGAAGTCCATCGCCTCGGCGACGTGCCGCTGGAACGCGTAGTAGTCACCAGCGTTCGGCAGGGCCGAGTAGGTATGCGGGCTCTCCGGGTCGAGCAGCCAGTCCTCGGGCGGGCACAGCGCGGGCACGAACGCGTCGACGGTCTCCTGCGTCGGGACGTCGAGCACCTCCGTGGTGTGCGACAGCAGGAAGCCCTCGGCGCACACCATGACGGGCAGCATCACGGTCTCCGCGATCCGGTAGGCGCAGATGACGCTGTCGAGCACCTCCTGCGCCGACGAGCAGTACAGCTGGATCCAGCCGGTGTCGCGCTGGCTCATGCTGTCCGTGAGGTCGGGCTCGATGCTCCAGGGCGCGAAGACGGCGCGGTTGACGTTGACGGCGACGAGCGGGACGCGCTCGCGCGACGCGCGGTGGAGCTGCTCGTGCGCGTAGAGGAGGCCCTGTGACGAGGTCGCCGTGAAGGTGCGCACGCCCGCGCGCGACGCCGCGATCACGTAGCCGAACATCGCGTGCTCGCTCTCGAGGTTGGCGAACTCGACGTCGTCGCGACCGGCGACCAGCTCGGAGAGCCGCTCGACGATCGTCGTCTGCGGCGTGATCGGGTAGCAGGCGATCGCCTGCGCGCGCGCGAGCACGACGGCGCAGGCGGCCGCCTCGTTCGCGGTCATGACCACGCGCCCCTGCGGCAGCCGCTCGCTCATGCGACGACCTCTTCCATCGCGAGCGCGTTGCGTACAGGGCAGACGACCTCGCAGATGCCGCAGCCCTTGCAGTGCTCGTAGTCGATCACCATCGTCCCGTCTTCGCGGCGCACGGCGCCCTCCGGGCAGAACAGCGCGCAGACGCCGCAGGCGGTGCACTCGGCGAGGATCAGCGGACGGTCGAGCGACCACGTGCCGGTGCGGTTGGCGAGCGAGTCGGTCGTGCTGACCGGGAACAGCGCGTGCTCCGGCGGCGGTACCGCCGGCGCGGCTACGAGCGGCTCGTCGCCGACCCGGTGGTGCTGCTGCGTGCAGCGCTCGAAGCCCGCGCGCGCGGCTGCGACGTTCGCGGCCGCGCGGCCGCCCATCCGGTCCGCGACGGCCGCCTCGAGGTGGGGAAGCGCCTCGGGAGCGAGCAGCCGGACGCAGGCGCCGAGCAGAGCGACATTCCCCATCGCCCGCCCCTCCGACGAGAGCACGCCATGGTCGAGCGCGATCCGCGAAGCGGGGACGCGCGCCACCCGGAACGGGCCGTCGTGCGCGAACCGCGCATCGTGGTTCAGCACGACGAGGCCGCCGTCCTTCACGGTACGCAGCACGTCGTCGGACGGCGCCGAGGGCGAGATGACCACGAGGACGTCACAGCGCGAGACCTTGTAGCGCCGGTGGATGGGCCTGTCGTCCCAGCGCACCGAGGCCGAGATCGGCGCGCCGCGGCGCTCGGCCTTGAACTCGGGGAAGCTCTGCACCCACCAGCCGGCGCGCGCGAACGTGTCCGCGAGGAGTTGCGAGGCGAGGACGACGCCCTCACCGCCGCGACCGACGATCAGCATCTCCTTCACGTGCCAATCGTCCGGCCGCGCGGCGCGGGGCGGCATCCGGGAGATCGCCGACAGCAGTGCGGGATCCGCGCAGCCTCACGGCGCCCCATCGGCGTCCCACTCGCGTTTGGCGTTGTCAGGATCGTGTGAGAGTGTTCGCCCTCGCCGCCGGCAGGCTCGATGGGCGGGAGAGAGGTGCTCGCACCGTTGAAGACGCGAGGAGACCATGGCCAGCTCCGAACCGCAATCACCGGCGCCGGACAGCCGTCCCGATCCGGTCGAGCTTCTCCGCAGCCGGAGCTACCTCGTGCTTCTGGTGTTCGGCGCGATCGTCGGTGTGGTGGTCGCGCTCGTCGCCTACTTCTTCCTGAAGGGTGTATCCGAGGCTCAGGAGTACATCTTCGAGACGCTGCCGAAGGAGGTCGGGTTCAGCTCCGAGCCCGTCTGGTGGCCGCTTCCCTGGCCGCCGCTGGCGGGTCTTCTGGTCGCTCTCACGATCCGCTATCTGCCCGGGACTGCGGGGCACGAGCCGGCCGAAGGGTTCAAGACGGGCGGCCCGGTACTTCCAGCCCACCTACCCGGCATCGTGCTTGCCTCGCTGGCGACGTTGTGCCTCGGCGTCGTGCTCGGGCCCGAAGCGCCGCTGATCGCGATCGGCAGCGGCATCGGTGTTCTCGCTGTCCACCTGGCCAAGAAGGATGCGCCCACGCAGGCGATCGCTCGTGATCGCGGCAGCGGGCAGCTTCGCTGCGATCAGCACGCTGCTGGGCTCGCCGCTCGTCGGCGCCTTCCTGCTCATGGAGATCGCCGGGCTCGCCGGCCCGATGCTCGGCGTGGTGCTCGTCCCGGGCTTGCTCGCCGCCGGCATCGGCTCGCTCATCTTCATCGGGCTGGACGCCTGGACCGGGTTCGGGACGTTCTCCCTGGCTGTCCCCGACATCCCTCCCGTCGGCAGCCCCACGGGCTCTGAGTTCCTCTGGGCCATCGCCATCGGCGTCGCCGCCGGCTTTCTCGGGACGGCCATCAAGCGAGTCGGGCTCTTCCTGCAACCGGTCGTCGCGCGTCGAAGGCTGTCGGTGACACCGGTCGTCGGCCTGGGCGTGGCCGTGCTCGCGATCGTCGTTCGCCGAGGCGACGGACAGGAGCTCGTCGGAGGTGCTGTTCTCCGGCCAGGACCAGCTCCCCTCACTGATCGAGGGCGCCGCCGGCTGGTCGGTCGGGGCGCTCGTACTGCTCGTGGTCTGTAAAGGCCTTGCCTACGGTCTCTCGCTCAGCGGCTTCCGCGGCGGTCCCACCTTCCCCGGCATGTTCATCGGTGCAGCCGGCGGCATCGCCCTTTCCCACCTCCCCGGCCTGACGATGATCGCCGGCGCCGGCATGGGCATCGGCGCGATGACCGTCACGATGCTCGGCCTCCCGCTCACCTCCGTCCTCCTGGTCAGCGTCTTCCTCGAAGCCGACGCCCTCCACTTGATGCCGGTCGTCATCGTCGCGGTCGTCGTTGCCTACGTCACCTCGGCCAGGCTCGCCCCACGAAGCCCCGCGAGCGTGGACCCGGCGTCGCCTGACGACGCGCCGCAAGCGGAGCCCGCCACCGCCTGACGGGAGGATCCGCAGCCCCGCCGCCTAATCCCTGCTGAATGGCAGCGACGCTCGCGCTCATCGCCGCGGCGTGCTTCGCGCTGGCGGCGACGCTGCAGCAGAAGGGCGCCCTCGGTCAGGGCGGCGTCTCGCTCGCGCACCCCTCCTCCCTGCTTCGCCTACTGCGTCGGTGGTGGTGGCTGGCCGGCACCGCCGTGCTTTTCGTCGGCTACGCCTTCCAGGCGGTGGCGCTCGACAACGGACGGCTCTCGGTCATCCAGCCACTGCTCGTGACCACGATCGTCTTCGCGCTGCCGCTCGGCTACTTCATCACGGCCCAGCATGTGGGCCGGCGCGAGATCGCGGGGGCGATCGTTGTCGTCATCGGGCTCGCGATCTTCACCGTCGTCGGCGATCCCGCCGGCGGCCGGGCGAACGCGCCCAACGACGAGTGGGTGATCACGATCGCTGTCGTCGCGGCCCTTGCCGGCGTGCTGATCGCGCTCGGCGGCAACGGCACGCTCGAGCGCAAGGCGGGCATGTACGGCGCGGCTGCGGGCCTGCTGTACGGGCTCTCGGCGTCGCTGTGGAAGCCGAGCGCGGAGATGATCGACGCCGGCGGCGTCAGCGCGGCGTTCTCGAGCTGGGAGATCTACGCCTGCGGGCTGGCCGGCATCGCGGCGTTCGTCGTCCAGCAGGTCTCGCTCGGCACGGGCCGCCTGGCGCCGTCCGTCGCGACCACCTCCGTGCTGAACCCTGTCCTCTCGGTGCTCATCGGGATCGTGCTGCTCGAGGAGACGCTGAGCCTCCCGGTCTGGCACAAGGTCGTCGCCTGGGGCGGGCTGACGCTCGCGATGTGGGGCGCGATCTCGATCTCGCTGGCGCGCGAGGGAGCCTCGAGCACCGAAGCGGCCGGCGAGCCCGTGCCGGCCTCGCCGGCCGTCCAGTCCTAGATCTGGATGAGGCCATCGACCACGAGGACGGTCCCGAACGCGGCCAGTGACACCATCGTCACCGTGCGCTGGTGCGCCGCCAGCCAATCCTGGCCGGCGTCGAGCCACGAACGCGCACGAGCGCCGGCGACGACGTAGACGAGGACAGGCGCCCAGACGAGGACTCCCGCGACGACGATGTAGAGACCGACGAGCGCGAGCTGTCGTGCGTTGTCGAGGTCGGACGCCGTGAGCGTGGCGGCCGCGACGATCGTGATCGTGAGCCGCTTCGGGATGCCGAGCCCGAGCAACGTGCCGACGACGACCGCGGTTATCGCATTCAGCTGCTCGAGCCGCGCGAGCAGCGCCTGGGTGCGCGGGTCGCGCTCGCGCCGAGGCGCGGCCTCGCGCCGGTGGACGCGCCAGGTGACCGAGAGCAGCAGCGCGCCGAGGAGCAGCTCCAGGACGGCGGCCACGGTCTGCCCCCGGTCGCCCAGGTCGAGCACGGATCCGAGCGCCAGCGCGAACGCCCAGCCGATCGCCTCGCCGAGCAGGAAGCCGGCGGCGAAGAAGATCCCGTTCAGCCGCGCGAGACGGCTCTTGAGCACCAGGATGGTCGCCGTCAGCGCGAGCGGGCTCAGGGCGGCGAGCAGGGCAAGCACGAGGATGCGCAGGGCCGTCGCCATCGCTGCCCATCGTGAATGAAGGCGGCCCTGCGCGGGCGGGTCATCCGCTCACGACGAATCGGTCTACGCCGGGACGCCCTCCGCGGCCCGCTCGAGCTCGTCGATCTGAATCTTCTTCATCTGCAGCATCGCCGCCATGACGCGCTGTGCCTTCTCGCGGTCCGGATCCTTGAGCAGGCGCGGCAGGGCCGTCGGGACGATCTGCCACGAGAGCCCGAAGCGGTCCTTCAGCCAGCCGCACGGGCCCTCCTCGCCGCCCTCGGACAGCGTCGTCCAGTAGCGGTCGACCTCTTCCTGCGTCTCGCAGCTGACCTGATACGAGATCGCCTCGCTGAACGTGTACTCCGGGCCGCCGTTCAGCGCGAGGAACGGCTGTCCGTCGAGCTCGAAGTCGACGGTCATCACCGAGCCGGCCTCGCGCGGCCCGGCCTCGCCGTAGTGCGAAATGCCGGTGATGCGCGAGTTCGGGAACGTGGACGTGTAGAAACGGGCGGCCTCCTCGCCCTCGGTGTCGAACCAGAGGCAGGCGGTGAGCTTGGACATGCATGTCTCCTTTCAGGCCCGCTTGGGGCGAATGGTGTCTCCTCCGTGTTACCGCTTAGACGGCGACGCCAACCGGAACTCATCGAGTATCGAAATGTCACAGTGTCGAACCGGACGTGCCCCTTGTACGAAGGACTGGCAGCCGACGGCCACCCCTAACGACGACAGGGCCGTCGCGGACAAGGAGGGAGCACAACCATGCGCAGAGCCGCAACCGGCCTCGGCGTGCTGACAGCTGCCGTCGGGGCACTCGCCCTGGCCGTGATCTACGGCCCGGCTCCGGCAAGCAGCCTCGCGTCGAGCCACCGGGAGGCGCCGCTGATCTCGGAGGACCCGTCCGCCGACAACACGGACCTCTACGCCTTCCGCAGCCCGGACAAGCCGGACACGCTGACGGTGATCTCGAACTACATCCCGGGCGAGGACCCGGCGGCAGGTCCGAACTACTACACCTTCTCGCCGACCGCCCGGTACAACGTCTACATCGACCGGAACGGCGATGGGAAGGCCGACGTGACGTACCGCTTCCAGTTCACCAGGAAGACCGGTCCGTTCTTCCTCGGCGACACGCAGCAGCCGTACACGGTCACGAAGATCGCGAACGGCAAGGCGCACGTCATCGTCCATGCGATGACGCCGCCGGACAACATCGGCCCACGCTCGACGCCGAAGTACCACGCCCTCGCGATGAAGGGCGTCACGGCGCTGCCCGGCGGCGGCCAGGTGTTCGCCGGCCAGCGTGACGACCCGTTCTTCGGCGACGTCGGCGCGATCTTCGACCTGCTCGCGTTCCGCAAGGGCACGGGCGCGAACGGCGGCGGCAAGAACTTCCTCGCCGGCTACGCGGTGCACTCGATCGCGCTGCAGATCCCGATCGCGCAGGTCGACACGAAGAGCCACGTGATCGGCATCTGGTCGACGGCCGACCGCAAGGTGATCGGCATCAAGCGCGGCGGCGGCTGGGTGCAGGTCTCCCGGCTCGCGAACCCGCTCGTCAACGAGGTGATCATGCCGACCGGGCTCAAGGACCTCTGGAACGCGTCCGGGCCTGCGCAGGAGGGCCGGTTCAAGAAGTACTACGAGGCGCCGATCCTCGCGGCGGTGATGAACAAGCTGTACAAGCTGGGCGTCAAGGAGACGGGCCGCAGCGACCTCGTCTCGGTCTTCCTGACCGGCGTCCCGAAGCTCAACTTCACGAGCTCGAAGCTCGCGGAGGAGCTCCGCATCAACCTGTCCACGCCCGTCACCCCGGCGGGCAAGGTCAGCCGCCTCGGCGTGCTCGGCGGCGACGTCCAGGGCTGGCCGAACGGCCGCCGCCTGGGCGACGACGTCATCGACATCGCCGAGCGTGCGGTCGCCGGCGCCCTGATCGGCAAGAAGATCGATCTCGGCGACGGCGTGAACAGCGACAACGTCAAGCCGATGTCGACGTTCCCGTACGTGGCCGACCCGCTGTCCGGGTTCGCCAACACGAAGGCGCACTGAGCAGTAGTTCGTGGCTGACAGCCACTAAGTCGGAGCGGTCTGCCGGCGCCGGGCTCAGCCCGGCGCCGGCGCCGCCGGCGGCAGGTTCATGCTCGCGCGCTCGATGACCAGCGGCGTGTCGGGCACGGTGATCAGCCCGCGCGTGGGCCGGTCGAGGTCGAACGTGACGACGACGAGGAAGCTGACGGCGAGCGCAGCGGCCGCAACCGTGACGAACCCTTTGCCGAGCATGCCCAGGTAGAGCGCGAGCAGGCCGATGCCGAGCGCCGCGCCGAGGAGCTGCAGCGCGAGCACCTCGTTGGGGACGCGGTTGTTGAGCCCGGCGAGACGGACGCCCTGCTGGTCGATCATCTCGTTGAGGCTCTCCACGTAGAGCCGTGGGGCGCTGTCCGTCGGATGCGCGTTCAGCGACTGACCGGCGAGCCGCCAGAGCCCACGCTGGACGCGGCCCTCCTCCGCGGAGGTGGCGCGCAGCGCCTCCGTGCCGGGCACCTCGTGCGTGACCCGGATGGCGAGGTCGTTGTAGCGCTTGAAAAGCGCGAGCGACTGGCTGCGCTGCGGCTCGTGCAGCGTCTGCGCGCGCAGGTAGGCGGTGCCGATCGTGTTGGCGTCGTCTACGACGTCGGCGCGGCGGTCCTGGTAGCGGCCGACGGCGAGCGTGAGGCCGAAGGCGAGGATCAACCCGACCACGCCGAGGAGCGCTCCCTGGAGCACGCCGACCGGATCGCGGTAGTGGGCGGACGTCCGCCGGAGATAATGGCCGCCGACCGCGCCCACCACGGCGGCGCCGCCGATGACGGCGATCACGACCAGGAACAGCTCCGCGGTGTTCAGCGAGTAGAACACGACCGCGACGCTACCGGGGATCTACGGACATCATCCCGTTCGGGTGACGGCAAGGCTCCACCGCGCGCCTACCTTCGCCCGCATGGCGGACGAGCGGCCGCGTGTTCTCATCCTCGGGGGCGGGTTCGCCGGCATCGGCGCGGCCCAGGCGCTCGCGAAGGCGGACGTCGAGGTCGTGCTCGTCGACGAGCACGACTACCACACCTTCAAGCCGCTGCTCTACCAGTTTGCGACGGGCCTCCTGGAGCAGACGGCCGTCGGCCACCAGCTGCGCGACCTCGTGAAGAAGCAGGAGAACACGCGCGTGCACAACGACACCGTCGAGGCGATCGACCTCGAAGCGCGCGAGGTTCGCTTCGGCGAGCTGAAGCCGCTCAGGTACGACTCGCTCGTCCTGGCCGTCGGGGCCGAGGTCAACTTCTTCGGCGCCGAGGGGGCCGCCGAGCACGCCTTCCCGCTCTACACGCTCCCGGATGCGACCCGTCTGAAGGATCACGTCCTCGAGCGCTGGGAGGCGGCGGACCGCGACCCCGGCCTCATCTCCGACGGAGCCCTGAACGTGGTCGTCGTCGGCGGCGGGCCGACCGGCGTCGAGACGGCGGGGGCGCTCGCCGAGCTCTACAACGGCATCTTCACGAAGGACTACCCCGACGTGCCGCCGGGGGCCGCGACGATCACGCTGGTCGAGGCGGGGCCGGACCTCTTCACGATGTTCAAGGAGAACCTGCGCGAGTACACGCGCAAGGCGCTCGGGAAGCTGCAGGTCGAGGTGCGGACGGGCGAGATCGTGCAATCGGTCGAGCCGACGCGCGTCACGCTGAAGTCGGGGGCCGTGCTGCCCGCCCACACGCTCGTGTGGGGCGCGGGCCTGCAGGGCAACGCGCTGCTCGACGGGCTCGGGCTGGAGCTGCAGCGTGGCAAGCGCCTCGCGGTGGACGAGCACCTGCGCGTCGCCTCGCACCCGGAGGTGTACGCGGTCGGGGATCTCGCCGCGATCACCGACCAGAAGACGGGCCAGGTGCTTCCGCAGCTCGGGTCCGTCGCGCTCCAGTCGGGCGAGCACGCGGGCAAGACCATCGGCCTGCTTGCACGCGGCAAGGAGCCGAAGCCGTTCAAGTACGTCGACAAGGGGACGATGGCGATGATCGGGCGGGGCGCCGCGGTGGTCCAGATGCTCGGCGGCCGGACGATGAAGGGCGCCAAGGCGCAGGCCGCCTGGGGAGCCGTTCACCTCGCGCTCCTCCCCACCAACGAGGATCGGACGAAGGCCGTCGTCGACTGGGCCGGCGCCGCGTTCACGCACCAGCGTGTCGGCCGGATCAGCGTTCATGCGGACAAACGATGAGGAGGGAAACATGACCACGAGCGCAGCACCGGCTCCGGCGCGGGCGCGCCAGGGCGACTCACCGGGCCCGGCCGACGTCCTCGTCGTGTTCGGGATCACCGGCGACCTGGCGAAGGTCATGACCTTCCGGTCGCTCTACCGGCTCGAGCGGCGCGGCCAGCTCGACGTGCCGGTCGTCGGCGTGGCCGTCGACGACTGGACGGTCGACCAGCTGAAAGAGCGGGCGCGCACCTCGATCGTCGGCACCGGCGAGAAGCTCGACGAGAAGGTCTTCGACCGCTTCGCCGCCCGGCTCTCGTACGTCGACGGCGACTTCGGCGAGGCAGCGACCTACGAGAAGGTCGCCGAGGCCGTGCGCGGATTCGAGCGGCCGGTTTTCTACCTCGAGATCCCACCCTTCCTGTTCGGCCGCGTCGTCCAGGGCCTCCATGACGCCGGGCTGACGCAGAACGCACGGATCGTCGTCGAGAAACCTTTCGGCCACGACCGCTCCTCGGCGCACGCGCTCGCCGAGGAGCTGCACCAGTACATCGACGAGTCGCAGCTGTACCGGATCGACCACTACCTCGGGAAGATGGGCCTCGACGAGATCCTGCACCTGCGGTTCGCCAACGCGCTCCTCGAGCCGCTCTGGAGCCGCAACTACGTCGAGTGCGTGCAGATCTCGATGACCGAGGACTTCGGCGTCGAGGACCGCGGCCACTTCTACGACCCGGTCGGGGCCCTGCGCGACGTGGTCGTGAACCACCTGATGCAGGTGGTCGCCTTCTGCGCGATGGAGGCTCCGTCGCGCGGCGACCCGCAGACGCTCAGCGACGCGAAGGTCTCGCTGTACCGCGCCGTCGGCGAGGCCGATCCGGCGCACTACGTCCGCGGCCAGTACGACGGGTACCTCGACGTCGACGGCGTGGCGCCGAACTCGACGACCGAGACGTACGCCGCCCTGCGCCTCGAGATCCACAACTGGCGCTGGGCGGGGGTTCCGTTCTTCATCCGCACCGGCAAGCGCCTCGCGACGACGCAGACGGAGCTGCGCCTGGTCTTCAAGCGGGCGCCGAAGCTCGGCTTCAAGGCGTACGAGAACTCGCCCGAGCCGAACCAGCTCGTCGTCAAGATGGACCCGACCACCGGCGTCCGGCTGAGGATCGACGCCCAGCGCGCCGACCGCAAGGGCTCCGCGCCGATCGAGCTCGACGTCGAGTTCGCCGAGCAGGGCGGCGAGGGGCCGACGCCCTACGAGGTGCTCCTGCACGCGGCGATGGTCGGCGACCACACCCGCTTCACCCGTCAGGACGGCGTCGAGGAGACGTGGCGCATCATGCAGCCGCTGATCGACAACCCGCCGCCCGTCCATCCGTACAAGCCAGGGTCGTGGGGGCCGAAGGAGGGCGAGAAGCTGGTCGCCGGGTACGGCTGGCACGGGCCGTGGGTGGGGTAGGAAACTCATGACGACGACCGAGAAGTCGGCCCAGAGGCCGATCCAGAGCGCGGCGGCGCCCTCGCCGTTCCCGCCGATCGCCGAGTACGCGTTCCTGTCCAACTGCCACACCGGCGCGCTCGTCGCGCCCGACGGCGCCATCGACTGGCTCTGCGTGCCGAGCTTCGACTCGCCGAGCATCTTCGGCAGCCTGCTCGACCGCCAGGCCGGCTTCTTCCGCTTCGCGCCCTACGACGTGAACCACCCGACCGCGCGCTCGTACGAGCCCGGGACGAACGTGCTCGAGACCACCTGGAGGGTGCCCAACGGCTGGGTCGTCGTCCGCGACGCCCTGACCATGGGGCCGTCGGGCGGCACCGACACCGTGACACCCCACACGCGGCCACCGGCCGACGACGACGGCGACCACATGCTGGTGCGCACCGTCGAGTGCATCGCCGGCAACGTCGAGGTCGAGCTCGTGTGCGAGCCCGCGTTCGACTACGGCCGGGAGGCCGCCGTATGGACGGTTGTCGACGACGGCGCCCACGCGGCGCAGGCGACCGGCGCGGGCCAGACGGTGAGACTCGTCTCCGACCTGGCACTCGGCATCGAGGGCAACCGCGTCCGCGGCCGCCACGTCCTCCAGGCGGGCGAGAAGGTCTTCTGCGCCCTGACCTGGGCGGAGGGCTTCGAGGCGCCGGCGACCGTCGAGGAGGCGACCGCCCGGCTCGACACGACCTGCGGCTTCTGGCGCGGCTGGCTCGGCCGTTCCCGTGTCCCCGACCACCGCTGGCGCGACCCGGTGCAACGCTCCGCGCTGACGATCAAGGGGCTCACCTACATGCCCACGGGCGCCACCGTCGCCGCCCTCACCACGTCGCTGCCCGAGACCCCGGGCGGCGAGCGCAACTGGGACTACCGCTACACGTGGATGCGCGACACGACGTTCACGCTGCACGCGCTCCACTGGCTGAACCTCGACTGGGAGGCGGACGAGTTCATGCAGTTCGTCGCCGACGTCGAGCCGACGGACGACGGGTCGCTCCAGATCATGTACGGCATCGACGGCCGCAGGGACCTGACGGAGTCGACCCGCGACGACATGTCCGGGTACGCGGGCGCGAAGCCGGTCCGGATCGGCAACGGCGCGTTCGATCAGAAGCAGAACGACGTGTTCGGCGCCGTGCTGGACTCGATCCTCCAGCACACGCGCGAAAGCGACCGGCTGCCGCGGCGGCTCTGGCCGATCGTGGAGTCACAGGCCGAGTGCGCCACCCGCGTCTGGCAGAACCCCGACCAGGGCATCTGGGAGGCGCGCGGCGCGCCCAGGCACTACGTCTCCTCGAAGCTGATGGGGTGGGTGGCGCTCGACCGCGCGGCCAAGCTCGCCGACATCCGCGGCGACGCCGACCTCAACGCCACGTGGCGGGCCACCGCCGAGGAGATCAAGGCGGACATCCTCGAGCACGGCCTGCGCTCGGACGGCGTGCTCCGCCAGCACTACGAAACCGACTCGCTGGACGCGTCCACGCTGCTCGCTCCGATCTTCGGCTTCCTGCCCGGCGACGACGAGCGCATGCGCGCCAGCGTCATGGCGATCGCGGGCGAGCTGACCGAGGACGGGTTCGTGCTGCGCTACAGGACGGACGAGACCGACGACGGCCTCTCCGGCAAGGAGGGCACGTTCCTCATCTGCTCGTTCTGGCTCGTCTCGGCCTACGCGATCGTCGGCGAGCTCCAACGGGCGCGCGACCTGATGGAGCGCCTGCTCCGGATCTCGTCGCCGCTCGGCCTCTACGCGGAGGAGTTCGACGCCGCCACGGGCCGCTTCCTCGGCAACTTCCCGCAGGCGTTCTCGCACCTCGCCCTGATCGAGGCCGCCGCGCGGATCATCGTCCCCGAGATGCTGAAGGGATTCTGAGATGGAATCGTTCGACGTGATCATCGTCGGCACCGGCGCCGGCGGGGGCACCCTCGCCCGGCACCTCGCACCGTCCGGCAAGCGCATCCTGCTGCTCGAGCGCGGCGACTGGCTGCCGCGTGAACCGCAGAACTGGCAGGCGGCGGACGTCTTCATCGACAACCGCTACGTGTCCCCGGACACCTGGTACGACGAGAAGGGCAAGCCGTTCCAGCCGCAGATCCACTACTTCGTCGGCGGCGCGACCAAGCTCTACGGCGCGGCCCTCTACCGCTTACGCGCCGAGGACTTTGGCGAGATCCGCCACCACGACGGCGTCTCGCCCGCGTGGCCGATCACTTACGACGAGCTCGAGCCGTACTACACGAAGGCCGAGCAGCTCTACCAGGTGCACGGTGCCCGCGGCGAGGACCCGACCGAGCCGCCTGCAAGCGCGCCGTACCCGTTCCCGGCCGTCTCGCACGAGCCGCGCATCCAGCAGCTCCACGAGGATCTGGAGGCGGCGGGCCTGCAGCCGTTCCACGCGCCGTGCGGGATCCGGCTGAACGAGGCGAACCTCCCCTACTCCGCCTGTGTGCGCTGCATGAACTGCGACGGGTTCCCGTGCGTCGTACACGGCAAGTCCGACGCCGAGGTCTTCGGCGTGCGGCCGGCGCTCGAGCATCAGAACGTCACGCTGCTGACGAACGCGACGGTCATCCGGCTCGAGACCGACGCGTCCGGCGGCACCGTCGAGCGCGTCGTCGTGGACCGCGACGGCGAGACGGAGACCTACGGGGCGGACGTGGTCGTGCTCGCCTGCGGCGCGGCCAACACGGCGAAGGTGCTCTTGATGTCGGCGAGCGACGCGCATCCGAACGGGCTCGCGAACGGCTCCGACCAGGTGGGCCGCAACTACATGTTCCACAACTGCTCCGCCGTGCTCGCGCTCTCGAAGGACGAGAACCCGACGATCTTCCAGAAGACACTCGGCCTCAACGACTTCTACTTCGCCGGAAACGGCCGCGAGTACCCGCTCGGGAACATCCAGATGGTGGGCAAGTCGCAGGCGCCTATGTACCGCGGCGAGAAGCCGGGCGAGACGAAGCTGGCGCCGAGCTGGACCCTGGAGAAGGTTGCACGGCATGCGATCGACTTCTGGCTCTCGACCGAGGATCTGCCCCTGCCGGAGAACCGCGTGACCGTCGACCGCGACGGCAAGGTGACACTTGCGTACCGCTCGACGAACGACGTGCCGAAGAAGGAGCTCGGCGAGCAGCTGCACGGGATGCTCGGCCGCCTGGGGATGGAGGAGGACGGCCTCTTCCACCGCTTCGCCTACCTGAAGAACGAGATCCCGGTGGCGGGCGTCGCCCACCAAGCGGGGTGCGCGCGCATGGGCTCCGACCCGGACAGCTCGGTCGTCAATCCCGAGTGCCGCGCCCACGAGGTCGACAACCTCTACATCGTGGACACGAGCGTGTTCCCAAGCATCGGCGCGGTCAACCCGGCACTGACGGCGATGGCGAACTCGCTGCGGGTCGGCGACCACCTGCTTGACCGGATGGGCGTATGGACGTCGAGCTCGCGGCCGGCGACCAGCATCTCGTCGTCGACCTGATCGGAGGCGGGCTGCGCGCCTACTCGGCGCGCGGCCGCCCCGTGCTGGACGGCTACGCCGAGTCGGGCGGCGCGACGTCGGGGCGCGGCCAGGTGCTGATCCCGTGGCCGAACCGGCTCGAGGACGGCAGCTATGAGTGGGACGGGCGCACGCACCAGCTGCCGATCACGGAGCCGGAGCGCGGGAACGCGATCCACGGGCTCGTCCGGCGCGAGCCGTGGTCGCTCGCCGCGCAGGAGCCCGGGCGTGCAGTCGTCCAGTACCGGCTGGAGCCGCAGCCCGGGTACCCGTTCTCGCTCGCGCTCGCGATCGAGTACTCGCTCTCGCCCGACGGGCTGCGGGTCGAGACGACGGCCGAGAACACCGGGTCGGAGGCCGCCCCGTTCGGCAGCGGCATGCACCCCTATCTGGCCGGCCAGGTCAACGACGTGGTACTGCGCGCGCCGGGCCGGACAGTGCTGCACACGAACGAGCGGAGCCTCCCAACGGGGCGCGAGCCGGTTGCCGGCAGCGAATATGACTTCACGCGCGCGCGGGCGATCGGCTCCACGCAGCTCGATCACGCCTTCACCGACCTCGAACGGGACGCAATGGGCCTGGCGCGCGTCGAGTTCGGCGACGTCACGGTCTGGCTGGACGAATCGTACGGCTGGCTCCAGCTCTTCACCGGCGACCCGCTGCCGGATGTCGCCCGGCGCAGCCTGGCGGTCGAGCCCATGACCTGCCCGGCGAACGCCTTCCGCACCGGCGAGGCGGTGATCCGACTCGAGCCCGGCGAGTCGGTCACCAGCGCGTGGGGGATCAGTTCGGGCTGAGCACGACGACCTCGTCCGCGAGGTCGACGCCCTCTGGGCGGTGCGTGATGAGGAGCACCGCCTTGCCGCGGGTGGCGGCGAAGACGTCCTCGACGAGCGCCTGTGCGGTCGGCGGGTCGAGGTGCGCGGTCGGCTCGTCGAGCACGAGCACGGGCGCGTCCATGAGCAGGGCGCGCGCCAGGACGACCCGCTGGTGCTGGCCGCCGGAGAGCTCGCGGCCCTGCTCGCCGACGAGCGTCTCCGCCCCGTCCGGAAGGGACGCGACCCAGTCCCAGATGCGGGCCGCCCGCAGCGCGCGCTCGACGGCCGCGTCGTCCGCATCGGGACGGCCGAGCCGAACGTTCGCGGCGATCGAGGTCGAGAACAGGTGCGCGTCCTGCCCGGCCACAGCGATCGCGGCCCGGACGTCCTCCTGGCGGTAGCGGCGGAGGTCGGCCCCGCCAAGCGTGACCCGCCCGGCCTCGGGGTCGACGAACCGCAGCAGCAGGTTGGCGACGGTCGTCTTGCCGGCGCCGCTCGGCCCGAGCAGCGCGACCGTGTGCCCGGGCCGGAGCCGCAGGCTGAATCCGTCGAGCCCGGGCGCGTAGCCCACGCGCACGTCCTCGAGCGCGACGGTGAACGGCGCGACCGGAGCCGGGAGCGGGTCGGGCGGGTCGACCACGGCCGGCACGCGGTCGGTGATCTCCAGGATCCGCCGGCCGGCCGCGAGTGTCGTGCCGAGCTCGCGCACCGCCTGCGGCAGCGGCTGGACGGCTTCGAACGTGGCGAGGGCGAGCAGGGCGAGCATCGCGATCAGCGTCCGGTCGACCGGCGCCGAGATCGCGACCGCGAGCACGCCGGCGACGGTGGCGCCGGTGACGAGGACGCGGAGCCCGTCCCCCGTTCCGTCCGCGAGCGCGGCGCGGCGGGCCACGCGAACGAGGTCGCCGTCGGCCGCGCGCAGGGCCGCCAGCCGCGCGTCGGCGGCGCCGTAGGCGACCAGCTCGGCGCTCCCGTCGAGGGTCTCGACGAGCTCGGCCGTCAGCGCGCCGCGGGCGGGTGCCGCCTGGGCCGCAGCGCGCCGCCCAAGCAGGAGCGAGGCGGCGGGCGCGCCGATGCCGGCGACGAGCAGCCCGGCAGCGAGCACCAGGGCAGCCGCCGGCAAGAAGGCCGCGGTCACGCCCACGGCCACCGCGCCGGAGCACACGGCGACGAGCGGCGGTGAGATCACGCGGAGGTGCAGGTTCTGCAGCGCGTCGACGTCGGCGACGAAGCGGGCGAGCAGGTCGCCGTGCCGGCGGTCGTCGAGCTGGGCCGGCGAGAGCCGCTCGAGCCGGCGGTAGACACGTACGCGCGCGCGCGCGAGGGCGCGCAGGGCCACATCGTGCGAGGTCAGACGCTCCAGGTAGCGCAGCACCGGCCGCCCGAGCCCGAAGAAGCGCACGCCGACGATGGCGACGGTGAGCGAGAGCACGGCCGGCTGCTCCGCCGCCCGCGAGATGAGGTAGCCGGAGGTCGCCATGAGGCCGACTCCGAAGAGGATCGTCAGCGCGCCGAGCGCGACCGATGTGGCGACGCGGCGGCGCGGCACGTCCGCGAGCGCGAGCAGCCGGGCGATCATGCGCGCGTCAGCTCCCGCAGGGCGACGACGCGGTCGGCGTGCTCGGCCAGCTCGGGGCGGTGGGCGATCAGCAGGACGGTGCGGCCGGTGCGCAGGCGCTCGACGGACTCGGCGACGACGTCGGCACTCGCCTGGTCGAGGTCGGCGGTCGGCTCGTCGAGGATCACGAGCGGCGCGTCGCGCAGGAACGCGCGAGCCAGGGCGATGCGCCGGCGCTCGCCGGCGGAGAGCGGGCGGCCGCCGTCGCCCACGACCGTCTCGTAGCCGCGCGGCAGCGCCCGCACGAAGCGGTCGGCGCCGGCGAGCACGGCCGCGTCCCGAACCTCCGCGACTGAGGCGTCCGGGTCGCCGAGCCGGATGTTGTCGAAGACGGTGCCGCGGAAGAGGGTCGGGTGCTGCGGCACCCAGGCGATCTGGCGCCGCCAGAGGTCGGGGCGGCATTCGAGCGAGGTCGACGCCGCGGACCGTGATCTGCCCGGCGTCGGGGCGGGCGAAGAGCAGGAGCAGCGCCGCCACCGTCGACTTGCCGGCGCCGCTCGGGCCGACGAGCGCCGTCGTCTCGCCCGGTGCAAGATCGAGGCTCAAGCCCTCGAGCACCGGCGTGTCGCGCGAGGGGTAGCGGAACGAGACGCGCTCGAAGCGCACGAGGCCGGGAGCCGGGGGCACCAGCCGGCCGCCGCGAGGCGCCGCCGGCGGCGCTTCGAGCAGGTCGAGCACGCGCTCGGCCACGGCGAGCCCGTCGGCGCTCGCGTGGAACTGGGCGCCGAGCTGGCGGAGCGGCAGGTACAGCTCCGGCGCGAGCAGGAGCACCGTCAGCCCCGCCTGCAGGCCGAGCCCGCCGTCCGCGAGCCGCACGCCCACCGTCACCGCGACGAGCGCCACGCCGAGCGTGGCGGCCAGCTCCAGCACCGAGCCCGAGAGGAAGGCCACGCGCAGGGTGCCCATCGTTCGTCCGCGGTACTCGCTCGCCGACAGCGTCGATGCTCGCCGCCTGCGGCCGGGCGCGGTTGAACGCCTGCAGCGTCGGCAGGCCGCGCACGACGTCGAGGAAGTGCGACGAGAGCAGCCGCAGCGCCTGCCACTGCCGCCGCGTGCGCTCCTCGGTGTAGCGGCCGACAAGCCACATGAAGACCGGGACGAGCGGCAGCGTGAGCAGCATCAGCCCGCGCCGAGACGAGATCGATGCCGGCCACCCAGGCGAGCACGGCCACCGGCACGACGACGGCGAGGACGAGCTGCGGCAGGTAGCGGCCGAAGTACGCCTCGAGCCCGTCGGCGCCGCCCGTGGCCGCGGCCGCGACCTCGGCGGCGTCGGTGCCGTCGAGGGCGAGCGGCTGGTCGCGCAGGCGATGCTGGACGAGCCCGAGCCGCAGCTCCGAGAGCACGCTCGCCGCCGCGCGGCGCCCGGCGACCTCGAAGCCCCAGCCGAGCGCGGCCGCGCGCCGCGAAGGTCGCGACGAGGAGGATGAGCGCGGGCGCGACGTCTGCGAGCGGCGCGCCGTGGAACGCGCGGGCGACGATCCAGGCCAGGAGCGCCGCCTGGACGATCGTGAGCACCGCCGCGCCGACGCCGAGGGCGGAGTCGGCCGCGAGCAGCCGCCGCACCGGCCGGGCGCGCTGGACGAGGCGCCGGTCGAGCGCCCTCACGCGACGGTCGGCGGCGCCCCGGGCGGCCCGGCTCCGGTGCGCTCTCCTCCTGCTCGGGCTCGCCGCCGTCACACGCTCGCGGAACACGTGGTACGTCCAGCCCTGGTACAGCAGGATGAGCGGGACGAAGATCAGCGCGACGACGCTCATCACCGCGAGCGTGTAGTGCGCCGACGCGGCGTTCGTCGACGGTGAGGCTGTTCGAGAAGCCGGTGCTCGAGACCATCACCCGCGGGAAGAGGCTCGTGAAGATCGTCGCCACCCAGAGGACGGCCGCAGCGCGGTGGCCGTCGAACGCGAGCCCGCTGCGGCGGCGGTGGACGAAGAGGACGGCGAGCCCGAGCGCGGCGATCCCGAGGACCGCGGGCAGGATCGGCGGGAAGACGTCCTTGTCGTTCTTGTCGGTGGCCACGTAGACGGTCCAGGCGAGGAAGACCGAGCCGACGACGGCGGCCACCGACCGAGAGCCGCCGAGCCGTCGCGGCCGCGCGCTCGCAGAGGTCGCCGACCGTGCGGAGCGTGAGGTACGTCGCGCCGTGGAAGGCGAACAGGAGGACGATCGTCACGCCGCCGAGCACCGAGTAGACGCTGAACAGGTCCCAGAAGCTGCCGGCGAAGTCGCCGCTCGAGTTGATCGGGACGCCGTAGAGCAGGTCGGCGAAGGCCACGCCCCAGATCAGCGACGCGCCGAAGCTGCCGACGGTGTTCGCCCAGAGCCAGACCGTGCGCCAGCGCGGCCGACTCGGCCTTCGAGCGCCACTCGAACGAGACCACGCGGATGATCAGGAAGAAGAGAACGAGCAGCAGCGCGAGGTAGAAGCCCGAGAACATCGTCGCGTACCAGGCGGGGAACGCGGCGAAGGTCGCGCCGCCCGCGGTGACGAGCCAGACCTCGTTGCCATCCCAGACCGGGCCGATCGTCTCGAAGCATCTGGCTGCCGCTCGCCCTCATCGCGGGGCAGGAACGGGAGCAGCATGCCGACGCCGAAGTCGAAGCCCTCGAGCAGGAAGTAGCCGCTCCAGAGGACGGCGATCAGCACGAACCAGAGGTTCTGGAGATCCATCAGTACGCGGGCACCGCCTCGGGGCCGTGCTCGGGCTCTCGCCGTGCTCGGATCACGCCCGGCGTAGCGGCGCATGAGCCAGATGTCGAGGACGATCAGCAGCACGTAGAGCGGGACGAAGACGGTCAGGCTCGTCACGATCCAGGCCGTGCTGACCGCGGGCGAGTTGGCCTTGTTTGTGAGCAGCAGGCCCTGCACAATCCACGGCTGGCGCCCGAGCTCGGTCAGCATCCAGCCGAACGTCGTTGCGACGAACGGCAGGAACGACCCGGCCACGGCGACCCACAGGAACCACGTCCACTGCTCGAGCCGACGGCGCCAGTACAGGACGGCTCCCACGATCGCGATCAGCGCGATCAGCGACCCCGCGTAGGCCATCCCGCGCATGCTCCAGTAGATGGCTTCGACCGGCGGCAGGTAGCTCTGATTCGGCCCGTTTTGCCGCGCGTACTGCCGCTTGTACTGCTGGTCCAGCGGGTTCAGCCCCTGCACCGTGCCGTGCAACGAGCCCGTTGCGAGGAACGAGAGCACGTCTGGGATCTCGATCGAGAAGCTCGGGGTCTGGTCCGACTCGGTGAAGCCGCCGATCTGGAAGAGCGAGAAGGAGCAGCTCGAGCAGGTCTGCCACTGGGCCTCGGAGGCAGCGATCTTCATCGGCTGCAGGTCGGTGACCAGGATCCCGAAGTTGCTGCCGAACAACAGGTTCAACGAGGCCACGGGAACGAGCACGATCAGCGCCAGCTTCGCGGCCGGCCGGAAGAGCTCTTGGTTGCGCCGACGAAGGAAGTGCCAGCAGCAGACGCCGAAGACGACGGCTGCGCCCGCGGTCAGCCCCGCGAGCACCGTGTGGACGAAGGCGTAGATCGACCACTTCGTAGACAGCAGCTGCCACACGCTCGTCAGCTGCGCCTGGCCGTTCACGACCTTGTAGCCCTGCGGGTCCTGCATGAACGAGTTGGCGACGAGGATGAAGTAGGCCGACAGCCAGGAGCCGACGACGGCGGCCCAGATCGTGGCGAGGTGGACGCGCCGCGAGAGCCGGTTCCAGCCGAAGATCCAGAGGCCGAGGAAGGTCGACTCGAGGAAGAAGGCTGCGAGCCCCTCGATCGCAAGCGGCGCGCCGAACACGTTGCCGACGTACTTGGAGTAGATCGACCAGTTCATCCCGAACTGGAACTCCTGCACCAGCCCCGTGGCGACGCCGATCGCGAAGTTGATCAGGAAGAGCGTCCCGAAGAAGTGCGTGAGGCGGAGCCAGCGCTCGTCGCCCGACCGGTGCCACTTCGTCTGCATCACAGCCACGAGCGGTCCGAGGCCGAGCGTCAGCGGAACGAAGAGGAAGTGGTAGAGCGAGGTGGTGGCGAACTGAATCCGGGCGAGGTCGACCGTGCTCACCGCAAGGGCGCTCATGTCTGCTCGTCTCCCGGCCGGCCTGTGCCTGCGGCGCTTGCTGTCAACGTCTCCTGCTTCCCGCTCGTATGACCCGGACCGCGGCATCGTCCGTCCCGGCCTGAGGGAGCTTCATCGTCCCGTTGGGATGAACTGCGCCGCTCTTCATCCCAACCGGACGACGGGGCTGCCACGACCGCGGCGTACCGTCGTCGAGGGGAACGAAGGCGTCCTGCAGATCCATGGGCGTCGAGCGACGACAAGGAGTGAACTCATGCCGGACGCAGGAATCGACCGCAGCAAGCTTCCGATCCGGCGGCCGCCGTTCGGAGGCGCGACGAAGCGGACGCTCGCCGACTCGAAGCCCGACTGGAACCAGGCGAGCCACGTGCAGCCGCCCGACGGCGCGCCGAATGTCCTCCTCGTCCTGATCGACGACGCCGGTTTCGGCAACCCGAGCACCTTCGGCGGCCCGATCCAGACCCCGAACTACACCCGGCTCGCCGAGAACGGGCTGCGCTACAACCGCTTCCACGTCACGGCGCTCTGCTCGCCGACCAGGGCCGCACTGCTGACCGGGCGCAACCACCACCGCGTCGGCTTCGGCATGGTGGGCGAGTTCTCCGGCCCGTTCCCGGGGTACAACGCCACGATCCCGCACGACTGCGCGACGTTTCCGCGCATCCTCCAGGAGAACGGCTACCTGACCGGGGGCGTTCGGCAAGTGGCATCTGACCCCTGACAACCAGCAGGGCTTCTCCGGGCCGTTCGACCGCTGGCCGACACGGCTCGGGTTCGACTACTTCTGGGGCTTCCTTGGCGGCGAGGCCGGCCAGTACGACCCCCTGATCGCCGAGAACCAGAAGATCATCGGCGTCCCAGAGGCCAAGGACGGCGAGCAGTACTACTTCCAGGACGATCTCGCCGACAAGACGATCGACTGGCTGCACGGGATCCGCTCCGAGCAGCCGAAGACGCCGTGGTTCGCCTACGTCGCGACCGGCTGCAGCCACGCGCCGCACCACGTGCCGCGCAAGTGGTCGGACAAGTACCGGGGCATGTTCGACAAGGGGTGGGACGTGATGCGCGAGGAGACGTTCGCGCGTCAGAAGGCGCTCGGCGTGGTCCCGGCCGACGCGGAGCTGCCGCCGCGCAACGACGCGTTCCCGACCTGGGACTCGCTCGACGAGACGCACAAGCGTCTGTACGCGCGCCAGATGGAGGTCTACGCGGGCTACTCCGAGAACGCCGACTGGAACATCGGGCGGATCATCGACGCGATCGACGAGATGGGCGAGCTCGACAACACGGTCGTGATGTGGATCTGGGGCGACAACGGCGCGAGCATGGAGGGCACCCTCACCGGCACCTTCAACGAGCTGACGACGCTGAACGGCATCCCGCTCACGCCCGAGCAGCAGATCGGACTGCTCTTCAAGCACGGCGGGCTCGAGGCCTGGGGCGACGACCAGCTCGCTCCGCACTACTCGGCCGGGTGGGCCTGGGCGGGCAACGCCCCGTTCGACTGGGGCAAGCAGGTCGCCTCGCACCTCGGCGGCACGCGCAACCCGCTGGTCGTGCACTGGCCCGCCGGGATCGACGACGCCGGCGCCGTGCGCGAGCCACTACACGCACGTGAACGACGTCGGCGCGACGGTCCTCGACCTCGCCGGGATCCCGATGCCCGAGTCGATCGACGGCATCGAGCAGCAGCCGTTCGACGGCGTCACGTTCGCCGACTCGTTCTCGGACGCGGCCGCGCCCGAGCGGCACACGCAGCAGTACTACGAGATCCTCGGCAACCGGGGCGATGTACAAGGACGGCTGGCTGCTCGCCCAGCGGCTGCAGCGGATCCCGTGGGACGCTCGACCCGGAGGTGCTCACGCACTTCGGTCCGGGGCTGGAACCCCGACGACGAGCCGGTCGAGCTCTACTACCTGCCCGACGACTTCACGCAGTCGCAAGGACGTCGCGGCCGAGCATCCCGAGAAGGTGAAGGAGCTCACGCGAGCTCTTCTGGGCGGAGGCCGAGACCAACAACGTCCTGCCGCTGCTCGGCGGGCTGACCTCCTTCTTCGGCATGGTGCCGCCGATCCCGAAGGAGTCGAAGTTCGTCTACCGCGGGCGACATCCAGAACATCCCGAGCGGGATGATCCCGCGGATCTACAACCACTCGTACACGATCAGCGCCGACCTGGTCGTCCCGGACGGCGGCGCCGAAGGCGTGATCGTCGCCGAGGCCGACCATCTCGGCGGCTTCGCGCTCTTCGTGCAGGACGGGAAGCTCAAGCACACCTACTCGATGCTCGGCGTGCTCGAGTACACCCAGGCGGCCGAGACGCCGCTGCCGACGGGCGAGGTCAACGTCGAGCTCGTCTTCGCGGCCGACGCGCCGAAGCCGGCGACGGGCGGCGAGGTGACGCTGCTCGTCAACGGCGAGCCGGTCGCGAACGGGGCGGATGGAGCACACCGTGCCGGGCCGCTTCTCGGGCTACTCCGGCATGGACATCGGCCGCGACAACGGCCTCGTCGTCGACCGCAGCTACGCCGACAAGGCGCCGTTCGCCTTCACCGGCGAGATCAAGCAGGTCGTCTTCGACGTCGCCCCGCACCTGAGCGAGGAGGACGCGAACGCCCTGCACGAGCACGCAGAGCAGGCCCTGGCGGCGCACGCGGCGAGCGCCTAGACCGAGGCGAGAGGAGCACCATGAGCGACAACGACGCTGGACGTCCTGATCGCCGTCTATCTGATCCCCGACCTGGCGCAGCAGGACTTCGACGCGTTCATCAAGCTCGCCGAGGACGAAGAGATCGTCGACCGACGGCGTCGTGCTCGTCACCAAGGACGCCGACGGCGAGGTGCATGTACACGAGACCGGCGACCATCTCGGCCGCAAGGGCGCCAAGGTCGGCGCCGGCGTCGGCCTCGTGGTCGGCCTGTTCGCGCCGCCGCTCCTGGCCGCAACGGCCGTCGGTGCCGCGGTCGGCGGGGTGGACGGGCAAGTTCGCGCGCCACCGCATCGAGGCGGGGATCGGCGACAAGATGGACGACGCGCTTCCGCCGGGCTCGGCCGGCATCATCGCGATCTACGACCACGCGCACGCCGAGGCCGTCGACAAGACGCTCGCGAACGCGATCCGGACGTCGACCGCGCAGATCGACAAGGCCAGCGCGAAGGAGCTCAAGGCGGGCCTCGAAGAGGCCGGAGCCGGACTCGCGGGCTGAGACCGCAAACGAGGAGGTTGGCAATCATGAGCGTGACGAAGGTCGAGCACCCGAGCATCGACGAGCGTCGGGCGAAGGGGAAGAAGACCCGCGAACGGACGACCACCTCGGCGCACGCGGGCTGGAAGCCGGCCGCGAATCGCCCCGATCCGGTCGCGCTGCTCGAGGAGCAGGACGCGACCCGCGAGCCGGACCTGGTGCCGGTGCGCCACGGCCGGATGATGGTCTCCCCGTTCACCTTCTACCGGGGCGCGGCCAAGATCATGGCCGCCGACCTCGAGCACACGCCCAGGGCCGGCCTGGAGGTTCAGCTCTGCGGCGACGCCCATCTGTCGAACTTCGGCGTGTTCGCGTCGCCCGAGCGGACAGCTGCTGTTCGACCTGAACGACTTCGACGAGACGCTGCCCGGCCCGTTCGAGTACGACGTGAAGCGGATGGCTGCGAGCTTCACGATCGCGGCCCGCAACAACGGCTTCAGCAAGGCCGACGCGCGCGACGTCACACTCGCCTCGGTGAGCGCCTACCGGGCGGCGATGGCCGAGTTCGCCGAGATGACCACGATGGAGATCTGGTACGCCCATCTGTCCGAGGACGACGCTGATGGCGGCGATCGAGAGCTTCGCGGGCGAGAGCAAGGGCAAGTCGGAGAAGAAGGCGGAGAAGAAGCGGCCAAGAAGGACGGCGAAGGCAGCGACTGCGACGGAGGCGAAGGCGGCGAAGAAGGCCGCCAGAAGGCCCGCACGCGCGACAGCCTGCAGGCGCTCTCCAAGCTCGGCGAGCTCGTCGACGGCCGCTACCGGATCGTCAGCCAGCCGCCGATCGTCATCCCGATGCGCGACCTGGAAGCGATGTACGGCATCTCCGCCGAGCAGTTCGAGCATGCGATCCACGAGCAGTTCCGCGCCTACCGGGCGACCTTGCAGGACGACCGCCGTCACCTGCTCGAGAAGTTCGAGATCATCGACATGGCGCGCAAGGTCGTCGGCGTCGGCAGTGTCGGCACGCGCGCGTTCATCGTCTTGCTCCAGGGGCGCGACCAGAACGATCCGCTGTTCCTCCAGGTCAAGGAGGCGACGGCCTCGGTGCTCGAGGACCACCTGCCGAAGAGTCGCTACAAGCAGCCCGGCGAGCGCGTCGTGCAAGGGCAGCGGCTGATGCAGGCCGCGAGCGACATCTACCTGGGCTGGACGAAGGGCGTGCAGGAGAACCGCTACCTCTACTGGCGCCAGCTCCGTGACATGAAGGGCTCCGCCGTGGTCGAGTCGATGACGCCGCCCGCGCTCGGGCTTCTACGCGCGCCAGTGCGCGTGGACGCTCGCCCGCGCGCACGCCCGCTCCGGAGACCCGATCGCGATCACCGCGTACCTGGGCAAGAGCGACGCGTTCGACAAGGCGATCGTCGACTTCTCCGAGCGCTACGCCGACCAGAACGACCGCGACTACGAGGCCTTCATCGACGCCGTCCGGACCGGCCGGCTGGAAGCGATCGAAGGCGTCTGACGGCAGATCGTTCAGGTTCACCCGCTCCCGCCCGGCGACGCGGGTGGGATAAAGAGAAAGCCCTCTTAGCGGGGCTTTTTCTTTACCGAGAAGATCTTCTCGACCTCGCGCCGTGCGGTGGTAGTACCAGCTCGAGCGAGCCCGAGCCGAAGCCTCACGGACCCCGCACGACCGTGACCAGTTCGCCGAGAGGCCACTCCTTGACGAGCTCTTCTGCTCGCTCAGCCACTCGAAGCGTCGCACGCACGGTCGTGTCCGTCCGTTCGATCTGCCGGATCACGGTTGCCTCGACTTCGCCGTCGTGGCCAGGAAGGCTAATCAGGACGACATCACCCAGCTCGAGCCGCTGGACGGCGTACTCCATCGCCATCAGCCGATCGTAGTCTGCCGTGGGCTGCTGCGGTTCACATTTCGTCCGGAGAGGATGACGTCGGGCTGCGCCGCAGCGGCCAGAGTCCCACGAACGCGGAGAGCGCCCCCTCGGCAGTCGCCGCGCAAACGACGGAGGGATGACGGATGGGCCAGCCGTTTGCAGGCATCGAGTGCGAAGCCACCGCGATGCTGATCCGTGAGTAGCGCTCCGTGACGGCAAGCGCGTCAGAGGGCGAAGCCCAGAAGCGCAGGCTCACGGGCGTCCCGTTGCTCATCGTGGCAATCGGGGTCGTGCTCTTCGTGCAGGCGCTGTTCGTGCTCTCGTACGTCGGCGCGCTTCACGATCCAAAGCCGCACGACGTGGCGTTCGGGGTCGTCGGTGCCTCTCCGCTGCCGGTTGTGGTCGGGAAGCAGTTCTCGCTGAAGACGACGCGGTACTCGACCGAATCGGCCGCACGCGACGCGATCGACCGACGGAAGATCGACGGCGCGTTCGTCGTAGGCCCGGCGGGGGCGACGTTGATCGTCGTCCCGGCGGCAGGCCTCGCGGGCGCGACGGCGCTCAGCACCGCCTTCGGGGCGGCTGCTGCGGCCCTCCACCAGAAGCTCGAGATCGTCCAGGTTCACCCGCTGCCGTCCGGTGATGAGAGCGGCACCGTGTCGTTCCTCGTCGTGATGGCACTGATCATCGGCGGATATCTGTCCTCGACCATCGGGATGGCCTATGGCGGACGAGCGACGCGGCGCGGACGCCTCGCCTCGCTGGCTCTCGCCGCCGTCATCGGCGCTCTGCTCACGGACACGCTGGCCGGGCCCGTGCTCGGCGCCCTTCCCACGTCGAAGTTCCTCGTGCTCTGGGGCCTCTTCACCCTGGTGATGATGGCCGTCGCGTTCGCTACTGCCGCGCTGCAGACCGTGCTTGGTGCCGCAGGCACCCTGGTCGTGGTCGTCGTCTTCGTCATCTTCGGAGCACCGGCCTCGGGCGGTTCGGTGCCGACGGCGTACTTGCCCGGTATCTGGCGGATCTTCGGCCCGTATCTCCCGGCAGGAGCCGGCACGACCGCGGTGCGAAACACGATCTACTTCGACGGCAACGACACCGCGACGTCGCTGATCGTGCTCGCCGCGTATCTGGTCGCCGGAGCGGCGGCCGTGATCGTCATCCGGCAGCGGCGCCGACCGAGTGCCGGCGAGACCGAGGTCGAGGCGGCTGCCGCGGCGGCGGCTGCAGTGGTGTAGTCGCCTAGAGCTTGCCGTCGCACCTGACGCGAAGGAGGGAGTGCGAGACCGTCATCAGGTCGGCTCAGGCGGGACGAGCACGGACGGTCATCATCCCTATCCGGGTGACGCACGCCTCGCGGCGCAGCGGCACTACCCGGCTCCTGGCGCCTCTGCGCCGTGGCAGTGCTTCCACTTCCGGCCGCTGCCGCACGTGCAGAGGTCGTTGCGGCCGCGCCTCGAATCCTCGGCCCGGTAGAGCGCCGTGATCTCGGCCGGCGCGCAGCCCCGGCGGAGCTGCTCGGCCATGAAGCGCATGGGAGCGTCGATGTGGTGGAAGAAGCCCTTGTAGCCCGCACAGAGGTAGTTGAGGCCGGCTTCGCCCTCCGGCGTGGAGATGAACCGGTCCTTCGGGCAGCCGCCGTGGCAGGCGAAGCGAACGTCGCACTCGCGGCAGTAACGCGGAAGCGTGTCGCGCTTGTCGAGGCCGAACTGCTGCTGGCGCTGCGATGCGACGAGCTCGAGCATGTGCGTCTCGCGGATGTTCCCGAGCTTGTACGCGGGCTCGACGAAGTGGTCGCAGGAGTACAGGTCGCCCGTGTGCTCGAGGGCGAGCGCGAGCCCGCACGTCTCGCGAGTGGATGCAGAGGCTCGGCGGCTCGCCGACCCAGTTGGCGAGCGCGACGTCGAACATCTGCACGTACACCTCTCCGACATCGCGCCGCACCCACTCCTCGAAGACGTCGATCAGGAAGCGTCCGTACTGGTCGGCGGTCACCGAGCGGCCCGTGACGCGCTCGCCCTGCTGGGTGTAGAGCGGCCGGTCGCGCCACGACGTCCACGGCACGGTGCCGTCCTCCTCCGCCTCGGCGACGCGCTCGATGATCGGGATGAACTGGACGAAGCGGGCGTCGCACTCGTCGCGGAGGAAGCGGTACACGTCGCGGCCGCGCCCGGCGTTCGCCGCGTGGATCGTCGTGAGCGCGTTCCACTCGACACCGGCCTCCCGGAGGTGTCCGAGGCCGGTCATCACCTGGTCGAACGACCCCTTGCCGCCCTTGTTCACGCGGTACGCGTCGTGCAGCTCGCGCGGGCCGTCGATCGAGACCCCGACCAGGACCTCGTGCTCGCGGAAGAACGCCGCCCACTCCTGGTCGAGCAGGGTCGCGTTCGTCTGGATCGTGTGCAGTGCGCGCTGGCCGGGCTGGAGGTACTTCGCCGTCAGCTCGACCGACCGGCGGAAGAAGTCGAGGCCCATCAGCGTGGGCTCGCCCCCCTGCCAGGCGATCACCACCTCGGGAACGCGCGCGTGGGCCTCGATCAACTGGCGGATGTACGTCTCGAGCAGGTCGTCGGCCATGCGGAAGCGCGACCCGGGGTAGAGCATCTCCTTCGAGAGGAAGAAGCAGTACGAGCAGTCGAGGTTGCAGACGGCGCCGGTGGGCTTGGCAAGCAGGTGGAACGCCGGCGGGGCGCCCGCGAGCGTCGGAGTCTCCACGCCGGCAGTGTGGCCGGGGTTGCGCGCGCCGCATCATCCCGTTCGGATGACCGGCCGGCCCCTCCGGCCGCCTACCGTCGGCGGTGGATGGTCGTGCCATGACCGAACCACCCACTACGCCGGAGGACGAGGCGCGCCGGTCGACGCTGGGCGCCGCGAGCCGCCTGGCGTTCTACCCGGCCCGGATGGCGGCACGCGCGTCGAGGGCCCCGCTCGAGGCGGCGGCCGACGAGCACCTCATCCCCGAGCTGTCGCGGCTCGCAGAGCGCGCGCTCGCCGGTGAGCTGCCCGAGCACCTGGCCCACACGATCGCCGAGCACCACGTGCTCGAGCGCATGGTCTCCGAGCTGGCCTCGAGCGGCGCGCTCGACGAGATGATCGACCGGGCGGTCGCGAGCCCGCGCACCGAGGAGGCCGTCCACCGCGTGGTCGCGAGCGCGGCGGTGCAGCAGGCGATCCGCGAGGTGGTCTCGAGCCCTGAGGTGGTCGAGGCGCTAAAGGCACAGACGACCGGCCTGGTTGACGCCCTCGCCAGTGACGTCAGCGAGCGCGGCAACGCGCTTGACGACAGCATCCAGTCCTTCGTGCGCCGGCGGCAGGTCGTCGAGCCGACCTATGCGGGCCTGGCGACGCGGGGCGCCGCCTTCGCGCTCGACCTCGTCGGCCTCGCCGTCCTCTACGGGATCTTCGCCGGCACGCTGGCCCTCATCTCGTACCTCGTGGGCGGGCTCGCGCGCGTGTCGATCATCGGCGGCGTGCTCGGCGGCGGCGCCACGCTGCTCGTGCTCGCCTACTTCGTCTTCTTCTGGAGCGGCGCCGGCCGGACGCCGGGGATGGACGCACTCGGCCTACGCGTTCGTGACGCGAGCGGCGGCCCGCCGTCGTTCGGTCGCTCGCTCGTACGCGCGATCGTGACCTGGTTCTCGATCGTCATCTTCTTCCTCGGCTACCTCCCTGTGCTCTTCGACAGGCGGCGCCGCGGCCTCCCCGACCTGATCGCCGGCACCGAGGTGGTCTACTCGAGGCCCGCTTCACCCGCTCAGGGTGACGGGGTTGCGCCGGGCCGCGGCTAGCGTCGAGGGCAGGCACGCGAACGTCCGCGCGCCGCGATTCCCCACGGCAGGCGGCCCCACCGGCCGCCTGAGAAAGGAGGCGGACATGGCCATCGGCCCCGTGCAGCTGCTCGTGCTCGGCTTCAGCCATCCCGACTTCCATGGACAGGTCAAGGCTGAGCTCCAGAAGCTCCGCGACACCGACACCATCCGCGTCATCGACGCGCTCGCCGTCCACAAGGACGCCGCGGGCGAGATCGAGGTGGAGCACCTCAGCAACCTCACGCGCGACGAAGCGATCGAGCTCGGCTCGAAGATCGGCGCGCTGATCGGCCTCGGCATCGAGGGCGAGGAGGGCTTCGAGGCCGGCGCGATCGCCGGCGCCGAGGCAGGCGAGCAGGGCATTCACGCGTTCGACGACGAGGAGGCGTGGGACGTCGTCGGCGAGATCCCCAACGACTCGGCCGCGGCGCTCATCCTCATCGAGCACCACTGGGCCGTGCCACTTCGCGACGCCATCGCGTCCGCGGGCGGGTTCCGGATCTCCGACGGCTTCATCAGCCCGCTCGACCTGGTCGAGATCGGCCTGATGAAGGCCGAGGAGGCCGAGCAGCTTCACAAGCTCGAGACCGAGAAGGCAGCGGTCGCGGTCTGACCGGGAACGAGACACGACGCAAGCAGGAGGTACGACCATGATGGGTGGACGCAGAGTCGCGCGCCGGACGGCGCGCCGCACGTCGCGGCGCCGCTAGAGCGACCGACGATCTCCGCACGGGGCCGGGCATATTCCCGGCCCCGTGTCGTTTCCGGCCGTTCAGGCCGCGTCGTCAAAGCGTGCGGCGACGGCCGGCCAGTTCACCACGTTCCACCAGGCCGCCAGATAGTCAGGGCGCCGGTTCTGGTAGTTGAGGTAGTAGGCGTGCTCCCAGACGTCGATGCCGAGCAGCGGCACCTTGCTGTCGATGATGGGCGAGTCCTGATTCGGCGTCGAGATGACCGCGAGGCCGGTCCCGTCGTGGACGAGCCAGGTCCAGCCGGAGCCGAAGCGCTTCACGCCCGCGTCGTTCACGGCCGCCTTCAGCTCGTCGAGGCCTCCGAACGCGTCGGCGATCGCCTGTCCGAGCGCGCCGCCGGGCTCGCCGCCGCCGTCGGGCGACATGATCTCCCAGAAGAGCGAGTGGTTCGCGTGCCCGCCGACGTTGTTGCGGGCCGCCGCCTGCTTGTCGGCCGGGAGCGCATCGAGGTTGGTCAGGATCTGCTCGACCGATTCGCCGTCGAGCGGCGTCCCTACGAGCGCCTTGTTCGCGTTGTCGACGTACGCCTGGTGGTGCTTGTCGTGGTGGAGCCGCATCGTCTGCTCGTCGATCGTCGGCTCGAGCGCGTCGTAGCCGTACGGCAGCGGGGGCACGCTGAACGCCATTGGTCCGTCCTTTCGTCGCCGGGTTCTCCGCGATGCTACGGATTCAGCAATCTGCAGGGTGGCCGCGGCGGCGCCGGCGGCGTAGGCTTCACCAATGCGTCGAATCGCAGCGCTTGCGTGCCTACTCGTCGCTGCGGGGTGCGGTGGGACGAAGACCGTCACCACGACGGTCGCGGTTACGACCGTGCCGAACGGCGGCGCTACCTCGGTCAGCAACGCGGTGGCCGCGGGCGGGCACGACTTCCAGCAGTTCGCGTGCGCGCAGTGCCACGGCGACCGGGGCCAGGGCGGCGTGTCGTCGACCGTCCCGCCGCTCACGGCCGCAGGGAGCATCGGCGTCGCGGAGCTGACGCACATCATCAACCACGGGCTCGGCGAGTCCGCGAACCCCAAGCAGCCGTACATGCCCGTCTGGGGCGCGGTCATCTCGGACCGGCAGGTGTCGGACCTGGTCGCGTACATCCGCGCCGGCCTGCCCGCGGTGCCGGGTGCGACGCCGGCGCCCGTCATCACCGCCCAGGGGCAGGCGGTCGAGGGCGCGCTGCTCTACCAGCGCTACGGCTGCGTGAACTGCCACGGCCCGAACGGCCTCGGCGGCGTCCCGAACCCGTCCTCGCCGGACAAGTCGATCCCCCCGCTCTCCGGCGCCGACTTCTTCCACGAGTTCAACACCGACCAGAAGATCATCGACGTCATCCGCAGCGGCAGCGTGATCGGCAAGGCGCCGATCGCCTCCATGCCGCACTGGGGCGGGATCATCCCCGACGCGCAGCTGCACGCGCTCGTGGCCTACATCAAGACGCTCAAGTCCAGCTAGGGGGCCTGAGTCGCCTCGAAGAGACGGCCGACGAAGCGGCGCTGGAGCTCGAGCGCCTGCGTGGTCGTCGCGTAGGCGGCGTCGACCAGCTCGGCGGGCGACGGGATCGCCTTTGCGCTCAGCACCGGGTGGTCGAGTACCGCCTCGGTGACCTTGAGCGTGTAGTCCTGCGTCTCCTTGAGCGCCGTGAGAGCCTGCTGCTGGAAGCCGGCGATCGAGGTCTTCGGGGTTGCGGTAGCCATGCGATTCCTTTCGCGAGATGACGCGCGTAGTATACCTATCGTCCGCTTGATACGTCAAGCAAGGAACGATAGACACCTAGCAGCACCTGCTTCTGATCCTCGCTCAGCGCCCGGTCGAGCGCGATCGCCTGCTCGACCGTGGTGCGCTCCGGCACGGCGTCCTCGTCGAGCAGGCCGGCGTGCGCGTACATGCTCTCCGCCGAAACGTGCAGCGCGTCTGCGATGTTCTTGAGCACGTGCGCGGACGGGCGGTACAGGCCCCGCTCCACCTGGCTGAGGTACGCGTTCGACACGTCGGCAAGCTCGGAGAGCTGGCGCAACGAAAGGTCGGCGAGCCGCCGCTGCTCACGGATGAAATCCCCGAGGCTCTCCACATGGCAAATATAGCGTCTGCTTGGCGAACTGAACACTGCCACGCCGTATAGTCGGGAGACTGGACTCCTCCGACCTCCGCTACGGCTTCGGCCTCGCCTCGCTCGACCCGGGCGCGCTCGCGGGCGCGATGCTGGAGGCCGGCTTCGAGATGGGCAAACGGCCCTCGCGCCTGCTGGCGAACCTGGCCGGGCTCGGGCTCGCGCAAACGGGCGTGGCCATCGACGTCGCGCGCGCCGCGCTCGGGGTGCGCGAGGAGCCGCTCATCGCGCCGAACGGCGACAGGCGCTTCGCCGACCGCGCCTGGACGGAGAACCCGGGCCTGCGCTGGGTCATGGAGAGCTACCTCGTGACGTCGCGCTGGGCCAAGCGTGTGCTCGCGGAGACGGAGCTCGAGCCCGAGACGGGCCGCAAGGCCGCGTTCGCCACCGACGTGATGTTCGACGCGCTCGCGCCTCCGAACATCCCCTACCTCAACCCGGCCGTGCTGAAGGAGGCATTCGACACGGGCGGCCTCAGCGTCGTGCGCGGGGCCGCGAACTTCGTCGACGACGTTGCCAACCGCGGGGGACGGCCGAAGCAGGTCGAGACCGAGGGCTTCGTGCTCGGCGAGACGCTGGCCGCGACTCCCGGCCGCGTCGTGTACCGCAACGACCTGATCGAGCTGCTCGCGTACGAGCCACAGACGGAGACCGTCTTCGCACAGCCGATCGTCTACAGCCCCGCGTGGATCAACAAGTACTACGTGCTCGACCTCGCGCCCGGGCGGTCGTTCATCGAGCACGCGGTGCAGGCCGGGTTCACGGTCTTCGCAATCAGCTATCGGAACCCGGACGCGTCGATGGCGTCGCTGCTCCTCGACGACTACCTGCGCGACGGCCTGCTGGCAGCGATCGACCAGGCTGCCGAAGCCAGCGGCTCGCCGGTCGTGAACCTGGTCGCGGTCTGCATGGGCGGCACGCTGGCCGCGATCGCGCTCGCCGTGCTCGCCGGACGCGGCGCAGGCGAGCGGGTCGGGCAGGCCACGTTCGTGAACGCGCTCGTCGACTTCACCGACCCCGGCCCGATCGGCGCCTTCATCGACGAGGGGACGGCCTCGAGAATCGAGCAGCGGAACGCACGTCGCGGCTACCTGTCCGCCGAGGACCTGAGCAGCGCGTTCACGCTCATGCGCGGTAACGACCTGCTCTGGAATTACGTCGTCTCGAACTGGTACATGGGCAAGCAGCCGCCCGCCTTCGACATCCTCGCCTGGAACGACGACGGCACCCGGTTGCCCGCCGCGATGCACTCGCAGTACCTGCGCACGTGCTACCTGGCGAATGCGCTGACGAGGCCCGGCCTGTTCACGATCGACGGCACGCCGGTCGACCTCGGCGCCGTCGAGACGCCGCTCTACGTGTTGGGCTCCGAGAAGGATCACATCGCGCCCTGGGGCTCCGCCTACATGACCACCCAGCACATGGCCGGCGAGGCGCGCTTCGTGCTCGCGAACAGCGGCCATATCGCCGGGATCATCCAGCCGCCGGGCGGCCGGAGCTCGCGTTTCCGCGCGCGTGAGGGCACTCCGGCGTCGCCGGACGCGTGGCTGGCCGGCGCGGAGCTGGTCGAGGGCAGCTGGTGGGACGATTGGGTCGCGTGGGCAGGAGCGCGGTCGGGCGAGCGCGTCGCGCCGCCGTCGCTGCCCGAGGGCGCCCCTGCACCCGGCACATACGTCCGCACGTAGTGCGGTTCGCCGAGAGCGACGGCGTCCGGATCGCATTCGCGGTCGAGGGCTCGGGCCCGCCGGTCCTGCTCGTGCACGGGCTCGGCTACGACTCGGCCGGCTGGGGGCCGCTCGTGCCGCTCCTCCGCGACCGTTTCACGACGGTGGCGTTCGACAATCGGGGCCTCGGTGTCAGCGGCACCGCCGGCGGGCCGTACACGGTCGGGCGGCTGGCCGCGGATGCGCGGGCCGTGCTCCGCGAGGCCGGGCTCGACCGGGCCCACGTGCTCGGCATCAGCCTCGGCGGGCTCGTCGCGCAGGAGCTCGCCGCCGCGACGCCGGAGCTCGTCGACCGGCTCGTTCTCGTCGGGACGACGCCGGGCGGCTGGCGGTCGCACGGGCCGCCAGGCCCGCTGCTGCGGCTGTTCGCGCAGGCTCCGACGCTGGGGCGTGAGCAGCTGTTGCGCGCCTTCGTCGAGAACGCCCTCGCGGCCGACGCACCGCACACACTCGTCGAGAAGATCCTCACCTACAGGCGGGGTGCACCTCCCACGCTCGGCGCCTGGCTCGCGCAGGCCGGAGCCGGCATCTGGTTCGGCGTGACCGGCCGTTCCGGGCCGATCACCGCACCGACGCTCGTGCTGCACGGCGACCGAGACCGGGTCGTCGACCCGCGCAACGGCCGCCTCCTCGCCGACGGAATCGCCGGCGCCCGTCACGTCGCGTTCGAGGGCGCCGGACACCTCGTCTTCTGGGAGCAGCCGGACCGCTTCGCCTCGACCGTCACCGACTTCCTTGGATGATCTCTACGATCGGCAGCAGCGCTACTACCACCTCCGGGCGGCCGAGTACGACCGCGGCGCCTGGGAGCCGGACACGGCCGAGGAGGTCACGCGCATCGTCGAGGTGATTGCCGGGCTGCCGCCCTCGCGGACGCTCGACGTCGCGTGCGGCACCGGCTTCCTCTCACAGCACCTACGAGGGGAGCTGACGCTGCTCGACGCGAGTGACGACATGCTCGCGATCGCCGCCGAGCGCGTGCCGCACGCGACCGTCGTGCACGCCGAGGCGCTCCCGCTGCCGTTCGACGACCGCGCGTTCGACCGGGTCTTCAGCAGCCATTTCTACGACCACCTTCGGCCCGCGGAGCGCCGTCGGTTCGTCGCGGAGGCGACACGCATCGCATCCGAGCTCATCCTCGTCCAGCAGCGTGGAGCAGCCCACAGCGAGGGCATCGAGCGGCGTTCGCTCGAGGACGGGAGCAGTCACGAGATCTACAAGGTCTTCTTCACGCCCGAGTCGCTCCTCGCCGAGCTCGGCGGCGGGGAAGTTCTCCACGACGGGCGGGTCTTCATGGCGGTGGCTAGCCCTTCCGGATGAGCGCGACCGCCTCGGCGCCCGGCATGCCGAGCGCCGGGAGCAGGTCGGCGGACCGCACCTGGGCGGCCAGCGCGCCGCTTGCGAAGTCCGCACGCCCCTCGACGGCGCGGGTCGCGTCGCGGGCGGCGGCGAGCGCGCGCTCCCGCGCGGGCGGCTCGTCGCCGCCGGCCACGAACCAGGCGATCCCGGCCGCAACAGACGTCAGCAGCAGCGGGTAGGCGCTCGCGCGTAGCGTGTCGACCCGCTGGCCGATCATCGCGCGAGCGCGTGGCGCAGGTCGCCGGTCAGTGACTCGAGGCGCTCGTCGACCACCGAGTAGACGACGTAGTAGCCCTCGCGGCGGCTCGTCACGACGCCCGCCTCGGCAAGCAGGCGCAGGTGCTTCGACGTACCGGCCTCGCTCAGGCCAACGAGCGGCGCGAGCTCCTGCGTGCTGCGCGGCTGCCGCGCGAGCTGTTCGAGGATCCGCATGCGCGTGGCGTCACCGAGCGCCCGGAAGACGCGCACCAGCTCCGGCGGCGACGTGTGGCGGAGGCTCTCCGCCAGGTACGGCGCGCGGTACGAGAGCGTCAGCGGCCAGGGCGGGTCGCAGTTCACGCGGACGTGCGGCCAGACGTAGACGCTCGGCATGAGCAGCAGCGGGCTCTGGCCGCTCAGCTCGACGTCGTGGTCGTGCGGAATGTCCAGCCCGAACGTCCGGGCGGCGACGTCGACGCGGAGCTGCGGCGCCAGGCCGACGAGGAACGGGAAGGCGCCGTCGCTCGCGATCGCCCGCCCGGCGGCGACGACGCTCTCTGCCAGCCGCGGCTCGATGCGCTCCCACTCGGCCGCGAAGGCGTCCTCCCAGTAGCCCTCGAGGAAGGCGGCGAAGCGCTCGACGAACTCTGCCGGATCGTCGAGCAACTGCGCCGCCGCGCGCCGCGTGGCCGAGCCGTGCTTCCCGGCGTGGCGCAGGGCCGCCGCCCGCACGCGCGGATCGGCGAGCACCTGCTTCCGCCGCCCGCGGCCACCGTGGTCGTAGAGCGTGCGGACGAGCTCGAAGGCTGCGACGTCGACGGGCAGCGCCCGCAGCCGTGCCACCTCGGTCTCGAAGTCCTCGAACTCCGTGGTCGCGGAGGGGAGCACACAGTTCGGCAGCGTCCAGCGGTAGAGGAACTCGAGGGCGCGGAGCTCGCGGCGGAGCGACAGTGGCAGACCGCGCATGGCCCGCACCCAGTCGTGCTGGAGCGCGTGGTGCTTCGGCTCGGCCAGCACGTGCAGGCTGAGCACGGTCTCGAGCAGCGGCGAGTACCCGATGGCCAGCGCCGCCTGCTCGTCCTCGGCCAGGTGGAAGCGGATCGCGATGCCCGACCATAACGATTTTCTGTCTGGGAAATCATTTGACCAGATCAAACGGTCTCGGCGACCCTCTCGCCATGCGCGCAGCGGTCGTCCTCGGGCTCATCGCCCTCGCCTTCGTCCCGGCAACATCGGTCGCAGGGGGCCTGCCGCAGCTGATCGGCACCGACGGGCCGGGCTTCACGATCGACCTCACCAACGCGAACGGCAAGCACGTCGACACGCTCGTCGCCGGGAAGTACGAGCTGCTCGTCCACGACCTGTCCGACATCCACAACTGGGCGCTCGGCAGCCAGACGACGAACACCCGCATCCTGCAGACGGATGTCCCGTTCGTGGGCGACCAGACGTTCACCGTCGACCTGACCCCGGGCCGGTACGCCTATGCCTGCTCCGCCCATCCCGACACGATGAACGGCACGTTCATCGTTGTCCCGCCGGCGGTCACGACGAAGGCGCTGTCGGCGAAGGTCGATGCCCGCACGGCGACGATGAGCGTGAAGCGCACCGCGGCCGGCCGCTACCGGATCACGGTGCGCGACACCTCGAGGACGCGGAACTTCCACCTCGTCGGCCCGGGCGTGAACCGGCACACGACGAAGGCGTTCACCGGGACGGTGACCTGGACGCTCGACCTCGGAGCGGGCATCTACCGGTTCGGCAGCGACCCGAAGCTGACCGGCCGCCTCACCGTGAACTAGTCGCGAAGAGCCACTAAGTCGGGAGTTAGTGGCTGACAGCCACTACGTGGGCTCCCACACGCGCAAGACCAGCACGGCCGACAACGCCATGCCGACGCCGAGCGCGATGCCGAGCGCCGCGTAGCCGCTCACGGCGATCACCAGGCCGCCCCCGGCCGCACCGAGCAGGTAGCCCAGCTGCGTGACGGCCGTTCTCGCGCCGGCCATCGAGCCGGGGTGCTCGGGCAGCTGCTCGAGGCCGAGCCCGCTCGACGCCGGCGTGCGCACGCCCGCCGCCAGCCCGGCAAGGCAGAAGAGCCCGAGGCCCCACAGGACGCCGCGCTCGCCGAGCGTGAGCACGAGCGGCAGGATCACCGCCATTGCCAGGGCCGCGGCGGCGACGAGCCACCGCCGGCCGTGCCGGGCCGCGAGCGGGCCGCTCCGCGACGCCGAGACCACATAGGCGCCGGCGCCGATGGCGAGCAGCCACCCGGCGGCCGCCTCCCCCACGCCCAGCTCGTCGATGAAGAACGCGCCCACGAAAGTGAGCAGCGCCGTCCACGACGCGAATGCGACCGCCTCCGAGCCCAGCCACCGCCGAGTGGAGACGTCGCTCGCCAGCAGGCGCAGCGACATCGGCCGGCGGCTCGCGGGGATGGCGTCGGCGAAGCGCACCAGCGCCAGCGTCGCGACGGCGAGCACGGCCGGGACGATCTCGGCGGCCCGCCACGACACCCACTGCGTCAGCGCCCCGACCTCGGGGTTCACCACCACCCACGTGAGCGCGTTGGCGCCCGCGACGTAGCCGACCGCCCACGCGCGCTCCGCGGGCGGGAAGGCGACCACGCCGGCGAACGCGGCCGAGAGCAGGCACGCGAACGCGAGCGCGACGAGTACGTGCGCGCCGAGGAAGAGCCACAGGTTCGGCGCGAGCCCGACGGCGGCGCACGCGAGGAGCTCCAGCGAGGCTCCGACCACGATGAGCCGCCTGACGCCGAGGACCCCGATGCGCGCGGCGATGAAGAGCGACGTCGCGATCGCGACGGCCGCCGTGACCGACCGCGCCTGGCCGACGGCGGCGACCGACGCGCCGAAGTCGTCGCCGATCGCGGTGATCGTCGGCGCCAGGACGACGAGCAGCGCCTGAGACGCCATCGCCGCCAGGACGAACGGCGCGACCCGCCCCAGTCGCGACCGCCCGACGGTGCTACTGGGAGCGGACGTACTCGATGTAGCCGCGGACGTCGGCAACCGGCTCCGAGTACGCCTCGCCGAGCGCCTCCTCGACGCTCGCCATGTACAGCTCGACCCACCGCGGGAACGGGTAGTCGATCGCGCGCAGGAACTCGAGCGACGCGGCCAGGCGGATGTCCGCGATCGACGGCCTGGAGCCGCCGATGAACGGCCTGCCGGCGAGGAAGAACGTGTTGTAGACCTCGAGCGGCTCCGCGATCGCGGCCGTCGCGTCCTCCACGGCCTGCGCCTTGAGCTCGTCGCTCGCGTCTGACGAGCCGACCTCGCCCGGGTACTGGGGGAAGCCGAGCGTGGGGTACGTCGCGCGCGTGATCAGCGGATAGAGCGTGCCGATCAGGTAGTACATCGCGTTGTCGACGATCGCCCGCTCCCCGGGGTCGCGCGGGTAGAGGTCGTCGAGGCCGTGCACGGCGCAGAGGTAGGTCATGATCGCGCAGCTCTCCCCCAGGTAGCCGCCCGGCAGCCCCTCGGTCTCCAGCATCGGCGTCAGGTGCGCCGGGTACTTGCCGAGGTACTCCTCACCCGTCGTCTGACCCCAGACGTCGACCTCCTCGAAGTCGAGGCCGGCGGCCCGCACGAAGACGCGCGCGGTCAGGTTGTTCACGCTCGGCTTGAGGATGTTCAGGGTGTTCGCTGCCATGTCTCCTCCTTCGAGTACGGGTCTCTCGGCGAGCGGTCGTCGGAGAGCGACTCGCGCGAGCGGGCGGTCAGGATCTCGATCGCGTCCGCGAGCTCCTCGGGGCCGATGTTGTAGGAGTCGCGCTCGACGCGGAGCCGGTGCGCCTCGAGCAGGACCTCCGCGTGGGTGAAGCCGTGCGGCGGCTCGAAGCGGTACGAGGCCAGCTCGATCGTCAGGCCGAGCGGGTCCTCGAAGTAGATCGAATCCATGAAGCCACGGTCCTTGACGCCGCTGTGCTCGACGCCGCGCTCCTCGAGCCGATCGACCGCCTGCCGGAACGTGGCGTTCGAGAGCGCGAAGGCGATGTGGTGCACGCAGCCGGGGTCGGTCGCGGTGCGCGTCGGGTCGGGCACCCGCTCCTCGTTCGTGAACACGGTGATCAGCCGGCCGTCGCCGGGGTCGAAGTACAGGTGGCTCTCGTTCTCGTTGTCGAGGTTCGGCTGCTCGAACACGAACGGCATCCCGAGCACGCCCTCCCAGAAGTCGATCGACGTCCGCCGGTCGGCCCCGACGAGCGTGATGTGGTGGACGCCCTGGCTCTGGAGCTTCCTCATCGCGGGGGGACTCGGTCAGCTTCAGCTTGTACTCGCTGCGCTCGAGGCTCCCCCACGGCACCAGCTCGACCTGCGTGGAGACGACGAGCACGCTGCGGATGCTCTCACGGATCGCGTCGGCGAGCGAGTCCCCGGCCTCGGCGCCGCGCGCGAGCTCGACCACGACCGGCAGGGGAGGCTCCTGCTTGACGCCCGGCGCCTGCGGGCGGACGAGGATGGCGCCGCTGACGCGCGGCGCGAACCCGCCGACCACCTCGCGGATCGCCGAGGGAAAGACGTTGACGCCGCGGACGATGAGCATGTCGTCCGTCCGGCCGATGCAGCGCACGCGCGGCGCCGTCCTCCCGCATGCGCATGGGCCGGTTTTGACGAGGACATGGTCGCGCGTGCGGAAGCGCAGCAGCGGCGCGGCCCGATGGCGCAGGTGCGTGAGCACGAGCTCGCCCTGTGCGCCGTCGGAGAGCGGAAGCGCCTCGCCGGTGTCCGGGTCGATCAGCTCCGCGTGGACGAAGCCGCGCGCGCCGAGGTGCATGCCGTTCTGCTCTTCGCACTCGCCCCAGAGCGACGGGCCGATGTCGCCGATGCCCATCGCCTCGGTTACCCGCGCGCCCCAGCCCTGCTCGAGGTGCGCGCGAAAGGCCGGTTCGCCGCCGCCCGGCTCGCCGGCGACGAGCACCCGGCGGACGCTGGAGCCGCGCAGGTCGACGCCGCGCTCCTCGGCCCACTCGAGCAGGTGCGTGGCGTAGGAGGGCGTCAGCACGACCGCGTCCGGGCGCAGGCGCTGGATCGCGCTGACGAGCAGCTCGGTGTTGCCGGTGCCGACCGGGACGTGGGCGAGCCCGATGCGCGTGATTGCGTCGAGCGCCGCCCCGGCGACGAAGGGGCCGGCGTTGTAGGTGGACACGATCCGCTCCCCGGGCACGACACCGGAGGCCGCGTAGCTCCGCGCCGAGCCGGTCACCCAGTTCTCCAGGTCACCGGCGGTCAGCGGGATGTACGACGGCGCCCCGGTGGTGCCGCTCGTCGAGTAGATGCGGACGATCTCGCCCCGCCCCGCGCAGAGGTGGGCGCCGAAGGGGTTGTCACCGGTCGCAGTGGCCTTCAGCTCCGCCTTCTCGGTCAGCGGCAGCCGCGAGATGCCGGCGAGGCTCACGTCGTCCAGGCGGTCGCGATAGAAGGGCGAACGCTCGCGCAGGTAGGCGAGCTGCTCGCGGAAGGCGGCGTCGTCGAGTGAGAGCTGCTCGGCCCAGGGCCGGGTCTCGACCTCGGGGTCGAGGATCACTGCTCGTACTCGACCGCGTCCTCGGCCGCGCGCGCGAGCCGCAGCCCGACAGGCGCCTCGCGCTCCTCGGCCAGGTGCGCGAGGAGGCCGGCGGTGCGCGCGAGGATCGGCACGGCCTTGACCGTCTCCGCGTCGTAGCCGAGGTCGAGCATGACGGCGGCGATCGGCATGGAGACGTTCATGGGCAAGGGCTTGCCCCAGGCTTCTGCAACCGCGTCGCGCAGCCGGCGGGCGAGCGCGACGTTTGCGCCGCTGACCCGATGCTCGTCCGCGAGCGCGAGGATGCGCTCGGCACGGGGGTCGACCGGCTTGTGCACCGGATGGCCGAAGCCGGGGATCTTCGCGCCCGCGTCGTGGAGCTCACGAGCGGCCTGCTCAGGGCTCCGGTCCGTCTCGCGCAGCTCGTCCAGCAGCCGCGCGCACTCCTCCGCCGTGCCCAGCACGACGGGCCCGGCGCCGAGGATGCCGGCGGCGACCGCGCCCTGGAGCGAGCCCGGGTCGGCGGCGAGCGTCATCCGCGCGGCGACGCTCGTCGGCATCATCCCGTGCTCCGCGATTGCGACGAGCAGCAGGTCGAGGAAGAAGCGCTGCTCCTCGGTCGGCTCCTCGCCGGTCAGCAGCAGGTGGACGTACTCGGTGAAGGTCAGCCGGCCCATCAGGTCGCCGGTCAGGTCGCGGCCGCGCACCTCGACGCGGTCCGGGTAGGCCTGCGCGATCCGCGTGACCGGGTCGGTCACGAGCCGGTCAGGCGACGCCGGCGGGCTGACGCTCGGGCGGCTCGCCTGCCACCACGGGCGCGCCCTCGTGCGGCGGCTCGATCGTGATGTTCGGCAGCAGCGCGGTCGAGCCAGCGCGGGATGTACCACGTCTTCTCGCCGCAGGAGCGTGAAGAACGCCGGCACGAGCGTCATCCGCACGATGAGGGCGTCGGTCAGGATCGCGACCGCGAGCAGGAGCCCGAACTCCTTCGGGATGCGGTCGGCGCTCAGGACGAAGGCGGCGAAGACCGTGCCCATGATCAGCGCGGCCGCGACGACGACGCGGCCGATCGCCGCGATGCCGTGCTCGACCGCGTCCGTCGTCTGCGAGCCCGTGGACGTGCTCCTCGCGGATGCGGCTCATGAGGAAGACCATGTAGTCCATCGAGAGGCCGAAGAGGATCGCGAACGCGATCGGTGGCACGAACGTCTCGATCGGGCCCGGTCTTGTCGAGGCCCGTCAGGCCGAGGAGATGGCCCTCCTGCACGACCAGGCGCGAGGACGCCGAAGCCGACGAACGCCGACAGGATCGTCGTGACCGCCGCGGTGAGCGAGACGACGATCGAGCGGAACGCCATCGCGAGCACGATGAACGTGACGCCGATGATGTAGAGCAGGAAGAGCGGCATCCGCTGGATGATCCGGTCGGCGATGTCCTTGAACGCCGCCGTCTGGCCGGAGACGTACGCGACGGCCGGGCCGCCGCCCGTGGCCGTCGGGACGACGTCGTCCGCGCAGCCGGTTCGACGAGGCTCGTCGGTGGCCTCGTCCTGCGGCGCCGAGTTCGGCGTCACGAAGACGATCGCGACGGTCTTGTCCTCGTTGAACTGCGGCTGGCGCACGGAGGCGACGTCCTTGATGCCCGCGGACGTCGTCCTGGATCGCGCGGTTGGCCGCGCCTGGTGTCGCCGTTCACGTCGACGACGATCGGGATCGGCCCGTTGAATCCGGGCCCGAAGCCCTCGGCGAGCAGGTCGTAGGCACGGCGGCTCGTCTGCTCCTTCGGGCTGCGTGCCCTGGTCGGCCGCGCCGAGACGGACGAGCGCCGAGGTGCCGGCGAGCACGAGCCCGGCAACGAGCAGGACGGGGAACACGACTTCGCGTGGTCGGTGACGAAGCGGCCCCAGCGCGCGATGAGCGTCTTCTCGCGTGCCTCCTCGGAGTCGTCGACCGGCGCGAGGAACGGCACCTTGAGCCGGTCGATCTTGTGCCCGAGCAGCGCGCAGCACCGCGAGGAGCAGCGAGTTCGCGATCAGCACGGTCGTCAGCACGCCGAGCGCGCTCCCGATCCCGAGCTTCGTGACGAAGTCGAGCCCGAAGAACGCCAGCCCGGTCACCGAGATCGCGACCGTCAGGCCGGCGAAGAGCACCGCGCGTCCCGCCGACGAGCCGGCCTCCGCGGCGGCGTCGCGTCGGCGAGAGGCCGTCGTGGAGCAGCTGCCGGAAGCGCGTGACGATGAACAGCGAGTAGTCGATGCCGACGCCGAGCCCGATCATCGAGACGAGGATCGGCGTGACCGTGTTGATGTCGGTCAGCCCGGCGAGGATGAAGAGCAGCAGGAACGCCGTCGCCAGCGCCGACGATCGCGAGCGAGGATCGGGATCAGCATCGCGACGAACGTGCGGAAGACGACCAGCAGCACGATGATCGCGGCGAGCAGGCCGAGCGGCTCGGACGTGCCCTGCTCGAGCGGCGGGAACTCCGCCTCGCCGTTGTACTCGACCGTGACGCCGACCGGCGCGATCGCCGTCGCGGACGAAGTCCTCGACGGCCGACGACGTCCGACCGGTCGGCGTCCTCGATCGTCTGGTCGAACTGCGCCTCCGAGTAGGCGATGCGCCCGTTCTTCGAGATCGTGCGCGTCCCGAACGGGTCGTCGACGCTGACCAGGCCGGCGCTTGTCCTTCTTGCGGCTTGAACTGGGCGGTGCGCAGCTTCGCGACCGCCGCTGCGATCGCCGCCTTGCGCTCCGGCGTGTCGAGCCGCTGCCCGCGGCGGCGCGGCGAACACGATGTTGAGGACCGCAGCCCTGCTCGGACGGCGAACTCGGCCTTGATCAGGTCGGTCGCCCGCTGGGTGTCCGAGCCCGGGATCTCGAACTTGTCGCGCAGCGAGCCGCCGATCGTCGCGACGAGCGCGATCAGGACGACGATGATCCCGACCCAGGTCCCGACGACGCGCCACGGGTGCGTGGCGCACGCTGCGCGCCCAGCGCGGCGAGCGCGCCCGTCGACAGGCGCTCGTGCGCGGCGAGTCTCTCGTTCGGGGACGTGTCGTTCATCTCGGGGTCCTGGACCGCGCGGAGTCGCGGAACTCATCGGCGGAACCCTTAGGTGTAGCAGCAGCGGGGAGGCGGACCGCCCGCCTCCCCGTGCGCATGCGATGAATCAGTAAGAGGTACTACCGGCGGAGACCTCGCTCCACTTCACAGTCAGCGCCAACAGGACGATGATCTGCAGCGTGATCACGGTGAGCGTCCAGACCGGGTTCGGGCTGTTCCCGAGCCAGCCAAGCTGCCCGAGCAGGTTCACGATGACCAGAATGACCGCCGTCCACCGCGCCCAGCCTGACTTCGCGGCGAGCGCCAGGCCGACGAGCACCAGCAGGATGCCCCAGATCAGCGAGAGCCAGCCCCACTTCGTCGTGTCGAAGATGATGACCCCGTTCGGGGTGTACTGGTAGTACTCGCTGCGGATGATCGCGATCAGGCCTTCGAAGGCGTCGATCATTCCGATGATCACGAGCATGATCGCCGCGAAGCCGACCCAGCCCGTCCACGCGGCCGAGGTCTTCATGTCGTCCATTCCCTGTCCTTTCGTCTGGGTCTTCTGAGACTTCTGCGCGATTCTCTCGCGCTCAGGCGCCTTTCACAACCGGTAACCGCCCGCACTGCCGGTACGGACTACCTGCATGGATAGGCTTGCGCGCCTCGCGACCGCACACCCGCGCCGGGTGCTGGCCGTCACCGTGGCCCTCGCGGTGGTCGCCGCCGTGCTCGGGCTGGGGGTGCCGGCGCGGCTCGGACGCGCCTCGAACGACTTCCTGCCGGGTGATGCGCAGAGCGTGCGCGCCGAGAACGCAGTCGAGGACGCGTCGAAGCTTTCCGCGGCGCCGCAGCTCCTCGTCCTGGTGCAGCGGCCGACGCCCGCTCGGCTCTCACGGGTGGCGGCGCTCGTGCGCTCCGAGCCGGTCTTCCCCGCCCTCGGGCCTCCGCTGCGCTCGCGCGACCGGAGCGAGGCCGTGGTCTCCGCCTTCGCGCGCGGCGGCATCTCGCAGCAGCGCTGGCGCAAGGCGGCCGAACGCGTCGACGGACGCCTGGCGCAGGTTCCGGGCACGGCCGTGGGCGGGCCGGCGATCGCGGTCGTGCAGGTCAACCACCAGGTTCAGCGCGACCTCACCCGCGCCGAGGCGCTCGCGTTTCCGGCGCTCTTCCTGATCGCGCTGTTCGTCTTCCGCAGCGTCGTCGCGGCCCTGCTGCCGCTCGTGGTGGGCGGGCTGACGATCCTTGCGGCGCTCCTGCTCCTACGCGTGCTCGACGCGATCACGCCTGTGTCGCCCTACGCGCTCAACATCGTCACCGGCGCCGGGCTCGGCCTTGCGATCGACTACAGCCTGCTGCTCGTCTCGCGCTACCGCGAGGAGATGGGCAGTCCCGATGCGATCCGCACGACGCTGCGGACGGCCGGCCGGACGATCGCCTTCTCGTCCGTGACGGTCGGCGCGGCCGTCGCCACGCTCGCCGTCTTCCCGCTCGGCTTCCTGCGCTCGATGGGCATCGCCGGCGGCCTCGTCGGGCCGCTCGCCGGGATCATCGCGCTGACGGTCCTCCCCGCCCTCTTCGCCCTGCTCGGGCCGCGGATCGACGCGCTCTCGGTGCGCCGCCGGCCGCCGCAGGGGCCGGCGGACGAGGGCGGCTGGTACCGGCTGGCGCACGCGATCATGCGCCGCCCGGTGCCGGTCGCGCTGGCCGCGGCGACCCTCCTCGTCGTGCTCGGGATCCCGTTCCTGTCCATGCGCTTCACGGGCATCGACGCCGGCGTGCTGCCGCCGGGCGCGAGCTCGCGCGTCGTCGACGAGACGCTCCGCCGTGACTTCGCGCCTGCCTTCACCTCGCCCGCGTTCGCCGTCGTGCGCGGTGATGCCGAGGCCGCGCGCCGGTACGCCGCCGCGGTGCACGTGCTGCCCGGCACCGCGCGCGTGCGGCCGCCGCGCCGGCTCGCCGCCGGCGTTTGGGAGGTGGAGGCGTCGTCGGGCAGCCCGTTCCTGTCAGACCACTCGAAGCGGCTCGTCGAGGGGATGCGCGGGCTTCCCGGCAGCGGGCTCGTCGGCGGCGCGACCGCGCAGTTCCTCGACCAGAAGCACTCGATCGGCTCGAGCCTGCCGCTCGCGCTGATCCTGCTCTGTCTCGTGACGTACGCCCTCCTCTACCTGGCGACGCGCTCGGTGCTGCTGCCGCTGAAGACGCTCGTGATGAACTTCCTCACGCTGACGGCGACGTTCGGCGTGCTCGTCTTCGTCTTCCAGGACGGGCGCCTCGAGGGGCTGCTCGACTATCGCGGCCAGGGCGCGCTCCAGCTGACGCTCCCGGTGCTGCTGTTCGCAATCGCCTTCGGCCTGGCGACCGACTACGGCGTCTTCCTGCTGACGCGGATCAGGGAAGGCTGGGATGCCGGCCTCCCGAACCGGGAAGCGGTCGCCGTCGGGCTCGAGCGCACCGGGCGCATCGTCACGGCGGCGGCGTTGCTCTTCTGCATCGCCGTCGGGGCGTTCGCGACCTCCGGGGTCGTCCTCGTGAAGGAGGTCGGCGTCGGCATCGCGCTCGCCGTGGCGATCGACGCGTCGATCGTGCGCGTCTTCCTCGTGCCCTCGCTGATGGCGATTCTCGGCAGGTGGAACTGGTTTCCCGCGAAGAATCCGGCTGACGATTTTTCGCGGTTAGAGGAGTGACGCGACTTCGCGCGACGTAGCTGCGGCGAGCAAGCTCGCCTCCGCCGAACGTCGGCATGCCGTGCATAGAGTTGCGGGCGTGAAGGGCACGTGACCGGACAGTGTCTGTGCGGGGGTGTGCGCTACGAGCTAACGGAGCCGCCGCTCTTCGCGAGCTACTGCCACTGCACGCGCTGCCAGCGGCGCACGGGCACGGCCGCGTCGGCGCAGGCTCGCGTGGTGCCCGGGTCCGTCCGCATCACGGCCGGCGAGGAGCTGATCCGGTGCTGGGAGCCCGAAGGCGGGTCGCCGAAGTGCTTCTGCTCGAACTGCGGCGGCGCGCTCTGGAGCAGGAACGAGGAGACCGGCGAGATCGCGGGCGTGCGCATGGGCACGTTCGACCAGGATCCCGGCGTGCGGCCCTCGTACCGCATCTACACGGACTACGCCGCGCACTGGGAGCCGATCCCGGACGACGGGCTGCCCCGGTATCCGGAGCAGCGTCCGCCGGCCAACTGACCCTCAGGCATATCCCTCGTTCGGCCGATAGAGGCCGCGTATGGAGACGCTCAAGCCGCTCCGCGTTCCCTCCAGCGTCGCCGGGGGGGTCGACGCCGCACCGCAAGGGCCGCAGCAGAGCCGCGTGCGCCTGGGCACGATGCTCGTGCGGGCCGGGCTGCTCTCGGCGGAGCAGCTCGAGGAGGCGCTCGCGGAGAAGGCGGAGACCGGCAAGCGGCTCGGCGAGATCGTCGTCGACCGCGGCTGGGTGCCGAGCGCCGATCTGGCGCGCGCCCTCGCCGAGCAGCATCACGTCGATTTCATCGACGTGCTCAAGATCGAGATCGAGGACGCGGCCGCAAACCTGTTGCCAGAGCGCCTCGCGCGCCGCTACCGCGCCGTGCCGATTCGCTTCATGGACGAGGACAAGGTGCTCGTCGCCGTGGCCGATCCGACCGACGTGCTCGCCTCGGACGACCTGCGGCTGGCCCTCGGCATGAATGTCGAGTTCGCCGTCGCCGACCAGCACGACCTCGAGCGCACGCTCGGCAAGCTCTACCGCGTCGAGTTCCACCTCGACGGCGAGGAGGGCGGTGTCACGCAGGATGAGGACGAGGTCGCCGACGTCCGCGACGTGACCGCGACCAGCGCGCCGGCGATCAAGCTCGTCCACTCGGTGCTGTCGCGCGCGATCGAGGAGGAGGCGTCCGACATCCATTTCGAGCCGGGCCTGAAGGCTCTCGTCGTCCGTGCGCGCATCGACGGCGTCACGCGCGAGCTCACCACGATCCCGAAGTCGATGCAGGCTGCCGTTACGAGCCGCCTGAAAATCATGGGCGAGCTCGACATCGCCGAGCGGCGACTGCCGCAGGACGGCCGCGTCTCGATCCGTTTCGCCGGGAGCCCGATGGACCTCCGCATGGCCGTCCTCCCGACGACCTACGGCGAGAAGGTCATCCTGCGCATCGCGGGCGTCGCTTCGAAGGCGCTCAGCCTGCCCGAGCTCGGCATGAGCAAGGAGGCCGAGGAGGCGTTCCGGCGCGCGATCGAGCAGCCGTACGGCGCCGTCCTGACCTGCGGCCCGACCGGCTCGGGCAAGACCACCACGCTGTACGCGGCGCTGCACGTCCTGAACGAGCCGCACCGCGTCCTGACCACGATCGAGGATCCGGTCGAGTTCCAGTTCCCGGGCATCACCCAGGTCGAGGTCAACATGAAGAGCGGCCTGACGTTCGGCCGCGGCCTCCGCACCATCCTGCGCGCCGACCCCGACGTCCTGCTCGTCGGCGAGATCCGCGACGAGGAGACGGCCCGGATCGCCGTGCAGGCGGCGCTCACCGGCCACCTCGTGCTCAGCACGCTGCACGCGCACAACGCGGCGAGCTCGATCGCCCGCCTCAAGGACATGGGCGTCGAGCCGAACCTGCTCTCCACGTCGATCAACGCGATCGTCGCGCAGCGGCTCGCGCGGCGGCTCTGCCTCGACTGCCGGCAGCCGTACGACGCGACGCCGGACGAGCGCTCGGAGCTGGACGCGATCGGCGAGGGCCAGCTCTACAAGGCGGCCGGCTGCGCGCGCTGCGCCGACACGGGCTACCGCGGCCGGGTTGCGCTCTACGAGGTCATGCCGCTGGCGGGCAAGCTGCGCGGCCTCGTCGAGGGCTCGACCGACCAGATCTTCGCCGCCGCCGTCGAGCAGGGCATGATCACGCTGCGCGAGGACGGGCTGCGCCAGTCGCTCGCAGGGGTCACCTCCGTCGAAGAGGTTCGCCGCGTGACGGGCGACCGGCTCGCCTGATCACTCGATCGAGCTAGCTTCCCGGCCTCCCTCACCGTCGATAGATCCCCAGGAATGCGGCGTTCCTTCCACCTTGGGCTGCTCGGAAAGTTCGCTCTCGCGAGCGCCGTCCCGCTGCTCGCGATGGGGCTGGTGCTGGGGACGTACCTCGCCCATCGCGTGCGTGACCGCACGCTCGCGCAGGCGTCCACCTCAGCCGACCTGATCGCGCGCCTCGGCTTCCAGTCGCAGATCACGGGTCCGGAGCTGGCCGGCGGCCTGCTGAGCAAGAAGCATCGGGAGGCGCTCGACAGTGCGCTCTCGACCAAGAAGCTGGACGATGGCCTCGCCCGTATCAAGATCTGGAACCGCAACGGCATCGTCGTCTACTCCGACAAGAAGGATCAGATCGGGAACCGCTACCAGCTGTTCCCCGACCTCCACTCGGCGCTGACCGGCCAGACGGTCGCAACGGTCACGAACCTGAACAGTGCGGAGGCTCTTAGCGGCCAGGAGTCCGTCGGCAAGGTGCTCGAGATCTACGTGCCGATCGAGAAGGTGGACAACGCCCCGCCGCTCGGCGCGATCAACTTCTTCCTGCCGTACGGCCCGATCGCCAAGGAGATCAGCCACGAGACGCGGACGGTCTACCTGCTGCTGCTCGCCGGCATCGGCATGGTCTGGCTGGTGCTGTTCCGGATCGTCGCGGGCGCCTCGCGGCGCCTGCGCCGGCAGGCCGACGAGCTCGAGCTGCACGCGGCCGAGAAGGAATACCAGGCGCTCCACGACCCGCTGACCGAGCTGCCGAACCGCTCGCTGTTCGGCGAGCGCATCCAGTACGCGCTCTACGACGCGCACGAGGAGGGCAAGGACGTCGCGGTCCTGCTCATGGACCTGGACCGGTTCAAGGAGATCAACGACACGCTCGGACACCACTACGGCGACCTGCTCCTGCAGGAGCTGGGCTCGCGCCTTCAGCAGGCGCTGCGCGAGTCCGACACCGTGGCTCGCCTCGGCGGCGACGAGTTCGGCGTGCTGCTGCCGTCGCTGCCCGACCGGCGGGTGGTCAACGAGGTCGTGGAGCGTATCCGCAGTGCGGTCGAGGAGCCCTTCATCCTCAACAACCTCCCGCTGGCAATCGAGACGTCGATCGGCGTCAGCATCTACCCGGAGCACGGCGAGGACGTCGACACGCTCATGCAGCGCGCGGACGTCGCGATGTACCAGGCGAAGACGAAGAACTCGCTGTTCGAGATCTACGACGAGCAGCAGGACGAGTACGACCCGAGCCGGCTGACGCTCGTCGGCGAGCTGCGCCGCGCCATCGACGAGCGCGAGCTCGCGGTCTACTACCAGCCGAAGGCGATCCTCACGAACGGCGACGTCGAGGGCGTCGAAGCGCTGGTCCGCTGGATTCACCCGGAGCGGGGGCTCCTTCCGCCGGACGAGTTCATCCCGCTGGCGGAGCACACCGGCCTGATCGGGCCGCTGACGCTGTACGTCCTCGACGAGGCGCTGAGGCAGTGCCGCGAGTGGCGCGACAGCGGGATGAACATCAGCGTCGCCGTGAACATGGCGATGCGGAACCTGCTCGACCTGAACTTCCCGGACCGCGTCACCGAGATTCTCGAGAGGTGGCGGCTCGCGCCGACCACGCTCGAGCTCGAGATCACCGAGAACACGATCATGGCCGATCCGTTCCGTGCGATGTCGGTGCTGCGCCGCCTGAGCGAGATGGGCGTGAAGCTCTCGATCGACGACTTCGGCACCGGCTACTCGTCGCTCGCGTATCTGAAACGGCTGCCGGTCGACGCGGTCAAGATCGACAAGTCGTTCGTCCTGGGCATGTCGGCCGACGGCAGCGACGGAGCGATCGTCCGCTCGACGATCGACCTGGCCCGCAACCTCGGGCTGCGGGTCGTCGCCGAGGGCGTGGAGTCGAGTGACATCTGGGCGGAGCTGCGCGACCTCGGCTGCGACCTGGCGCAGGGCTACCTGATCAGCAGGCCCGTCCCCGCCGAGGAGCTCACCGCCTGGCTGAGCCAGCGCAAGGAGTTCATCGACCTGGTCGCCAAGGAGGACGGCAAGGTGGCCGAGCTCGCATCGCGCAGGCCCCAGCTTGTGCCCGGCCCGGTAGTCGTCCCGAACGCCGCCCTCGAGAGCTAAGAGCCACGCGCTGCGGGGCTGTCCCCGGGTCCCCTCCTCCCACCGCCGGCCCTTCGGTAACACAAGGGGGCTGTCCCCAGTGTTTCGGCGACGGACCGGCTCAACCACGGGGGACAGCCCCCTCATGTCGCTGGAGGGGCGGCTGTGGTCGTAGAAGCCGGGGACAGCCCCACGAAAAAAAGTAACCGTCGCCCGCCTCGCCGGGGGATGACAGCAAAGGCGGGCGACGGGTTTCGGGGGAGTGGCCGCGGACGCTTGCGCGCGCCGTGCCTGGGCGCGCCGGATTTCGAGTGAGGTGCCGCCGCAGGGGCGTTTCGCGCCAGCCGTCAACGACCCGCGGAGGGCGAGGCCCGGTGGGGGCCGAGGGGTCCATCGAGTCTCCGACGGCACGGGCGGCGCGTCAAGTAGCCGCTACGGGTGAATTGCGGTTGCTAGCGTGGATGGGTGCCCGACTCGCTTCAGCCCGACGGTGGCCGCGAAGTGACCTGCCCGCACTGCAAGCGGACGTTCAGCGCCGCGGCGCTCACGGGCCTGTCCGGGCGCGCGCAGGGGTACAAGTGCCCGCACTGCCGGCTCTTCGTCGCGGGCGACCGCGCGGCGCCCACAGCCTGAGGCAGGAGGGCTAGTCCCGCCGCGTCGTGGCGGCGAGCAGGCCGTGGCGCTGCGCCCACCGGCTCGCCTCGGTCCGGTTGCCGACGCCGAGCTTGCGGTAGACGTTCGTGAGGTGGAACTTCACCGTCGGCTCGCTGACGGAGAGGATCTCCGCGAGGCGCCGGTTCGAGTAGCCCTCGGCGACCAGGCGCAGGATCTCCACCTCGCGCGCGGTGAGCGGAGTCGTCTCGTGCGGCAGGCCCGCGGGCGGGGCGGCCAGGTACATCGAGTGCGTGAAGCTCTGGCGGACGGCGGTGGCGAGGTCGTCCGGATGCGCGGCCTTGAGCACGTAGGCGTCGGCGCCCGCGGTGAGCGCCGAGTGCACGCGGGCGGGACTGTCGTCGAGCGTCAGGACGACGATGCGGATCGTCGGCCGGCGGGTGCGCGCGAGGCGCACGAGCCCGATCCCGTCCGACGTGCCGCCGACGTCAACGTCGACGACCAGCAGGTCGGCGGAGTCCTCTTCGAGCGCGGCCATCGCCAAGTCGGCGTCGACGAACCGGCCTGCGACCTCCACCTCCAGGCGGCGCAGGACGAGCTCGACCGCCTCGTGCCAGAGTGGATGCTGATCGACCAGGAGCGCCCGGCGGCCGGGCAGGACTGCGTCACGGATGGCGTGGTCGTCGCGACTCGCCTGCCGCGCTGCATCCGCCAGTTGGACGGCGAGGGTATTCGCATCGTCCTGCACGCTGGCCGATTCTCCGTGACGGCGCGCCGACTAACAACCAGGGTCCGCATATCCGTAATGACGGCGGGACCCCGCAGGGCCCCGCCGCGCTTCCCCTCGGTGGTATCCGGACATCCCGCGAGCCTCCGGCTGCGCGGTTGTGCCGCCTACGTCGCTGCCGGCTACACCTCCCCCAAGCGCTTCCGGGCACTGCGCCCGTGGACATCCCGTTCATACCACCTCAGGACGGCGCGCTCAAGCCGATATTCGGGGAGAAATGGAGTGATTCCTGAAGCTAGCCCTTGCCGCGGACGCAGGGTGCGACCGGCCGGCCGTGGATGTAGCAGACCTTCGGCGGCTTCGGCTTGCGCTTGACCTTCTTCGCCTTCTTGACGACGATCTTCTTCGGCTTCGGCACGCACTTGCCCTTGATCTTGACCTTGCCCTTCGGCACGACCTTCTGCTTGCCGGGCAGGTTGGGGCACACATCCGCGTAGGGCCGCGGCGTCGTGGTGGTCGTCGGCGGCCGCGTGGTCGTCGTCTGCGGGACGGTCGTCGTGGTCGACGTTGTGGTCGTCGGCGGCCGCGTGGTGGTGGTGCTGGTGGTGGTGGTCGTCGTCGTGGTCGTCGTCGTAGTCGTCGTGGTCGGCGGCAGCACTGCGAGGCAGTCGACGACGTCCACACGGATGATCCCCTCCTGCTCGAAGTTGGCGATCACGCTCGACTTCGCGTTCTTGCAGGGCAGCTGCACGGAGGCGTGGCCGGAGGCGTCGAGGGTGACGCAGACGCCGCCCTGGACGGGATCGCCCGGCGTCCCCGGCGGATAGGGCGTCATGCCGGTGAGCTGCGAGGTGAAGCAGACGCGCTCACCGGTGAACGGCTGGCCGTTCACGTCGATGCCGACCGCGGTGCAGATGTACGTCGCTGCGCCGTTCGTGACCGTCCCCGGTACCGGAACGCACTTCATGTCCTTGTGGAACTTCGAGCGCAGCGTCTTCGTCAGCACGGCCGACGGAGGGCCGGCGGCGCTCGCGGGCAGCCACGGGTTGCGCGCGGTCGCCGTGATCTGCGCGATCCCGATCGGGTTGATGCCCTCGAGGTCGCAGGCGGTCGAGAGGTCGCCCTTCACGCCGAGCTGGTCCCAGAAGGCGTCGACGCCCGGGTCGAAGAAGACCTGCGCCTCACCGTGCTCGTCCGAGAAGACGGCGACGTGCTGCGGGCCCGACGGACGCATGCGGAAGTCCGGCGTCGCCGGGTCGTTGTCGTGCGCACGGAGGCAGCTGGTCGCGCCGCCCGGCCCGTAGCCGAGGATGGCGGCGAGCTGCCAGTAGCCGTACAGGCCCCAGTTCAGGTAGCCGGCCGGCGAGTTGTCGCCGAGGAACGGGCCCGTGACGCCCGAGGCCTCGTAGTTCGGCCAGTTGCTCGAGGGATCGTCGACCGTCGAGCCGAGGCGCGCGGCCGTGGCAGGGAGCCACGTCCGGTAATACGGCGCGTAGTGGTTGTGCCGCGAGGTCGTGCACAGGTTGTCGCGCGTGTAGGCGACGCACTTGAGCACGCCCTGCCAGCGTGCGAGCTCCGGCGCCGTCGCGGGCTGCGTCGGGTCGGCGACGGCCAGCGAGCCGATGCCGCCGATGTCGGTGCCGCCGGTGTTCGGCTTGATCTGAACCTCGACGAGGGACGAGGGCATCGGCACGTCGCCCGCGTCGAGCTTGCCGTCCGAGAGCAGCGTCTCGAGCGGGCGCAGCGGGTCGTACGGGCCGATCGTCGGCGCGGCGCTCATGTCCGCGAACGCCGTGCTGTAGCGCCCGTCGCCGCCGAAGACGTCGGCGCCCAGGCACGCATCGACGGCGTCGATCGCGGGGTCAGGCCCGTCGCAGACCGTGCCGGCTACATGCCCCTCGGTGCGCGCGCGGTCGTCGTGGATGTCCCACTTCCACCAGTCCACGCCGCCGAGCGAATGCGCGAGGTCGTCCCAGTACGTCGAGCCGTCCGTCTCGGTGGGCAGGCGGATCGCGGACGGGTACTGCCCGCCGGTGAGCGTCGTCAGCCCCGACCAGTTCGGGCCGATCGGCAGCGAGCCGAAGACCTCCACCTGGACGCGGCCGGGCGCATCGCCGGCGAAGAAGTTGCCGTCGCCGGAGGCGTCGCCGAGGATGCCGCCGCCGCCGGGCGCGTCGTTCGGGCCCGTGGCCGCGGAGACCTCGCGGATGCCCGGCGTGAGCGGGGTCATCCAGCCGACCAGGAAGTTGTGCCGGTACGGGCACAGCGGCGCCGGGCGCTCGATGGCGAACTGGATGCGCGCAAGCCCGGCGGCCGCCGAGGTGACGGTCGCCTGCACGCAGCGCTCGCCCTTGTGCTCCCCGCTGCCCCAGAAGTACTGGACGCTGCCCGGCTCGACCGTCGGCTGCGGGAACGCGTTGTCGCCCCAGGTCTCGACGATCACGTCGGTCGTCTGGTTGAAGCCGATGATCGTCTTCGTCCAGCGCGTGGTGACGTTGATCTGATTGGTGCAGTAGACGAGGCGCACGGAGCTGCCGGCCCACGCCAGGTACGGCACATTCGCCTCCTGCGTGTCCCAGCGTGTAAGCGGGCTCGTCGCGGCGCCCGCCGGACCGGCCGACAGGACGAGCACGAGCGCAAAGGCGCAGGCCACGCCAACGCAGAAACCCCTCACGAACCCTCCCCCACTTGTCGCGGCTTCCCCCTAGCTGCGTCATCGAGTGCGTCACCGCATCCGCACTCACTTCTCGTCTTACAGCGGGCCCCGCGGCTCTACAAGACGAGAATTACCCAGATTCCAGGCAAATCGCCCGCAGTGGGTGAGCCGCGGCCGGGGGGCTGTCCCCGAAGGGGGCTGTCCCAAGTGCGTGCATCGGACAGTGCCCGGCCTCGGCCGAAAGGGTTGCCGAAGACCGAGATATTGCCCGTTCACTGGGGACAGCCCCCTTCGGGGACAGCCCCACGCCGAAAGGGCCCCATCCGGGGCCCCTTCGGCTCGCAAACTACTTCGCGCGCGGCGCTAGACGCAGTCGAACAGGCTCTGGGCCTCCGGCAGCGTCTCCAGCTTCTTCAGGGTGTTGTTCTCGATCTGGCGGATGCGCTCGCGCGTGACGTTGAACGCGCGGCCGACCTCCTCGAGCGTCCGCGGCCGGTCGCCTGTCAGCCCGAAGCGCAGCTCGATGACCTTCCGCTCGCGCTCCGGGAGCGAGTCGAGCGCGCGGCGGATGTCCTGCTGCCGCAGCGACAGCGACGCCGAGTCGAACGGAGACTCGGCCTGCTCGTCCTGGACGAAGTCGCCGAGCTCGGACTCCTCTTCCTCGCCGATCGGCTTCTCGAGCGAGACCGGCAGCTGCGCCATACGGAGGATGTCGCGGACCTCCTCGGTGGTGATCTCGAGCTCCTCGGCGATCTCCTCCGGCTTCGGCTCGCGGCCGAGACGCTGGACGAGCTGGCGCTCGATGTGCACGACCTTGTTCAGCTTCTCGACCATGTGTACCGGGATGCGGATGGTGCGCGCCTTGTCGGCGATCGCGCGAGTGACCGCCTGCCGGATCCACCAGGTGGCGTAGGTGGAGAACTTGTAGCCCTTGCGGTAGTCGAACTTCTCGACCGCGCGGATGAGGCCCAGCGAGCCCTCCTGGATCAGATCGAGGAACGAAAGGCCACGCCCGAGGTAGCCCTTCGCGATCGAGACGACGAGCCGAAGGTTCGCCTCGATCATGTGCGTCTTGGCGGCCATGTCACCGCGCTCGATCCGCTTGGCCAGGTAGACCTCCTGGTCGGCGGTGAGCAGCGGCACCTTGCCGATCTCGCGCAGGTACAGCCGCAGTGAGTCGAGCGAAGGCTCGACCGTCAGGTCGATCTTCGGCGCCTTCTCCTCCTCGGGCTCCGGCTGCTCGTGCGGGGGGCGCTTGTGCTGCTCGCCCTCCATCAGCTCGATGCCGTGGTCGATCAGGTACGTGTAGAAGTCCTCGACCTGCTCCTTGGTGAGCTCGACTTCCTCGAGCCCGGCGACGATCTCGTCGTAAGTAAGAAACCCTTTCTCCGTGCCCTCCTGGACGAGCTTGTGGAGTTCCTCGACGTCGGGCAGAGCGATATCGACGGTGAGCATCGGGCCTCGGCTTTCCTCGCGCTTGGTGGACGGGGGGGACCTACCTGAGCACGAAGAGAGCCGGTCTTCGTCCCGGCTCCCTGTCGCGGGCGGGATGGTACTACCGGATCCACAAAATGTGAATAGTTTGTTTGCGACTTTGAGAGGTTGTTTGCTGTCTCAAGGAACAGCGCGGATCTGACCGACCCGCGCGCCGAGACTGTTCTCCACCGATACCACCGCAAGCTGTGGAAGATCGATCCCCAGCCGGGCCGCGAACGCGGCTGTCGCGGGGCGCACCGCGCGGTTGCCGCCGTCGGAGACCTTGAGCGCGAACCCGGTGCCGTCGGGACCCGCGGCGCACATCAGGGCCTCCGCCCCGCCTTTCGCGATCCAGCCCTTCGCGAACTGGGTCAGAACGGTGTCGGGCGCGCCCGGGCCGCGGATCAGCTCAGGATGCGCCCGCATCGCGCGCACGACGGCCGCGCCGCCCTCCAGGGAGGGGAGGCGCGAGAAGGCGGCGGCCATGCGCTCGAGCGGCATCGCGAAGCTCTCGACGCCGCAGCCGTCCACGCCGGTCGCGATGTCCGACGGCTCGAGCCCGGCGGCGGCCGCCACCTCGGCGAGCAGCAGCTGCTGCAGGGGGTGCGTCGGGAGGCGGTAGCCCTCGAAGTCCCAGCCGTGGGCGCGGCAGGTGTTCAGCATCCCGGCGTGCTTGCCCGAGCAGTTGTGGTTGAGCCGCGACGGCGGGTCGCCGTCCACCCCGCACTCGAGATCGTCCTCGGTCGCACCCGCGGCGGCGAGCAGCTTCCGCACCGCGTCGAGCTGGTCCGGCCGCGCAAGGTGGGACGCGCAGGCGATCGCGAGCTCGTCGTCGGCGATGTCCGGCCGCGCCCGCGCGAGCGGCAGCGCCTGAAGCGGCTTCGCCGACGAGCGCATGAACGTGACGATCTGCGGATCGCCGGCGGACTCGACCACCCGTCCGTCGCGGACGGCGACCGCGTGCACGCGGTGCCGCGACTCGACGGTGTCACCGCGAACGACCTCGACGATGAGCTGGTTCACCGGCCGTACTCTGTCTCACACATGCCCGAGCTGCCGGAGATGGAGGCCTGGCGCCGCGCCCTCGACCCGCCCGTCAGCGCGTCGCCGGTCGTGCAGGCCGGCCCGGCGCACATCGCGACGCTGAAGACGTTCGACCCGCCGCTCAGGTCGCTCGAGGGGCGCAGCTTCGAGGGTGTCGGGCGCCGCGGCAAGCGGCTGCTGTTCCCCACCGACGACGGCGAGCTGGTGCTGCTCGTGCATCTGATGACGGCGGGGCGGCTCAAGTGGCTGAAGCCCGGTGACGCCGGCCCGAAGACGCCGGCGTTCAAGCTCGAGTTCGAGGGCGGCGGCAGGCTCGTCCTCACCGAGGCCGGCTCGAAGAAGCGTGCCGGCGTCTGGCTGCTCACGCCCGAGGCGGCGGACGCCGAGCTCGCGCACCTCGGGCCGGACGCGCTCGACGTCGACGCGAAGCGCATGGCCGAGATCCTGGCCGCCGACTCGCGGCGGCTGCACCCGCTGCTCCGCGACCAGCGCGCGATCGCCGGCATCGGCCGCGCCTGGTCGAACGAGATCCTGCACGCGGCGCAGCTCTCGCCCTACGCGCTCTCGACTCAGGTGGACGCCGAGGAGACCGACCGCCTGGTCGCGGCGATGCAGAGCGAGCTGCGCCGCGGCCTCGAGCTGCGCGAGCGCGGCGCGAACGACGCGCGCACGTACCGCGTGCACAAACGGCTCGGCGATCCGTGCCACGTGTGCGGGACGCCGATCGCCCGCGTCGACTTCGAGGAGCACACGATCTACTACTGCCCCACCTGCCAGACCGGCGGACGGGTGCTCAAGGACCGGCGGCTCTCACGCCTCCTCCGTTGACGCGCCGCCGCTGACTCCTGTTCGCAGCCCTGTCAACTTCACCCTTCCGAGGGAATCCCTGCCGCTCGTCGACGCCCATTCTGGGATGGTGGACTGCGACCGCCGGGTCTCCCCTGCCTCCGAGGGCCTGTCGTACGAGGAGATCGTCCGGCGCTACCGGACGCTCGTCGAGACGCTGCCGCTGATCGTGTACGTCGACAACCTCGACGCCGCGAGCTCGAACATCTTCACGAGCCCGCAGATCGAGGCGATCCTGGGCTACACGGTCGAAGAGTGGGCGAACGACGAGACGCTCTTCGTCCGGGCGCTGCATCCGGAAGATCGCGACCGCGTGCTGGGGGCGCACCAGCGCACCCACGACACGCACGAGCCGCTGAGCGTCGAGTACAGGCTGCTCGCGCGCGACGGGCGCACGGTCTGGGTCCGCGACGAGGGCGTCGTGGTCGTTGACGATGACGGTGCACCGCTCTATCTCCAGGGCTATCTGCTCGACATCACGGGCGAGCGGGAAGCGCAGCTTCAGCTGCGCCGGCTGGCGTTCTACGACCCCCTCACCGGGCTTGCGAACCGCACGTTCTTCCACGAGCAGCTCCAGCAGTCGGCCATGCGGCGACTCGAGCCGCAACGCGAGACGGCCCTGCTCTTCGTCGACCTCAACGACTTCAAGGGCGTCAACGACCGCTACGGCCACGCCGCCGGCGACGCCGTGCTCAAGACGCTCGGCGCAAGAATTCAGCAGTCGATCCGGGCCGGCGATGCGGCGGCTCGCCTCGGCGCCGACGAGTTCGCGGTGCTGCTGACGACGGGCGCGGAGCCCGCCGAGGCAGTGCAGGCAGCGGAGCGGCTGCTCGATGCGATCGGCCAGCCGATCCCGTTCGGGGCCGGCCAGCTCGCGGTCACAGCGAGCATCGGCATCTCGCTCGGGAGTGACGCCGCCGAGCTGCTCAAGGAGGCCGACGCAGCGATGTACCGCGCCAAGACGCAACGCGACGTGGGCTACGCGTTCTTCGATCCGGCGCACGACCGATCGGCTACGCACCGCTCCAGGCGGATCGCCGAGCTTCGCGAGGCGATCGACCGGCGCGAGTTCACGCTCCACTACCAGCCACTCGTCGACCTCGAGACGCACACGATCAGCGGCTACGAGGCGCTCGCCCGCTGGCACCACCCGACGGAGGGGGTGCTCGGCCCGGTCGAGTTCATTCCGCTCGCCGAGGAGACGGGGCTGATCGTCCCGCTCGGGAGCTGGGTGCTCGACGAGGCTTGCGCGCGCGGCGCGGAGCTGCAGGCGGCGCACGGGCGGAACGTGCAGATGTCGGTGAACGTCTCGGCGCGGCAGTTCCAGCACCCCGACTTCGTCAGCCACCTCGAGCGTGCGCTCCAGGAGTCGGGCTTTGCCCCGCGGTGCCTGATGCTCGAGCTGACCGAGAGCGTGCTCGTGACGTCCGAGAGCGCCCTCGAGCAGGCGCTGGCGCGGCTCAAGGAGATCGGCGTGACGCTCGCCCTCGACGACTTCGGGACGGGCTACGCGTCGCTGTCCTACCTCCAGCGCTTCCCGGTCGACGTCGTGAAGATCGACCGTAGCTTCCTCGCCGAGATCCACGACCCAGCCGCCGACGTCATCCTGCTGAGGGGAATCATCGACCTGAGCAAGGGCCTCGGGCTGAACACCGTGGTGGAAGGCGTGGAGACGGAGGCGCAGCACCATCTCGTCCGAAGCCTCGGCTCCCACGGGGCGCAGGGGTTCTACTTCGGCTATCCCGCGCGGGTCGCGCAGCGCGACCTCTCTCGCACGCGGGCGCTCTCGGCCCGCGAGTAGAGAGCCGCTACGCGGAAGGCAGGGCGATGAGCACCGCGCCGTCGCGCGCCGTCACCGTCGCGCCCTGCGCCTCCAGCGCGCGCCGCGCGGCGGCCGAGGCGAGGTCGCGCAGGTCGTCGCCGCGGACGATGTCCGCCGTCTCGGCGCTCACCGGCGACAGCTCGACGCCGCTGCCGTCGACCGCGACGTCCAGCGTCTCGACCCCGCCGTGGCGCCTGGCCGCGGTCACCATGCTGCAGACGGCGCGCACGCCGAGCTCGCGGTCGAGCCGGACGGCAGCCCCGGAGCCGGTGACGCGCATCGAGCCATTGCCGAGCTGCTTTGCGGCCATGCGGACGAGGTCGAGCGAGTCGACGGGCTCGCTCGCCGGCTCGAAGCGGCCGCCCTCGATGCGGGCGACGACGCCGAGGTCGTCGACGATCTCGCCGAGCTGCGTCGCGGCCGCCTCGATCAGCGTCAGGTAGCGCAGCCGCTGCTCGTCGATGTCGCCCATCCGGACGAGCGTCGCGGCGAACCCGGCCACGGTCGCGAGAGGCGTCCGCAGGTCGTGGCAGGCAAGCGAGACGAGCTCGGGAAAGCGGGGATCGTCGTTCAGAGACGTCATGTGCTCGGTGCTACGGTCGCGAGTGTAGTGAGCGAGATCCGCCAGCGAGACACGCGCGACGTCGATCTCCAGGCGTCCGAGCCGGAGGTGCGGCTCGCCCTGTCCCGCGCGGGCGTCCGCGGCGTCGAGAAGGCGGTCCGGATCCGCTACCAGGGCCGGGAGAAGCTGATGACGGCGACCATCGACTGCGCCGTCGACCTCGACCCCGGCCAGAAGGGCGTGCACATGTCGCGCTTCCCGGAGCTCTTCGAGGAGGCGATCGAGGCGGTCGTCCTCGAGGAGGCGTCGCTCGTCGAGGAGCTCGCCGAGCACGTCGCCCGCCGCATCGTCGAGCGCCAGGGCGCCGGGCTGGCAGAGGTGCGGATCGCCGCCCGCTACCCGCTCGCGCGCGAGACGCCGGTGACGAAGCTGGCGACGCAGGAGCTGGTGGGGCTGATCGGCATCGCGGCCGTCTCGGAGCGCCGCGCACGCAGCCTCGTCGGCGTCGAGGCCAACGGCATCAACGCCTGCCCGTGCGCGCAGGGGCTCGTCGCCGGGCGGGCGGAGGAGCGGCTGCTCGACGCAGGCTTCGACGACCTCGACGTGAAACGGATTCTCGAGCTCGTCCCCGTCGCCACGCACAACCAGCGCGGAACCGGGACGCTCTACGTCGGCTCGGACGCGAACGTGAACGCGGAGCGGCTCGTCGAGATCGTCGAGGCGTCGATGAGCGCGCCGGTGTACGAGCTGCTCAAGCGCCCCGACGAGGTCTTCGTCGTCGAGCATGCGCACCTCCAGCCGCGCTTCGTCGAGGACTCCGTCCGCCACGCGCTCTTTGGCGTCGTCGAGGCGTACCCAGCGCTCGCGGACGGCGACTTCCTGCTCTCACGCCAGGTCAACTTCGAGACCATCCACACCCACGACGTCATAGCCGAGCGGTGGGGCACCGTGGGCGAGATCAGGGATGAGCTCCGCGACGGGACGCCGGTCGAGCGTCACACGACGCTCGAGGACTGGCTCCGGAGCTAGTAGTCCGATCGACGGAGGCGAGCTTGCCTCGCCGCAGTCACGCCGCGCGAAGTCGCGTGTAATCGGAAATCACGCTGAAGATCGTCATGGCGAGCGGAGCGAGCCGGATCTTCAGCGTATGGGGATTGCGTAGCGCGACACCCAGTCGTTCACGACACCCCAGTCGAGGTTCTGGAAGAACGCGTCGATGTATGAGGCGCGGTCTGTGCCGTAGTCCAGGAAGTACGCGTGCTCGTAGACGTCGAGGGCGACGAGCGGCGTCGCGTTCCAGATCGGGTACGTGTTCTGGGTGTCGCCGATGTAGTTGAAGAGGCGGCCCTCGTCCCAGTCGTAGGCCGTCCAGGCCCAGCCGCGGCCGGCCATCGCGGTTGCCTTGAGGTCCGCGGCCCAATCAGCGGCAGAGCCGAAGTCGCGCTTGACGAGCTTCGCAACCGCGCCGTCCGGGTCGCCGCCGACGCCGCCGAGGTGCTCGAAGTAGATCTCGTGGTTCTTGATCCCGCCGACCGCGAACGACAGCTCCACCTTGAGCGCGCGCACCTCGGAATAGACCTGGTTCGCCGCGGCAAGGTCGACATCGGCGAGTTTGCCGAGGATCTCGTTCCGCTTCGCGACGTAGCCCTGGTACAGCTTGTAATGCGCCTCGACGGACGCGCGCGAGATGCCGTTGAGCTCGAGCAGCTCGGGTTTCAGCTCGCGCGGGGCGATCTCCTGGGTATTGAAGGCAAGCGTCGCCACGGCCGCGGAGTGTAACCGGGGTGTGCGGAGGAACCCGCTGGTTCCCCCGCACGACGGATCGGTCCGGAGCGACTTCGGTCAGGCGCGGCGGACGAGCATCACGCTGCTCGACGAGGCGAGGTACCCCACGCCGGCCTGGTTCACGGTGATGAACAGACGGAGGTGCGACGTCCCTTTCGGCAGCTCGGCGAGCTTGAAGCGCTGGGTCTTCGCCGTGCCGAGGCGCACCTTCTTGATGTTGACCCACTGGCCGAGCGACGAGCGCCGCTGCACGTAGACCGAGCGGTTCTTGAACGAGCGGGCGGCGTCGACGCGGGCCACGAACCACGCGCCGATCCTCTTCAGCGTCAGCTTCGGCTCGACGGCGGTCTGGATCTCGGCGCTCTTCAGGGTGGTCCACTGCGCCTGGTAGCTGGTCAAGAGCGCCGGCGTCGTCGTGTAGCTCCAGAGCCCGCCGTCCGCGGTGAGCACGGTTGCGAGCTGGACGTACGACACCTCGCCGTACGGCTTGCCGTAGACGATCACCTGCTCGTTCGCCTTGCCGCTCGAGACCTTGCCGCTCAGCGTCACCGGGCCGCCGTACGTGACGATCGGCGCGGACGCGGCGAGCGACACGGACGGCGGCGGGCCGGAGACGACGATCGACGCCGTCTGCGCCGACTTGAACGTGTCGCGGTACTTGAACGTGCCGGCCACACTGAACTGCCGCGTCCAGCTGCCGCCCGGCTTGATCACGGGCGACGCGAACTGGCCGCCGGTCGCGACGACCTGGCGGTTCACGGTGTCCCCGTTCACCCAGGTGATGCTGTCCCCGCTCGCGATCGTGACCTTCGCGGGCGAGAACCCGCCCGTCTTGATCGTCACCGTCTTGGTGGTCGCCGCGTCGGCGGCTGGAGCGGCGACGGCAAGTGCGACGACGGCGGTGACCAGGATCTTCGGCATCTTCATCGGTTGGCCCCCTCGCGTAGATACGGGGGGTCTCCCCGATCGGGACGTCTCCCGAACTCGCTCGGTCGAGGGATTTCCAGAACCTTTACGAGCCGCGTACCACCTAGACTCCGCCGATGCGCGCACTCGTCACCGGCGGCACCGGCCGCGTCGGGTCGGCGATCGTGCGGCGCCTCGGGGACGCCGGCTGGGACGTCGTCGGTGCCGGCCGGAGCGACGGCGACCTGTCCCGCGCCGCTGACGCGCGGTCGCTCGTCGAACGGACCGTGGCGAGGCTCGGTGGTCTCGAGCTACTTGTGCACGCGGCCGCCGACGGGTTCGCGCCCCGCGCGATCGAGGACGTGTCCGAGGACGACTGGGACCGCGCAGCCGGCGCGACAGCGAAAGGCGCGTTCTTCACCGCCCAGGCGGCCGCCCCGCACCTGCGCGCCTCGCGCGGGCTGATCATCATGGTCGAGGACGTCGCCGCGTACCAGCCGTGGCCGCGCTTCGCGCCGCACTGTGCGGCCAAGGCCGGCCAAGCCATGCTCACACGCGTGCTCGCGCGCGCGCTCGCGCCCGAGGTGCGCGTCTGCGGCGTCGCGCCCGGCCCCGTCGCCGTCGATCCCGGGCAGGAGGAGCGACGCGCGGCGGAGACGCTGCTCGGTCGGGTCGGGTCGCCGGACGACGTCGCCGACGCGGTGCTCTACCTGACGGACGCGCGGTTCGTGACGGGCACCTCGCTGGTCGTCGACGGCGGACGCCTCCTGCAAACCGGCACGGGCCGAGCATCGTAATCCCATGCGATGGCCGCGATTGCCTATGAGCTTGGCTACGAGCGCGTCGTGAGCGCGGCGCCCGCGCACGACAGCGACGGGGACCTGATCGTCCGGACGGCCGAGGGCGACCGCGACGCGTTCGAGCAGCTGTACAAGCGCTACGCGCGGCCGGTGTTCGGGCTTGCCCTCCGACGCCTCGGCGATCGTTTCCGGGCAGAGGACGCGGTGCAGGAGACGTTCACGTCGGTCTGGCGCTCGGCACGCACCTACCGCCCGGATCGCGGGGCGGGCGGGACGTGGCTCTACGCCGTCGCACGCAACGCGATCGCCGACCGCGCCCGGGCGCGCCAGGAGCCGGCGGCCGACCCGCCGGACCTCCCGTCGACCGAGCCGGGGCCGTCGGAGCAGACCGAGGATTCGTGGGTCTCGTGGCGCGTCCACCGCGCCGTGTCGGAGCTTCCGGAGCATGAGCGGGTGCTGCTGGAGCTGGCCTACTGGAGCGGGCTGTCGCAAAGTGAGGTTGCCGACTACCTGGGCATCCCGCTGGGTACCGTGAAGACACGGACGCGCGCCGCCCTCGCGCGCCTCGCCGATGTTCTGGAAGGAGAGTTGCTGTGAGTGGGCCGAGCTTCGACGACCTGATGGAAGGGGCGTCGCCGGACGAGGAGGCACGGCTCCGCCGGATGCACGACCTGCTCCTCGCCGCCGGGCCGCCGCCCGAGCTGCCGCCGAGCCTCGAGGAAGCGCCGGTGATCCGGCCTGAGCGCCGGCGCGAGCGCCGCCCGGCGCTGACGACGGTGCCGCGCCGCCGGTTCGGCGCCGCGCTGGTCGCGGCCGCGGGCATCGCCGTGGCAGCCTTCTTCGTCGGCTACCTCGCCGGCAACGTGGGCTCGAGCGGCACAACCAAGGCCGTCAGCATCCCGATGCGGCCGACGGCTCTGGCTCCGCAGACCGCCGGAGCCGTGATCGCGCTGGAGAAGTCGGGCAGCGAGAGCAACGTGCCGATGACGCTGACCGTCTCCGGGCTGAAGAAGCTGCCCAAGGGCGGCTACTACGAGCTGTGGCTGACCCGCGCCGTGAAGTCGGGCGGCCGGACGACGCAGAAGCTGCTCGTCTCGTGCGGGACGTTCCTGCAGTCGTCGGACCGCATCGAGGTGAAGATGAACGCGCCGTACACGCTCGACAGCCACCCCGGCTGGGTGATCACGCGGCACGTCCGCGGCGCCACGAGCCAGCCGGTCGTGCTGACGACGTAGCTACGGGGCCGTTCGCCCGTTGGCGATGAACGCCTCGTGCGTCACCGGCATCAAGCGCTCGAGAAACGACTCCGCGGCAGCGGCGTACTGACGAATTTCGAACTGGGCGTCGTCATGATTCCGCAGCGAGCAGAAATGCATGAGGCTGCGCGGATTGCAGCTCCAGTAGTACTTCGTGTAGGTCGAAAGCGGCAGCACGGCCCGGGCGACCTCTTTCGCGACACCCCGCTCAAGTAGGCGCTCATACGCCTGGAATGCGCGCGTCGCGTTTGCTTCGATCTCAGCACGCGTCGCGTCGCGCGTCTCGGCGTCCACCGGCTCGAAGCTGTAGGCGCCTGGCTTTCCGACCTGCGTCCGGACGTTGTCCGGAACGTAGAACTCGGGCTCCATCTTGGAATACCGCCCGCTCCACTCGTTGTAGCTGTGGCCGGCTCGATGCCGATGATGTTCGCGTACGACGAACAGCGGCGCCTTGACGAGGAAACGGAAATAGCCGTGCTCGAACGGGCTCCCGTGTCGGTTCCGGATTAGGAAGCGGATGAGCCCCGCATCACGCTCCTCGAGCTCGTCCGAGGCCTGGTTGAACGAGACCCGCGCGCCGTTCACGACGGCCAAGTCTGATGCGAGCGCTCCGTCGAGCGCGATGAACCCGTGATCGAGAACCTCGACGACGTTGTCTGTCACGACTTCGGGCATGGTGGACATAGTGGCGAGTCTAGAGAGCACACATGTCGGCACGTCCGGCTGGGCCTACCCGAGCTGGAAGCCGGGCTTCTACCCGGCCGGCACGGACGGCGCGGACTTCCTCTCGTACTACGCGTCCCGCTTCGACACCGTCGAGCTGAACACGACGGGCTACCGCCTTCCCGCCGAGGAGCAGTTCCGGCGCTGGGCGGAGGCCGTCCCGCCGTCGTTCACTTTCGTGCCGAAGCTGCCCGGCAACCGGCCCGGCATCGTGACCGCGTTCTCCGAGCGCGTCCGGCACCTGGGAGAGCACCTCGGCCCCGTGCGCGTCGTCCTGACGAGCCCACGCGACGACGGCATGCTCACGCTCCTGCTCGGCTCCCTCGACCCGGAGCTCCGCCTCGCCTTCGACCTGCAGGACGAGTCGTGGGACGGGGTCGAGCCGCTGATCGCGGAGGCGGGCGCCGTTCGCGTCAACGACACGGAGTCGCCGGCGCCGTTCCGCTACCTGCGCCTGCGCGAGCCGCCCTACGACGACGAGACGCTCGCGCCGTGGGCCGAGCACATCCGAGCGGCGGCCGAGGAGACGTGGTGCTTCGTGCGCCACGAGGACGAGCCGACGGCGCCCGCCTACGCGGAGCGCCTGCTGGAGCTCACTCGTACTGGAGCGCCTCGAGCACGTCGAGCCGCGCCGCGCGCCGCGCCGGCAGCAGCGCCGCGACGAGCCCGGCGACGACCGCAATGACGGCGAACACGATCAGGGTCCCGTACGGGATGGCGTAGCGCACGTCGAACTGCGACAGCGCCTTCGTGACGAGGAGGGCGAGGAAGAGGCCGAGCGGGATCCCGAGCGCGGCTCCGATCAGCGCCGTGATCACGCCCTCGTGGCGGATCATGCGCCGCGCCTGCCGCCGGGTCGTCCCCACCGCTCGCAGCATCCCGAGCTCGCGCGTCCGTTCGTAGACCGAGAGCGCGAGCGTGTTGACCATCCCGAACAGGCTGACGATGACCGACAGCGCGAGCAGCACGTAGATGAAGGTCAGGAAGTTGTTGAAGTCCTTGTCCTGGGCTGTGATCCAGGCCGACCGCGACTGCACCTTGTTGTCTGGGAACTCCTTGACGGCCTGCTCGAGCTGCTTCTGCGTCGCGTCGCCCGGCGCGCCTTTGACGTTCACGAACGTGTACTCGTTCCGCGGCCGCTGGTAGAGCCTGTCGAACGCCGGGACGCTGATGCTCGCCGCACCGAGGATCGGGAAGAACGGCGGCGCACGGTAGATGCCCTTGACGACAGCGGTCGACGAGGTGCCGCCAGACACCGAGATCGGGAAGGTGTCGCCCACCTGCAAGTGCTTCTGATCGGCGAACTTCTTGTCGACGACGGCGCCGTTTGCGCCGAGCTCGTTCAGCGTCGCGTCCGAGCCGGTCTTCCAGTCGAAGTTGTAGACCTTCGAGATCGTGGCCGGATCGACGCCGCTCAGGTACTGCGCCGACCCGTCGACCTTCGCCAGGTCGTAGCGCACCGGCGAAGCCGTCTCGACCGGCGGCGCCTTGGCGATGGCGTCCCCGGCGCCCGCGACGAAGGGCGTGAAGCCGTCGGTCGACGTCTGGATGTACTCGGCCTTCACCTGGTCCTCGATCGCGCCGCGGTTCGATTGCTTCATCCCGTTCGCCAGCGTGCCGACGAACGTGACGAGGGCGAGGCCGATCATCAGAGCCGCCGCCGTCGCCGCCGTCCGGCCGGGGTTGCGGCGCGAGTTCTCGCGCGCGACGCGCGTCATCTGCCCGTCGATGCGGAGGTTCGGGAACTCCATCGGCCACTCGGGGCGCCACCGCGTGACCAGCGTCCGTAACCACATGACGAGCACGAGCAGGGGTAGGAACACCGCGGCGGCGGCGGCGAGCGGCACGACACCGAGCAGGGCGAACGGCACGCCCAGGAGCGCGCCCAGCGCGAGCCCTCCGACGACTGCGCCCAGCCGCCGCGCCGCCGGCCGGTCGCCGGAGAACACGCCGTAGCGCAGCAGCCAGTACGCGAGCGCCACCGGATACCCGATCGCCAGGAACAGCCACGTCGCCCCGATGGCCACGTAATGCGTGACGGAGGCGAGCGGACGCACGAGCCGCGGCGAGAGCAGTGCGACGCCCGTGAAGAGCAGGAGCACGCCCACGCCCATGTAGAGCAGCCGGAGCCCGGTTCCGAGCGAGCTCGACGGCGCGAACATCGAGTAGCCGAGCAGGCCGAGGGCAATCAGGCTGAGCCCGCCCGCGATCCACGGCGTGAAGGGGGCAACCCGGCTCCGTGGGAGGACGGCGCCCTCGCGCACGGCCGCGATCGGCGGCACCTTCGTCGCGCGGAACGCGGGCGCGAGCGAGGCCAGCACCGTCACGCCGACGCCGACAATGAAGCCCCAGAGGACGATGCTCCACGAGAGCGACAGCGACTGGGTCGGGATGCCGCCTCCGCTCCGGTCGAAGAGCCACTTGATGAACTTCGCGAGCCCGAGCCCGAGGATCAGCCCGACGACCGAGGCGAGCGCGCCGACGACCACGGCCTCGGCGATGACCGATCGCAGCACCTGGCGCCGCGAGGCGCCGATCGTCCTGAGCGTGGCGAACTCGCGCGTCCGCTGCGCGACCGTGATCGAGAGCGTGTTGAAGATGACGAAGGCGCCGACGAAGAGCGCGATGCCGGCAAACGCGAGCAGCAGGTACCGGATGAACTTCGTGAACGACGTGGTGTCGTCCGTCTGCTTCTTCGCCTCCTGCGCGCCCGTGCGCACCTGGGCGTTCGGCGGGAGGATCGGCTTGATCTCGTCGACGAGCTGCTGCGCGCTCGTGCCCTTCTTCGCCGCCGCCGAGATCCCGTCGTAGGCGTTCTGGCGGTCGAACAGGGCCTGCGCGGTCGGGATCGTGAACACCGCGAAGGTCGCCCCGCCGATCGAATCGACGTTGCCGTAGCGCGCGATCCCGACCAGCTTGAACTTCTTGACCGGGTGCAGCGACGCCACGGCGACCATGTCGCCGAGTGAGAAGTGCTGGTCGTCGGCCGTGTGGACGTCGATGACGACCTCGCTCGAGCTGTTTGCCCAGCGGCCCTCGAGCAGCTTCAGCGGGTTGAAGCGCTGGTACTGCGGGCTGGTGTCGACTCCGAACCCGAACGAGGGCGCGCCGCCGGTGTCGATCGCCTTGCCCTTGCGGTCGATGATCTTGGCCGAGGTCTGGTCCGAGACGATCCCGGTCGCGACGCCCGTGGCCTCCAGGGCGCGCACCTTCGGCAGCAGGTCGGCCGGGATCGACGGCGGCTGCGAGGTGTCGCCCTGGTAGTTGAACGTCTTCCCGCTGACGACGGCGTCGGTGCTCGCGTACGTGTCGGAGAAGATCTGCTTGAACGCGCTGTCGATCGCGTTCGTCAGCGACAGCGTGCCGGCGACCATGGCCACGCCGAGGACGATCGCGATCGCCGTCAGGACCGCGCGCAGCTTCCGGCCCCAGAGGCCTCTGAGAGCGACACGGAGCACGGCTAGTGGGCGAGCTCTTCCATCGCCTCGAGCACCTCGCGCTCGGTCGCGCAGCCGAGATCCTTGACGATGCGGCCGTCGGCGAGGAAGAGCGCGCGGTCGGCGATGGCCGCGGCGCGCGGGTCGTGCGTGACCATGACGAGCGTCTGCCCGTAGTCGCGCACCGACTGCTGGAGCAGCTCGAGGATCTCGGCGCTCGTGCGGGTGTCGAGGTTGCCGGTCGGCTCGTCGGCGAACACGACCGTCGGCCGCGTGACGAGCGCGCGGGCGATCGCCACGCGCTGCTGCTGCCCACCCGACAGCTCGGAAGGCCGGTGCGTCCGCCGGTCCTGGAGCCCGACCCGCCTGAGCAGGTCCTCGAAGAACGCCTTGTCCGGCTTCTCGCCGGCGATCGAGAGCGGCAGCGTGATGTTCTCCTCCGCGGAGAGCATCGGGAGCAGGTTGAAGAACTGGAAGATGAAGCCGATGTGCTCGCGCCGCAGCCGCGTGATCTCGTTGTCGTTCAGCTCGCCGAGCCGCGTGTGGTCGATCTCGACCCAGCCCGAGGTCGGGCGGTCGAGCGCCGCCAGGATGTGCATCAGGGTCGACTTGCCGGAGCCCGACGGCCCCATCACCGCCGTGAGGTCCCCGCGGTCGACGCTCAGGTCGACGCCCCGGAGGGCGTCGACGGCGGCGTCACCCTCGCCGTAGCGGCGGGTGACGTCGTTCGCCGTCACGACGGCGTTCGGACCGCCGTTGGACGCGGCCGGGGCGGCCGCGTGGCCGTTCGTCTCCTCGGTCTCCATTGCCTCTCCTCCAGTTGGCCGGGGAGCGAGCCAAGCTAGCAGGTGCTTTTCACCCCTGTTGGGAAATACTTGCCCGCCCCCGCGTGGCCAGGCTCAGGTGCGAAGTTCCACTCGTCGCAGGTCAAGGCCGCGATGCAGGCACGCGTTCCGGCCGACGCGACCGACGACTTCGGCGTCCGCTCGATCGAGCTGGCCGGCTGACCGAGTCGCCGGGCGCCGCTAACCCGGGTCGAGCAGGAGCCGCTCCCCCGCCCGGACGCCGGCCGATGCGGCTGTGCCCGCCGGCAGCTCGACCACGGCCTTCGCGCCCTTCGCGCCGGTCGCCCGCCACGGCGGAACCGAGTCCGCCACGCGGAGCACGCGGCCGTCGGCGTCGACGAAGACGGCATCGATCGCGAAGCGCATGAACGCCGTGTGGATCGAGCCGGCCGGGCGCAGGAGGATGCCCTCGCCGGCCTCGAGCGACCGGCGTCCGAGCAGCCCGCGCATCCGCTGCAACGGAGACTCGGCGCGGGCGCACCGCTCACACACGGTGCGCCCGTCGCCGGTCTCGAGGCGGAACTCCTGCACTCAGAACCCCACGTGGATGTGGTTGTAGTGGTCGGCCTGCGCGAACGACGGTCCGCCGAGGCCGAGCAGCGAGATGACCTGCCGCGGCCGCAGCTCCGCCGGGAGCAGCAGGATCGAGCGCACGACCTGCTCGGTGATGCCGCCAGGCGCCTGGTTGCCCAGGATCGGCGTGCCACCGACGCCGGAGATGTCGGCCGCGAGCCCGTAGATGTGCGCGGAGACGACGCCGGGCCGGGCGTACAGCCGGTGGCCGCTGATCAGGCACGAGACGTCCACGCTGCCGTAGGTATCGGCAAGGAACGCGACGAGCGCGAGCACGCGCACGTCGACGCGGCCGGCCTCGATGTCGCCCCGGCCCCCCGAGTAGATCGTCACGCGGCGGTCGTTCAGCAGGCGCTTGCCGAGCGGCTCCTTCGCCCACTCGAGCCCGTGCACGAGCGCCCCGATGCCCACGGCGCGGCTCAGGTGCGCGAGCGCCACCGCCGTCTCGGCGGTTGCCGTGTCGCCGGTGACCGCCAGCACCGGCGCCGAGCCGCGGTCGGCGGTCGCAAGCGCGCGGGCCAGTGAGCTGAGGCGCGACTGCGAGGCCGGCACGGCGCCCAGGTCGCCCCGCGCGCGGAGGATGCCGAGCAGCAGCGCCCAGTCGACGTGATCGCGCCGGGCGGTCGCCCGGAGCTCCTGCGCAAACGCGCGCGTCAGGCGGTGCGACGGCGGCGTCGGGTCCGGCAGGACGCGGTGCAGCCAGACGGTTGCCGCGCCCGCGCTCGACGCCTCGATCTCGAGGCGCGTGACGACATGCTTCGCCGGGATCGGTGCGACGAGCGGCGCAGCCGCCTTCTTCGCGGGCGCCCGCCAGGCCTTCCGCACGACCGTCGGGTGCGCGGCCGGCTTGGCGGGCGCCGAGGACGGCGTTGCTACCGGGGCCGCGTGCGGGGCCGGAGTCGCCGCCGGCGCGGGAGCCTGCGGATGGCGCGCGAGCGCATCGTCGGCGGCGGCGGGAGCCGGGTCGGTCGTCACCGCGGGATCGGTGGTGGTCGTCACCGCGCCAGTCGTCGTCTCCGCGTCCGTCGTCGTCTCCTCGGTCGTCGCGTCGGTCGAGGTGGGGTCGCCGGCGGCGTCCGCCACGGTCTCGACCGCCGCCGGCGAGCCGTCGCCCACGACGCCGCCCGCGAACTGGTCGCCGGCGGCGGCCGTCAGCGCGGCGCCCATGGCGAACAGCGCGACGAAGGCGAGGCTCACGCCGGCGCGGCGGACGGGCCGCGGGCGCGCGTCGGAGGCCGGATCGTCCGGCTCGTCGCCGGCAGCGGTGCGCAGCTCGCCGAGCCACCCGCCCCGCTCCGCCTCGGCGGCGGCGTTGACCTCGTCCAGCCACGCGGACGAGGCATGGCCCCACGGGTCGTGCGCGGGCGCGGCGAGGGGCTGCAGCGGTGCCTCGGGCTCGGGCGGGAGGGAGCGCCGGAAGAGCGCGAGGACAGCGCCCAGCACGAGCAGCAGCGTCCGAACGACGGGGGGCTGCGGGGCGGAGAGGTTCATCGAAGACTCCGTTCTGTCGGGGGCGGTGAGATCCGCGCCGCACACGGAACCTGGGCGAGCTATCGGAGTCACTTCACCGACTCGCTTCACCCGTTGGAGGGGAACCGCCTGGCGTTCACCCGCGCGAGGGATAGCCCGGCCGAATTCGCACTTCGATATCGGGATGGACAAGCGAAGAGGCGGCGCGGCCACGCCGAGAACCAACGCACCAGGGAGGTACTCCGTGACCACGCTTACCGTCCGCCCGAATTCCACCCAGACGCTCCTCATTCGCTCGTCCCACGTCCACCGCAGGCGCGCCGCCTGGCGTGCCCTCACACCTCGAAGGGAGGTGACCCCGATGCCGAAGTTCTTCGACCTGCTCGAGCGCCTGAATCGCAGTGACAGCGAAGCGGGCCAGACCATGGCCGAATACGGCGTCGTGCTCGCCGTCATCACGATCGCGGTCTTCGGGGCGCTCGCGCTCCTGTCCGGGAACATCGTGAACGCGATCAACCGCGTGGCGGGCTACATCGGCTGACCCTCGGGTCCCAATCTCCGACCTCATGCACGTGACCGTCCGGACATATCCCCCGCAAACCCTCGGTGGCACCACGCCGCCCCCCGCCGAGCGTCGGATTGCCGCACGGAGTGCTCGAACCGGCCGAAAGGAGGTGAATCAGTTGCTGAAGCTCTTCGACTACCTCGAGCGCCTGAATCGCAGTGACAGCGAGGCAGGCCAGACCATGGCGGAGTACGGCGTCGTCCTGGCCGTGATCACCATCGCCGTCTTCGGCGCGCTCGCGCTCCTCTCGGGCAACATCGTGAACGCAATCAGCCGCGTCGCGGGCTACATCGGCTAACCCTTTTTGGCCTGGAGGGCGGACTCCCCGAGTGGGAGCCCGCCCTCACGTTTTCAAGGAGACATCGCCCCGCAAATGTTCAGGAGAATTCACATCGGAAATCAGCGCGGTCAGGCGATGACCGAGTTCGCCCTCGTGCTGCCCATCCTCCTGTTCCTGTTGCTGGGGATCATCCAGTTCGGCATCGTCTTCAACAACTACGTGACGCTGACCGACGCCGTCCGGGCAGGCGCGCGGAAGGGCGCCGTGTCCCGCCAAGTCGCGAACCCGACGCAGGCAACGACAACCCAGGTCCAGGCCGCCGCGACCGACCTCAAGGCGAGCGACCTGGGGATCACGGTCACCTCGACCTGGGCGCAGGGCTCGGACGTGACGGTCACCGCCACGTACCCGTACACCATCTCGCTGCTGGGGCTGGTCGTGAAGTCCGGCCTCATGCACAGCAGCACTACGGAGCGCGTCGAGTGAACGGCTCCGTTCCGCCCCCCACTCGAACGGAGGATCTGCCGCCGTGTTGACGTACCGCGTACGGAACATCGGCATCGCGGCGGCGCTCGCGCTGCTCGCGGCCATGTTCACGTTCTTCTACGTGAGCAACTACAAGAAGCACGTCCAGCAGGGCCAGGAGCTCGTGGACGTGTACGTCGCCTCGCACGACATCCCCGCCGGCTCGTCCGGCGCGGAGGTCGCCGGGAGCCTGGCCCACAAGCGCGTCGAGCGCACAGCCGTCGTCCCCGGTGCAATCTCCGACCCGTCCCAGGTCAAGCGGCTCGTCGCGACCCAGGAGATCTTCTCCGGCGAGCAGGTGAGCACCAAGCGGTTCCAGCCGCTCACCGAGCAGGGCATCCGCGGGCAGCTCAAGGGCTCGATGCGCGCGATCTCGGTGCCCGGCGACCCGAACCAGCTGCTCCTCGGCACGCTCCAGGACGGCGACCGCATCGACGTCGTCGGGACCTGGACGAGCCCGGAGGGCCAGCAGCGGCACGTCAGCCGCACGATCCTGCGCGACATCAAGGTGCTTCAGGCGCCGACCGAGTCGAAGGTGGCCAGCCACCTCGGCTCCGCGACGAACTCGCCGTACGCCGCCATCCTGGCCATCTCCGACACGCAGTCGCGGAAGCTCTACTGGATGATGAAGAACGGCGACTGGTCGTTCGAGCTGCGCCCCGTCAGCAAGGCGACGGACAGCGCCGACGGCTTCGACACGGCCGACTCGATCCTCGCGGCCGGTCTCAAGAAGGGGAAGGGTCAGTGATGAACACGGAATCCTCGCGGGAGCCGACCCGCATCTTCATCACGGGAGCGTGTGACGGGCTCGACGAGCTCGCCGCGGCGCTCGTCGAGCACCCGGAGGTCGAGGTGGTCGGCCGCCAGGAGCACGTTGCCAACGCGGCGGCGGCACTCGCCGGCGGGCACCTCGGCGCCATCCTCCACGGCACGCGGCGCGCGTCGCTGCCGGAGGACGAGCTGGCCGCGATCCGCGAGCACACCCGGACCCCGGTCGTGCTGCTCGCCTCCGGCGAGGCGTCGGCCCTGCTCGAGGAGGCGCTCGACGCCGACGTTGCCGACGTCCTCCTGCTGCCGCAGCTGACCGAGAACGTCGTATTCTCGACGCGCAAGGCGGCTCACACGAGCCGCCGGGCGCCGACGAGCTCCTCGCGCGAGCACGGCCGGATCATCACCGTGTTCTCGCCGAAGGGCGGCACCGGCAAGACCGTCACTGCCTCCAACCTCGCCACCGCGCTGGTCAAGCACTCCGGCAAGCGCACGCTGCTGCTCGACCTGGACCTCCAGTTCGGCGACGCGGCGATCATGCTCTCGATCGAGCCCGACCGGACGATCCAGGATCTGATGGCCGCGCCGGGCGAGCTCGACGTCGAGAAGCTGGCCGGCTACACGCTCCGCCACGTCTCGGGCGTCGACGTCCTGCCCGCGCCGATCCGGCCGGAGGACGCCGAGCTCGTCACGGAGCCGAAGCTGGCCCGCCTGCTCGAGGTCGCGCGCGAGTCGTACGACATGATCGTCGTCGACACGTCGCCCTTCTTCCACGGGCCGATGCTGGCGACCCTCGACCGCACGGACGACCTCCTGCTCGTGTGCGGGCTCGAGGTCCCGACGATAAAGAACGTCCGGCTCAGCCTGCAGACGCTCGAGCTGCTCTCGTTCCCGCCGAACCGGATCCGGGTGATCCTGAACCGGGCGAACTCGAACGTCGGGCTGAAGCGGTCCGAGGTCGAGGCGGCGCTGGAGACAAAGATCAGCTTCGAGCTGCCGAGCGACCGCGCCGTGCCGCTCTCCGTGAATCGCGGCCAGCCTGCGGTGCTCGCGGAGCCGGGCTCGGACTTCGCTCGGGCGATCAAGGACATGGCCGACACGATCTCGAAGCCGCACGCCGAGCTGGCGGCCCCGCGTCGGCGCTGGATCCCAACCCTGGCCAAGGCGTAGGCCGCCGTGTCCCTTCACGACCGCCTCAAGACCGGGAGCAACGGCCACCCCGGGCCCGAGGGCACGGCGACGATCGTCGCACCCGCCGTGCTCGGCGAGCCGGCTCCGCAGCCGGAGCAGACCTCCGACCCCTACGCCGAGCTGAAGACGCGCGTCCACCACGCCGTCATCGCCCAGCTCGGGCCGCAGCTCTTTACCACACGTACGACCGAGGACCTGTCGGAGCGTGTTCTGCGCGCCGTCACCGAGCAGGTGATGCTCGACGGGACGCCGCTGACGCGCGAAGAGCGCCGCGAGCTCGTCCGCCAGATCACCGACGACATCCTCGGGTACGGCCCGCTGGAGCCGCTCCTCCGCGACGACTCCGTGACGGAGATCATGGTCAACAACCACGACCGGGTCTACATCGAGCGCGCGGGCAAGATCGAGCGGGCGCAGACGGCGTTCGCCGACAACGCGCACCTGCTGCGGATCATCGACAAGATCGTCTCGCAGGTCGGCCGCCGCATCGACGAGGCATCGCCCATGGTCGACGCGCGCCTCCCGGACGGCAGCCGCGTCAACGCGATCATCCCGCCACTCGCGCTCAAGGGCCCGACGCTGACGATCCGGAAGTTCTCGCGCGACCCGTACACGATGGACGACCTGATCAACTTCGGGTCGGTCTCGTCGAAGGCCGCGCAGTTTCTCGCCGAGTGTGCCAGGGGCAAGCTCAACGTCCTCATCTCCGGAGGTACCGGCACCGGCAAGACGACGACGCTCAACGCGATCTCGGCGTACGTGCCGAACGACGAGCGCATCGTCACGATCGAGGACGCTGCCGAGCTCCAGCTCCAGCAGGACCACGTGATCACGCTGGAGGCGCGGCCGCCGAACATCGAAGGCCAGGGCGAGGTCCGCATCCGCGAGCTCGTCAAGAACGCCCTGCGCATGCGGCCCGACCGGATCATCGTCGGCGAGGTTCGCGGCGCGGAGACCCTGGACATGCTCCAGGCGATGAACACGGGCCACGAGGGCTCGCTCACCACCATCCACGCAAACTCCCCGCGCGACGCGCTGTCGCGGCTCGAGACGCTGGTCCTTACGGGCGGCGTCGAGCTGCCGCTGCGGGCGATCCGGGAGCAGATCGCGAGCGCGTTCGACCTGCTCGTGCAGATCACGCGCCTCGTCGACGGGTCGCGCCGCATCACGCACATCACCGAGGTGCTGCGCATGGAGTCGGACGTGATCACGCTGCAGGACATCTTCCTGGCCAAGCCGCCGCCCGAGGACACGGCGATCGGCGCGCGCACGGCGAACCGGCTGCTGCAGCCGCTCTCGTGCACCGGCCTGAAGCCGCATTTCCTGGAGAAGATGGCGGCGGCCGGCGTCGTCCTACCTCCCTCGTTCTTCCAGGAGGAGGAGGGCTACCGGCCGAACTTCTCTGCGTCGCAGTTCGGGGGCTTCCAGTGAGTCGCCCACTGCGCACGCTCGCGCTCGCCGTCGTGGCCGCCTGCGTGGCGGCCGCGCCGGCGTCGGCCGGCGTCACGATCCACAACGTCGACACCTCGGCGTACCCGACGATCCGTGTCACGGTGATCACCGGGCACCCGCTCTCGCGGCCGCCCACGCTGCGTGAGGGCGGCCTTCCGGTGTCGGGCCTCCAGGCGACGAATCTCGGCAGTACGAAGAGCATCGTGCTGGCGATCGACCGCTCGCGCTCGATGATCGGGCGGCCGCTTGCGGATGCAACCGCCGGCGCGCGCGCATTCGTCGCGGCGATGCGCCCCTCCGACCGGGTCGCGGTCGTCGGCGTCGGGCGCACGGTCACCCTCCTGAACGACTTCACGTCATCGGCGAGCGATACCGCTTCCGCGCTCGCGGGCGTGCAAGTCGACCCCGTCGAAGGGACGGCGCTGTGGGACGGTGTCGCGCTCGCCGCGCACACGCTCGCAGGGGAGCCCGGCAAGGGCCGGGCGCTGGTGCTCCTGACCGACGGGAACAACACGCGGAGCACCGCGACCGTCGCGTCGGCCGCCGACGCGGCGCGCGCGGCCGGCGTCACGATGTACGTGATCGGCATCGAAGGGCCGCAGTTCGCACCAGGGCCGCTTCGCCAGCTGGCGCGCGAGACAGGCGGAAGCTACGTCGGGGCGCATTCGACGCGTGATCTGCGCGGGGCGTATGCCGCCGTCGCAGCGGCACTCGGTCGCACCTGGCAACTCGAGTATGCAACCGCGCTCCGCCCCGGCGAGCACACGAAGCTCGCCGCCGCCGCGGACGGCGGAACCACCTCGGAGTCGCTCGAGATCGCCGGAAGCCCCTCCAGCGGGCCGTCGACTTCGCGTCTGCTGCCGAGCGAGATCCTGGACTCCCGACTCGGCACGCTGGCGATCGCGCTCGGCGTCGGCCTGGTCGTGCTCCTCGCCCTCAGCTTCGCCTTCTCGGCCGCGACCGGCGGGCGGCTCCAGCGGCGCCTCGCGCCGCACCTCGGCGACGCGCCGCGCCGGCGGCAGAAGCAGGAGAAAGGCCGCTTGGCCCTGCTCGCATCGCTGTTCTCGGCCACGGAGGAGGTGTTCTCGAGCGCCCGGCTCTGGACGAGGCTCCAGGGGATGCTCGAGCGGGCCGATGTGCCGATGCGCACCGTCGAGTTCGTCTACGTCATCGGCGCCGGTGGCCTCGTCGGGCTGATCGTCGCCATGCTGGCCCTGCACTCCGCGTTCCTCGCCTTCCTCGGGCTGCTCGCGGGCGGCGCAGCGCCGGTCGGCTGGCTCTACATGAAGGCGAAGCGCCGGGAGCGCGCGTTCGAGGATCAGCTGCCCGACCTGCTCGTGGCGCTTGCCGCCACCCTCAAGGCCGGCCACAGCTTCCGCCAGGCACTGAAGACGGTGGCGGACGAAGGCCGCCCTCCGGCGAGCAAGGAGCTGAACCGGGTGCTCACCGAGGCACGACTCGGACGGCCGATGGAGGCCGCCCTGGCCGAGATGGCGGTGCGCGTTGGCTCGCCGAACTTCGACTTCGTCATCACCTCGGTGACGATCCAACGCCAGGTCGGAGGCAGCCTCGCCGGCCTGATCGACATGGTCGCGGACACCGTGCGCCAGCGCCAGCAGTTCGCGCGCAAGATCAAGGGGCTAACGGCCATGGGGCGCGCCTCTGCGTACGTCCTCATGGGGCTGCCGTTCTTCGTCGGGCTGGGCATCACGGTCATCAACCCCGGCTACATGCGCCCCCTCTACTTCACGTCAACCGGGCACAAGCTGATCATCACCGGGCTCGTGATGATGACCTTCGGGTGCCTCGTCATGCGACGCATCGTCGCGTTCAAGGGGTGATCAGAGGGTGCTGCTCGTTCTCGCATTGATGTGTCTCGGGGCCGCCGTCTACTTCGTCGGCGACCTCGTCACCCAGCCCGGCCGGGAGCGCGAGCTCTCCGTGAAGCGGGCTGCCCGCTACGGGAAGCTCGGCGTCCGCGCTCGCCCACAGCAGGCTCGGTTCCGCCAGCGCGTGATGCTGCCGCTGCGCGACCGGGTCGCCGCGCTCGTGCTGAAGACCAACCCGCGCATGAGCCTCGAGGCGGTGCAGACGAAGATCCTGTCGGCCGGCCTCGGCCGCCGCCTGACGGCGACCGGGTTCCTCGCGTTGAAGGGCTTCGGCGTGGTTGGCGGGCTTCTGCTCGCGCTGATGTTCGGGGCGAGCTCCAAGGGCTCAACCGGTCTGTTCTTCATCCTCGCGTTCTCGGCGTGCGGATTCTTCGCGCCCGACGGGCTGCTGACGATGATGATCCGGAGGCGCAAGGACGAGATCGGCGCGTCGCTGCCGGACGCGCTCGACCTGCTCGCCGTGAGCGTCGAGGCCGGGCTCGGCTTCGACGGCGCGATCGCGAAGCTGACCGACTTCATGGACGGCCCGCTCGTCGACGAGTTCAGCCTGATGCTGAGCGAGATGCGGATCGGCGAGACGCGCGCGGAAGGGCTGAAGCGGCTCGCCGTGCGCGTGCCGACGCCCGAGGTGAACGCGTTCGTGCGCTCGATCGTCCAGTCCGACCAGCTCGGCACCTCGCTCGGCCGGATCCTCAAGGTGCAGGCCGCCGACACGCGTTTGCGCCGGCAGGCGGCCGCGGAGGAGAAGGCGATGAAGGCGCCGATCAAGATGCTGTTCCCGACGGTGCTGTTCATCTTCCCGTCGATGTTCATGGTCATCCTCGGCCCGGCCCTCATGAACATCCAGGCGCTCTTCGGCTAATGGATCCCGAGCAGCAGGACGCCGGCGAAGGGGAGGAGATCCAGGGCGGATTCGGCACCGGCCTGCGGGCCATGATCGAGCTGCGCGTCTCGCGTGACGACCGAGCGCCAGAGCTTCCCGAGGCGCTCCCGGTCGCGGCCGTCGAGGCGCCGCCCGCGCCCGTCGCCGTGGCGAGCGAGGACCGGTCGGAGCTCGAGGCCGAGCTGCGCCGCGCGCTGGCCCGCGAGGAGGACCTGAAGCGGGCGCTGGCGGAGCAGGTCGACGCGTACGAACGCAAGCTCGCCCACGAGCGCGACGGCGCGCGGCACGCGGTCGATCTGAGCGAGCGCAGCGAGAAGCTGGCGGCGATCGAGGAGCAGCTGCGCCAGCGCGAGCGGCGCCTCGATCACGACAAGAAGACGATCGAGGAGGGGCGCAAGCGGCTGGCGTCGCTGGAGGAGCGCGCGAACGGCATGCGCGCTGCGTCCGAGCGTGAGACCCGCCAGACGGCGGACGAGCGGCGCCGGCTCGACGAGCGCGAGCGTGCGCTCCAGCGCCGCGAAGCAGACGCGGAGCAGCGCGTCGGCGGCGTCGGCAAGCGCGAGGAGCGGCTCGCGCGGGCGGAGCGCGACGCGGAGCGCCGCGACGAGGAGCTGCGCGCCCGCGAGGAGGCGCAGGCCGAGCAGGCGCGGCAGGTTCACGCGCGCGCGAGGGAGTTCGAGCAGCGCGAGCAGGCGCTGGTCGCGCGGGAGGCGCAGATTGCGCAGGCGGAGGCCGACGTGGCCGCGCAGCAGGCCGAAGCGGCCGGGCGGCTCGAGGCGGCCCACGCCGCGGAGCGGCAGATGGAGGAGATGCGCGGCCGCGAGAGCGAGCAGGCTGCCGAGCTGCACCGCATGCGGGCCGCGCTCGGCGACCTGGAGCGGACGCTGGCGGAGCGGGAGGCGGAGGTCGTCCGCCGCGAGCAAGCGCTCGCCGAGGGCGAGGCGGCCGCGGCCGCGACGGCGGAGCTCGACCAGCAGCGCACCGAGCTGGAGCGCCGCGAGCACTTGCTCGCGGAGCGCGAGCAGGCGGTCGCGACGGAAGACGGCCGGCTCCACGAGGAGCGGGAGCGGCTCGCGCACCGCGACCAGCGGGTGCGCGTCGGCCAGCAGGAGCTGGGCAAGGCGCTCGCCGACTTCGAGGCGCGCGAGGCGGAGGTCAACCGCAAGGAGGCGTCGCTCGAGGCCGACATCGAGGTGCGCCTCCTGGAGGTCGAGCGGCGCGAGGACACGCTGAGCGCCCTCGAAGAGCGGATCGACGCCCGCAAGCGCGAGCTCGCGACCCTGGTCACCCGGGCGCAGGCAGACCTCCAGCGCAACTGACCCGAGTTAGTGGCGGACAGCCACTAACTCGGAACCGCGCGCTCCGGCGCGCCGAACGTACGCCTGCTAGTGGCTGACAGCCACAAGCCTGGCCCGGGGCTGATCGAGCTAGACGCCGGTGTTGTTCACGACCCGCGTCAGCGACGCGACGTCGTGATGGCGGAGGCCCGCCTGCATCTGCGTGACCTGGGCGGCGACGCGGGTCTCGCGGGCCTCGAGCTGCTGCTGGAGCTCGGCGACGAACCGCTCCGAGCGCTCCAGCTTCGCGAGCCGGATTTCCTCTTCCGCTTCCAGCTTCACCTCGCGCACGTCGAGCTCACGCTCGCGCTCGTCGAGCTCGCGGACACGTGTGACGGCGGTCTGCTCGGCGGCCTTGAGCTGCGCCTCGAGCCGCTCGACGCGCTCGCGCTGGGCGTCCAGCAGGCGCTCCAGCTCCTCGATGCGCTCCTCGCGGCGGGAAAAGTCCGCCTCCCGGTCCTGGATCGACTGGACAAGCTGCTCGACGCCGTGCTCGAGGACGTCGTCCGCGAGAAGCTCGTCGTCGTGTTCGGGCAGTCGTTCGGACATGGGCCGCTACACACGTATCGGCAGGGAGCACCGCCGCCGTCATCCCTCGAAGGGACGACGGCGGCGGGGTTCGACGGTCGGGAAGGGGGAGTAGACCGCCGAAATCTGGTCAGGTCGCGACCGTGAGCTGGTCGGCCCTGATGGTGAACGAGGTGCCGTCGGCGCGGGTGCAGCCGACGCGGACGCGGGCCTCGCCGGTGCTCTGCGAGACGAAGCGGCTGAGCGTCCCGGTCGCGGTCACCGTGACGCTCCGCGTCAGGCTCGAGGCGGCCCGCGAGTCGAGCAGCTGCCACGTGCCCGTCGTCCAGTCCCAGAGGCTGAGTGCCTGCGTGCACAAGGCGGTGACGCTGCCGGCGTAGGTCACGGACAGGTTCGCCGGCGAGGTCGGGAGCGTGAAGCTGCCCCACCAGCCGACGCCCTGCGCAGTGACGTTGAAGGTGACGCCGTCCTGTGCGCGCAGGTTGGTCGCGTAGCCGCTCGTGACGGTCCCGGACTGGACGGTCACCGAGTTGACGTAGGCGGTCCCGCCGCTCGCGCCGCCGCCGGACGAGCCGCTCTGGGTTGTGACCGTGACGCTGTTCGACACCGCCCCCAGGTTCCCGGCCGCGTCGTACGCACGCACGGTGTAGCTGTACGGCGTGGCGGCGCTCAGGCCGGTGTCCGAGTACGACGTGCCGGCGGTCGTCCCGACCTGCGTACCGCCTCGGTAGACGCGGTAGCCGGCCACGCCGACGTTGTCGCTCGCTGCACCCCAGCTGAGGTTGACCTGGCTGGTGGACACGGCGGTAGCGCTCAGCGTCCCCGGCACGCTCGGAGCGGCGGTGTCGCCGCTCGGCGCCGACTGCGTCGTCACCGTCGCCGTGTTCGACGCCGGCCCGAGATTGCCGGCCGCGTCGTACGCCCGCACGGTGTAGCTGTAGGCCGTGCCGGCCGCGAGGCCGGTGTCCGGGTACGAGGTGCCGGCCGTCGTGGCGACCTGCGTGCCGCCTCGGTAGACGCGGTAGCCGGTCACGCCGACGTTGTCGGTCGCGGTGCCCCAGGTCAGGTTGACCTGGCTCGCCGACGCGGCCGTCCCGGTGAGCAGCCCCGGCGCGCTGGGCGACGTGGTGTCGGAGGGCGGCGGCGGGGTGACACTGCCGGAGTCGTCGGTGGTGCCGAAGTCCTGGGCCCAGAAGACGGTGGAGCCGGCAGCGCCGACGCCGATGGCCCGGTAGCTCGCGTTCTCGATGTTGGCCTTGTGGCCCGGCGAGTTGAGCCAGGCGTTCATGACGTCCTGCGGCGTCGGGTAGCCGTAGGCGATGTTCTCGCCCATGCCCCCGCCGGCGTAGCCGCACGCCTGTACGCGCTGGTACCAGAGCCGCGCGATCGGCGGCGCCGGGTCGTCGTGCTGCATGTAGCCGTAGTACGCCATGTGCCGCGCCTTCCAGACCGCGGAGGCGGTCAGCGTCGGCGAGACCCTCAGCTGGACGAGCCCGAGGGCGGCGCGGTGCTGGTTGACGAGCGCGACGACCTGGTCTGCGAACGACTGGTTCGACGCCGGCCACGCGGCGTCGGGACTGCAGTTGCCGACGCCGGCCGCCTGGGCGACGCCGTGCGGGCCGGTGACCGGCAGGAACGCTGCGACAGAAGCGACCGCGGCGAGCGCGATGACGGCGCGCAGGCATGCGGATGCAACAGGGCGGATGTGCACAGAGAACCCCTTCTCCTAGTTGGGAGCCCGGCTTCCCCGTCCCGGGCGCGGGCAGGGTAGACCAGCTCTCGCGCGGTGGCAATAGGCCGCTCGACCCTGGCCATGTGGCCAGGTATCGGAAACGGAGCGAGGGACTCGACCCCGTTTGGGGGAGTCTTACGCCTCGAGCGCGGTAATGAGCGTGCGGCGGACCTGCTCCATGCGGTCGGCCATGCCGGTGTTCGAGTAAGCCGGCCAGGTAAAGCCGCCGTTCTCGACGACCTGCACCTTGCCGAAGATCGCGCCCAGCGCCTTCCGCGTGGCGGCGTCGCCGAACTTCTGGCGGTAGAGCGTCACGAGGTTGATGTCCTCGATGCCGTCGCGAAGCTCCTCGAAGCGGATCGACGTGACCGGTTCGGCGGTCGGGTCGGTCAGCCCGTACTCCTGCGAGACCGGCGGGTAGAAGAGGCTGACGTCGCCGTTCGCAAGCTCGCCCTTCGGCGTCTTGGAGGAGATCGTGTCGTCGTACGGGTTGCGCGGCTTCGCCTTCGCCGCGTTCAGCACGTGGCCGTCCACCCAGCGGTTCATCTGCCAGGTCAGCCAGCCCGTGTTCCTCTCGTACCCGTTCCAGAGCATCAACAGCTCCGGGTCGGTCGGCGCGCCGTCGATCGTCAGCTGCGGGATCGACCTGGTCGGCATGAAGTACGTGTACGACCAGATCTCCCTGCCGCGCGCGCGCACCTTCTGCTCGAGCTTGTACGCGTCGAGCGTGTGGTCGATCTTGTACTGCTGCTCGAGCCCGGACGTCCACTTGCCGTAGTAGCGGTGCGCGGCGATCAGCCAGGCGTCGAGGTCGTCCGGCCCGCCGTCCCAGAGCACCTTGTTGCTCGTCTTCTGCCCGGGAAACACGTGACATGAGCGGTTGCCGAAGCGCTTGCAGAGCTTGCGGTCCTTCGTCGTGTCGTACGGGAACGCGGTGGCGAACGTCTTGACGCCGGGCGCGTTCTCGTGGACGAGCTTGTCGATGGCCGGGATGTCCGTGGTCTCCTGCTTGTTCGACGGCTCGTCCCAGGCCCAGAGGTAGGTGTTGTCGCCGATCCAGTCGTGCGACTTCCAGTATGAGCCGACGTTCTTGAGGAACGCGGCGCCGTGCGTGGTCCAGTCGCGCTCGAGCGTGAACTTGTCGCCGCGCGCCGGCAGCACCTTCGCGGGCCAGGCCTGCGACTGGTACGCGACCGGGAACTCCGGCGAGCGCCACCAGCATGTCGCGCACGAGCCGTCGGCGTAGTGGCCGTTCTTGTCAGGTCGCCCGTAATCCCAGCCCGTCGGCGTGATCATGTGCTGCGCGAGGAAGCTGGTGAGACTGCCGTAGAGCCTGAGGAGCTTCGCGCCGTTGTCCGCCTGGGGGTCCCCGATCGGCGCGTAGTTGAGGTACCAGCCGGTCAGGAAGCCGCCGATCGCCTTGAAGGCGTTCTTGTCGGTCGGCGCAAGCGTCTGGACGCTCGAGACCTTGAGGTCGAACGGCTGGGTGGCGACATCCGCGCCGGTCTCGTCGGAGACGGCGATCTCGCCGTGGTACGTGCCCGGGATCGCGCCGCGCGGGACGTCGATCAGCACGACGAAGCCGCCCCACTGCCCGGGCGTCGTGGTCAGGCCGGCGTTCGTCTGCGGCGGCAGCGGGTCCTCGTAGGAGCCCGCGCCGAGGCTGACGACCGCAGACGGCGTCGTCACGTTCACGAAGCCGGCGCGGAGGAAGCGCGTCTTGCCGACGAAGAACGGGTCGGAGGTCGCGGCGAGGCGAGCCTTCAGGCGTGTGCCCGGCGCGCGCACGACGACCTGGAAGCCCTCGGTCTCGCCGCGCAGCGCGACAAGGCTGGTCGCGAGCGGGTCGGACGCGGCCGGCGCGGTGTCCGGCGTGAAGCGCTGCGTGAGAAGGAGCGCGCGGGTCTCGGCCGCCCTGGGAGCGGCGAGAGCGGTCGCCGCGGCCGTGAGGACGACCAGGAGGCCGAAGGCGACGGCGAGCCGCCGCGAAACGGGAACAGGGGTCGACTGCCGCATGTATCACGAGATTTCGGCGGCCTTCGAACCGCGGATCACCCCCCGGACGAGGGACTCAGCGCTCTGCCTGGCGGCGCGATGCTCTGCTGCGAGACGACCGCGCCGGCGCTCGCTTCCGCCCCGACGATGCTCGCTAGCGCGGCGCCGGCTCGCGGGTCGACTCGAAGCTCTGGCGGAGCGCCTCCATCAGATCGACCGTCTCCTCCGGCTCCGGCTGAGCCGCAACGGCACGCGGGGAACCACGGGTTCCGTGGCGCGCGCGAGGTGGTAGACCGAGCGGGTGGGCGTCAACGCGTTCACCGTCGCGGTCGCCGCCCTGGTGACGGCGCTCGCGTGCGGGCTCGGCGCGGTGCCGTTCCTCTTCGGCCCGAACGCGCTGCGCGGCCGGCTCGGGATCGCGGACGCGTCGGCCGCCGGCGCCATGCTCTCGGCGACGGCCGTCCTCGTCGTAGAGGGCTGGGGCCGCGGCTCGCTCGGGCTGCTGCTCGGGATCGTGACCGGCATCGCCTTCATCGCCCTGACCGAGCGCATCCTCCACGCGCGCCACGAGGTGGATTTCGGGAAGCTCCGCGGCGCGGACGCCCGCACCGCGATCACGATCATCGCCGTGATGACCGTGCACTCGGTCGCGGAGGGCATCGGCGTCGGGGTCTCGTTCGGCGGCGGCAGCGAGCTCGGGATCTTCATCACGGCGGCGATCGCCATCCACAACATCCCCGAGGGCTTCGCCATCTCGCTCGTGCTCGTCCCGCGCGGCGAGAGCGTCGGGCGGGCCGCCTGGTGGAGCATCTTCTCGAGCCTCCCGCAGCCGCTGCTCGCCGTGCCGGCCTACATCTTCGTCGAGCAGTTCCGGGCCTTCCTCCCCGTCGGGCTCGGCTTCGCAGGCGGGGCGATGGCATGGCTCGTCGCCGCCGAGCTGATCCCCTCGGCGCGGCGCGTCGCGAGCGCCCAGACCGTCGCCGCCGCGCTCGCCGTCTCGTTCGCGGCGATGCTGGCGCTGCAGCTGCTGCTCTCGCGCGCGGCCTAGAAGAGGAGGCTGGCGAGCCGCCGCCGGTACGTCTGCGTCACGGGGTCCTCGGGGCCGAGCGCATCGAAGATCGCAAGCGCGAGCCGGCGCAGCTCTTCGCGACGCTCGGGCTCCGCATCCGCGATCTCGCCGAGGACGAGCTCGAGCGCGGCCGCCGGGTCGCCGCGGTCGAGGGCCGCGAGCACCTCCGCCTCTGCCCCGCTGGAGCGCAGACTCGCGAGCAGCTGCTCACCCTCCGTCGGCTGCGTGAGCGCGTCGAGGAAGGCGGCCACCGACTGCGGCGACTGCACGCCGACGAACTCGCTGACCACGCGGCCGTTCCGGAACGCCTTCACGGCGGGGATGCCGCGAACGTCGTACTCGCTCGCGAGGGCCGGGTTGGCGTCCACGTCGACCTTCACGAGCTCCACCTGCCCGTCGCGCTCGGCGATCTCGCGTTCGAGCACGGGGGTCAGCATGCGGCACGGGCCGCACCAGTCGGCCCAGAAGTCGACGACCACCGGCACCTCGGCCGAGCGCTCGACGACGTCCGCGGCGAAGCTCTGTTCGGTCACGTCCATGCGGACACAAACGTAGATAACCGCAACGCCCTTCCGGATCGCTCCCGATTGCGCCCGGCACATCTTCGCGAACGATCCCCGCATGCAGACCGATACCGAACAGCGCACCCGCCGCGCGCCGAGACGGCCGCGCGGCTCATACGCCTTCGCGGGCACCCCGATCTCTCCGACGCATGCCGCACTCGCGAAGGAGATGACCGTCGCGCTCGGCACGCGCGGCTTCGAGCGCACCGACGCGGCCGACGCAGGGCTCGTCGTCAACCTCGTCGACCCGGCCGCACCCAAGCCGTACCGCCGCCGCGCACGCGGCACGTTCGTGGCCGCGCTCTGGGAGCTGCCCGACGAGCCCGCCGACGTGCTGGCGGCCGCCTACCCGATGCTGGTCCGCGCGCTCGCGAACGTCTCCCTCCTCGCGGTCCCCGGCCGCGGCGTCTGGTTCACGACCATGGAGCGTGGCACCTACAAGGTCCCGGACACCGGCGACCTGGCCGCGCTGGCGCACGCCGTCGTCGAGCGGCTCGAGCCGCTCGCCACATCGCGCCTCGTGATCGACAACACCTTCCTCGCCGACCTGGAGCCGGAGCTCTGGGACGGCGACGAGATCACCCAGGAGCTCGCGTCCGCCGGCAGGCGGCTCGGCGAGCTCGGCCTGCTGCCGAACCCGTTCCCGATCGACGACCTGCTGAGCGAGCGCGAGCTGCGCCACGTGAAACGTCTCTACGGCCTGGGCGGGCTCTCGTACGGGAACCTCTCCGCGCGCAAGGACGAGCGCCGGTTCTGGATGAGCGCGAGCGGCGTCGACAAGGCCCAGCTCGAGACGCCGGGGCGCGACATCCTGCTCGTCTCCGGCTACGACGCCGACCGCGGCGCGATGATCCTGAGCGTGCCGCCGACCGTCGAGCCGCGGCGGGTCTCGGTGGACGCCATCGAGCACTGGATGATCTACCGCAACCACCCGGACGTCGGCGCGATCCTGCACATCCACGCGTGGGTCGAGGGCATCGCCGCGACCGAGATCAACTACCCCTGCGGCACCGAGGAGCTGGCCCGGAGCGTCTCAGACCTGATCGACGCCGCGCCCGACCCGGCGCACGCGATCGTCGGCCTGAAGAACCACGGCATCACGGCGACGGGCGAGTCGCTCGGCGCGATCCTCGATCGCATCCAGCCGCGTCTGCTGCTCCAGGTTCCGATGGAGTGATAACAAGGCCTCCGTGGAGGCCGTCCTCGTCGCCATTCACCTGCTTGCCGCGACCGTCTGGGTCGGAGGCACGGTCGCGCTCGTCTTCGTCGGCGTGCCGGTGATCATCAAGCTCGAAGGCGAGGCGCGCGCGACCGCGCTCCGGGAGCTCGGCCGGCGCTGGCGGCCGCTCGGCTACGGCGCCATCGGCGTTCTGGTGGTGACCGGGCTGCTGCTGGCCGACGACGACGTCGGCAATGCGTCGGCCGGCTTCGACGCCGTGCTCGCGATCAAGATGGGATTGGTGGCCCTGATGATCGCCGCCTCGCTGTACCACGACTACGTCCTCGGCCCGCGGCTCGCCGCGCAGATCCGCGCCGGCGAGGCGCCGACGATCCGGCCGCAGCTCGTCTGGGTCGGCCGGTTCGCATTCGCCCTGACGATCGTCGTCCCGATCCTCGGCGTGGCGCTCCAGCAGCTGGCTGACTGACGGCCCGGCGACGGTAGTCTGGCCGTGTGAGCAGCGACACCTTCGGCGCCCGCGCGACGCTCGACGTCGGCGGCCGCGGCTACGAGATCTTCCGCCTCGCGGCGCTCCAGGACACCTACGACGTAGCGCGGCTGCCGTACACGCTGCGCATCCTGCTCGAGAACCTGCTTCGGCACGAAGACGGCGAGACCGTCACGCGCGACTCGGTCGAGGCCGTGGCGCGCTGGGTCGCGACCGACCAGCCCCGCGGCGAGATCACCTTCCGGCCTTCGCGGGTCCTGCACCAGGACTTCACCGGCGTCCCGGTCGTGGTCGACCTTGCCGCCATGCGCGCCGCGGTCAAGGACCTCGGCGGCGACCCGGCGATCATCGAGGCGCGCATCCCGGCCGAGCTCGTCATCGACCACTCCGTCCAGGTGGACGCGTTCGGCAGCCGATTCGCCTTCAAGGTGAACGCCGACCGCGAGTTCGAGCGCAACCAGGAGCGCTACGCGCTGCTCCGCTGGGGCCAGCAGGCGTTCGACGGCCTGAAGGTCGTCCCGCCGAGCACCGGCATCGTCCACCAGGTCAACCTCGAGTTCCTCGGCCGCGTCATCGAGTCGCGCGACGGCCGCGCCTTCCCCGACACGCTCGTCGGGACGGACTCGCACACGACGATGATCAACGGCCTCGGCGTGCTCGGCTGGGGCGTCGGCGGCATCGAGGCCGAGGCCGCCATGCTCGGCGAGCCGCTATCGATGCTCGTCCCGCAGGTCGTCGGCTTCCGCCTCGACGGGCAGCTGCGCGAGGGCGCCACCGCGACCGACCTCGTCCTCACGGTCACGCAGATCCTGCGCGAGGTCGGCGTGGTCGGGAAGTTCGTCGAGTACTACGGTCCGGGGCTCGCCGGCCTGGCGCTCGCCGACCGCGCGACCCTCGGGAACATGTCCCCGGAGTACGGCGCCACGTGTGGCTTCTTCCCGGTCGACGAGGTCACGATCGACTATCTGCGCCTCACCGGCCGCCCCGCGGAGCGCGTCGAGCTCGTCGAGGCGTACTGCCACGAGAACATGCTCTGGCACGACCCCGACGACCACCCCACGTACTCGCAGGTCGTCGAACTGAACCTCGGCGACGTCGAGCCGAGCATCGCCGGGCCGCGCCGCCCGCAGGATCGCGTGCCGCTGACCGCCGCGAAGTCGTCGTTCATCGCAGCGATGCCGTCGTTCGGCGCGTCGTACGGGAACGGGAGCTACGACCGCGCCGTGGCCGACACGTTCCCGGCCAGCGACCCGACCTCCGGCCAGGAGCCGGGCGGGCGCGAGCTCGAGCCCGATCCGCAGCCCGTGGCGACCGCGGCACCGCCGAGCCCGAGCGTCGAGGTGGAGCTGGACGGCGAGACCTTCCGGCTCGACCACGGCGCCGTCGTCATCGCCGCGATCACGAGCTGCACGAACACCTCGAACCCGCAGGTGATGCTCGGCGCCGGCCTGCTCGCGAAGAAGGCGGTCGAGCACGGCCTGCAGCGCAAGCCGTGGGTGAAGTCGAGCCTCGCGCCCGGCTCGAAGGTCGTCACCGAGTACTACGAGCGCGCGGGCCTCACCCAGTACCTCGACGAGCTCGGCTTCCAGACGGTCGGCTACGGCTGCACCACGTGCATCGGGAACTCCGGGCCGCTGCCGGAGGCGATCTCCCAGGCGGTCACCGAGGGCGATCTCGCCGTCTGCGCCGTGCTCTCGGGAAACCGCAACTTCGAGGCGCGCATCCACCCGGAGGTGAAGGCGAACTACCTGGCCTCGCCCCCGCTCGTGGTCGCGTACGCGCTCGCCGGGCGCATGGACCTCGACCTCACGACCGAGCCGATCGGATCCGACGCCGAGGGCAACGACGTCTTCCTGCGCGACATCTGGCCGAGCTCGCATGAGATCCAGGAGGCGATCACCGGCTCGGTCAAGGGCGAGATGTTCGAGCGCACCTACGCCGACGTTTACACCGGCGACGAGCGCTGGCGCGGGCTCGGCGTGCCGGAGGGCTCGCTCTACGAGTGGGATCCCGACTCGACCTACGTCCGCCGGCCGCCCTACTTCGACGGCATGGAGCCCGAGCCGGCGCCGATCGAGCCAGTGCGCGGCGCGCGCTGCCTCGTCTCACTCGGCGACTCGGTCACGACCGACCACATCTCGCCCGCGGGCGCGATCCGCCCGGACAGCCCGGCCGGCACGTACCTCGTCGAGCACGGCGTCGAGCGCCGCGACTTCAACTCGTACGGCTCACGGCGCGGCAACCACGAGGTGATGGTGCGCGGGACGTTCGCGAACGTGCGGCTGAAGAACCAGCTCGTCTCCGGGAGCGAGGGCACGTGGACGGTGCACATCCCGTCGGGCGAGGAGATGACGATCTTCAAGGCGTCTGAGCGCTACCTCGCCGAGGGCACGCCGCTCGTCGTGCTCGCGGGCAAGGAGTACGGCTCCGGCTCGTCGCGCGACTGGGCCGCGAAAGGCCCGAACCTGCTCGGCGTCCGCGCGGCGGTCGCAGAGTCGTTCGAGCGCATCCACCGCACCAACCTCCTGATGATGGGCGTGCTGCCCCTCCAGTTCCCGGATGGCGCGACCGCCGGGTCGCTCGGCCTGACCGGCCGCGAGACGTTCGACGTCGAAGCGCCGTCAGGGCCGGGCGGGACGCTCCGCGTCACGGCCACGCCGGACGGCGGCGAGCCGGTCACGTTCGACGCGCGGCTACGGATCGACACCGCACGCGAGTTCGAGTACTTCCGCCACGGCGGGATCCTGCTCTACGCCGTGCGCCGGGCGCTCGCCGCTTAGCCGTTCGTCTGCGGCGTGATCGTGTCGTCGCCGATCGACTAGGCCGCGCCGAGAAGCACCGGGCGCGCCTCCGCAGCCGCCTGCGGGACGACGAGCACGGGCCGGTCCGCCGCGTGGACGACGGCGCGGGAGACGCTGCCGACGACCCCGTCGTCGACCGCCGCGAGGCCGCGCGACCCGACGACGACCAGGTCGACGTCGCGGCTGCGGGCCAGCTCGACGATCTCGTGTGCCGCATTGCCCTCGAGAATCGTGCGCTCTGCCGGGACACCGCAGTCGCGCGCGCGGGCGTGCGCGCGCGCGAGCGCGTCCTCGGCGTGCTCCAGTTCCCCGGTCACGCAACGCTGGTAGTACGGGCTGCCGAGGATCGGCACCGGCGGCTGGCGGACGAAGACGAAAAGCACAGCCGCGCCCATCGTGGCCGCGAGCCTTAGGCCCTGCTCCACGGCGCCGTCGCTTCCCGTCGACCCGTCGACCGCGATGAGGATGGTGTCCATTGCTCGCAGCTTCGGCCCGCCGGGCGGCCCGCCCATCGTGCGGCCGACTGATCCGCCATGCGGAAAAGCCCTGATGCCGCGACCGCCGGCCGCCGAAAGCCTAGGCTCATGAGCACGACGATCTCCGACACCCAGTCCGCCGATGCCGTCGACGTCATCCTGCGCGACGGTTCCACCCTGCGCCTGCGCCCGCCGGTCACCGCCGACGCGGACGCGGTCCGCGACTTCTTCACCCGCCTCTCCGAGCAGAGCCTCTACCTGCGCTTCCACGGCATCCAGCGCATCGGGGCCGAGCTCGTGGCCCACTTCCTCGATCCCGACTGGCATGACCAGGGCGCGCTGATCGGCACTCTCGCCGACGACGGCGGCGAACGGGTCGTCGCGCTGGCTACTTACGCGCGCCTGCGCGACCCGAGCACGGCCGAGGCGGCGTTCGCGGTCGCGGACGAGTACCAGCGCCGCGGCATCGGCACTCGCCTGCTCGAGCAGCTCGCCCGACGCGCCGAGCGCGCCGGCATCGAGCGCTTCCTTGCAGTCGTGCTGCCGCAGAACCGCCAGATGATCAAGGTGTTCGAGAGCACCGGCTTCGACATCACACGCGAGCTGGCCCAGGGCGAGCTCGAGATCTCATTCCCGCTGCAGCCGACCGAGGCGTACACCGAGCGCGTCGAGAGCCGCGACCACGTCGCGACGGCCGCGTCCCTGAAGCCGTTCTTCGCACCCCGCTCCGTGGCCGTGCTGGGCGCCTCGCAGCGCACCGGCTCGATCGGCGGCGAGCTGTTCCGCAACATCCTGCGCGCCGACTTCAACGGCGCCGCCTACCCCGTGAACCTCAAGGCCGAGCCGGTCGCCGGCGTGCGCGGCTACGCGTCGATCTCCGACATCCCGGACGACATCGACCTCGCCGTCGTCTGCCTCCCCGGCGAGCGGGTGATCGCGGCCGCCGAGGAAGCCCTGCGCAAGGGCGTGAAGGCGCTGTGCGTCATCTCGGCCGGCTTCGCCGAGCTCGGCCCCGAGGGCGCTGCACGGCAGCAGGAGCTCCTCGCGCTCGTGCGCGCGCACGGTGCGCGCCTGGTCGGCCCGAACTGCCTCGGCATCGCAGCGGCCGAGCCCCGCCTGAACGCGACCTTCGGTCCGAAGGCGCTCCCGCCTGGCAACGTCGGCTTTTCGTCGCAGAGCGGCGCGCTCGGCCTCGCGCTGCTCGAGAAGGCGAAGGAGCGGGCGCTGACCTTCTCCGGGTTCGTCTCGATCGGAAACAAGGCCGACGTCTCGTCGAATGACCTGCTCGAGTACTGGGAGGACGACGAGGACACCGATGTCGTCCTTCTCTACCTCGAGTCGTTCGGCAACCCGCGCAAGTTCGGCAGGATCGCACGGCGGCTTGCGCGCAAGAAGCCGATCCTCGCCATGAAGTCCGGGACGACACGCGCGGGCGCGCGCGCCGCGAGCTCGCACACCGCGGCGCTCGCAGGGTCGGACGCGGCGGTCGACGCCCTCTTCCACCAGGCGGGCGTCATCCGCGCGGCGACGCTCGACGAGCTTATCGACGCCGCCGTCCTGCTCTCGTCGCAGCCGCTCCCGCGCGGGCGCCGCGTCGCCGTCCTGACGAACGCCGGCGGGCTCGGGATCCTCTGCGCCGACGCCTGCGAGGCCGCCGGGCTCGAGCTCCCCGAGCTCTCCTCGAAGACCGCAGAGGCGCTGCGCGCCCTCCTGCCCGCCGAGGCGAGCGTCGCGAACCCGATCGACATGCTCGGCTCCGCCGGCCCGAAGACCTACGAGGACGTGATCCCACTCCTGCTCGCCGACGGGCGCGTCGACGCCGTGATCGTCCTCTTCGTCCCGCCGGTGATGTCCGGCGCCGACGAAGTCGCACGGATGATCGCCCGCGTCGTCACCGAGGCGAAGCCCGACAAGCCGGTGCTGGCCGCGATCGTGGCCGAGGGCGGCATCCCCGCGGCGCTGTCCGCCGGCGGGATCGCAGCGTTCACCTACCCCGAGTCCGCGGCCCGCGCGCTCGGGCTCGCCGCCGGCCGCGCCGAGTGGCTGCGCCGGCCTCAGGGCACCGTCCCGCGGCTCGATGAGGTCGACCTCGCGCGCGCCAGGGCTGTCACGGCCGCGGCGCTGGCCCGCGGCGACGACGGCTGGCTGACCCCCGACGAGGTGCGCGACCTGCTCGACAGCTTCGGCTTCCCCCTCGTCCCCGAGCGCGTGGCCGCGACGGCGGACGAGGCGGCGGCGGCCGCGACTGAGCTCGGCTTCCCGGTCGTCGTCAAGACCGCCGAGGCGGGCGCCCACAAGACCGAGTCGGGCGGCGTCGCCCTCGACCTGCGCGACGAAGCCGAGGTCCGTGCCGCCGTCGAGCGGATCAGCCTCCCGGTCGTCATCCAGCCGATGGTCGCCGGCGGCGTCGAGCTGCTGGCCGGCCTCGTCCAGGACCCGGTCTTCGGGACGCTCGTCGCCTTCGGGCCGGGCGGCGTGTACGCCGAGCTGATCGGCTCGGCCGAGTTTCGGATCGCGCCGCTCACCGACGTCGATGCCGGCGAGCTGGTCACCTCCGGCAAGGCGGGCCGCCTCGTCGCCGGCTTCCGCGGCCGCGCGCCGGCGAGCGTCGCCGCGCTCGCCGACCTGCTCCACCGGCTCTCGGCGCTCGGCGAGCAGCTTCCCGAGGTCGCCGAGCTCGACCTCAACCCGGTGATCGCGTCCGAGCACGGCTGCGTCGCCGTCGACGCCCGCGTGCGCGTCCAGGCGCCCTCCAACGCGCCCCGCACGAAGAGCTGGTAGCTGCGGAGAACTACGGACGACTGGTGCGCGTCTCACGCGGATGGCGGCCGGCCTGTCTACGTGGACACTCAAGCTGACATGGCGTTGACGACATCATCCAAGCTCACGCCGCGCGAGCACGAGGTTCTCGGGCTCCTCGCCCTCGGCTACACGAACCGTGAGGTCGCCGAGGAGCTGACCATCTCCGTGCGGACGGTCGAGACGCACCGCGCCTCGATCCTCGCCAAGCTCCGCCTGCGCACGCGCGCCGACCTCGTCCGCTACGTGAGGGCGAGCGGCGCCGTCGCCGGCTAGCTCGTCGAGATCGCCCACGCGCCGACGCACAGAGAGGAGCATCATGGCCTTCCGTGTTCTGATCGCCGGCGGCGGGGTTGCCGCCCTCGAAGCCGCGCTGGCGCTGCGCGCCGACGCCCCCGGTCTCGTCGACGTCGAGGTGCTTGCGCCGGACGCCGAATTCGTCTACCGCCCGCTCGCCACCGCCGCCCTGTTCCACACCGCCGAGCCCGCGCACTTCCCGCTGCGGATGCTCGTCGAGGAGGCCGGGGCACAGCTACGGCCCGGCCGCCTCGCCTCGGTCGACGCCGACCCCCACCGCGTCTCCACGGACGCGGGGGACGTGCTCGACTACGACGCGCTCGTGCTCGCGCTCGGCGCCGTCCCGCGCCCGGCGATCCCGGGGGCGGTGACGTTCGCCGGCCCCGGAGACGAGCCCGCGTTCCGCGAGATCCTCGACGCTGCCCTCACCGGCAGCGTCGAGCGGCTCGTCTTCGCAGTGCCCTCGAACGTCGGGTGGCCGCTGCCCGCCTACGAGCTTGCGCTGCTGACCGCGGGCTACCTCGATGACGCCGGCGCCTCGCGCGCCGAGGTCGTCGTCGTGACGCCCGAGGATGCGCCCCTGGGCTCCTTCGGCGGGCAGGCGAGCGATGCGGTCGCCGAGGTGCTCCGCTTCCGCGGTGTCGAGCTGCTCGTCGGGACGGTCCCGCTCTCGTTTGCCGACGGGCGCCTGCACGTCGCCCCCGACGGCGACGGGATCCCGGCCGACGCGGTCGTCGCGATTGCCCGGCTCGAAGGGCCGCGCATCGCGGGCGTCCCCGCCGACACCGACGGCTTCGTCCCGGTCGATCCGTACTGCGCCGTTCTCGGCCTCGACGACGTGTGGGCGGCGGGGGACCTCACCACCTTCAACGTGAAGCAGGGCGGGATCGCCGCGCAGCAGGCGGACGCCGCAGCCTCGGCGATCGCGGCCCGCGCCGGCGCGGACGTCGAGCCGAGCCCGTTCCGCCCCGTGCTGCGCGGGCTGCTCCTGACCGGCCTGGTGCCGCGCTACCTGCGCGGCGGCGAGCCTGGGGACTCGGAGGCCGATACCGAGCCGCTCTGGTGGCCGCCGACGAAGATTGTCGGCCGCCACCTGTCGACGTTCCTGGCAGCACACCTCGGAACGGCGGCATGATGGCACTGCGGGTTTTCCACAATGTCGCTACGGCGTCGCCGAGTTGAAGGGAATGTTGAGCGCGGTACCGTTCGAGCCATGAGCAAGGGCGCACGGGTCCGGCAGCAGCGCGTTCAGGCGCCCCAGCGGCGCAGTGGCAAGCGCGTCAAGACGCCGCCGCCGCCCGGCCAGACCGACTCGCGCCGCAACCTCTACATCGGCGTCATCGGCGCCGTCGTCCTGCTCGCGGTCGTCCTCGTCGGCGCGAGCGTCCTCAGCTCCAGCAGTTCCTCGTCGAAGACCGTCTCGATCCAGTCGGCGGGCGAGACCAACAAGCTGCTCGCCGGCATCCACCAGGGCGGGATCACGCTGGGCAATCCGAAAGCGCCCGTGACGATGCAGGAGTTCGCCGACGTCCAGTGCCCGGGCTGCCAGCAGTACATGCTCTCGGCGTTCCCGGACATCGTCCGGCAGTACGTGCGCACCGGGAAGGTGAAGGTCGAGTGGCACGGAATCCCGTTCATCGGCCCGGACTCGGAGAAGGGGCTCCGCTTCGTCGACGCATCCGGGAAGCAGAACAGGCTCTGGAACGTCGCCGAGCTGCTCTACCGCAACCAGGGCGCCGAGAATTCCGGCTGGGTCACGAACGAGCTGCTGCGCTCCGTCGGCGCGGCCGTGCCCGGGCTCGACGTCAACAAGGTCGAGGCCGACATGAACACCTCGGCGGTCAACCGCCAGATGGCGGCCGCGGCCAACCTGTACTCGACGTACAACTTCCAGGGGACGCCCGGCTTCGCGATCGGGCCCACGGGCGGCACGATCCAGCCGTTCAACCCCTCGGCGTATAGCGTCAGCGCGTTCGCCCCGACCTTCGACAAGTACATCCAGCAGAGCAAGCAGTGAGCGACCGCACCCTGCGGGTCGCGATCTGCGTCCTCGCGGCTGCGGGCGCGGCCATCGCGGGCTACCTGCTCTACGAGCGCTGGACCGGCGGCCCGCTGATCTGCTCCACGGGGGGATGCGAGACGGTTCAGAACTCGCGCTATTCGAAGATCGCCGGCGTGCCGGTGGCCCTGCTCGGGCTGCTCGCCTATGCGGGCATCTTCGTCACCGGCCTGCTGCGCTCAGAGCTCGCGCGTGCGGTCGGGGCGGCGCTTGCGGTCAGCGGGCTCGCCTTCGCCCTCTACCTGGTCTACGTGCAGAACTCGAAGATCCACGCCTGGTGCCAGTGGTGCCTGGCGAGCGACGCCATCCTCACCGTGCTCGCCGTTCTCACCGTCGTGCGGCTGCTCCGCGAGCCCGAGCCGGTGACGGTCGCGGCACCGGCCGCCCCCGCTCCCCGGCGCCGCTGACCGTGCGCCCGACGCTCTACGAGGCCGCCGGCGGGGCGCCTGCGCTGCTCGCCCTGGCGCGCGCACACCACGCCCGCTGCCTCGCCGACCCGGAGCTCAATCACCCGTTCTCGCACGGCGACATCCAGCCCGATCACATCGAGCGGCTCGCCGCCTACTGGGGCGAGGTGCTCGGTGGGCCGCCCGTCTACTCCGAGCGCTTCGGCGACGAGTCGGGCGTCCTCCTCATGCACGCCGGCAACGGGCCGATGGACGACCTCGGCGACCGCTTCCTTGCGTGCTTCGTCGCCGCCATGGACGACGCGGAGCTGCCCACCGACCCGGAGCTCCGCGCGGCGTTGCGCGACTACATGCGCTGGGCGGTCGACAACGTGCTGCGCTACGCGCCCGTCGATGCCGTCGTCCCGGGAGGCGCTGCGATGCCGCGGTGGGAGTGGGCCAGGAGGGCTTGACGAAACGACGTCAGAGTCGCAGGGCCGCGCTGGACGTCCCGATGCGTCGTCCTCGGTCGCGCCCGTGTGGCAAGCACACGAACGCTCCCTGCGTCCTAGCCTCGGAACGACCAGCGCACCCCTGCGACGAGCGGCGTTCCGTCAAGCCCTCCTAGCGCTCGACGCTGACCCGCGCGTCGACCGACACCACTCCGGGCACGCGCGCGACCTCGGCGGCGAGCGCAGCCTGCACGGCGTCGCTGTCGACCGAGCCGCTGAGCGACACGTCGCCACCGCGCACCCGCACGTCGATCGAGTCCGGCGGCAGCCAGAAGGAGCGCAGGATCACCTGCTCCTTGATGTCGCGCTCGATCTCCGCATCCGAGCGGGCGAAGGCCCGCACGAGGTCGCGGCGGGTGATGATGCCGACCAGCTCGCCCTTATGGACGACAGGAAGGCGCTTGAGCCCGTACTCGGCCATCAGGCCGGCCGCCGCGGCGGTCGACCGCCACTTCTCGATCGTGATTGCCGGCTCCGTCATCGCCTCGCCGGCCGTCCGCGCCCAGTGCTTCTCGGCATCGGCGTCCTCACCGAGGAACCAGCCGAGCAGGCCGTCGGCCCGGGCAACGTCGGAGCGCTCCTTGGCGAGCAGGTCGCGTTCGGAGACCACACCCACGAGCTCGCCCGCGCCGTCCACGACCGGGACGCCGGAGATGTCGCGCTCGACGAGCAGCGTGGCCACGTCCTTCAGCGAGGTCGACGGTCTGACCGTGGCGACGTCGGCCGTCATCACGTTCTCCACGCGCATCGCGGACGGGTCGTGCTTCGTGCGCACGCCGGCGAAGACGCCGGCCACGTCGAGCGTCGAGATGACGCCGACCGGGCGCTTCGTCGCCGGCTCGACGACGATCAGATGAGTCGCCTCGTGCTCGCTGAGGAGCTGCGCGGCGTGATCGAGCGTGTCGTCGGGTGAGACCGGCAGGACGTCCGTCGCTGCGGCGTCGGCCGCGGTGCTGCCCACCCCGCTCGAGAGCACCGAGATCAGGTCGAGGTCAGAGACGACACCCCAGAGCTCGTCTTCGGCGTCGACGGCCACGATGGCGTGTACGCGGTGCACGGCCATCAGGCGCGCGACCTCCTGGAGGGGCGTGTCCCGCGGGCATTTAATGAGCCCGAAGTGCATGGCGTCGCGGACCTTGAACGCCCGCAGCGCCTCCGCGTCCTTGGGTTGGGGCTGGAGCGTTTCCATGGTTCCGAACCTCCTTCGGGATCGCTGTCTGCCCCGAGTCTCCGGCGCGACTGCGGAGGCGCCATCGGACCGGGCGCGGATCGGTCCACGGGGAAGTACGGACGAGCTCAGAGCTCGCCGGGCGGCGCGAAGCGATAGAAGACGCGGCCCATCTTCCCGAGCAGCTCCGGGACGAAGTCCTCGAGCGCACGGGCGTTCTCGAGCCCGCCCACGCTGACCGGGTCATAGCCGGCGTCGCGGATGAGCTGCTCGGTCACCTCACGCGCAGCTTCGTCGGCGGCGTAGAGGCAGCTCGGCGTCTGCCGCTGCTCGGCGATCTGGTCGTAGAGCGCGGCGAAGTTGGCGTTGAATGCCTTCGCGACCGGCCCGCCGGTGGCCGCCTGCACCTCGTGCGCGAGCGAGGGGTACGACTCGTTGCGACCGGCGAATGCGTTGGTCGCGTCGATCGCGGTCTTGCCTTCGATGCCGCTGACACGCGCCAGCGCCTCGGTGATCGCGCCACCGGGGACGGCGACGATGACCACGTCGGCGTCCGACGCGTCGCCGCCCTCGTGGCCGAGCGTGGTGACGTCGTGCCCGGCCAGCTCGAAGAGGCGGGCGAGCCCGCCCCCGATGTTGCCTTTGCCGATGGTCGTGATCTTCATGGAGCGCGACAACGAAGCGGTGCCGACGGGTATTCCGCTTACAGCGTCTTCACCTGCCCTCGCTAGCGTGAAACGGATGCCCGGGGTCCGCATCGCCGCGCTCGCGCTCGCATTCCTCGCTTTCGCCGGCACCGCCGGCGCCGCCGAGGCGCCGAAAGGGATCGACGTCTCGCACTGGCAGGGCCAGATCGGCTGGCTCCAGGTCGGCGCGGCGGGATACGACTTCGCCTTCGCGAAGGCGACCGAGGGAACGACCTACATCGACCCGACGTATGTGACAAACCGCGCCGGCGCGGCCGCTGCCGGCCTGCGGATCGGCGCGTACCACTTCGCACGGCCGGCGGGCACCTCCGACGCGGCGGCGATCGCGAGCGGCATCGCGCAGGCGGACTACTTCGTCGCCGCAGCGCAGCCGAGGCGCGGCGACCTGCTGCCGGTGCTCGACCTCGAGAAGACCGGCGGTCTCGGCGTCACGCGGCTGACGACCTGGACGCAGGCGTTCCTCGACCAGGTCTATGCGCGACTCGGCGCCCGCCCGCTCATCTATGCCTCGCCGAGCTTCTGGAAGACGTCGCTCGGCGACACGCCGCTCTTCGCCGCGGACGGCAACCGGCTCTGGATCGCACACTGGACGAAGGCGTCGCTCCCGCTCCTGCCCGCTGCCGGCTGGAACGGCCTCGGGTGGACGTTCTGGCAGTGGACGAGCTGCTCGAGCGTGCCGGGCATCGGCGGCTGCGTGGACGGCGACCGCGTCAACGGCGCGTCGCTGAGCCCGGGCCTGATGCCGGCGACGGCGGCCGGCCCGCCGGCCTCGAGCGAGCCGCCGGCCGTCGTCGGCACCCCGCAGGCCGGGCGCCTGCTCGTCGCCACCGCCGGGGGCTGGACCGGCGGCAAGCCCGCCTCGTTCACCTACGAATGGCAGCGCTGCACCGCGGCCGGCAGCGGGTGCGTGCCGATTACGGGCGCGACGAACAGCACGTACACGCCGGTCGCGGCCGACGTCGGCCATGCACTCGTCGCGAGCGTGACCGCGACCACCGCCGGCGGCACCGACGCGGCGGACTCGGTGCCGACGCTCGCGGTGGCAAGCTCCGGGACGACGCCGTCGGCCGCGCCGAAGGCGACGAAGCTTCCGACGGTCGTGGGCCTGGCCCAGGCGGGGCAGACGCTGACCGGCGCGACCGGGACGTGGACCGGCACGCCGAAGAGCTATGCGTACCAGTGGCGACGCTGCCCGGCCGTGGGCACCACCTGTGCGGTGATCGCGGGTGCGAGCACGTCGACGTACGTGATCACGCCCGGCGACATCGGCTCGAAGGTCTCGCTCGTCGTGACGGCGACGGGCACGGGTGGCTCCAGCTCGGCGAGCGCGGTCTCCACCGCCGTCGTCGCGCCTGCGCCGGTGCCGACGCCGGTCATCGGCTCGACCGTCGCGGCGCTCGGCCAGGCGGGCGCCGTGACCACGGCGGATGCCGTCGCGGTGGCCTCCTGGCAGCCCGGTGCGGTCCCGCCCGGCACGACCGTCTCGCTCGCCTCCTCCCCGAGCCGGCTCTCCATGCCCGGGTTCGCGGTCGCGCTCGGCTTCGGCGCGCCCGCACCGCTTCCGTGGCCGATCGACGTCACCTTCGGAGCCGCCCCCGGCGACGCCGTGCCCGGCATCCTTCCGGGACGCGGCGTCTTCCGGGCGATCTCCGAGCTGGCCTCCACGACGCTGCCCGAGGGGCAGGAGACCGGCGCCTACCGCGACTCCGCCGGTGGGCTGCACGTGCTCACCCGGCGCCCCGGCCGGATCGCGCTGTTCACGGCCGGCGCGTGGGGGGACCCGCGCTACGCAACGACCGCCCGCCCCCGGATGACGCTGGTGAGCCCGGTGCTCGTGAGCAGCCCGAGCAAGACGACCGTCCTCGTGCGCACGCGCTTCACCCTCGACAGCCAGGCCCGCCTCGCGGTCACGGTGGTCGGCCCGACCGGCCGTCGGGTCACCCTGCTGCGCAAGGGCAGCCGCATAGGTGCCTTCCTGCAGGGCGGGCCGACCAACACGCTGAAGACGGTGCAGCTCCGGCCCGGCGCGCTGCCGCTCCGCATCCGCGTCCTCGAGAAGCGGCTCAAGCCCGGCGTGCGCTACCGGGTGAAGATCGTGCTCACCGACCCGTACCTCCGGCACTCGAGCCTGAGCATCGACCTCCCCGCCAGGCGCTGACAGGCCGCGCCGATACGATCCGCGGGTGATCGCGCGGTACACGCGCCCGGCGATGGCGCGGATCTGGTCGGAGGAGGCGAAGCTGGGCGCGTGGCTCGAGGTCGAGCTGGCCGCGCTCGACGGCTGGGCAGACCTCGGGGTCGTGCCGCGCGGGGACGTCGCCGCCATCCGCGAGGGCGCGCACGTGCCGTCGCCCGAGCGCGTCGCCGAGCTCGAGCGCGAGACCCACCACGACGTCGCCGCCTTCGTCGACGCTGCCTCCGCCGGCCTCGGGCCCGAGGGCCGCTGGCTGCACTACGGGCTCACGTCGTCGGACGTGCTCGACACCGCGCTCGCGCTCCAGGTGCGCGACGCCGGCGCGCTGGTCGTCGAGGGCATCGACCGCTCGTTCGCGGCGGTCGTCGCCCGCGCCGAGCAGCACCGCCTGACGCCGATCATGGGCCGGACGCACGGGATCCATGCCGAGCCGACGACGTTCGGGCTGAAGCTCGCCGGGTGGGCGTTCGAGCTCGAGCGCGGCCGGGAGCGGCGTGCAGCATGCGCTCGAAGGCATGCGCGTCGGGAAGCTGTCCGGCGTGGTCGGGACGTACGCCGCGGTCGATCCGCAGGTCGAGCGCGTCGCCTGCGAGCGGCTCGGCCTCGAACCTGCGCCGACCTCCACGCAGGTCATCCAGCGCGACCGCCACGCGGAGCTGCTCTGCGCGCTGGCGCTCGTCGCGGCGTCGCTCGAGACGCTTCGCGCTCGAGATCCGCCACCTCGCCCGGACGGAGGTCGGCGAGGTGGGCGAGCCGTTCGGCCGCAAGCAGAAGGGCTCGTCCGCGATGCCGCACAAGCGCAATCCGGTCGTGGCCGAGCGCATCTGCGGGCTGGCGCGGATCGTCCGCGCACAGGCGATCGTCGGCCTCGAGAACGTGGCGCTCTGGCACGAGCGCGACATCTCGCACTCGTCGGCCGAGCGCGTGGCCATCCCGGACGCGTTCCTCGCGCTCGACTACATGCTCGACCGCTTCGCGTGGCTCGTCGAAGGCCTGGTCGTCCGGCCCGAGCGGATGCGCCGGAACATCGAGGCGAGCTTCGGGCTGCACGCGAGCCAGCGGCTCCTGCTCGCGCTCGTCGAGTCCGGCCTCGAGCGCGACGAGGCCTACCGACTGGTGCAGCGAAACGCGATGCGCGCGTGGGACGAGGAGCAACCGCTCCGAGAGCTCGTCGGCGCGGATGCCGAGATCGCCGCCCGCGTCGACCTCGACGAGGTCTTCGACGACGCGGCGTACAGCAAGCACGTCGACACCGTCTTCGAGCGCCTCGAGGCGCTCCAATCACGACTCCACGGGGAGGCCCTGCATGTCTGAAGTGGTGCACGTCGGTTCCGGCAAGGTTCGCGAGCTCTACGCGCTCGACGACGAGCGGCTCCTGCTCACGGCGAGCGACCGCATCTCCACCTTCGACGTCGTCCTGCCGACCGAGATCCCGGACAAGGGCCGCGTCCTCACCGGCCTCTCGGGGTTCTGGTTCGCGCGGACGCGCGACATCGTCGGAAATCACCTGCTCGCGATCCGGCCCGACGGGCGCTCGCTCGAGTGCCGGCGGCTCGAGATGCTGCCGATCGAGTGCGTCGTCCGCGGCTACCTCTCCGGCTCGGGCTGGAAGGACTACAAGGCGACGGGCGCCGTCTGCGGGCATCAGCTGCCCGCAGGGGCTGACCGAGTCCGACCGGCTGCCGGAGCCGATCTTCACCCCGGCGACCAAGGCGACGAGCGGCCACGACGAGAACATCACGCGGGAGCAGGCGGCGGAGCTGGTCGGCGCCGAGCGCTTCGCCGAGGCGGAGCGCATCTCGCTCGCGCTGTACGAGTTCGGCGCCGGGTACGCGGCGAAGCGCGGGATCCTGCTCGCCGACACGAAGTTCGAGCTCGGCGTCGACCGGGACGGGAAGCTGGTGCTGGGCGACGAGGCGATGACGCCCGATTCGTCGCGCTTCTGGCCGGCCGACGAGTACCGGGCCGGCGGCCCGCAGCCGTCCTTCGACAAGCAGTTCGTGCGCGACTACTGCGAGACGCTCGGCTGGGACAAGACCGAGCCCGGCCCGGAGCTGCCCGCCGACGTCGTCGACGGGACGCGCGCGCGGTACGTCGAGGCCTTCGAGCGGGTCACCGGGATCGCGTTCGACGACTATCTCGCCGACCCGGAAGTGGTGCTCCGGTGAAGGCCACCGTCCTCGTGAGGCCCAAGGCCGGGATCCTCGACCCCCAGGGCGCGGCGGTCGAGAGCTCGCTGCGTCACCTCGGCTTCTCCGTCAGCGGGGCGCGCGTCGGGCGCCTCGTCGAGCTCGACGTGGACGCGCCCGACGCGGAGCAGGCGCGTGCCGAGCTCGAGCGGATGTGCGAGCAGCTCCTGACGAACCCGCTGATCGAGTCCTACGAGCTCCGGATATCCGAGGGCGGCGCGTGAGAGCACGGGTCGCCGTCGTCACGTTCCCCGGGTCGAACGACGACCGCGACGCGCTGCATGCGCTCGCGCTGCTCGGCGCCGAGCCGGTCGCGGTGTGGCACGAGGCGGAGCGGCTGCCCGAGGTCGGCGCCGTCGTGCTCCCGGGCGGCTTCTCGTACGGCGACTACCTGCGCTGCGGCGCGATCGCGCGGTTCTCGCCGGCGATGCGGGCCGTGCGCGAGTTCGCCGAGGCGGGCGGGCCGGTGCTCGGGATCTGCAACGGCTTCCAGGTGCTCTGCGAGGCCGGGCTGCTCCCCGGCGTCCTGCGCCGGAACGCGTCGCTCGAGTTTGTCTGCGCCGACGTCGACGTGCGCGTCGAGCAGGCCGACACCCCGTTCACGGAGTCGTGCTCGCCCGGCGATGTGCTGACGATCCCGATCAAGCACGGCGAGGGCGCCTGGTTCGCCGACGGCGAGCTGCTGGACGCCGTGGAGTCGGGCGGCCAGGTCGTGCTCCGCTATGTGGGCGGGAACCCGAACGGGTCGGTGAACGACGTGGCCGGCGTGGTCAACGAGCGGCGGAACGTCATGGGCCTCATGCCGCATCCCGAGCACGCGGTAGACCCGCTGCTCGGCCCGACCGGCGGTCTGCCGATCCTCGAGTCGCTCGTCGCCGCCGCCAGCGCACGCACACCGATCCCGGCCTGACGGTTTTCGCGCCGCGCGCGGAGGGGAAGGTGTGCGCATGCCCACTCCCCGGCGCCGCTACGGGCCGAGGGGAAGGGCGCGAGCGAGCTCGGGGCGGGCGGCGAGCGCGGCGCGAAGCCGCTCCAGATCACGCGCCCGCAGCGTGACCGGGCCTCGGCGAGCCGCCCCGCCGGTCGAGTAGGAGAAGCGCACGAGCTGCTCGCCGCGCTCCGTTGCGAGCAGCTGGACGATGCACGCGAACCGCTTGTCGCCGGCGCGCTGCGGCACTGAAAGCTCCTCGACGACCTCGGCGCGGCCCCAGGGTGTCGCCGTCTTTGCCATGGAGACGACGGTACGCGGTCGAGGTTCGCGTGTCTGTGCCGGAAGCGTGACGAGACCGTCACGCCCGCGAACTAGTGTTCGCCCCGTGATCGTCGCCCACCTCGACCTCGACGCGTTCTACGCGGCCGTCGAGGAGCTGGAAGACCCGAGCCTGCGCGAGGTTCCGCTCGTCGTCGGCGGCGACCCGGACGGCCGCGGCGTGGTCGCAACCGCGAACTACGTCGCGCGCCGGTTCGGGATCCGCTCGGCGATGTCCTCGGCCGAGGCTCGCCGTCGCTGCCCCGACGTCGTGTTCGTGCGGCCGAGGAAGAGCCTCTACTCCGAGTACTCGCGGGCCGTCTGGTCGGCGATCCGCGACGTCGTCCCGGTCGTGGAGCGCACTGGCCTCGACGAGGGCTACCTCTCCCTCGACGGTGTCGCTCGCGACATGACGAAGGCGCGCGCGGTGGCCGAGGCCGTTCAGGCGGCCGTGCTCGGCACGACGAGCCTCAGCGCCTCGCTCGGCGTCTCGACCTCCAAGGTGGTCGCCAAGGTGGCGAGCGACCGGCGCAAGCCGCGCGGGCTGCTCGTCGTCCCGCGCGGCCGCGAGGCCGCGTTTCTCGCTCCGTTCGACGTCCGGCTGCTCCCCGGGGTCGGGCCGCGGGCGGAGGAACGCCTGCGCGCTGCCGGCGTGACCACCATCGGCGCGCTGGCGGCGCTCGAAGACGCCGCCCTGCGGCGGCTCGCGCCCGGGAAGATCGGCGCGCTCCTCCGCGACCGCGCGCGTGGCATCGACCCGCGCCGTGTCGAGCCGGCGAGCACCGCCCAGAACCCGTCGATCTCCAGCGAAGAGACGTTCGAGCGCGACCTCACCGAGCGCGAGCGGCTCCATGACGAGGTCCGGCGCATGGCCGGCCACGTCACGGGGTACCTGCACCGCTCCGGCGAGACCGCGCGCACGATCACGACCAAGCTGCGCTACGCCGACTTCTCCATCCGGACGCGCTCGACCTCGCTGCCCGTCGGCACGGACGACGAGGAGCGGATCGCCGAGCTCGCCTGTGCGCTGCTCGACCGCGCGCTCGCCGACCGGCCCGGCGCGCTGCGCCTCGTCGGCGTCGGCGTGTCCGGTCTCGAGCCGTTCCGCCAGCTCGCCCTGGTGTAGGGCTCCCGAAGCGCGGTCAGTCCGAGGTAGCTGCGCGGCGCGCGACCGCGCCGGCCCGCACGATCGTCACCTCTTCCAGCGAAGTGAACGGCCGCCAGGGGCCAGGCTCCCACTGGGTGCCGTGACACATCGGGCACGGCGGCGGCTCGCGGCGGATGGCGATGCCGTAGCCGCAGCCCGTGCACACAAACGTGATGGTGGTCGCCGCTTCTCTCGGGGGTTCGAGCAGAGCGCCTCCTCGGTTGCCAGACACGGTACCGGCGCTCGCTGTGGACGAACCGTTAAGAAGGCCTCTTTCTTCGCGAATCCGGCGCGCAGCCTCGACCAGTGGTCGAGCTTCGTCTTCCGCGCCCGGAACCGGTCACGCAAACTGCGCATCGACCCGGTGGGACGCATGACGGACATCACGGACATCACGGACCTCAAGGCCGGGGTCGTGGGCACCGGCTTCATCGGCCGCGTGCATATGGACGCCGTGCGGCGGCTCGGCATCACGGTCGCCGGCGTCGTCGGCTCGTCGCCGGAGCGGGCGGCCGCAAAGGCCGTCGCACCGGTCTACGAGAGCTACGAGGCACTCCTGGCGGACGACTCGGTCGACGTCGTCCACCTGACGACGCCCAACAACCTGCACTACCCGCAGGCGAAGCAGGCGCTCGCCGCCGGCAAGCACGTCGTCTGCGAGAAGCCGCTCGCGTTGACCTCGGCCGAGTCGGGCGAACTGCTCGAGCTCGCGGAGGCAAGCGGGCTCGTGCACTGCACGAACTTCAACATCCGCTTCTACCCGATGATCCAGGAGGCCCGGGCGCGCGTCCGCGCCGGCCGGCTTGGCGCGCTCTGGAACGCTCACGGCGGCTACCTGCAGGACTGGCTGCACCAGCCGACCGACTGGAACTGGCGGCTCGAGCCCGAGCGTGGCGGCGCGCTCCGCGCCGTCGGCGACATCGGCTCGCACTGGCTCGACCTGGTCCAGTTCGTGAGCGGCCGGCGCGTGGAGAGCCTGCTCGCCGACCTCGGGACGATGATCCCCGTGCGCCGCCGCCCGGTCGGCGAGGTCGAGACCTACGCAGACGCGGGGGACATCGAGCGCATCGACGCCCGGATGACGACCGAGGACATCGCACACATCCTGCTGCGCTGCGAAGGCGGCATGCGCGGCTCGCTCGTCGTCTCGCAGGTGAGCGCCGGCCGCAAGAACTCGCTGCGCTTCGAGCTGGACGGCTCCCGCACCGCGCTCGCGTGGGACTCGGAGCGGCACGAGGAGCTGTGGCTCGGCCACCGCGAGAAAGCCAACGAGGTGCTGATGCGAAACCCCGGCCTGCTGAGCCCCGAGGCGGCCGCGCGCACGTACCTGCCGGCCGCGCATGCCGAGGGCTTCGCGGACACGTTCCGCGAGCTCTACCGCGCCGTCTACACGGCGGTCGCGGCGGGCGGCCCGCCGCCGGAGCCGGACTATCCGACCTTCGCCGCCGGGCACTGGGAGAACGTGCTCGGCGACTCGATCGCGCTTTCCGACCGCGAGCGACGGTGGGTGGAGGTGGAACGGTGAAGCTCGGCCCTCCCCGGCGGTCGACGGGCTACGGTGACCGCATCTTCCACGCGCACGCCAGGAACATCGAGATTCGCCGCCGCGGCCTGTCGCTGGACTCCCTCCGTGCGCGCGGCGTGCTGAGGCCGCGGGTGGCCTGATGCTCCAGCTGACCGACGGCGGCATGGAGACGACGCTGATCTTCCGGGAGGGCATCGACCTGCCCGAGTTCGCGGCGTTCCCCCTGCTGGCATCGGAGAGCGGCCGGGCGGCGCTGCGGCGCTACTTCGAGCCATACGTGGAGCTGGCGGGCCGGCTCGGCGTGCCCCTGGTGCTCGACGCTCCGACCTGGCGGGCGAACGTCGACTGGGGCGAGAAGCTCGGCTACTCGCCCGAGGAGGTCGACGAGGCAAGCCGCGACGGGGTGGCCCTGCTCGCGGAGCTGCGCGCCGACGCGGCCGGCGAGCCGCCGGTCCTGATCTGTGGCTGCGTCGGCCCGCGCGGCGATGCGTACGACGGCACGGTGACGATGAGCGCGGAGGAGGCCGAGGCGTACCACGCCCGCCAGGTGGAGGTGTTCGCGCAGACCGACACCGACCTGGTCAGCGGCCTCACCCTCCCGACGGTCGAAGAGGCGCTCGGCATCGCCCGTGCGGCCGTGGCCGCCGGGATGCCCGTCGTGATCTCGTTCACGGTCGAGACGGACGGGCGGCTGCCGAGCGGGCAGCCGCTCGGCGAAGCGATCGTGCAGGTCGACGAGGAGACGGACGGAGCGCCGCGCTACTTCATGATCAACTGCGCCCACCCGACGCACTTCGAGCGGGCGCTGGCGGATGGAGGCGCGTGGCGCGGGCGCATCCACGGCATCCGAGCGAACGCCTCGAAGCAGAGCCACGCCGAGCTCGACGAGCTCGGCCTCCTCGACGCCGGCGACCCGGAGGAGCTCGCCGCCGCGTACCTCGCGCTGCAGCCGCTCCTGCCGAACCTCGAGGTGCTCGGCGGCTGCTGCGGCACCGACCACCGGCACATCGCGGCGGTAGCGGAGGCCTGGCTCGCGGAATAGCGCCGTCCGCGGCGCCGTTGTCACGACGCATGCAGGTCGCGGAGCTCTGGCGCTTTCCGCTCAAGTCGCTCCGCGGCGAGTCGCTCCCCGAGGCTCGCATCACCCCGCTCGGCATCGACGGCGACCGCCTGGTGCAGGCGCTGCGGCCGGGCGGCCGCGTCTACACCGCACGCACACACCCGGGCATGCTCGGGCTCCAGGGCGGGCTCGACGACACCGGCGTGCCGACGATGGACGGTCGGCGCTGGGACACGCCCGAGGCGCTAGCGGCCATACAAGCCGTCACCGCGCCCGACGCCGAGCTGGTGTTCTTCGACGGCGACGGCCCGCAGCGCCACGACGTCCTGCCGATGTCGGTGGCGACGGACGGTGGCGTCGCAGCCGTCGGCGTCGACGGCCGCCGCTTCCGCGCCAACGTCTACCTCGAGGGCGTCGAGGGCCTGACCGAGCGCAAGTGGGTCGGCCGCGAGCTCCACCTCGGCGAGGCCGTCCTGGGCGTCCGCCAGGTGCGCGGCCGCTGCGTGATGACGACGTACGACCCCGACACCCTCGAGCAGGACATCGCCGTGCTGCAGAAGATCGTCTTCGAGCTCGGCGGGCGGACGGCGCTCGACTGCTACGTCATCCGCCCGGGGACCGTGCGCGTCGGCGACGTCGCCGAGGTCGGCGACTGGTGGACGATCCCGCGGGGTTACGGCCGCTACGCGGCGTAGTCCTCGAGCAGCGCGCTCATGAAGCGAACCGACTCGCGCACGTCGTCGAGCTTCACGTGCTCGTTCGGCGCGTGGATGCGGCTGCCCCAGTAGAACGGGTTGTCGGGCGCGGAGACGCCCGGGATCCCGATCCGTTGGAGCGGCGCCACGATCGGGAGCGTCCCGGCGACGATCGGCGTCACCGAGGCCGGCTGTCCGCTGACGGCCTCCGCCACCCGGATCACGCGCTGGACGAACGGATGGTCGACTGGCGTCCGGGCCGGGTCGGCCATGACGACTGCGGTGACCTCGACGTCGTGGAAGCCGTGGCGCTCGAGGTGCGATCGCAGGAGCTCGAGCACGCGCTGCGGCGTCTGGTCGGGGACGAGGCGCATGTCGACCCACGCGCTGGCCGTCGCCGGCAGCACGGTCTTGAAGCCTGGCCCGTTGTAGCCGCTCTGCAGGCCGGCGATGTTGCAGGTCGGCGTGAAGGAGGCGCGCTCCCGGAGTGCGGGCCCCGACACGCCGTCGAGGAACGCCTCGATGCCCAGCATCTCGCGCATCTCCTCCTCGTCGCTGTCGCTGCCTTCCTCGATCGCACGGAGCTCGGCGGGGCTGGGCGCGAGGACGTCGTCGTAGAAGCCGGTGATCGCGATGAGGCCGTCCGCGTCGCGGAGGCTCGCGAGCGCAGTGGTGAGCCGCCAGGCGGCGCTCGGCGCGACCGCCGCCGCCGCCGAGTGCGCGTCGGTCGCGAGCGCGCGGACGTCGAGCCGGACGGCGAGCGCGCCCTTGTACCCGAGCGCCACAGACGGGCGGCCGTCGCCAAGCCGTGTCGGCGACCCCTCCCAGAGGCACCCGTCGGCGGCGAGGAGCTCGCGGTTCGCCGCGACGATCTCGCCGAAGTGCGGGCTGCCGACCTCCTCCTCGCCCTCGACGATCCAGCGGAGGCCGACCGGAAGCTCCCCATCGCGCTCGCGCAGCGCCCGGATCGTCGCGAGCCGGACCGCGAGCTCGCCCTTGTTGTCGGCGACCCCGCGGGCGAAGATCTTGCCGTCGCGGACGTCGGGCTCGAAGGGCGGCGTGTCCCAGAGCTCGAGCGGGTCGACGGGCTGGACGTCGTAGTGGTTGTAGAGCAGCAGCGTGTACGGACCGCTGCCGGGCAGCTCGCCGTAGACGACCGGCGGCCCCTCGGCGGCACGGAGCTGCCGCGTCGTGAAGCCGGCTCCGACGAGCAGCTCCTCGACGAGCTCGGCGGTCTCGCCGAGCGCGCGGTCCTCCGCGGACACGCTCGGCTGCCGGCAGAGCAGGTCGGTGATCCTCAGCGCGTCGTCGGTGATCTCGGCGAGCTCGTCGGCCACCGGCCGATGCTACGCCGACCGATTCAGGGGCGGTACTCGAAGGCGCCGATGTCCGGGTGGGCGTCGCGCGGCCGCCCGGTGAAGTCGAGCCGCGGCGCGTAGCGTCGGCTCGCCTTCCCGATCAGCAGCGTCGACGACGCCGTCGGCCGGCCGGCCGCGTCGAGGTAGGCCTTCCCGAGGACATCGGTCGACGAGCAGCCGCCGCCGGCGAGGATGACGTTGCGCAGGGACCGCTGCACCTCGGCGCAGACGTGGTGGGGCACGCCGAGCAGCGCGATCACGTTGTTGGCCACCACCGGCCGGTCGCGCCTGGGGACGATGCCGTACATCGAGCTCATGCGGATCGAGCCTCGGTAGCCGTCGATGCGGGTGGCGCCGGAGAGGATCGTGTTGTTCACGATCCAGACGCGGTGTGGGACGCGCGTGAACCCTCGGCTGCCGATCACGATTGCGACACGCGGGCGGTAGCCGGGCACGCGCGGGTCGGCGCCGAGGAAGAGGTTGTTGACGATGCGCACATCGTCGATGTCGTTGGTGACGTAGAGCTGGGCCCCGCCGCGGCGGTAGACGCCGAAGACGTTTTGCTCCACGTCCAGCACCTTCCCTGAGAAGAGCTCGATCAGGTCCTGGTGCATGCAGCGCCGCCCGCCGGCGCGGCACGGGAGCGCGCGCTCGAAGCGGTTCCGAAGGATCGTCAGGCCCCTGCCGTAGCGGCCGTGGACGAAGTCGCAGCCGAGGCAGTCGTGGAAGCGGCTGTCCTCGATGCGCAGCCGGCTGACGCCGCTCAGCAGGACGCAGTTGGCGAACTCGGGCGAGTCGTCGCCGCAGTGCGCGAACTCGCTCCGGCTGATGGTGACGTCGCGCGAGCCCGGCAGCGTCAGTGTGGCTGTGAACCGCGTGCCGGCGGCGGTGACACGGACACGGTCGAGGGTGACGTGGGCAGAGTCGCGGACCTCGAGCACGGCATCGCCGCCCTGTGGCGCCACCGTGACGCCGTGAACCGCGAGATGGTCGGCGCGGTCGAGCACGAGCCGTCCGACCCGCGTCCCCCGCTGCGCCGAGATGTCGAGCGGCGGCCCCGAGCGCGGCGGCACGACGAGCTGGCCGTACGAGCCGCGGAGCAGCGCGATCCGGCCGCCCGAGCCCGCAAGCGCGGCGACCGCCGTGGCGAACTCGGCCTGCGACGAGACCACACGGAGCGGCGAGGGCGCCGCGGACGCAGCCGCCGCAAGGGGCAGCAGCGCCAGCGCCGCGAGCCGCTTCACGGCGTGAGCGCGGCCTCGACGACCGTCGCCGTCAGCTCGTCGACCAGGTGCGGCTCGAGGTCGGCGCGGTGCTCGGGCTTGCGCGCGACGGCGACGACGGTCATGCCGGCCGCGACTGCCGACGCCACGCCGGGCGGGCTGTCCTCGACGGCGACGCAGTCGGCGGGCGCGACGCCGAGCCGCTCCGCGGCGGCCAGGAACAGGTCCGGCGCCGGCTTGCCGTGCGCGACCTCGTCCCCGGCGACGGTGACATCGAAGAGGTCGTCGAGGCCGGCCGCGCGCAGCGTCGCGTCGAGGCGTGCACGTGGGCTCGACGACGCGACCGCAACCGGCATGCCGCGCTCGTGCAGCTCGCGCGCCGTGCCGATCGCGTCTTCGAACGGCGTGAGCTCGGCCTCGAGCAGGGCGAAGAGCCGTCCCGAGAACCCCTCCCAGGCGCCGGCCGAGTCGGGCAGGCCTTCGACCACGCTCGCGAAGTGGCCGTGGATCTCGGGCCAGCCCCGCCCGCGCGTCAGCTCGATGTCCTCCGGCCTGAGCTCGTACCCGTAGCCGGCGAGCACGTCGCGCCAGGCGCGCCAGGCGAGCGGCTCGGAGTCGACCAGCGTGCCGTCGCAGTCGAAGATGACCGCCGCGGGCGGCATCAGTCGCGCGCGAACTCGCGCACGTCGTCGTCGAAGCTTGCGACGATCTCCTCCGAGAGCGAGGGCCGGGTCTCGGCGATGCAGGCGAGAAAGTCCTCCGTGCGTGCCCGGTGGCCCGCGCCGCCGAAGTGCTCGCGCTCGAACGCGCGCTGCGCCGCCTTGCGGGCCGCGAACTCGATGTCCGCCGGCGTGAACAGCTCGCTGGCGGCGACGAGCGCGGCGACGTCGACGTCCTCGTCGGTGATCTCGTCGACGTAGCCCGTCCAGATCGCCTCGCGGGCGTCGGCGTCGGGCGGGCCGACCGGGAGGATGAAGTCGAAGCGGCCGGGGCGCAGGAAGGCCGAGTCGAGCTTCCCGACGAAGTTGGTCGCGCAGACGAGCAGGTGCTGCGTCGTCTCGCGCACGCGCGGGATCTGGCGCAGGAACTCGTTCGTGACCGACGGGCTGACCCGCCGCTCGTCGTGGCGCATGGAGGCGAGATCCTCGACCTCGTCCACGAAGACGACGGCCGACGGCAGCTCGAGGATCAGGTCGAACGCGTCGGCGAGCAGCTTGGCCTGGCGCTCTGCGCCCTCGCCGCCGACCTCGGCCGGCGAGATCTCGACGAACGGCCAGCCGAGCCGCGACGCGATGCCCTTGGCGAACGTCGTCTTGCCGGTGCCGGGCGGCCCGAAGAGGACGATCGCCTTCGGCGGCACGACGGCGTGCCGCGTCGCGAGCTCGCGCTCCTCGAGCGGCAGGATGACGCGTCGCTCGATGATCCGCTTCGCGTCCTCGACGCCGCGCAGCGCGTCCCAGAGTCCCGGGCCGATCGTGCGGCCGCCGAGGCGCGCAAGCGCCTCCGGCACCGCGACGTTGCGCGGGAGACGGCGGCGGAGGTAGTCGACCGGCTCGTATCCGCGCGAACCGAGGCGGTCACGGAGTGCGCCGTCGCCCACGACCGTGCGCGCCCCGTGGTGCGCGAGCGCCGTCTCGAGCGCGTCGAGCAGCAGCTCCGCGACTTCGCCGTCGGCGGCTGTGACGGTGACGATGCGCCCCTCGGTGCCTGCGAGCGCGCCGAGCGCGATCCCGCCGAGCGCGCCGTCGACGTCGGCGACGAGCGCGACCCCGTTTGCCGAGGAGACGGCCTGCAGCGCGTCGTCGACGTCGACCTGGCCGTCCCAGAGCGCAAGCACGCGTCCGAGGTCGGCCGGGTCGTAGGGACGGATGGTCGCCATCGGAGGATGGTGCCGGAACGCTCAGCCCGGGTCGAGCACGAGCGTGATCCCGTCCCCTGCCGCTATGCCGTCTCCGTCGCGGGCTCTGCCTCGACTACCGGCTTCGGCGCCTGCGCGCGCCGGACGAGCAGCGCGGCCGAGCCCGAGCCGATCACCAGTAGGACGGCCCCGATCAGGACGATCGTGTCCAGGCCGCTGACGAACGCGGCCGGGATCGCGTGCAGCAACCCCGCCTCGCCGCGCGCCGCCCGGGTGCCCGACGACGCGACCGCCGCCGACAGCGACGAGCCGTGGAACCCGGTGCCGCGCAGGCTCGAGCCGACGCGGCTCTGGAGAATCGCGCCGAGCACGGCGACGCCGACCGCGAGGCCGGTGATCCGCGCGGTGTTGCTGATGCCGGCCGCCATTCCCGTCCGCGCCGGGTCGACGACCCGCAGGGCCGCCCCTGCGATCGTCGGGTTCGCAAGCCCCGTCCCGATGCCTGCGACGATGAAGCCCGGCAGCAGCGCGCCGTAGCCCGACGTCGGCGAGACGATCTCCAGCAGCACGAGCCCGACGGCGACGACGGCCATCGCGACGGCGAGCAGCGCCCACATCGGCTTCGTCTGCGCAAGGTTCCGGGTCGCGAGCGGAACGAAGAACACGAAGATCGTGAACGGCAGGAAGGCAAACCCCGCCTCGAGCGGCGAGAAGCCGAGGATGTCCTGGAGGTAGATCGACAGGAACGGGAAGAGCGCGAACATTCCCGCGCCGATGCAGAACGTCGCCAGCTGGACGCCCACGAAGGCGGGGACGCGGAAGAGCGACACGTCGAGCATCGGCCGCTCCTGCCGGCGCTCGACGAGCACGAACACGACGAGCAGCACGGCACCCGACGGCGAGCGCAGCGACGATCTGCCCGCTCCCCCAGCCCTCGCCGTTGCCGCGAAGCAGCCCGAAGACGATCAGGAACAGCGCCGCCGAGAACAGGACGAGCCCCGCGTAGTCGGTCCGGTCTGCGCGCGGATCACGCGACTCGCGCACCTTCATGAGCGCGATCGCGAAGACCGCGACGCCGATCGGGACGTTGACGAAGAACACCCAGCGCCAGCTCAGCCACTCGGTGATGATCCCGCCGGCGAGCGGGCCCGACGCGACGGCGAGGCCGATCGTCGCCCCCCAGATCGCGATCGCCCCGGCGCGCTCACGACCGTCGTACTCGGCGCCGATCAGCGCGAGCGCCGTGGCGAAGAGCGCCGCCCCGCCGACGCCCTGCAGCGCCCGGGCGATGTCGAGCGAGGCGATGTTCCACGCGACGCCGCAGAGCAGCGACGCGAGACTGAAGAGCGCGACGCCGATCGAGAAGATCAGCCGGCGCCCGTAGCGGTCGGCCAGCGCGCCGCCCGTCAGGATCAGCGCGGCGAGCGTGATCGCGTAGGCGTCGACGATCCACTGGAGCCCGGTCAGGCTCGCGTCGAGCTCGCGCTGGATGCTCGGCAGCGCGACGTTCACGATCGTGATGTCGACCAGCAGCATGAACGTCGTCGCGCAGACGGCGATCAGCGTCCAGCGGCGGTCCTGGATAGCGGCCGGCAAGGCGCGGAGGCTACTACCGGCCCCCCGCGCCTCGCCAGACGAATTTCAGCCGCCGAACGACGTGAGCGGCTTGCCCGTCTCGAGCAGCGTCTTCAGGCCGCTCAGGACCATCATCCAGCCCTGGCCCGAGACGCCCTCGGCCGTGAGCGGCGAGTTCTCGAGCCGGTCATGCGTGACCGTGAGCAGGCAGTAGCCGCCGTCCTGGGGCTCGATCTCCCAGATCACCCGGCTCGCGGGCTCCTCGGCCACCTCCGGGCTGAAGCGCGACTTCCACGCGTGCGACATGCGCCGCGGCGGGTCGAACTCGAACACCTCGTCGTCGCCCCACACCGACCCGTCCGGGCCTAGCGACTCGTAGTGGTCGGGGACGACGGTGATACGCGCCCCGTGGAAGTACTGCTGCGTGAACTGCGGCGTCGTGATCGCCTCCCAGAGCTTCTCCGGCGTCGTGCGGATGAAGATCGAGTAGACCTGGGTGGCGAGTGCGGGAGCCGTCGTGGTCGTCATGCGTCCTCCTGTTCCAGCCTCGTCTTGAGCTCCGTGAGCGCCGACACGTGGCGCTCCGTGTACTTGTCGATCCAGCGGTCGTGGATCAGCCGGATCGGGACCGGGTTCAGGTGGTGGAGCTTCTCCCGGCCCGACCGGCGCGTGACGACGAGGCCGGCGTCCTCGAGCACCCGCAGGTGCTTCATGACCCCGAAACGGGACATCGCCAGCTCGGACTCGAGCTCGGTGAGCGTGCGGCCGTCACGCTCGAAGAGCCGGTCGAGGAGGAAGCGCCGCGTGGGGTCGGCGAGCGCCCTGAACACCCGGTCGTCGTCGTCGTGCATGGGCGGGGATGTTATGTGACTAAAAGGTCACATGTCAAGCTCGAGCCGCGCGGCCACCGCGACGATCCGTGTCGCGCTGTTCGCGGCGGATTAGTCTCACCCGCGAAAGGAGGCTGCATGTACGCGATGGTGGTCAGGTTCGAGGACGGTCCGCAGGATCTCGAGGACGGCATCTCCCACGTGCGGGAGGAGGTGGTCCCCGTCGCGGAGGAGACGGCCGGCGTCGCCGGCTTCTGGCTCGTCGACCGCGAGTCGGGCGAGCGCCTCTCCGTCATGGTCTTCGAGGACGAGTCGCGGGCCGAGGCGCTCTTCGGCGCGGTCGGCGAGCGCCGTGCCGAGGACCCCGACCGCAACCGGCCGTCGCCGGTCGGCTCGAAGCGCTACGAGGTCTACGGTCTCGCAGGGATCACGACAGAAAGGAGCACGCATGGCGGGTAAGGCCGACTTCACCGAGGAGGAGTGGGAGACGCTCCAGAAGGGCGTCACGGGCGCGGGGCTGCTCGTCGCGGTCAGCGACCGGAGCTTCTTCGACACGTTCGGCGAGGCGACGACGATGGCGAAGCACCTCGCCGCCGGACGCGAGAGCTCGAGCGCGCTCGTCCGCGATCTCGGCGCGACGACGAAGAGCTCGGGGTTCAGCATGCGCTCGTCGCCCGATGAGCTCGAACAGCAGACGCTCGACTCGATCCGCGCAGCGGTGCAGCTCGTCGAGCAGAAGGCGCCGGACGAGGTGAGCCCCTACCGCACGTTCGTCACGGACGTGGCGCAGTCGGTCGCCGAGGCGAAGAAGGGCGTCTCGCCGGGCGAGCAGCAGGAGCTGGGCAAGATCCAGGAGGCGCTCGGCGCATAGGCGTTCCTGCGCCCGAAAACTGGCGCCGGCGTACGACCGCTGTGACAATCACTTCGATGTCACAGCTCGCCGAGCCGCTTCCGACTGCGCGCGACGCCGCGGGGCGCCACGCCTGGCGCGAGGCCTACGACGCCTTCGGCGCCGCCGACCGCGCCGACCTCACGCCCGACGACCTCGAGGCCTTCGCCGACTCGGCCTGGTGGTCGGGCAGGATCGAGGAGGCGATGGCGCTCCGCGAGCGCGCCTACGCGGGGTTCGCAGCCGCCGGTGACCGCCGTCGGGCTGCCCGGATCGCGCTCACGCTGAACTGGGATCACGTCGGCCGCGAGGCCTACGCCGTCGCCGGCGGCTGGTTCGCGAACGCCGAGGCCATGCTCGCGGACGAGCCGGAGTCGAGCGAGCACGGGTTCCTGGCGCTCACGCGCGGCATGAACGCGCTGTTCGGCGGCGGCACCGTCCCCGAGGCGCTCGCGGAGATGGAGCGGGCACGGGAGATCGCCCGGCGCTTCGGAGACCGCGACGTCGAGATGATCGCCATCGTGGGCACCGGGCGCACCTTGATCCGAGGCGGCGAGGTGGAGCGCGGCCTCGCGATGGTCGACCAGGCGACCGCGTCCGCGGTCTGCGGCGACCTGCGGCCGTTCACGACCGGGCTCGTCTACTGCATCACGATCAGCACCTGCCAGGACCTCGGCGACCTGCGACGGGCCGCCGAGTGGACGGAGGAGGCGAACAAGTGGTGCGACCGCCTCGAGGTCTCCGGCTTTCCCGGGGCGTGCCGGATCCACCGGGCCGAGATCATGCGGCTCCGCGGCGACTGGGACGGCGCCGAGCGGCAGGCGCAGGCGGCGTGCGACGAGCTCGAGGACTTCCAGCGCCGCCTGACTGCGAACGGGTACTACGAGATCGGCGAGATCCGCCGGCGCCAGGGCAACTTCGCGGCGGCCGAGGAGGCGTACGCGCGCGCGAACGAGCTCGGGCAGGACCCGCAGCCCGGGCTGTCACTCCTCCGCCTCGCGAGCGGGCAGGTGGACGCCGCTGCGTCCGGTCTCCGGCGCGCCGTCGCCGAGGCGAAGCAGCCGCTTCTCCGGCTCCGTCACCTGCTCGCGCAGGTCGAGGTCGCGGTCGCGGCGGGCGATCTCGCCACCGCGAACACGGCCGCCGACGACGCCGAGACGATCGTGGACGCCTACAAGATCGGCGGTGCGCGGACGCCCGCATTCGACGCCGGCCTGCATCTCGCGCGCGGCCGTATCGTGCTCGCCGGCGGTGACGCCGCCGGGGCAGCCGAGCTCCTGCGCCGCGCTCGCGACGAGTGGCAGAACGTCGGCGCGCCCTATGAGACCGCCCAGGCAAGGCTCGCGCTGGGCACCGCCTTCCGGCGTGCAGGTGACGAGCCGAGCGCGACCGGCGAGTTCGAGGCCGCCCTGGCGACGTTCGAGCGGCTCGGAGCGCGGCTCGACGAGGCGCAGTGCCGCGACCTGCTCGGCCGCGTGGAGGCGTCGATGACGTTCCTGTTCACCGACATCGTCGACTCGACGAAGCTCCTGGGGACGCTCGGGGAGGAGAAGTACCGGCGCCTGCTCGCCCGCCACGACGAGGTCGTGCGCGAGCAGATCGTCTCCGGCGGCGGCGCGGTGGTCAAGAACACGGGCGACGGCTTCTTCGCCTCGTTCGACGACGCGGGCACGGCCGTCCGCGCGGCGATCGCGATCCAGAAGGCGCTCGCCGACGAGATCGTCGCGCCCGACGTGCGCATCGGCGCCCACAGCGGCGCGGCGTTCCGCACGGGCAGCGGCTACACCGACTACGGCGGCGAGACCATCCACCTGGCCGCGCGGGTCGGGGCGGCCGCCGGTGCGGGCGAGATCCTCGTCAGCCGCGAGTCGCTCGACGGCGTCGCCGGGGCGTTCCGGCTCTCCGAGCCGCGGGCGGAGATCCTCAAGGGCTTCGACGAGCCCGTCGAGGTCGTCGCCGTCGACTGGCGCTAGACGAGGGCCTACTACCGCGACCGTCAATCGGGTTCATAAGCGAGCACGAGCAGCTTCGTCACGGTGTTCCAGTTGCGCGCGGTGCCGACCGTGCCGAGGCCGTCTGCGATGAGCGCGGCCAGCTTCGAGCGCTGAAGCCCGTCCGGGTGCCAGCTGTAGACCTCCTGCCCGTGCAGGATCGCCTGCTCGCGGCCGAAGTCGTCCCCCAGCGCCTTCGCACTGGTCGCAGGGGGCCTATCGGCCAGGAAGGTGACGAGGTAGCGCGAGCCGTTATCAGCGAGCTTCGCCAGCGGATTGCGCTCGACCACCTTCTGGAGCTGTGAGCGGCTGCGGACGATCACCCGCGTCTCGAGCCCGAGCCGCTCGGCGAACAGCCCTTCGAGCTCGCGCTCGAGCGCCCGGCCTGAGCTCTTCGCGTCGAGCACGACGTTCCCGCTCTGGCCGTGGGTGACGACGTCGCCGTATCCGTCCAGCGCCTCGCGCAGCGCCGCCATCGGCACGCGCCGGCTCCTGCCGACGTTGATGCCGCGCAGGAGCACGACCTGGCGCGCCATCAGTCGGCGCGGATCTCACGCGTCAGCGCGGCCACGCTCTCGGCCAGCTCCTTTGTCCTGCCGCGGGGTGCCGAAGAAACGGGCCGCGCCTTCGGCGTAGCGCCCCCGAATATGCGTCCTCGCCGAACGCCGACTGCTGCGTCACGCCGCCGTATTCGGGGCGGCGTCGGCAAGCCCTCGTGGTATACCGGAGGTGCTATGCGAATGCTCGCCGCCCTCTCCCTGATCCTCGCCTCCGCCGCGGTGGCTGGAGGCGCGCGGCCCGCATCCGGACCGACGCTCGCGCAGCTCGCCGGGGCGCACGTCGTGATCCGCATGCGCGGCCCGGTGCCGAGCGCGGCGCTCCTCGCGCGCATCAAGCGCGGCCAGGTCGGCGGCGTCGTCCTGTTCTCGAACACCATCCCGCCCGGCGGCCCGCTGCCGCTCGTCCGGCAGCTGCAGGCGGCCGCACGTGCCGGCGGCCAGCCGCCGCTCCTGATCGCGATCGACCAGGAGGGCGGCGGCGTCAAGCGGCTGCCCGGCCCGCCGACGGAGGCGCCGAGCCAGATGCGCACGACCTCCGACGCGCTCGCCCAGGGCCGGGCGACCGGCCGCTACCTGCGCGGGCTCGGCATCGGCGTCGACCTGGCGCCCGTGCTCGACGTGCCCGTCTCCCACTACGCGTTCATCTACTCGCGCGCATTCTCGACCGACGCGGCGACGGTGAGCGCGAACAGCGTCGCGTTCGCCCGGGGCCTCGTCCAGGGCGGAGTCGCCGCCACCGCCAAGCACTTCCCGGGGCTCGGACGGCTCGGGCGCAGCACCGACTACGGGCCCGGGCGCGTTTCGGCCTCTCGCGCCGCGCTGAGCGCCCGCGACCTCGCGCCCTACCGGGCGGCGATCGCGGCCGGCGTGCCGCTCGTGATGGTCGGCACGGCCGTCTACCCGGCGTACGACTCGGTTCCTGCGGCGACCTCGCCGGCGATCGTGACCGGGCTGCTGCGGAAGAGCCTCGGGTTCCAGGGCGTGACGATGAGCGACGACCTCGCGACGCGGGGCGTCAGCCCGTGGTTCGACGCCGGCGAGGCGACCGTCCGCGCCGTCGGCGCCGGCATCGACCTGGTGTACGTCGCGGGCAACGGCGGCAGCGGCGGCGACACCGTCGGCGAGCAGGCCTACGGGGCGCTGCTGAAGGCGGCGAAAAGCGGGCGGCTGAGCCGGTCGGCGCTGCAGGCGTCATACGACCGCATCGTGGCGCTCCGCCGCCGCTACGACTGAGTCGGCCTCGCCAGCTCGCGCAGGGCGGCGCTCACCCAGTCGTCCTCGTGCGTCCGCCAGAAGCGATCGGTGTGCCCGCCCTCGTACTCGGCGTACGCGTGCTTGATCCCTGCCGCCGTCAGCGTGCGGTCGAAGGCGCGGTTGTCGTCGAGGAAGGTCGGGTCGTTGGTGCCGACGAAGTGCCCGTAGTGCGTGTTCGGGTAGCGGGCGAAGATCTGCTTGAGCCTCGGCACGAGCTTGGTCGCATCGGCCCAGTCGTTGGCGTCCTTCGAGCCCATGTCGAGCCGCGCCGTACCGGCTGGGTTGGTCGCGTGGAAGTAGCCGCTCCAGGACTGGATGACGGAGTAGACGGACGGGTTGTGGATCGCGGTCAGCGTGGCGCCGTAGCCGCCGGCCGAGATACCGATCAGCCCGCGGGCGCGCCGCGCGGGAATCGTGCGGTAGCGGCTGTCGATCACGTGGACGAGCTCGTGCGCGGTGGCCGTCTCCCAGTCGCGGCCCGGCCCCCGGTTCGCCCACTCGGGGTCGGTGTCGCCCGTGCGCGCGCCCTGCACGCCGACCACGATCGCGCGCATGCCCGAGTGCTCGACGGGCCGGGTGATGAAGCCGATGCTCTTGTAGGCGTCGGCCGTGGCCGGCAGGCCGTGCAGGAGGTAGATGACCGGGTAGCGCGTGCTGCCCGACCCGTAGCCGGCCGGCAGGTACACGCGGTAGCGGATCGTGCCGCGCAGCGCTTTCGAGGCGTACGACCCGTCGACGGTGCGCGGCAGCGAGAGCGACGCCGCACTGCTCCCGCCGCAGCCACCGAGCGAGGCGAGCAGAAGCGCCAGGGCGAGAGCTCGACGGCGCACAGCGTTGGCGACGGTAGTCGGCGCGCGTTGCGAGCGCACTGCTCTCCGCATTAACTTCGCTCGCGTCGACGACGTGCCCACGGAGCCCTCAGGCGGGGACGCTGCTACGCTCCCGCGACTATCTGAGCGAGTACTGGATGCGCAGAACGCGCCTCCCTGCCCGTTCTTGAGCAGTGGAGGAGGTGTTTCTATCCATGGCAACCGGAACCGTTAAGTGGTTCAACGCCGACAAGGGGTACGGGTTCATCACCCCCGATGAAGGCGGCAAGGACGTGTTCGTCCACCACAGCGCGATCGAGGGCGAGGGCTACAAGACCCTCGCCGAGAACGCGAAGGTGTCGTACGAGCCCGCTGAGGGCGCGAAGGGCCCCGAGGCGAAGAGCGTCACGCTCGCGTCCGCCTAGTCACCGCAGGCGGCAACTGCCGTGGCTCGCCGGCCCGGCAGTTGCCGCCTGTGCATCACCACGTCAGGAGGCTGGATGGCGACGAGGAACGCCCAGACGCAGGCAAAGCGGGCACGGGAGCTCGCCCTGCGCGAGAAGCGTGAACGCAAGCGCGAGAAGAAGGAAGCACGGCGCGCCGGGGACGTCGCGGGCCCGGAGTGGCTCGCGGAGGCGCCCGAAGCAGCGGATGGAGTCGCTGTCGAGGAAGCGTCGGCCGACCCGGCCGACTGAAGCGATGACGCCTACCCTGTGGCGGAGCACTCGTGACCGTCTCGCCGCCGCTACAGATCCGCACGAGAAGACCGCCGCCTAGGAAGCGATCGCACCGCGGCCGCTGGATCGCCCTCGCGGTCGTCGTCTCGGTGCCGGTTGCCGCGGCTGCCGTCGTCTGGGCGTTCTCGGGCGCCAGCCTTGCGGCCGACCGCTCTGCACTCGGCCGCGTCGAGTTGCAGCCCTTTGCCGGCCGGCTCGTCAGCGTCCATGCCCGGGCGGCGAACGGTCGCGTGATCCCGCTCACCGTCTCGCACGGGCGCATAACCCCACGCAGGCGGATCGCGCCAGGCGAGCGGATCACCCTGTCCGTCGTGGTCCGGCGGCCCGGGTGGACGAGCTGGGCACTTGGGGCCGAGCGGCGCGAGACGCTGACGGTCGAGGCGCCGACCGCGCACGTGGCCAACCGCTGGGTCACGGTCACGCGCGACGGGCATGCGCGGGTGCGGTTCGACACGCCGATCGACCGCGTGTCGCTCGCGCGAGCGACGGTGGCCGGACGGACGGTGACGCTGCCGACGAAAACGGCGGCGGGCGCGATCGAAGTCGCAGCGGCGGCGCGGCCGTGGGAGACCCTCGGCGTGCCCGTTCGGGTCACGTGGTTCCCGCGGACCAGCCACCCGGTCGTCCTCGCCGCGCCCGGGCCGAACGCGCGCGCCAACCCGCTCGCCCCGATCCGGCTCACCTTCTCGAAGCCGGTCTCGCGGGTGCTCGGAGGGAAGGAGCCGACGCTCGTGCCGGCAGTGCCCGGACGCTGGACGGCCCCGGACGCCCACACGCTTCTCTTCCAGCCCGGCGGCAACGGCGCGCCGTTCAACTCCGACCTCGTCGTCCGCTTCCCGTCGACGATCTCGGTCATGGGCGCCCACAGCGCGGCACGCGCCACGAAGAGCTTCCGCCTCTCGGTCGCGCCCGCGTCCTTCCTGCGCCTGCAGCAGCTGCTCGCACAGGAGGGCTACCTGCCGCTCGACTGGACACCGGCGGCGCCGGGCGCGCCACTGACGATGCGCGACCAGCTCGCCGCCGCGGTCGACCCGCCCGATGGTCACTTCGCGTGGCGATACCCGCAGACGCCGCACGAGCTCCAGGCGCAGTGGAAGACGGGTGAGCCGAACGAGATCACGCGCGGCGCCGTGATGATGTTCCAGGACGAGCACCACCTCGTCGTCGACGGCATCGCCGGCCCGAAGGTGTGGCACACGGCGCTCGCCGACGCCGTCGCCGGCAAGCGCCGAACCGACGGGTACAGCTACGTCTACGTCCACCGCAACGTGCCGCAGCTCCTGACGCTCTGGCACAACGGCCAGACGGTGCTGACGTCGCCCGGCAACACCGGCGTCCCTGCGGCGCCGACCGCGCTCGGCACGTTTCCGGTCTTCGAGCACATCCCGGTCGGGACGATGAGCGGGAACAACCCCGACGGGTCGCACTACAACGATCCCGGGATCCGCTGGATCAGCTACTTCCACGGCGGCGAAGCCCTCCACGCGTTCAACCGCGCATCCTTCGGGACGCCGCAGAGCCTCGGCTGCGTCGAGCTCCCGCTCGACACCGCCGCGAGGGTCTGGCCCTACACCCCGATCGGGACGCTCGTCACGATCGAGGACTAGTGAGCGAGGTCGTCCTGGTCACGGGATCGTCCAGCGGAATCGGCCGGGCGGTTGCCGAGCGGTTCGCCGGCGACGGCGCCCGGGTGATCGTCAACTCGTCGCGCTCGGTCGAGGAGGGCGAGCTGCTCGCCCGGTCGCTCCCGGAGGCCGTGTACGTGCAAGGCGACCTCTCCCGCGAGGAGGACGCGCGACGGCTGGTCGCGACCGCGCTGGAGCGGTTCGAACGCCTGGATGTCGTCGTCAACAACGCGGGCACGACGAGACGCGTGCCGTTCGAGGACCTGGACGGCGCCGACGATGAGCTGTGGCGGCGAATCCTGGGCGTGAACCTGATGGGCCCCTGGTACCTCAGCCGTGCCGCGGTACCTGCGTTACGCGAGGCGAAGGGAGCGATCGTCAACGTGGGATCGGTCGCCGGGATCATCGCGGGTGGGAGCTCGCTGCCGTACGCCGTCTCGAAGGCGGCGCTGCATCACCTGACGCGCACCCTTGCGCAGGCGCTGGCTCCCGACGTGCGAGTCAACGCGGTCGCGCCCGGGCTCGTGGAGACGCCGTGGACGGCAGGATGGGACGCGAACGAGGCGATCGTGGCCCGGACACCCCTTGGTCGGGCGGCGACGCCCGCGGACATCGCGGATGCCGTCGTCTCACTCGCTCGCACGCCGTTTGCGACGGGCCAGGTGCTCGTCGTCGACGGCGGGCTGACGCTCACCTGAGCGGCAGCGATCGATCAGCTCGATCCGGCAGCCGTCCGTCCCGGTTGTCAACGTTGAGTTGAGCCGTCGGCGTCGAGGACGTCCCCCAGCCATTTCAGCGCCACCTGGTACCGCTCGTTTGCTCGGCCGCCGTGGTTGCCGGGGTTCTCCGTGTGCTCGTGCGCGATACCGGCCTCGTCGAGGTAGTGGCTGAGGAGCCGGTGACCCCAGTGCAGGTTGTAGTCGTCGGCGGCGCCCGCGTCGAGGAGGATGCCGGACAGCTTCCTGAGGTTGTCGAGACGGTCGTGCACGTTGACGACCGGGTCGAAGGCGAGCCAGCGGTCCCAGACCTCCTGGATCAGCTCGCCGCTCGGCCAGGCGACGGGCAGGTCGACGTAGAACGGCGGGCGATCCGGATTGGGTGAGTAGGTCGCCGAGTAGTCGTAGACGAGCTCCGACCAGACGTTCCCTTCGATCGGTCCGTTGGGCTCCTCCGGCCAGATGCTGTCGAAGTACTTGTACGGCATGAACTTGTGGGTCATGTCCAGGAACGAGTCGCCCGAGAGCATGGCCAGCGCGCCGAAGACATCGGGGTTGCGCGAGGCCACGTTCCAGGCGCCGAAGCCTCCGGACGAGAAGCCGAACACGCCTCGGCTTTGCGCGGTGGGGATCGTCCGGTAGGAAGCGTCGACGGCCGGGATGACATCGTGCAGCAGGTACTGCTCGAAGTTCCCGGTCACGGGCGAGTCGACCCACTGGCCGCAGCCCCAGCGCGACCACCCGTCCGGAATGGCGACGATCATCGGCGGCACGCCCATACGGCGAAAGACGGGTTCGAGGACGTCCTCGATCGGCGGCCGCCACCGCACCTCGTCGGTCGCCGGCGTGACCATCTCCGCAGCGGTCGTGCCGTACGCCTGCAACAGGTAGGCCGTGGGATACCGCTGTTCCGACTCCTCGTACCCCGGGGGCAAGTAGACGAACAGATCTCGTTCGCTCGGATCGCCGAGGAGGTTGCCTGCGAGGCGCGAGCCCTCGATCCGTGTGTGGACGATCACCGGCCAACGACCCTACGCCACCCCACGCGCGTCAGCTATCTCGTCGCACGGGCCTACAGCCGGCGCCGGAGCCAACCGAGTGCGATACTCGCCCGCCGATGCCCTACGCCGCCGTCAACGGGCTCAACATGTACTACGAGGTTCACGGGGATGGCCCGCCGCTGCTGCTGCTCCACGGTGGGTCCGGCTCGATCCCTGAGAAGTGGATCCCGTACTTCACGCCCCACTTCCGCGTGATCGCGCCGGAGCAGATGGGCCACGGGCGCACCGCCGACCTCGTCGATCGTCCGTTCCACTACCACGACATGGCCGAGGACACGGTCGAGCTGATGGGCCAGCTGGAGATCGAGAGCGCCGTCGTCGTCGGCTACAGCGACGGCGGCATCATCGGCCTCGACATGGCGATCCATCACCCGAGCGCGTGGCCAAGCTCGTGGTCACCGGAGCGAACGCCCGCTTCGACGGCTACACCGCGGAGAACCAGGAGTGGGTGCGCACCTTCGATCCCGCGAGCGAGCCTGTTTCGGAGAACTACGCGCCGCCTATCTCCCGACGGTGCAGAACACTGGCCCGTCGTTTCTCGGGCGTCTGAAGCCCATGTGGGCCGCCGAGCCGAACTTCACGAACGAGGAGCTGCTGAGCATCAAGGCGCCCACGCTCCTCATCATCGGCGACCGCGACATCGTCACGCCGGAGCACGCCGTCGAGATGTTCAGGACGATCCCCGGTGCAGCAGCTCTGCGTGGTTCCGGACGCCGGTCACGGAGCGATGCCCAAGGAGACGGTTGTGACGTTCCTGCAGGAGCAGTCAGCCGACGCGGCTTAGCGACCCGGTGTTAGCGTCGTCGCGACGGTGCGCGTCGAGCAGGTGGACTTCATCTCGATCCCAACGCGCGATCTCGGGCGCGCAGTTGCCTGGTACCGCGACGCGCTTGGGTTGCCCGAAAGCGATGTGTCCGAGGGCGAGCTAGAGACGCCGAACGTCACGCTGAGCTTCTGGGAGCCGGAGCGTGAGGACCTGCCGTTTGAGGCGAACGCGGCCGGCTTCGCAGTACGGGTAGCGGATGTCGCCGAGTCGCGGGCCGAACTGGAGGCGAAGGGCGTCGAGTTCATAGGCGAGACGTGGGACTCCGGCGTTTGCCACTTCGCCGCCTGCCGCGACCCAGACGGGAACACCGTCATCCTGCACCGGCGCTACGCAGCCAGAACACCACGCCGGCGCCCCTGAGTGGCTCCCAGGCGAGGAGGCGCGTCGCCTAGCGCCCGCTCCGATCGATCAGCTCGATCCGGTAGCCGTCTGGCTGCTTGCAAACCTTGAGTTGAAAGCCGGACACGCGAAAAAGAGCTGGGACGGCGGGAGGTGCCGGCAAGGTTCCGAGGTAGTTGCCGGCCCTACTATCTCGTTGTGCGACGCGTCGTCGGAGTCGAGCCTATCTTCGTTGTCTCGGATGTACCACGAGCGGTCGCCCATTACGAGCAGTTGGGCTTCAGCACCTCGCGTCATGACGAGGGGTACGCGTTCGCCCATCGCAACGAGCTCACCATCCACCTCGCGGGACCCGGTGTCGATCCCGAGCGACTGGGCCGTGGATCCATCTACATGCACGTGGATGATGCGGACGCGCTGGCCGCGGAGTGGAGGGCCGCCAATATCGACTTTGTCGAGCCGCGGGACTTTGAATACGGCAAGCGTGAGGGCTCGCACGAAGATCCGGACGGAAACCTCATTCGCTTCGGATCACCGCTTCGCGGTTAGGGCCGTCCGGCAGTCCGGGCCGAGAGGGACAAGTGCGGCGTGTCCCGCTGTTCAGGAATGCCCGTTGGGCTACCGGGCATCCGCGGATCAGAGCGCGACCGCGAGGAAGCGCTCGATCATGGCGTTGACCTGCTCGGGCACCTCGAGCTGGTGAAAGTGGCCGGCTCCGACCGTGATGCCGACCTCCAGGTCGGGCTTGATCGCCCGCAACCGGATCGCGTCGGGAGCCGCGCCGAGGGTTGGACGGAGCAACAGCGTCGGAACAGTGCAGCGGGCGAGCGCGCCGACACCGTTCCAGGCGGTGACCCCACGGATGACTGCGGTCGCGATCGGCAGTGGGACGGCGCACATGAGGTCGGCGATCCAGTGCGCGAGCTCCTCGTCCCTGGCACCCATGTCCTGGACGTACGCGCGTCGGACGTCCTCGCCGCCCGGCCCCTCGAGCTGCTCCGCGAACGAGCTGAAGAACTTGACGCTCTCCGGCAGCGGGTCGATCGGCCCCGGGTCGACGAGGACGAGCGCGCGCGGCACCGAAGGGTGACGAGCAGCGAGCTCGACCCCGATCATCCCGCCGAGGCTGTGGCCGACGACGACCGGCTTCGCGATCACGACCTCGGCGCAGAACCGTTCGAGGTCGTCGGCGAAGTCGGGGATGCTGTAGCCCTTGTCGGGGTGGTCGCTTTGGCCACAGCCGCGCAGGTCGAGCGCCGTGACCGCGTGCGTGTCTGCGAAGTGGTCGAACTGCGGCTGGAACGCGGTCCGGTCGCAGCACCAGCCGTGAACGAACAGCAGTTCCGGATCGCCGCTCCCGGCTCGCTCGTAATACAGCGTCAGCCCGTCGAGTTCAGCGTACGGCACGACGCCCCATACTCTCACCGGGGCGGCCGAGCGCCACAAGGATGCTTTGGGCCAGCGGGCGGGAGTGTTACCCGAGCGGTTAGGCCGTTAGCGCGTCCATCGAGCCGAGCTCGTGAGCAAGTTCCGTTGCCCAGCCGCCGTCACGCCTCGCATGCACTTTCACCCAGACTCGGTCTTGCCACTCGCTGAGCTCGAGGGTGCCGCTGCGCGCCGCGAGGCCGAGATGCCAGTGCTGGCTACCTGCGCGGCCGGCTAACTCGCGCTCGCTGCGAACAACAAGGCCTCGCTTCGAACATTCGGCGAGAGCTTCGGCAGCGCTGAGGTTCAGGTCGAGCTCGAGCAGGCCACATCCAATCGTACGATCTACCAGCCCTTGCCCCCGTGTGCGACGACGTCGTCGTCCGGGTCGTCATCTCTCTCCTCGACCGGAGGCTCACTTTCCTGTGCGTGGGCCTCGACGTCATCCTTCTCGATCTCGGGCTCGTCAACTGACATCCAATCCTCTTTCCGTCTTAGCGGAGCTATTTCTGCCGGCAGGTGCTCTGTTCCGCCTCGACGCCGACAATCAACCTTCGCGACCCAGCCTAGACGGAGCAGACGGCCGAGATCTTCCCTGACGTCCCTTCCGGCGTCAACGGATGAGAAGCTCAGCGCGTGTCCGTGCGGGGCCCATGGCGCCGTAGCGACCGAACGTGCAGAAGCGTCGCTCGCCCGAGGTCTCGCGAACCCGCGATCGGGACGAGGTCGGGCTAGTACGTCGTTGCGTCGTCGACCTCGGCGACCGTCGGCCCTGCCTTCAGCCGCATTCCAGCGCGTTCGAGGACGCCGGAGGAAATCAGCCGCTCACGGAACGCCATCGCCTGCTCGACGGACGGAAACTCGACGCGGACGAAGGCCTCGTTCGGATTGTCGGCGGCCCGCGAGACCACATGAGCCGTCGCACCAGCTTCCTTCCGGCCTACGGGATCTTCGTCGAACATCCGCTTCCAGGTGTCGTAATCGTCGACCTCGAAGTTCATCACCATGATCGCCACCGACCGCTCCTTTCATTCGCAGACGTGCCGGGCCACACGCTGGCGCGCCGGCACGTGAGACCGTCTCACGCACGAGTCGGACGGTCAACGCAGGCAGCAGCCGCGTACGCGAGTCCCGGCGGCGCCGCCTGCGCAAGCGTCCTCTCGCGCGCCGCGCTACTTGCCGGACCGATCGATCAGCTCGATCCGGTAGCCGTCCGGATCGTTGACGAAGCAGAGCCGCGACCCGCCCTCGCGGACGCGGTACGGCTCGCGCTCCGGCGTGATGCCCTGGCCGGCCAACTGCTCGAGTGACGCGTCCAGGTCGTCGACGGCCAGCGCGATGTGCCCGTACCCGGTGCCGAGCTCGTACGTGCGGCCGTCGCGGTTGTACGTCAGCTCGAGCACGTTCTCGTCGTCGCCGAGCGAGTAGAAGTAGTTCGTCGCCTCGACCTCGCCGTTCCGGACGATGTCCATGTCGCGGCTGAAGCTGAACCCGAGGGCCTCGTAGAAGCGCCGGCTCGCCTCGGGGTCGGTGATGCGCACCATCGTGTGGAGGAAGCTCGCCATGGGCGCCATCCTGCCAGCCGCGCCGCGGCCCCGGGTGGGCCACGGCGCGGCCGGCTGCGATGACTACGTGACGCGCAGCCCCTGGAGCACCGCGTCGATGCGCTCGAAGCCCGCTTCGGCTCCGGCCTCGACGCCGTAGTTCATCGTCGTGTCGCGCTGCTCGGTCGAGTCGAAGTGCATCGTCTGCGTCAGCTTCGTCCGCCCGTCGAGATCCTCGAACTCGAGCGTCTGCAGATGATCCTGGAAGGTCTGCACGAGGCGATCCGGCGGATCGACCTCGCGGTACTCGCCCTCGACCTGGCCGTACGCGGTGCGGAAGCGCCAGCGGCCGCCCGGCCGGACGTCCATCTCCTCGACGACCGTGCCGTCGCCCCACCACTCGGGGATCAGCGCCGGATCCGTCCAGACGCTGAAGACGTGCTCGCGCGGAGCGTCGAAGACCCGTTCCACGCGGATCTCGAGCTCGTTCGGTGTCGTTACCTGCGTCTTCATCGTGTTTCTAGTCTCCTTTCGTGCGTTCGACGACGTGAGCGAAGCGGTCCAGCCGCTGAAGCCAGGCGGTGATCCCCTCGAAGGCGTACGGCGCGAGCGTGCAGCGCCGCGCCCGGCCGACCTTCTCGGTGAGGACGAGGCCTGCGTCCTCGAGGACGAGCACGTGCTTCTTCATCCCGGTGAGCGACATGTCGAACGGCTCGGCGAGCTCGGTGATCGTCGCCGGGCCGAGACCGAGCCGCTCGAGCACGGCACGTCGCGTCGGGTCGGCGAGTGCTGCGAACGCCCTGTCCTCATACTGAACCATCTGGTTCAGTATACAGAACCCGGCTACGAGTGGAAGCGCAGCCGGTCGACGACCTTGTCGACGGTCTTGCGGTCGGCTCGGAAGGCGATGCCGACCAGGTCGAGCTCCTCCGCGGGCACGGCCGCGACGGCGGCGCGGTTGGCGGCGTCGTGCCCTGTCTCGAACAGCTCGCGCGTGTAGACGGCCGGACGTGACGTCGCGGCTCATCGCGCGCTCGTAGGCGCGGCGCAGGCCGGCGGCGTCGGCGGCGTAGACGAGCACCGGCTGCACGAACATCGGCAGGTACTCGTTGCCGGAGCCGTCGCGGTACGGCTCGCCGACGACGCCCGGGCACCGTCCCGGCGATGCCGCTGACGAGGAACGCGGTCACGTTCGTCTTCTGCCAGACGGCGAGGTCGTCCAGCAGGACGACCGCGATCTTGGTCTCGAACTCGATCGGCTAACCGTAGACCGAGCGGCCCGCGAGGACGGAAGCGTTCGGCGGGTAGGGCTCGAGATCGTCGATGAACCCCGGCTGCGCTGCGACGCGCCGGAGCCACGCTTCGAACGCCGGGTACGCCGAGGTGTCGATGTCGATCTCGCCGGCGAGGTGCGCGTACGCGTAGACGGCGATGTCGGCGACCGTGTACCTGTCCGCGGCCAGGAACTCGCGCGCGGCGAGGTGCCGCTCGAGCGCCGCGAGGACCTCGAACGCGTTCCGCCGCCGCTCCAGCGCCGGCTCGCTGTCCGGCGCGAACCGGCCGGTGACGAGCCGGAAGCGCAGCCCGCCGATCGCCGGCATCACGTCCGTCTGCTCGTACAGCAGCCAGCGGCAGACCTCGGCCTGGCCGTACGCGTCGTCGGGCAGGAACGGCGTCCCGGCCGCGAGGAACCAGAGGATCGCGTTCGACTCGATCAGCGTGCGGCCGTCGTCGAGCTCGAGCACCGGCGTGGACCGGAACGGGTTCAGCGCGGCGAACTCGTCGGTCAGCGTGTCGCCGTCGAAGATGTCGACCGCGACGCGCTCGTACTCCCGCCCGAGCTGCGCGAGCAGGAGCCGGACCTTGCCACAGTTCGCGGAGGCCGCGTAGTCGTGGAGCCGCATGCTGCTGAAACGCCTGTGCCCGCCCGCGTGTGAGGTCAGCGCTTCGCCGGCTACTGCTCGTAGTTCTCGACGACCTCGGTCCGGCGCGCGTCGGCCGACTCGGGGTCGAGCCCGGCGTCGCGCAGCGCGCGGCGCTGGCGGAGCAGGTCCCAGCACTGGTCGAGCGAGACCTTGACCGCCTTGAGCCGGCGCCGGTCGTCGTCCGTCGCGGTGCCGTCGGACTCGCGCTGCCAGAGGTCGTGCTCCTCCTCGACGAGCTGCTCGATGCTGCCGTGGATCTGTGGGTCTTCCATGACGGTCTGAGACCGCACGGTACCGATCAGCGATGCTTGAGGGAATGCCGACCGTCCGCCTGGAGCTGCTCTCCGACGCGCACGTCGAGGAGCTGGAGCGCCTCGCCGCCGACCCGGACGTCCAGCGCAACACCTACGTCCCTGAGCCTCCCCCGGCCGGGTTCGGGTGCACCTGGCTCGAGGCCTACGAGAAGGCGCGCGAGGCGGGCACGCGCGAGGGCTTCGCCATCGTGGACGCCGACACGGGCGCGTTCCTCGGCCTCGCGGCCGCCGTCCACCTCGACGAGGATGCAGGCGAGGCCGAGCTCGGCTACATCCTGGCGCCCGAGGCGCGCGGGCGCGGCGCCGCCACCGAGGCGTTGCTCCAGCTGACCGACTGGGCGTTCGGCCGCGGCCTCGTCCGGCTCGAGCTGCGGATCGATGCCGGCAACGACCGGTCGGTCCGCGTCGCCGAGCGCTGCGGGTACACGCGCGAGGGATTGCTCCGCTCCGTCCACTTCAAGGACGGGCGGCGCACCGACCTGCTTATTTACTCGCGGCTTCCGGAAGATCCATAGGCGCGCAGCGGGGCTCATGCCGCTCGGCGAGCTTCATCAGCAGGCGGTGCAGCTCGTCGCGCTCCGCGTCGTCCAGCGGCGCGAGGAACTCGTCGTCCAGCCGCTTCGACAGTGAGCGCAGCTTCGTGAGCGCCTTCCTGCCGTCCGGCGTCAGCTCGACAAGGTGCCGCCGGCGGTCGGCCTTGTCGCGCTGCCGCTCGATCAGGTGCTGCTCCTCGAGCTCGTCGAGGATGCCGACCAGCTGGCTCCGGTCGTAGCCGAGTGCGTCGGCGATCGCGGCCTGGGTCTCGCGATGGCCCTCGTCGAGCGCGGCGAGAACGGCGTAGCTGTACGGGCTGTGCCCCGCCTCCTCGAAGGCGGCCATCGTGCGCCCCTTGGCGCCGAAGCCGAGCCGCTTGAGCAGGAACGACGTCGAATCGACCAGCTCTGCGGGGAGGCGCGGTGGCGTGTGGACTTTGAGATCGATCGCCATAGCAAAATTAGTGTAGCGCACTCGATAGTGGTTCTGTATAATCGTGGACGTTATCCACGATAGGGGGATCCACTAGTGGGATTCGCATCAGATCAAACACGGCGCTGGCTCGTTCTGGCGCTGACCGTAACAGCACAGTTCATGGTCATTCTCGACGTAGCGGTGGTCGTCGTCGCGCTGCCCGAGATCAAGAACGACCTCGGCTTCTCGCAGGAAGGCGTCCAGTGGGTCGTCACCGCGTACTCCATCCTCTTCGCCGGGACGCTGCTCCTGGGTGGTCGGCTTGCCGACCTGCTCGGTCGCAGGCGCGTCTTCGCGGCCGGGGTGGCGGTGTTCGCCATCGGGTCGCTCCTGTCCGGCATCGCGTGGTCCGAGGCAGCCCTCGTCGGCGCCCGCGCGCTCCAGGGCTTCGGCGGCGCGCTGCTCTCCCCCGCCGCGCTCTCGATCATCATCACCACGTTCCCTGAGGGCCGCGAGCGCAACCGCGCGCTCGGCATCTGGGGCGGCGCCGCCGCCGCGGGCGGCTCGGCGGGCGTTCTGCTCGGCGGCCTCTTGACCAGCTACGCCGGGTGGCCGTGGATCTTCTACATCAACCTGCCCGTGGCCATCGTCACGCTCGCCGCGACGCCGTTCCTGCTCGCCGAGAGCCGCGGCTTCCTCACCCATCGCCACTTCGACGTCGCCGGCGCGGCGACCGTCACCGCCGGTCTGATGACGCTCGTCTACGGCCTCGTATACGCCGGCGAGCACGCGTGGGGCGACTCGCAGACAATCGCCTTGCTCTCCGTATCCGCCCTCCTCCTGGCCGCGTTCTTCCTGATCGAGTGGCGGTCGAAGGCGCCGCTGCTCCCGCTCCGGCTCCTGCGCTCGCGGACGCTCTCCGCCGCGAACGCGACCATGATCGGCGTCGGAGCGCTCGCCTTCGGCAACTTCTTCCTCGTCACGCTCTACCTCCAGGACGTCCTCGGCTACTCGGCGATCGAGACCGGCGTCGCCTTCATCGCGATCACTCTTGCGATCGGCGTCTTCTCGAACATCGGACCGGTGCTCGCAGGCCGGTACGGCGTCCGCCGCGTCCTCAGCACAGGCATGGCGCTGAGCTCCCTCGGCGTCCTGCTCTACGCCCGGATGCCGGCGGGCGGCCACTACTTCTGGGACGTGTTCCCCGCGCTGATCGTCACCGGCGTCGGCCTCGGCCTGACGTTCGTGCCGGTCACGATCGCCGCGCTTCAGGGCGTCGCCCCGCCCGACGCGGGCGTCGCGTCCGGCCTGATCAACACGACCCGCCAGATCGGCGGCGCCGTCGGCATCGCCGCCGTGACGACGATCGCCGCCACCGTGGCGGCCAACGACACGGGCGCCACCAACGCCGAGGCGCTCACCCACGGCTTCCACGCCGCGTTCTACGCCCTCGCAGCGATCGCGCTCCTCGGCTCGCTCACCGCTGCGGCATTCCTCGGCCGGCCTCGCACCGTGGCCGAACCGGACCAGCTCGACGACGTGGTCATCCTCGAAGAGGCCGCGTGAAGGGAGGAACCATGGAGACGACCAAGACGTTCCGCGAGCTCGACGACCTCGTGATGCACCTGAAGGGGCTCGTCATGGTGCGCCGCCTTCGCGAGGAAAGCGGCGCCAACTCCGACGAGCTCGGCATGTTCAGCGCCGAGATCGACACCGTCCGCAACCGGCTCGCCACGCTTGTGGCGAGCCGGTCGCGCGCCTAGCGCGCAGTCCAGCCCAGGTCCATCACGAACGGGGCGCCGGTGAAGGCGCGCCCGTCCGGGCCGAGCAGGAACGCGACGGCCGCCGCCACCTCTTCCGGCTCGATCAGCCGCTTCACCGCCTGGCGCTCGAGGATCACGTCCTCGAGCACGCGCTCCTCCGGCAGCCCGTGCGCCCTGGCCTGATCGGCGACCTGGGCCTCCACGAGCGGCGTGCGCACGTAGGCCGGGCACACGGCCGTGGCCAGGATCCCGTCCGGCGCGCCCTCGAGCGCAAGCGTCTTCATCAGCCCGATGACGCCGTGCTTCGCCGAGACGTATCCGGCCTTGAACGGCGACGCGGTCAGCCCGTGCGCCGACGCGACGATCACGATGCGCCCGTCGCCGCTCGCCTTGAGCGCGTCCCAGGCGTACTTCGCGAGCAGGAACGGGCTCGTCAAGAGCAGGGCGAGCAGCGCGTCCCAGCGCTCCTCCGGGAACTCGGCGACCGGAGCGACGTGCTGGAAGCCGGCGTTCGGCACGATCGCGTCCAGCCGCCCGTGGCGCTCGAGCGCCGCGTCGACGGCGGCCCGGTTGCCCTCGCGCGTCGTCAGGTCCGCCGCGACGCCGCCCGGCCCCGGCTCGAGATCGACCGCGACGACGGTCTCGCCGTCCGCCTCGAGCCGCTCGGCGATCGCCCGGCCGATGCCGCGGGCGGCGCCGGTGACGAGGACGACGCGCCCGCTCACGCGTCGACGAAGCGAAGCAGCAGCTCGGCCACGCAGACCGGCCGCTCGCCGTCCTCGCGCTCGACCGTCGCCTCGATCGTCGCCTGCTGGCCGCCCGGCACCGGGTCGACGGCGGCGACGTGGAAGCGGCCGCGGATCCGGCTCCCGGACGGGACAGGCGCCGGGAAGCGGACGCGGTTCAGCCCGTAGTTGATCGTCACGCCGTCGTGCGGCGGGGCGACGTCGTTCCAGAGGTGCACGAGCAGCGAGAGCGTCAGGAAGCCGTGCGCGACGGTCGTCCCGAACGGGCCGGCCGCCGCGGCCTCGGGGTCGGTGTGGATCGACTGGCGGTCGTCGGTCGCGGCCGCGAAGGCGTCGATCCGCGCCTGCTCGATGTCGACCCACTGCTCGGGGCCGAGCTCGTCGCCCGCGTTCACGCCGGCCCCCAGCGCACGACCGCTGGCCGCCCAGGTGTAGCCGGTGCCGGCGGCGAGCAGCAGGACGATGTCGCCGTCTGCGACCTCGCCGGCGCGCGACGGCGCGGTCGAGCGCCAGCAGCGGGTCGACGCCGCTCATGTGGCCGGTGTCGTCGAGGTACGGCGCGCGCGCCGGATCGACGCCGAGCCGGTCGAGCACGACGTCGTGCATCGACCGCTTCATGTGAATGCCGGCAGAGGAGCGACACGTCGGCCAGCGTCGCGCCCGGCGCTTGCCGAGCGCGCTCTCCGAGACGGCGGCGAAGTTGTCGAGGCTCGTGGCGTCGAGCCGCTCCTTCATCGCCGCCGGGTCGGCGACGTCGAGGTGGTAGCTGCCGTTGCCGTCGACCATCCACGGCGGCTCGACGCTGCCGCCGGACGGCACCTTCACCTGCAGTGACAGCGACCCGTCGGTGATCGCGTGCGAGCGCGAGGATCTCGTTGGCCGGGTGGTCGCGCTCGATCAGCGCCGCCGCGGCGCCGTCGCCGAAGTTGAACATGAAGCGCGAGCGCTCGTTCGTGTAGTCGAGCAGGTACGACTCGCGCGAGGCGGCGACCGCGAGAACGCGGCGCAGCTCGGGCTCGGCGGCGAGGTAGTCGCGGCAGAGGCGCAGCGCCACCGGCGTCCCGTGCGAGACGTTGTCGAACTCGAGCGCGAACGCGTTCACGCAGCCGAGCCGGTGCGCGATCCACGGCGCGGCCTGCCAGACCGCGTAGTCCTTCCACTGCGAGCCGTAGTAGACGACGACGTCGATCGACGCCGGGTCGACGTCGTGGTCGTCGAGCAGCCGCTGACCGGCGGCGACGGCGAGGTCGCTGACGTGCTCGTCGGTGGCGGCGATGTGCTTGCCGCGCAGCCCGAACTTCTCGACGACGACCCCCTCGGGGATGCCGCTCGCCGACGCGACCTCGGCGGCCGTCATCCAGCGGTCCGGCAGGTAGGCGGCGGTTCCGACGATGCCGACCCGCGTCACTTCGCCCCCAGTGCGCGGCCGATGAAGGCCTCCAGCTCGACGAGCTCCGACTCGGGAATGCCCTGCCAGAGCGTCGCGGATCCCGAACAGCTCGGCGATCCCCATCAGCGCCCAGCCGATCACGTCCGGGTCGGCCTCGGCGATCTCCCCCGCCTCCATGGCCTGCTCTCAGCCCCGTCTCGTAGCCCTCGCTGAAGCGCTCGTAGTGCAGCTTGAGCGTCGTCGGGCGCGACGAACTCGGCCTGGCGCATGATCCGGTAGAGCGCCGGATTCTCGGCCGCGAAGCGGAAGAAGGCGCCGAAGCCGAGCACCTCGCGCTCGGCCGCGTCGTGCCCTCCTTCGCGGCCTCGTTCACGTAGTGGCGGACGCGCCGGTTGAGGTCGAGCACGACCTCCTCGAACACGTCGTGCTTCGAGCCGAAGTAGAGGTAGAAGGTGCCCTGCGCGACGCCGGCGGCCTCCGTGATCTTCACGATCGAGGCCTCGTGGTAGCCGAGCTCGGTGAACACATCCTCGGCGGCCGCGAGGAGCTTCGCCCGCGTGCGCGCGCCGCGGGCACGCAGGAGGCGGCCGTCCGCCCCGGTGGGACTGGCGACGTCCGTCATGCGAGCGCCTCGTGCGCGGCGCGCAGCTCGTCCTTCAGCACCTTGTTCATCGCCGAGCGCGGCAGCTCGACGACGAAGGTGAACGACTTCGGCACCTTGTAGCGGGCGAGCAGCGAGCAGCAGTGCTCGCGCAGCTCGTCCTCGCTCGCCGTCGCGCCCGTCTCGAGCACGACGAACGCGGCGCCCACCTCGCCCCAGCGCTCGTCCGGCACGCCCACGACGGCCACCTCGCCCACGGCCGCATGCTGCATGAGCACGTGCTCGACCTCGGCCGGGATACACGTTCTCGCCGCCCGAGATGAACAGCTCCTTGAGCCGCCCGCGGATGCGGTAGTAGCCCTCGGCGTCGCGCTCGGCGATGTCGCCGGTGCGCAGCCAGCCGCCGTCGAAGACCTCCGCCGTCGCCTCCTCGTTGCGCCAGTAGCCGGCGAAGACGTTCGGGCCGCGCACGACGAGCTCGCCCTCGGCCGCGCCCTCGAGCAGCTCGCCCGTGGCGGCGTCGCGGAGCGCGCAGGTCACGTACGGGTACGGCTTGCCCGCGTAGCCCATCTTCCGGCGGGCGTCCTCGGGCGGCAGGCAGAGCACGTTCGGCGCCGCCTCGGTCAGGCCGTAGCCCTGGACGATGTCGATGCCGCGCCGCTGCCAGGTCTCGAGCAGCGCCTCGGGCATCGGCGCGCCGCCGACGACCGCACGGCGCAGACTCGAGAGATCGGCCGCTTCGAAGCCGGCCGCCTGGGAGAGGAAGAGGTAGATCGCCGGCACGCCCATCAGCTGCGTGATCCCGTGCGACTCGGCGATCAGCTCGAGGCGCGCGGTCGGCGTCGAACGTCGCGCTCGAGCACGACCCGCGCGCCCTTCCACCAGGCGAGCAGTGGATGGACGTTCCAGCCGCCGCAGTGGAACTGCGGCAGCACCTGGAGCACGACGTCGTCGCCGGACACGCCCGTCGAGCGGTCGAAGCACAGGTTCGTCCAGAAGCAGTTCGCGTGCGTCAGCACCGCGCCCTTCGGGCGGCCGGTCGTGCCCGACGTGTAGACGAGCAGCAGCCCGTCGTCGTCCTCGCACGAGCCGCGGGATCGGAGCGCCGCCGTCGCCGACCTCGCCGAGCACGCGGCGCTCGGGCGCGGCCGAGAGCCGGGCGCGCGAGCTCGTCGTGCTCCGGGTCGACGAGCAGCAGCGCCGGCTCGGCGTCGGAGAGCTGGTAGTCGAGCTCGGCCGGCGAGAGCCGCCAGTTGAGCGGCATGAACATGATCCCGGCCTTCGCGCACGCGAAGAACGCCTCGACGTTCCCGGGCGAGTTGGCGGTCAGCGTGGCGAGCCGGTCGCCGCGCGCGAGGCCGGCGTCGAGCAGTGTCCGCGCGAGCCGGTCGGAGCGCTCGTCGAGCTCGCGGTACGTCAGCTCGCTGCCGAGGTAGTCAATCGCGACGCGATCCGGCGTCAAAGCCGCGCGGTCGCGGATCCAGTGGTCGAGCGTGAGCGGTCCGCTCACAGCAGGAACTCCCGCAGGTCGTGCGCGACGCGCTCGGGCTCCTCCCAGAAGAACAGGTGGCCGCGCTCGTCGTACAGCTCGAGCTGCGCGCCCGGGATCACCTCGGCGAGAAGGGGAGCGTTGCGCACGTCGACCACATGGTCGCCGGTCCCGTGCATGACGAGCGTCGGTACGCGCACTTCGCCGAGCCGTCCGATCGCGTCGAAGCCGAGCGATGCGGCGGCCTGCGCCTGCCACCCGGCCATGTCCGGCGGGTGCGCGAGGCGGTACGCGAAGATCTCGTCGACGAGCTCGGGGCGCTCCGCCACGGTCTCGTCGGCGAGCGCGTTCTCGACGCCGAGGCGGAACGCCTCCTCGGGCGGCAGCGTCGGGAACCGGGCGACCAGGTCGAGCGTGCGCTGCGGGATCGGGAACGTCGTCCCGCCCGGGCGTCGTGCACGCGAGCACGAGCCGGTCGACGCGCTCCGGGGCCGCGAGGACGAGCTCCTGCGCGACCATGCCGCCGAGGCTCGTGCCGACCACGTGCGCGCGGTCGACGCCGGCGGCGTCGAGGACCGAAAGGGCATCGCCGGCCATCTCGCGCGGTCGAGTACGGGCCTGGCGGCGACGTCGCTCTCGCCGATGCCGCGGTTGTCGAAGACGACGACGCGGAAGTGCTCGGCGAGCAGCCCGGGAGCGGCCCCCAGCCGTGGCGGTCGTAGCCGAGCCCGATGATCAGCAGCAGCGGCGGCCCGTCGCCGAGCGCCTCCCACGCGATGTGCACGTCGCTCATACGCGTGTCACCTCCTCTTCTTCCTGCACGTCGCCGTGCGTGCCGCCGATCTCCACTGCCTGCTCCAGGGTCTCGAGCCCGCCGCGGCGCGGCCCGAGCCGGGCGAGGCCGACGATCCCGCCCGGCAGGAAGTAGACGAGCAGGATGAACAGCGCCCCGAGCACGAAGAGCGGCTGCGACAGCGGCTTGCTCAGCGCGTCCGGGAGGTCCTGATTCACGAAACCGGAGCTCGACCAGTCGGGCAGCCGGTGGTCGAGGAACGTGTAGAGCACGCGCGCCGAGCACCGCGCCCCAGCGCGTCCCCGTGCCGCCGATCACCACCATCAGCAACAGCGCGAGCGTGAAGCTCGGCGTGGTGACGCTCGGATCGGCGCGCCCGATCAGGAGCGCGTAGACGACCCCGCCCCCGGTCGCCAGGAACGACGCCAGCACGAAGGCCATCAGCTTGTAACGGAAGGGCTGCATGCCGAGCACCGAGACACGCTGCTCGTTCTCGCGGATCGCCTGCCAGATCCGGCCTGGCGAGGAGTCGACCGCCCAGCTCACGATCGCGAACACCACGACCAGGTAGCCGAGCGCGATCCAGTACAGGTACTTCGTGTTGAAGACGCCGACCATCCAGCTGGGCAGGTGGTCGAAGTTGACGCCCACTCCCTCCTCGCCGCCGGTCCACTCGCGCGGATTCTTCCCGACGAGCGTCAAGCCCGCCTCCGCGAACGCCAGCGTGACCATCGCGAAGGCGATGCCGCTCACGCGCAGGCTGACGGCACCGAGGACGAGCGGGAGCAGCAGGCCCACGAGCGCGATGAAGGCGAGCGTCGGCGCCATCCCCCATCCCCACTTCGTCGTCGCGACCGCGGTCAGGTAGACGCCGACCGCGACGTACAGCGCGTGGCCGAACGAGAGCAGGCCCGTGTACCCGAAGAGCAGGTCGTACGAGAGCGCAATGCCGCCGAAGCAGAGCATCAGGCCGAGCAGCTGGAGCGTCCCGGGGCTGTCGAGGGGCGAGGTGAAGACGCCGTGCGTGTCGAGCGAGATCTTCGGGACGAGCGCCAGCACGCCGAAGACGACGACAGGGATCAGGATGCGGCCGTGGCGCCTCAATGCGTCGGGCTCCACTTGCCGAAGAGGCCGCCTGGCCTGATCAGCAAGGTGATCGCGAGCAGCAGGACGACCGAGAGGTCGCCGATGCCGGACGACTTGTAGTTCACGTACTGCTGGACGAGGCCGACCATCACGGCGGCAACCGCCGAGCCGACGATCGAGCCGAGCCCTCCGATGACGACGACGATGAAGGCGAAGATCAGCAGCGAGGTGCCCTGGGTCGGGTCGATCTCGCTGAAGTGGATCCCCGCCAGCACGCCGGCCAGCGCGGCGGCCAGGCCGCCGATCGCGAACACGAGCGTGAACGCCTTCTTCACGTCGATGCCGAGCGCGGTCACCATCGCGCGGTTCTCGACGCCGGCGCGGATGATCAGCCCGTAGCGCGTGAAGCGCAGGAAGGCCAGCATCCCGGCCAGCACGCCTCCGGCGACGAGGATCTCGACGAAGTTGTAGTTCGGAACGTGGGCGCCGCCGACCCCGGTCGTCCCGTTGAGCCAGCTCGGCACGTCCAGCGTGTGGATCTCCGGGCCCCAGTACGCCTGCACCAGCGCGATCAGCGCGAACGACAGCCCGACCGTCACGAGCACTTGCTCGATGTGGCGCAGGTAGAGCGGGCGGATGAGCACCAGCTCGACCAGCGCGGCGACGGCGGCGCCGATCACGAGGCCGATGACGACGCTGACCGCGAAGCGCAGCCCGATCGACCCGATCGTGCCCTGCAGCTTCACGCTGCTCCACCACGCCGCGTACGAGCCGACGGTCAGGAACGCGCCGTGAGCGAAGTTGAGGACGCCCATGAGCCCGTAGATGAGCGAGAGGCCGGAGGCGATCAGGAAGTAGAGGGCGCCGAGCGCCAGGCCGGTGACCGTCAGCAGGACGAAGGTGTCCATCAGGCGACCCCGAGCAGCGTGCGCACGCGCTGCCGGTCGGCGAGCAGATCCTTGGCCGGCCCGCTGTAGACGACACGGCCCTGGTCGAGCACGATCGCGTCGCGCGCGAGCCGCTCGACGACGCTCAGGTTCTGCTCGACGAGCAGGATCGTTTCCGTCTCGCTCGCCTTCGCCAGCACCTCCGCGACCTGCGCGACGAGCAGCGGCGCGAGGCCCTTTGTCGGCTCGTCGACCAGGAGAACGCGGTTCTCGTTGAGGAGCGCCCGCGCGATCGCGACCATCTGCTGCTGGCCGCCAGAGAGCGTGCCGGCACGCTGCCGGCCGCGCTCCTCGAGCTCCGGGAACAGCTCGTAGACGAGGTCGTAGCGCGCCGAGCCGTTGCGCACGGCCAGGCGCAGGTTCTCCTCCACGGTCAGGCCGGCGAAGACCTCGCGGTCCTCGGGCACGTAGCCGACGCCGAGCCGGACGATCTCGTGCGTGGGGAGCTTCGTCAGGTCGGCGCCTGCGAGCGTCGCCCGGCCGCGCGGCTGCACGAGGCCCATCAGGGCGCGCATCGTCGTCGTCTTGCCGACGCCGTTGCGACCGAGCACCGCGGTGACGCCGCCCTCCGGGACGCTGAACGACACGCCCTGGAGCACGTGCGATTGCCCGAGGTAGACGTGCAGGTCCTCGACGCGGAGGAGGCTCACAGCGGCTCCCCGAGGTAGGCGGCCTGGACCTCCTCGTTGCGGAGGATGGCGTCGGTCGTGTCGACGGCGAGCAGGCGGCCGTGGTGCATGACCGCGATGCGCTCGGCGACGCCGGTGACGACCGAGATGTGGTGCTCGACCATGAGCACCGTCTTGCCCTCCTGCTGCTGCACGGACTTGATCAGCTCGACGAGCGGCGGGACGTCCTCGATGCTCATCCCGGCCATCGGCTCGTCGAGCATGATCACGCGCGGGTCGCCGCAGAGCACCATCGCGAGCTCGAGCTTGCGTTTGTCCCCGTGGGCGAGCGCGCCCGCCGGCCATTGCTCGCGCGCCCCCAGCCCCACGCGGCCGAGCGCCCAGCGCGCCCGCTCCACGGCCTTGCGGACGCCACTTGCCCGGCGCCAGATCCGCAGCGTCCCGCCCACGGCGGCCTCCGCGGCCAGCCGCGCGTTCTCGTAGACCGTCAGGCGCGGGAAGACGCTCGAGACCTGGAACGTCCGGCCGAGGCCGGCCGCCGCCCGCCGGTACGGCGCGTCGTTCGTGACGTCGCGGCCGTCGAGCGTGATCGACCCCGAGGTCGGCCGGTAGAGCCCCGACAGCAGGTTGAAGAGCGACGTCTTGCCGGCGCCGTTCGGGCCGATGATCCCGAGAAACTCGCCCTCGGCAACCTCGAGCGAGACATCGGCGACGATGGTGGCGCCGCCGATGTCAAGCCCGAGCTGCCTGGTCGCGAGGAGAGGCTGAGCGCCCACCGCGCGATATCTACTACGTCAACCGCTTGGGAACGGCGTCACCGGGGGCATGAGGTTCCCCGGCGAGAACCGCTTCACGAGCACCGGCTTCTGCTTGCCGTTCGTCTGCGTCACCAGCTTGACGGAGAACATCGGCTGGATCAGCGCGTGGTCCTGCTGGCGGATCCGCATGATGCCCTTCGGGCCGACGAACTGCCAGCCTTCGAGCGAGCTGATCATCTTGTCGACGTCGCCGCCGCCGGTCTTCTGGACGGCGTGGACGATCATCTGCGCGGCCACGAACCCGTCCGGCGTGAAGATGTCCGGAATCTGGTTGCGCTTGCGCATCGTGTTGACGAGCCACGTGTTGACCTTGTTGTCAGGCGCGTTCGCGACGTAGTGGGACAGGAACGTGATCCCGTCCGGGAACGCGCTCCAGGTGGCCCGCTCGGCGAGGCCGGTCGTGACGGTCGTCGAGCTGAGCACGTTCTGCTGCTGCAGCGCCTTCCACATCGCAGGACCGGTCGTGCCGGCCCAGGCGACGAACAGCAGGTCCGGGCTCTGCGACTTGGCCTGCGAGGCGAACGGCGTGAAGTCAGTCGCGGTCAGCGGCACGAGCACCTTGTTGACGGTGTGCCCGCGCGAGCCGAGCACCGCCTGGATGGCGGCGACGTTGCCCTGGCCGAACGCCGAGTCCTGCGCGAAGACGGTGATCTTCTTGCCGACGCCCTTCCCGAGGATCTCCTTCGCCGCCAGGATGTCCTGGTACGTCTGGCGGCCTGAGCGGAACGTGTAGCGGTTCGCGCCGGTGATGCCGTCGTTCGCCGCCGGCCCCGAGATGAAGAGCACCTTGTTCTGGGCGGCGATGGGAGCGAGCGCCAGCCCGACGCCGGAGGAGCACGCCCCGGCGATGATCTTGTAGCCCTGGCCGATGAGGTCCTTGGCCGTCGTAACCGCGTTCGCTGCGACGCCGGCGTCGTCGTTGAAACTGAAGACGATCTTGTGGCCGTTGACCGTGTTCGTGCCGTGCGTCAGGTACTTCATGCCGAGGCGCAGACCCTCCTCGTACATGGCGCCGTAGTTGCCGAGCAGCCCCGTCCTCGAATAGATGATCCCGACCTTGACAGTGCTGGCCTGCGTGGACGCAGCCGTCGTCTGGGCGGTGACCCCTGCAATCGCCAGCAGCGCGACGGCTGTGGCGAGCAACGCGAGCCGACTCCTGGTCCCGCGATTCATCCCTGCCTCCTCTTACGTAGTAAAAACTGAGACCCGATTCAGGTATTAGTGGCGCGACCCTACGCGGCTCGTGCCGACGGTGTCAAGTGCTTCACAATCGGCGGCGCAGCGGACACGGCACCAAGGACCCCTCCTCGGACGGGCGGATAGGCCCGCGGTGAGTTACGACGAGTTTTTGGTCGTTTTGTTGCCGAGATCCTCCGCCACCAGGCCGAAGAGCACGCTGTCCACCCACTCCCCGTGGCGCTGGTACGCCTTGCGGCGCACGCCCTCGCGCACGAACCCCGAGCGCTCGGCATGCGCCATCGCGCGCTCGTTGAAGCCGTAGATCTCGAGCTGGAGCCGGTGGTAGCCGAGCTCCTCGAGCAGGTGGCGCTGGAAGATCCGGGCCGCCTCGTCGGCGAGGCGCCGGCCGCGGAAGTCCGGATGCACGGCGAGACCGCCGAGGTTGGCGATGCGGCTGCGGCGGTTTGCGACCTCGAAGCCCATGGCGCCGGCGCGCTCGCCGTCGGCTTCGATCACAAAGCGGCCGAAGTCCTCGGGCTCGGTCTGCGAGCGCTCGATCTCGGCGCGGACGCCGTCCCGGTCGCGGATGCGCACGGCGGCGAGGAACGGCTCCACCTCCTCGTGCGAGAAGAGCTCGACGAGGTAGTCGACGTCCTCGGGCTCCGCGCGGCGGATGCGGATCATGCCGCGGCCGCCCGTCGCCGGCGCCCGAGCGACACCGCGCCGGACCCGAGCGCGACGCCGGCGAGGATGATCACGAGGCCGCCGACCGATGCAAGCGTCAGCGGCTCGCTCAGGAAGATCGCGCCGTAGAACAGCGCCGCGGGCGGCATCAGGTAGGTCACCAGCGTCGTCCGTGAGGCGCCGTAGAGCCGGAACATCCGGAAGAGCACCAGCTGGGCGAGCGCGGTGCCGACGATGCCGAGCGCGAGGATGGACGCGATCGCCTTCCAGCCTGGCATCTGGTCCGGCGCCTGGACGGCGGCGAACGGGGCCAGGACGATCGCCGCTCCGACAACGGTTCCGGCTGCCAGGACGGGCCCGGCGAGCTCGCCGCTCCGCGCCTGGCCGTACAGAGCGCCGCAGGCGTACGAGAGCGAGGCGAGCACGACGGCCAACGTGCCGGCGACGGCCCACCAGCCGCCGCCCGGCTGCGCGCCGGCCAGCAGGACGACGCCGGCGAGGCCGAGGACGATCCCGGCGAGGCGGGCACCGGTCGCGCGTTCGCTGGGGCGCACCCTGATCGCCACCAGCACCACGAAGAGCGGGACGGTCGCGTTGGCGACGGCCGCGACGCCCGAGTCGATGTGCGTCTCGCCCCACGCGATGAGCGTGAACGGTATGGCCGCGTTGATCGTCCCGAGCACGAGCGCCGGCACGGCGGCCGCGCGCAGCTCGGCGGCCCCGCGGCGGACGCCGCGCGTCGCGAGCACGAACGGGACGAGCAGGAGCGCGGCGAGCGCGACGCGGATGAACATGAGCGTCGCCGGCTCGACGTCGCGCACGGCGACCTTGATGAACAGGTACGAGGCGCCCCAGACGGCGGCGAGGAGGGAGATGGAGACGACGTAGCCGCGGCTCACGGCGCCGGCTCCGGGAGCGCCGGCCGGCGGCGCGCGAGCCGGATGCCGCCGGTTCCGAGCGCGACCCCGCCGAGGATGAGGGCGAGGCCTCCGATCGCGCTGACGCGAACCTGTTCGCCGAGGATGACGGCTCCGTAGGCAACGGCGATCGGCGGGACGAGGTAGGTGACGAGGATCGCCTTGGACGCCCCGGCGCCGGCGATCAGGCCGTAGTAGAGGACGTAGGCGACCGCGGTGCCGACGATGCCGAGGGCGAGCATCGAGCCGGTGACCTTCCAGCCCGGGAGGTGATGCGGCGCCTGCGCGATCCCGAACGGCATCGTCACGAGCGTCGCCGCGAGCAGCGACCCGGTGGCGACGAGCAGCGGCTGGACGTGGCCAAGCGCGCGGCCGCCGTAGAGCGCGGCGAGCGCGTAGAGGGCGGCGGCGAGGACCACGGCCACGGCGCGGATGGGGCTCGAGCCGCCGCCGGGAAAGCCGACAAGCGCGGCGACGCCGAAGAAGCCGAGCACGAGCCCACCCAAACGGATGCCGGTCACACGCTGGCTGCGGTCGATCCAGATCGCAAGGAGCGCGGTGAAGAGCGGCGCGGAGGCCTGGAGGATGGCGGTGAGGCCGGAGTCGACGTCCTGCTCCGCCCAGGAGATGAGCCAGAAGGGGAGCACGGAGTTGAGCACGCCCATCACGGCGAGCGGCTTCCACGCCGAGCGCAGGCCGGCCGCGGTGGCGCGCCCGCCGAGCGTGACGACCGCCACCGGCACCAGGGTGAGCGACGCGAGCCCGACGCGCACCCAGATCAGCGTCGCCGGCTCGAGCTCGCGCACGCCGACCTTGATGAACAGGAACGACGCGCCCCAGATCGCGGACAGCGCAAGCAGCATCACCAGGTGGCGACGGCTCATACCGACTCCAACGCGCGAGACGCCATGGATGTGAGAACGATGACGGACCCCGATCCATTCGGGCTGCGGAGACACTCGACCAGGCGTGTCAACCTGGGGCTGTCCCCGAAGGGGGCTGTCCCCAGTGCTTGCACAGGGCAGCGCCAGGATTCAACCGAACAGTTTTCCCGAAGACCGAGACATCGCCCGATCACTGGGGACAGCCCCCTTCGGGGACAGCCCCGGGACAGCCCCTTTTCAGGTCGGCGGCCGAAGCGCCGACTAGCATCCGGCCTCTGACGTCGGTCGCCGCCCAGCCGCTCCATCGCACGCTCGGCCTGACGGACGGCGAGCTGGACCGGATCTGCGGGCTGCTCGACCGCGAGCCGAACCATTTCGAGCTCGCCGTCTTCTCGCTGCTCTGGTCGGAGCACTGCGCGTACAAGCACTCCGCGCCGCTCCTCAGGCGTCTGCCGTCGACCGGCCCGCGCGTGCTCCAGGGCCCCGGGGAAAACGCCGGCGTCGTCGACCTGGGCGACGGCCAGGCGGTGACCTTCAAGGTGGAGAGCCACAACCACCCGTCCGCGGTGGAGCCGTTCCAGGGCGCGGCGACGGGTGTCGGCGGGATCCTCCGCGACATCCTCGCCATGGGCGCGCGCCCGATCGCCTTCCTCGACGGGCTGCGCTTCGGGTCGCCCGACCACCGCTTCGAGCGCGCGGTCGAGGGCATCGGCCACTACGGCAACTCGTGCGGCGTCGCGACCGTCGGCGGCGAGGCCGTCTTCGACCCGGCCTACGAGGACAACTGCCTCGTCAACGCGATGTGCGTCGGGCTGCTCCCGGTCGACCGTCTCACGCGCGCGGGCGCGCGCGGAGCCGGCAACGCGATCGTCCTCTACGGCGCGACCACCGGCCGCGACGGCATCGGCGGCGCCAGCGTGCTGGCCAGCCAGGACCTGGCGGAAGGCAGTTCCGAGAAGCGCCCGTCGGTCCAGATCGGCGACCCGTTCACGGGCAAGAAGCTGATCGAGGCCTCCGGCGAGCTGGTCGAGCGGGGGCTCGTCGAGTCGTTGCAGGACTGCGGCGCGGCCGGGCTCGCCTCGTCCCTGTCGGAGATGGCCAGCGATGCCGGCATCGACGTGCACCTCGACCGCGTGCCGCTCCGCGAGGACGACCTCGAGCCGTGGGAGGTGATGATCTCCGAGAGCCAGGAGCGGATGGTCGCCGTCGTCCGCCCCGAGCGGCTCGACGAGGTCTTCGAGGTGTGCAGCCGCTGGGAGCTTGCGCGCGCCGTCATCGGCGAGGTCACCGACACCGGCGAGCTCCGCTGCTTCGACGGCGAAGATCTCCTCGCCGCGATCCCGGCGACTGCGCTGACCGACGAGGCGCCGCGCTACCGCGTCCCGCAGACGCCGCGCGAGCCGCAGCCACCGGCGCCACCGGTCGACGGCCCGCCGACGGCCGAGGCGCTCGTCGACCTGCTCGGCTCGCCGAACCTGCGCAGCCGCGCCTGGATCTACCGCCGCTACGACCACCTTGTCGGCTCGCGCACCGTCCGCCGCCCCGGCCTCGACGCCGCGGTGCTGCGCCTCGACGGGACGCGCGGCCTCGCCGTCTCGCTCGACGGCACCGGCCGCAGCGGCCGGCTCGACCCGCGCACCGGCGGCGCGCTCGCCGTGCTCGAGGCGGCGCGCAACGTCGCCTGCGCCGGCGGCGAGCCGCTCGCGGTGACGGACTGCCTCAACTTCGGCAACCCGGAGAAGCCGGAGATGGCCTGGGAGCTGGCCGAGGCGATCGAGGGCATCGCGGAGGCATGCGAGGCGCTGGGCATCCCGGTCGTGTCCGGCAACGTCTCGCTCTACAACGAGACCGGCGGCCGCGCGATCCACCCGACGCCGGTGGTCGGCTGCGTGGGCCTCGTCGGCGACGTCCGCCGCGTGCCCGGCACGTGGCGCGCGGGCGACGCGATCTACCTCGCCGGCGCGCCGGCGCTGGCGCTGGACGGCTCCGAGTACCAGGCGCGTTACGGAGAGCTCGCCGGGCGCCCCGCCGCGCTCGACCTCGCCGCCGAGGCGCGGCTGATCGCGTTCCTGCACGAGGTGGCGCCCGCCGCGAGCCTCGTCCACGACGCCGCCGAGGGCGGGCTGGCGGTCTGTCTGGCGGAAGCCGCTACCGTCAGCGGCATCGGCGCCGACCTGGATCTGTCCGAAGACGCGGTGACGCTGTTTGGCGAAGGCGGCGGCCAGGCGATCGTCGCCTGCGAGCGCGCGCGTGAGCCGGACTTAGTGGCTGTCAGCCACAAGCTCGGCGTACCGACCCGCCGGCTCGGCACGGTCGGCGGCGACACGCTGCTCGGCGTCCCGGTTGCCCGCCTGGCCGAGGTGCACGCAACCTGATGTGCGGCATCGTCGGCATCCGCGCGCCCGAGCGCGACGTCGCCCGCCTCGCCTACTTCGCGCTCTTCGCGCTCCAGCATCGCGGCCAGGAGTCGGCCGGCATCGCCGTCTCCGACGAGGGCCGCCTGACGGCGCTGCGCGACATGGGCCTGATCACGCAGGTCTTCTCGGAGCAGAAGCTGAACGGCCTGCACGGCGACGTCGCGATCGCGCACACGCGCTACTCGACGACCGGCGCACCGCACTGGCAGAACGCGCAGCCGCTCGTCCAGCACGGCCGTGCGCGGACGGTCGCGCTCGGCCACAACGGCAATCTGACGAACACGGCCGTGCTGCGCGACGAGCTCTGCGCCGCGGGCATCCGGTTGATGTCGACGTCGGACACCGAGGCGATCGCCGCGCTGATCGCCAACGACGAGCGGCCGCTGGAGCAGGCGGTCGCCGAGGCGATGCGCAAGCTGGAGGGCGCCTACTCGGTGGTCGCGCTCTCCGAGGGCAAGCTCATCGCCTTCCGCGACCCGCACGCGTTCCGGCCGCTCGAGCTCGGCCGCCTCGGCGACGACTGGGTCGTTGCCTCCGAGACGTGCGCGTTCGACCTGGTCGGAGCCGAGCACGTGCGCCCGCTCGCAGCCGGTGAGCTCGTCGTCGTCGACGAGGACGGCCTGCACTCGGTGGACGCGATGGAGCCCGAACGGCGGGCGCTCTGCATCTTCGAGTACGTCTACCTGGCCCGGCCCGACACCGACCTCGACGGCGTCGAGGTCTACGGCGCGCGCGTCCGCATGGGCGAGCAGCTCGCGCGCGAGGCGCCGGCCGACGCCGATCTCGTCATGCCGATCCCGGACTCGGGCACGCCGGCCGCGATCGGGTTCGCGCGCGCGAGCGGCATCCCGTTCGGTGAGGGCCTGATCAAGAACCGCTACGTGGGGCGGACGTTCATCCAGCCCGAGCAGGGCATGCGCGAGCAGGGCATCCGCATGAAGTTCAACCCGCTGACCGAGATCGCAGGCAAGCGGCTCGTGATCGTCGACGACACGATCGTCCGGGGGAACACGACCCGCCAGATCACGTCGATGCTCTTCGACGCGGGCGCGCGCGAGGTGCACATCCGGGTGTCCTCGCCGCCGCTGATCTCACCGTGCTTCTACGGCATCGACTTCGGCGACACCGAGCAGCTCGTCGCGAGCAGCCGCAGCGTCGAGGATGTCCGCGAGCTGCTCGGCGCGACCTCGCTCGCGCACCTTTCGCTCGAAGGCATGCAGGCCGCCGTGCAGCGCCCGGAGTCCGAGATGTGCCGCGCGTGCTTCACCGGCCGCTACCCGGCTGCGGCGCCCGTGGAGCTCTCCAAGCACCGGTTCGAGGAGCGGGAGCCCGCCCGCATCCCGGCCGGGCTCCCGCGGTAGAGCGGCGCTATTGCTCGAGCACGCGGCTCGCCTTGGCGACGCCGCGGCTGATGAAGTAGCCGAACGTCAGCGCGGCGGTGATCACCATCCATGCGTACGCGTCGACGTTGTCGTTGAACCACCAGATCAGCGTGAAGACGATCTCGAGGAACAACCAGAGCGCGAACTCCGCGTTGCCCGGGATCGGCAGGCGCGCGATGTCGGTGATCGCGATGCTGGTCGGCGCGCCGGGCCCGCCGCCGCCTGAGACCGAGCCCGCGACGACCGTCTCGCCGCCGAACGGCGGTGGCGGCGGCGCCGGGGGCGGCCCGGGGGTGGCCGAGGACTCCGTCGGCCCGTCGGGTGGCATGGTGGACATGACTCCCTCCTTTCTCAGGCCGCGTGGCCCGGGACGTGGACGATCTCGAGCTTCAGACCGTCGGGATCGAAGAAGAAGACCGCGTAGTACCCCGGCGTGTACCCGTACTCCTGCGGGTCAGTCTCGACCTCGGCGTCGTGGCTCGAGAGCCATTCCGCCCGCTCGTCCACGACCGAGCGCGACTGCGCCTCGAACGCCAGGTGGTGCAGCCCGACCGAGTAGCGGTCGTAGCCGGGGCCGATCTGCGAGGGCTGCGCGGCGCGGATCCCGATCGCCGTGCCGGGGCCGCTCAGGTACCAGATCGTCTCCCCGCGCTCGCCCTCGACCTCGCTGATGCCGTGCCAGCCGAGCGGGCCGAGCAGATCGCGGTAGAACGGCAGGCTCCGCTCCACCGAGCGGACGACGAGGTCCACGTGGTGCACGCCGGAAGATCGCAACAGGCGTCACTTCCGGCTGTGGGGCGCGAGTCCTGCCTATGCAGGTGGCGGGCGGAGCTCCGCCCCGCGCCCGTAGCGCACCGCGCGCTTCGCCACCTGGGGGTCGATCCCGCGCTCGATCAGCTCCTGCTTGAGCTCACCCTCCGAGGCCAGCTTCAGGAACAGCCAGGCGAGCGCGGCGAGCGTCACGAACGAGCCCTCGAGCATCATCACCGTCCCCGCCCAGCCCTGGTCCTGCAGCGGCGTGACGCCGTGCGCCCGCTCGCCCGCCGCATAGAAGGGGTAGAAGACCTTTCCCGACCAGAGGAAGACGTTCCCGAGCACGGTCGTGATCAGCCGGACGGCGACGATGTAGCCGAGCTTCGCGGCCGTCCCGAACCAGGCCGGGCCGGGGAGCACCTCGACCACGGGCGCCCACATGAGCGCGCCGCACCCGAAGAACAGGGCGTGCTCGAGCGCGTGCACCGAGTCGTGGTGCAGCGCCGCCTCGTAGAGGTACGGCAGGTGCCAGACGTAGAGGTTGACCGCCCAGATCGGCAGGGCGACGAGCGGGTGCGCGAGCACGCGCAGCTTTCCGATCACGGGCAGCGCGAGCACCGGCCGCAGGAGCGGACCGGTCAGCGAGGCGACGAAAGCGAGCGGCGCCAGGTCGCCGAGGAGCACGTGCTGGACCATGTGGACGGCGAACAGGTCCTCCTCGCCGTACGCGTCGATCGGCGTGACGAGCGCGAGGAGGAGCAGCACGATGGACAGCCAGAAGAGCGCGTGCTTCCAGCCGGGCACGGGTTGGCCGCGGCGGGAGAGCGTACGCGCGCGCCACTCGTAGGCCACCGTCAGCAGGACGATCGGCGCCAGCTGGAGCGGGGCGAGGCTCCAGTCCGTCCAGGCGGCGTGGGCAAGCGGCATTTCCGCGCGAGTGTAGGCGTCCCGGTCGCCCTCTAAACTCCCGCCCTCACGTGGAGTCGAAGACGTACGAGGCGGCGGGGGTCTCGTTGGCGGCAGCCGAGGCGATCGTCGACCGGCTGCGCGCTGCGGTGGAGTCCACCGGCGCGCGCGGTTTCGGCGCCTTCGCGGGCGTCTATCCGCTGAACGAGCGGCAGCTGCTCGTGGCTTCCACCGACGGCGTCGGCACGAAGCTGGTGCTCGCGCGCGAGCGTGGGCGCCTGCGTGACTGTGGCCGCGATCTCGCGGCGCACTGCATCAATGACGTGGCGACGACCGGCGCGCGAGCCGCTCTTCCTGCTCGACTACGTCGCCGCGAACCGGATCGAGCTCGAGCAGGTCGCCGAGCTCGTCGAGGGCGCGGCCGAGGTGTGCCGCGAGACCGGCTGCGCGCTGGTCGGCGGCGAGACCGCCGAGCTGCCCGGCATCTACCGCGACGAGGAGCTCGACTTCGCCGGCACGTGCGTCGGCCTCGTCGACCGCGAGCGGCTCGTCGACGGGACGGGCGTCGAGGCGGGCGACGCCGTCATCGGCTTCCCGTCGGCAGGGCTGCACGCGAACGGCTTCACGCTTGCGCGACGCGTGCTGGAGGACGAGCCGTACGACGGCGACGACCTGCTCGCGCCGACGCGGCTCTACCTCGACGCGGTGCGCGCGCTCGGCCCGCGTGCGAAGGCGCTCGCGCACGTCACGGGCGGCGGGATCCCCGGCAACCTGTCGCGCGTCGTCCCGGACGGCCTCGAGGCGGAGATCGACTGGGGCGCATGGCCGCGGCCGCCGGTGTTCGAGTGGCTCGCGCGCCACGTCGACGAGGAGGAGCTGCGCCGCGTCTTCAACGCCGGCATCGGCTACTGCGCGGTCGTCTCCGAGCCGCAGCCGGGCGAGCTCGTCATCGGGCGGATCGCGTGATCGGCGTCCTCGTCAGCGGCGAGGGCACAAACCTGCAGGCGCTCATCGACGCCGGGCTGCCGATCGCTGCGGTCGCGTCGAACCACGCCGGCGTGCGCGCGCTGGAGCGAGCGGGCGCGGCCGGGATCGCCACGGCGGCGTTCGTGCTCGACGACTACGCCGACCGCGCGGCGCGCGACGCAGCGATGGCTGCGTGGCTCGAGGAGCATGACGTCGACTTCGTCGTCTGCGCCGGCTACATGCACCTGCTCACGCCCGCGTTCCTGGACCGCTTCCCGGACCGGATCGTCAACACCCACTCCGCGCCGCTGCCCGCCTTCCCCGGTGCCCGCCCGATCGAGGACGTGCTCGACGCCGGCGTCCCGCAGACGGCGGCGACCATCCACTACGTGGACGGCGGCATGGACACGGGCGCGGTGATACGCGCCGAGCCGGTGCCCGTGCTCCCGGGTGACACGCCCGACAGCCTGCGCGCGCGTGTGCAGGAGGCCGAGCACCGACTCCTCCCCGAGGTCGTCAAGGAGCTGATCGCGTGATGCGCGCGCTGCTGTCGGTCTACCGCAAGGACGGCCTCGAGGGCTTCGCGCGCGGGCTGGCCGAGCTCGGCGTCGAGCTGGTCGCGAGCGGCGGCACCGCCGCCGCGCTCGAGGAGGCGGGGCTCGAAGTCACGCGCGTGGAAGAGCTGACCGAGGTGCCGGAGCTGCTCGGCGGACGCGTCAAGACGCTGCACCCGCGCATCCACGCGGCGATCCTGGCCCGGCGCGACGAGGAGAGCGACCTGTCTGCCCTCGACGAGCACGACATCCGGCCCTTCGACCTCGTCTGTGTGAACCTCTACCCCTTCCAGGACGTGGCCGGGAAGTTCGGCGTGCGCGAGGAGGAGGCAGTCGAGATGATCGACATCGGCGGCCCGTCGATGCTGCGCGCGGCCGCGAAGAACTTCCTCTACGTCACGCCGGTGTCGAGCCCGGCGCAGTACGACGAGGTGCTCGCGGAGCTGCGTGAGACGGGCGAGGTCTCGGCCACGACCCGGCGGCGCCTCGCGGCCGAGGCGTTCTCGACGACGGCCGCGTACGAGGCTGCGATCGCGAGCTGGTTCGCCGGGCGTGAGCCCTTCCCGGAGCGGCTGACGCACTCGTACGTGAAGGTGCAGGAGCTCGCGTACGGGGAGAACCCGCACCAGCGGGCGGCCTTCTATGCGGACGCGAACACGCGCAGGCACCTGCTCTCGAACGTCGCTCAGCTGCACGGGCGGCAGCTGTCGTTCATCAACCTCTACGACCTGTCGGCGGCCCGGATGCTGCTCCGCGAGTTCGCGGTGCCCGCATGCGTGATCGTCAAGCACGCGAACCCGTGCGGCGTCGCCGTCGGAGCGACGATCGAAGACGCCTACGAGCGGGCGCTCGCCGCCGATCCGGTGTCGGCGTTCGGCATGGTGGTCGCCGTCAACCGGCCGGTCGGAGCGGAGCTCGGGCAGGCACTGGCAGGGCGCTTCATCGACGTCCTGCTGGCGACCGGCTACGAGCAGGGCGCGCTCGCGGCGCTGACGGAGAAGCCGGCGACCCGCATCCTCCTCGACCGCGAGCGCCGCCGCGTCGACCCCGCCGAGAAGGAGTTCAAGCGGGTCCTCGGCGGGCTGCTCGTCCAGGATCGCGACCTCGACACCGAAGACCGCGACACGATGGAGGCAGTGGCCGGCTCGCCGAACGAGGCGTGCTGGGGCGACCTGCTGTTCGCGTGGCGCGTGTGCAAGCACGTCACGTCAAACGCGATCGTGATCGCGAAGGACCTGCAGACGATCGGGATCGGCGGCGGCCAGACGAGCCGGGTCGACTCGGTGCGGATCGCGCTGATGAAGGCTCGCGAGCACGGCCACGACCTCGACGGCGCGGTGCTGGCGTCGGACGCGTTCTTCCCGTTCGCCGACGGCCCGCAGCTGGCGATCGACGCCGGGATCACCGCGATCATCCAGCCGGGCGGGTCGAAGCGCGACGACGAGGTGGTCGAGGCGGTCCGCGACGCCGGCGCGGTCATGGTCTTCACCGGACGCCGCCACTTCCGGCATTGACGCCGTTCCCCGACTGCGACGTCGAGGCGCTCATGCGCGAGGCAATCCGGGAGGCGGAGGCAGCCGGAGCGGCCGGCGAGCTGCCGATCGGCGCCGTAGTCGCGCTCGACGGCGAGGTCGTTGGCCGCGGCCGATCGCGGCAGCGCCAGCGACGCACCCAGCTCGCCCATGCGGAGGTGGACGCCCTGCTCGACGCGGGCGAAACGATCTTCGAGCGTCACGACCATGCCGTCGTCTTCACGACGGTCGAGCCGTGCCCGATGTGCCTCGGCGCGCTTGTCATGGCCGACGTCCCGCACGTCGTCTTCGCATGCCCGGACGCGAACGCCGGCGTCCCGGCGATGCTCGACATCCCGTACGTGCGCCGGCACATCGCGACGTACCGGGGCGGAGTGCTCGAGGCGGAGGCGCGGGCGGCGATCGTGCGCACGCGCCCCGAGTTGCTGCCCTACCTTGACGGCTAGGCCGGTTGTAGTGATCCCTTGCCGGCGCAGAATCTTTAGTCGACTACCCTCCGTCTGTGGCTCGCGAATACCCCACGGTCCTGGATCTGATCGGCAACACGCCGCTCGTCCGCCTGCAGCGGATCGGCATCGAGACGGGCGCGACGATCCTGGCGAAGCTCGAGTTCATGAACCCGGGCGGCTCCGTGAAGGACCGCATCGGGCTGCGCATGATCGAGCGCGCCGAGGCCGAGGGGAACCTCAAGCCCGGCGGGACGATCGTCGAGCCGACCTCCGGCAACACGGGCGTCGGGCTCGCGATGGCGGCGGCGATCAAGGGCTACCGGATGATCTTCGTGATGCCCGACAAGATGAGCCAGGAGAAGATCTCGCTCCTGCGCGCGTTCGGCGCCGAGGTCGTGATCTGCCCGACCGCAGTCGAGCCGGAGTCGCCGGAGAGCTACTACAGCGTCTCGTCGCGGCTCGCCGAGGAGATCCCCGGCGCGTACAAGCCCGACCAGTACTCGAACCCGGCGAACCCGCAGGCGCACTACGAGACGACCGGCCCCGAGATCTGGGAGCAGACGGGCGGCGAGCTCGACGCGCTCGTCATCGCGCTCGGCACCGGCGGCACCGTCTCCGGCATCGCGCGCTACCTGAAGGAGCAGAAGCCCGGCCTGCTGGTCGTCGGCGCCGACCCCGAGGGCTCGATCTACTCGTCGCAGGTGCACCCGTACCTCGTCGAGGGGATCGGTGAGGATTTCTGGCCGCAGACCTTCGACCCGTCGCTCGTCGACGAGTACGTGACCGTCTCCGACCGCGACTCGTTCCTGACCGCACGGCGCCTCGCGCGCGAGGAGGGCATCCTCTCCGGCGGCTCGGCCGGGACGGCCCTGCACGCCGCCGTCGAGACCGCGCGCAAGCTCGGCCCCGGCAGCACGATCGTCACGCTCTTCCCCGACGGCGGCCGCGCGCTACCTGTCGAAGTTCTACGACGACAACTGGATGCTCGAGTACGGCTTCCTGGAGCGGAAGGCGCCGGTGCCGACCGCCGGGGAGGTGCTCACCGCCAAGCAGCGCGAGGTACCGGACGTTCCCGAGCTCGTCGCGGTGGCATCGCACGAGAAGCTCAGCCGGGCGATCGAGCTGATGCAGCGCTTCTCGATCTCGCAGCTGCCCGTCGTCCGCAACGAGCCCGCCGAGTCGCTGACCGACTACGTCGGCTCGCTGCAGGAGCGCAGCCTGCTCGACCGCGTCTTCAAGAACCCGGACACGCTGAACGCGGATGTCGCCTCGGCCATGCAGCCTCCGCTCGCGGCGGTCGACGCGCAGCAATCGGTCGACGAGGTGTTCGCCCGCTTCGCCGACGGCAGCCCGGCTGTCCTCGTCGTCGCGCGGCGGCACGCCGGCCGGAATGCTGACGCGCTCCGACCTGCTCGAGTACCTGGCGCACAGCCGCGAGCCGGCGCTCCGCTAGCGTTCCGCGCCGGAATGGCGCGAGTCGTGGCGGCAATGCTCAGCGTGGCGGCCCTCGCCGTCGCCGGCTGTGGTGGCGGCAACGAGAAACAATCGCTCGTCGCGACGGGTGGAACGCCGCTGCTCACGGTCCCCATCACGATCGACGAGCATCTCGTTTCGCCGAAGTACACCCGGCTCTCGTTCCCCGGGACGTACACGCTCCGGATCGAGAACGAGGGCGCGGTCGCGCACACCGTCACCGTCGAGCACAAGGGACGAACGCTCGTGACGCCCATGATCGCGCCGGGCAAGACGTACGAGGTAGCCATCGACCTCTCGGACCGGGGCGATTACAAGCTGTCGTACCCGGTCAACGGCAACGACGTGACGGGGCTGATCACGCTCGGCAACGTCTGACGGGTGCGCTCACCGAGCTCTTTCGGATGAGCTACGAGCGGGTCACCGGCGCAGCGGCACGCTAGGCGAGCGCGCGCCCGGGCGTGACCGCCCGCTGCGTGCGCGGCGGGGCCAGCTCGGGCTTTCGGCGCCGGCGGATCCACTTGCCCGTCTCGACCACCAGCGGCAGGAGCGCGGCCAGGCCGAAACAGGCAAGCCACTCGGGGCCGGTGAGGGAGGTCGTGAGCAAGCCGCTCTGCAGCCCCGGGAGCTCGGTCGCGAGCACCAGCAGCGTCACCGGGGCCAGCGAGATCCCGAGCGCCGTGAGGATCGGCGGCTCGAGGCCGCTGGCGGGGTCACGCCGGTTGGTGAGCGCGTTGAACACGGTTCCGAGGCCCATGACGACGAACGTCATCGTGAGCGAGGCGGTGGGCACGCTCGTGCTCGGGTCGTCCGGCCCGGCGAGGAGAGGGATGAGAGCGGCGACGAACAGCGTCACGGCGTACACGACCCAGAGCGTGATCGCCGAGCGGTTGGTGATCGTCACCTTCGGGTCACGCGGAGCACGATGCATCACGTCCGGCGCGCCGGGGTCGACGGCGATCACCACAACGCCGGCTGCGGTCACGAAGACGAGGAGGTAGAGCACCATCAGCGGGGTCAGCGCCACGCCCTTGTTGATGTCGAACGCCGTCGCCGTGATGAACAGCAGCACCAGCGCCAGCAGCTGCGTCATCTGGTAGCGGACGTACGAGATGACCTTCTCGTAGACCCTGCGGCCGATCTCGACCGCGTTCACGAGCGTGCCGAAGTTGTCGTCCGTGAGGATCATGCGGCCCGCCTGCTTCGTCACCTCACTTCCGCTCCCCATGGCCACGCCGATGTCGGCCTGCTTCAGTGCGGCGGCGTCGTTCACGGCGTCGCCCGTCATCGCGACGATGAGCCCCTGCTCCTGCATGAGCCGGGCCAGCCGGAGCTTGTCCTGGGGCGAGACGCGGCCGAAGACGTGCAGGTCGGGGAGTCGCGCCGTGAGCTCCTCGTCCGACAGAGCCTCCAGCTCGGCACCGCTGATCGCACCTGGCCCCAGCCCGAGCGTCTCGCCGATCGCCTGCGCGGTGACGGCGTGGTCGCCCGTGATCATGCGCACGTCGATCCCGGCACCGAGCGCGGTCTGGACAGCGGCCTTCGACGACGGACGCAGCGGATCGATGATCCCGACCATGCCGACGAATCCGAGGTCACGGGTCAGCGACATCGGGTCCGTCCGCATCGCCTCGAGCTCTGACTCCTCGACGAATCGCGCTGCGAAGGCAAGGACGCGCAGGCCCTTCGCGCCCATGCGCTCGTTCGCCGCGTCGATGCCCGGGCGTGCCTCCGCGATCGGCACCTGCGAGCCGCTCATCGGCCCCCCGGAGAGCGTGCAGCGCGCGAGCACCACGTCGGGCCCGCCCTTGACCAGCTGGATGACGCGCTCCGTGCCGTCGAGGGCCACCCGTTGGAACGTGGCCATGAACTTGTAATCCGAGTCGAACGGCACCTCGGCGAGGCGCGGGTACGCGCGCCGCGTCTCCTCGGCGTCCACTCCGAGCTTGGCCGCCAGCACGACGAGCGCCGCTTCGGTCGGGTCTCCGACGACCGCGCCGTCGTCGCCGACAGTGGCGTCGCTGTCGAGGACGAGCCCGAGCGCCAGCCGCGTGAAGTCCGGCACCGGAGCGCCGGCGACCGACGTGATCGCCCCGACCTTGCGGTAGCCCTCCCCTTCAACCGTGAACCACGCGTCGCCGGTGTACATGGTCGAGACCATCATCTGGTTCAGCGTCAACGTTCCGGTCTTGTCGGTGTTGATCGCGCTGGTGGCGCCCAGCGTCTCGACATCGGTGAGGTTCTTCACGACGGCCTTCGCCTCGGCGAGCTGCTTCGCGCCCATCGACAGCAGGCCCGACACGAACGCCGGCATGCCCGTCGGGATCGCGGAGATCGCCATCGCGGTCCCGAGCAGCAAGACGTCGCTGAACTGCTCGCCGCGGGCGACGCCGACGATGACGATGAACGCCACCGCGCCCCAGGCGATGATGCCGAGGACGTAGGTCAGCATGCCGAGCTCCTTCTGGAGCGGGACCGCGTCCGGGTGACCGCGGTCAGCATCGTCGCGATCTTCCCCATCTCCGTCTGCATGCCGGTCGCCGTCACGACCATCGCGCCCGTCCCACGCGTGACCGCCGTGTTCTGGAACAGCGTGTTCGAGCGGTCGCCCAGCGGGACGTCCGCCGCGGGCAGCACGCCGGCGTCCTTGGCGACCGGGGCGCTCTCGCCGGTGAGGGCGGCCTCCTGCGTCTCCAGCGTCGCCGAGCGGACGATGCGGCCATCGGCGGGCACGATGTCGCCCGCCTCGAGCTCGACGATGTCGCCCGGGACCAGGTCGGTCGCGGGCACGAGCGCGATCGTGCCGTCGCGCCGCACCTTCGCGTGCGGCACCTGGAGGTCCGCGAGCGCGTCGATGCTCGCCCGCGCCTTCAGCTCCTGGCGTGTCCCGAGGGCGAGGTTGAGGAGGATCAGCAGCCCGACGATGACGCCCGTCGAGATCTGGCCGATCGCGAGGCTGACCACGACGACCGCGACCAGCATGATGTTCATCGGGTCGCGCAGCTGCTGCAGCGCGATCGCCCACATCGACGGCGGCTCCTCCTTGGCGATCTCGTTGGGCCCATAGCGCCCGAGCCGCGACGCCGCTTCGGCGGCCGTCAGGCCGCCCTGCGCGTCCGAGGCCAGACCGGCGACGACGTCGCCGGCGTCACGGGCGTACGGCGGGGACGCGCCCGTGTCGAGCGCGGTCGAGTTCAGCTTCGGCTCGCTCACCAAGACCACAAACCTATGCGTTCGTGCGAGGCGCGAACCGCGATCTAGACTGGGTCCGTGGACTTCGAGACGCGCGCGATCCACGCCGGCCAGGAGCCGGACCCGGCGACCGGCGCGATCACCACGCCGATCTACCAGACGTCGACGTTCGTCCACGAGGAGGTCGGCGTCCACAAGGGCTACGACTACTCGCGCACCGGCAACCCGACCCGCACCGCGCTCCAGGAGTGCCTGGCGGCGCTGGAGAACGCCGAGCACGGCGTCGCCTTCTCGTCCGGGCTCGGGGCGACGACCACGCTGATGCACCTGGTCTCGCCGGGCGAGCGCGTCGTCTGCGTCAACGACGTCTACGGCGGCGTCTACCGGATGTTCTCCCAGGTCTACGCGCCGAAGGGCTACGACTTCACGTACCTGTCGCCGGAGACGGTCAACGACTCGCTGGCCGAGCACCTCGACGAGAAGACGCGGATCGTGTGGCTCGAGTCGCCGACGAACCCGCTGCTGAACATCGTCGACATCCGGGCGGCGGCCGAGGCCGCGCACGCCGCAGGCGCGATCGTCGTCGTCGACAACACCTTCGCCACGCCGTACCTGCAGCAGCCGCTCGACCTCGGCGCCGACGTCGTCGTCCACTCGACGACGAAGTACCTCGGCGGTCACTCCGACGTGATCGGCGGCTTCGCCGCCACGAACGACCCGACGATCGCGGAGCGGCTGCGCTTCCTGCAGAAGTCGCTCGGCGCGGTGCCCGGCCCGTTCGACGCCTGGCTCGTGCTGCGCGGCGTCAAGACGCTCGCCGTCCGGATGCGCCAGCACTGCGAGAACGCACGGCAGATCGCCGAGTTCCTGACCGGGCACAGCAAGCGTCGACGACGGTGCTCTACCCGGGCCTGCCGGGCCATCCCGGGCACGACATCGCACGCCGGCAGATGCGCGACTTCGGCGGGATGATCTCGTTCCTCGTCGCCAGCGAGGAGGAGGCGGTCGCGCTCGTCGCCCGCACGAAGATCTGGAAGCTCGCCGAGAGCCTCGGCGGCGTCGAGAGCCTGATCGAGCACCCGGCGCGCATGACGCACGCGTCGACCGCCGACGCGCCGTTCGCGGCGCCGCGGAACCTCGTGCGGCTGTCGGTCGGGCATCGAGTCGGTCGGCGACCTGATCGAGGATCTCGCGGCCGCGCTCGTGCGCACACAGGGAACCGTGTCGCGCCCCGCGGTGTAGATCCCGCATGAAGAAGATCACCGTCGCGGTCGCGCTCGTGGCGCTGGCCGCAGCACCCACGGCGTCGGCCAAGGGCCCGACGCACGCCGAACTGACGGGACCCGGCCTCCGGAGCCCGATCGTCTTCAACGGCTACGGCGAGGGCGGCGGCAACGCCTTCAGCCGGTTTGTCGACGGGGTCGGATGGTTCCCGGCGATGTTCGGCCAGCAACCGAGCCCCATGCTGCGCAGCCGCCCGTCGGGGCCGCTCGGCTCGGCCTACACGGTCCGCTACCGGGTGCCGACCGGCGACGCACGCGCGGCACGGATCGTGCAAACCCTGTACCCGTACGCGGCCGGCGGAGCCGTGGTCTACACGAAGCCAGGGCAGCCGCTGTTCGGCACGGCCAGCCCGGGCGGCTGGTTCCGAGCGGCGCCGTTCGTGAAGCCGATGCTCGTGAAGCGCGGGCTGCCGGCGACCGCCGCCGCGGCCACGCCGGGCTCAAGCGGCACGAACTGGCTCCTCTGGGCAGGCATCGCCGTCCTCGGGGCGCTCGCCGTCCTGGCCCTCGGGTCTCGCCGGCGCCGGCGTCCGACGCCCAGCCCAGCGTAGGTCCGTAGCATCGAGGGGGTGCCCGGCCCCCTCGATCTCCTCCACCTTGGCCGCGAGAAGGTCATCGGCGTCTACCTGCTCGATACGCCCGACGGCCTGGCGCTGTACGACTGCGGGCCGGCGACAACGGCCGAGACGCTGAAGCAGCGGCTCGCCGAGCACGGCCTCGAGCTCACCGACATCCGCCACCTGCTCCTGTCGCACATCCACCTCGACCACGCGGGCGCGGCGGGCGTGCTTGTCCGCGAGCACCCGACCCTGCACCGTGCACGTCTCCGGAATCGGCGCGCCGCACATCGCCGACCCGGAGCGGCTGGAGAAGAGCGCACGCCGCCTGTACGGCGAGCTCTTCGACGAGCTCTGGGGCGAGCTCGCACCCGTGCCCGAGGCGAACATCCGCATCGTGGGCGACCGCGTTCTGGGCCTCGACTGCTTCCCGTCGCCGGGCCACGCCCGGCACCACGTCTGTTACGTCGACGCCGACGGGACGCTCTATGCCGGCGACGCGGCCGGCGTCCGCATCCAGCCGAGCGAGTTCGTCCTCCCGCCCGCGCCCGCCGCCCGAGTTCGACCGCGACGCGTGGCTCGCGACGATCGCCGAGATCGAGCGCCGCGCGCCCGAGCGCCTCGCGCTGATCCATTTCGGCGTCGCGGACGATCCCGCACGCCATCTGGCCGAGCTGCGCGAGCGGATCGTGAGCTGGTCCGCGGAGATCGAAGCGGGGGCCGAGCAGGACGACTTCATCTCAGAACACGAGGCCGAGGTCGCGACGCTCCCGCCGGAGCAGCGCGCCTCGTATGCGCAGGCGATCCCGTTCTGGCACTCGTACCTGGGCATCCGCCGCTGGGCGGACAAGGGGCGCGACCGGGCCGCGTGAGCCGGTTCGGGGCGCTCACGGAGCGGCCGTTCCGGCTGCTCTTCATCGGCCGGACCGCATCGTTGCTCGGCAGCGCCTTCGCGCCGGTCGCGCTCGCGTTCGCCGTCCTCGACAACCTGGACGGCTCGGCCACCGACCTCGGCATCGTCCTCGCCGCGATCTGGGTCCCGCAGGTCTTCTTCATCCTCATCGGCGGCGTCTGGGCCGACCGTCTGCCGCGGAACCTGGTCATGGTCTCGACCGACCTGGTCATGTTCGCCGCGCAGGGGACGGTCGCGCTGCTGCTGCTCACCGGGAACGCCGAGCTGTGGCAGCTCGTCGTGCTCCAGGTCGTCCGCGGCACCGCAAACGCCTTCTTCTTCCCGGCGTCGACCGGCCTGATCCCGAGCGTCGTGAGCACGGGGCGCCTCCAGGAGGCGAACGCGCTGCTCCGCCTGGCGAACAGCACGACGTCGATCGTCGGGGCGGGGCTCGCGGGGCTCGTGGTCGGCGGCATCGGCGCCGGCTGGGCGCTGGCCTTCGACGCCGCGACCTTCCTCGTCAGCGCCGCGTTCGTGGCACAGGTCCACGCCCCAGCCGCGGCGCGGCACGCCGCCTCCAGCTTCGTCCATGAGCTGCGCGAGGGCTGGGGCGAGTTCGCGTCGCGCACGTGGCTCTGGGCGATCGTCGTCCAGTTCATGTTCATCAACGCGTTCACGAACGGCACGTACCTCGTGCTCGGCCCGGTCATCTCGAAGGAGGATCTCGGAGGCGCGTCGGCCTGGGGCCTGATCCTTGCGGGCTTCGCAGCCGGCAGCGTGATCGGTGGGGTGATCACGCTCCGGTGGCGGCCGCAGCGCCTGCTGCTCGCGGCAAGCCTGGCGGTCCTGCTCGGCGCGCCGGTCTGCTTCCTGCTCGCCGTCCCGGCGGCGCTGGTCGTGCTGATCGCGGCGTCCGCCGTCAGCGGGATCGGCGTCGAGCTCTTCCAGGTCATGTGGGACACCGCACTGCAGCAGCAGATCCCCCATGAACGCCTCTCACGGGTGTCGTCGTACGACGCGCTCGGCTCGTTCGTCTGCATCCCGATCGGGCTCTCGGTGGCAGGCCCGCTGTCCGACCTGCTCGGTGTGACCGCGACGCTGGTCTTCGCGGGCTGCGTGAGCATCGTCGCGACCCTGCTCGTGCTGACCGTCCACGACGTGCGGACGCTGCGCCGCACGGACCCGCTAGGTGGCCCACCCGGTGACGAGCCAGCGCCGGCCGAGGAAGCGGTGGCCCATCAGCACTAGCCGGACGACGATCAGCACGAGCAATGCGGCCCAGACGCCGACGATGCCCCAGTCGAAGGCGAGCGCCGAGATCCCGACGACGCACGACGCCGCGCTCGCCGCGACCATCGACCACGCCAGGTAGCGCCCGTCGGCGGCGCCGATGAGGATGCCGTCGAGCGCGAACACGGCGCCGTTGAGCGGCTGCATCAGCGCGAAGATCGGCCACAGCGCCTGCGGTCCGGTCGATCACCGCCGCGTCGCTCGTGAAGATCCGCGGCAGCACCGTGACGAGGGCCAGCATCACGACGGCGAACACCGTTCCCGCGGCGACGGACATCCAGACCATGCGCACGCTCGCGTCGTAGGCGCCGTCGCGGTCGCCGCCGCCGAGCATCCGCCCCACGATCACCTGCCCGGCGATCGCGACCGCGTCGAGCAGCAGCGCGAGGAAGATCCAGAGCTGCGAGGCGATCTGGTGCGCGGCGAGCGACGGGTCGCCGAAGCGCGCCGCAACCGCGCCGGCGACGATGAAGGCGGCGTAGAGCGACGCCGTCCGCACGAAGATGTGCCGCCCGAGCGTCAGCAGCCGGTGCATGAGCCGGCCGTCGATGCCGAGCCGGCCGCGCAGGCTCGGCGCCATGGCGGCCACGAAGGCCACGCCCATCACCGCCTGCGCGAGCACCGTCCCCCAGGCCGAACCCGCGATCCCCCAGTCGAAGCCGTAGACGAACAGCAGCTCGAGCACGAGGTTCAGGACATTCGCCGAGATGAAGATGACGAGCGGCGTGCGCAGGTTCGACCGGCCGCGCAGGTAGCCCTCCCCCGCCCGCGCCACGAACGCGAACGGCAGCCCGAGCGCCGCGATGCGCAGGTACTCGACGGCGTAGTCGGCGGTCTGCCCGTCGCCGCCCATCAGCGACACGATCGGGACGGCGAACGCCACGACGAAGAGCGTCAGCCCGGCGCCGAAGCCGAGCGAGAGCCAGAGCGCCTGCACGCCGAGCCCATGCGCCGTCTCGTCCTCGTCCGGCCCCCGACGCGCGCGCCACCTGCGCGGTGGTCCCGTAGGTGAGGAAGTTGAAGATCGCGTAGAGCGCCGAGAGCACCACCGCCGCGATGCCGAGCGCGGCGAGCTGCGAGCTGCCGAGGTGGCCGACGATTGCGGTGTCGGCCAGGACGTAGAGCGGCTCGGCGGCGAGCGACCCGAGGGCGAGCGCGGCGAGCCGCAGGATCTCGCGGTCGTAGCCCGACCGGAGCGGGATCAAGCGCGCTCGAGGTGGCGCTCGTACGCCGCGACGTAGTCCGCGACCATGCGCTCGCGCGAGAAGCGTGACTCGACGTACCGCCGGATCTCGAGCGGGTCGAGCGCGTCGGCGCGCTCGAGGGCCGCCGGCATCTCGCGGTAGTCATCGACGATGATCCCCGACCGGCCGTCCTCGATCACCTCCGGCACCGCCCCGTAGCGCGTCGCGATCACGGGCGTGCCGCACGCCATCGCCTCGATCATGACCAGCCCGAACGGCTCCTCCCACTCGATCGGGAACAGCGTCGCGCGCGCGTCCTGGAGCAGCTCGACCTTCTCGGCCGTGCGGCACCTCGCCGAGGTACTCGATGCCATGGCGGCCGAGGTGCGGCTCGACGAACTCCTCGAAGTACTCGATCTCCTCGGGGTCGCGTTTCTTCCCGGCGATCAGGAGCGGCAGGCCGAGCTCGACGGCGACGGCGATCGCGCGGTGGCAGCCCTTGTCCGCGCTCATGCGGCCGAGGAACAGCAGGTAGTCGCCCTGGTGCGGCCTCGCGGGATAGAGCGAGAGGTCGATCGCGTTCGGCACGGTCGCCACCCACGGCAGGTTGGGCTGCGGGGCGCGCTGGTTCTCGGAGATGGAGATCAGCCCAAGCTGCGGGACGATCATCGCGATCTGCGCGTAGATCTCGCCGGACCGGCCGTCGAGCGGACCGTGCACCGTGTGCACGACGGGCGTCGGCACCGCGGCGGCGAGCGTCGAGGTGTACGGGCCGGAGTGGTCGTTGATGATGTCGAAGTCGCCCGCGCGTGTGTAGCAGGCGAAGGCATGGCGGAACTCGACCTCGGTCGTCCCGATCGCGGCGCTCGGGGCCGTCTTGTAGACCCAGCCGAGCGTCCCTTTCGTGTGCGAGTCGCCCGACGCGTAGAGCGTCACCTCGTGCCCCGCGTCGACGAGGCCGTCGGCGAGCAGCGAGACGACGAGCTCGATGCCGCCGTAGCCGGGCGGCGGCACCGGGAACCAGACGGGCGAGATGACGGCGATGCGCATGCCAGGGGAGTCTGGCGGAACGGCGCTCGTCACGGACGACGTTTCGCCAGGCTGCCCTAGCTAGGCCTCCTCGATACGGACGCGCCCGTCCAGGACATCGATGTCCCAGTGGCGGTCGAAGGCGCGCACGCCGGACAGCCGCAGCGTGCCCGCCCACGAGGGCAGGTCGCCCTGCGCGCGCGAGACGAGCGCCTGGCGGCGCCGGTCCGGCTCCAGGCCGAGCAGCGTCTGAAGCAGGAGCACCGGCGTGCCGGCGGCCCAGGCCTGCGGGCGGGCGGCGGTCGGGTAGGAGATGGGGAACGACGTCTCGGCGCGGCGGAAGCCGGCGAAGACCTCGGGCAGCTGGTACTCGAACTGGCGGCCGACGCCGATGATCCGGCGCACGATCCGCAGGGCCTCCTCGCGGCGGCCGGCGCGGGCGAGCCCGGCGGCGATCAGGGAGTTGTCGTGGGGCCACACGGACCCGTTGTGGTACGAGATCGGGTTGAAGCCGACGTCGGCGCTGGACATCGTGCGGATGCCCCAGCCGGACCAGAGATCGTCGCCCATCAGCGCGTCGACGACCGCCGGGATGCGGGTCGGCGGGACGATCCCGCTCCAGAGCAGGTGGCCGACGTTGGAGCAGAGCGAGTCGACCGGCCGCTTGTCGCCGTCGAGCGCGAGCGCGTAGTAGCCGCCGCGCTCCGGAACCCAGAACGCCTGGTCGAACCGCTCCTGCAGCTCCGCCGCCTCGCGCTCCAGCCGCTCCGCAAGCTCGCGCTCCCGCCAGACCTCGCGCGCCAGCTCGGCCATGCGCAGCTTCGCGTCGTAGACGTAGCCCTGCACCTCGACCGGCGCGATCGGCGTCCGGGCGAGCGTGCCGTCGGAGAAGCGCTGCGAGTCCCAGGAGTCCTTCCACGACTGGTTCTCGAGCCCGGTGGGGACGCGGCGCTCGTACTCGACGAACCCGTCGCCGTCTCGGTCGCCGTAGCGGTCGATCCACTCGAGCGCGCGCAGCGCGGGCTCGCGCAGGTCGCGGACGAGCACGTCGTCGTCGGTCCAGCGCCAGGTCTCGGACAGCAGGATCAGGTACAGCGGCGTCGCGTCGACGGTGCCGTAGTAGGCCTTGAACCAGTTGAGCGCCGCCTTGCCGCGGCGCACCTCGTGGACGATCTTCCCGGGCTCGGCGTCGATCGACGGGTCGTCCTCGGTGGCCTGCAGCTCGGCGAGCGCCTCCAGCGCGCCGCGGGCGAGGTCGGTGCCGAAGAGGAGGGTCTGGAGGCCCGTGATGATCGTGTCCCGGCCGAACACGGTCATGAACCACGGCATGCCTGCAGCCGGAAGGCGAGCCATCCCGTCGCGGGTCCCGCGGATGCGCAGGGAGGCGAGGTCGGCGATCGAGTGGGAGAAGCAGTGCTCCAGGTCGGCCCAGGAGCCGCGCAGGCTCGGCACCCGCAGCTGCCAGGCCGCCAGCGAGTCGCGCACGCGCGCGAGCTCGTCGCCGAAGCGCCGGCGGGCGGCGACGGGCTCGACGCGAATGCCCTCGAGCGAGACGACGACGTCGACGCGCACCTCCCAGCGGTCGTGGGCCTCGAGCTCCACGTGCCAGCGCACGGTGCCGCCGTCCAGCTCGCCGGGGCGCGAGAGGTGGAGCTGCGTGGTCGCGTCGCTCCCGTTGCGGTCGGCGAGGACGAGCTCCCCTGCGACCGGTTGCTCGACCGGGACGAGCGGCGGCAGCGGCGCGGCGCGCTCGGGGTCGCCGAGCGCGAAGTCGTACTGCTTCACGGCGAAGATGTCCGCGAAGTCGCAGCCGGTCTGCAGCTCGACGTCGACCGCGAGCGGGCCACCGGACAGGTTCTGGAGCACGATCAGCTCCTGCATGCCGTCGCCGACGAAGCGCTCGCGCGTGACCGCGAGCTGGTCCTGCTCGAGGCCGCCCGCGATCGGGTTCCGGAGGTAGAAGGCGGCCGAGAAGTACTCGACCTTCCCGGACGAGAGCAGCAGCGGCACTTCGCCGTTGACCCGCAGCGCGAAGCGCGAGAGGAAGCGCGTGTCACTGGCGTAGAGGCCGTGTGTCGGGCCGTCGAGGTCGCCGCGCTCGTCGCAGATGCAGAAGGTCGACCCTTCGAGGATCGTCAGGGCCATGGCTACTCGGAGCGGTGGATGCGGGCGCCGCTCGACTGCGCGGTCGCCTTGACGACGATCTCGTCGATGTTCACGTGCTGCGGCCGGCTGAGCGCGAAGAGGATGCACTCGGCCATGTCCTCGGCAGTCAGCGCCTCGACGCCCTGGTAGACCGCCGAAGCACGGTCGGCATCGCCGCGGAAGCGCACCCGTGAGAACTCCGTCTCGACCAGGCCGCCGTCGACGGTCGTGAGCCGGATCGGCCGCCCGAGCAGGTCCTCGCGGAGGGCGTACGTGAAGCCGCGAACGGCGAACTTCGAGGCGACGTAGACGGCGGCGTTCTCGTACGCCTGGCGGCCGGCGACGGAGCCGATGTTGACGATGTGCCCGCCGTCGCGGATGTGCGGCAGGCAGAGGCGCGTCATGCGCAGCAGCCCGGCGACGTTCGTGTCGAGCACGGTGTGCTCGTCCTCCTCGGTCGACTCCCAGAACGGCTCGCGGCCCAGGGCGAGGCCGGCGCCGTTGACGAGGATGTCGATCCCGCCGAGCGCGTCGACGGCAGCGCCCACGAACTGCTCGCTGCTCTCGGGATCCATGACGTCCAGGCGCAGGCCGACGACCGCGTCGCCGAGCTCGGCCAGGCGCTCCACCCGGCGCGCGCCGGCGACGACGGTGACGCCTTCGCTCGTGAGCAGGCGGACGGTCGCGGCGCCCATCCCGCTGGACGCGCCCGTGACAACGGCGGTCTTGCCGCGAAGCGACGACATAAGCGGGGCAGCCTACGTCAGCGGCCGAGTGGACCGCGTCGCCGGTACGGCGCCCCGATCGCGACGCGGCGCGAGGGGCCGCCGGCGTGCTCGACCTGGAGCGTCGTGTGCGTCAGCGAGAAGCGCTCGGCGAGCACGTGCTCCAGCTCCTCGCGCACCGCGTGGCAGTCGGCGCCGGGGTCGACGAGCACGTGCGCGGACAGGGCGGGAAAGCCGCTCGTGATCGTCCAGATGTGCAGGTCGTGCACCTCGCGCACGCCGGCGTGCCCCACCATCGCCCGGCCGACCGCCTCGGCGTCGACGTCGCGCGGCGTCGTCTCGAGCAGCACCTCGACCGAGTCGCGCAGGATCGTCCACGAGCTCGCCAGGATGAGCAGCGCAATCGCGATTGCGACGATCGGGTCCGCGTAGCGCCAGCCGGTGGTGAGCACGATCAGCCCGGCCACGACGACGCCGACGGAGCCGAGCAGGTCCGCGAGCACGTGCTGGAACGCGGCCCGGACGTTCAGGCTGCCCTGACGGCCGCCCCAGGTCACGGCTGCGGCGGCGAGGTTCACGCCGATGCCGATCACGCCGACGACGACCATCCATCCCCCGAGCGTGTCCGGCGGGTCCTGGAGGCGCCCGATCGCAGCGATGATGATCCAGATCGAGATCGCGATGAGCGCGACGCCGTTCGCGAGCGCCGCCAGGATCTCCGCCCGGCGCAGGCCGAAGCTCCGCTGCGGCGTCGCCGGGGTCGCCGCGAGGTAGGTGGCGCCGAGCGCCAGCCCGAGGCTGGCCGCGTCGGTGACCATATGACCCGCGTCGGCGAGCAGGGACAGCGAGTTCGCGACGAGGCCGCCGACGATCTCGACGCCCATGAAGGCGAGGATCAGGACGAGCGCGATGCCGAGGCGGCGCCGGTCCGTGGCCAGGCGCTCGCCGTGATCGTGGTGGTGGTGCATGGGTCTAATGGTTGCACCAGGCAGGGGCTGTCCCCGCGCAGCGGGGGCTGTCCCTCGTGTCTTGCGGGTTGCAGCAGGCAGGGGCTGTCCCCGCCACGTCTCTCCCGCTCGACACTGGGGACAGCCCCCTTCGGGGACAGCCCCGCTGATGGAAACCGATTGGCCATTCCGTACGTCTAAAGGAGAAGCTGACCCGTCGTAGACCCCATCTACACTTCTGAAATGACGACCGTCGCTGAGCCGGTCGGGAGCTCCACGCGCGATCAATCGGGCGAATTGATCGTGCAGTGGCGCCGCCTCATGAAGGCGGCCACCATCGTCGCGCTGCTCACCAGCCCGGTCGTCTTCGTCTGGTTCCACGAGCAGGTCGGCTGGGGCATCGGCTGGTCGCTGCTCGCCACCTTCATCGGCGTGATGGCGTTCCGCGGCGCGATGGACCTCGTCTTCAGGCGCTTCATCCCGTGGCCGAGCCTGTTCGGCACCGAGGACTCGGCGCTGCACGAAGAGGACGTCATGAACCGGCGCCGCGCCTGGTACTGGGCGCACAAGTTCCGCGTCGCGGTCGTCCTCGGCCTCGTGGCCCTGGCCGTCTACGGCCTCTACGAGCTGTTCGGCGGGACCCTGCTGCTTCAGGTCTTGCCACTGGTCGTCACGCTGCCGTTCCTGCTGCTGATCAACTTCGCGATCCTCTTCGGCCCCATGGCGATGATGGGGATCTCGCAGATCCAGGCCTTCGAGCCCGGCGACGCGGACTGGGGCGTGAAGCTGCAGGACGTGCGCGGCCAGCCCGAGGCGAAGGAGGAGGTCCGCCGCGTCGTGACGCTCTGGCAGTCGGGCGAGGCCTTCGAGAGCGCAGGCGGCAAGCGGGAGCGCGGGCTGCTCATGCTCGGCGCGCCCGGCACCGGCAAGACGATGCTTTCGAAGGCAATTGCGACTGGATTTAACTCACCATTTGTCTCGATCCCGGGCTCCGGATTTGCGCAGGCACAGCCGCTCGACGCCAAGATCCTGACGCCTCGCGGGTGGACGACCATGGGCGCGATCGAGATCGGCGACGAGGTCGTCGATCCGGAAGGCGGTGCGGCCCGGGTCATCGGAGTGTTCCCCCAGGGAGAGCGCGACATCTACCGGGTCACCTTCTCCGACGGGTCGTCGACGGAATGCGACCTCGACCACCTCTGGCAGATCCGCCGGCACCGGGGCAGGTCGTGGCGCGTCGAGTCGCTCGCCGAGATCCAGGAGAAGCTCGAACAGGAGTCACGCCAGAACCGGCCGTACATCCCGCTCGTCCAGAACCTCGAGTTCGAGGAAGAGCAGCTCCCGCTCGACCCGTATCTCCTCGGCGCGCTGCTCGGTGACGGCTGCTTCACGTCGACGACGCCAAGCCTGATCGCCGCTGAGAGCGAGCTGGTCGGTATGGCGGCAGCGCGTCTGCCGGACGGAATGTGGGTCGAGGAGAACCAGGGCAAACCGGGCGCGTACTACCTCACCGCGGGCAGGCGAGGCCGGACCCCGAACGAGCTGACCGAGACGTTGAGGTCGCTCGGCGTGTACGGCCACGGCGCGCTGACGAAGTTCGTCCCGGATTCCTACAAGTACGCGAGCTCCGAGACTCGCCTGGAGGTTCTCCGCGGGCTCATGGACACCGACGGGAACGTCCGGAAGGACGAACGGAGCGAAGCGGTCTTCGCGACCAGCTCATCGGCCCTGGCCGACGACGTGGTCTTCCTCGTCCGGTCGCTCGGCGGCACGGCGACGAAGAACCGCACCGGCAAGGAGACGTATCAGCATCCGGTGCACGGCGAGCGGCCCGCCGCGCCGGCCTGGCACGTACGCGTCGCCCTCGGGCCCGACTGCAACCCCTTCCGCCTGTCGCGGAAGCGGGACAACTGGACGCGCGCCTGGGAGCCGTCGCGCAGGATGGTCGCGATCGAGAAGGTCGGTCGGAAACAGGCCCAGTGCATCAAGCTCGACTCCGACAACGAGCTCTACGTCACCGACGATTTCGTCGTCACGCACAACACCTTCATCGGGATGGATGCCGTGATCGTCCGTTACCTCGCGTGGAAGGCGAAGCGGCTCGCACGCAAGTGGGGCGGTCAGTGCATCGTCTTCATCGACGAGATCGACGCCGTCGGCATGCGGCGTCAGAGCCTCGGCAGCGCCTACACCGGCGCGTTCACCGCCGGCTCGATCCACGACTACCTCTTCTACGGGCCGAACGGCGCGCTCAACGCGAGCGGCGACATGGTCCTCGAGACGCGAGCCTGGCGCGAGCGGCTCTTCGTGCAGCGTGCGCCGGAGACGCAGTCGCCGTACCCGCCCGTCGTCCACCGGATCGGCGGCGTGGTGAACCAGATGATCCCCGGCATGTTCGGCGGCGGCGGCGGACTGGCGCTGAACCAGCTGCTCGTCGTCATGGACGGGATCGGCAACCCGCCGTTCATGCGGAAGATGTTCACGAACCGCTTCAACACGTTCCTGGACGCGATCTACATCGTCCCGCGGCGCATCGGCAAGTACCGGCTGCGGGTCAAGCCGCCGCATCCGCGCAGCGAGCAGATCTACTTCATCGGCGCCTGCAACGTGCCCATCGAGATGCTCGACCCGGCGCTCACCCGGCCGGGCCGCATGGGCCGCCACATCTGGTTCCGCACGCCGACCAAGCAGGACCGGCTCGACATCCTCGACCTCTACATCAACAAGGTCTCGCACGAGCCCGAGCTGGACGAGCCGCGCCGCCGCGACGAGCTGGCGAGGATCACCAACGGGTACGCCCAGCCGCTCGACGCAGCCGTGCTGACCCCCACGGGGTGGAAACAGATGGGCGAACTACAGGTGGGGGACCCCGTGATTGGCGGCGACGGAAAGCCGACGACCGTCGTCGGTGTGCATCCCCGCGGAGAGATGGACGTCTATCGAGTGCACCTGAACGACGGGACGTCGACCCGGTGCACCGGCGATCATCTCTGGAGCGTCGACGCGCTCGATCCACGTATGACCCGCCGGACACGGCCGCTTGAGTATCTGGTACATCGAGGACTTCGCTGGTCGACGAGCGGGAGTCGTTTCTACCTGCCGAAGCTCCCTCCCGTTGAGTTTCGATCTCAGGAAAGGCCGATCGTCGATCCCTATTTGCTCGGATTCCTGCTCGGGGACGGTGGCGTCGATCACGTTACTCCTGATATCTGCAGCGACGACGACGAGTCCGTCATCCGCGTCGCCGAGTTGCTGCCGGCAGGCGTATCGCTGGTGCAGCACGGCCCACGGAACTGGCGGATCAGTAGCGGCCGTCGCGGTGGGCGGCCGAATCCGTTGACGGAGTCGCTTCGCGAGATCGGCGTCTGGGGCCGGACATCACATACGAAGTTCATCCCGGATGAGTACAAGCAGTCCTCGGTCGAGGATCGTCTAGCGCTCTTGCAGGGGCTGCTCGATACGGATGGGAGCCTTGACTACCGCCGCGGCACCGGAACCGAGCTCTATACCGCTTCGGCGCAGCTGGCCGACGACGTCGCGGAGGTGGCCCGGTCGATCGGCGGCATCGCGCGCGTCAAGGCCAAGCGCGAAGGCTGGCGCGTCGCGATCGAGTTTCTCGATGAGCACGAACCCTTCCGTCTCTCACGCAAGGCAGTCGTCCACCGCGCCTCGAAAAAGCCGTTTCGGAGGCGAATCACCGCTGTTGAAGCCGTCGGAAGGTGCCAGGTCCAGTGCATCACCGTCGCCAACGACGACGGGCTCTACGTGACCGACGACTACATCGTCACGCACAACTCCCCGGCCATGATCGAGCAGGTCTGCTCGATGGCGCTGACGCATGCCCACCACGACGGCCGCGAGCGCTTCGACTACGAGGACATCGTCGAGGCCATGACGACCGTCGAGTCGGGCACCGCCGTGAACATCGACTACGTCCCGCACGAGACGCGGGCGGTCGCGATCCACGAAGCCGGCCACGCGGTCTGCAGCCATGCGTACATGAAGGGCGCCGAGTCGACGCGGATCTCGATCCGCCGCCGCGGCCAGGCGCTCGGGCACCACCAGGCCCTCCAGAAGGAGGAGCGCTTCAGCGCGTGGCAGAGCGAGCAGATGGCCCAGCTCGTGTGGGGCCTCGGCGCGATGGCCGCCGAGCGGGTCTTCTACGGCGAGAACTCGACCGGCGTCGGCGGCGACGTGCAGAGCGCGACCGCCATGGCGGCGCTGATGGTCGGCGCCTCGGCGATGGGGCCGGAGCCCGTCGAGCTCGGCTCGAGCTACACGCGCGGGGAGTTCGCGGAGGACGCAAAGCAGCGCATCGAGAAGCGCTTCGAGGGCATCGGCCTCCAGATCCTGAACCGCACGGGCGGCGGCGGCCCGATGGGCGAGAACCCGATCGCGAGCGTGCTCGGCGACCCGCAGAAGAAGCGCTCCGCGGCGATCCTGCTCGGTCAGGCGTACGTGAAGGCGTACGCGCTCGTCGACCACAACCGCGCGGCCGTCGAGCGGGTCGCGGACGTGCTGGTCACGCGCAAGGAGATCCACGGCGACGAGGTGCTCGAGCTGCTCGACTCGCTCAACCTCGAGATCCCCGAGGTCGATCTCCTGGAGGAACGGACATGGCCGAGAATCTGAACCGCCAGGACTCGACGCCCACGTTCGCCGCGCCCGCGCCGCCGGCGGACGAGTCGCTCGTGCGCCGGCCGCCCCCGGAATGGGAGTCGGCGCCGCACGCCGGCCGCTTCCTCATCGCCTACGCCGCGCTCGGGCTCGTCCTCTCGATCACCGTCATCGCGCTCGCCGTCGGGCTGACGCGCGGCGGTGGGACGAAGCTCGTCTGGTCGAGCTGGAAGCCGACGGGGTCGGGCACGGCCGAGGTCAACCAGATCGTCCAGCACGTCGCCGACAGCTACCGGCTGCCGAGCGGACGCCAGCTGGTCGCTGTCATCCCCCGCTCGCCGGCGACCGAGAGCCCACCGCTCAAGACCGCGGCCGTCGACAAGCAGGCGCTGTTCTCGAAGGAGCAGCAGTTCGACACCTACTCGCTCAACGACTCGATGCTCTACTACTTCTGCGGCGCCGGCGCCGATTGCGCGATCAGCGAAGGCACGCCGTCGGCCGACCGCCAGCGGCTGCTGCGCCGTGAGGCGCTCGAGCTCGCGCTCTACACCTTCCGGTACGTGCACGGCGTGAACTCGGTCGTCACGTTCATGCCGCCGAACCCGCTGGCCAAGGCGAGCCAGAAGATCTCCACCGCACTGTTCTTCCGCAAGAACCGGTACAGCCAGCAGTACAAGGACACGCCGCTGGCCGACACGCTGCCGGGACGGCCGCGCGGCTTCCAGCTGCCCGCCCAGGAGGCAAACCTGGTCGACAAGCTGACGTACCCGGCCTTCTACCAGTACCAGCTCCAGAGCGCCGGAGACGGGTCCAGCGGCGTGATGATCCTCAGCCCGCTGCCGGTCATAACGCAGAGTTGAGCCATGAGGCCGCGGTGGCGCGCGCCCGCGCCCGCCTCGAGCCGCTGCGCCTCTACCCGAAGCCGATCCGCGACGACGTGCGCGTGGTCGTGCTGCCGCTCTGGTTCCGGCTGCCGTTCATGCGCCGGTACGTCGGCTACGCGTTGGTCCGCACGATCCTGCTGAAGCACGAGGAGGCGTCCGACGACCTGCTCACGCACGAGCTCTGCCACATCTGGCAGTTCCAGCACCGGCCGGTGCACATGTGCTGGACGTACCTGACGACGAGCTACGCGACCAACCCGTACGAGGTCGAGGCGCGCGCGGCGGTCGAAGCGTCTAGCTAGGGACCGGTAGCGGGTCGAGCTCGGCGACGACCGTGGCGCCGCCGGCGCGCTTGGCGGCATAGAGCCGCTGGTCGGCCCGGTGCAGCAGGTCGAGCTCCGGCTCGCCGGGCACCCACTCGGCCACGCCGCATGAGCAGGTCGTGCCGGGCGTCGCTGCGCGCAGCCGGTCGATGACGACCACGGCCTCGGGAAGCGGGCAGCCCGGCAGCAGCACCGCGAACTCGTCGCCGCCGTAGCGGGCGAGGAAGTCCTCGGTCCGCGTGTGTGCCTGCCACGCCCGGGCGCTGTCCTGCAACAGCGCATCGCCGGCGAGGTGGCCGAACTCGTCGTTGACCGCCTTCAGCCCGTCCAGGTCGACAAGCGCCACCGACAGCGGGTTGCCGCTCCGCCGCGCGCGCGCGATCTCGCGGGCGAGCTGCTCATCCCAGCTGCGCCGGTTCGGCAGCAGCGTCAGCGGGTCGGTCGCCGCCAGCTCGGCAAGGCGCGCAGCCAGCCGGCGGCTGCGCACCACGAGGCGCAGGACCGTGTAGCCGGTGACGGCGACCACGGTGACGGTGATGCCGGTCCAGCGCCACTCGCTGGACGGGTAGCGCGGGTCGCCGGCGAGGAGGATCGGCGTGACGAGCGCCGCGGCGACGCCGGCCACGGCGATCGCAACCGCGGCGCCCCCGCTGTACAGCGCGAGCCAGAGCACGGGCAGGACGAGCAGCGCTGCGTAGCCGGAGCTGGCGCCGCCCTCCAGGTCGCGCAGGATCATGATCACCGGCAGGAACGCCATCGCCGGCAGCACCTGGCAGACGCGCGGGAGCCGGTGCCACGGCGCGGCGACCGAGACCGCCGTCACTCCCGCGCTGATCGCGAGCACCAGCAGCAACTGGGTCGTCCGGTGGGGCTCGGGCGGCAGCGCGAGGAAGCCGAAGGCGACCGTCAGCGCGAACAGGAACGGCAGTAGCTGGCGGACCCTGCGCCGGACAAGCGTCCTGTGCGGATGCATACGAATGGTCATCGGCACGGTGCCGCGCGGGGATTAGCGCACGAACTCGACCGCACGGATCTTGCGGCTTTACGCGGAGAACGCTCCGGGGCTTGTCCCGGCGTCAGTAGCTCCCCCGGATGCGACCGTCAGACAAGTCAATGGAAGGAAGGGAAGGAGCGTCATGAAGCACTTGCGAGCACCAGCACTTCTGATCCTCGGCCTCGCCCTGGTCGCAGTTCTCGCCGCCTCCGCAACCGCGAAGACGACGAAGTTCACCGCGACCTACGCCGGCACCGTCACCGAGAACGTCAACGGCCAGACGGTGAAAGCGACGACGAAGGGCACGGGCAAGGGGACGCTGATCGGCAAGAGCACGGTCAGCGGCATCATCACCGCCACCACGTCCGACCAGGCGTGCGCCCCGTTCGGCGGCCCCGGCAGCATCGTGGGCACCGGCGGGAAGATGAAGGTCACGGTCGTCAACTCGCGCGGCTGCGCCGCGTCGCAGGACGCCCAGGACGACATCTCCGTCGCCGGGTTCGTGACCGTCAAGGGCGGCACGGGCAAGTGGAAGGCCGCGAAGGCCAGCCTGCATTACACCGGCCACTACAACCGGTCGACCGGGGCCTTCACGGTGAAGCTCACCGGGACCCTGAAGTACTAGGGCCGACCAGAGGAGTGAGAACAATGAGCAAGCGCATTCTCATCCTGCTGGCGGTGTCCCTCGCCGCCTTCGGGATCGTCTCGGTCGGCTCTGCCGCCGACCCGCCCTACCCCGCCGCGAAGGTCGGCGACCTGTTCCTCTCGGTGCAGATCGTCAACACGACGGGTGCGCTCGTCACGCAGGTCAAGCCCGGCGACACGGTCATCTTCCGCGCCTACGCGCTCGACCCGAAGACGAAGAAGTTCCTGACCGGGCCCGAGAAGCGGTACTTCTACGTCGAGATCCCGGGCGTCGCGAACGCGAAGTTCGCGTACACGCCGACCGGCATCGGCGCCACGCTGCTGTACCCGTGGACGGCCAGCTGGACGGTTCCCGCGAACTACACGCTCGGGACGGTCAATTTCCGCGCACTCGTGCGGCCGACGCACTCGCCGAAGCGTGGGTCGTTCTCGCAGACCCCGGTGGCGAGCTCGCAGCTGACGGTCACGAACACGCCGCAGGCCTCGCCGGCCGACGGGCCGCCCCAGAGTGCGTCGCCGAATGCACTGGCGAGCGCACCGATCGGCCTCTACGTCGACAGCGTCAACGGAACCCGTCCCGCGGGCGCCGCCAAGCGGCCGGTCGGCTGCACGCAGACGAACGTTTCAAGCGCGGCGAGCAGTTCGTGCTCCGCGCCTGGGGCTTCCGTACACTGACGCGAGGGAGGTGCTCTCGATCGACAACGTCATCGAGGCGCACTTCACCGTCCCGGGCAGTCCGAACATCGTCCTGAACTGGGGCTCGCACGGCGCGCCGGCGCCAAGGTCTTCGTTCTGGTCGAACCGTGGCAGATCCCGGCCACGTACCCGCTCGGCAGCATCGACCGTGCTGGTCACGTTCAAGACGCTCGACGAGCGGCAAGACCGCGACCTTCGACTACCCATCACGATCATCCCGTAGCCGACCGGCGGCCACTGACCGAAAGCGAGCACCGACATGAGCACCCAGCTCACTCACACTCCGGTTCAGCCGGATCGCGGTCGCCGCTGCGATCGCGCTCACCGGCGCCGTGCTGCTCACCGGCAGCGCGTCCGCCGACGTCAAGGCGCTGACGGCACCCGCGATCCCCGGCGTCGCGGCGCTGCCCGGCCCGCTGTCGCCGCGCCTTCGAGACGGCCGCGACCCTGGGCATGCTGACAGACGAAGCCGGACATCGGCCTCCCGGGCACGGCGATACACCGTCTCCGGGACACGGGCCTCGCCGCCGAACAAGGACGTCTCGCTCGTCTGGAACACGGCGAACGTGACCTGGGTCGTCGACGCGCGGCCCGACAGCGTCGACTACCTCGGCCGCAAGGCAGACAAGATCAACGTCGTCGTCGGCAGCGCGACGACGGACGCGAGCGGCAGCGTTCTCCGTCCAGCTGAAGGCGCCGAAGGACTTCGGCGGCATCCACGACATCTACGCGGTCGTCGACGGCATCGCAGGTCGCCAAGGGCGGCTTCCTCATCGCCCGCACGGCGACGATGACGCCGAAGCGCGGGCCGATCGGGCACGATGATCACCCTCACGTACACGGGCCTCGGCTCGTCGCTCTACGAGGGCGGCGCGTCCGCTGCTAGTACGACAACCACTACGTCGGCGCGGTCATGGCCAACTGGACGCGCGGCGTGGCGACGGTCAAGTTCCGCGCCTCGGGCCCGGTCGGCCGGCACACGGTCGTCGTCGCCGACGCGATCAGCGTCGACTACCTCAACATCCCGCAGTCCCCGATCCCGTGGGCGACCGGCCAGACGTTCACGTTCACGGTCACGAAGGACGCCGGCGCTACCGAAGACGCGGATCGACTGGCCGTCGAACGTCGCGCCGACGCTCGACGCGCGGACGACGATGATGGCGACGCGGGCTCGCGGCCTCGACGACCGCGACCGCCAAGCTCAGCTCGACGACCGGCCCGATCCTGTCGAAGGTCGACGTCACCGCCTCGGGCCTGACCCCGAGCGCCCCGGTCAACCTCGTCTGGTCGACGGTCGTCGGCAACCGCGTCAACTGCACCGGCACCTGCTGGAGCTTCGTCTCCGTGCCGCTCGGCACCGGCACCGCGGCGCCGACGGGACGCTGACGAGCAAGGTCACGATCCCCGACGGGCTCGGCGGCTGGCACGTCGATCCAGCTGCTCCAGAACGGCGAGATCAAGGCGCAGGTGCCGTACTTCGTGAAGCGGAGCGTCGTCGGCGGCGTCTCGACCCTCAAGGTCAAGGCCGGCCAGCCGTTCACGATCCACCTCAAGGGCGTCGGCTGGACGCAGCTCGACAACACGATCGCGGTCGACTACGACAACAGCTACGTCGGCTACGGCTGCGGCTTCAACTCGAACGGCGACGTCGTCCTCAACCTCGTCGCGACCGGCGAGCCGGGGACGCACCTGATCGACATGTACCCGCTGCTCTACACGCAGCAGCCGTCGTACTCGAACACGCCGTACGGGATGGTTCCGGTGCTGACCTACGCGCGGGACGTTCCCGGGCTGGCGCTCGGGCTACCAGCTGCCGGCGATCCGGATGGCGATCGAGGTCGTCAAGTAGGCAGTGGCGTTCGGGAGAGGCACGTCGCGGGCACGAGAGGTGAACCGGTGCTCTTCGACCGCATCGGGCACGGGCTGACGGGCCGGGGCATGCCGACCCGCGCCGCCGCTCGCGCGCTGGACGCTCCTTCGTCCGCTTCCGCTGGCTCGTCCTCGGCGTGTGGCTCGTCGTGCTCGCCGGCGGCGTCGCGGCGTCCGCTGCTCCTGCCGGCGCACCTCGAGAGCTCGTACGCGGTGCCGGGCACCGAGTCGCAGCGAGCGGACGCCGCTGCTCGCGCGCGACTTCGGCGAGCGCCCGGAGGGCACGTTCACGGTCGTCTTCCGCGTCCGGCCCGTCGAGGCACAGGCCGGAGCTGCGCGGCGCGGCTCGACGCGCGGCGCACGCGCTGCCCGGCGGCCGGCTCGACACGTTCCGGAGCGGCGTCGGCGTCGTCTACGGCGAGCTCGCCACCTCGCTCTGCGCTGCAGCGATGCCAAGGCGCTACACCGCAGCCGCTGCGCGACGTGCTCGCCGCTCAGCCCGGGCCCGGCCGCGCTCGTCACGGGGCCAGCCGGCGATCCAGCACGACCTCGACCCGACGCTCGCCGCCGACCTGCGCCGCGGCGAGGCGCTCGCGCTGCCGCTCGCCGTCGCTCGTGCTGCTGTTCGTGCTCGGGCTGTCGCTCGCGCTCGCCGTCCCCTTCGTCTTCGCAGCGTGCACGATCGGCGGCGACGCTGCTGCTCCTCGACGTCGCCGCGCGGTTCGTCGTCGGTCACGCCCGTACGCGACGAACCTCGTCGAGCTGATCGGGCTCGGGCTCGCCGTCGACTACTCGCTCCTGATCGTCACGCCGCTACCGCGAGGAGCTCGCGCGCGCGGACGAGCCGCGCGACGAGGCGATCGTCCGGACGATGGCGACCGCCGGCCGGGCCGTCGTCTTCTCCGGGCTCGCCGTCGCGATCGGTCTCGCCCTGCTGCTCGTCGTGCCGGTGCCGTTCATCCGCACGCTCGGGCTCGGCGGGCTCCTGATCCCGCTCGTCTCCGTCGCGGCGGCGCTGACGCTGCAGCCGGTGCTGCTCTCGTTCTGCGGCCCGCGCGCCGTCGACAGGCGTGCGCCTGCCGCTGCCGCGGTTCCCCGTGGGCGGCGCCTGGCGCGGACGGTCACGCGACGGCCGGTGCCGTCGCGTGCCGCCGTGATCGCCGTCCTGCTCGCATGCGCGGCGCCCGCGCTCTCGCTCCGGCTCACGCCGGGCTCGCTGGACAGCCTGCCCGGCTCCACCGAGTCCCAGCAGGGGCTCGTCGCGCTGCGGCACGCGTTCGGGCCCGGGGCGCTGACGCCGACGCAGATCGTCGTCGACGCGGCCGCGCCGGCGCGGCGCGGACGCCGGCGTGCACGCGGCGGTCGAGCGTCTCGCGACGGCTGTTCCACGATCCCGAGGTCTACGTCGTCGCGCTCGGCGGCGCCGTACGTCTCGGCGGACGGTCGCTAGCGAGCGCATCCTCGTCGTCGGCCGGCACGAGTTCGGAGCCTCGCGACGGCTCGTCGCTCGCTCCGTCGGCCCGTGCCCGCGCAGCTTCCCGGCGGCACCGTGCGGCGGCGGCGCGCCGCCCAGGGCGTCGACTTCCTCGCGCGCACCTACGCGTCGTTCCCGCTGGCTCGTGCTGTGCGCGCTCGGCCTGACCTACGCCGTGCTCGCGCTCGCGTTCCGCTCGCTGGTCCTGCCGCTGAAGGCGGTCCTCCTGAACCTGCTCGCCGTGGTGGCGCTACGGCTGCGGTCGCTGTCTTCCGTGCGTCATCTTCGGCTCCAGCGCCCGATCGACGGCTGGGTGCCGATCTTCCTGCTTCGCCACCCTGTTCGGCCTGTCGATGGACTACGAGGTGTTCCTGGTCTCGCGCATGCGCGAGGCGTGGGACGCGCGGCGCCGACAACGGCGCGGCGATCGCGACCGGGCTCGAGCGCACGGGCGGCCTGATCACCGCCGCCGCGCTGGTGATGGCGGCGTCGTTCGCCGGCTTCGTGGTCGGCAGCGTCCCGGCGCTCCAGCAGTTCGGCCTCGGCCTCGGCGCTCGCCGTCCTCATCGACGCGACGCTCGATCCGCATGCTGCTCGTCCCGCGCCGGCATGGCGATCCTCGGGCGCTGGAACTGGTGGCTGCCACGGCGGTCGCCGGAGCTCGAGGCGGAGGTGGCGCCGTGAAGCGCGCCCTCGCGATCGCGGTGCTCGCCGTGCTGCTGGCGCCGTCCGGCGGCACGGCCGCGCAGACGGTGCGGCTGACCATCCAGCACGTCGTCCAGAACTGCCACGTCTGGAAAGGGCACGGCCCGTCCACGACCGTCAAGCTCGCGCGCGGGGCGCGCATCGTGATCCGCTCGGACTGCCCGATGGACTTCGACTTCGCGCAACTGAAGGGACCGAAGCTCGCGCTCGGCGACCCGCGCATGTACACGGGCCAGTCGAAGACGCTCGTGTTCCGCAAGGCGGGGACCTACCGCTTCACGGTCACGAACGTGCAGACGCCCGAGGAGCGCGGGCTCGTGGTGCTCGGCCAGCCGAACCACCTGAGCCTGACCGTCGTCGTTCGTTAGCTAGACGGGCACTCTTCGTCGGCGAGATCGCCGATCCAGCCCGGAACGTCCGGCGGCGAGGCGACCTTGCCGGAGAGCGCGGCCCAGTAGAAGCGCACCATGACCGCCCAGTCGACGAGCGCCTGGTGCGGCTCGGCGTTGATCGTGTCGAGGCCGGGCTCGTAGTCGGCCGTCGAGTAGTCGGGGCTCTGCCCCGTTCGCGAAGGCCTTGCCCCACGCCGTGAGCGTGTCCGCCCAGGTGCCGTTGGCGTCCTTGACAGCCTTGTGAGCGGCCGCGACGGTCTCCAGGTCGACGCCGCAGTCGCCGGCCGAGGCGTCGTAGTCGGTGACCGCCATCGCCGGCGGCGTGATCGCGCCGACCTTCGTCGCCAGCTGCCCGAGCGGGGTCGCAGCATCGTCGACGGCCTTCGCCGTGTCCGTGTACTCGGAGTTGTCGAGCGGGCACGTGTCGAGCGTCGGGTCGTCGGCGCAGTCCTCCTCGTCCTGCGCAAGGGTGCCGATCGCCTCGTCCGCCGCGTCGCTCGTCTCGGGATCGAATGTCAGCGCCTTCATCTGCCCGGCGTACTTCACGAGCAGGTCCATGCGCGCGGCGTCAGGATTCGTCGACGCGGGGGCCGTGCACGAGGCGCCCAGCGTGAGCGCCTTCAGCCGCGCCTGCTGGCGTGCGACGAACGCCTTCCGCAGCTTCGCGCTCCTGTGGTGCCCGAAGTACGCCTTCTTCGCCGCCGGCATGCGCTTCTGGAATGCCGTCAGCGCCGCCCGGCGCTGCGCCTTCTGGGCGGCCGTGCAGGTCGCCGGTGTCGACGCCGGCGAGGCGACCGCAGCGCCGGCGAGGAGCACGAGTGCGGAGAGTGCGGGCACGAGAAGACGAATGCGCACGGAGTAGATGTCGCCGGAATCCCGCCGGCCGCCATCGCTCGTCCGAGGGATCCGCCGTCAGTGCTGACAACGCTAGTGGCTGACAGCCACTAGCGTTAGTGGCGGACAGCCACTAGCGACGCGTGACGGCGATCGTCCGGCTGAAGCCGGCGAGGTAGCCGGCGCCGGACTGGTTCACGCTCATCGCGATGCGGATGTGCGACGTTCCCCGCGGCAGCGTGACGCGGAAGACGGCGGACGAGCGCGCCCCGAGCCGGACCTGCTTGACCGTCACCCAGGTACCGGCTTTCGTCTGGCGCTGCACCTTGACGGTGCGGCGCGCGAACGCGTGGCCGGCGACGACGCGCGTCGTGAACCGGGTCGTGCCAACGCGCTTCAGCGAGATCGCGGGCCGCACGCCGACCACGGTCGGCTGGCTGACGCCGCTGAGCCAGCTCGCCTGGTACGAGGTCATGACGGTGGGCTTCACCGCGAAGCTCCACGCGCCGATGGCATTGGTCAGCACCGTGCCGATCAGCCTGGGCGAGCCCTGCCCGTAGTCCTGGGCGTAGACGGTGACGACCTCGCCCTGCTTCTTGACCGGCACGAGGCCGGAGAGCAGCACGGAGCTGCCGTACGTCGCGGCCTGCGTCGTGGCCGTGATCGTGACACCGGCGGTCGCGAAGGTGACGTCGGCGCCGCGGCTCGTCCCGGCGTCGTTCGTCGCCACGACGCGGAAGTGGTACGTCGTGCTCGGCCTCAGGCCGGAGATGCTCGCGGTGACGGTCTTGGCACCAAACGCGGACCCGCCGCTCTTCGCCGGCGTCTTCGCGCCGTAGAAGGTGCTCTCGCCGTACTCGAAGTACCAGGTGGTGTGCCTTCCGCGCGCGTCCACCGTCCCGGTGAGCTGCGCCGTCGACGGCCCGACCGCCTGCGCCGCGCCCGTGCGCGCGACCGGAGCGCCGGCCGTGCTGAAGGTGCGGTCGTGCCCGGCGGTCGTCCCCGACGGGCTCGAGGCGACGAGGCGGTAGTGGTACGTCGTCCCGGCCTTCAGGCCGGTGATCGACGCCGACTCTGCCACCGCCTTCGTCCCGGACCCCGCGCTCTTGGCGGCGGTCTTCGTCCCGTAGCCGGTGCTGGTGCCGTACTCGAAGTACCAGTTCGTCGCGACGCCGTTCGGGTTGACGGTGCCTTTCAGCGTCGCCGACGTGAACGTGATCGAGCTCACCGAGCCGGTGACGACCGCGGGCGCGCCCGTCGTCGTGAACGTCTTGTCGGCGCCGCGGCTCGTGCCGGCGTCGCTGGACGCGACGAGCCGGTAGTGGAACGTCTTGCCGGTCGCAAGGCCCGTGAGCGCCACGGAGACGGCGACCGAGGCCGAGCCGGAGCCGGCGCTCTTGGCCGCCGTCTTCGTCCCGTAGCTCGTGCTCGTCCCGTACTCGAAGTACCAGGACGTCACGCGGCTGTTCGGGTTCACCGTGCCGGCGAGCGTCGCGGTAGTGAGCGTCACGCCACTCGCCGCTGCCCGTGGAGACGCTCGGGGCGGACGAGGTGCTGAACGTGCCGTCGGCGCCGCGGGCCGTGCCCGAGGTGTTCGTGGCGACGACGCGGTAGTGGTACGTCGTTCCGGCGGCGAGGCCCGTGACGTCGGCCGATACGGCGACCGCCGACGTGCCCGCCCCGACGCTCGTGGAGGCGCTCTTCGAGCCGTAGCTCGTGGTCTTGCCGTACTCGACGTACCAGCTGGTCGCCGTGCCGTTCGGGTTGACGCTCCCGGTGATGGTGGCGGTCGTGGGCCCGACGGCGGTCACGGGGCCGGTTGTGGCGCTCGGATTCGCGCCGGCCGCGGGGGCGACCGAGACGATCAGCGCGGCGGTCGCGATGGCGAAGAGAGCGCGAATCACAGTTCAGTGGTACCCGGGCTCTGTAAGGCAGCTGTCAAGAAAGCGGAAGGATTGTTAAGCGGTCTAGACCACTGCGAGACTGCCGCAGTGGCGCGGTACGACCGGATCGGTACGACCTACACCACCACGCGAGCGGCGGATCCACGGATCGAGGCGGCGATCTGGGCGGCGCTCGAGGACGCTCAGTCGGTCGCGAACGTCGGCGCCGGCACCGGCGCGTACGAGCCGACCGATCGCGACGTCATCGCGATCGAGCCCTCCGCGACGATGATCGAGAAACGTGCACCTGACGCGGCCCGGGTCGTCCAGGGGCTAGCGGAGGCCCTGCCGCTCGACGACAAGTCCGTCGACGCTGCCATGGCCGTTTCGACGCTCCACCACTGGGCCGACATCCGAAAGGGTCTCGCCGAGCTGCGCCGCGTCGCGCGGAAGCGGATCGTCATCTTCACCTGGGACAAGGCGTACGCCGGACGCTTCTGGTTGACGCGCGACTACGTACCGGAGCTGGAGGCGTGGACGATTGGCCGGCTTCCGTCGCTGACCGCGATCGCAGAGGAGCTCGGGCCGCTCGAACGGCGGCCTGTGCCGGTTCCGCGCGATTGCCACGACGGCTTCCTCCGCGCGTTCTGGGCGCGGCCGGAGGCCTATCTCGACGAACGGATCCGTCTCAACATCTCCCAGTTCAACCTGGTCGCTCCCGGCGCCGTCGCGCGAGGGGTTGATCTCCTCGCGCGCGACTTGTCCGAAGGCGCCTGGGACACACGGCACGGCGATCTTCGCGGCCTGCACGAGCTCGATCTGGGCTACGTACTGCTCGTGGCGCGATTCGCCGCCGATTACCGTTGACATGCGGAGCGCGACGTGAGGTAATCGACCGACACGGGTCAATTCGACGGCTTCGCCCGTGCGAGCGCCGCGTTGGAGTCATCCGCGCGGCGCTTCCTTTCTTTCGATCGAGTGGGCGGTGCCGGGCTCGAACCAGCGACCCCCTGCTTGTAAGGCAGGTGCTCTCCCAACTGAGCTAACCGCCCGCAGGCGCATGGTAGAGCCCTTCGCCGCGCTCCGCCCCGCTCGCGACGGCGGCTGTGACAAGTAAGTGGGCGTGATAAGACGAGCACCCCTACCAGGCGAACGGCGGCGGCGTCTTATGAAGTGACGACGCGATCTTCTCGCGCCGTATAAGAGAGGGTGCGATGACGAAGGCGGCGCTGACACTCGCCTCATTTGGGATCGCTGCGTGCCTCGCAGGGGCGAGTGCGGGTGCGCGGTCAGACCATCCGCCAGCCCCGGCGTGGATGAGCAGCGCCGTCACCGCGTCGGCTGCGTCGCTCGGCGAGCAGTCGCCGACCATCGTGTGGGTGCGCCTCGGCCGCTACCCGAAGGTCATATTCACCGGACAGTTCGTCTGCAATTCGTGCCCGCGTCCGCCCGGCGCGGCCTCGCCGTCCGGAACGGTTGCCTCGCTGCGCTTCGACGGTCTGACCCACCGCGTGACCGACTTCGGGCTGAGCTCGACGCCGTTCAGTCCACCCGCCTGCGGCATCGACTGCCCGCTCCCGAAGGGAACCGTTCTGGACTCGGCGCTCGACGCGCTCCGCCGATCGAGTCGCGGCGAGAACCCGTTCGGGATCGCGGTCGGCTGGCGCCACTGCTCGATCCGCCTCCCCACGCCCGACTACCGGGTTGTTGACGGACGCTGCCTCACGCGGATCTTCCACGGCAGCCGGCGGAACATCGTCGTCTTCGTCCAGCGCTGGCACGGCCGTGGCCCGGACGGGCGGCGCGCCACGGGGCCGATCCTCGAACACCGCTGGCGCGTCGTCGAAGACGGCCAGGGCTGGGTGCTCACGATCCAGTCCAGCGGCGCAACCCCACCGCAGCGGCCGCATTGACTCAACACGATCCAGGACGTCCGCGAGTTCGTCGCGTCTAACCGTGAACGGCGGTCTGGACGACCGATACGCGGCCCTGTTTGAAGCAGACGCGCATGCCGTCAATGCTCGTGCCCTTCTTGCTCGCGCGGTAGAACGAGCAGTGTCGACCGTACGGCCCGCCGCGGCGGAACGGGCGCCCGGCAGTGGCGATCGTCTTCGGCTGCGTCATTCCCTTCTTGATCGCGAAGGGATTCGGTTGCTGACCGCCTCCACAAGCAGCCACTCCCGCCATCATCACGGACAGGGCCACTGCGGACATCGCAACGCGCCGACACATTCGCTGGTTGATAGTGGCACGGCGCGACGCGTCGCACGATCCGAGGCATGCGGCGCTTGGCGGTCGTGGCCATGCTCGTGCTGGCCGCTGCGGTCGGCGCGTACGCGCTCGCGCACCCGCACGGCGGAACTGCCACTTCGGCCGCTTCGCGAGCGTAGCCGAGGGCGGCGTCAGCCAACGCGCTCGAGGTCTTGTTCGACCTCGTGCTCGAGCTCTCGTAGCCGCTCGCGCAGCGAGAGCTTCGGCGTCCGCCCGGTTCGAAGCGTGTCGAGCGCGCAGGCGAGGAAGCACGCGGCTCCGAGCGAGGTGTTCCAGTTCGCCGCTGCCTGGTCGATCATCGACCCCGTGGACGGCACGACGTAGCCGGCGACCGCGGAGATGCCGAAGAAGATGCAGCCGAGCAGGTTGACCGCGGGCTGCCACCAGCCGCTGTCGCCACGCACCGGCAGCCAGCCGTGCCGGCGCCGCGGCGATGCCGCGTAGGCGATAGCGCCCGAGACGAGGAAGCAGATCGACCCGCGCCAATCCGGCCTCCAGACCAGCTTGTTGTACTCGGAGCTCGAGAGGGCGGTGTGCATCGCCTGGTAGGTGGTGACGTTGAAGAAGAGCGTCCCGGCCGACTGGACGATCGCCGACCACCAGGCCGCGCGCCCGCCGCCGGGCGAGCGGCGCTCCGGCCAGGCGAGCGCGCTCTGGAACGCGCCGCCTCCCGTGAAGAGGATCGACCCGACGAAGAAGGTCACGGCGTCGGCGGAGTCGCCGACGAGCTGCGCGTAGCCCGGGAACGGCCCGACGAGGAAACACGTCGATCCGAGTGCGAAGAGGAGCGCCATCCAACGCCGAGCCGTCATCGACGCTTCCTCGCTTCTCATCGCCACGACCGCATCGTCTGATGCGGGTGATCGGCGAGACTCGCGCCTGTGCGCATCGAGCACGCAGCGATCTGGACGGCCGACCTCGAGCGGCTGCGCGCGTTCTACGAGCGCTACCTCGGCGCCCGCGCCGGCGACCGCTACGAGAACGCGACGAACGGCTTCGCGTCGTACTTCCTCGAGCTCGACGGAGGCGGCGCGCGGCTCGAGCTCATGCAGATGACCTCGATCGCCGCGTCGAGCGACGACCCGGTGGTGCAGGCGACGGGCCTTGCGCACGTCGCGTTCGCGCTCGGCTCGGAGACGGCTGTCGACGAGCTCGCCGCCAGGCTGGCCGCCGACGGCTACCGCGTTCTCGACGGCCCGCGGCGCACGGGCGACGGCTACTACGAGGCGGCCGTGCTCGACCCGGACGGCAACCGCATCGAGCTGACGGTCTGATGGACGTCCTGGCGGGTACCCGCGTTCTCGACCTCACCAGCTCGCTCGCCGGCCCGTACTGCACGCAGCTGCTGGCCGCGCTCGGCGCCGACGTGATCAAGGTCGAACGGCCGGGAGCCGGTGACGAGGCGCGCGACTGGGGGCCGCCGTTCCACGACGGCTCGAGCGTGATGTTCTTCGCAGCGAATGCCGGAAAGCGCTCGCTCGCGCTCGATCTGAAGTCACCCGCCGGACGCGACGCCGCGCTGCGGCTCGCCGAACGGGCCGACGTCTTCGTCCAGAGCCTCCGGCCTGGAGCGGCCGAGCGGCTCGGACTCGGGCCCGCTGCCGTGCGGTCGCGAAACGACCGGCTCGTCTACTGCTCGATCCGCGCGTACGGCGCCGCCGGGCCGCAGGCCGAGGAGCCGGGCTACGACCCGCTGATCCAGGCGGCGGCCGGGATCATCAGCCTCACCGGAGAGGCCGAACGACCGGGCGTCCGCGTCGGCCCCTCGCTGGTCGACCTCGGCACGGCGACCTGGGCTGCGCTCGCCGTCCTCGCCGCGCTGCTGCAGCGGGAGCGGACCGGCTGCGGTGCGGAGCTCGACGTCTCGCTCTACGAGACGGCGCTCGCGCTGGTCCCGTACCAGCTCTCCGAAGCGGCGGCGACCGGCCGCGCCCCCGGCCGGTACGGCACCGACTTCCCGCTGATCGCGCCCTACGGCGTCTTCGCCACGGCGGACGGCGAGCTGATGATCGCGGCGGGGAACGACCGGCTGTTCCAGTCCCTGTGCGACGCGCTCGGCCTCGCGGAGCTCGCCGTGGACTCACGCTTCACGAGCAATGCGCTCCGTTCGGAGAACAGGGCCGCGCTGACGCGCCCGATCGCCGAGCGGCTCGCGGAGCAGCCCTCGGCGCACTGGGTCGAGCGCCTCCGCGCGGCCGGCGTGCCGGTCACAGCAGTGCGCGACGTCGCCGAGGTCGCCCGCGACGACCAGACGGCGGCGCTCGGGATCCTGCAGGCGCTCGGCGATCACGTGACTGTCAGCCCGCCGCTGTCGTTCGACGGCGAGCGGCCGCGCTACCCGTCGGGGCCGCCGCGCGCGGGCGAGCACTCGGCGGAGGTCCTGGCCGAGGCCGGGTTCAGCGAGGCGGAGATCGCCGAGCTGACTAGCTGAGGATGCTGGCGGCGAGCGCCGGCTCGCAGCCGTCGACCACGAGGCGCTCGAGCGCGTGCAGGTCGACGTCGGCGGAGGCCATCTCCTCGGCCTCCGGCATCCCGTAGCCGAGGTCAAGCAACCGGCAGAGGCGCCAGTAGTACACCCGCTCGGCCTCTTCGAGGCCTGACCAATCCGCCACGTATGCGCTCATCGCCGTCTCGTCGCTCCTGTCACGATTCCCTCGTTCTGGGGAGTTGTCGGCACGGCTCCTGCGCGGCTTGAGGCAGAGCGCGCCACCGGAAGTAAGCTGGCCGTGGGCCCCCATCGACTAGTGGCCCAGGTCGCGGCCCTTTCAAGGCCGTAGCGCGGGTTCGAATCCCGCTGGGGGCACCATATGGCCCTTATTCAAACCCAGGCCGGCGAAAGCTGGCCTGGGTTCGTGAGGGTCGGTTCCGCGCGGGCAATATGGCATAATATGGCAATGGCGAGACGGCAGACCCTCATCCAGCTCGATGACGCGCGCGTTGCCGCGCTCGACGAGCGGGCCGCCGCTGCTGGCCGCTCGCGGTCCGATCTCATCAGAGAGGCGATCGACCTGCTCCTCGGTACCGGTGGTGCCGCGGCGATCGATGCCGCGATCGCCGAGGGCTACGCGCGTGTACCCGCACCCGAGGGCGACGCCTGGGCGAACGCCGGAGCAATCGCCGCGATCAAGGCCGAGCCCTGGTAGCGCGAAGCGAAATCTGGTGGGCGCAACATCCGAACGCCGGCCGGCGCCCGTTCCTCGTCCTCACGCGTCAAGCGGCGATCCCAGTGCTCAATGCTGTGCTCGCAGTGCCCGCGACACGGACGATCCGACACATCCCAACCGAGGTCATACTCGACACCGGCGACGGAATGCCTGAAGACTGCGCGCTCTCGCTCGACAATCTCACGCTCGTCCCCAAAGAGCTCTTCCGCACTCGCATCACTCGCCTGTCTATCGAGCGCATGAGCGAGGTGTGCAGAGCCCTTACGCTCGCCTCAGGCTGCGCTTAGGCCGATCTACTCTGACTCGAACCACGGCCTGTGCATGGAAGAGTCCTGCTCAGTGCAGCCGTGAGTTGTGAAACGGCCCGGCGTTCCGGTCGACCTACGCGCACGCGCGCGCGAAGGATGCGACGCGTCGGCCGGCCTCCCGCAGGCGCTCCTCGGGCTCGTTCGTGAAGATGAACCGCACCTCGTGCAGGCCGAAGTCGTCGGCGCCCCAGCCGCGCATCGGCGTGACTGCGACGTCGTGCTCGGCGAGCAGACGCTGGGCGAACTCGTCGGCGGTGAGCCCGGTGCGGCTGACGTTTGCAAGTAGGAAGTAGCCGCCCTCGGGCCGGACCGGGTCGACACCGGGGGCTTCTGCGAGCTCCTCGAGCAGCGCGTCGCGATTCGCCTCGAACGCGGCGACAAGCCCGCGTTGCCAGTCCTGGGGGCCTGCGAGTGCAGCCGCAGCCCCCGCCTGCGCAAACCCGCTGGGCATGATCCCGTTGAAGATGTGCGTGTCCTCGAGTGCGGCTGCGAGCTCGCGGGGTGCGGCAGCCCAGCCGACTCGCCAGCCGGGCATTCCGTAGTCCTTCGAGACGCAGCCGATCGCGATTGTTCGCTCGCGCATCCCCGGGAGCGTCGCCGGGTGCACGACCTTGCGACCGTCGTAGGCGACACGCTCGCAGGCGCCGTTGAAGATCAGGAGTGCGTCGTTCTCGATCGCTGCTGCCGCGATCGCCTCCGTCTCTGCAGGCGTGAAGACGGTGCCCGTCGGCATGCACGGCGAGGCGACGAAGATCGCGCGGCAGCCGGGCGCGAGCTCGCGCAGCCGGCCGACGTCGAGTGCCCAGCGGTCAGGCCCACGGACGAGATCGCAGAACCTCTGGATGCCGCCGGCGATGCGAACGCGCTGCGCCATCCCGGAATAGGTGGGATTGGTCAGCAGGACGCGGTCGCCGGGATCGATGCCGGCGAGCAGCGAGTTGAGGAGGGACTCGCCGGCGCCTGAGCTGATCACGATCTCGTCGTCAGGGTCGTACTCGACACCGAAGTCCTCGCGGATGCGGTGCGCGACGCTTTCCCGCATGGTCGTGAGCCCGCGCAGCGGCAGGTAGCTGTTGAAGTCGTCGACTCCGACTGCGTCGCGTGTGGCTTGGAGCACATGCTCCGGCGGTATCAGGTACGAGTCGGCGTTCTCGAGCCGGAACGACCCCGGCCGAGCATCGGCCGCGTCGGCCATATCGGCCATCGTCATTCGCATCATGCTTCGGACTCGCTCCGAGATCGCAACGGTCATAGCTCCTCCAATCGCGTTTGGGGAAAGACGGGATCGAAGTCCGCGAACCGGCCGGGATCGAGTTCCCTGTAGCAGTCTGGAACGGGCCGGCCACAGATCTCGTTCGCCAGCCAGGTGGCGGTGGCCGGCGCGGCCTGCATGCCGAGTGAGGCGTGCCCGCCGTGGACGAAGAGACCCTCCGTCCCCGGAACCCGGCCGACGACCGGCAGGCCGTCGGGCGCCGTTGGACGGAGCCCTGACCACGCACGACGGATTCCCGCTCCGGCGAAGCCCGGGGCGGCTTCGACCGCTCGGGCAGCGAGCCGCGCGGGCAAGTCCGCGCCTTCGGGAACGCTCCCGAGGGAGAGCGTCATCGCTGCGCCGACGAGTGCCCCGCCGTCGCGCTGTGGGCAGAAGAAGACCGCATCCGCGAGCGGCGGGTCGGTGCGGTCTCGTGCGATGGCATCCAGCCGCCGCGGCACGCCGACTGCCCCGAGAACATTCTGGTCGGGCCATGACAGCTCTTCGATCATGGAGTCAAGTCGGAAAGGAAGTCGATCCGTTCGCAGCAGCCAGCCGCGGCCGCCCTGGACCGGCGCCGTCGGCAGGAGCTCCGCGAGCCACGGCCCGGTCGCGAGGACGACAACGTCGCCCCGGACCGCGCCTTCATCTGTCAGGACACCCTGCCCAGGGCAGACCTGAACCGCGCGGCAGCCCGTTCGGATCCTTGCGCCCGCCGCGCGCGCCCGGGCCGCGAGCGCTTGCACGGTCGCCTCCGGTTCGACGGCATACGTGTCACCGAGAAGGACGCCGCCGGCGGCAGGCGCAAGGTACGGATGCTCGGTAGCGACCTCCTCGGCCGTGAGGAACGCTGCCTCGATGTCCGCCGTCGCAAAGGCTTCGGCCTTGGCCCGCGCCACTTCGAGCTGCCCATCGTCGCGCGCGAGCAGCAACTCGTCGAGGCGCCTCAACCCAAAGTCGACGGCCCCTTCAGCGAGCTCGCGGTAGACGGCCACCGTGTCACGCAGCATCGCCGCCACCACCGGCTCGGTCTGCTGGAGCAGCGTGCCCGTGTTCTCCCCCGAGGCTGCAGAGGCGAGCCGACTCTGCTCCAGCAGGGTCACGGCATAGCCGTGCTCGGCGAGCGCCGCGGCGAGCGCCACGCCCGCGATTCCGCCCCCCACGATCACCGCGTCTGTCATTGCCGGACGATCATATATGGCTACAGTAGTCCCATAGATGAGCCACCCAGAGGGACCACTGAAAGCGGTCGCGCGGAACGTCCGCCGCCTCCGGCTCGCCAACGGCACGAGCCTCGAAGGGCTCGCGGCAGCCAGCGGCGTCGGCCGCTCGACACTCGTGCGGCTCGAGGCCGGTCATGCTGCCAATCCGACCATCGAGACGTTGTTCGCGATCGCAGACACGCTTCGGGTCCCGCTCGGTGCCCTCGTCGAAGAGCCGGCGAGGCCCCGCGTGTACGTCCAGCGCGCGGCGAGCGCAGTCCGCGTCACGGGCGCCGTCGAGGCGCGGCTCGTCGATCGGCTGTCGCCGACGGGAACGGCGGAGATCCTGTCGATCCGCTTCCCCGCCGGGAAGCGCCGGAAGGCGAGCCCGCACGCACCGGGAGTCGTCGAGCATCTGCTGATCACGGATGGTGTTGTCGAAGCCGGGCCCGTTGGGGAGACGGTTGTCCTCGCGGCAGGTGACTTCCTCCGCTTCCCTGGCGACGTCCCGCACGTCTACACCGCAGGTGCGACCGACGCCTTCGGGGTCGTCGTCATGGAGTATCCGCACCCCGCCGGCCAAGTGCCGCCCGCCTAGTCGGACTCGAGGGCGCCGCTCGACTCGGGGCGAGCCGAGTGCTAGTTTCGAATGTAACAGCCTGCCTCAAGCCCTTGGGCAGGCTGAGATCTTCCGGCTCCAACACTTGGTCGGGTCCGTGTGCCGACGCTTCAAGCCGTCGGTGCGAGACGCGAGTGGCAGGAGCGTGCATGTCCACCTTCACGGCGAAGACGAATTGGGCGGCGAGCGCCACCGTCAGCACGTCGCCTTACCCCGACGAGAACATCTCGATTCGGGTCGCGGCGCCGGACGCGCGGGCATTGATTGTCAGGTGCGCCTGGTGCGCGAGCGTCCTGACTGCTCTTGGCTGGGGACACGCCACCCGGAGGGGGCCGGCGACGGACGGGATTTGCCCCTCGTGCTTCGCCGACGCTGCCCCCGGCGTCTCCTACCCGGCTCGACCTAGTCGGACTAGCAGCGCGTGACGCGATTCAGCGCCTACCGGCGCCGTGATCCGGTAGGTTTGCGCCCTCTGCGGGCCGAATCGCCGCGAAGCGCCGTGGGGCTTCCGGCCCCGCGCGACGCCGAGCCTTTGCTCCTCGCGGTGGCAGCGCGTTGCTGCATCCAACGCACGAGTGGGAGGGATCCTCATGTCGCATATGGGCAAGTCGCACCTCGTGATCATGTTCACGGTCGGGCCAGATGACGTGGCCGAAGGCGATCGCCTGTTCGCGAGCCACGGAGAGTTCATGAAGGGACATTCCCGCGAAGGCGATGCCGCGCTCCTGGACTACAGCGTCTCCAAGGGCCCGGAACTCTCGAACCCGATGGACCCGAGCTCTGAGCCGACCGGCAACACGATCTTCGTGATCGACGAGTACTACGAGTCACCGGCCGGTATCGCCCGGCACTGGGAGGACACGTTGGCGAATTGGCCGGAGATGTCCTCCGCCGCGCCGGCGTGGTTCGCCAAGGCGACGATCGCGACGCTGCACAACGGCAGAGCCGTCCAAGCGCTCTAGGCTCAGCCGCTACGCAGGATCCCTCGCTGGTCACAGGGGATCCTGAACGTGACCCCGCGGATGGCCTGGGCGTTGTCGAGGATGCTGACCGTCCTCTCCATCGCGACCGGCCGGAGGCTGCCGATCCCGTTGTGGAACGGGTTATCGAGGAACCACAGGAGGAGCAGCGTCGAGGTGATCACGATCGCGACGCCACCCATCATCGTCGCCTGGACGACGGCGCGCTCGGCGCTGTCTGCGAAGAAGAGCATGAACACGAAAATGGTCACCGCGCTGATCAGCAGCACGATCCACAGCGGCAGCGGGATCACGCCCTCGGCGCCGTGGGTCCGATCGGCCCGCGCGTCCTCGCGGTCGGTGCGCTGGTCGAGCCACTTCGAGTAAGCGGCCTGCTCGGAAGCGGACCGCGGCTCGACCGTCCTCAGGGTCTGGAACATGACCACGGTCCAGGGGTTGACCGTGTCTCCGACAGCGCCCGCCTGCATCGCCGGCCATTCCTGGTGGATCACGTTCCGCGCGTAGCAGACGAGCTCGCCCGAGAGCCTGCCGCGCACCGCGACGGGGAGAAGCTGGGCGGTCTCGACCTGCTCCGCGACGATCTGCGCCTCCGCCTCGGCGCCGCTCCGAGCGGTGTCGAAGCTTTCGAACGCGAGGAACACGACGAATCCGAGCAGCACCGCAAAGCCGGTCGCGAGGACGCCGAAGACCCCGGCTGCCCGGTCGCCGTCCTCGAAGTAGCTCCCGGCCGGGGCCGAGCGGCGGACGAGCAGCATGGCTGTGATTGCGACCGCCGTGACGCCCACGACGATGAGCCCGGCCCAGAGGAGGGTCACGACCCGGTCACCTGACCAACTCGCTCGATACGGCCGCCACGGAACGATCCTGACTGAACGAGCCCGGCCCGGTTTCGGCCTAGGGTTGGGTCTCATGGCGTACCGCATGATCCGCGACCGCACCGCCGGCGACGAGGAGCCAATCGTCGCGCTCTCGCTCCGCGCGTGGGAGCCTGTTTTCCGCTCCGTCGCAACCGAGCTCGGCCCCGAGGTGAACACGCTGCTGCACGGCGAGGACTGGCGCGTGCACCAGGAGCGCGAGGTGCGCGAGACCCTGGCGCGCGAGGGGATGCGCACCTGGGTGGCGGACGAGGACGGCCGCGTCGCCGGCTTCGTGTCGGCCGCCGTCGTCGACCGGCGCAGGCTGATCGGCGAGATCGCGATGCTCGCCGTCGACCCCGCGAGTCAGCGCCGCGGCATCGGCACCGAGCTGACCCAGGTCGCCACCGACTGGCTGCGCGAGTCCGGCATGCGCGTGGCCTACCTCGGCACCGGCGGCGACGAGGGCCACGCTCCGGCCCGCCGGGTCTACGACCGCGCCGGCTTCACCCGCTTCCCGGTCGTGCAGTACTTCAAGGCGCTCTGAGCACCCAGAGCGTCGGCCGCAGCTTCCCGACTATCAGGAACATCAGCCAGTGGAGGTTCGCCTCCGCGTGCGCGACCAGCTCCTCCCCGAACTCGCCGACCAGCTCGTCCCGCCGCCTGCGCAGCCGCGCGAGGCGGAGCAGGTCCCGCGACGTCGGCTTGGCCCGCTCCTCCTCCCATTCGCGCCACTCCGTGCCGATCACCTCCTTGCGCTCGGCCTCGAGCCCAGCGCCGGTGAACGCCGCCTCGACCGCGCCCTCGTCGAGGCTCTCCCGGACGACGGTCAGATGGCGGGCGAGGAGCGCCTCGTCGCCCGGCTCGAGCAGGTCGGTCGCGACCGCGGAGTAGAGGACGACGCGGCCGCCGGGCCGCAGCACGCGCGCCACCTCGGCGAACCCGGCCTCCAGCGCCTGAACGTTCCCGAGCACGTCGCGGCACCAGACGAGGTCGAACTCGTCGTCCGCGTACGGAAGCGCCTCCATCAGGCCCTGGTCGAACTGCAAGCCCGGTACCTCGGGGAAGCGTGCCACCGCATCGATGCCCACGCCGCGCGCGCCCGTTCGCCTGACGAGCTCGACGAGGTGCTTGCCGTCGCCGCAGCCGATGTCGAGCACCGCCGACCCGGGCGAGAGGTACGCCGCGGCGACGTCCAGCATCGACTCCGGCCCGCGTGGATCGAGGCTGCGGTCGAGCCGCTCATAGACGGCCCAGACCTCCGGCCCGTACACGCGCGCGAGATCGCCCACCGGCGACGGACGCTACTTCACGCGAAAGAGCGGGCTGCGCAGCGTCTGCGCGCCGGCGCGGACGACGACGCGGTACGACCCGCGCGCCAGGCGCCGCTGCGGGAACCGGATCGCGGTCGCTCCCTCCCGCAGGCCGCCCAGGGCCGCGAGCCGGCGCTTCCCGTTGGCCGTCTCGACGGCCGCGACGTAGCGCGCGGCCAGGGTTGCCCGCACCGACACCCGCCACGCCCGGTTCCGAAGCGCGTACGTGCGGCGCACGCTCTTCGCCCACGACAGGGCCAGCAGCGCCTTCTTCGCCGGGGTCACGACAGCGGGCGGCTTTGGCGTTGCCGCCAGGGGCGCCGTCGCCTGCGAGGCCGGGGGTATGTCGTCCGCGGGCGGCTGCCCGCCCACCGCGGCGAAGAGCGTGCAGTTCACCGCACCGGCGCGCACCTCGTCGATCGTGCTCCGCCACACCGCGTACGAGCCCTTCGGCGTCCCGTCGGCCCAGAGCACGCCCGACTGCCACAGGTTCAGCTCGGACTGGTCCTGAAGCAGGAAGTTGAAGATCGCGCCGACGTACGGCTGGCAGTAGGCGAGCCGCAGCGCGTCGCGCAGCTGGGTGGCCTGGTCGGGCGCGTGACTGGTCGGGCCGGGCAGTGACGCCCACGGCAGCGCGCCCGTGAAGTCCGGCAATGCGGCCGTGGTCTCCTGGCTGGTGTAGAGGTGCGCCTTGTCGGCCGCCGGGACGGTCTCGAAGCCGGTCTCGAGGTACCAGATCGAGACGGTCCGGCCGTCCACCGGCATCCCCGGCGCCGCCTGCTTCGTGCCCGTGAACGCCGTCTGCAGCGCGTCGACGAGCTTGCCCACGTCGCCCTCCGAGATCCTCGCCGAGGACGAGTGCCGCACCCACGGGCGCTCGACCGGCGACGCACCGTAGACGTGGTGGCTGACGGTGTCGAAGATCGGCGCCGTCCGCCCGCTCGCCCGGTACGCGTCGCCGACGTCGCGAACGAACGTGCCGGGCGCGTGCGAGATCACGACGTCACTATTCGGATCGTCCGTGCCCCACGGCGACGTCGCGAGCCCGATCACGTTCACGGACGGCCGGTAGGCGTGGAGGACATCCCAGCAGCGCGCGAGCAGCGCCTCGTAGGCCGCCGGCGCCACGCTTCTGCCGGCCGCGTCGAACTGCGGCCGCCAGAAGTACGAGAGGTTCGGCTCGTTCCAGATGACGACGTCGTTGATGCGCGGCACCTGGACGAGCAGGTCGCGGACGAACGAGCAGTACGCGTCCCGCGCGGCGTCGGTCTGCGGCGCGTCGTCGCGCCAGCCGTACACCGACACCACGACACGGATGCCCGTCGAGGCCGCCAGCTGGAGCTGCGCCGCGTCCTCCGGCTTGAGCGTCGTCCGCCCCGCGTCCCAGTGGAGCGACACGCGCGCGCCGCTGAGACCGAGGTCCTGAGCGAATCCCTGGGCCCGGCCGGGCTCGAGCTTGAACATGTCGTCTGTCGCCCCGACCATCAGGCCGGGCGCGGCCGCGGCTGACCGCACGCCCAGCAGCGCAACGAGCACGGCGACGACGACGAACGCAGACGCGCGCAGAGTGACCCCTCCCGCAGACCCCGAAGAACCCGACTTGCCCCGCTACCCATTCAAGGTCGCGGGAGGAGGCGCGTCAAGCGCTCGGCAGCTCCGTAACAAACGTGGCGCCGTGGCCGGGCTCGGAGGTGACGACGAGCCGGCCGCCCATGCGCTCGACGAGCTGCTTGGCGATGTAGAGCCCGAGCCCGGTGCCGCCCACGCCCCTCGCCATGTCAGGATCGAGGCGGTAGAAGCGCTCGAAGATGCGCTCCTGCTCGTTCCGCGGGATGCCGGGGCCGTTGTCGACAACCGCAATGCGCACCGTCTCGCCGCCGTTGGCGACGCGCACCTCGATCGGCGCCTCCTCGGGCGTGTACTTGACCGCGTTGTCGACGAGGTTGTCGAGCACGCGGCGCAGGTCCTCGGGCGACCCGGTGGCGCGCGGCCGCTCCTCGGCGTCCAGCACGATCGGCCGGCCGGTGCGGGCCGCGGCGTCGTGGACGACGGCCTCGGCAACGGCGACAGCGTCGAACGGCTCCGGCCGGCCCTTCGACTCACCGGCCGCCGCCCGGCTCGCGGTGAGGATGTCGTCGACGATCCGCCCGAGGCGCTCGGCCTGGTTGCCGATGATCCCGATCAGCTGGTCGCGCATCCGCTGCTCGATCGAAGGCGTGCGCTGCAGCGTCCGGGCAGCGCCGTAGACCGCCGCCAGCGGCGTGCGGAGCTCGTGCGACACGGTCGCGATCAGCTCGGCGCGCATCTCGTCCAGCCGGCGCTCGCGCGTGACGTCGCGGAACGTGTAGACGCGGCCCTCCTCGGTCTCCACGGTCGCGACTCCGAGCCAGCGCTCGCGGCCGTCGGAGTCGACACGCACGTCGAACGTGCCCTCATGGCCGCGCAGGAGCTCGGGCGGCTCATTGCCGAGGAGCTCGTCGGCCTGCATCCCGAGCAGGGACTCGGCGGCAGGATTGACGAAGGCGACCGCGCCGTCGTCGACCTCGAGGACGCCGTCGGAGAGCTTCGAAAGCAGCCGGTCGGCCTGCGACCGCTGGCGGCGCCGGATCCTCGTCTGTGCGAGCGCCGGCGCGAACAGGTACGCCAGCATCGCGACCGCGAGCAGGGCGACGATCGCGACGACGACCGTCGTCCGGCGCGCGTCCGTCACGGCGGCGCGCACGGCGGAGTCCTCGCGCAGCACGGCGAGCCGCAGCCAGGGCGGCTGCACGCGCAGGTTGGCGGAGAACGACCGGTAGCCCACGTCCCCTACGCGGATTTCCTGCGCACGCGTCGTATCCGCGGCGCTACCACCGCGGAAGACGACAAGCCGCTCGCCGCGCTCGAGGCCGGCCGCGTCCTGCAGGCGCCTGAGGACGGCCCGGTTCAGGTGCACGGGGACGACTACCTGGCCGACAGGGCGGCCGCCATCGACGACGTCGACGCTTCCCGTCAACCCCTCCGCGCCCCGGTGGTCGCCGGGGAGGAGGAGCAGCACGCCGCCCGTTCGCCGCTCGAGCCGGTCGAGCGCCGCGCGGTCGTGCGTACTGAAGGCTTCCTGCACGCTCGCCGAGACGGCGACGCGACGGGCCTTCGCCTGTGCGCCGTCGAGGACGCGCTGGTACTCGTTGACCGAATCGCCAAGCGCGTTGCGCAGGTGCGCGTCGATGCTGGACGTCTCACGGCGGGCCGCCAGCTCCGAAAGCGCCCACGTCCCCGGCAGCAGCGGGACGAGCAGCGCCAGCAGGAACGCGAACTGCGTGACACCGCCACGCCGCACCAGGCGGCGAACGCCGCTCCACATACCCCGTTTTGGGGGATGGAGCGGCCGGTTGACCCGACCTACCATCTGAATACCTCTGTCGGCGGCGCAGCGGTCCAACATGAGGTCATTTTCGGGGTCAATCAGCAAGCTGGTCGCGGTGGCGGCGACGCTCACCGTGTCCATTGCCGTGCCCGCGCTGCTGGTTCAGGTGGGTGCGCTCGATGCCGTCGGCCGCGAGCTCGCGACTCCGGCGCCGAGCGGCGCGCAGGTCGTCGTGGCCACCACGCAGGCGAAGCCGGTCGCCGTGCCGCGCCGCGTGGCGCGGCAGGCGCGCACTTCGGTCCTGCTGCAGCCGGCCGTCGTGCGGTCGCGGACGCCGGTGACGGCAGAGCCGCGCGCGACACAGATCTCGAACCCGGTCTCCGTGCATACGGCGGTGCCCGCGCCGGCCCCGGCGACGCCGTCCACACCGCCGCCGACGACCACGACGCCGACGACCACGACGCCGGCCACACCGTCGACGCCCAGCACACCGTCGACGCCGACGACCACGACGACGGTTCCGCCGTTCACCACGACGACGGTTCCGCCGCCGGAGCCGCCGATCACGGTCCCGCCGCCGCCGAGGATCGTCGTCGTGAATGTGCCGCCGCCGCTCGGCACAGACGTCTTCCACGACGGCAACCCCATCGCCGTGGCGATCACGGTGAAGGCGAACATCTACGTGCCGCCGCCGACCAACAACGGCACGACGCCCTAGAACTGGGTCTTCGTCCACCGGCGCGCGCCGAACCGCCTCGCCATCGGGTCGAAGAGCCTGACGAAGTCGGCTTTCGCCGCGGTCGCCTGCTGGTCGAAGCGGCCCGCGAGCGCGAAGTCCGGGTTCTGCGGGAACGTGCAGGGGCGCGGCGTGGCGCCGACGGCCAGGAAGCCGTCGCGGTAGTGACGGTCGGCCTCGATCGACTTCCCTAACGCCAGCTGGAGCTTCGTGATCGCGTGGCCCGCCGCCGCCGTCGGCTGCGGGACCAACCCGAGCTGCTGCAGCACCGACTGCCGGTTCTCCGCGGCGCTCGTGATCCGCTCCGCCGCGAGCCGCGGCGGTATCTCGCACTTCAGGCCGGCGGCGATGGCAGTCGCGACATCTGCTCGCCCCGACGACGACTGGTCGAGCAGGTTCTCCACGCGGTCGACGAACGTCCGCAGCTGGTCGTCGCCCCCACCGCGCCCGTGGAACCAGAACGCGCCGCCGGCGGCGAGCGCGAGGACGGCCACCGCTGCAACGAGCCAGAGCAGGAGCGGCCGCCGCGCGCCGCGGCGACCGCAGCACGCGGGTCGCCGGCTCCGACGGTGGGCGCGTGTCCTCAGCGGCCGAGGTCAACGCGGCCGCGAACTCGCCCGCCGTCGCGTACCGGTCCTCGGGCCGCTTCGCCAGCGCGCGGCGCACCGCGGCGTCGACCCCGGGTGACACGCCGGGCGCGGGCGGCTCGTCCTCGAGGTGCGCGCGCAGCGTCGCGAACTCGCTGTCGCGCGCGAACGGCGGCCGGCCGGTCAGGCAGTGGAAGACGACGCCGCCGAGCGCGTAGATGTCGGCGCGGCCGTCGACCGGGCCGCCCTCGACCTGCTCGGGCGCCGAGTAGTCGGCCGTCCCGAGGAACGATCCGGTCCGCGTGGCGCCGTCGGCCGCCGTGCGCCGGGCCAGCCCGAAGTCGCAGAGGTAGACGTGGCGGTCGGGCTCGGCCAGCAGGATGTTGGCGGGCTTCACGTCGCGGTGGACGAGGCCGGCTCGGTGGGCGGCGTCGAGGGCGCCCGCGACCTGCTCGGCGATGCGTGCCGTCTCTCCCATCGAGAGGCGATCCTCGGAGCGGAGGAGCGCCCGCAGGCTCGGCCCGGCGACGTAGCGCATCGCGAGGAACAGGACGCCGTCGATCTCGTCCGCGTCGTACACCGGGATCACGTGCGGGTGGTCCAGCGACGCGACGATCCGCGACTCGCGCAGGAAGCGTTCGCGGAACTCCTCGTCGTCGGCCAGGCTGGGCGCGATCACCTTCAGCGCCACCTTGCGCTCGAGCCGCGCGTGGGTGGCCAGGTAGACGGTGCCCATCCCGCCGCGGCCGAGGACGGACTCGACGCGGTACGGGCCGAAGGTCTCGCCGACCGCGGGCGCGGCCATCAGCGCGCGCAGGTGCGTAGGCGGTAGCCGAGCCCGCGCTCGTTCTCGATCAGGTGGTCGGCGCCGTACGGCTCGAGCTTCTTGCGCAGCTCCCAGACGATCTTGGCGAGCTCCATCCGGTTGTGGAGCGGCTCGCCCGCCCAGATCGCCTCCATCAGCTCGTCGTGCGTGCAGAGCGCGGCGGCCGAGCCGCTCGCGCGGTTGCGCGCCTCCATGTAGCCGAGCAGGCGGTGCGCCTGTGCGCGGATCGGGATCTCGATGTGCTCGCCGTGCTGCACGAGCAGGAGCCGCGCCTCGGCGGCGTCGTAGTCGAGGCACGTCTCCTCCGGCGGCGCCGGACGCCGGCCGGCGGCGCGCGTCGCCTGCGAGTCGTCGAGCGCGCCCACGGCGAGCTCGAAGTACCGGTTCTCTCCGCCCGCCGTGGAGCCGAGGACGCAGACGACGTCGCCCTCGCGCAGCTGGGTCCGGCCGGCGACCTGCTCCAGCGCACCGTTCCGGCGTATGAACGTGCCGTTGACGCTCCCGCCGTCGACGACGAACCAGCGCGGCCCGTCAGCCTCGAGCGTGCAGTGCGCCACGCGGGTGACGAGCAGCTCGGGATCCGGCTCGAGGGCGATGTCGTTCGCGTCTCGCAGGCGTCCGACCGTCACGCGCGCCCCGGTCAGCCGAACGGTCTCAGGCGGGCCGCCGGCCGGCCCGGAAACGGCCACCTCTGCATCAAATCCCATCGACGGGCTATCGGCCGTCAATGGATCGGCGCCGCGTCCTCAAGGACACTCGAGTGGAGGCCAAGCTACCCATCGAGAAAGTTGAGGAAATCATGGCCACATTCAACAAGAGGCGTCTAACCGTCCTCGCGACGGCGGCGCTCGCCGGGCTCGCCCTCGCTTCCTCGAGCGGAGCCGGCCCGACGCTTCAGGGCACGTGGCGTCACGTGCCGGCCGCGCCGTTCGCCCTGGAGGCCGGCGTCGCGTCGGCCTGGACGGGCAGCGAGGTCGTCGTCGCCGGGCTCACACCGCAGCCCGGCCACAACGACTTCGTGAACGCGATCGAGAACGCCGCCGCGTACAACGCGGCGACGAACACGTGGCGCCGGCTCCCCCATCCGCCGGCGACCCCGAACTACTGCCGGCGCGACGCCGTGTCCACCGGCAGCATCGTGCTCGTCTGGAGCTGCCGGGCGACCGCGTACAGCCCGACGACGAACACGTGGCGCCGGCTTCCGAACCCGCCGACCGGCCACGGCTTCGCCCTCTGGACAGGCCGTGAGGTGATCGGCTGGGGCGGCGGCTGCTGCGGCGATGCCGGCGCTGACGGCTCTGCCTACAACCCGGCCACGAACACGTGGCGCAAGCTGGCGCACTCACCGCTCGCGCCGGAGCAGTCGCCGATGGCGGTCTGGAACGGGCGCGAGGTGCTCGTCTTCGTGAGCGGCATCAGCGCCTCGAGCGGCAAGCCGCTCTCCCCGGTCCTCGCGCGCGGGGCGGCGTACAACCCGTCGACCAACCGCTGGCGCGTGCTGGCGAAGCGGCCGGTGGCAGGCGGCACGGCCGTCTGGGACGGCTACGAGATGGTCGTCGTCACCGCCGGCAAGAGCGGCCGCGTGACCGAGGCGTACAACCCCGGCACGAACCGCTGGCGCGTGCTCGCGCCCGCGCCTGTCCGTCGCCTCGGCGCGACGGCCGTCTGGACGGGCACGCGGGTCGTCGTCTGGGGCGGCTCGAGCGACGCGGCAGCCTCGACGCCCGCGGAGCACGCGCTCGCGTTCGACCCGAGCGCGAACCGCTGGTCGACGCTCTCCCAGGCGCCGATGCGCCCGCGCGACAGCTCGCAGGTCGTCTGGACCGGCCGCAAGCTCGTCGTCCTCGGCGGGGTCATCCCGGAGGCGAAGGGCAGCTCGAGCGGCGCGACGTACCCGAAGGACGGCGCGGTCTTCACGCCCGCCGGCCTGTAGTTCCCCCGGAGCGGCGGCCGGCCACGCGCCGGTCGCCGCTCGCCCCGCGCTTGTATACCGGCTCGGCGAGTGGGGGCGCTGGGAATCGAACCCAGACCAGCAGATTAAAAGTCTGCAGCCCGACCTTCGGGCCACGCCCCCAAGGGCGGCACAACTGTATCGCCGCACGGCACGGCGCCCGCCTCGCGTGTCGACGATCTGAGAGAGTCCGCGGCGACAAGACCGCCGAAGGGAGCGGGTCGATTCCGTTCGACCTCGTCATCGAGATCAAGAACGAGCCAGGGGCTCTGGCCCGCGTCGCCGCTGCCATCAGCGACGCCGGCGTGAATCTGGCGTCCGCGACGTGCATGGGCACCGCCGACAACGTCGAGCTGCACGTCCTCGTTCCGCACGCGGAGGCGGCCCGGCACGCACTCGCGACCGCGCACCTCGGCGTGAGCCACGAGCGTGAGGTGGTCGTGGTCGAGGTCGAGGATCGTCCAGGCGTCCTCGCCGACCTGACGCGCAAGGTCGCGCGTGCCGGGATCGACCTCGATCTCGTCTACGTCGCCACGCAGAACCGTCTCGTCTTCGGCGCCGCCGACCTGGCCGGCCTGAAGGCTGCGCTCGGTCAGGCGTAGCTCACTACTCTCCTCGGGAGATGAGCGTTACTCCCGAGCGGCAGGACTTCATCCGCGAGATCGTCGCCGCCGACGTGCGCGAGGGCCGGGTCTCGGAGGTCGTGACCCGCTTCCCGCCCGAGCCGAACGGCTACCTCCACATCGGCCACCCGAAGTCGATCGCGCTCAACTTCGGGATCGCCGCAGGAGTTCGGCGGCCGCTGCCACCTGCGCTTCGACGACACCAACCCGATCAAGGAGGAGCAGGAGTACATCGACGCGATCCAGGAGGACATCCGCTGGCTCGGCTTCGACTGGGGCGAGCATCTCTACTACGCCTCCGACTACTTCCACCAGCTCTACGACTGGGCCGTCGACCTGATCAGGGCCGGCAAGGCCTACGTCGACGACCTCTCCGCCGACGAGATCCGCGAGCACCGCGGCACCCTCACCGAGCCGGGCACGAACAGCCCCTGGCGCGACCGCCCGGTCGAGGAGAGCCTCGACCTGTTCGAGCGCATGCGCGCGGGCGAGTTCCCGGACGGCGCCAGGGTGCTCCGGGCCAAGATCGACATGGCCTCGCCCAACATCAACCTGCGCGACCCGGTGCTCTACCGGATCCTGCACGCGACCCACCCGCGGACCGGCGACGAGTGGTGCATCTACCCGCTGTACGACTTCGCCCACGGCCAGTCGGACGCCATCGAGGGCATCACCCACTCGATCTGCACGCTCGAGTTCGAGGATCACCGGCCGCTCTACGACTGGCTGATCGAGAACCTGCCGGTGCCGTCGCGCCCGCACCAGTACGAGTTCGCGCGCCTCAACCTCACGTACACCGTGCTCTCGAAGCGCTTCCTGGGCCGGCTCGTGAGCGAGGGCCACGTGCGCGGCTGGGACGATCCGCGCATGCCCACCGTCTCGGCCCTGCGCCGGCGCGGCTTCCCGCCCGAGGGCCTGCGCAACTTCCTGGACCTGGTCGGGGTGGGCAGCAAGGGCAAGACCGCCGTCGAGATCGAGATGCTCGAGCACGAGGTCAGGGACGTGCTGAACCGGACGGCGCCGCGGCGCTTCGCGGTCCTGCGCCCGCTCAAGGTCGTGATCGAGAACTACCCCGAGGGCCAGGTCGAGGAGATGGAGGCCGTCAACAACCCGGAGGATCCGTCGGCCGGGACGCGCACGGTGCCCTTCTCGCGCGAGCTCTGGATCGAGCGCGACGACTTCATGGAGGACCCGCCGAGCAAGTTCTTCCGCCTCGCCCCGGGCCGCGAGGTGCGCCTGCGCTACGCCTACTTCGTCACCTGCACCGACGTGGTGAAGGACGCAGCGCGGCGAGATCGTCGAGCTGCGCTGCACCTACGACCCGGAGACGCGCGGCGGCGACGCCCCGGACGGGCGCCGGCCCAAGGCGACGCTGCACTGGCTCTCGGCCGAGCACGCCGTGCCGGCCGAGGTCCGTCTCTACGACCGCCTCTTCACCCGCCCCGATCCCGGCGCCGACGGCGACCCCTTCGCCGACCTCAACCCCGACTCGGAGACGGTGCTCGACGAGTGCCTGGTCGAGCCGTGCGCTCGCGGAGCTGCCGGTCGGCGAGACCGTGCAGTTCGAGCGCCTCGGCTACTTCTGCCCGGATCCCGACTCGACGCCGGAGCGGCTCGTCTTCAACCGCACGCTCGGCCTCAAGGACACCTGGGCGAGGCTCCAGGCGCAGAGCAGCCAGGCATAACGGCCCGGCTCGCCCGACGTTTGAGCGGCTTGGCCCCGGCTGCGAAGATGGTCGAGCGGATGGATGCGCCAGATGCTCTGACGGGCGAGGGTCGGCGGCTTCGCCTCTTGCTCGAGGTCGGGCGCTCTCTGGTCACGGACTTCGACCTGGAAGGGGTGCTCGGGCGTGTGCTCGAGGCGGCGCGTGAGCTGACGGGCGCCCGCTACGCCGCGCTTGGCGTTCTCGATCAGGACGGTCGTGACCTCGAACGCTTCTTGACCGCCGGCATCGACGCGGAGACCCAGGCGGCGATCGGGCAGCTACCGCGCGGACGCGGCGTGCTCGGAGTCCTGATCACGGATCCCCGCCCTCTGCGCCTCGCCGAGGTGGGAGCGCACCCGCACTCGTACGGATTTCCGTCCGCTCATCCACCGATGCACACCTTCCTGGGCGCGCCGATCCGGATGGGCGACCGCGTCTACGGGAACCTCTACCTGACCGAGAAGCAGGCGGGAGAGTTCGACGCCGCCGACGAGGAGGCGCTCGTCGTTCTGGCCGACTGGGCGGCGATTGCGATCGAGAACGCGCGCGCCTATTCGCTCATGCAACGTCGTCGCGACGAGCTGGAGCACGCCGTCGCCGGCTTCGAGGCCACGAGCGAGATCGCGGACGCGCTCGCGGGCGAGACCGAGCTGGAGCATGTCCTCGAGCTGGTCGCCAAGCGCGCACGTGCCCTGACCGAGGCGCGGGCGATGGTCGTGCTGCTCCAGGACGGCGACGAGCTCGCCGTCGTCGCGCTCGCAGGTGAGCTCGACCGGGCGCTGGTCGGGGCGCGCATCCCGATCGAGGGCAGCGTCAGCGGGCACGTCTTCCTCTCCGGCAGGCCGGAGCGTCTCGCCGATGCACCTCGCCGCCTGCGCTTCGCCCTCGCCGAGCAGACGCAGGCGAAGACGGGCCTGTTCGTGCCGTTGCGTCTCCGCGGGCGGGTGCTGGGCGTGCTCTCGGGCTTCGATCGACTACGCGACGGCCCGCAGTTCAACGCTCGAGATGAGCAGCTGCTGAGCGCGTTCGCGGCCAGCGCCGCGGCGGCGGTCGCGACCGCGCAGGACGTGCAGACCCAATCGCTCCAGCACAGCATCGCCGCAGCCGAACAGGAACGAACGCGGTGGGCGCGGGAGCTTCACGACGAAACGCTCCAGGAGCTTGCCGCGCTGAAGCTGCAGCTTGCGACGGCGCGGATCGCGACCGACGAGTCGCAACGTCACGAAGACCTTCGCCATGCCGGCGAGCGCGTCGATCACGTCATCCGCGGGCTGCGGGACATGATCACCGAGCTCCGGCCGGCGAGCCTCGACGAGCACGGCCTCGAACCGGCCTTGGAGACGCTTGCCGAGCGCATGGCGCGCCGCGCGCAGCTGAGCATCGACCTCGATGTCGATCTTGCCTACGAGCGCGGGCGCGAGCCGGCGCGCCTGGCCGCCGAGCTCGAAGACACGATCTACCGCCTGGTTCAGGAGGCGCTCGCCAACGTCGCCAAGCACGCGGGCGCCACGCGCGTCGACGTGGTCGTTCGCGAGGATTCCGACTCGGTCGAGGCACTGATCACCGACGACGGCAAGGGCTTCGATCCGCAGGCGGAATTCGCCGGGTTCGGCCTCCTCGGCATGCGCGAGCGAACCGACCTCGTCGGCGGGACGGTCAGCATCGAGAGCGCGACCGATAAGGGCACGACCGTGCGCGCCGTCCTCCCCACCCGGCGAGGCGGCGAGGTCGAGACGGCCGTGTCGAACGTCGGCGCCTAGAGGAGCAGCGCGATCAACGCCTGCGCGATCGCGATCTTGGCGATCATCGCCAGCGGGTAGACGCTCGCGTAGCCGAGCGACAGCGCCCGCTCGTCCTCGAGCTCGCCGGACGCGTATGCGAGGACGGCCGGCTGCGTCTGCATTCCCGCGAGCACGCCGACGAGCGTACGCGGGGGCAGGTGGAGCATTCGTGCGCCTCCGAGCAGGAAGACGGTGAGGGCGGCTGTCGTCACGGCAGCGCCTGCCACGACCACGAAGAGCGCGGAAGGCTGGGTGACGGCCGAGGCGAACGCCGGGCCGGCCCGCAGACCGATGCCCGCGAGGAAAAGGACCATGCCGAACTGGCGCAGGGTCAGGCCGGCCGTGTACGGCAGCTGCCACACGAGCGGGCCGGTGCGCCCGAGGGCACCGAGGAGGAGCCCGACCACGAGCGGCCCGCCGGCGGAGCCGAGCGAGAAGTGGCCCGCGCCGACCGGCACGCTGACGGCGCCGAGCGCAAGGCCAGCGCCGATCCCAAGGCTGAAGGTCAGCAGGTCGATCTCGCCGAGCGCGCGATACGAGTCGCCGAAGAAGCGGGCGATCTCTCTCATCCGCGCCGGCGGGGCGACGATCCGGATCCGGTCACCCAGCTCGAGCGGTGTCTCCGGGTCGGCGACCATGTCGACATCGCCCCGCCGCAGTCGCGTCGCCGCCGCCCCGAAGCGCGTGTCGAGCTCCAGCTCGCCGAGATTGCGTCCGGCGACGCTGCGCGAGCTGACGACAACCCGCCGGAAGTCGAGGTCGTGCCGGTCGAGCTCGATCTCCTCCGGCGCGCGCCGGCCGAGCTCCCCGATCACCGCCTCCACTTCGTCTTCCGGCCCGACCACCGACAGGAGGTCGCCGGGCGCCGGAACGAGCGTCGCCGTCGCGGCCTCCAGGTGGTCCAGGTGCTGCAACCGGCCGAAAGTCACCGCCCCGCCGTGCCGATCGCGGAGCTCCTCGAGCGTGCCCCGCGAATGCTCGACGAGCGCTGTCTGCACGACGAGGGAAGGTTCCGTTCCATCCCCGTCGCGCCGTTGGCGGCGGAGCACGGCCCACACGACCACCAGCGGCAGGACGAGCCCCAGCGGATACGCGAGCGAGTAGCCGACGATCGGCTCGGCGGCGAGCGCGCCGAAGCCGGGCTTGCCCTTCAGCGCTTCGATCGACGCCGCCAGCGCAGGCGTATTGGTCTCACCGCCGGTGAAGGTGCCCACAGCGCGCGCGGCCGACATGCCGAAAAGCGTGTGCGCAGCCATCGCGACGAGCGCCGCGGACACGACGGCACAGAGGACGAGCGCGTTCACGGCAAGGCCCCGGCGCCTGAGCGCGGTGAGGAAGCCGGGGCCGCTCATGAGTCCGACGATGTAGACGAAGAGCGCCAGCCCGAGAACCCAGAACGCATCCGGGAGGACGAGCCGTTCGTCGAGCGCACCGATGGCGATGCCCGCGAAGAGCACGGCGGCGATCCCCAGCGAGAAGCCGCCGATCCGGATGCGACCGACCGCGAGGCCGACCGCGGCGGTCACGAACAGCAGCAGCACGGGGTTCGACGCGAGCGTGTCCGTTACCGAGGCGACCATGTGGCCCTTTGACTGTCGCGCCGATCTGCCGGGCACGCGTCCGTGATCGCCCCGCCGCAGATGGAGGGAAAACGCGGAGACGATGCGCCCGCGCGTTGTCAGCCGGGACGACGGTGGCTCAGGTGGCGCCGACCAGCGTCGCGAGCTGCGGCGAACGCGGGTAACGCGGCAGATGGCGGGGGCCGCGTAGGCTCAACCCGTGGAGGCACGCATCCTCGTCCTCGGTGCCGGCTTCGGCGGCCTCGAGCTCGCGACGTCCATGTCCGAGGCGCTGGGCGAGGACGCAGGCGTCACGCTCATCGACTCGGGCGACGCCTTCGTCTTCGGCTACTCGAAGCTCGACGTGATGTTCGGCAAGGAGACACCCGGCGCGGTGCGACTCCATTACGCCGATTTTGAGAAGCCAGGGGTGCGCTTCCTGTCGGAGACGGTCATCGCGATCGACCCGGCGGCCCGGCGCGTGACGACCGACCGCAGCGTGCACGAGGCCGACATCCTGGTCGTCGCGCTCGGCGCGGACTACGACTTCGACGCGACACCGGGGCTGGCCGAAGTCGGCACGGAGTTCTACTCGGTCGCCGGGGCGGAGCGGGTGCGAGAGGTCCTGCCCGCCTTCACGCGCGGCCGCGCGGTGGTCGGCGTGTGCGGCGCGCCCTTCAAGTGCCCGCCGGCGCCGAGCGAGGCGGCCCTCCTACTGCACGACTACCTGACCGAGCGCGGCGTCCGGGACGACTGTGAGATCACCCTGGCCATGCCGTTCAGCACGCCCGTGCCGCCGTCGCCCGACACGTCGGCGGCGCTGCTCGAGGCGTTCGACGAGCGGGGCATCGAGTTCGTCGCCGGCCGGCGCGTCGCCTCCCTCGACCCTGGTCGCAGCGTCGCCGTGCTCGAGGACGGCACGGAGCTCGCGTACGACCTCTTCCTCGGCGTGCCGAAGCACCGTGCGCCCCGCGTCGTGCTCTCCAGCGGCATGGCCGAGGACGGCTATATCCCCGTCGACTCGCGGACGCTCGAGACGCGATTCCCTGACGTCTACGCGGTCGGCGACGTCGCGACCGTCGGCGTCCCGAAGGCAGGCGTGTTCTCGGAACGGGCGGCGCGCGTCGTCGCAGAAACACTGGTCGCCCGGCTGAAGGGCGGCGAGCAGCCGGCGGGCTACGACGGTCGCGGCTCCTGCTACGTCGAGTTCGGCGCCGGCCGCGTGGGGCGCGTGGACGTCGACTTCTTCTCAGGGCCGAAGCCGACCGGCACATTGCAGGAGCCGTCGACGGCGCTCGTGGCAGAGAAGGAGCATTTCGGGTCGAGCCGCCGCGCTCGCTGGTTCGCACCCGGCCGTCGCGCGGCCACAGGCTGAGCGTCGCTCAGGTGGCGCTGACCAGCGCGGTCAGCGTCGCGAGCTGCGACTGCAACGAGCCGCAGATCTGCTCGCAGAGGGCGAAGACACCCTCGTCGGCGATGCGGTAGTAGGCGTGGGTGCCCTCCTTGCGGCGGGCGAGCATGCCGGACTCGACGAGCACGGCGAGGTGCTTGGAGACGTTCTGCTGGCCGGCCCCCAGCTGCTCCGCGAGCGCCGTCACGCTCAGTTCCTGGTCGCGCAGCAGGTCGAGAATGCGCACGCGCATCGGGTCGCCGAGGGCGCGAAAGCGCCGAGCGATCAGTTCGGCGAGCTCCTCGGGCAGCGGATGCGGAAGCGGCATTGGATGGCATTCTAGCATTTGAAACTGTTTAGTTGTTGAGTAGTGTATGCTCGGTTGGCGAGCCGTCGAAGAGAGGAGTCGAGCGTGGCTGTCGCCGCAGCACCAACCGCTGTCCCGGTCGTGCCTCCGGTGGCCGTCGGCCCGGTCGGACGGCTCGGCCGCTGGGCCGCCGACCACGGGCGGATGGTGGCGATCGCCTGGGCGATTGGCACGGTGGCGCTGGCCGCCTTCGCGCCGAAGGTGGAGACGGCGCTCTCCGGCGCCGGCTGGCAGGCGAACGGATCGGAGTCCGTCCAGGCACGGGCACTGATCCAGCAGCATTTCCGCGGAGTCTCGAGCTCGGCGCCGATCGTCGTGGTTCACTCGCCGACCCTGACCGCCGGCTCACCTCGCTTCCGGGCAACGGTCGGGCGCGCCGAGAGCATCCTCCGTTCCGATCCCCGCATCTCGACCGTCGTACCGCCCCGGCCCGGCGTCTCGATCAGTCGCGACCGGCACACGGTGCTCGTCGTCGCCGGCGCCGGGCGGGATCCGACCGCGATGGTCGCCGCGGCCGACTCGCTGAAGGGCAAGGTGCGGCGACTCGGCACGAGCGACATCTCGGTGAGCCTCACCGGCGCGCCAGGGATGTGGTCGGACTTCAACACGGCCAACCGGACGGCGATGATGAAGTCCGAGCTCTACTCCTGGCCGGTCACGCTCGCCATCCTCGTCGTCGCCTTCGGGTCGCTCGTCGCGGCGGGCTTGCCGCTGCTCTTGACGATGCTGGGCCTGCTCGCTGCTGCGGGGCTGCTCGCGCTCCTCACGCACGGCTTCGAGATCTCGATCTGGGCGATGAACTTCGCACTGATGTTCGCGCTCGCGCTCGGCATCGACTACGCCCTCTTCGTCGTCCACCGCTTCCGCGGCACGCTCTTCGGATCGAAGCACTCCGTACGGGACGCGGTCGCGATCACGATGGACACCGCGGGCAAGGCCGTCCTCTTCTCGGGCCTCACGGTCTTCGTCTCGCTCTCTGCCGTGATGCTGGTCCCGAGCCCGGCGTTCCGCTCGATGGCGCTCGGGATCATGCTCAGCGTCGCGTTCGTTCTCGCCGCGACGCTCACGCTCCTCCCCGTCGTGCTCGTGAAGCTCGGGGCGAGGGTCGACTCCCTCGCGCTGCCCTGGGTCCACTCGGGCGAGCACCGGTCGCCGGGCTTCGCTCGCTGGGGCGAGCGGCTCTGGAGGCGCCCCCACCTCTACGGGCCGGCCGCGACGCTCATCCTCGTGCTCCTCGCGCTGCCCGTGTTCGGTCTGAAGACGGGCATGCCGTCGATCAAGGTCGTGCCAACGAGCGACGGCTCCCGTGTCGGGTATGCGCAGGTGCAGCGGGCATTCGGGCCCGGGGCGCCTGGCGCGCTCCAGATCGTCGCGCCGCGCAGCCAGGCTGCGCAGGTCGCCTCGGTCGCCCGGCGGGATCCGGGCATCGCGCGGGTCGCGCCGCCGCAGGCCGGCGAGGGCGGCAGGCTCGCCTTGATCCAGGCGACGCCGGACGCCGATCCCTCCAGCGCGAGCGTCGGCCGGACGATCGACCGCCTGCGCGCGCACCTGCCGGCAGGGGCGCTCGTCGGCGGCGCCGTCGCCGAGAACCACGACCTGGAGGCCGCGCTCGCCGCGAAGACTCCCCTCGTGATCGGCGTGGTTCTGGCGCTCGGGTTCCTGCTGCTCCTCGTCGCGCTGCAGGCACCACTCGTCGCCGCCCTCGGCGTCGCCACCAACCTGCTCGCCGTCGCAGCCGCCTTCGGCGTCGGGCGCCTGATCTTCCAGAACGGCCACGGCGCCGGACTCCTCGGCTTCGAGCCGCAGGGGTTCGTGGACGCATGGGCGCCCGTGTTCTTCTTCGCGATGATCTTCGCGATCTCAATGGACTACACCGTGTTCCTGCTCTCTTCGGCGAAGGAGCACTGGGACAAGGCACACGACCCGCACGAGGCGGCGGTCGGCGGCATCGCACACTCGGGGCGGGTGATCTTCGCGGCAGCGGCAGTGATGGTCGCCGTCTTCTTGACGTTCGCGCTGTCCGGGCCGCTGCCGCCGAAGGAGATGGGCCTCATCCTCGGAGTCGCCGTCCTGCTCGACGCGGCCCTCGTCCGGCTCGTGCTCATCCCGACGCTCCTTCGCGTCTTCGGCCGCCACGCGTGGGCGCTGCCGCGCTGGCTCGACCGGCTGCTCCCCGACGTCCGCTTCGGCCACGGCTGATGTACAGGCTCTGGCAGACCGAATGGTGCCCCGCCTCCCGACGCGTCCGGCAGCGGCTCACGGAGCTGGGGATCGACTACCTCGTACAACAGGTCCCGGTCGAGCAGGCGGATCGCATCCTGCTCCGCGAACGCACCGGCGCCGAGTCCATCCCCGTCCTCGTCGCGCCCGGCGGCGAGATCCTTTCGGGCGAGGACACGATCCTCGCCTACCTCGCCGACCACGAAACCGTCCCCGCCGAGGCGCGCCTCCACCGGCTGAAGGCCGAGAAGGCGCGCCGTCGTTACCTGGAGGAGGAATGCGAATGCTCACCACAACCGGTTACACGCTGACCGCGACAACGACCGCCTCGTTCGCCGATGCCGTCGAGCGCGTGCGCGCCGAGTTGAAGGAGGAAGGCTTCGGCGTGCTCTGCGAGATCGACGTGCAGGCGACGCTGCGCGAGAAGCTCGGCGTCGACCAGGCGCCGTACGTCATCCTCGGCGCCTGCAACCCGCCGCTTGCGCACGAGGCGCTCGCGGCCGAGCCCGAGCTCGGCACGCTCCTGCCGTGCAACGTCGTCGTCTACGAGCGCGACGGCGAGACCCACATCTCGGCGATCGACGCCGAACGGATGCTCTCGATCGTCGGGAACGACGAGCTCGCCCCGGTCGCGGCGGCGGTGCGCGAGAAGCTCGCGGCCGTCGTCGATCGCGCCGCAACCACAACGTAGGCCGCACCGATAAAGGAGATGACCACCATGGACGTGACCACCGAGATGTTCGACCGCGACGTCATCCAGCGGTCGCACGAGCTGCCCGTCGTCGTCGACTTCTGGGCGGCCTGGTGCGGCCCGTGCCGTACGCTCGGCCCGGCGATCGAGGGCGAGGCCGAGAGGCGCGCCGGCCGGCTCGAGCTCGTCAAGCTCAACGTCGACACGGAGCCTGAGATTGCCGCCCGCTACGGCATCCAGAGCATTCCGACCGTCGCTGTGTTTCGAAACGGCGAGCCTGTCGCCGGCTTCGTCGGCGCGTATCCCCCGGCGGCGATCGGGCGCTTCCTCGACGAGCAGGCGCTCGCGACCGAGAGCGAGGCGGTTACGACGAGCGGCGGCTGACGGCTCAGTGGGTAGTTGTCCGCTCGGTCCTCCGAGGCCGCCCCGATGGCTCGCAGCACACCGGCCGCGACGCTCAAGGGTGACATGACGCTCACAGCAACAGCCAGGTCGATCCCCGGAACGCTCCGGCAGCACGTCGTCATCGACGGGAGGCACCGCCTCGTCACCGACGAGCCGGAACGGCTCGGCGGCGACGACAGCGGGCCGGCGCCGCACGAGCTGTTCCCCGCCGCCCTCGCCGCGTGCGTGTCGACGACCGTCGTCATGTACGCGCGAACCAAGGAGTGGGACCTCGGCGAGGTCACGGTGGATGTCGACTACGACCATCAGGCGACGCCGCGAACCGTCGACATCCGCGTCACGTTCGGGGCCGATCTCAGCGACGAGCAGCTTCGGCGACTCGACAAGGTCGCGCGCGCCTGCCCGCTGCGCCGCGCCATCGAGGCGGGCTTCGTCTTCCACGAAGACCATGCGCTCGCCATGGCGGGAGATGCATCGTGAAGAAGCAGATCGTGATCCTCGGCGGCGGCACCGGCGGAACGATGATCGCCAACCGGCTCCGGCGCCGTTTCGACGCCGACGAGGCCGACATCCACGTCGTCGACCGCGACGACCGGCACGTCTACCAGCCCGGGCTCCTGTTCGTCCCGTTCGGCCTCGCCGACGTCGACGAGATCGTGCGCCCGCGACGCCGCCAGCTTCGGCGAGGCGTGATCTTTCACGAGGACGAGGTCCAGTCCGTCGCGCTCGACGCCGACGAGGTCGCCCTCGACGACGGCACGGCACTCCCCTACGACGTCCTCGTCGTCGCCACCGGAACGCGCCTCCAGCCGGAGGAAACCGAGGGGCTCGCCGGGCCTGGCTGGAACGAGCGCGTCTTCACCTTCTACACGCCGCAAGGCTCGGCCGCGCTCCGCGAGGCACTCGATCGATTCGAGGGCGGCCGCCTGGTCGTGAACGTTGTCGACATGCCCATCAAGTGCCCGATCGCACCGCTCGAGTTCGCATTCCTTGCGGACTGGTACCTGCGCGAGCGCGGCATCCGCGCCCGCACGCGAGCTCGTCTACGCGACGCCGCTCGACGGCGCCTTCACGAAGGCACTCGCCTCCAAGCAGCTCGGCTCGCTGCTGGCCGAGAAGGAGCATCGAGCTGGTCACGGAGTTCAACGCCGGCGAGGTCGACGGGATCGACGGGAAGCTGACGGCCTACGACGAGCGCGAGATCGACTTCGACCTGCTCGTCTCCGTGCCGCTGCACGGCGGCGCTCGCCTACGTCGAGCGCTCGCCCGGCCTCGGCGACGCGCTCGGGTTCGTGCCGACGGACAAGCACACACTGCAGACGGCCGCGGCGCCGAACGTCTTCGCACTCGGCGACGCGACCGACGTGCCGACGTCGAAGGCCGGCTCGGTGACCCATTTCGAGGCGGAGGTGCTCACCGAGAACATCGCCCGCTTCTTCCGAGACGAGGAGCTCGCCGCAACGTACGACGGCCACGCGAACTGCTTCATCGAAACCGGCTTCCAGAAGGCGCTGCTGATCGACTTCAACTACGAGACCGAACCGCTTCCCGGCCACTTCCCCACCGCCTTCGGGCTACCACTCCTGCGCGAGTCGCGGCTGAACCACCTCGGGAAGCTGGCTTTCCAGTGGCTCTACTGGCACGCGCTCCTCCCCGGCCGCCCGATCCCCGGCATCGGTCCGCAGATGCCCACCGCCGGCAAGAAGCTCGACCTCGTTCACAGCTGAGAGGAGACCGACATGACCATGACCCTGATCGCCGACGCGCCGGTCGACATCGACGCCGAAGGGTTCCTGACCGACCCCGGCCAGTGGAACGAGCAGATCGCCGAGGCGATCGCCGCGCAGAACGGAATCCCGGAGCTGACCGACCGCCACTGGCTGGTCGTCCGATTCATGCGCGAGCGCTACCTCGCCACCGGGACGGCGCCGTCGATCCGCTCGCTCGGCAAGGAGTCCGGCGTTCCGGTCAAGGAGCTGTACCAGCTGTTTCCGAAGGGCCCGGCGAAGCTCGCCGCCAGGATCGGCGGCATCCCGAAGCCCAAGGGCTGCATCTAGAGAGGAGCGGATCATGACCGAACTGCTCGCGCATCCAGCGCCCGCCCTCCAGGGCGAGGCCGCCACGATCGAGAAGGTGGCGATCGTCGTCTCGAAGGGCTCGCTGGAAGGCATCTACCCCGGCCTGATCATGGCCAACGGCGCCCGCATGGAAGGGATCGAAGCCGACCTCTTCTTCACGTTCTTCGGCCTCGACGCCATTCGCAAGGACCGCTACGAGAAGATCAAGGTCGCGACCGTCGGCAACCCCGGCATGCACATGCCGACGCTGATCGGCGCGATCCCCGGCTTCTCCGCGCTCGCCACGCGAATGATGAAGCGACAGATGGAGAAGATCGACATCCCGCCGATCCCCGAGTTCATCGAGCTGGTCGCCGACTCCGGCGCGCACCTCTACGCCTGCAAGGCGACCGTCGACATGTTCGGCCTGACCATGGACGACTTCGTCCCCCAGGTCGACGACATCATCAGCGTCGGCGAGTTCTACGAGAAGGCGGCCGGCGGCCAGATCATCTTCACGTGAGCTCGGGCCCGGCGGGCACTGGCCCGCCGGACGCGTACCACGATTGACCCGAAAACGACAGAGCTAATTCCGCCGCCAACGCCGGCCGCAAACCCGGCTTTGATCGGGAAGGCGAGCGCAATAACATCACTGAATGACTCTCAGCTCGCGGCGGCAAATTGTGGAGGACTTTCGGGCGGCCGCGCCACCCGGGCTCGACGAGCTGAGACCCGAGACAATCCGGGCGCTCCGCGCCCTGACGCTGGAGCTGGCCCGTGCGCTTCCTGACGCGCCGGAGGAGCTCGACGCATTCGAAACGGCGAGATCGCGGACGCTGAACCTCGATCGTGCGCCTCTGGAGCGTGAGATCCGCGGCCGGTCGATCGCCGTCACCGGCGGCTCGGGCTGCATCGGGTCACGGCTGCTGGACGAGCTGGAGCAGCTCGGGCCTGCGCGGCTCGTCAGCCTGAGCAGAGGGGTTACGGCACCTCGCCGCATCAACCCGGCCGTGGACTATCGGCTCGCAGACGTACGAGACCCGGCTGCCGTCGACCGCGTCTTCGACGCGTGCAAGCCCGACGTCGTGTTTCACGTGGCGGCACAGCGGAATCCAGGCATGGCGGAGGCGGAGGTCACGCGCACCGTCGAGACCAACGTGCTCGGGACCGCGAACGTCGTCGATGCGTGCGAAGCCCACGAGGTCGAGACGCTTGTCTACGCCTCGACCGGCAAGGCATTACGGCCGTACACGCCGGAGATCTACGCCGCCAGCAAGCGGATCGCGGAGGCGATCGTCGCCACCCGTGGCTCGACGCCGCTCCGCCGGGCGATCGTGCGCTTCACGCACGTCGTGGACAACTCGATCGTGCTCGGCAAGATCCTCGAGCCCCCGGGCGGGGTCATTCGCCTGCACGACGACGGGATCATCTTCTTCATCCAGTCTGCGCTCGAGTCGGCCGAGCTGCTCCTCCTCGGCGCGGTCGAGGCAGGTCGCGATGGCGCAACACTCCTGGCCATCCGGGACCTCGGTGCTCCCGCCCGGCTCACCGAGCTTGCCGTCGGAGCGATCACGCGGCGGTCGTCCGACGCCGCCGTCTACCTCTCCGGATTCGACCCGGGATACGAGGAGACGCCGTACCCGGGGCTCTACCTCCCGGAGATCAACGTCGACGCCAGCGTGCTCCTCAACGTGTTCGAGGCAACCATCGCCGGCGAATCCAACACGTGCCCGGGCAACGTCGACATCGTTCCGGCCACGTACGACGGCTCGGCGCCCACCGAGGAGGCACTGGCCGAGCTCCGCGAAACCTGCGCCGAGCAACACGGTCGCGTCGTGCGCGCCGCCCTGCACGAGCTCATCGAGACGCATCTCCGCGAGTACCTGCGCATGCAGCCGCGGCCCCTGGTCGAGCGAATCGCGTCGTTCACGGAGCCCTGGCGGAACGAGATGCACGCGGATCACCTCGTGATGGACGACGCGCTGCGCGAGGTCCTCGAGGCAGGAACGAGGCGGCCTGCGCGAGGGCGGCGACAGGTCGGCGCCACATGAGCATCGTCGACGCGATCCTCGAGCGGCCGAGCCTCTACCTCCTCTGGCAGCGCCCCTTCTGCGACACCAAGCTCGCGCCGCTCCTGCGCGACGCCGTCCTTCACGAGGGCATCCAGATGCTCGACGTCGGCTGCGGCCCCGGGACGAACACGCGGCACTTCCCGCTCGCCGGCTACCTGGGCATCGACATCAGCCCGGAGTACATCGCCTACGCCCGCGAGCGGTACGGCGCGCACTTCGAAGTGGTCGACGTGGTCAAGGACCCCATCCCCGGCCCGGACGAGTTCGATGTCATTGTCGTGAACAGCCTGCTCCACCACATCGACACGCCGGGCGTCCGGCAGACGCTCGAGAAGCTGTCGCGCCGGCTCGCGGCAAACGGAACGGTGCACATCCTGGACGTGGTGTGGCCGGAGCAGCGAGGAGCGGCGCATGTGCTCGCCGGCTGGGACCGGGGCAAGTTCATCCGGCCCCTCCGTGAATGGAGAACGATCTTCGAGTCCGTCTTCGAGCTCGAGCTCTTCGAGCCGTATCCGCTTCCGGCGCATGGCCCGACGCTCTGGCACATGGTCTACTTCAAGGGGCGCAGGAAGCAGTAGGGCTCAGTCGCGCATCTCGCCGCGGCGCGGCCGAGGCTGCAGAGCCACCACGTCCGCGGGGGCGAGCTCCGCAAGGAACTCGTCGGTGCCACCGAGGGCGACCGCCTCGGCCCCGACGCTGCCGGCAACGCCGGGATCCGCTCGAACGAGGTAGATCGGACGCGCCTTCACCTCGTCCAGGATCCGTCCGACGTACACGCCGATGATGCCGAGCGTGACGAGCTGGAGCCCCCCGAGCGTGAGAATGAGGATGTGGATCGAGGCGACACCCGGGATGTAGTGACCCGTTAACCGCAGCACCACGACGGCCGGAATGAGCAGCAGCGCGATCGCGGAAACAACCACTCCGACCACCGTCGCGAGCTGCAGCGGGACATTCGAGAACGACACGATTCCGTCCACCGCAAACGTGAAGAGCTTGGGCAGCGGGTATTTCGTCTCGCCCGCGTAGCGGGGGTCGCGATCGTACGGAACCGACGTCTGGGTGTAGCCCGCCCAGACGGCCATCCCGCGGATGAACCGGTGCCGCTCGCGCATCTGCAGCACGGCGTCGAGCGCCCGGCGATCGAACAGCCGGAAGTCGCCCGCGTCGCTCAGGTAGTCGACCTCGGAGAGCCGGGAGAACACGCGGTAGAACGCGCGCTTGGCCTTGACCTTCCAGCGCGGCTCGCCGTGCCGCAGCCGCCGAACAGCGTGCACCACGTCGGAGCCGCTCTGCCAGTGGTCGATCAACCGCGGGATCAGCTCCGGCGGGTCCTGGAGGTCCGCGTCGATCGAGACCACCACGTCACCGCGCGCGTGGTCGAGCCCGGCCGTCAGAGCTGCCTGGTGGCCGAAGTTGCGCGAGAGGTAGACGGGCCGCACGCGATCGTCCTTGGCCGCGATCTCCTCGAGCATCTGTGCAGTGGAGTCCGTGCTGCCGTCGTCGACGAGGACGATCTCGTACCGGTAGCCGGCCAGCGCCGCAGAGGTGCGCTCATAGAAGACGGCGAGCGTTTCCTCCTCGTTCATCATCGGCGCCACGACGCTGACGAGCGACGGAACGCGGAGGCCCGAGCCGTTCTTCGTCGTCGGGAGTTCGGGGGTGCGCCCGATCATCGACCACCCTCCCGGTCGGAAGACGCCGGCAGAACACGGTAGAGCCGCCACTGCTCGTCGCTCCGAGACCGCGCAAAGTCGGTGACGAGGCGGAAGCCAGGCTCGTGCCCGTCCCACAAGCGGGGCCGCGCACGAACGATCGCGTCGTCGGGGACCACCGCCGGCTTGGGGACGAGCAGGTACTTGACGCCGTAGCGCCGCGGGTCGGCGATCGCGCGCTTGAAGCGGCGGTCCGGGGTGAGCATCAGATGATCGAGGTCGGCCAGCGGGAGGTTGTATGCGATCGCGTACGCCCGATCCTGGTCGGCGGCGACGATCGCACCCTCCGCGAACGGCCCCTGCTCGAGGAAGCGGGCGATCGGCCTCGCGCGCAGGACCCAGTTGTTGAAGTGGAGCTGCTTGGCGTCCTTGCCGGTCAGGACGCTCTCGAGGACGGCGTTCTCGGAATCGGGCGCGAGATCCGGCGACGAGATCAACCAGATGACGCCTCCGGCCGCGAGGACCCAGCCCGCGAAGATCACGCCGACGGCGCGCCGTCGGCTCGCGCTCGTCGCGATCTCGAACAGACCCCAGCCTGCAGCGACAAACAGCGGGAACATCACATAGCGGGGGAAGCCGGCCGACAGGCCCCGGTACACGAGCGGCGCGATCATGCCGGCCGGCACGCTGAGCGCCAGCACGACCAGCGACAGCGAGTTCACACGCCGCAAGCGCCCGTCGAGCGCGCGCAGGACCAGCAGCGCCGCGATCGGCACGAGAAACGGCCACGTGATCTCCGCCGTGTAGGCGATCGTCCCGGCGAAATCACCCGCCTGTCCGTAGGGGCCAGGGGCGAGCCAGGCGCCGAGTCGTTTGTTCTGTTCGAAGCTCGCATAGGGGCCGTGCGTGAAGGCCAGGGGGTCCTTCATCACAGCGCCGTTGACCGCCAGCCAGAGCACGCCGACGAACAGGGACGGAAGCACCAAGGCGAGGCCAAGCCCTTCGACGGCACGCCATCGCCCCTGGCGGATCCACCCGTTCGACTCGACGCCCCAGAATATGCCGCCGGCCAGCGCCACGAAGAGCGCGGCGCCGTACGGCACCGCCTCGTAGACGCACAGGAAACCGCCGGCGAGCGCGACTCCCGACGCCCCAACGTAGAGCCGCTCGCCCGTGTGCCAGTAGAGCGTCAGGAAGCACACCGCCCCGATCAGAAACGGGGCGGCGACGCCCTCCGACTGGCCGTTGGCTCCGTAGAGGAACAGCATGGGGTTCAAGAAGACGAAGGCGGCGAACGACCAGCCCACCCAGCGCGGCAGCCCGAGCCGGGAAGCCGTCCACAGCAGCAGGGCCGCGCTGCCACCAGCCGCGAGCGCGGTGACCGCCGTGAACGCGAAGCCGGTCGTCACGACGCCCTGCCAGTACGGGAAGAGCGCGGTCGTCCCGAGCTCGAGCAAGGTCGTGAGCGGCATCCAGAGGAACCCGATCGCGGACAGGTGCGGGTCGCTGCCGTAGAGCGCGGTCAGCGCGAGCGACGCGCGCGATGCGGCGTCGTTCGGATGGATGCCGCGCGAGTTCATCCACAGGCCGAAGGCGAGCTCCGCCGCGAAGACCAGCGCGAAGAGGAGCCATGAATCACGCGCACCGCGACGCGTCGCGACACTCGGCGCGCGGGTGAGCGCCGCGAGGCCCCGGTTGGCGACGACCGTGCTCATCGACCCGCCCGTTCCGACGGCGCCGGGACGACACGGTAGAGGCGCCACTGCTCCCTGCTCGGATGATGCGGGAAGTCCGTGACGAGCCGGAACCCGGGCGCGTGCCCACTCCACAGGCGGGGCAGCGCGCGAACGATCGCGTCCTCAGGGAACACCGCCGGCTTGGGGACGAGCAGGTATTTGACCCCGTATCCCCGCGGGTTGGCGATCGCGGCCTCGAAGCGGCGGTCCGGCGTGAGCATGAGGTGATCGAGATCGGCGAGCGGCAGGTTCGACGCGATCGCGAACGCCCGGTCCTGGTCGGCGGCGACAATCGCACCCTCGGCGAACGGCCCCTGCTCGAGAAAGCGGGCGAACGGCCTCGCCTGCAGGATGCTGTTCTCGAACCGGAGCTGCTGCGCGTCCTTGCCGGTGAAGACGCTCTTCACGACAGCCGCCTCGGACTCGGGCCCGAGCGCCGGATCCGACATGACCCAGAGCGCGGCGCCGGCGGCGACGACCCAGCCTGCGAGGACGACGCCGGCCGCCCGCCGTTGCTGCCGGCTCGTGGCGATCTCGAAGAGCCCCCAGCCGGCCGCGACGAAGAGCGGGAACATGACGTAGCGGAGGTAGCCGGCGGAGAGCCCGCGGAAGACGAGCGGCGTGATCATCCCGAGCGGCACGCTGAGCGCGAGCGCGACCAGCATCAGCGAGTTGACCCGGAGCAGCCGCCGGTCGAGAGCGCGCACGACGAGCAGGGCCGCGACCGGCACGAGGAACGGCCACGTGCGGTCGGCCGTGTACTGGAGCGTGGCGACCAAATCGTGCTTCGCGGCGTACGGGCCGCCGACGACCGAGGCGGCCATGCGCTTGTTCTGCACAAAACTTGCGTACGGCCCGTGGGTGAACGCCAGCGGGTCCTTCATCACCGCGGCGTTGATCGCGAGCCAGAGCGTGCCGACGAAGATCGACGGGAGCAGCAGCGCCAGGCCGAGCCCTTCGACGGCCCGCCAACGGCCCTGGCGCATCCACCCGTGCGACTCGCCGCCCCAGACGATGCCTGCGATGAGCGCGACGAAGAGCACGGCCCCGTACGGCACGGCCTCGTAGACGCACAGGAAGCCGCCGGCAAGCGAGACCCCCGCCGCCCCGACGTAGAGCCGCTGGCCGGTGTGCCAGTAGAGCGTGAGGAAGCAGACCGCTCCGATCAGAAACGGTGCCGAGAGCCCCTCCGACATCCCGTTCGCGCCGTAGAGGAAGATCATCGGGTTCGCGGCCACGACGAGCGCGAACGCCCACCCGAGCCACCGCGGCAGGCCGAGCCGGAAGGACGTCCACAAAAGCAGGACGCCGGTGGTGCCGGCCGCGACCGCCGTGATCGCCGTGAACGCGAAGCCCGTCGTGACGACCCCCTCCCAGTACGGGAAGAGCGCCGTCGTCCCGAGCTCGAGGAAGGTCGGCAGCGGCATCCAGTTGAAGCCGATCGCCGAGAGATGCGGGTCGCTGCCGTACAGGGCGGTCAGGGCCAGCGAGACGCGCGAGGCGGCGTCATTCGGGTTGATGCCGCGCGAGTCCATCCACAGGCCGAACGCCAGCTCGCCCGCGGAGAGCAGGAGGAAGACGATCCAGAGGTCGCGCCGCGGCCGGTCGACCGCCACGGCGCGGGCTCGCGGGACCCTCTCGAGCCGCACGTCGCCGGCGACCGCGCTCATGCGTTCTCGCCCTGCAGGTGAAGCCCGTGCTCGGTCTTGTGCCAGTGGTACGGGCGGAGGATCAGCTCGAAGACGGCAACGTAGGCCGCGGCGCTGATCAGCACCCAGTACACCGGTATCAGCAGGCTGTAAGGCGAGAGGTCGTCGTCCCCGCGGCCGACGGCCGCGAGGAGCACCAGGAAGATCAGCAGGAAGGTCCCGAGGACGAAGCTGGCGAGGCTCGCGTAATAGACCCAGCCGGTGAAAAGCTCGGAGATCCACGCCGGCTGCGCGACGACCCAGAGCAGCAGCATGGTCCAGAAGATCGGCGAGACGAGCGCCACGAACGGGCCGCCGACGAATGCGCCGAAGAACTCGACGCTCCCCTTGAAGCCCAGGTCGCGGTACAGGCGCCGCGGGGAGCGCGTGTGCACGATGATCGTCAGGAAGTAGCCCTTTATCCACCGCGACCGCTGCCGGATCCAGTTGGGGAGCCGGCTGTTCGCCTCTTCGTACGTCGTCGATTCGAGCATGGCGGTCCGCTTGCCGAGCCGGGCGAACCTGAGCCCGAGATCGGCGTCCTCGGTCACGTTGTGCGGGTCCCAGGCGAGGCTCTCGCAGAGCGCGAAGACGTCGAAGTGGTTCGACGTGCCGCCGAGCGGAATCGGCGCGCCCATCTCGTGCAGGCCCGGCAGGAAGAGGTTGAACCAGTCGTCGTATTCGACGTTGAACCACCGCGTGAGGAGGTTCTGCCGCCCGTTGTAGTACCCGAGCTTCGCCTGCAGGCAGGCGATCGACTCGTCGGCGTGCGCAAATGCCCAGGCCGCCTTCTTGAGCTGGAGCGGGTCGGGCTTGTCCTCGGCGTCGTAGATCGTCAGGTACTCGCCCCGCGCGGCGCGCAGGCCGTGCAGCAGCGCCTTCGGCTTCGTCCTCGGCTCGCCGGCCGGGATCAGCAGCACCCGCAGCCAGCTCGAGATGGGCAGCTCCTGACACACCTGGCGCGTCTCCAGGTCGTCGTCCTCGACGAGGAGCAGGCCGTCGAGCCTGTCCTCCGGGTAGTCGATCTCGGAGAGGGAGGTCAGCAGCTGGAGGACGGTCTCACGCTTCTCGCGGTACAGCGGCACGAGGAGCGTGTAGGTGCGGAGCTCGGAGTCCTGCAGGCCCGCGAGCTGCTCGGCCGACGGGTCGATGGTCGCGTGCGAGCTCCACCCGCGGCGCACCACGTGGAACCGGAACAGGATCAGGAAGACGTAGACGAGCGTCGCCACTCCGATCCAGACCCTCGCGGTCAGGGTGGCGTTGGCAACGATGCCGAGCCCGGTGAGGGCAGCGACGACCGCGATTGCGATCCACTGCGTCCGCGAGAGCGGCGAGCCGTAGGCCGAGAAGTGCGGGGCCGACTCGTGCAGCGCGCGGGCGAGCGGGTCGGGCGCCGGGCCCGGAGGCGCGTCCGTTGCCTCGCCTGGCTCGCCGTCCGCGTGCGCGCGCGCCTCGACCAGCAGTGCCGCATCAAGATCGGACTCGGTGCCTTCGGCGACCGGCGGGCCTCCGTTACGGGCCTCATGGCCCGCCTCGACGCCCTCTCTCACGGATTGCTCCGGCTAATCTCGGAACGAATTACCCGGTGCGATAACGCCCGCCTGATCCGCGCCGCATTTGCGCACGAATAGCGAAGCCGCCGATTGTTTCTCCCCCGCCGCAATGGAACCGCCCCCCCAGGTCGTTCCGGCAACCAGTGTATTCACATACCGGGCAACCAGTCAACGCACGACAAGGGTGAGTCTCAACGTGCGCATGACGCCCGTGGGGCGCCGCCGAACGACGCGGTACGGAGCACGGCCCAGTCCGCCGCGCTCGTCTGGGGGAAGGCGTACAGGCTGATGCCCTGCGCACCGCATTGGGACACGGCGCGAACGAAGCCGGCCAGCGTCGCCGCCGGGATGTGGTGCGCGCTACCGCCGATCATGTGGACGATTGTCTGCTGCCCGCCGGTGTGCGCGCGGAGCAGCGTCATCGCGTCGTGGGCGTACGCGTACGCGGCCCGCGCCGAGTGCGCGTAGTAGCTGAAGTACGCCATCGGCAGGATGGCGTCGAACCGCCGGGCGAGCGCCGTGTAGGGGAAGCCGGGCCAGTAGTGCGGATGGCGGCGGATCCCGACCGGGGACGGGATGATCGCGCCGAGCGGGTAGTTCCGCGGCGCTGCTCGTCGCAAGAGTGCCGTCAGCGAGAGCAGGCGGACATTCCGCACGGCGACATTCGGGACGATGCTCGCCTCGATGTCGAGGGCGAAGCCGTCGAACGCCTGGCCGGTGACGGAGCGGAAGCGCACGGCGGCGAGTGCGCGCCGCGCATCGAGGCGCGGCTTCGCGAAGCCCGGGAGGTACCAGGCGACGACGCGGAGGCCGGCCGCGTGCGCCGCGTCGACGAACCGGCCGAGGGCCGCCGGCCGGATGATCGCGGCGCGCTGGCTGTAGTTCGACGTCTGGAGGTAGAGCGTCCGGACGCCGGCCGCCTTCGCGTGTGCCACCAACGCCGGCGGGCTCGTCCACGCGTCGTCCGCGAAGATGTCGAGCCACGACCCGAGGCCGCCGTACACGGCTGCGGCGGTGGCGGGGGGCAGCGCGGCCGTCCGCCGCGCCGGGGCGGCCTGGAGCGCGGCCGGCACGCTGAGGAGCACGACGAGAACCGCGAGACATGCCACACGCCGGCCCATCGCGGAGACCGTAGCGGGATGCCGCACCGGGCGGAATCCCGGAGCCCTCGCCCGCGTTAGAGCCGAACATGCGCGCAGTCGCGATCGAGCGCAAGGGCGGCCCCGAGGTGATGGCGGCCGTCGACAGGCCCGCGCCCGAGCCCGGGCCGGGCACCGTGCTCGTCGAGGTCGGAGCCGCAGGCGTCAACTACCGCGACGTCTACGAGCGCACCACGCCCGGCTACGGCGGCGAAGCGCCACGCATCCTCGGCGTCGAGGGCGCCGGCACCGTCACCGCGCTCGGCCAGGGCGTGACCGAGCTCCAACCGGGTGACCGTGTCGCCTGGAAGGAGGCGCCCGGCAGCTATGCGGAGCAGGTCGTCGTCGCCGTCGGCGAGGCCGTACCTATCGCGAAGGGCGTCTCCGACGAGCTCGCGGCGGCCGCGCTGCTCCAGGGGGTGACCGCGCACTACCTCACGACGTCGAGCTACCCCATCCAGCCTGGCGACTGGGTCGTCGTCCACGCCGCTGCCGGCGGCGCGGGCCTGCTCATCACGCAGTACGCGAAGATCCGCGGTGCCAGCGTCCTGGCCACGACCTCGACGGAGGAGAAGGCCGAGCTGGCACGCGGGGCCGGCGCCGACGAGGTCGTCCGCTACGACGAGGTTCTCGCGCGCGCAATGGAGCTGACCGGCGGCGCCGGTGTCGCAGCCGTCTACGACGGCGTCGGCAAGGACACGTTCGAGACGAGCCTCCAGGCGCTCCGGCCCCGCGGCACGATGGTGGTCTTCGGCTCGTCCAGCGGCAGCCCCGACCCGTTCGACCCGATGCGGTTCGCGCGCGGCGGCTCGCTCTACCTGACGCGGCCGACCCTCGTCCACTAGGCGCGCGCCAGCTCGAGCGCCTCCCGGATCGAGAGCGCGCGCCCGACCTCGATCGCCCGCGCGACGTCGTCCGGCGAGAGCGCCGCCCGCGCGCGGTCCACGTAGTCGCGGCCCGGTGACTCGTCGCCGTACACGTTGACGATGCCTTCGTGCTCGGCGTAGATCTCGGCGGCCGCGGCGATCTGCACGGCCGTCGCCGGCCGCGCCTCGACTGCCTCCACACCGGCCAGTCCGATCAGCGAGAGCCCGACCCCGCGCACGCTCGCGACGTCCGTGTACGCCTGGACCGCGTCCAGGAAACACCGCCGCGCCGCCGACGGGTCGTCGCTCCGGAGGAGCGTCCACGCGGTCTCGTCCAGGATCCGCGCCTCCTCGGCGCGGTCGCCGATCGCCTCGAAGGCGGCGAGTGACTGCCGGTACAGGTCGAGGGCCTGGGCGAGATCGCCGCCGCCGGCTGCGAGCTGGGCCAGGAAGCCGAGCGTCAGGCCGGCGCCCTCCTGGTCGCCGAGCCGCTGCTGGATCCGGAGCGCGTGCGCGTATCTCTCCTGCGCCGCGTCGACGTCGCCGGCTATGGCCAGGAGCAGGCCCTCGACGGTCGAGCCGAACCCCTCCGCCCAGGTGAAGCCGATCGCCCGGCTCTTCTCGACACACTCGGCCGCCCGCGCGAGGCCTGCCTCGAGATCCAACCCGAGCAGGCCGAGGCCGTGGCACCACCCGACGATGCAGACCTCGCGGTCGGCGCCGACCGCCGCGGCCACGCGATACGCCTCGTCCCACTCCTCGTTGGCCCGCTCGAACTGGCCCAGCACCCACGACGCCAGTCCCGCCGTGATCAGCGCGCCGGCCCGGCCCGCGCTCGGGACGGCCTCGGCGTCGAGATCGAGGAACGCCTGCGCGTACTCGCGGAGGGTGAGGTTCTTGCCGCGGATGTGCCAGTAGAGGTACAGGTCGCCGCTCATCGCCATGCCCTGCTCGAGCGCGGCGGCGTCGCCGCCCCGCGCCGCCGCCAGGAGCGTGTCGAGCGCCGCCTGGAGGTTGGCGTCCTCGGCGATGCCTCGCTCGATCGCGCCGAGCTGGTCTGTGCCCTCGACGCCGTCGCGAATCAAGCGCGCGACCTCGGCGTAGCAGCGGGCGTGCCGCAGCGCGAGCTCGGCCGTCTCGCCTGCGGCCTCGAGCCGCTCCCGCGCGTACTCGCCGATCGTCTGCAGCATCCGCAGCCGGCCGTCCGCCTGGACGAGCGCCTTGTCGACGAGCGACTCCAGGTCGTCGAGCGCGGACGCGCCTGCATCCGCGCAGACGGCCTCGAGGTCTGTGAACTCACAGCCTCCGGCAAAGACGGCGATGCGCCGGAAGAGCCGCTGCTCGGCCTCGGTGAGCAGCGAGTGGCTCCAGTCGATCGTTCCGCGCAGGGTCTGCTGCCGCGTGGGCCGGTCGCGGGCGCCGGACGTCAGCGTGTCCAGTGCGTGGTCGAGCCGCGCGAGCAGCGCGTCGGGGGGTAGGAGGCGCAGCCTGGCGGCGGCGAGCTCAAGCGCGAGCGGGAGCCCATCCAGGCGCCGGCAGATCGCCGCGACCGTCCCCGCGTTCGCCGGGGTCAGCGCGAACCCGCTGCCCGCGCGGGCGGCGAACAGGGCCTCGGCCGCGGGCAGCTCGAGCGGATCGAGCGTGTACTCGCGCTCGGCCGCGATTCTGAGCGGAGTCCTGCTGGTGACGGCGACCTGCAGTCCCGGGCAGCGCTCGACCAGCCGGGCAACCTCGGGCGCGACGGACACGATCTGCTCGAGGTTGTCCAGAAGCAGCAGTGCCTTCCTGTCGCCGATCAGCGCGACAACCCCCTCGCCCAGCGTCCGTCCCTCGGCCTCCTTCACGTCCAGCACCTCCGCCAGCGACGGGAGGAAGTCGGCGGGATCGGTGACGTCGGCCAGCGGGACGAACGCGACGCCCCCGAGGAATTCGGGCGCGAGCATCCGGCCGAGCTGGACGAGGACGCTCGTCTTGCCGACGCCGCCCGGTCCGGTGATCGTCACGACGCGGTGGGCGCGGGCCAGCTCGGCGAGGGAAGCCAGGTCGGCGTCCCGGCCGACGAGCGGGGCGCCGGGATCCGGCAGGTTGCCGGGCAGGCCAGCGAAGCGCTCGCCCTTGCCCTCGAGGGCACCGGGATCCGGCACGACGAGACCTTCGGCCGCGACCGCGTAGAGCTCGAACGGCCGCCCCACGTTCTTGAGCCGGAAATGCCCCAGGGAGACGAGGCCGACGTCGCCCTGGTTCTTCACCTGGTCATGCGCGGCGTCGGAGAGCATTACCCCGCCGGGCACGGCGAAGGACTCGATGCGCGCGGCGATGTTGACCGCGTCGCCCGTGAGCCGCTCCGGCTCGACGATCACCTCGCCGACGTGGACGCCGACCCGGACGGGGATCGCCTGCGCGGCCAGCTCGCGCTGGGCCTCGACGGCCGCCCGGACCGCGGCGAGCGCGCTCGGGAACATGCTCATGCTCCCGTCGCCGAGGCGCTGCACGATCGTGCCGCCGAAGGCCTCATGGTGGCGCTCGAGTGCGCTCCAGTACCGGTCGCGCCGCTCGAGCCCGGACGCCTCGTCCTCCTCCAGCAGTGCCGTGTAGCCGACCATGTCGGTGAACATGACGGCGACGAGCCGCCGGTCGAGCGCGTCTCGCACGCGTTGAGCCTATCGCGGTCTACCGGTCGCGACGTCAGCGAGCGGCGCCCGCCGGCGCGCGCGGGGCGAGCCGGGCGTGCACGAACTGCACCGCCATCGCCCCTTCTCCAACGGCCGTCGCGCACCGCTTCGTCGACCCGGAGCGGGCGTCGCCCGCCGCGAAGACGCCGGGCAGGCTCGTCTCGAGCAGGTAGTCGCCGCCCGCGCCGGCGCCGGTGACGATGAAGCCGTCGTCGTCGCGCGCGACCGCGTCGCCGATCCAGTCCGTGCACGGGAGCGCGCCGAGGAACAGGAACAGGAACGAGAGCGGCACCCGTTCGCCGTCGGTCAGCGTCACCGCCTCGAGGCGTCCGTCTGCCCCGTGCAGCTCGGCGATCTCGCCCCGGTCGCGGACGGCGACGCCGTAGCGGTCGAGCTCGCGCACGAGGTAGTCCGACATCGTCTCGCGGAGGTCGGCGCGCCGGTGCAGGAGCGTGACGAGGGCACCGCCCCGTGCGAGCCAGACCGCGGCCTGCCCGGCGGAGTTGCCGCCGCCCACGACGCCGACGCGCGACGCGCCGCAGAGCGCGCCCTCCGGCGGCCCGGCGGCGTAGAAGACGCTCGTTCCCTCGTAGTCGGCCAGGCCGCCGACCGGGAGGCGCCGATACTGCGCACCGGTCGCAAGCAGCACGGCCAGAGCGACGATCTCGCGGTCCTCGTCGAGGCGTACGACGTAGCCGTCCTCGGCCCGCTCGAGCGACTCGGCGCGGTACGGCGTCGCCGTGCGGCCGCCGAACTTGCGCGCCTGCGTAACGGCGCGGCCGGTCAGCTCGGCGCCCGTGATGCCGGCCGGGAACCCGAGGTAGTTCTCGATCCGCCGCGACGAACCCGCCTGGCCGCCGAGCGCCGTGCTCTCGACGACGAGCGTGTTCAGGCCCTCCGACGCCCCGTACACGGCCGCTCCGAGCCCGGCCGGGCCGCCGCCCACGATCAGCAGGTCGACCTCCTCGCGCGGCGCGAGCTCGAGGCCGATCCCGAGCCGGCGCGAGACCTCGCCCGTCGAGGGGCCGCGAAGCTCGACGCCGCCCGGGAGCCGGACGAGTGGCAGGCTCGCCGCGTCGAGCTCCGCGACGAGGGCCGCGGCCTCGGCGTCGTGCGCGGGGTCGCGCCAGGTGAACGGCAGCTTGCTGCTGCGGGCGAAGTCGAGCATCTGGCGGGTCGCCGCCGATGCATGCGGGCCGACGATCTCCATGCCGATGCCGTCGACGCGCTGCAGCAGCTCCCGGCGCGCGATGAAGGTCGAGAGCAACAGGTCGCTCAAGGGGCCGTCGTCGAAGAGGAGCGGCCGGAGCGCGTCGCGGTCGACCGCGATATAGCGCAGCGGCTGCGTGGCGACGGCGGTCAGGAACACCGTCTGCCCGGTGAGTAGGTTCAGCTCGCCGAGAAAGCCGGATGTCCCATGCCGGACGATCTCGTGCCCGGCCGGGTCGAGGATGGCCACCTCGCCCTCGACGATCGCGATGAGCGGATAGCGCCGGTCGCCGACGGTGAAGAGAACGTCGCCCGGGTTTGCCGTGCGCTCTTCGCCGAGCTCGGCGAGCGTTGCCAGCTGTGCCCGGGAGAGCGAAGGGCTCGCGCCTGCCACCCAGCTGAGGGTAGTCGCGGGGCGCGGGTCTACCGCGCTAGGCCGCGATGCTCGCGCGTGCGCGCGCGACTCTCACCGCGGTAGACAGCGTGTCGATGTCGTACGCGCCGTGATGACGTCGCCCGTTGATGAAGAACGAGGGCGTGCCTGTGACGCCGCTCAAGTCGGCGCTGTCCACGTCCTCGGCGATGCGCGGCGCCGTCGTGTGGCGGCGCAAGTCCTCCTCGAGCCGGTCGACGTCGAGGCCGAGCTCCTCCGCATAGCGGACGAGATCGGGCTCCTCGAGGGTGTCCTGGTTGGTCAGGAGCAGCTCGTACATCGGCCAGAACGCGTCCTGCCGCGCCGCGGCCTCGGCGGCCTCGGCCGCCAGCTGCGTGTGCACGTGGACGTCGTTGAGCGGCAGGTGGCGCCAGACATAGCGCAGGTCGCCGAAGTCGGCGAGCAGGTCGCGGATGACGGCCTCGGCGCGGCCGCAGTACGGGCACTCGAAATCGCCGTACTCGAGCAGCGTGATGGGCGCGTCCATCGGCCCGCGGATGTGGTCGCGCTCCGGGTCGACCGGCACGGCGAGGTCGATGATCGGCGCCGACCCGCCGAGGACGGCGGTGATGCGGCGCTCCCACGGGAGCCGGCGCACGAGCCGGAAGACGACCGCCGATACCAGCGAGGCGCCGACGGCAGCCCCGAGGACCCCGGCCTTCGCCTCATCGAGCGCGTCGCCGCTGAAAGCAATGTCGGCGATCAGGAGCGAGACGGTGAAGCCGATGCCGGCGATCGCGCCGCCGCCGACGAGCGCGCCCCACCCCACCGGCGGCCTCAGCCGCCCGCGGCTCAGCCGGGTGACGAGCCACGACGCGCCGACGATGCCAACCGGCTTGCCGACCACGTACCCGACGATGATCCCGAGCGTGATCGGCGACGTCGCCGCGCGCCTGAGAAAGCCGCCGTCGAGGGCGATCCCGGCGTTGGCGAGGGCAAAGAGCGGGACGATGACGAAGCCCGTCCACGGGTGCAGCAGCTGCTGGAGCCGCTCGTTCGGGGAGATCGTCCTCGCGACGCCGGCCCGCGCGCTGCGGGCGAGCTCGGGCGTCGGCTGCTCGCGGAACATCCGGAAGAGGTCGGTCGCCTGCTCGAGGTCGCCGCGAACAGGCGCCGTGGCGTACGTGATCAGGCCCATGGCGAGGCCGATGACGATCGGGTCGACGCCGGACTTGGAGAGGGCGATCCACGCCGCCGTTCCGAGCACCAGGCAGCTCGCGCCGCGCCGTACGCCGAGCTTCGGCAGGGCGACGATGAGGACGAAGATCGCGAACGCGATCCCGAGCGCGCTCAGGTCGATCGCGGCCGCGTAGACGGTCGCGATCACGGCGATCGCCGCCAGGTCGTCGACGACGGAGAACGTCAGCAGGAAGACGTGCAGCCGGAACGGGACGCGCCGGCCGACGAGCGAGAGCAGCCCCAGCGCGAACGCGGTGTCGGTCGACATCGCGACGCCCCAGCCGCTCCTCGACGAGCTGCCGGCGTTGATCGCGAGGAAGATCGCGATCGGCACGATCATGCCGCCGATGCCGGCGGCGAGCGGGATGGCGGCGCGGGAGCGCTCGCGCAGCTCGCCGAGATCGAACTCGCGACGGGCCTCGAGCCCGACGACGAAGAAGAACAGCGTCATCAGCCCGCTGTTGACCCAGTAGCGCAGCGGGTGCGAGAGCCCGGCATCGCCCAGGCTGATCGACAGGTTCGTTCGCTCCCACACGCGGACGTACGAGTCGAGGTCGACGTTCGCCCACAGGAGCGCGGCGGCGACGGCGGCGACGAGGACTGTGGCGCTGCCGGTCTCGGTACGCAGGAACGTGCGCAGCGGCGTCTGGAGGTGGCGCGCCCAGGCGGTGCGGCCGCTGTAGCCGGGCTCGACGGCGCTTGTCGCCATGCGGGAACGCTACTTAGCGGTGCGCGACGTAGAGCGCCTGCGCGCCGCGGGCGACCAGGCGCTCACGGTCATAGAGGCGCGACGCGGCAAGCCCGAAGCCGCGCGGGTCGACGCGGGTGTGGGCGTCCAGGCAGATCCACTCACCCTCGGGGACGGCCGCGACGTGGACGGTCAGCTCCGGGTTGATGAAGAGCCAGTCCGTCCAGGGCAGCACGTTCGAGACGCCGTTGCCGGAGTCGGCGATGATCAGCACCCGCTGGAGCCCCGTCGGCTCCTCGTCCGGCAGAAGCGGGTAGCGCATCCGGCCCCAGATCGTCGCCGGCCCGGGCTCGCCGGGCCTCCCACCGGCCGGCCGCCACTCCATCGCCTCGAGGTAACCGCTGCGCCCACCCGGCCAGGCGACCGCCTGCGCCGGGAAGGCCGGGACGTCCTCCGCGATCTGGGGGTGCCGCGGCAGGTCGAGCTCGGCGGCGCGGATGCGCCATGCCTGCGCGCGCACGACCGGTCGCCCGTCCGCCTCGAGCTCCGCCTCGACGAGCTCGACGCTCCGTCCCGGCCGGACCACGCGGCTGTGAACCGTCAGGTCCGCGACCGGCACCGCGCTCAGGATCTCGACGGTGACGCGCACGACCGTCGCCGGCCAGGAAGGCGACTCGGCCTCGATCGCGCGGGCGAGCAGGGCCGCGGGCGGCCCGCCGTGCTGCGCGCCGGGATCCCACGGCCCGACCGTGTGCTCGGTCGAGCGGTAGCGCCCGTCGCCGAGCGGCTCGAAGAAGCTGCCGGCCTTCACAGCCGCCGAGACTACGCGTAGGCTCGCGCCTCGATTTCGAGGAGGAGGAAGGGATGACGAGGGCACAACGGCTCGCCGCGAGCGCGGTTGCGCTCGCGGTCGCACTGGCGGCCGGCATACCGGTGGCGGCGGCACCGGCGCAGGGACGGCTGCAGGTGTTCTTCCTGCGCGGCGAGCAGCTCGCGGCGGTCAGCCGCCCCGGATCGAGCGCCGAGGACGCCGTCCGCGCGCTCGTCGCCGGCCCGACCGCGACAGAGCGGGCGCAGGGCTTCCGCACGAACGTCCCGAGCTCGACGCGGGTCCTGAGCGTCACGGCCGTCGGCGGCATCGCGACCGTGAACCTCGACGGCCACTTCACCGCGGGCGGCGACACGGGCTCGCTGCTCGCGCGCCTCTCGCAGCTCGTCCGCACGGCGAGCGGCCCCGAGGGCGCGCCTCGAGTGCAGCTTCTGATCAACGGCCGGATCGCGCCGGCCCGCTTCCCCGGGATCCCGACGAGCATGCCGCTCACCTACCGCTTCCTGCAGACGCCGAACATCCCCGTCCCAGAGCCTCCGGGGCTGCGGCTGCCGCCCCCCGACCCCGGCGTGAAGACGCTGCAGGACAGCCTGATCGAGCTCGGCTACCTGCTTCCAGGCGACGACGACGGGCGGTTCGGCCCGGCGACGAGCACCGCGATCCTCGCCTTCCAGAAGTGGGAGGGGCTGCGCCGCACGGGCGTCATGGACGACGCCACCGACCAGCGGCTGGTCACGGCCCAGCGCCCGCTCCCCGTCACACGCGGCCCGGCCGGCAAGCGCGCGGAGGTGCTACTCGACCGCCAGGTCGCGCTCCTGATCAACAACAACATGGTCGTCCGCACGATCGCCGTCTCCACCGGCAAGCCCGGGTACGAGACGCCTCCGGGGAGCTACAAGGTCTACGCGAAGATCCCGCGCTGGTGGTCGGTGCCGTTCCGCGAGTGGCTGCCGTGGGCGATCCCGTTCGTGGGCGGGTACGCGTTCCACGAGTTCCTCGTCGTCCCGCCGTACCCCGCTTCGCACGGCTGCGTACGCCAGTCGTACACGGTCGCCCGCTGGACCTACAACTTCGCGAGCGTCGGGATGCCGGTCAGGGTGATCGCGAAGTCCTGAGCTCGGCGCTCGGCAGTTGCGCTCGCCCGGCCGATCGTCCGCGCCTCTAGCGCAGCGCCTCGAATTCGTCGTCGCTGAGCTCGAACTCGAGCGCCTCGAGGTTGTCGCGCAGGTGGCTCGTCGAGAGCGTCCCCGGGATCGGCAGCATCGCCGGCGAGCGGCGCAGCAGCCACGCCAGCGCCACCCGCGACGGGCTGACGCCGCGCCGCCGCGCGATCTCGGCGAGCGCCGGCTTGCCGCCGCGGAGCGGAAAGTAGGGCACGAACACGACGCCCTCCGCCGTGCACCAGTCGACGACGTCGTCCGAGCTCCGCTCCGACAGGTTGTAGGCGTTCTGTACGGCCGCGATCGGGACGACCGTCCGCGCCCGCTCGATCTCGGCAACGCCGACGTTGGACAGGCCGACATTCCGGATGCGCCCGGCGTCGCGGTGCTCGGCGAGCGCCGCCATGCTGTCCTCGATCGGCGTCTCCGGGTCGACGCTGTGCAGGTAGTAGAGGTCGATCGTCTCGGTGCGGAGGCTGCGGAGGCTCTGCTCGATCTGCGCGCCCAGCGCCTCGGGCCGGCCCTCGCCGGGACGGCGCCCGCCCTTGGTCGCGACGACGCAGCCGGCCGGCGCGGGCGTCAGCGCCGCTCCGATCCCCCGCTCGCTCGCCCCGCCGGTGTAGACGTGTGCGGTGTCGAGGTGCCGGAGGCCCGCGGTGACCGCCTGCTGCATGAAGAGGACGTGCTCCTCGCTGTCCGTGAGCCGGTTCGTGCCGAGCCCGATCCGCGGCACCTCGGTGTCGCCGAGCACGATCGTCCGGGGTGCGGTCACGGCGTGAAGCAAAGCATCTAGCCGGTCACCCTCGACGTCTCCGACTACGCGGGGCCAAGGCGGCGCCAGGGATGCTCGTGCTCCCCGATCGAGGGGTTCTGGCCGGAATCCCTCCCCCGAGGTGTGGTGTGGCGCACGCCGGGCACCGATTGGTTTCCCCGTGCTCCGCCCCAGCTCGATCGGTGCCCTTGTCGCCGCACTGACTGTGCTCTCCGTGCCGGCCGCCGCGGGAGCTGCCCTCACCGTCGGCGTCGCCGACAACCGCGGCCTCGACTCGATCGACGGCGGCGCGTCCTTCGTGAGCGCGCTCAAGGACCTCGGCATGAAGGAGAACCGCATCTCGGTGGTCTGGAACCCGGACTCGCCGTCGACGATCGCGGGGAAGGCCAGACTCGACCTGCTGGTCGCCAACGAGCTCGCGGCAGGCATCCGCCCGGTCTTCACGGTCTATCCCGCGCGCCCGACCGCCCTCGCCGGCGTGGGTGCGGCGTCCGCGCAGTTCTCCACCTACGTCGCGACGCTTGCGCGCGCGTATCCGCGCGTCACCGACTTCATCGTCGGCAACGAGCCCAACCAGCCACGGTTCTGGCAGCCGCAGTTCTCCGGCACCGCCTCGATCGCGTGCTCGAGCTTCGAGCCGATCCTGGCTTCGGCCTACGACAGTCTCAAGGCGGTCAACCCCGCGATCACCGTGGTCGGGGTGGGCCTGTCGCCGCGCGGGAACGACGCTTCCGGCGCGGCCAGCGACGCGTCGACCTCGCCGGTGCGCTGCCTCCACGACCTCGGCGCCGCCTACCGCGCCAGCGGCCGCAAGAAGCCCATCATGGACGAGCTCGCCTTCCACGGCTATCCGGCGCACGACACGCAGCCGTTCGGCGCGCACTACCAGTGGCCGAACGCCGGGGTGACGGACCTGCCGCGCATCAAACAGGCCGTCTGGGACGCGTTCCACGGTACGGCGCAGCCGACGTTCGCGGAGGCCGGCCGGTCGTCGATGCTGCCCGCGCTCAAGCTGCGCGTGGCCGAGGTCGGCTGGCAGGTCGGCATCGTCCCCTCGGCGAGGGGTGCCTACAGCGGTGCCGAGAACGTGCCCACGACGGACGAGACGAGCCAGGCCGCGGACTACACCGGCGCGATCAAGCTGCTGGCGTGCGACCCGAGCGTCAAGTCACTCCTCTTCTTCCTGCTCGAGGACGAGTCCCCCCTGGCCGGCTGGCAGGCGGGTCTGCTGCGTGCCGATGGCAGCGCCCGACCGTCGTACGGCGCCGTGAAGTCGGAGCTCGCCGCGGGCCACGGTGCCTGCTCGGGCGCGCCGGCCGCCTGGCGGCACTCGACGACCGTGGCCGGAGCCTCGGCCAGGTTCCTGAAGCTGCGCACGTTCCCGGCCGGGCCCAGGACCTGGAGCTTCGCGGCGGGAGCCAAGGAGGACGCGACCTTCTCGGCCGGCCTGTTCCGGCTGTCGAGCGGCGCGACCGGCCGCCGGTGGACTGCCCTCGCCGGCCGGAGCCTCGGCGGCGCCAAGCGCGGGCTGCGGCCGGTCCTCAGCCTGAACGGCAGCATCAAGGCGCCGTGGGGACGCACGATCACCTTCCGTCGGACTTCGGTGAAGCCCGGCGTCTATGCGTTCGGCATCCGCTTCTCGGCCGCGATGAACCCGTCGCGCGTGACGATGCTGGTGAGCAAGCCGTTCCGCGTCACGCCGACTCGACGCTGATCTGCCGGCGGACCTCTAAATCGTCCCAACGGGGTGACGCCGACCCCGGACGATGCCGCGAGAGTGCCACCAATGGCCGACGCAACCGGCGACTTCTTCGACGCCCTCGGCCGCCGTAGCCCACACCCGGCGCTGCAGCGCGCCTCGGGCACGGTGGCAATCGAGGTCGCGAACGGCCGCGCCCGCCGACGTTGGCTCGTCACGATCGACAAGGGTGACGTCAGCGTCGCCCGGACGGGAGGGCCGGCCGATGTCACGGTCCGTGCCGACGAGCCCGTCTTCCGCGCGCTTGCGAGCGGCCGGACGAGCCCGATGGCCGCCATCCTGCGCGGCTCGGTCACGGTCGCGGGCGACCCACGCCTGCTCCTGTTGTTCCGCCGCCTCCTCCCCGGCCCGCCGAAGCGCCGGAGGCGCCGGTGAACGACGGCCTCGTCAAGATCCTCGACGGCAACACCTTCGTCGTCAGCGACGAGCGCGGTGACATCGACGCGTCGCCCACGGACGCCACCGGGCTGTTCTCGTACGACACGCGCTTCCTCTCGCGCTGGGTGCTGACGCTCAACGGCGAGCGGCTCAACGCACTCTCCGTCGACGACATGCAGTACTTCGAGACACGGCACTTCCTCGTCCCGGGAACCGGCACCGTCTATATCGACGCCAAGCTCTCGGTGATCCGGCGACGCGCCGTGGGCCAGGGCTTCACCGAGGAGCTGACGATCCTGAACCACAGCGAGAAGCCCGTCCGCATGGAGGTGCGGATCGACGCGGGGAGCGACTTCGCCGACCTGTTCGAGGTCAAGGACGCGCTGAAGAAGAAGGGCGCGTACTCGGCGACGGCCCGCAGCGGGACGCTCGAGCTCCGCTACACGCGCGAGACCTACACGCGGGGGACGCGGATCTCCGCCTCCACCCCCGCCAGGGCCGATGAAGACGGACTGAGCCTGACGGCGCGCATCCCGGCGCACGGCAGCTGGTCGACCGAGCTCCAGGTCGAGGTCGTGACGCCCTACGAGATGCCGAAGCGCTCGCGCAAGAGCGCCAGGGCCGACCTCGACCGATGGCTCGCCGACGCGCCCACGCTCGAGTCCGACTGGGACTCGCTGCACCGGACGTACCACCGCAGCCTCGTCGACCTCGCCGCGCTCCGGTTCTCCCCGCCGATCGCCGGCGGGCACAGCCTCCCGGCGGCCGGCCTGCCCTGGTTCATGACCATGTTCGGCCGCGACAGCATCCTGACCAGCCTGCAGGCACTCCCGTTTGCGTCGGAGCTCGCCGCCACGACGCTGCAGGCCCTCGGCGAGTGGCAGGGCCAGCACGTCGACGACTTCCGCGACGAGGATCCCGGCCGGATTCTCCACGAGATGCGGTACGGGGAGATGACGGCGTTCGAGGAGCGCCCCCATTCGCCGTACTACGGCTGCGCCGATGCGACGCCGCTCTACGTCGTGCTGCTCGACGAGTACGAGCGCTGGACGGGCGACCGCAAGCTGGTGCGGGACCTCGAGTACGAGGCCCGCCAGGCGCTCGCCTGGATCGACGACTACGCCGACCTGCAGGGCAACGGCTACATCTCCTACCAGCGCCGCAACGAGGAGACGGGCCTCGAGAACCAGTGCTGGAAAGACTCGTGGGACTCCATCTCCTACCGGGACGGGCGCCTGCCGGGCTTCCCGCGCGCGACGTGCGAGCTGCAGGGCTACGCCTATGACGCCAAGGTTCGCGGCGCTCGCCTCGCGCGCGAGATCTGGAAGGACGAGGAGCTCGCCACGCGCCTCGAGCGCGAGGCGGCCGACCTCAAGCGGCGTTTCAACCGCGACTTCTGGGTGGAGGAGGGCGGCTACTTCGCGCTCGCGCTCGACCCGAAGGGCGGCCAGGTCGACGCGCTCACCTCGAACAACGGGCACCTGCTCTGGAGCGGGATCGTGGACAAGTCGAAGGCGCGCCGCGTCGTGGAGCACCTGCTCGGGCCGCGGCTCTTCTCCGGCTGGGGCGTCAGAACGCTGGCCGAGGGCGAGGGCCGCTACAACCCGATCGGCTACCACGTCGGCACGGTCTGGCCGTTCGACAACTCGTTCATCGCCTGGGGGCTGCGCAGGTACGGCTTCAAGCAGGAGGCGGCACGCATCGCCGCGGGGATCCTCGAGGCCGCGGAGTTCTTCGACGGGCGCCTGCCCGAGGCGTTCGGCGGATACGAGCGCAGCGTGACCCGCTACCCGGTGCAGTACCCGACCGCGTGCAGCCCGCAGGCCTGGTCGACAGGCACGCCGCTCCTACTGCTGCGCACGATGCTCGGCCTCGAGCCGCACGGCGAATACCTCGTCGTCGACCCGGCGCTGCCCGAGTCGGTCGGCCAGCTCGAACTGCTCGACATCCGCGGCCGCTGGGGCCGCCTCGACGCCTTCGGGCGCGGCCGCATTCGGGCATGAAGAGCCCGCAGAGCGGGATCTTCGCTCTCGGCACGGCCTCCCACGCGTACCTCGAGCTCGACGCCGCAGGGGTCGCAGGGGCCCTCGTCGCCGCCGTGTGCTCGCTGCGCGAGCCGCGGACGACGATGGGCGGGGTCAACCTGGTCGCCGGCTTCCGCCCCGAGCTCTGGCGGCGCGTGGAGCCCGCGGACACACCGGCAGAGGTCGCCGGCTTCGACGAGGACATGGTCGGCCCGGACGGCTACGTCATGCCCGCGACGCAGCACGACGGCGTCCTGTGGCTCTCGGGGAGCGCCTACGACATCGTCTTCGACGTGGCGCGGAACGCGATCGCCGAGCTCCGCGGCATCGCAACCGTCGCCGAGGAGACCTCCAGCTGGCCGTACCAGCACGACCGCGACCTGACCGGCTTCATCGACGGCAGTGAGAACCCGACCCTCGTCGACGCGCCGTCGACCGTGCTCGTCCCCGAGGGCGAGCCCGGCGCGGGCGGGACGATCCTGCTGCTGCAGAAGTGGGAGCACGAGGCCGCCGAGTGGGAGTCGCTCCCGGTGGCCGAGCAGGAGGCCGTCATCGGCCGGACGAAGCTCGACAGCGTCGAGCTCGATCCCCGGCCGGGGGACTCGCACGTCGCGCGCACCGACCAGGACGACTTCGGCCACATCTTCCGGCGCAACATGCCGTACGGAACGGTGACCGCGCACGGGACGATGTTCGTCGGCTTCGCCGCGACGCAGAAGCCGCTCGACGCGATGCTCCGGAGCATGGCCGGCCTCGGCGGGCCGCGCGACGCCCTGACCCGGTTCACCCGGCCGCTGACCGGCGCGTACTACTTCGTGCCGTCGACGGACGCGCTGCGCTCGCGGTAGTCGGGCGCGACGAGGTCCTCGTACTCCGGGTGCCGCTGGATGTAGGCGGCGATGTACGGGCAAAGCGGGACGACCTCGAGCCCCTGCCGGCGGGCGTCGTCGAGCGCGGCACGGGCCAGGTGCGATGCGAAGCCCCGTCCCTCGTGCTCTTCGTCGACCTCGGTATGCGTGAAGGCGATTCGATCGCCGCGCCGGTGGTAGGCGGCGATGCCGATCAGCGTGCCGCCGAGGCGCAGCTCGTACCGGCTCGCCTCCGGCGCGTCGACGACCACCGAGTCCTCGACGGAGCCCTCCGCGGCCTCGAGCTCGTCCGTCCCGCGGAAGTACTCGATCAGCTGCCCGGCCGCGTTCGACTCGCGCGCCGGCTGGTGGTCGGCGAAACGCCGCCGGTGCATGGCAGCGTACTCCCACGGATGGCGGTCGCGCAGGTAGGCGAAGATCTCGCGCGTCCCGCGGTAGATCCCGCCGTCGTCGCCGACGAGCACGGGGATCGAGTCGGTGCCGGCGAGCGCCTGCAGCCGCTCGCGCTGCTCCGGCCACGGCTCGACCTGGCGGGCGACGAAGTCGACGCCCAGCTCCGTAAGCACCTCGCGCACGGCCGAGGAGAAGGGGCACCACTCCGCCTGCCAGAGGGTGAGGACGCCGTCGGCCACCCGGCGACGGTAGCCGACGGGGTCAGCCGCCCAGAAGCGAGGCCGCGGAGAAGTCGAGCACCTCGCAGCACGTTCACAGCGCGTTCTTCACCTGCTCTTAATCGGGACCGCTTGCATACGGGGCAGTCAATCGAGTGGTTAAAGGAGCGTGTCCATGGTTCGAATGCGACACGTGGCTCCCGTTGTCGCGGCGGCTGCTGCACTGGCCGCCGGCGGCGGGGCATGGGCCGCGAGTGGCGGGTCGTCAACGACGCCCGGTACCACGACGGTGCCCAAGACGACGGCGCCGCATCAGCAGACGACGCCGAAGCAGGCGAAGCCTCATTCGGGCCACTGCCCGAACATGGGCTCCGGCTCCGGATCGTCGAGCTCGAACGGCGCGTCGTACAACCCGTCGATCTGACCGCAGTGGGGCGCGGGCGGCCGCGAGCCGCCCGCGCCTTCTAGGTCAAGCCCTCCTAGATCAGTCGGCGCTCGTGCGCCCAGCGCGTGAGCTCGTGCCGCGACGAGAGCTGCAGCTTGCGCAGCACGCTGGAGACGTGCGCCTCGACCGTCTTCACCGAGAGGTGGAGCCGCGCGGCGATCTCCTTGTAGCGGTAGCCGCGCGCGATCAGCTGGAGCACCTCGCGTTCGCGCGCCGTGAGCGTCTCCAGCTCGGCATCGGCGCCGACCGGCTCGCCCGCGCGGAACGCGTCCAGCACGAAGCCGGCGAGCCGCGGCGAGAAGACAGCGTCGCCGTCACCGACCCGGACGATCGCGTCGGCGAGCTCGTCGCTCGAGATCGTCTTCGTCACGTATCCGCGCGCGCCCGCGCGGATGACGCCGATCACGTCCTCGGCGGCGTCGGACACGGAGAGCGCCAGGAACTTCACGCCCGGCCGCTCGGGCGCGACCGCGGCGATCACCGCCTCGCCGCCGCCGTCGGGGAGATGGACGTCCAGGAGGACGACGTCAGGGTCCTGCTCGCGGATGAGCGGCACCGCCTCGGCGACGCTGCCCGCCTCGCCGACGATGTCGAAGCGGGCGCCCAGCTCGCCGCGCACTCCCGCGCGGAAGAGCTCGTGGTCGTCGACCAGCACGATGCGCATCACGCCTCCTCGTCCCGGGGGATCGTCAGCTCGACCTCGGTGCCCTCGCCGGGCGCCGTCGTGATGATCGCGCGGCCGCCCGCGCGCTGCATGCGTGCCTCGATCGACTCGGCGACGCCGCGGCGGTCGGGGCCGACGGCCTCGCGGTCGAAGCCGGCGCCACGATCCCGCACGAACACGGAGACGGCAGCCGGGCCGACGTCGGTGTAGACGGCGACCTCGTGGACGCCCGCATGCTTCGCAGCGTTCGTCAGAGCCTCGCGCGCCGCGAGGACGAGCTGCGACAGCGGCTCGTCGAGCGGCGCATCGCCCGCGCTCGCGAGCTCGATGCGGACGCCGTAGGCGTCCTCGACGTCCGCGGCTGCGTCGGCGAGCGCGCCCTCGAGCGTCGCCGCGCTGCCGTATCCGCTGCCGTAGAGCCAGCGGCGCAGATCGCGCTCCTGCCGTCGGGCGAGCGCGCTGACACGCTGCTCGTCGCTCGCCTCGCGCTGGATCAGTGCAAGCGTCTGGAGCACCGAGTCGTGGATCCGAGCGGCGACCTCGGCGCGCTCGGCCAGGCGGATCCGCTCGGCCCGCTCCGACGCCACCTGCCACGTCCACGGAACGAGCAGCAGCAGGAGCGCGCCGGCAAGCGCACCCGGTGCGACGAGCGACCGTGACGAGCCGAGGTGGCCGAGCATGATCGCCGCGCCCGCGATCGTAAGCACGATGCCGGGGACGGTGAACTTGCCGCCGGGCCGCAGCGTCGCGCCGCGACGGGCAAGCAGCACCACCCCCGCGACGATGAGCCCGATGCCGAGCACGGTCGCGTCCGAGAGCCCGAGGGCGAAGAGGATGGTCATGGCCGCGAGCGCGACGAGCACGACGCCGAGCACCGGCCGGCGCCCGCTCGTCCAGACCCACAGCGCGAGGTAGAGCAGGATCCCGGCCCCGCCCGCCAGCGCGAGGAACGCGAAGACGAGCCGGACGAGCGTCGCGTCGACGCCGAGCGCCGCGGCGATTCCACCGCAGACGCCGGCGACGACGCGATCGCTCTCGCTCCGCGAGAACGGGAGCGCCGGGACCGGGCTCATCCAGCCCGGACGATGTCGATGTGCCCGGCGCCGACCCGTGCCGTCACGTGGATGCTCCCCGCGCCGCTCACCACGCGGGCGTCCTTTCCGTCGTCCTCCCGTCCGAGCGCGGAGATCGAGCCGGCCTTGACCTTCGCGTCGACCGCCACGGGGACGCCCTGGGGGACGATCACGCGCAGCTCGCCGATGCCGACGCTCGCCTTCACGTCCACCGGCCGGCGGAGCGAGGAGAGATCGATCTTCAGGTTGCCGATGCCGAGCTTGTACTCGGGCCGGACGCCGACGACGGTCGCCGGTGCGTAGGCGCGGTCGCCGACGCCGTCGCCCAGCGAGACGTCGAACCAGGCGAAGGCCGCCGCGACGGCGACGACCGCCGAGATGAGCAGCACTGCGAGGACGCTCAGCGCGGCGATCGCCAGCCTGCGGGGCCGCCCCGTGCTCGAGACGAGCAGGACGACCAGGCCGACGACGGCGATGAACCACGCGGCGCCCGCGCTCGGCCAGGTGCTTGCCTGCGAGAGCACGACGAGGATCGCCAGCGCCAGCAGGCCGAGCCCGACGAGACGGCCCGGATGCTCCCGCCGCTCGGCGAGGGCGCGCTCGACGATCGAGGCGTCCTCGCCCTCCTTCGGCATGACCAGCACCGCGGCCACGTAGATGAGGATCCCGGCCCCGCCGAGCAGCGTCAGCACGACGAAGGCGAGGCGGAAGACGGTCGGGGTGAGATCGAAATACCGGCCGAGGCCCGCTGCGACGCCGGCGATCATCCGGTCGTCCGCGGGGCGCTCGAGCCGCTTGATGCCCTGGGTATGTGTGATGTGTTCGCTCATGCCCCGAGCCTGCCTCGCGACCGGGGGCCTGCACAATCCGGAAACACCCTGGTCCGACCCTACTCCGGACTAGAGGGCCGGACTCCCGCCCACCGCGTCCTCGTCCGCGTCGGGGGAGAGCCCTGACCCGCGCCCGTGCCTCCGCCAGGTCGCCGCGGTGACGAGCCCGAGCAGGAGCGTCGGCACGATCGTCAGGAAGCGGTAGACGAGCACCGCCGCGACCACGCCGGCGTTGTTCCCCCCAAAGGCGATCAGCGCCGTCGTCAGGCCGAACTCGACGATGCCGACGTCGCCTGGCGTGATCGGGACGGAGCCGATCAGGCGCACGAACGCCCACGCCGCAAAGGCCTCCTCGAAGGTGACCTGCGTGGCCGGGACGTCGAGCGCCCGCAGCGACACGAGCAGGACCAGGAACGTCGTCAGGTGGCCCGCGAGCGACGCCCCGGTCAAGGCGAGCCAGCGCCGGCGCAGCAGGTCACCCGCCTCGTCGCGGAAGCGCTCGAAGCTCGGCCCGCCCCACGCCACCGGGCCGCGCCGGACCTTGCGCAGGAACCAGTTAGCCACCCGCGCCGCGACCTCCCCGAGGTCGTAGGCCAGGCTGTTGCTGACCATAACGACCATGAAGCCGGCGATCAGGACGCCGAGCACGGCGACGCCGATGAACGCGGCCGTGGCGAGGAACGCAGCCTGCTCGCCGAAGGCGGTCAGCAGGAACACGGCCAGGATCGGCCAGAGCAGGTTGCAAAACTGGTTCCAGAGGCTCACGAGCGTGATCGCGCGCGCGACGGAGCGCCCCTCGAAGCCCCAGCTGCGCAGGATCCCGTACGAGCCGGCGATGCCCGCCGCCGTCCCGGCCGGCAGCACGATCGAGAGCGCCGTCGACGCCTGCGTCACCTCGAGCGCCGGCCAGAAGCGCAGCCCCGGCAGCACGACCATCCACGGGGGCGCGAACGTGGCGATGTTGAGCGCGGTCGCCGCGAGCAGCGCGACGATCCACGGCCAGGAGAGCGTCTGGACGACGTCCCAGACGTCTGCATACGACGCCAGCGAGGGCAGGAAGAAGATGAACGTGCCGGCGACGGCGGCGATGCCGACGACGATCAGCGCCAGGCGCTTCCAGTTCATGCCGCCGATGGTCGCTGAAACGGCTAGTGGTCGTCGAAGCGCGCGTGCTCGGTGATCTTGTCCTGCAGGTGGTCGACGGCGGGCAGGACGGCGACCGCACGATGCGT